>NZ_JBITMT010000001.1:0-1193347 GCF_044466505.1 Streptosporangium sp. NPDC049376 | reverse complement strand
ACACCGCCGCCAACACCTACCTCGACGCCCTCGCCACCAACCACCCCACAACCACCTCCCTCGCCTGGGGACTCTGGCAACAGGAAAGCGACATCACCGCCCGGTTGAGCTCGGCGGACCAGGCGCGCATCGCGCGCACCGGGCTGCGGTCGCTGCCCACCGAGCAGGCGCTCGCGCTGTTCGACGCCGCCGTCTCCGGGCGGGCGCGAGGCTCGGTCGCGGTGCCCGCGCTGCTGGCGCCGACCGTGGAGGGAACGCCCGCACCGCTCCTGCGCGGACTCGTCCGGGCCGCCCGGCCGAGCGCACGGACCCGTGCGGGAGCCGGGGGCGGGGCGGCGTCGCTGGCGGGCAGGCTGGCCGGGCTCGACCGTGAGGCGCGTGCCGAGGTCCTGCTCGAACTGGTCCGCGGTGAGGTCGGCACGGTGCTCGACCATCCGGCGCCGGGCACCATTCCCGCTGACCGCGCGCTCATCGAGCTGGGTCTCGACTCGCTGACCTCCGTCGAACTGCGCAACCGCCTCAGCACCGCCACCGGACTCCGCCTACCGGCGACCCTCACCTTCGACCACCCCACCCCCCAGGCCATCGCCGACCTGCTCGACCGTGAGCTGGGGGAAACGGCCAGGGAGGTACGGCCGGGCCGTACCTCGGCGGAGGGGTCGGGGGGCGGGCTGGCCGCGCTTCACCGGCGGATGCACGAGACGGGCAAACACCTGCAGGCGGCCGAGTTGCTGCTCGCGGTCTCCCACGTGCGCGGCCAGTTCGGCGCCGCCGAACGTGAGCGGTACGCGCGGCCTCCCATCAAGCTGGCCACCGGCCCCGGGCGGGTGTCCCTGGTGTGTTTCCCCGCGCTCAGCGCGATCTCCGGACCGCACGAGTACTCGCGGTTCGGCCAGGTCTTCAGGGGGGAGCGGAACGTCCACGTCGTACCGTCTCCCGGATTCACCGACGGGGAGGCCGAGGCGCTACCCGACTCGCTGGAGACACTGGTCCAGATGAACGTGGAGGGTCTGCGTGCCTGCGTCGGCGAGGACGAGCCCTTCGTGATCGTCGGCCGTTCGATGGGTGGCTGTGTCGCGCACGCGGTCGCCGTCGCGCTTGAGGACCAGGGGCTGAGGCCCGCCGGGCTCGCGCTGATCGACAGCTATCCGATCGACGCGGCGGGCCAGGAGGGCATGGAGTGGTGGCTGGGCGGCATGATCGGCGGGATGCTCGACCGGATCGACCGGTTCGACATGACGTTGCACGACGACAGGCTGACCACGATGGGTCTCTACAACCGGCTCTTCGTCGGCTGGCAGCCGAAGCCGGTCCAGACGCCGATCCTGCTGCTGCGGGCGACGGAGCCGTTGCGCGGCACGACGGTCGATCCCGAGGGCCGGCTGGACTGGCGGGCGTACTGGCCGGTGGCGCACGAGTCGACCGACATCCCCGGCGACCACTTCACCACTCTTGAGGAGCGTTCGGACACCACCGCCCAGGCGATCAGGTCGTGGGTCGACGGGCTGGTGTGACGGTCGCATGACACCGCCGCCCGCTCCGGACTCCCGGAGCGGGCGGCGGGCGGGCGCTCAGACGAGCTGCTGCACGATGCCGAGACGGTCGGGCAGGACCTCGTACTCGATGATCTGGCCGTCACGGAACCTGATGGTGCTGATGCTCTGGCCGACGAAACGGCGTCCGCTCGGCGGGGCGCCGAACACCTCGCCGCGCTGCACCCCTTCGATGGTCCAGTAGACGACGACCCTGTCGTTCTCGGCGACGGTGTCGGTCACCGTGGCCGTCACCCCCTCGACCGCCTGGCGAAGCCAGGTGATGTGCTGGACGAAACCGGCGCGCCCGCCGCCGCCCAGCGCGGGTCCCGCGGCGTCGGTGCCGTCCTCGGCGACGATCTCGTCGAGGACCTCCAGGCGGCCCTTGGACACGACCTCCTCGTAGAAGCGTCGCGCCACCGCGCGGTTGGTCTCCGTGGTGCTCATCGTTGACTCCTTTTCCGTTGAGGTGTGGGGAACGGGGGTCACCGGACGCCGGGCAGCGGGAGGACTCCCAGGCTCGCGTCGAGGCCGCCGTCGGCGACCAGCGTCGTCCCGGTGACGTAGGAGGCGGCCGGGGAGGTCAGGAACCAGACGACCTCGGCCTGTTCGCGGGGTTCTCCGAAGCGCTGCAGCGGGATGCGCCTCTCGATCTCCGCCGCGAAGGCCGGGTTCTGCCGTACCCCCTCGTTGATCCGGGTCCAGGTGAGGCCGGGGGCCAGGGCGTTGACCCGGATGCCCTGGACGGCGTAGTCGATGGCGGCGGCCCGTACCAGGTTGATGACGGCGCCCTTCGAGGCGTTGTAGGCCCAGTTGCCCGGGTCTGCGCGCAGACCGGCGACGGAGGCGGTCACCACGATGGAGCCGCCGCCTCCCTCGCGCAGCACGGGTGCCGCTGCCCGGATGCCCAGGACGGGGCCGCGCAGGTTGACGGAGAGGATGCGTTCGGCGGCCTCGACCGCGCCGGGCGCCTCGAAGGGACGGGTGCCGCCGATCCCGGCGTTGAGCACGACGGCGTCGAGCCCGCCGAACTCCTCGACGGCCAGCGCGACCGCCTTCCGGTTGGCGGCCTCCGTGGACACGTCGCCGACGAGGGGGACGACCCGGTCGAGGCGGGCGATCTCCTTGAGGCTCCACTCGTCGTGGTCGACGGCGACGACGCCGACTCCCCGTTCTGCGAACAGTTCCACGGTCGCCCGGCCGATGCCCGAGGCGGCGCCCGTCACGACGACGGATCGCGGCGCCGGGGTCCAGCCCGGGTAGAGGCCCTCAGGGCGTGGTTCAGGGGTGGTTGGGGTCATGTCGGCCTTTCAGGTCCGTGACGGGGACGGGTCTCCCGGCCGCGGGTCGCGCGGTTCCGGGTTCTGGGAAACGCGGGTGTGCCGTACGGGGCCAGGGCCGATCCGTGGCACGGCGGCGAGCAACGCCCGGGTGTAGGCGGCCTGTGGAGCACGGAAGACGGCCTCGACCTGTCCGGTTTCGACCACCTTGCCGTCCTTCATGACCGCCACCCGGTCGCACACCTGGCGGATGACGCCCAGGTCGTGTGAGATGAACAGCAGTGAGACCCCGGCCTCGTGTCTGAGCCGGGTGAGCAGCGTCAGGATCTGCGCCTGCACGGTGACGTCGAGCGCGGAGACCGGCTCGTCGCAGACGAGCACGTCGGGGGCGGGGGCGAGCGCCCTCGCGATGGCCACGCGCTGCCGCTGACCGCCGGACAGCCGGCCGGGCCGGCTGCGAAGAACGGCGGGGTCGAGCCCGACCTGCCCGAGCAGCTCGGCGACGCGTTCACGTACGACGCCTTTCCGAGCGCGGGGCAGCGCCTCCGCGACGATCTCCTCAACGGTGTGGCGGGGGTCGAAGGAGCTCAGCGGGTCCTGGTCGACGAGCTGGATGCGGGAGCGCCGGGCGCGGCGGTCCCGTTCCTTCAGGCCGCTCCAGGGCCGGCCGTGCAGCAGCACCGATCCGGCGTCGGGTTCGAACTCGGCCATGACGATCCTGGCGGTCGTGCTCTTGCCCGAACCCGACTCCCCCACGATCCCCAGCGCCTCCCCCGCGGCCAGGTCGAACGACACGTCGTCGACCGCGGTGCGGTGGGAGCCGCCGGGTGAACGGAAGCGTTTGACGACCCCCCGGACGGTGAGGACCGTCTCGGCCCGCGTCGGCGCTGCGGGGCCCGCGGCGCGCTTCCTGGACGCGGTCGCGGGCACTGTCCCCGGATACCAGCAGCGCACCACCCGGTCCGTCCCGTACGGCAGCGCCTCGGGCGGCCGTTCACGGCAGCGGTCGTCGGCCAGCGGGCAGCGGGGCGCGTAGGGGCAGCCCTCCTGGGCGGCGGGTGCGGAGCGGAGCCCGGACAGGTCGGGCACCGGGCCGTCGACGGAGGGCACCGCGGCGAGCAGGTCGGCCGTGTAGGGGTGGGCGGGCGCCGTGAGCAGGCCGGCCGCGGGCCCCTGTTCGACGACCGTTCCCGCGTAGAGGACGGCGACGTGGCCGGCGAGCCTGGCGACGACCGCCAGGTCGTGGCTGATCAGCAGCAGTGCCGTACCCGCGTCCCTCCTGGCGGCCAGCACGTCGAGGACCTGGGCCTGGACGGTGACGTCGAGGGCGGCCGTCGGCTCGTCGGCGATCAGCAGCCGGGGGCGGGCCGCGACGGCGGAGGCGATCAGGGCGCGCTGCCGCAGGCCGCCGGACAGTTCGTGGGGGTACTGCAGGAGGCGGACCTCGGGGTCGGGGACGCCCACCTCGGACAGCAGCGCGACGACCTGGTCGTCAAGGTCGTCGCGGCTGGCCAGGCCGTGTACCTCAAGGGGTTCGGCGACCTCGTAGCCGACCCTGCGCAGCGGGTCGAGGGAGGTCAGCGCGTCCTGCAGGACGTAGCCGATCCGCCGTCCGCGCAGCCGCCGCCACTGCCGTCCGCCCAGCCCGAGCAGGTCGTGTCCCGCGAAGGACAGGGTGCGCGCGCGGACGTCGGCGCCCTGCCCGGCCAGGCCGAGCAGCGCGCGGGCGGTGACGCTCTTGCCGGAGCCCGACTCGCCGACCACGGCCAGGCACTCGCCCGCGCGCAGCGTCAGGCCGACGTCCCGTACGGCGCGCACGACGCCGTGCCGGGTGGTGAAGTCGACGGAGAGCCCGTCCACGACGACCAGCGGTTCCTCCCGCGTCACGGCTCCCGCCTCTCGTAGCGGGCCTGCAGGGCGCGCCCCACGGCCGTGGCGGACATGACGGTCAGGGTGATGGCGGCGCCGGGGAAGAGGGCGAGGGTCCAGGAGACGTCGAGGTAGTTACGGGCCTGGGCGAGCATGGCGCCCCATTCGGGGGCCGGTGGCCGTGGGCCGAGGCCCAGGAAGCTGAGGGAGGCTCCGGCGATGACGGCGGTGCCGACGTTCAGCGTCGCCAGGATCAGCAGCGGCGCCAGCGTGTTCGGCACGATGTGCCTGCGCAGAACGCGGCGGGGTCGCAGTCCCAAGTTGGTCGCGGCCCTGACGTAGGCGGAGTTCCGCACGAGGAGGGCCTGGACCCTGACGACGCGGGCGAAGCCGGGGGCCAGGGCGACGGTGATGGCCAGGGTGGCGTTGCGGGTGCCGGGGCCGAGGACGGCGACCACGAGCAGCGCCGTGAGGACGCCGGGGAAGGCCAGCAGGATGTCGGCCAGGCGCATGGCCACCTCACCGGCGACCCGTCCGCCGAGCGCGGCCAGCAGTCCCCACGCCGAGCCTGCGGCTCCGGCGAGCAGTGTGGAGCCCAGGCCGACGAACAGCGAGGCGCGGGCGCCGTACACGACACGGGCGAACACGTCGCGGCCGAGTTGGTCGGTGCCGAACGGGTGCCCGGCGCCGGGGCCTCGCAGGGCGGCGGTCGCGTCCACCTGGTCGGGTGCCCCGGCGAACAGCGCGGGGAACAACGCGGCGCAGCAGACGAGGGCGAGGAACGCGCAGGCCGCCCACAGTCCTGGCCGCGGGCGCGTTCCCCGGTACGGCACGAGCGTGGGGGCGGTCACGGGGTGGCCTGCCGTACGCGGGGGTCGACCACCCGGTAGAGCAGGTCGAGGCCGGTGTTGATCACTGAGAAGGTGAGGGCCGCGAGCACGACGACGCCGGTCACCACGGGGAAGTCCCTGCCGTTGACCGCCGAGACGATGACCTGGCCGAGTCCCTGGCGGGCGAAGACCGTCTCGACGACCACGACTCCGGCGAGGAGTTCGCCGAGGGCCCAGCCCGACAGGGTGAGGACGGGCAGTGCGGCGTGCCGCAGCGCGTGCCGCAGCCGGATGCGGTTCTCCGTGGCGCCCCTTGACCTGGCGGTCAGGGCGAAGGGCTGTCCGAGGGCGCGTTCGACGCCCTCCCTGGTGATCTGCGCGAGCACGCCCGCGATGGGCAGCGCGAGGGTGATCCACGGCAGTACGAGCGCGCGGGGGCCGTCCTCGCCGAGTACGGGGAACCAGTGGAGGGTGAAGGAGAAGGCGCCGAGCAGCAGGATGCCGATCCAGAAGTTGGGGGTCGAGACGGCGCAGAACTCCAGGACGCGGGAGACGGCCCCGGCTCTGGGGCGTCCCGCGGTGAACAGGGCCAGGGTCACCGCCAGGGTGAAGCCGAGGACCGCGGCGCCGGTGGCCAGGGCGACGGTCGCGCCGAGCTGTTCCAGGATCACCTCGCTCACCGGCTGGTTGAGCTGGTAGGACTCGCCGAGGTCGGCGCGGGCCAGCCTGCCGATGAAGATCGCGTACTGGACGGGCAGGGGGTCGTGCAGGCCGTACCGGGCGCGGATCGTCTCCAGCACCTCGGGGGTGGCGTTCGCCTGGACCCCGCCCGCGATGACGTGGGCGGGGTCTCCGGGCACGAGCCGCATGCCGATGAAGGCCAGTGTCGCCGTCCCCCACAGCACGAACAGGGTCAGCGCGAGCCTGCGTGCCAGTCGGCGTGCCAGCGGCGGCATGGGGATCAGGCCCCCAGCCAGGCGCCGTGGAAGACGGGGTAGGTCTGCGCGTCGAAGGCGACGCCGCGCACCCGCCCCGACAGGCCGACGAGTTGCACCGGCGTGTAGAGGGGCAGCACGTAGGCCTGCCTGAGGACCTCCTTCTGCACGGCCGCGTAGTCGCGCCTGGCCGTCTCCGGGTCCGAGGTCTCGGCCGCCTCCTCGACCCGTTCGTCGATCTCGGGTGAGTCGACGAGAGCGACGTTGCCGCCCGCCTTGGCGTAGGTGTTGCCCGAGGCGAAGGCGAATCTCAGCACGTCGGGGGTCGGCCTGGCGAAGCTGACGTCGATCAGGTCGTAGCCGCCGCCGATGAGGTACTCGCTCACGTAGGCGCCGGTGTCGACGGGTGGCCGCCGGATCTCGATGCCGGCGAGTTTGGCCTGTGCCTGGACGCCCTCGGCCAGGACGTCGCGCTGGTCCTTGTTCCCCTCGGCCCAGAAGGGCCACACGAGGGTGAGCCGTTCGCCGTCCTTGACGCGGTAGCCGTCCTTGTCGGTCTCCTTCCAGCCCGCCTCGTCCAGGAGTCTGGCCGCCTCCTTGGGGTCGTAGGAGGCCAGTTCGCTCTCGGCGCCCGCGTCGTAGGCGGCGGTCACCGCGCTGAGCGGGTTGCGCGCCGCCCTGTAGTGACCGAAGTAGACGCTCCTGACCAGCTGGTCGACGTTGACCGAGGCGGACAGGGCGCGGCGGACCCGCACGTCGCGCAGCGGCCCCCGGGTCTGGTTGAGGTAGAGGTTGTAGTTGAGGCCGGGTGTCTCCTGGGCGTTCAGCGTGAACCCGGGCAGCGTCTTCAGCCTGTCGGCGTTGACGGGCGGCACACCCGCTATGGCCTGTGCCTGGCCGCTGGTCAGCGCGCCGTACCGCGTGGCGTCCTCGGAGACGAACTCGAAGACCAGGCCGTCGAGGTAGGCGGCTCCCTGGTGGGAGGCTCCCGCGGGGGTCGCGGTGTAGCCGGGGTTGCGCCTGAGGGTGACGCGCCTGTCCTTCTCCCAGGAGACGTAGGAGAAGGGGCCGGTGCCGACCGGCCGGTACTCGGAGACCGGCTTGGCGAGCGCGGCCGGGCTCTGGATGCCCAGGTAGGGCACGGAGAGCGCCTGCAGGAAGGGGGTGAAGGGCCGGGAGAGCGTCACTTCGACGACCAGGTCGCTCACCACGCGCGCCCTCCGGTACGGGGCGATCAGCGAGGCCGCGTAGGCCGACTTCGTCCCGGGGTCGACCACGTGGTCGAGGGAGGCCTTGACCGCCGCCGCGGTGAGCGGGGTGCCGTCGTGGAAGGTGACGCCCTCGCGGAGGGTGAAGGTGTAGACCTTGCCGTCCTTGGAGACCGTCCACTCCTTGGCCAGCCAGGGACCGAAGCTGTCCGGGCCGGTCTGCGCCACCAGGGAGTCGAAGACGTTGCGGTCGATGAGACCGGTCACCGCGGTGGCCGCGACGGCCGGGTCCAGCGATACCTGGGTGCCCGCGATCGCGTAGGTGAGGGTGCCGCCCGCGACGGGCGCGCCCGAGGGGCCCGCGACGGCCCGCGCCACCGGCCGGTCAGCGCCTCCTGTCATCACGGAGACGGCGACGGCGCCTGCGACGGCGGCCGTGGCCAGACAGGCGATCAGGACGACGGGGCGCCGGGAGCGCAGGGCGCCCCGCCTGCGGCCGGGGATCGGGGTGGCTCTGGTGGCCGGGTCATCGCTCGGTGTCATCGGCGTGGCCTTCTTCTGGGGCGTGGAACGCGTGCGCGAGAAGGGGCGGACATGCCATCGGCGGGTGAGCCGAATGGCCGGAAAACGCACCCTCCGTGGAAAGAAATCATTTTCCCCGGCCCCGGGCAAACATCAGGGCCGCACAGCGATCACACCATGTCAGGCGATTTACGTCAATGACGTACGAGCATTTCAGGCCACCTTTCACGAATATTCGCCAAGCAATTCACCTTGCCAATCGATGTCAATTTGAATTGCTTATCGGATGGCTGGTCTTGTATTGGTCGCGACGCTGCCGCTCTCCACCGGGAAGGCCGGTGAGAAACGGCCGGGAGGGCGGGACCTCGGCGAAGAAGGCGCGCAGGGTGTCGCCCGCGTACGCCTCGATCGCCGGATCGAGTCCCTGCCTGCTGAGCAGGCGCAGCCCGAGTGTGCCCTGCGGGGGCAGCTGGCGGACCTCCTCAAGTCCCGGCGGGACGCCGCACGCGGTCGGCATCAGGGCGACGCCGAGCCGCGCCCTGACCGCGGTGAGGACGCCCTCCAGATTGGCCGCCTCGGTGGTGATCCGCACGATCCAGCCGAGTCTCTCCAGCGCGCCCACGGCCTGCTGGCGCAGCCCGCAGGGCTCCTGGAAGGCGACGAGCGGCAGCGGCGCGCCGGGCGCGGGCGGAACCCAGTCCGGCGCGGCCAGCCAGCGCAGCGGCAGGGAGCCGACCTCCGTCCCTCCCACGTTGGCGACCGCGCCGAGGATCAGCGCCATGTCCACCGTCCCGCGCAGCGTCGCCTCGGCGAGGACCGTGCTGCGGTCCAGCCGGAACACCACGTCGCGTCCCGGCAGGGCGGACATCAGGACGGTGAGCAGGTCGGGCAGGACCGGGGAGGCCGCGTGCTCGACGGCCCCGACGGTCAGCGTCGGAACCGGCTCCGCCCCGAGCCTGCACATCGCCTCGTCGTGCGCGGCGAGGAGTCGCCGCGCCTCGGCCAGCAGCGCCTCGCCGGCCGCGGTGAACCTGGTCAGCCTGCCGGCCCGTTCGACCAGCGGACGTCCGACGACACGTTCCAGAGACCGCACGTGCTGGCTCACCGTGGGCTGGCTCGTCCGCAGCGCGGACGCCGCCCGGCCGAAGCCGCCACACTCCGCGATGGCAACAAAAGTACGCAGTTGCACAAGATCGAGCAATGCTCCCATGTTCCCATGATAAACCGAAAACCCACTTTATCTACCTAGAATGTTGGTTGTTGGGTCCGGAACCCGCCTGAACGGCCGAAACGCGGGCGCACGAGCCGCGCGGAGGCGGCCTTGAAAGAGAGGAAATCCGTCAGCTACGCTGACGATCAACTAAGCTGATGGATTGGAGCCCGCCGTATGTCCTCGACACCACCCGGCGAGATCGCGGCCCGCGCCGCCCTCGCGGTGACGGGCCTGGTCACCACGCTCCCCGTGTTCGCCCTGGTCAACCCGTCCATGCTGGGGTCGACCTACGGCGTGACCGACCCCGATCCCATGGTGCTGGCGCTGCTGCAGCACCGCGGCGTGCTCCAGCTCCTGCTGGGCGCCGCCCTGCTGTGGGCCGTCCTGTCCCCGCCCGTCCGGCTGGCCGCGTGCCTGGCCGCGATCCTCGCCAAGGCCGCCTTCCTCGGGCTCACCTTCCTCAACCCGGCGGCCCGGCCCGGCCTGTCGACGGTGAGCATCGTCTTCGACCTGGGCAGCATCGCCCTGCTGGCGTTCGTCGCCGTACGTGAGACGACCGCCCGGCGCGCGCAACCCGCCGGGACGGCCGCCTGAGAGCTCACCCGGCCAGTTCGCGCACGCCCTTCAGCAGCCGGTCGACGTCCTGCTCGTCGGTGTAGGGGGCGATCCCGGCGCGCACCGCGCCCGTGTCCCCCAGGCCGAGCCTGCGGGAGCACTCCAGCGCGTAGAAGGAGCTGGCGGGCGCGTTGACCCCGCGTTCGCCCAGCAGCCGGTAGGTGTCGGCGGGCGTGACCCCGCCGACGGTGAACAACGTGGTCGGGGTGCGCTCGCGCCCCGGCGCGCCGTACGTCCGCACCCCGCCGATCTCGGCCAGGCCCGCCTCAAGCCGGTCGAGCATGGCCCGTTCGTGCCCTTCGAGCGCGGCCATCGAGCGGGCGAGCCGCGCGCGCCTGTCCCCCTCGCCCGGCACGAGGTCCGCCAGGAAGCCGACCGCCGCCGTCGTGCCCGCCAGCAGCTCGTACGGCAGTGTGCCCAGCTCGAACCGCTCGGGCACGGCGTCACTGGCGGGCAGCAGCTTGTCGGGGTTGATCGTCTCAAGCAGCGCCGGGTCCGCGGCGAGCACGCCCAGGTGCGGGCCGAGGAACTTGTACGGCGAGCAGGCGTAGAAGTCGGCGCCGAGCGCCCCCACGTCGATCAGACTGTGCGGCGTCAGGTGCACCCCGTCCACGTAGACCAGCGCCCCGGCCTCGTGCGCCCGCGCGGCGATCGCCGCGACGTCGGGACGGGTGCCCAGCAGGTTCGACGCGGCCGTGACGGCGACGAGCCTGGTGCGCTCGGTGAGCAGGTCCGCGACCGCGGCGACGGGCAGTTCCCCGCTGTCCGGGTCGAAGTCGGCGCGGCGAACCGTGACGCCGCGCGCCAGGGCGGCCTGCTCCCAGGGCCGGATGTTGGCGTCGTGGTCGAGTGTGGTGACCACGACCTCGTCGCCGGGACGCCACTCCTTGGCCAGCGCGCGGGCCATGTCGTAGGTCAGCTGCGTCATGCTGCGGCCGAAGACGACGCCCTCCGGCGTGGCCGCGAGCAGGTCGGCCATCGCCCGGCGGGCGCCGGTCACGATCGCGTCGGCGCGGCGCTCGGCCGCGGTCATGACTCCCCGGTTGGCGACGGCGGAGCGCAGCGTCCCGGCCACCGCCTCGGCGACCACACCGGGGGTCTGCGAACCGCCCGGCCCGTCGAAGTGCGCCGCTCCCTCCGCCAGCGCGGGGAAGTGCGCCCGTACCGCCGTCACGTCGTATGCCACAGGGCCTCCAGGCTCGTTCCTCGGACAGCCGGTCGCCGTGTGGACCGGCCCCCCGGACAGACTTCCCCGGACGGCCGTCTCCGACTCCTCACCTGGGGCCCCGGGTCAGGGATGCTCGTGCCGTACGTGTGCCTCCTCGGGCCGGTCGCGCCGCAGCCTGTCGTGGAAGCGGCGGATCAGCCTGGCGGCTCCCGCCGGGTCTCCGGTCGTGTGGTACCTCCACCGGTCGCGTTCCCCGACCCACCGGAACCACTCAGGCCCGGCCCACACGATCAGCCCCGGGGCGAGGCTGAGCATCGGATCGCCGGAGCTCGTCGCGAACACGTCGTGCTCCTCGGTCTCGACCCCGGCCGCGCGCAGCTCCCGCCGCAGGTCGGCCAGCGCTCGCTCGGCCCTCACCGCGCCGCCCGCGCCGGTGCCTGACTCGGTGGCCTGTCCCTCGGCTCCCCATGGAAAGGGATGTGCTCCGCGTGGCGCCCGCCGTACGGCGCCTCGGGTCCGGGAGAGGCGGCCCGCGCGGCGAGGTACTCCATGTGCCTGACCGTGCTCTCCAGCTCCTGCGGGGTCGAGGCCTCGACGTGGGGTGTGGCGGCCAGGTGTCCCGCCGTGGGCATCGCCCAGAAGCTGTGGGTGTGCAGGCCGTACCAGATCGTCCAGTTCGGCAGCCGCAGGGCCAGCTCCCGCGCCGCCGCCACGTTGCCCGCCGTTCGCTCGTCCGTCGTTCGTCCGTTCACCGCGCGCTCCCACCTCCGCCGAAGAAACCACCGACTTCCTCAGAGAGGTCGCGCGACCGTCCGTGCCGGGTGGCAGCCGGGGGGGGGGGGGGGGGGGGCGGCCCCCCCCCCCCCCCCGCCCCCGGACCAGGCACTGTTCGTGAACGGGTGACATGTTTGTCCACTCCCGGTCACTGTCCCGGTCACCCTCACCGTCGCCGGGGCGGGGTACGGCGGGCCTCAGGAACGCAGTTCGGGGAACTGGTCGTCGCGCCACTCGCCGGAGGATCCGCCCCCGGCCGCGTCCCGTTCCGCGCGTCCCCTCAGCTCCACACGGCGGATCTTGCCGGAGACCGTCTTCGGCAACCCGGAGAACTCCAGGCGCCGTACCCGCTGGTACGGCGCCAGCCGCTCGCGGGCGTGACGCAGGATGGCCAGCGCGGTCTCCCTGTCCGGCTCCCACCCGGCCGCCAGCGTGACGTAGGCCTTCGGCACGGCCAGGCGCAGCTCGTCGGGCGCGGGCACCACGGCGGCCTCGGCGACGGCCGGATGCTCGATGAGCACGCTCTCCAGCTCGAAGGGGGAGATCTTGTAGTCGGAGGCCTTGAACACGTCGTCGGTGCGGCCGACGTAGAAGATGTAGCCGTCCGCGTCGCGGGAGGCGACGTCTCCGGTGTGGTAGTAGCCGCCCGCCATGGCCTCGGCGTTGCGCGTCTCGTCGCCCCGGTAACCGGCCATCAGCGAGACGGGCCGCTCGCCCAGGTCGACGCAGATCTCCCCCTCCTGGGCGCGCTCGCCGGTGACGGGATCGACCAGAACCACCGGGACTCCGGGCATGGGCAGTCCCATCGAGCCGGGCTTGACCGGTTCACCGGGCACGTTGCCGACCGAGAGCGTGGTCTCGGTCTGCCCGAAACCGTCGCGGATCGTCAGCCCCCAGTGGCCGCGGACCTGCTCGATCACCTCGGGGTTCAGCGGTTCCCCGGCGGAGACCACCTCCCGCAGCCGCCCCGGCCCGCCCGACAAATCAGCTTTTATCAGCATCCGCCAGACGGTCGGCGGTGCGCAGAACGTCGTCACCTCCGCCCTGCAGATCTGCGCGAGCAGCGCGCCCGCGTCGAACCTGCCGTAGTTGTGCACGAAGATCGTCGCCTCGGCGATCCAGGGTGCGAAGAAGCAGCTCCAGGCGTGCTTGGCCCACCCGGGGGAGCTGATGTTCAGGTGCACGTCCCCCGGCCGCACGCCGATCCAGTAGGCCGTCGTCAGGTGACCGACCGGATAGGAGACCTGGGTGTGCTCGACCAGCTTCGGCCTGCTCGTGGTACCCGAGGTGAAGTACAGCAACAGCGGGTCGTCCGGCATGGTGCCCGGATGCGCCGCCGGGGGCGCGTCGAGGGTGTGGGCGTCACGGTAGGCGACCCAGCCCGCCGGGGCGCCGTCGGCGCAGATCCTGACGTAGGTCCCCTCGATCCCGTCGAACTTGGGGGTGTCGGCGGCGTTGGCGATCACGTACCGGGCTCCGCCCCTGCCGATGCGGTCGGGCAGGTCGCCCGGGCCGAGCGCGGTGGTCGCGGGCAGGATCACCGCGCCCAGCTTCATCACCGCCAGCATCGACTCCCACAGCTCGATCTGGTTGTCGAGCATGAGCATGACGCGCTCCCCCCGGCGAACCCCCTGGGCCGCCAGGAACGCCGCGACCCGGTCGGAACGCCGGGCCATCTCGTCGAAGGTGTAGCGGGCCTCGGAACCGTCCTCCTCGACGATCCACAACGCCGTACGGCCGTTGCCGCGCGCGATCGCGTCGAACCAGTCGACCGCCCAGTTGAAGGGGCCCTCGAACCGGGGCCAGGTGAAGCGCCGCACCGCCTCCGCGTGCTCCCCGCCGCATCCCAGCAGCAGGTCACGCGCCTGACGATAGATCTCCGTGTTACCGCTTTTCCCCATCGCACGACTCCTCTCTGCGGCACCTTACTCCGGGCGGCGCTCGACACCGTTTCCGAAACAAAGGGCTTTTTCGTGAACCGGCCGGCGAGCGCCGGCGTCATCGTGCGGGAGGCCCCAGACAGGAACCGCGGTCTTGAGGTCG
This sequence comes from Streptosporangium sp. NPDC049376, assembly GCF_044466505.1. NCBI lineage: Bacteria > Bacillati > Actinomycetota > Actinomycetes > Streptosporangiales > Streptosporangiaceae > Streptosporangium > Streptosporangium sp. NPDC049376. The sequence continues at coordinate 1,179,358 of NZ_JBITMT010000001.1, read as the reverse complement.
CCTCGGCCGGGGCGGTGAAGACCCTGTTCAGGACCAGGTACGGCGGCGTCGGCCACATCTTCCAGGGATGCGAGTCCGAGCGTGGCGGGCAGCGGTGCGCCTACTCCTACGAGGGCGGCGCCATGTTCATGCACGCGCGCAGGCTGTCGGCGGGGTCGGGGTACTGGATCGACTCGATCGACTACGTCGCGGACTGATTTTCGGACATCGCCGTCCCGGCACCACGACTGTCGGGACGGCCTCATCCATGAGACCTCCGGTTGCCGGTTCACCGTCCCTCGCACACCCTGGCAGTGATCCATGAGGGATCCGTGAGGCCTCCGCCGTCCGCCATCGGGGCCTTTTCGTTCCACGCCCTCCCACGAACAGGAAGGACCCCCCAACGATGCGCCGCGTGCTCCTCGTCACCGCGTTCGCCGCTCCCCTCCTCGCCCTTCTCCCCGCCGCCCCGGCCCAGGCCATGCCCTGCGGGATGGGCCGCAGCTGCAGCACCACCTACTACTCCGACGACTCGCTCACCACCGCGGTCGGCGGCGAGTGGACCGACTGCTACGGCTACACCGCGAGCTGGGGGGTCTGGAGCGGTCACAGCACCTACCACGAGAGCGACTGCTGACAGTCCGCGGGGCCGTACGTCCGGGAAACGGGGGTGCGGCCCCGCGCGTTCCGCGTCGCGGAAGGAAACGGATACACCGGTGTGACGTGCGCCACACTGCACTAATGTCCTTATTTTTCAGTACTTATTCGTGATAGTTATTTGGGCCAACGGGGATCTTGCTTCATCGCAGAAACGGGGAACCATGCTCGCACCCACGACGGGACACCCTCACCAAGGGTGATCACACCGGTTCGCTCGGCGAACCGGCCGCCTTCCTCCCTCTTCACACCGACGCCACGGGGCAAGAAACGGCGCCGGTGAATCCCATGCCGGAGGAATCCGTAACCGCCCGCCGTTTCCAGGGGAAATGACGGGCGCCCGAACTCCACGCGACCCGTCACGGTCGGTGTGAACGCGTTTTCCGTGCGAAAAGGCATTCCCGTCGAATGTTCGCTCACGACATAGGACGCACATGCGCATTTCTCTTGGGGGTTCCCTGGGCCGGCTGGCCCTGGGCGTGACGACGGTGGCCGCTCTCACCGGCGGGACGGCCGTCCAGGCCCTGGCCGCGCCGGGCGCAGGGCAGCCGCAGACCGTGGCCGACGACGACGCTCGGGACGCCGTCGAGCAGGCCGCCGCGGAGCAGGCCGCCTCGCTGGGGCGGGCCGTCCCCGTGCCGGGTCTGACCGACGAGACCAGCACCACCGTGGCCAACCCCGACGGCAGCTTCACCTCCACGATCACCTCCGGCCCCTCGCAGGTCAGGCGGAACGGCCAGTGGGTGGCCGTCGACACCGACCTGGTCGAGGAGGGCGGGGCGCTCAGGCCGCGCGCGGCGCGGGCGGACGTCAGGATCTCCGGCGGCGGCGACGGGCCGCTGGCGACGCTGACGGACGACGCGGGACGCGTGTTCTCCCTGCAGTGGCCCAAGCCGCTGCCCAAGCCCGTCGTCAAGGGGAACGTCGCGACGTTCACCGACGCCGCCGGACCCGCCGCCGACCTCGTCGTGACCGCGCTGCCCACCGGTTTCCGGCACGACGTGGTGCTGCGGGAGCGGCCCTCTGGCCCGCTCGAACTGCGCATCCCCGTCCAGACCACCGGGGTCGCGCTGTCGGAGTCCCCGGCGGGACGGCTGCTGCTGACCGACACCGAGGGCGCGGACAACGGCGAGGTCGTCGCCTCGGCGTCGCAGCCGCTGATGTGGGACTCGCGCGGGCACGGCAAGCCCCGCGGTAAGGCGGTCTCGGTGATCGACACGAGGGTCGAGACGGAGAACGGCTCGACGACCCTGGTCCTCAAGCCGGACCAGGCGTTCCTGTCCAACCCCGCGACCGTCTACCCGGTGACCGTCGACCCGACGACCACCCTGCCCATCGAGGCGGACACCGACGTCGCGACCTCCTGGAACTCGCACCCGGGCGACGTCCTGATCATCGCCGGGACGATGCTGAAGGAGGACCAGAGCGGAAGCGACGTCATGCGCTCCCTGCTGAAGTTCGACACCCACGCGCTGAACAGGAAGAAGGTCCTGTCGGCCCGGCTCGGGCTGTGGAACGTCGAGACCAGCGCCTGCGGCAGGCGGGTCGGCTCGGGCCTGACCGTTGAGCGCCTCACCGGCGCCTGGAACGAGCACAACCTGACCTGGGCGAACAAGCCCCCGGCGACCTCGGCGGGCGCCACGACCAACCGTGAGGGTCGCGGCCGTACCTGGACCGCCCCCTGCCGCCGCGGGGCGGGCTACCTGCGCTGGGAGGTGACCTCCATCGCCCGCGCCTGGGCCGCCGGCGCCCCCAACCACGGCGTCCAGTTGCGCAGCGCCAACGAGGCCGAGGCCAACAACTGGCGTGCGTTCGCCGCCTCGGAGAACAAGGAGGAGGGCGTCGGGCAGCCGACGCTCACCGTCACCTACCGGCGGCACTGACCTCTCGCCGACCCCTTTCACCGACCCAGGACCGGCCCCGGCGGGCGGGCGCGACGCGCTCACCCGGCGGGGCCGGTCCGCGTACACGGTCGTGCGGACGGCCCGGGCTCAGTACGGTCTAAACAGAGGGCGTCGCCACGGGGGCGGCGAACCGTACAGCGAAAGGGCGCGCATGACCACCGAAGCGATCCACGGCGGCGGCGACGAGCTTCCCTCCGGCGAGGAGAGCGATTCGGCCTGGGTGGTCGAGGAGGCCTCCCTGGTCCTGGTCGAGGTGACGCTCAACGCGGTGGCCGAGATGAGCGACCTGTCGCTCACCCAGCTTCGGGTGCTGCTGGCGGTCGACCGGCACGGCCCGCTCAACCTCAGCACGCTCGCCGCCCACCTCAGCATGTCGATCTCGGCCACGGGCCGGATGGTCGACCGGCTCGACGGCGCCGGGCTGCTGACCCGTTTCCCCGCCCCGCACAGTCGCCGTGAGATCCGCATCGAGACCGCCGAGCGGGGCCGGGAGACGCTGCGGCGGCTGCGCTCGGCCCGTCGCAGGCGCATCGGCGCGGCGCTGGAGCGGCTGACGCCCGGGACGCGGCAGGCCCTCGCCCGGGGGCTGCAGGAGTTCACCGCGGTCGCGCAGGACGAGGACGATACCGACCTTCTCTCCTGAAGCTCCGTTTTCCCCATGACAGCCCCACGCATCCAGCCATAAAGGCCCGTTCGCGACGGCCCACATCAATGACTCATTTTCCTTCCTCATATCCACCTGACGTGCAGAAAACCCCGCAGACGGCCCTCCCGGCGACCCTTTCCGTCGTTCCGGAGGACCGTCTCGCGCGTTTCGGGCCCGAAAGAATCGACATGCCGAGCAGGCGGATTCCCCCGTTAACCATCGCATGATAGAAACACTTTCCTTGACGAAAGTGTTGCCCGGCTGCTGACTCCGGTTGTTTCCATGCGGCAATGAGGCCGCCACCGACAGCGGGCAGCTCCACACAGTGAACATCAGGAGCGGCGCGGGCGTGATGACGCATGCCCGCCGAGGGGGTTCCATGGTTCCTCGGACAGCGCGTGACAGAACCGACCGGGCGGCGGCAGCCGCAACGGAGATGCTCCTCCAGGCGGGCAGGTTGCTGCACCGCTCGGAGACAACCCCCGACCTGCGGGCCGTCTTCCGCGGCGACCAGGCAGTCAACGACGCCCCCTACCGGAAGCGATGGGCGCACGACAAGGTGGTGCGCTCGACCCACGGGGTGAACTGCACCGGGTCGTGCTCCTGGAAGGTGTACGTGAAGGACGGGCTGATCACCTGGGAGACCCAGCAGACCGACTACCCCTCCGTGGGCCCCGACCGGCCGGAGTACGAGCCGAGGGGATGCCCGCGCGGGGCCTCCTTCTCCTGGTACACCTACTCTCCGACCAGGGTCCGCCACCCGCACGCCCGTGGCGTCCTGGTACGGATGTACCGGGAGGCCAGAACCAGGCTCGGCGACCCCGTCGCGGCCTGGGCGGAGATCACCTCGGACCCGGAGAGACGGCGGCGCTACCAGTCGGCGCGCGGCCAGGGCGGGCTGGTGCGGATCGGGTGGGAGGAGGCGCTGGAGATCGCCGCCGCCGCGCACGTCCACACCATCATGAAGTACGGCCCCGACCGCGTCGCGGGCTTCTCCCCCATCCCCGCCATGTCGATGGCCTCGCACGCGATCGGCGCGCGTTTCATGTCGCTCATCGGCGCCCCCATGCTGTCCTTCTACGACTGGTACGCCGACCTGCCGGTGGCCTCGCCCCAGGTCTTCGGGGACCAGACCGACGTGCCCGAGTCGGCCGACTGGTGGGACGCGGCCTACCTGATGCTGTGGGGGTCGAACGTCCCGGTCACCCGCACCCCGGACGCGCACTGGATGGCCGAGGCCCGCTACCGGGGCCAGAAGGTCGTCGTGGTCTCGCCCGACTACTCGGACGCGACGAAGTTCGCCGACGAGTGGCTGCACCCGCACCCGGGCACGGACGGCGCGGTCGCCATGGCGATGGGACACGTGATCCTGAACGAGTTCTTCGTCGAGCGCACCGTGCCGTACTTCACCGACTACGTCAGGCGCTTCACCGACCTGCCGTTCCTGGTCGCGCTGGAGGAGCACGAGACGGGCGGATACGTGCCCGGCAAGTTCGTCACCGCCGCCGACCTGGCACCGGACGGCGCCCCAGAGGGCAGCGCCCCAGGGGACGGGGCCGCGGTGAACGCGGCCGACCGGTGGCGGCCGGTGCTCCTCGACGCGGTCACCGGTGAGCCGGTCGCGCCCAACGGCACCCTCGGCGAACGCTGGAGCGAGGAGGGCGCGGGCCGGTGGAACCTGGACCTGGGCGCGGTCGAGCCGCTGCTCAGCCTCCACCCGCCGCAGGGCGGCGAGACCGCCGAGATCCTGCTGCCCCGCTTCGACTCCGGCCTCGACGAAGGCGACGGGGAGACGGGCGCGGTACGGCGCGGGGCGCCGGTGCGGCGGATCGGCGGACGCCTGGTGACCACCGTCTTCGACCTGCTCCTCGCCCAGTACGGCGTGCGCCGCCCCGGCCTTCCCGGACGGTGGCCGGACGGCTACGACGACGCCGACTCCCCCTGCACCCCGGCCTGGCAGGAGCGGATCACCTCGGTCCCCGCCGAACGGATCACCCGGATCGCCAGGGAGTTCGCCACGACCGCGGAGAAGACCCGGGGCCGGGCGATGATCGTGATGGGCGCGGGCACCAACCACTGGTTCCACTCCGACACGATCTACCGCTCGTTCCTCTCACTGCTGCTGCTGACCGGCTGCCAGGGCGTCAACGGCGGCGGGTGGGCGCACTACGTGGGCCAGGAGAAGGTACGGCCGCTGGCCGGATGGCAGCAGCTGTCCACGGCCGCCGACTGGGTGCGTCCCTCACGGCAGATGGCGGGCACACCGTACTGGTACGTGCACACCGACCAGTGGCGCTACGAGCGTTTCTCCGCCGACGCGCTGTCCAGCGCGACCGGGCGGCGGCTGTTCGCGGGACGGCACACCGCCGACCTCGTCGCGCAGTCGGCCAGGCTCGGCTGGATGCCGTCGTATCCGACCTTCTCCGCCAACCCCCTGGAGCTCGGGGCCAGGGCGCGGGCCAGTGGGAAGGACCCGGCGCTGTGGGCGGCCGAGGAGATCGCGGCGGGCAGGGTCGGCTTCGCCTGCGAGGACCCGGACGCGCCGGAGAACTGGCCGAGGGTGCTGACGGTGTGGCGGGCCAACCTCATCGGCTCCTCCGCCAAGGGCAACGAGTACTTCCTGCGGCACCTGCTCGGTGCTCCCGACAACGCCACCGCCCAGGAGGCGCCCCCGGGCGACAGGCCCCGCGAGGTGGAGTGGCGCGACGAGGCGCCGCGCGGCAAGCTCGACCTGCTGCTCTCGCTGGACTTCCGGATGACCTCGACCACGTTGTTCTCCGACCTGGTGTTGCCCGCCGCGACCTGGTACGAGAAGCACGACCTGTCCAGCACCGACATGCACCCGTACGTGCACGCCTTCTCCCCGGCCATCAGCCCGCCCTGGCAGGCCCGCACCGACTTCGAGATCTTCCACGGTCTGGCGCGCAGGTTCTCCGAGCTGGCCGCGGGGCGGCTGGACGTCGCCCACGACCTGGTCGCCACCGCGCTGCAGCACGACACGCCCGGTGAGACGGCCCAGCCCGGCGGCCGCGTCCCCGACTGGCGCGGCGGCGACGTCCCCGCGCGACCGGGCCACAACCTGCCCGCGCTGACCCTCGTCGAACGTGACTACACCGCCGTCGCCGCCAAGCTCGCCTCCCTCGGCCCGCTGCCGGAACAGGTGGGCCTGACGGTCAAGGGCGTCACCGTCGGCACCGCGCCCGAGGCGCGCTGGCTGACCGCGCGCTGCGGGCAGGCCGGGGACGGCCCTGCGGCGGGCAGGCCGCTGCTGGACAGCGACGTCAAGCTGTGCGAGGCGATCCTGGCCCTGTCCGGCACCACGAACGGGCGGGTCGCCGCCGAGGGCTTCACCAGGCTCGGCGAACGCTGCGGCCCCGGCTCCGGCATGGCCGAACTGGCCGCCTCCGTCGCCGAGCGCAGGGTGGTCTTCTCCGACACCCAGGACCGTCCCGTGCAGGTCGGGGCGAGCTTCGAGTGGTCGGGCAAGGAGGCCCCCGACCGCCGCTACGCGCCGTTCACCGTCAACGTCGAGCACGCCAAACCGTGGCACACCCTCACCGGGCGCCAGCACTTCTACCTCGACCACGACTGGATGGCCGAGCTGGGCGAGCAACTCCCGGTCTACCGGCCGCCGCTGGACACGGCGGCCCTCGGCGAGTACGGCGGGACCCACGAGGGGGATCTCGCGGTGACCGTCCGCTACGTCACCTCGCACTCCAAGTGGTCCATCCACTCCGAGTACCAGGAGAACCTGCTGATGCAGACCCTGGCCAGGGGCGGCCCCGTCATCTGGGTCAGCGTCGAGGACGCCCGGGCCGCCGGGATCGCGGACAACGACTGGATCGAGGCGGTCAACGCCAACGGCGTCGTCGTCGCCCGCGCCGTGGTCTCCCACCGGATGCCGCAGGGCACCGTCTTCATGTACCACGTGCAGGAACGCCTGGTGAACGTGCCGAAGTCGCAGGCCACGGGGCGCCGGGGCGGCGTGCACAACGCCCTCACCAAACTGCTGATCAAACCGACCCACCTCATCGGCGGGTACGGCCAGCTGTCCTTCGCGCCCAACTACTACGGGCCGACCGGCAACCAGCGTGACGCGGTGACCGTCATCCGCCGCCGTTCCCAGGAGGTGCAGTACTGATGCGCGTGATGGCTCAGATCGCCATGGTGATGAACCTGGACAAGTGCATCGGCTGCCACACCTGCTCCGTCACCTGCAAGCAGACATGGACCAACCGGGCGGGCACCGAGTACGTCTGGTTCAACAACGTCGAGACCCGTCCCGGGCAGGGTTACCCCAGGGGCTACGAGGACCAGGACAGGTGGAAGGGCGGCTGGCGGCTGCGCAACGGCAGGCTGGTGCCGCGTTCCGGCGGCCGGGTCAGGCGCCTGAGCCGGCTGTTCGCCAACCCCGAACTGCCGCTGCTCGACGACTACTACCAGCCGTGGACCTACGACTACGAGAACCTCATCAACGCCCCGCTGGGCGACGACGTGCCCACGGCCGCGCCCCGTTCGCTCATCGACGGCTCCCCGACGGCCGTCACCTGGGGGCCCAACTGGGACGACGACCTGGGCGGCGGCCCCGAGCACCTGGCGGGCGACCCGGTGCTGCGCAGGGTCAGCCAGGAGGTGCGGCTGGAGTACGAGCGCTCCTTCATGTTCTACCTGCCGCGCATCTGCGAGCACTGCCTCAACCCGTCCTGCGTGGCCGTCTGCCCCTCCGGCGCGATGTACAAGCGGCTTGAGGACGGCATCGTCCTGGTCGACCAGGACAGGTGCCGGGGCTGGCGGATGTGCGTCAGCGGCTGCCCGTACAAGAAGGTGTACTTCAACCACGACAGCGGCAAGGCGGAGAAGTGCACACTGTGCTACCCGCGGATCGAGGCCGGGGCGCCGACCGTCTGCTCCGAGACGTGCGTCGGCAGGCTGCGCTACCTCGGGGTGATGCTCTACGACGCCGACCGGGTCGGTGAGGCCGCCGCGACGCCCAGGGAGGAGGACCTCTACCCGGCCCAGCTCGACTGCTTCCTCTCTCCCGACGACCCCGAGGTGGTCGCCGCCGCTGAGGCGGCGGGCATCCCGCACGACTGGATCCTGGCCGCCAGGCGCTCCCCGGTGAACGCGCTCATCACCCGTTACCGGGTCGCGCTGCCGCTGCACCCGGAGTACCGGACCATGCCGATGGTCTGGTACGTGCCGCCGCTGTCCCCGGTGGTGGACGCGCTGGCCGGGACCGGCAACGACGGGGAGGACGCGGACAACCTCTTCGGCGCGATCGACGCGCTGCGCATCCCGCTGGAGTACCTGGCGGGGCTGTTCACCGCGGGCGACACCGCCCCGGTCGAGGCGGCGCTGCGCAGACTCGCGGCGATGCGCTCGCACATGCGGGCGCTCAACCTCGGCGAGGAACCGGACCCCACGGTCGCGGAGGACGTCGGGATGCGGCCCGGGGAGATCGAGGAGATGTACCGCCTGCTCGCCCTGGCCAAGTACGACGAACGGTACGTCATCCCCACCGCCTACGCCGCGGGCGCGGGGCGGGCCGACGCGGCGGCGGGGTGCAGCCTGGACGGACCGGGCGGCCCCGGCATGACGGAGGACATGTTCGCGGGGATGAGGGCGGGAGCGGACACCGCCGCCTTCCACGCGTCACCGATCCCGGACGGCGGCGACGAGCGGAGCGGGCGGTTCAACCTGTTCGGCTGGGACGGCAGGGGCCGGCCCGACGGCCTGTTCCCACCCCGCAGAGGAGAGGCCGGATGAACCACGCCGTCGTCCACCAGGCCGCCTCCCTGCTGCTCGCCTATCCTGGTCCCGACTGGCCCGGCCACCTCGACCTGGTAGGACGGGCCCTGGCCGTCGTCCCGACACCGCCCGCCCGCCTCCTGCTGCGCTTCCGCGACCACGTGCGGGAACAGGACACCCTCGACCTCGCCGCCCGGTACGTCACGACCTTCGACCGCAGCGGCCGCCGTACCCTGCACCTGACCTACTACACCGACGGCGACACCAGACGGCGGGGCGCCTCCCTCGCCGAGATCAAGGCGCTCTACCGCGCCAGCGGCTGGCGGCCGGAGGAGGCGGAACTACCCGACTTCCTGCCGCTGATGCTGGAGTTCGCGGCCCGCTGCCCCGAACGGGGCGGGCCACTGCTGCGCGGGCACCGGGCGGCGCTCGACCTGCTGTCCGCCGCCCTGCACAAGTACCGCAGTCCCTACGCCGACGTGCTCGACGCCGTACGCGCGACCCTGCCTCAGGCGAGCGCGCGGGAACGCCGGGCGGTGGGCGAGATCGCGCAGGCGGGGCCGCCCTCCGAGAGCGTCGGCCTCGACCTCACTCCCTATCCAACGGTCACTCAGCACTCCAGCCAGGGAGCCCGCCGGTGAGACATCTGCAGATCGCGTTGTGGGGCGTACTGCCCTACCTCGTCCTCGTCCTGTTCGTCGCGGGCAGCGTCTGGCGCTACCGCTACGACCGCTTCGGGATGACCACCCGATCAAGCCAGCTGCACGAGAGCCGCCTGCTGCGCGTGGCGGGGCCGCTCTTCCACTACGGCCTGCTGTTCGTCATCGCGGGCCACCTCGTCGGGCTGCTCGTCCCCGAACGGCTGACCGAGGACATGCACATCACCGAGTCCCTCTACCGCGCGAACGCGCTGTTCGTCGGCGGCCTGGCCGAGGTCGCCGCCGTCTGCGGGCTCGCCCTCCTGATGTGGCGAAGGCTGCGGGTCAGTGCCGTCAGGCAGGCCGGCGTCCGTGGTGACCGCCTGGTCTATCCGGTGCTGGCCACCGTCCTGCTCGCCGGGGTCGCGGCCACCCTGATCGGGGCGAGGACGGGCTCCTACGACTACCGGCTCGGGGTCTCGGTGTGGTTCAGGAGCCTGTTCGAGCTGGAGCCCGACGTGCCCGCCATGGCGAACGCCCCGCTGCTCTTCCAGGTGCACACCCTGCTCGGCATGGCCCTGTTCGCGCTGTGGCCGTTCAGCAGGCTGGTGCACGCCTTCGGCGTCCCGCTGGGTTATCTGGTGCGCCCCTATGTCGTCTATCGGTCGCGGGCCACGCTCGCGGGCCGGGGCGGGACGCGCTGATCCCATGACCACCTCACCCCTCCCCGCCCCGGTCGCGCTGGTCTCGGTCAGGATGCCCATGACCGTCACCCCCCACCTGCTGACCCGGACCCCCCACCCGCCGAGTGGACCGACCACCTTTCTCGTCACGTTGGGCCTGCTGCGCACCCACTGGCAGCTCCTCGCCCTCATGCTCGCCGTGGCCGTCGCCACGGCCGTGCTCCTCACCGTCAACCGCCAGGCCAGGCGTCCCCGCCTCCTGACCCCCACCGCCGAGCTGCTCACCTTCCTGCCCGCGGAACCGTCCTCGGCCTCGTCGCCGCTCCCGTCGGCCCTGGCGGCCCCGGCGCCGAGGACGGTGCGAAAGAAAAAGGACAACAGCCTGCCTCCGGTCAAGGAGACCGCGGCACGGCGGGCCGCGGAGATCCTGGTGACGACGATGCCCACCCCGCTGTGGCCGATGGCCAGGGCCAGGGCCGTACGGCTGCTCGCCCGGGGGGACTCCGCCCGTGAGGCGGAGGTCCGCCGCCGCCTGAACCTGTCGCGGACGGCCCTCACGGAGGCCGCCCCCGCCGAGACGGAGACCGTCCACCGCGCCGTCGTCGAGCAGTGGAGCCTGGCGTTCACCGTCACCCGGGAGAAGGACTCCCACGCCTGCGCCCTGCTGCACGCCTTCAGCGACACCTTCGCCCATCTGCTCGTCACCGCCGTCCCCAGACGGGACCCCGACCCCCGCTGAGGGCACTTCCGGCACCCGCGCCCACCCGGTCGTGGGTGCCGGGAAGTGGATCGCGGCGGCCGTACCCGGCGGTGGACAGGGTGAGCGCGGGGTGCGTCCCGGTGGCGCGGAAAGCCAAGGAAGGCGCCATGTTTCCGCGTCACACGGAATACGCGGAGCGTGAGCAAGGATCAGGTCGGCCGATCTTTCCGATTGATTAGGGAAGATCCCCGGAATTGCATCGCACCAGGCCGGAACCGTTGATCACGTTTTCCCCGCATTAACGACCTGCTCGGCGCAGCGAATTCGGGCTCTATAACAAAACGTCATCGGCGAAACAAAGCCATTGCAGTGCACAATGCCGAATGATTCCCTCGTTGGCGTACCTGGATAGCTGATTCTTCCGCTGCCGGTCCCTCCACGGGGGAGGTTTTGGGCAATGCCCGCCATCGGTCGACTTCGTCATGCCCGAATTCTGATTCCACTTGTCGTCTCGACGCTCGTCGCGTCATTTCTCACGGTACCGGACGTGCCTCCCGCGATTGCCGCGCCGCCACCGGTTCCGCAGGCCAGGCCCGGTCCCGGCCCCGTCGAACGCCCCCTGCCCAGGGGGATACGCCCGGACAGGGCGTTCAAAGCGGGTGAACGGCCTCCGGTCGTACCCCTGGGTGCGAAGGCCGCGGGCCAGCCGGTCAGGGTCAGCGGGGAACGCTGGACGTCCCTCACCGGAAAAACCGCGAGAAAGGCCGTGGACGACGGGTTCACCGATCTGTCGCTGCGTCCGGGTTACGTGCTGGGCGACACCTCGCTGGTGACCTACTTCAACGTCGGCCAGGCCGATCCCTCGTGGGCGGCGGCGCGGGTGCGGCTGTACGACGCCCAGTCGCAGACCGAGCAGACCTCCACCCTGGTTCAGCGCCCCGACCTGCAACGGTCCTACTGCGGCGGCGCGGGCGACCTCTGCCGTTCCTTCGGCGCCGCCGACGGCTGGACGCTGGAGACCGGCAGGGAGTACTTCGTCACCGTCGCCGCGGTCTACGACGACGGCCGCGAGGTGGTCTCCGCCCCGTCGGACCGCTCGGTCCCGCGCGAGACCGTGGACCCGCCGCCGGTCCCGAACGAGCAGGCCTCCGGCTGTGGGTGCGGCAACGCGCTGGCGCTGACCGCCGCGGGCCAGGCCTCCAGGGCGCTGGGCGTCAACACCGGCACGGGTGCCTTCGTGCGGACCGAGCGCGACCTGGCGATGGCCTCCTACGGCCCGCAGTTCGTCTCGGCGCGCACCTACTCCTCGATGAACCGGGGGGCGAGCCCTCTCGGTCCCGGCTGGGCCTGGTCCTACGACATGCGGGTGAGCGTGGGCGAGGACGGCGTGGCCGTGGTACGCGCCGAGGACGGCGCCCAGGCCCGCTACACCCCCGCCGCAGGCGGCGCCTACAAGCGCCCGCCCGGCGTGCGCTCCACCCTGCGCGGAACGGCGGACGGCTGGGAGCTGACCACACCACGGCAGGTGCGCTACGGCTTCGACGGTCGGGGACGTCTCGTCTCGATCCGCAACGCCCGTGACGTCGGGGTACGGCTGGCCTACGAGGGGCTCGGGGTCAACATCACCGACGCCTCGGGCCGGGTGGTCTCGGTGCGGATCGAGGGCGGCCTGATCCGGGAGATCAAACTGCCCGACGGCCGCAACGTGAACTACTTCTACACCGACGGACTCCTGACCTCGGTGATCGACGCCCGCGGGTTCACCTGGAGGTACCGCTACCACGCCACCACCCTGCTGTCGCAGGTGGTCGACCCGCACAACGTGGCGATCATCTCCAACGACTACGGCACCGACGGCCGGGTGACCGCGCAGCGCGACGGCCTGGGCAAGCAGACCACCTTCGCCTGGGACGCCGCCAAACAGGAGGCCACCACCACCGACCCCGACGGGGTGGTGCTCTGGGACGGCTACCGGGGCAACACGCTGGTGTACTCCCAGCGCGGCACCGGCGACTCCGACAACCACCGCTACGACCGGGAGCTCAACCGCGACCTGGTGGTCAACGGCAAGCAGCACCAGCACGAGGCGACCTTCGACGCCAACGGCAACCGCCTGCAGACCAAGGCGCCCCAGCCGCTCGGCTTCTCCGAGAAGACCCGGTTCGACGAGCGCAACAACCCCACCACCCACACCGACGCCAACGGCCAGGTGTGGAAGGACACCTACAACGAGTTCAACGAGCTGGTGCGCAGCGAGGACCCCGAGGGCCACGCCATCACGCACACCTACGACTCCCGCGGGTTGCGGACCTCGACGACCGACCAGCGCGGCAAGGTGAGCCACTACGAGTACCTGCCGCAGGGCGACCCGAACGCCGGACTGCTCAAGGCGGCGATCTCCCCCGCCGGGCGGCGCGGCGAGGTCGTCTACGACGCCACCGGGCGTCAGACCGCCACGGTCGACCCGCGCGGTACCGTACCCGGTGGCAACCGGGCGGCCTACACCACCCGTTACGCCTACGACGCCCAGGACCGGGTGACCAGCACCCTTGAGCCGGGCAAGAACGGCGCCTGGCGCAGCGGGTTCGACGAGACCGGCCGCCTGGTGCGCAGGCAGACCCCGACCGAGGCCACAACCGACTACCTCTACTTCGCCAACGGCCTGCTCAAGACGGTCGACGACTCCCGGCGCACCACCACCTACACCTACACCGACGCCGGACGGCGGGCCTCGACGCAGGCGCTCCTGCGTACCAGGGCCCCCATCACGACCACCTACGGCTACGACGGCAAGGGCCTGCTCAAGACCGTCACCTCGCCGCGCGGCAACGAGCCGGGCGCCAACCCGGCCGACTTCACCACCACCTACTTCTACGACGCCGACGACAACCCGATCCGGGTACGGCACCCCTATCCCGGCGGCGGGTTCACCGAGCGCGACATCAAGGTCGACGCTCTGGACCGGACCACGAACAGGACCGACGAGCTGGGCAAGCAGTCGGCGTTCGGACGCGACAACAACGGCCAGGTCACCTCCACCACCGACGCGCTCGGCCGCAGGACCACCATGGGTTACGACCGCAGCGGCCGGCAGACCGAGATCAAGGACCCGGCGGGCAAGACCACCCGCACCGAGTACGACGCGGCGGGCAACCGGATCAAGGAGACCAACGCCGAGGGCGGCGTGACCACCTGGAGATACGACGACGACGGCCTGCTGACCGGCGTCACCGAACCGCGGGGCAACGTCGAGGGCGCCGACCCCGCCCGATTCACCACCCGCTACGAGTACGACCAGGCGGGCAACCAGGTCAAGTCCGTCGACCCGCTCGGCAACACCACGGCCGCCGTCTACGACGCGAGCAACCGGGTCGCCTCGGTCACCGACGCCAAGGGACGCACCACCTACCGGACCTACCGGGAGGACGACCTCCCGGCCACGGTCCACACTCCGGAGACGCCCTACAACCCGAACGACCCGACGGCCCGCTCCACCGTCTACACCTACAGCACCGACGGGCTGCTGGAGTCGGTGCGCGACCCGCTGGGCCGCTACACCCGGATGTCCTACGACGACGCCGGACGCCTGATCACCAAGGCCGATCCGCTGTCGCGGCGGGTCGAGGTCACCTACGACGCCGAGAGCAACCCGCTGACCGCGATCACCGTCAACGGTCCCGAGTGGGTCAGCCCCGAGGAGCGCCTCAAGCGGACCGTCGTCAACACCTACGACATCCTGAGCCGCCGTACCAAGACGGCACTGGGCTCGCAGGGGCCGGCCTACACCTTCGGTTACGACGCCAAGGACCGCACCACCTCCTACGGTGACCCCACCGGGGTGCGGGAGGTCGGCTACGACGACGAGGACCAGATCCTCAAGGTGACCCGCAAGACCGCTGGCCAGGCCGACGAGACCTTCTCCTACGGCTACGACGAGCGCGGCAACATCACCTCCCGCACCTATCCCGACGGCACCGCGGTCACCTTCGCCTACGACGGTGACGGCAGGCAGACCGAGCAGAAGGTGACCGGCGGCACCGCGGGCGCGGGCGCCGAGTGGCGCTTCGGCTACGACGTGGCAGGGCGGCGCACCAGCACCACCCTGCCCGGCGGCACGGGCCTGACCGAGAGGCGGGCCTACGACGACGCCGGACGGTTGACCCGCATCGCCACCGCGAACGGCGACGCCGATCCGGTCTCGGCCTTCGACCTCACCCTGGACCAGGTCGGCAACCCCACCAAGGTCGTCACCACGCGCGGCACCGCGAGTGAGTCGGTTTCCTACGCCTACGACACGGTCGACCGGGTCACCTCTGCCTGTTACTCGGCCACGAGCTGCGCCACCGGCTCGCAGATGGCCGGGCGGATCGACTACACCTACGACCTGGTCGGCAACCGCCTCAGCCAGAAACGCACCGGTACGGCGGGCAACGACACCACCGTCTACGCCTACGACGAGGCCGACCAGCTGACCCGCGAGACCGTGACCCGGCCCGGCTCCAGCGTCGCCCGCGACTTCGCCTACGACGTCAACGGCAACCAGATCCGCGCGGGCGCCGACCGGTTCGAGTACAACCTCGACAACAGCCTCGCCAAGGCCACCGTCAACGGCAACTCCACCACCTTCGCCTACGACGCCACCGGCCTGCGCCTGTCGGCGACCAGCGCTGGAGCCGGTGGCACCGTCTCGGCGATCCAGCGCTGGAGCTGGGACGTCAACGGCACCCTGCCGCAGATCGCGCTGGACACCACCGTCAACGCGGGCGGCGCCGTCGTCGAGAGGCAGGGCTTCACCTACGGCCCCGAGGACGAGCCGCTGGCCCTGCTGACCGGCGGCGCGCACTCCTACACCCACGACTGGCTCGGCGGCGTCGCCAACATGGTCTCGCCGACCGGCCAGATCGAGGCGGGCTACGACTACGACCCGTTCGGCAACCCCCGCACGGGCACCACCCTGTCCGCCGGAGTCACCGGGCGGGCGACCCCGCCACCGGGAGGGGCCGGAGCCGCCGGGCGGAGCGGAGCCGGCGCGCCCGAACGGAGCGTCGCGGCGGGCCCGGACAACCCGCTGAGGTTCACCGGCGCCTACCAGGACAGCACGACCGGCGACGGCAACTACTACCTGCGCGCCCGCAACTACAACCCCGGCACGGGCCGGTTCAGCAGCGTCGATCCCATGCCCACGGGTGCCGGCGCCACCTCCGCCTACACCTACGCCTCCAACAACCCCCTCGTCTACACCGACCCCACCGGCATGGTGAACGCGGCTGCGGACGGCGGCGGCAGCGGTACCGCCCCCGGCCAGGAGGCCGAGTCCGGGCCCAGCCCCGAGGACGTCGCCAAGGCCCAGCAGTTGCAGAACAAGAGCGTGCTGGACGTCATCCTGGAGGCGGGCGGCCAGATCCTCATGGAGATCATGGGGATCAACGACATCGTCAACTGCCTCAACGGCGACATCGGCTCCTGTGTGATGGCCGTGATCGGGGCGCTGCCCTGGGGCAAGATCTTCAAGGCCAAGAAGATCGCCGAGGCGATCTGGCGGGCGGGCAAGGCCGTCTTCGCCTTCTTCGAGGAACTCAAGTGGGCCAAGGCCATCCTGCGCGGCGCGGAAAAGGCGGCCGAGGCGGCCAAGGCCGCGGCCGCGAGGGCGGCCAGAGCGGCGGCGGAGAAGGCCGCGGCGGCCAAGGCGGCGGCCGAGGCCTACGCCAAGAAGGTCGCCGCCGAAGCGGCCGAGAGATCCAAAGCCCTCGCCGCCAAGGCCAAGGCCAAGACGAAACCCAAGGCCGCGTCGGAGAGGCCTCGTCTCGACAGGCCGAGCTGCAAACCCGGCAACAGCTTCGTCGCCGGTACATCCGTGCTCATGGCCGACGGCACCGTCAAACCCATCGAAAAAGTCGACCTCGGCGAACAGGTCGTCGCCACCGACCCGGAGACCGGCCAGACCACGGCCAAACCGGTCGTACGACTGATCGTCGGCGAGGGCGAAAAGAACCTGGTCCGCGTCACCGTCGACACCGACGGCGACAGGGGATCGGCCACCGGCCAGATCGCGGCGACCGACGGCCACCCGTTCTGGGTCGAGAGCGCACGCAAGTGGCTCAAGGCCGGCGAACTCCAGCCCGGCATGTGGCTGCGCACCAGCGCGGGCACCCACGTCCAGGTCACCGCGCTCAAGAAGTGGACCGCCCACGAACGCGTCCACAACTTCACCATCGCCGACATCCACACCTACCACGTGGTTACCGGCGGCACCTCGCTCCTCGTCCACAACGACGGCTGCGACTTCATCGGCCCCAAGGACCATGTGGCGCTCGGGAGACGTGACTTCAAACTGAACGAGTTCTCGGAGAAGGTCGGCGCGCGCAATCTCCTCGGAGCGCCAAGCGCGACGTGGCGGGACGAGGTCCAGTCGGCGATCGCCAGGGCCGGACGCGGCGAGGGCGAGATCTCGTTCATGCTGGACGGTCTCCCCGGCGCCAACCGTGGGCCCGCGAAGGCACTGGAGATCGCCAAGAACACCAACTCTCGTGACCTGCTGCACACCCAGTGGGAGCTGTTGCAGGTGGACGCTGCGGGCATCATGGATCAAGTCAACTTCTTCCGCTGGAACCGTAGGCTCAACGACTGGGCTGGTGTGGGATGAACGTGTCGATCGAGAACGGACGGCTCCCGCTCGTCCTGCCGGGGCGGTTCAAGCCCTGGGCGATCGAGGTGGGGCACGGCAAGGTGCTCCTGCGAGGCTTCGACGGCGACCCCGAGGGCGAGGAGAGACCGAGAGTGTTCGACGTCCTGTTCCAGGATGTCTCACGGATCTCCCTGCCCGCCCTCCACTCAGGTTTGCGCCTCACCGTCGCCGATCCCGAGGTGACACGCTCGGAGGAGCGCCGGGTCGGAGAGAACTGGGGAAAGGCGAGGATGTTCCTCCTGGACCCGGACAGAAACTCCGACTACGTGGTCGCGGGGTTCGTGTTCTGGGCGGAGGTGCTCGTCGGTGGCGGCTCGCCGAGCCCTCTCCTGGCTGAGGAACCGGCTGAGGGGTCGATCAGGGGAGCCGTCCACCGTCTCTGAGAGGTCGCGGTCCGCGAGATCCTCCTCTCGCGGACCGCGGTCCGTCAGCCCATCACAGCGGCCCCTGTCCGGCAAAAGTATGAACCGGAAACATTTTCCTCAGAAAGCATGATCGCTACGCTGGTCGTCCATGACTTTCACGCATTCCACGCGATGGCTGGCGGCGGCGACACTCGTCGCCGGGCTGTCCGTGGCCGCACCGGCACACGCCCACGAGGCGGCCGTACCCCCGTCGAGCACCGTCCTGCGCGGCCTGGACCTGGACCGCGCGACCGTCCTGGACATGCAGCGCGCCATGAACCAGAAGCGCTTCGACTCGGTGGCGCTCACCCGCTTCTACCTCGACCGGATCCGTACGGTCGACCCGTTGCTGCACGCGGTCATCTCGACCAACCCCGCGGCGCTGCGGGAGGCCAAGCAGAGCGACCTGCGGCGGCGCCAGGGCGCGCGCGGCCCCCTTGAGGGCATCCCCGTCCTGCTCAAGGACAACATCGCCGCCACCGGACGCGCGAGCGCCGGTTCGCTGGCGCTGCTCGGCTCCCGCCCGGCCCGTGACGCCTTCCTGGTCCAGCGGCTGCGCGCGGCGGGCGCGGTGATCCTCGGCAAGACCAACCTGTCCGAATGGGCCAACTTCCGTTCCAGCGCCTCCTCAAGCGGGTGGAGCGCGGTCGGCGGCCAGACCAACAACCCCTACGTCCTGGACCGCAACCCCTGCGGGTCGAGCAGCGGTTCCGGGGTCGCCGCCGCCGCGAGCCTGGCCGCGGTCACCATCGGCACCGAGACCGACGGCTCGATCGTCTGCCCGGCCGGCATCAACGGCGTCGTCGGGGTCAAACCGACGGTCGGCCTGGTCAGCCGCGCCGGAGTGGTGCCGCTCTCCCTGGCCCAGGACACCGCGGGCCCGCTCACCAGGAACGTCACCGACGCGGCCGCCGTGCTCTCCGTCATCCAGGGGGTTGACCCGCGCGATCCGGCCACCGTGCCGGGCGGCAACCGTGACTACCTCAAGGCGCTGCGGCCGGACGCGCTCGCCGGCAAGCGCATCGGCGTCTGGCGTTCGGCCGCGGGGAACAAGCGGGAGGTGGTCGCCGCCCTGGACGCCACCATCGCCACGCTCAGGGCGCGCGGCGCGACCGTGGTCGACAACCTCGAACTGACGGGGACGGACGAGGCGGCCGAGCAGGAGTTCCCGGCTCTGACGAACGAGTTCAAGCACGACGTCAACGCCTATCTGGCCGAGGCCCCCGGGAAGCACCCGGCGGACCTGGCCGGGCTGATCGAGTTCAACAAGAAGCACGCCTCGACCGAACTCCGCTACTTCGGGCAGGAGCTGTTCGAGCAGGCGCAGGCGACCAGCGGCGACCTGAACGACTTCGAGTACCGCGCCGCGAGGGAGAAGGCGACCTCGCTCTCCCGTGACGCGATCAACTCCGTGATCTCCGCCAACCGGCTCGACGCGGTGCTCGCCCCGACCAACAACGGGGCCTGGGTGACCAATCTGACCAAGGGTGACGACTTCACCGACTTCGTCGCCACCTCCTCGCCCTCGGCCATGGCGGGCTACCCGGCGGTCACGGTCCCCGGTGGATACGCCAAGGACGTGCTGCCGCTCGGCGTGACGTTCTTCGGCGGCCGTTTCTCCGAGCCGACGCTGATCGCCATCAGCTACGCGTTCGAGCAGGCGAGCCAGGTGCGCAAGCCGCCGACCTACCTGCGGACGCTGCCCTGACCGGGGCCCTTTCCTGCTGACGGCCGCACCCCGCGGACGGGTCTCCGCCCGTGGGGTGCCCTCCGGAAATCCCGACTCTGAGACTAGGATTTTCGATCCTAGGGAAAACACTCCGCTTCTCGTCCGTCTCGGGGGATGAGACCGTTTCGGCCGTGTCCCGGTGCGCGGGCGCACCGCCCGCGCACCCCGATCAAGGCTCAAGGAGTGTCATGTCCTCTTCGTCCTTCCCCACCGTCGGCAGGGCCGTCGTCGTCTCCTCCTACGGCGGCGCCGAGGAACTGCGGCTCGCCGAGGTGCCCGTCCCCTCCCCCGGTCCCGGCCAGGTGCTGCTGCGGGTGCGCGCCGCCGGGGTCAACCCGGTCGACTGGAAGATCCGGGCCGGACTGCTCAAGGAGTTCCTGCCGGTCGACCTGCCGTACACGCCGGGAGGCGAGGCGGCCGGTGAGGTGGTGGCGGTCGGCGAGGGCGTGAGCGCCTGGGCGGCCGGGGACGAGGTCCTCGGCCCGGTCGCGGGCGGGTACGCCGAGTACGCCCTCGCCGACGCCGCCCTGCTCTCCGCCAAACCGGCCGGCCTGTCCTGGGAGGCCGCCTCCGGGCTGTACACCTCGGCGGAGACGGCCAACCGGGTGCTGGACCTCCTCAAGGTCGGTGCGGGGGAGACCCTGCTGGTCCACGGGGCCGCCGGCGGTGTCGGCGGCCTGGTGGTGCAGTTCGCGGTCGCGTCCGGCGCCCGTGTCGTCGGTACGGCCGGCGCGGCGAACCACGATTACCTGCGTGAGCTCGGCGCGGTTCCTGTCTCCTATGGAGAGGGGGTGTTCGACCGGGTTCGTGAGGTGGCGCCCCAGGGGGTGGACGCCGTGCTGGACGCGGCCGGGGGCGCGCTGGCCGGTTCGGTCGGCCTCCTCGGTGGCCCCGAGCGGATCGTCGGCATCGTGAGCGTGCCGGAGGCCGTCGAGACCGGGACGCGCTTCACCGGGGGCGGCGAGGGGGAGAGCCACGGTGTCCAGGCCGTGGCACGGGCTCTGGCCCTGCACGCGGCAGGGACCCTCGCCCTGCCGGTCCGCGCCGTCCTCCCGCTGGCCGACGCCGCGGGGGCGCACCGGCTCAGTGAGGAGGGGCACGGACGCGGCAAGATCGTCCTGGTGCCCTGACTCCCGTGAGAAGTCACCCGGGTGGCTCTTGATCAACACGTGTGGGATTCGGTTGACTTGACCCCGGAAGAGCAAGGTCAAGAAAACAGGGTGTCAAACGACAGAGGGGACCTGTCAGAAATGCACGTGCTTTTCGTACCTGCTCCGGGAATCGGGCATGTGTTTCCCATGGTGCCGCTCGCGTGGGCGTTCCGCCTCGCCGGCCACGAGGTCACCTTCGCCGCCGCCGGGGACGCCCTCGCGGTCCGCGACGCCGGGTTCCTCACACTGGACGCCGTACCCGGCCTCACCACGGCGCGGATGATCGCCGACTTCAAGGAGGGTCCCGCGGCCGAGCGTCTCCAGCAGCCCCGGGAGGGCATCAGTCCCGAGGAGCTGGAGCAGATCAAGCCGCTTGTCGTCGCGATGTGGGACGGCTACGTGGACGGGCACGTCAGGCTCGCCGAGCGCCTGCGCCCTGACCTGATCGTCTACGACCCGATCTTCACCGCGGGGCCGGTGGCCGCCGCCAAGCTGGGCGTGCCGTGTGTCGCGCACAGCTACGGGGTCGGTGGGTTCGAGCCCGAGGTCTTCGATCAGGCGCCCGCGAACGAGGCGTTCCTGCGCCACGGTGTCACGGTGCCCAAGGGCGTCGAGACGATCGGCGTCGTCCCGTCCTCCCTGGAGATCGGGCCCCGGCCCCGGTGGTCGATGCGTTACACGCCCTACAACGGCGGCGGGCTGCTGCCCGAGTGGCTGCTCGACGAGGGCGACCGGCCCCGGGTCGCGGTCACCCTGGGCACGGTGGTTCCCGAGACCCACGGGCTCGGCGAGTTCGCCCCGATCATCGAGGCGGCCGAGGCGGTGGACGCGGAGTTCGTGATCGCCACGGGCTCCGGCGAGACCTCGTGGTCCACGCCCCTGCCGCCGAACGTCCGGGTGACCGGCTGGGTGCCGCTCGGGGCTCTGCTGCGCGGCAGCGCGGCGGCCATCCACCACGGCGGCGCGGGCACCACCCTGACCTGCTCCGCGCTGGGCGTTCCGCAGCTCATCCTGCCCAACGGAGCCGACCGGCACATCAACGCCGAGACGCTGGCCGCCAGGGGCAGCGCGCTCACCACACTGATCGGTGACCTGCAGGTGCCGCTGATCGAGCGCCTGCTGACCGACGAGGCGCTGCGCGCGACGGCGCACGAGGTCAGGGCCGAGATCGAGGCGCTGCCCACACCGGCCGAGATCGCCGCCGAACTGGCGGCGCTGTACACCCCGGACGCGCTCAGGCCCGCCGTGGCGTGACGCCGCGGGCCGGCCCGGCCCTACCCCGGACCTCATGTCATGGGTACGGCCGGGCCGGTCAGGGCAGCTGCCACAGGTGGGTGCGCTGCCCCTCGTGGTCGAGGACGCACAGGATCTCCGCCGGGCCGTCCTCGGCCCCGAAGGCGTGCGGGATCATGGTGGAGAACTCGGCCGCCTGCCCGGCCTCGACCCTGATGGTCCGCTCCCCCAGCAGCAGCGTGAGGGTTCCGGACAGGACGGTGAACCAGTCTCTGCCGGGGTGGACCTTCAGCTCGTCGACGCCGCGCCGTACGGGCTTGGTGACGCGCATCTTCGCAACGGTCACCCCGTGCGGCCCGTCGCGTCCGCCCAGCATCCAGGTGGTCAGCCCCCGCCCCTCGTCGTGCCTCGGCCTGATCACCACGTCCTCGTCGCCCACGGGCTCGACGAGCTGGTCGATGGTGGTGCCCAGGGCCCGGGCGATCGCGCTGAGCTGGTCGAGGCTGATGCGCCGGTGGCCGGTCTCGATGCGGCTCAGGGTCGAGGGGCTCAGGTAGCAGCGGCCCGCCAGGTCGTCGAGCGACCAGCCCCTGGCCACGCGCAGCCCTCTGATCCGCCCGCGCACCACGCTGTCGAGATCACCGTCTTGCTTCATACGCAAGATGGTATGTCATCGACGCAAACTCCTCGTAGGGTTCCCTCATGGGAAACCCTCACCACCACCATCATCACCACGCCACCGCCGACCACGACGGCTCGGGCATGGCCGAGCTGCTCGATCTGGACGCGGAGGTCCTGCACGCCCACCTGGCCGAGGTGACGGACCTGATCGCCGGACTGGCCGCGGACTCGCCGCCCCGTACGATCCTCGACCTGGGCAGTGGCACGGGAACCGGCGTCCTGACGCTGCTCGCGCGGTTCGGGGAGGCCGAGGGGATCGCCCTCGACCAGGACGAGCACATGCTGCGCCGCCTCACGGACCGGGCCCGCGCCCTCGGCCTCGACCGGCGGGTCCGCACCGTCCAGGCGGACCTGGACACCGCCTGGCCGTCCGTCGGCGCCGTCGACCTGGTCTGGGCCTCGGCCTCCATGCACCACATGGCGGACCCCGGCCGCGTCCTGGCCGACGTCCACGCGGCCCTCAGACCCGGAGGGCTGCTGGCCGTACTCGAAATGGACTCCCTGCCGATGCCGCGTTTCCTGCCCGACGACCAGGGCGTCGGCCGTCCCGGGCTTGAGGCGCGCTGTCACGCCCTCCTGGCGGAGATGCGCGCCGAGCACATGCCGCTCCTGGGATCCGACTGGGGGGCTCCGCTGGCCGAGGCGGGGTTCACCGTCGAGACCGAGCGGAACTTCGCCATCGACCTGCGGCCGCCACTGCCCGCCGCGACGGGCCGCTACGCCCTGGCGACCCTGCGGCGCGTCCGCTCCGGCGTCGAGAACCTGCTGGACGCCGACGACCTGGCCGCGCTCGACGTTCTCCTCGACGGCGACGGCCCGGAGTGCGTGCTGCGGCGGACGGACCTCACCGTCCGTACCACAAGGACCGTGTGGCTGGCCAGAAGGCCGTGACCGGCGGGCCGGACGACCGCCCGGACGGCTGTGTGGTCGCGCCGGACCGGATCAGGCGGGCAACCGGCCGACCGGCCCGTCGAGGTGGTCAGGGGTGATCGGGCCCGCATCGCACGGGACGCGCATGTAGCTCGGCGCCAGGAGACGGTCCGGCACTCCCAGGGCGTCGGACGGGTCCTGCCCGCCGGACCGCCGCGGGCGAGGGGTTCGTGCGGGCACCGGCGCGCCGGAGCTGGAGGACGGCCACGGACGACAACACCAGCGCGCCGCCGGCGAGCTGCACCGGGGTCAGGGACTCGCCGAGGAAGACAGCGGCCAGCGCGGCGGTGACGACGGGCTCGAAGGTGGACATGATGGCGGCGGTCGACGGGCCGGTGCGCCTGAGCCCGGCGAAGAAGGTCAGCATCGCCACGACGGTGGAGACCACGGCGATGCAGGCCAGCCAGAGCCATCCCGGCGCCCCGAAACGGAGATCGACGCCGCCGGTGAGCAGGGCGCGGGCGCCGAGGGTGCCGGCCGCACCGGTCATCACCAGCGCGGACAGCGCCACCGGTGCCAGCCGGTGCACGACGGTGTCGGCGACGAGGATGTAGACGGTGTAGGTGATCGCGGAGGTGAAGGCCAGCAGCGCCCCGAGCGGGTGGAAGCTCACGCCGCCGGCGCCGAGCAGGACCAGAAGCGTTCCGCCCGAGGCGGCCGCCAGCGCCGCTCCGCGTGCGGGGGTGAGCCGGTCACGGCCGAGCAGCACCGCCACCACGGTGACCATGACCGGGTAGGTGTAGAGGATCAGAGCCAGCAGGGACGCGTCCATCAGCCGCAGCGCGGAGAAGAACAGACTCGCCTGCGTGGCGTACCCGACGGCACCCAGGCCGACGGCGACGGCCGTCACCCGGCCGCGCGTCATCGCCGGCCGACCGGCCGCCTCACCCCGGGGGGAGCCGGAGGCGGCGCGGCGCAGCCCCGGCCGTACCAGCAGGACGACCCCGAGCAGGACGGCGGCCAGGGCGAAGCGCACCAGCAGCAGCGCCCCGGGGGAGACACCGGCGTCGTAGGCGAGCTTGCCGAAGATCGCCATGGCGCCGAAGCAGGCCGCGGACAGAAGACACAGTGCTGCACCCATGCGCCCAAGGATTGGACACCTGACCCATCGGGTCCAGCGATGATTCCTGGAGGTGACCCGTTAGGGTTTCCGAATGATCGAGCTGGACCTTCGACGGCTGCGCTTTCTGCGGGAGTTCGAGGAACGAGGCACCCTGGCCGCGGTCGCCGCGGCCCTTGGCTACAGCCCCTCCACGGTCTCCCAGCAGCTCGCCCTGCTGGAGAGGGAAACCGGCGCCCGGCTGCTCGACAAGGCCGGGCGCGGTGTGCGGCTTACCGACGCCGGACGCCTGCTCGCTCAGCACGCGCGGGTGTTGCTTTCGGCCGCCGAGGCTGCGGAGGCCGACCTTGCCACCCTCAGCGGCGTCATCCGGGGCACTGTCCGCGCCGGCGGCCTGCAATCGGCGGCCCGCCGCCTCCTCATCCCGGCGGTGGCCCGCATGAAGGCGGACCACCCGCAGGTTCGCGTGGAGATCTTCGAGCTGGAGCTCGAACAGTCCCTGCCGGGTCTACGCCTGGGCGCGGTCGACCTCGTCATCGGCGACGAGTACGACAGCCACCCCCGCCCTCGCCCGGCCGGGCTCCGCTTCACGCTTCTGCTCGAAGAACACCTGAAGATCGTGCTGCCGGCCGCGCATCGGCTCGCCCGGCCCGGGAGACCCGTGGCGCTCACCGACCTGCGATCCGACATCTGGGCCGCCTCGGCCGAGGGCACCGGTCACCACGCCATGGTCGTCGGGACCTGCCGCGCCCTCGGCGGCTACGAGCCCGACATCCGGCACCGCTCCGGCGACGCCGACGTCCAACTCGAACTCGTCCGCGCCGCGACCGCCGTCGCCCTCATGCCGACCCTGAGCCTGCCCGGCGACGACCCCGCCCTCGCGATCCGGGACATCGCAGGAACCACCCTCAGACGCCGCCTGGTCGCCGTCACCCGGGACACCCCGCCCACTCCCGCGCTGACCGCCCTCCTGACAGCCGTGACGGACCAGGTGCGCAAACTCGGCCTGTAGAAGCCCGTCGGGTCAACCGTCCGGCGTTGTTCGCGGGCCGGAAACCGTGGGCGGTCCACAGCGGAAGAGGTCAGGGCAGAGCGATTCGATCCAGGACGTGAGGTCCACGGCCTCGACCTCGAAGTCCTCGGGGCCCAGGTCGCCCAGGTCTGACGAGAACACGGCGGAGCACGGATCACCGGCGCGCAGGAGAAACCCGCGGCCACCGCTGTCGTCGCCGATGAGGACGAAACCCGGTGCGCACCGCGTGACGTCGTAGGTGGCGTTGCGTTCACCGACGCACCCAGCCGGGTACACGGTCACACCGGCATCGGTCGCCAGGCCGTCCTTCACCTTCCACAGAGCCACCAGCGGAGCCGGAAGGCCCGGCCCGATTTCGGCCCGGGCGCGCGCCACATCAGCCGGCGTGGCCGCCGCCTGCCCGGGAACCGGCTCCGCCATGTCGACCTCGCCCCTCCGTCCTGCCGGGTCCGCGGCTCCGGGAATCCGAAGCGACCCCGGCGCCACGACAAGCATGGGAACGAACACTGTCACCAGGCCTGTCCGCGGGCAAACCACCGCCCTGCCCGATCACGCTCCACGGCTGGAGTACCGGACCTTCACCTCCACCCCGCTGAACATCCCGGAGAACGGACTCTGTGTCGACCGGCGACGGGTTCACCGGGCTTCCGGCCTGCCGCATGGCCGTCCGGATCGCCGCGATCATACCGGTGGCCGGGCCTTCTGCCCCGGTACCGGCGACGACCGCGGTCCCGCTCGTGCCATCTCGGTCATCGACGTCCACGGAACGACCGACGGAACCATCCCCTATGGGGGAAACGTCACGCGGGGCCCTCCCGACATCCGGAAACGGATCTTCACGTGGGTGGTACGCAACGACCGCGCCAGGCGTGCCTCCCCCGGCATCGCGATCTCCCTGCGGGGGAACCGCGCCGAGGACGCGGAAGTCGAGCACGTCGCGACGGCGGCCCGGGGAGCTCCAGGAGGGACGCGGTCAACGGCCCCACGTTCCGACAAAGGAAATGACAGAGCATGTTTTCCCGGTGTTCCACACCCGGCGGTCATGAGGCGACACGGCCTTTCTGGGCATCCGGAACACGCGTTCTCCGACGAAGGAGCTCATCCGTAAAGCGAAGACCCATATCCCGGGAAATCCAGCGAAGACCGGCCACGCCCCGAGAAAAAACGCCGGACGGCCTGGCCACACCCCCGAACACACACCCCCGAGGCCCATGGCCGCAGGCGTCCAGGCCATCCCGGATAGCACAATCCAAACGACACATAATGAAATTTCACTTCAATCGAATGGGAATCGTATAACCCTACGCCGTCCGAACCGGGGGACTTGACGAAGATGATCTTATCGATCAAGATTTCCCTCCGATTGTGTGCTCATTCCGTGACACCCCCTACTCGGCCGAGCGCACCAACTGGAGGAATCTCGCATGAGAAGTTCTCTCAACGGCAGAGGGAGCGGCCGCGTCGTGGCCGCGTTCGTCCTGCCCGTCGTCCTGGCGCTCGGCGCCACCCCGGTGCTCGCCAGCCCCCCTCCCCCGGCCCCGTCCGGCGGCGAGGTGGTCCCCGACCGGCAGCCGAGCACCACGCAGGACGGGGTCGCCCTGCTGCGGGTCGTCGTCCCCGGCCAGGCGGCCGTCGACCGCCTCAACGCCCTGGGCGTCGACCTCGCGGAGTACCGCAAGGCCGTCGACGACGGGATCGAGGTGCACGCCGTACTCAGCCCCCAGGAGGCGCGGGAGCTGCGCGGGCAGGGCTTCGACGTCCGTGACGCCGTGCCCGGCCAGGCCGCTTTCGCGGCGAACCAGGCGGAACGGCGGACCGCGATGTCGGCCGCGGTCACCGCCGCGCAGCAGAACGACACCCTGACCCCGCTGCGCGCGGAGTGGTTCACCAGCACCGACGACCGGCGGTTCCTCTCGGTCGAGGTCAAGTCGAGCGCGACCGACGCCGAGACCGTGCTCACGGCCACCTGGGACTCGGGGCGGGGCACTCCCCCCGACTCGGGCGGAACGGCCACGCTGTCACGCCTCACCGACGCCGGACAGTACATGTACCACCGCTTCGACTACCCGCTGCCGGTGACGCAGGCCCCCTCGCGCGTGACGATCAAGAGCAGCCGCGGCGGCTCGGTCACGGTCCCGGTCACCAAGTGGCTCGGCGAACGGCGCACACCGCCCGGCGGGCACTACGTCTCCGACTTCGTCGACCACTACATGGACCCGACCGAGGTCACCGGCCGGATCACCGCCCTGGCCGCCGAGTTCCCCAGGATCACCCAGATCATCGACCTGCCGTACAAGACGAACGGCTACCGCAGGGCCGCGCAGGCGCAGTTCGGCACGGGCGCGGCGAGCACGTTCTACGTGACCTCGACCGCGTACGGCTCGCAGGGCGGCAACGACGTCAGCCTCGCCCTGACCCGCCCCGAGGCCGCCTCCTCCCCGCTGAGCGTCACGGTCACCGGCAAGGACGTCGTGGTCGGCCTGGCCACCGACGCCTCCGGCGCGATCTCCAGCACCGCCCGTCAGGTGGTCGACGCGCTCAACGCGAACACCGCGGCCTCGGCGCTGCTGACCGCCGCCACCTACCGGGGCGACCAGGGCGGCGGTCTGGTCGCCGCGGCCCCCGCGACCCGGCTGACCGACGGCCTGAAGGCGCCGCAGAGCGTCTCACGTGAGCCGTTCCAGATGAAGGCGCTGCGCGTCGGCACCAAACGGGGCGGTCCGAAGGTCGGAGTCTTCCTCTACTGCCAGGAGCACGCCCGTGAGTGGGTGACCCCGCTGGTCTGCGTGGAGACGGCGGAACGGCTGCTGCGCAACTACGCGCACGACCCGCGGACCAGGAGGATCGTCGACGACCTCGACATCTTCATCCTGCCGACGTCCAACCCGGACGGCGGGCACTACAGCTTCTACGACTACAACATGCAGCGCAAGAACATGACCAACCACTGCCCGGCCAAGGCCGCCGACCCGGCCTCGCGCAACTCGTGGGGCGTCGACCTGAACCGCAACTTCTCCGTCGGCTCCATGTTCGACGGCTACCTCGGGGCTTCCTCCGACTGCACCAGCGGCGTGTTCGCGGGCCCGTCCGAGCTGTCGGAGCCCGAGGACCGCAACCAGGTCTGGCTCACCAGGAAGTACCCCAACATCAAGTTCGCGATGAACACCCACTCCTACGGCGGCTACTTCATGTGGCCTCCCGGCGCCTACAAGGAGGCCGGTCGCGAGACGCTGCCGCGGACCGATCTGGGCACGGAGAACTACTTCTGGGAGTCCTCCCGGCACATCCTGTCCGCGGTGCAGGAGAGGCGCGGCACCGCGATCTGGCCCGGCCGTACCGGGCCGGTGCCGGACGTGCTGTACTCGGCGGCGGGCAACAGCGCCGACGAGCACTGGTACAACCGCGGCATCATCGGCTGGGACTTCGAGGTCGGCGCCGACCTCTACGACCCGGCGACCAAGCGCTTCCAGCCGGTGGGCTTCCAGCCTCCGTTCGCCGAGGGGCACGAGGAGGCGATGGAGTTCTCCAGCGGCCAGATCGCCATCCTGGAGGTCGCCAGGGCCTACTCGGGCGACCGGCGGCGTCCCGGCTCCGAGCTGAAGGTGACCGGCAGGACCGGCGCCTCGGCCACGTTCACCTTCACCACCGACGAGCCCGCGAACGTCTACTACACGCTGGACGGCAGCAGGCCGACGCTGAACTCTCCCAAGCTCGTCGCCGCCGGGACGCGTGAGGGGGCGCAGCGGATCACGGTCGACCGTACGACCGAGGTGCACTGGTTCTCCGTGGACATCGCGGGCAACGTGGAGCGCGGCTACCGCCCGGGCGGACCGGGCGCGAACTACCGCAGGCAGCGGGTCGAGGTACGCGGCGACCGATGACCGGTGACCCGGTACGGCCGCCGGCCCAGGCCGGCGGCCGTACCGGGCATGACCGGCCCTTTGCGGATTGATGACACACAGTTACAGTCAATAACTGTGTGTACCATTCCCCGGCTTCCTGTTCCCCGGTCCGACATCCACCCTCGTGTCCTCTGGTAGCCCGGCCGCCGTCAGGCTCGCGCGCGGGACGCTGGTGCTCGCCGCGCTGGCCGTCGTGACGCTCGGCCGGGGCGGTGAGCGGACCGCCTCCCTCCCCCCGGTGCCGGCCGGGTGCCCGGCGCCCGCCGTCGTCTCCCACCGCGGGTACGGCCCGCCGGGCACGGAGAACACCCTCAGGGCCTTCCGCGACGCCCTGGCGGCGGGGTCCGGACAGGTCGAGCTGGACGTCCACTTCACCAGGGACCACCAGCCGGTGCTGATGCACGACGCCACGGTCGACCGGACGACCACGGGCACGGGACGGGTCTCCGGCATGACCCTGTCCCGTTTCCGCGCGCTGCGCACCCTGGGCGGCGAGCGGCCCGCGACGCTGGACGAGGCGCTGCGGCTCCTGCGCGCGGCAGGCGGCCGGACGCTGCTCGACCTCAAGGAGGTCCCGGACGCGGCGGACCTGCGTTCCCTCTCCGGCGAGTACCGCCGGCTGAACGCCTACCGGTGGGCGAGCCTGATGTCGTTCTCCCCGGACACGCTGCGGGCGGTGCGCTCCATCCACGCGCGCCGGGGCCTGCTGGCCAGGACGGCCCCTCCGGTCTCGCTGGCCAGGAGGTTCGCCTTCGTCGGAATCCGTCACGACAGGCTCACCGGAAAGCTGGCCCGCGCGTACGCGCGGGCCGGGGTCGCCGTCTACGCCTGGACCCCCAACGACCCCGCCGCGTGGCGGCGCCTGGCGGGCTACGGCGTCGAACGCGTCGTCACCGACGAGACACCCGCCTACCTGGCGTGGGCCGTGCGGCGGTGCGGGACCGGCCCGGTACGGCGTCAGCGCTTGGCGGCCCGCAGGACGACGAACTTCGGGTCGCTCGCGACGACCTCGCAGTTGCCGAAGAGCCTGCGCAGCTTCACGTGGTAGCCGAGGTGCCGGTTTCCCACGACCCACAGCTCACCTCCGCGGCGCAGTGCGGCGCGGGCGCCGGTGAACATCCGCCAGGCGGTCTCGTCGGTCGTCGCCCGGTGGCTGTGGAAGGGCGGGTTGTTCAGCACCAGGTCGACCGATCCGGCGGGTGTCCCGGACAGGCAGTCGCCGACGAGGAACTCCGCCCTGTCCGGGGCGGGGACGTCGTTGGCCAGGAACGTGGCCCGCGCCGAGGCGACCGCCTGGTGGGACTCGTCGACGAAGGTCACCCGCGCCTCCTCGTCGGCCAGCGCCACGGCCAGGCCGACGACCCCGTTGCCGCAACCCAGGTCGACCACGTGCTCCGGCCCCTTGCGACTGGGAAGGTTCCTCAGGAAGAACCTGGTGCCGATGTCGAGGCGGTCGGCGCAGAAGACGCCCGCGTGGTTGACGACGGTCAGGCCGGAGACCGCTCCGACGTCGTCGGGCAGCGTGTAGCTCAGCGGCCAGGGGTTGACGGCCGGGGCCGGGCGCGGCTCCGGCGTGCAGAAGATCAGCCGTGCCTTCCTGACCGCCAGCGACGTCCTGGTCGGCCCGAGGACGCGCTCGAACAGCCGCAGCGTCGAGGTGTGGATCTCGGTGACCATCCCGGTGCCGACGACGACGGTGCCCGGGTGCACGGCCGGGGCCAGACGGCACAGCTGGTCCTCCAGGAGTGCCAGGCTCTTGGGCACCCTGACCAGCAGCACGTCGATCCGCTCCGGGGGCGTGTCCCCGGTCGACAGGAGCCGGACGGCGTCCTGATCGATCCCGTTGCGGGCGAGGTTCGCCCGGGTCGCCTCCTGGGCGAGGAAGGAGTCGGTGATCTGCACGGGCGCGGGCCGGTGGGCGGCCAGCGCGGTGGCCAGGGCTCCCCACCGGTCACCGGACACGACCACCGTGCCGGACAGGGCGACCGGCTCGCCGTCCGCCCCTTCGAGGTGCCGCAGGAGATACTCGTCGGCGGCGTCCCAGGCGCGTAGCTCCTGCCGGGAGCGCTCGGGGAAACGGGCGAGTTCGAACTCGCCCCTTGAGGTCGTCAAACGGTTCATCGCGCCTCAGGCTAGCCCAGCGGCGACGTCCCCCGGTCTTCTCGGGGCCTGACCCGGCTGACAGGATGACGGTCATGGCCCCAGTGGCGTCAGCGCTCCGTCTGCCGCGGGCACTCGTCTTCGCGACGTTGTGCCTCGTGGTCTCCGGCGGTGGCCACGCCCTGGCCGGGGGCGGGGCGGTGCCGCCGTACACGGCCGTCCTCGGGGGGATCGTCGCCCTCTGCCTCGGCTACGCCCTCAACGGGCACGAGCGCGGCCCGCAGGTCGTGCTTCCCGCGAGCGTGGGCGCGCAGGTCCTGCTGCACGAGCTGTTCAGCCGGGCCGCGCCCGTGCCGTACCCGGTGATCCCGCTGGCCCACGGGCACGCCCGGCCCGGCATGACGGCGGTCCACCTCGCGGCGGCGCTGCTGACCGGCTGGTGGCTGTGGCGCGGCGAGAGCGCCCTGTGGCTCATGATCCGCGTGTACGGCGCGCGGCTCCCGATCCTTCCGGTGCTCGCCGCCACCTGGACACCCGCGGCCGTTCCCGTTCTCGTGCCGTTCGTCGAGGCCGTGCCCCTCCCGAGCGGGTGGGCCTGCCCGGTTCCGCGCAGGCGCGGGCCGCCCGCGCTTCCGCGCGCCGGCTGAGGGAGACCCTGGCGGGTCCGGTGGCCGGCACGCCCCGTGATCGGGTGCCCCTGCCGGGGGTGCCTTCCGCCTTGCCCGGCCGCGCCGATCGCGCGTCCGGAAGTCTCCATGGAGTCCGTTATGGCATATCTGCCGCAGTTCATACGCAGAATGGTCCTGGCGGTCGCGGGCTGCGGGGTCCTCCTCGCCCTGACCGCCCCCGCGGCCCTCGCCCACGACCAGCTGCGCAGCAGTTCCCCGGCGAAGAACGCCGAGGTGTCCTCCCCCGAGCGGATCGAGCTGGTCTTCAGCTCCCGGGTCCACTTCCCCGCCGTCGTCCTGCGCCGGACGGACAACACACAGGCGCCCCTGGGCACGCCGCGCACCGAGGGACCGAAGGTGACCGCCGACGTGACACAGCCGCTGGCCCCGGGTGGATACGTGATCGCCTGGCGGGTCGTCTCCTCGGACGGCCACCCCATCGAGGGCGAGATCCCCTTCACCGTGACCGGTTCCGGAGAGCCGTCAGCACCGGGTGAATCCGTCGCGCCCACCGCCTCCGCGGTCCAGGTCTCGGCCTCACCGGCACCCGCCGCGGCGGGTGAGGAGGCTCCGAGCGGCATCCCCTGGTGGATCTGGGCCGCCCTGGCGGCACTCGCGGCGATCGGCGCGGTCGTCTGGTACAGAACGCCCCGTCACGACCGCCCCACGCCGGAGGAATGAGCCCGCGGGCGAACCGCCGGGCGCCGGGATACGTGATGAGGACATGATTAACAGGGTCGTCACCGTCCTCCTCCTGCTGGCCGCCGCCATCGTGGCCTTTCCCGGCACCGCGTGCGCCTGCAGTTGCGCCCCGCTCCAACCCACGGAACAGGTAGGGAACGCGAGTGTCGTCTTCACCGGGACGGTGCTCGCCTCCCGCCCGGCCAAGACCGACGCGTCCGTGCCCGCGCCGGTCGTCTACACCTTCAAGGCCGACCAGGTCTACAAGGGGCAGGCACTGACCGAGTACCAGGTGACGACCAACGCCGACAGCGCGGCCTGCGGCTACAACTTCGAGCAGGGGGCCCGGTACCTGGTGTTCGCGTCCTCCAGGGAGAGCGGCATGATTCCGACCGAGCCGGGGCTGCCGCTGCACACGGCGCTGTGCGACGGCGACCACCGGGTGCGCGCCGGGACGGGGGCGCTGGTCGCGGACGACGGGATCGAGGGGCAGCCGCTGCCCGCGGCCCTGTTGTCCGCGCTCGGCACGCCCACCCGTCCCACTGTCACCACCACCCCCGTGACCCCCGCCCCCGCCGCCTCCTCGGGCGGGGGCTCCTCGCCGTCTCCGTGGGTCTACGTGGCCGGGGCGCTGGTCCTGGCCGCACTGGCGCTGGCCGGGTGGCGGCTGGCCAACCGGCGCGGCGCGTAACCCCGCCGCCCGCGCGGGCCGGTCACTTCGCCGGGCGCCGTCCCTCGACGGTGGCCATCGGGGGCCGCTCGGCCACGGCCACGTCGCGCACGGTCACCTGGTGGCCGTGCGCCCCCCTGCGGAACTGGGCCAGCCGGGGCGAGGGCGTGTGCAGCGAGACCATCTTGTTGTGCCGTTCCAGGCGGGACCAGGCGGTCTGCAGGATCTGCGCGGCCATCCCGCCGAGCGCCTCGGTCGACTGGTGGGAGTGGACACGCCTGCCCAGATCGACCTGGGCCAGGGCGTCGAGGCCGACGAGTTCGAGCAGGTCGACCAGCAGCGCCAGCTCGACTCCGTAGCCGGTGACGAAGGGGACCCGCTCAAGCACGCAGCGCCGCCCGGCGTACTCACCCGCCAGGGGCTGCACGAATCCGGCCAGCAGCGGCCAGTGCAGGTTGAGCAGCGGCCTGGCGACCAGCTCGGTGACCCGCCCGCCCCCGCTCTGCACGTTCTGCAGCGGCCGGTCGTAGCAGCCCTTGACGTAGACCACACCGGGATCGTCGAGCAGCGGGCCGAGCAGCCCGGTCACGAACGACGTGCGGAACTCACGCAGGTCGGCGTCGACGAAGACCAGCAGGTCGCCCGAGGTCACCGCGAGGGACTTCCACAGGGCCTCCCCCTTGCCGTCCAGCGGTTTCAGGTCCGGCAGGATCTCGTCCTGGGCGACCACCCTGGCCCCGGCCTGCGCGGCGCGCGCCGCGGTCTCGTCCACGGAGCGTGAGTCGATGACCACGATCTCGTCGACGAGCGGGGTCCTCTCGACCAGGTCGCGACGGATCGCCGTGACGATCTCACCGACCGTCTCGGCCTCGTCACGCGCGGGAAGCACGACACTGATCGTGCTGTTCCCCTTGGCCTTGAGCAACCAGGGCAGGGACCAGTCATCCGACGACGAGGTGCGCCTGCCCAGCCATGCCTCCACCTCAGGCAGCACAGCCCTTCCTTCCCAGCACCTCGAAATCCACGGGTATCACCCTATGCGGCTCCTATTCTCGGCGGGTACGGGCTCCCGTACCCGCCGCGCAGTGGGAAGATCGGCTCAGAGCGGAGCGAGGAGGGACGGTATGGACCCGGTGGCCGTGATGAGGGCGGCGCGCACCGTCCGTGACGAACTCGGCGGCATGCCGGGTGAGCCTCCGGCAGAGCTCGCCGCCCGGCTCGATCCGCTGCTCGCCGGGGAGGGCGGGCAGCCGCCAGGACCGCTCGCCGAGGCCGTGGTCGCCCTCATCTCCCAGTACGGCCCCGCGTGGGAACGCTTCTGCCTGCTGCTCGGCCAGGACGCGCCCCCGCAGGAGGAGCCTCCGGCCGCGAGCACCGGCCCGCTCGGCCGCGTCCCGTCCGGCGCCTCCCCCGGGCCCGCGCGCTCGGTGATCGGCAGACTGACCGGCGCCTTCCGCCGTCGCCGCAGGCAGGGCGAGTCGTCCGCCGCCGGGCAGGCACCCCCGCTTCCCCTCATCGAGGCGCCCGCCGAGGTCGTCGCGGGCTGGGGAGCCGAGGTCGAGGTCGGCCTGGTGGCCGAGGAGGCACCCGGTGGGCGGGCGGCGCCGTACGGCGGGCTCGGACCTGCCGATCTTGACATCCAGATCGTCGCGGAGGGGTTCGAGGCGCCCGGCGGCTGGCGGGTACGGCTGCGCGCAGACGAGGCCTCGCCGTACCCCAGGGCGAAGGTCGGCCTGGTCGCCGCGGCGCAGGAGCAGCCGGTCACCGCCAGGCAGATCCAGGTGGTGCACGCGGTGCGCGGCCAGGTGGTCGGTTTCGGTGTGCGGGCGCTGGCGGTCCTCGACTCCCCCGGCCTGCTCGGCAGGGACAACGCCCCGCATCCGGTGGCCGGGACCCGGGTTCGGCTCGCCGAGACCGGGCAGGCGCCGGACGTCACGGCGGTCGTCGTCCACGGTGACCGGCCGGGACGGCTGTGGTGGACCTACCAGTCGCCGCACTTCGTCACCCCCGACCAGGCGGAGGTCTGCGAGCTGGGCATGCGGGCCTCGGAGTTCGGGCGGGGCCTGGCCGAGCAGTCCCTGCCCCTGGAGGAGGTGGGGGCGCGGGTCGCGGCGCACGTCCCGCCGGGGTTCTGGGAGCTGCTCAACGCGGTGGCCGGGCGGGTGTCGCCCCGGCGGCCGAGTGTGCTCTTCCTGTCCCAGGAGCCACACGTCCCGTGGGATCTGGCCGTGCTCCAGCATCCGTTCGACCGGTCCCTGCCCGGTTTCCTGAACTGCCAGGCGGTGACGGGGCGCTGGCCGCTCGGCGGGAACCGCCCTGAGCTGCCGCCTCCGGCGCGGGCGGGCGGGCGGGGCATGGCGGTCGTGCACGGCGGGCCGCACCCGCACCCGCTGGTCTCCGCCTTCGGCGCCAGGCAGGTCGGCACCTCGCTGGGCGAGGTGCTCGCGCTGCTGGGCGACCCGCCGGACGTGGTGCACTTCGCCACGGGCGGCCCGGCCCCCGAGTCCCTCGGCCGGGGCATGGGCGGTGGCGCGTTCGTCTTCCTCGACGAGCCCGGTGACTGCCAGCCGTTCCTGTTGGCGGGGGCGTGCGCCGCCGTCGCGCCGTTCAGGCCCGTCGGGGACGGCCTGGTCGAGGAGTTCCACCGGCGCGCCCTGGCCGGGGAGCCTCCGGCCGAGGTGCTGCGCTCGCTGCGCTGCGTCGCCCCGGCGACGGCGCCCGCCTACCAGTTCTTCGGCAACCCCTGGCTCGTGCTGGAGCGCGATCAGCCCGCGGCGTGACGTTCGAGGAAGGCGTAGACGTCGGCCTCGTCGACGCCGGGGAACGACCCCGGCGGCAGTGCGGCCAGGACGTGGGAGTTGCCGCGCGCCGAGGGCCAGGCGTAGCCGTCCCAGCGCTGGGCCAGCTCGACGGGCGGGCGGCGGCAGCAGTCACCGGTCGGGCAGTTCGACCTGGTGCGGTTGGTCGTCTCCCTGCCGCGGAACCAGCGTGACTCCCGGTACGGCACGCCCAGGGTGATCGCGAAGTCCCGCTCCCGCGAGGGGTCGACGTGGGCGATGCAGAAGTAGGTGCCGGTCGGCGAGTCGGAGTACTGGTAGAAGACCGAGAACCTGTCCGGGGAGCGGAAGACCTGGCGTCCCGACCACTGCAGGCACATCCGCTGACCCTCGATCGCCCCCTGCTCGTCGGCGGGGAAGACGATGCCGTCGTTCTCGTAGGCCTTGAAGATGATCCCGCCCGCGTCGTTGCGGACGAAGTGACAGGTCAGGTCGAGGAAGTGGGTGGCGAGGTTGGTGAAGCGGTGCGCGGCCATCTCGTAGGAGACGGCGAACACGTCCCTGAGGTCCTCGACGCTGAGCGCCCTGTCCTGTTTCGCCTCCCTGAGGAAGGGCACGGCGGTCGCCTCGGGCACCAGCACCGCGGCGGCGAAGTAGTTGGCCTCGGTCCGCTGGCGCAGGAAGTCGGCGAAGTCGCGGGGCCTGTGGTGGCCCAGGGCGAGGTGGCCGAGTGTCTGCAGCAGGATCGTGCGCGGGGTGTGCATGCCGAGTTGCTCGTGCTTGACGTAGATGCGCCGGTTGCGCAGGTCGGTGATGGAGCGCACCGTACGGGGCAGGTCCTGGACGGTCTGCACGGTGTAGCCGAAGTGGGTGACCAGGGCCTGGACCGTGCCCTGCGACAGCGCCCCGGTACGGTAGCCGACCGCGGACAGCGCCTCAGCCGCGGCCTTCTCGATCTCCTCGAAGTGGTTTCCCCGTTCGCGCTGCATGCGCCGCAGTTCGGCGTTGGCGACCCGCGCCTCCTCCGGGGTCGCGGTGCCCCTGGCCTGACGTGAGCGCAGCTCGCCGTACAGGCCGAGGATGTGTTCGAGCACGTCGTTGGGGACGCGGGCGGAGACCTTCAGCCTGGCCAGGCCGAGTCCGGCGTACAGCGGGTCGCGCTGGGCCTCCTCAAGCTCCATCTCCAGCTGGGCCCTGCGGTTGGGCGCCTGGCGGCGCAGCAGTTCCTCGACGGGCACGCCGAGCGCGACGGAAAGGGACTTCAGCAGCGACAGCTTGGGTTCGCGCTTGCCGTTCTCCAGCAGCGACAGCTGACTCGGCGCGCGGCCGACGCGTTCACCGAGGTCGGAGAGGGTGAGGCCGCGCTGCTTGCGCAGGTGTCTCAGCCGCTGCCCGAACGCGATGAGGTCGAGCTCCTGCGTCAAGGACAGCGGTTCTTCTCCGACGAGCGATGCCATACCACGATGCTAAACGAAATTTCGAGAGATATTTCAAGCACCCGCGCACCCAACCCGGGATTGGTCTAGTCCATATCGAAAACTATGAATTTCTTCTGCACCCAAGACGACCAATACTTGCCGAAGCAGCAACAAAGTCGATTCTTTCGCTATCGGTGACCTGTTCGTCCCTTTCGATGGGGAACACACTCGGTGCAAGGCACCCAGGGGACGACAAGGAGTGACGATGAACGATCGCCTCAAGGGAGCCGCAGACGAGCTGCGGCGAGAGTGGCAGACCGACCCTCGTTGGGCGGGTACCGAGCGGACCTTCACGGCCGAGGACGTGGTTCGACTCCGGGGCTCCGTCCAGGAGGAGCACACTCTCGCCCGGCTCGGTTCCGAGCGGCTTTGGAAACTGCTCCACACCGAGGACTACGTGCACGCCCTCGGCGCGCTGACCGGCAACCAGGCCGTTCAGCAGGTCAAGGCCGGGCTGAAGGCCATATACCTGTCAGGCTGGCAGGTGGCCGCCGACGCCAACCTGGGCGGGCAGACCTACCCCGACCAGAGCCTCTACCCCGCCAACTCGGTTCCGGCCGTGGTGCGCCGCATCAACAACGCGCTGCTGCGCGCCGACCAGATCACCTGGTCGGAGGAGGAGCGCGACGCCCCCCACTGGCTGGCCCCGATCGTGGCCGACGCCGAGGCGGGCTTCGGCGGAGTGCTCAACGCCTTCGAGCTGATGAAGGGCATGATCGCCGCAGGTGCGGCGGGCGTGCACTGGGAGGACCAGCTCGCCTCGGAGAAGAAGTGCGGCCACCTGGGCGGAAAGGTGCTCATCCCCACCGGCCAGCACGTCAAGACGCTCAACGCGGCCCGTCTCGCGGCCGACGTCGCGGGCGTCCCCTCGGTGATCATCGCGCGGACCGACGCCCAGGCCGCGACGCTCCTGACCACCGACGTCGACCCCCGTGACCAGGCCTTCACCACCGGTGAGCGCACCGCGGAGGGGTTCTACCGCGTCCGCAACGGCGTCGCCGCCTGCATCGCACGGGGCCTGGCCTACGCCCCCTACGCCGACCTGCTGTGGATGGAGACCTCGACTCCGGACCTGGACGTCGCCCGCCGGTTCGCCGAGGCCGTCAAGACCGTCTACCCCGACCAGATGCTCGCCTACAACTGCTCGCCCTCGTTCAACTGGAAGAAGCACCTCGACGACTCCACGATCTCCAAGTTCCAGCGCGAGCTGGGGCACATGGGATACAAGTTCCAGTTCATCACGCTGGCGGGCTTCCACTCGCTCAACTACTCGATGTTCGACCTGGCCAGGAGGTACGCCGAGGAGGGCATGACCGCCTATGTCGGCCTCCAGGAGGCCGAGTTCGCCGCGGAGCGACGCGGCTACACCGCCACCCGCCACCAGCGCGAGGTCGGCACCGGATACTTCGACCTGGTCAGCACGACCGTGGCGCCGGACTCCTCGACCACGGCCCTCAGGGGCTCGACCGAGGAGGAGCAGTTCGAGACGGCTCACTGACCCCTCGGACAAGGGCCCGCCCGGGCGCCTCCAGGGCATGGGATCGCTCCCCGGGCGGGCCCTGCCACCAGGTCGTCGCGTGAGGCCCCGCCGTACGGATCTCCCGAGTCCGTACGGCGGGGCCTTCGCCGTGTTCCGCCTCAGGGCGTCGTTCAGCTCGTCGTCCCGCTCACCAGGGCCCTGATCAGCCTGCGCCGCTGCTGCGCTCCCAGGCCGCCGAGACGGCGGGTCTCGTCGACCTCGGCCCGCTGCATGAGCTGGGCCGCCTTGATGCTGCCGATCCCCGGCAGGGCGCGCAGCGCCTGCGAGACCTTGATGCGCCTGGCGATCTCGTCGTTCCTGGAGAGCAGCTGCTCAAGGCTGATCGATCCCGCCTTGACCTCGGCCAGAAGCCTGGCCCTGGCGACACGGGTCTCGGCGGCCTTGGCGAGGGCCGCCTGACGCTGTTCGGGGGTTAGCTTGGGCAGAACCATGTTGATTTCTCCCTGATTACTTGGATTAAGACCGTCTGTTACCCAGAGCACAACGGCTAATCACCGACGGAAGCGGTCAAACCACATGGCTTACGGGACCTATCACGATATGCCCGGTTGGTTACCCCGGCCTTACCTGACTGTTCGTAGCCTCGACTCCATGGGGATCTGGCGAGGGCCGGACGGCATCGAGGTCGAGGCGGTCGTGCTCAACGATCGACCGTGCCTGCGTGTCACCCGGCGGGTCGGCGAACGGCGGGTTCTGCTGGCGTACTGCCTGGACGTGCGCGAGGTCGGCGAGCACGTCGATCTCGCCGAGCTCGTCGCGACATAGAACGACACGGGAGTGGTGGAGGCCGCTCACACGCCCGGCGCGGTTTCACAGATCACGGTCACGTCCGATCCGGTACCCGTGTGAACTTTCACGGCCCGTGAGACGTCCGAGTAGTGGGAGGCCCGAATGGAAGTTCTGGACGGCCTCGTCGACGAAGACCTCCGCCTGGAGCTCATCCTCGTCGAGGCCTTGTACGGGGAAGCGGAACGGCTGGCCGCCCAGTCGGACCGCTGAAGGCCCCAGGTGCCTGCCGTCCCCCCATGGGACGGCAGGCACCTCCCCGACGATGAGGGGAATGGCGTTAACTGTCCCCATGAACAAGCGCGAGCTGATCGAGAAGGCCGCGGCCGAGGCGGGACTCACCAGGAGGCAGACCGCGGCGGCCCTCGAAGCGATCCTGGGAACCATCCAGACAGCCGTCGCGGCCGAGGAGAAGGTCGCGATCCCAGGCTTCGGTTCCTTCGAGATCGTCCACAAACCCGCACGGACCGGCCGTAACCCACAGACCGGGGAACCTCTGGAGATCGCCGAGACCTGGACCGCGAGGTTCAAGCCGAGCCCGGGGTTCATGGGCCTCATCCGCCAGCGCAAGAAGGACTGACCCCACCGGGCGCGGAACCGGCCGGTCCCGTGTCAGCTCCGTACGGCCACAGCCGACCAGCGTCCTTCGTGCCGGCCGACCCGCAGCGGCCTGCCGAAGCAGCCGGACAGGTTCTCCTCCGTCAGCACCCGCTCGACCGGCCCCGCCGCGCAGATCCGCGACTCGCGCATCAGCAGAGCGTGGGTCGTGGTCGCGGGCACCTCCTCAAGGTGGTGGGTGACCGTGACCGTGGTCAGCGCGGGCCGGGTCATGGCGAGGCCCTCCACCGCGGTGATCAGGTCCTCCCGGGCCGGAAGGTCGAGCCCGGCGAACGGCTCGTCGAGCAGCAGGAGAACCGGATCGGCCATCAACGCCCTGGCGACGCGGATCCTGGCCCGCTCTCCCTGCGAGCAGACCCGGAAGAGCCGCTCAGCCAGCTCCCCGCAGCCCATCTCGCCCAGCATCCGGTGGGCGCGTTCGTGCTCCTCGGGCCGGTAACGGTCCCACAGCGGGGCGCTCGTGCCGGTGTGACCGGTCAGCACGACCGTGTGGGCGCTCGCGCCCTCCTCCTCAAGCAGTTCCTCGTCGACAAGCCGCTGGCTCGCGGCGACCAGGCCGATGTGGCGGCGCAGTTCCCGCAGGTCCATCCGGCCAAGCCGCTGGCCGAGCACGGTCACCGTGCCCTCCGTCGGATGCCGTACGGCCGCCGCCAGCGACAGCAGAGTCGTCTTGCCCGCGCCGTTCGGCCCGAGCACCACCCAGTGCTCGCCGTACCCGACCCGCCAGTCGACCCCGTCCAGCAACGTCCCACCGACCACCCGGACACCGACGCCGCTCAACTCGACCGCACCCGGCGCGAGTCCGCCCACAGGCCTCCCCCTCCGACTCGACACGCGCCGATCACCCTAACGGACGCCCCGGCGGGATCACTCCCCGGACTTGAGGGCGGGCGCCGCGCTCGACGAGGGGAGGGACGGCGGCACCGCCGTTGAGCCTCCCGTGACGGGGGCGACGCTCTCGCTCCCCCCCACCTGCGGGACCGGGGTGAGGAACGACTTGGACTCACCCGGGCTCGCCGGGCACTCCACGCCCTTGTCCAGGGTGCCCGCGCAGCCGACCGGCTCCTCCGCCTCGGCGGTTTCCCTGGTCCACCGCGGGAGCCGCGACCACCGCGGAAGCCTCGGATAACGCCTCGGATAGTGCTGCGGCCTGGCGAACCCCGGCTCCTCGAAGGCGGGCGGAAGAGCAGGGGGCTCCGTGACACCGGCCGTGGGCGTGGCGACCGGAGCGGCCGGAACCGCCGAGACGACCGGGACCGCCGACGCCCCCGGGGCCACCGGGGTCGGTGGCGGCGGCCCCTTCGGCGTGGCGGGCCGCCCCGTCTCCCTCCGGGCACGCTCCGCCGGGCTCCCGTGGACCGGTGCGATCACCGCGGGAAGCTCCCCCACCTCGGGATCGGCGTACGGCCTGGCCCCTCCCCTGGCCGCCGCCAAGACCGTGACGGCCGCCATGACGAGGGTGGCCAGCGCCGCGAAACCCGCCTGCGTCCGGTGCGGCCGTCGCTGCGGCACCGTCTTCGCCACCCGGTGGGAGGCGGAACCCGCCCCGACCGAGGGGCGCTCCCCGCCCGCCCCGCTTTCCGCCCTCACCGGGAACGACCCCTGCCCCGCCCCGCCCCGGGGCCACGGCACCGGGGTCCAGATCCACCCGAGCACCTCGGCGACCGCCACGCGGAGATTCCCCGGCGCGCCGACCCCTCCCGCGGCGAGCAACGCGCCGAGCAGGTCGGCGGCGCCCGGCCGCCGCGCGGGATCCTTGGCGAGCGCGGCCTCGACCACCGGGCGAAGCCTCTCGGGAAGGCCGGTCAGCTCCGGCGGGTCGGCCAGCACGCGGCGGGCCAGCGCCTCGGCGTCCCCCGCGCCGAAGGGATGGGAGCCGGTGGCGGCGTAGGCGACCAGGCATCCCCAGGCGAAGACGTCGGAGGCGGGCAGCGCGGGCCCACCGGTGAGCCGCTCCGGCGAGACCCAGCCGGGACTGCCCATGACCTGCCCCGCCTCGGTGTGCGCGACGAGGGTGTCGACGCCCCTGGCGATGCCGAAGTCGATCAGCCTCGGCCCCTCCTCCGACAGCAGCACGTTGCCCGGCTTCAGGTCGCGGTGGACCAGGCCCGCCTCGTGCACCGCGACCAGCGCGGCCGCCACCCCCAGGGCGACGCCGTAGGCGAGGTCGGCGGACAGCGGCCCCACCCGGGCCATCACCTCCGACAGCGCGGGACCGGGGATGTACTCGCAGACGAGGTACTGGCGGTCGCCGTCCACACCGTCCTCGTAGACCCGCGCGGTGCAGAAGGGCACCACCCGCCGGGAGTTGACGATCTCCTCGGCGAAACGCGCGCGCAGGGTGACGTCGCCGAGGTGGGCCGGGTGCGGGGTCTTGAGCGCGACCACGTCCCCGTTCGGACGCTCGGCCAGGTAGACCACGCCCATGCCCCCGGCCCCCAGCCGTCCGAGCAGCCGGTGGCCGCCGACCGCGATCGGATCTCCTGACGTGAGGGGCCGCACGCCGGGCGGCATGCCGTACCTGGGACCAGTTCCGCCACGTGCCATCCTGGTTGAACCTCTCGTGTACGCGATGCGGCACACACACTGTGACGAACCCGGGAGCCCGCCGCCCGCGCCCCAGACCTAAGGGATGCGAAAGGTAAGGGGAATCATCCCTAACGGTAATCAACCTGTGACGCCATGTGACCGAGGAGACGGAAAAATCCGTTGCCCCGATCAAGATCGGCGACAACGATAGGACGGTTGTCCCGACGCTTCCCGGGGAGGCCGCCTTCCTTCTCTACCTTCACATCGCCTGGTACGGCTTCCGCCGCCACTTCGCCTACCGGTCCGCCGCCCTCGCCGGGGCCTTCACCAACACCGTCTTCGGCATCCTGCGCGCCTACGTGCTGATCGCCCTGTGGACCGCCCGGCCCGGCCTGGCGGGCTACGACCTCGCCGACGCCGTGACCTTCTGCTTCCTCAGCCAGGCCTTCATCGGGCCGATGCAGGTCTTCGGCGGAGGTCTGCAACTGGCCGAACGCGTGCGCAACGGAGACGTGGCCGTCGACCTCGTCCGTCCCGCCTCGCTACAGCTGTGGAGCCTCTCCGACGACGTGGGCAGGGCCGCCCACCTGTTCCTGCTGCGCAGCCTGCCGCCGACGGTCGTCGGCGCGGTGCTCTTCGAACTGGTCCTGCCCCCCGGCCCCGCCGCCTGGCTCTCCTTCGCCGCGGGCTTCGCGCTCGGGGTCGTCGTCAGTTTCGCCTGGCGCTATCTCATCGCGCTCTCCGCCTGCTGGCTCGTCGACGACAGGGGCACGCAGTCGCTGTCACTGGTCCTGACGCTCTTCTTCAGCGGCATGGTGCTGCCGCTGAACCTGTTCCCCGGCTGGCTCGGCGACCTCGCCCGCGTGCTGCCCTGGTCGGCGATGGTCCAGGTCCCCGCCGACCTCTACCTCGGCAAGCGCGACATCCTCGACGCCCTGGGCTTCCAGGCCGCCTGGG
Source organism: Streptosporangium sp. NPDC049376 (assembly GCF_044466505.1). Classification (NCBI taxonomy): domain Bacteria; kingdom Bacillati; phylum Actinomycetota; class Actinomycetes; order Streptosporangiales; family Streptosporangiaceae; genus Streptosporangium; species Streptosporangium sp. NPDC049376. The sequence goes on along the minus strand of NZ_JBITMT010000001.1, from coordinate 1,134,791 downwards.
CGGTCGCCCTGCTCACCCTCGGCGCCCTGGCGACCTCCGCCGCCCGCCGCAAGGTCGTGATCCAGGGTGGTTGACATGGTCAGGACCTATCTCCTGCTCGCCTGGACCTGGCTGCGGGCCTCCGCCCAGTATCCGGGGCCGCTGATCACTATGGCCGTGAGCTCGTTCGCCATCAACATGCTCGACGTCCTGGCGATCTGGGTGATCTTCGAACACACCCGCTCGCTCGCCGGATTCGGCCTGTCCGAGGTCATGTTCCTGTACGGCACGTCGAGCCTGGCCTTCGGGGTGAGCGACATGCTCTTCGGCAACCTGGACCGGCTCAGCCAGCACATCAGGACGGGCGGGTTCGACACCATGCTCATCCGTCCGGCGAGCGCCTTCGTCCAGATGGCCGTCGACCGCTTCAGTGTGCACCGCTTCGGCAGGGTCACCCAGGCCGCGGTCGTGCTCGCCATCGCCCTGCCGGGACTCGACCTGCCCTGGAACAGGGCCTGGGCGATCCCGCCGATGATCCTGTGCGGAATCGTCATCTTCTCCTCCCTCTTCGCCCTGGCCGGCGCGGCGCAGTTCCTGCTGACCGACGCGCCCGAGGTGGCCAACGCCTTTACCTACGGCGGCAACGCGCTCACCCAGTACCCGCTGAACGTCTACAGCCGCGACCTCGTCAGAGGAGTCACCTTCGTCGTGCCACTGGCCTTCGTGAACTGGCAGCCCACACTGTTCGTGCTGGACCGGCCCGACCCGCTCGGCCTGCCGTACTGGCTGCGTTTCGCCTCCCCGCTCGCCGCGCTGACGCTGGCCGCCGTCGCCGCGTTCGCCTGGCGGGCGGGCGTCCGCCGCTACCGCTCGACAGGGAGCTGACACGACATGATCGAGGTTCAGGGAGTCGGCCGCTCGTTCACCGTCGGCCGCCGCAGCGCGCGTAAGACGGTGCACGCCGTACGGGACCTGTCGTTCACGGTCGGGGCCGGGGAGTTCGTCGGCTATCTCGGGCCGAACGGCGCGGGCAAGTCGACCACCATCAAGATGCTCACCGGCATTCTCGCGCCGACCGCGGGCCGCATCGAGGTGGCCGGGTTCGACCCGGCCCGGCGCCGTACGGCTCTCGCGCGCAGGATCGGCGTGGTCTTCGGCCAGCGGACCACCCTGTGGTGGGACCTGCCGCTGCGGGACAGCTTCGAGCTGATCCGGCACCTTTACAAAGTAGATCGAGTTGTCTTCCGGGAGAGGCTTGAGGAGTTGTCCTGCCTGCTCGGCCTGGAGTCCTTCATGACCACCCCGGTCCGCCAGCTCAGCCTGGGGCAGCGCATGCGCGGTGACGTCACCGCGGCCCTGCTGCACGACCCCGCCGTTCTCGTGCTCGACGAGCCGACCATCGGCCTGGACGTGGTCAGCAAGGCCGCCATGCGGGATTTCCTGAGCCGCCGCAACGCCGAGCACGGCACCACTGTCCTGCTCACCACCCACGACCTGGGCGACATCGAGCGGCTCTGCCGCCGGGTGATGCTCATCGACCACGGCCGCCTGACGTTCGACGGCACCCTCGACGACCTGCGCGCGACCGTTCCCGAGGAGAAGTCCATCGAGGACGTGGTCGCCCGTCTCTACACCGGCGGAACCGCGCCGGCCGCGGAACCGTCCGGCTGAGCGTCGTCGCGGGGACGGTGACCGGCCCGCTCTGGGAACGGGCCGGTCACCGGCTCGCGGCTGGACGCCACCGGGGAGCGGGACGCCGGGGCGCAGGCACCGGCGCGGAGCCGGGGACGTCCGTCACCGCGGGCGACGCCCGACGCGCGCCCCAGCGGTCAGGGGATGGGAGCGCACACCGGGCTGGAGGGGTGGGTCCGGGGTCAGGCCGTGAGATTGACGTAGTAGCTGGAGTAACCGTTCAGATCGACCAGACGGGCGCCGACCCGCCGCGCGGCGGTGCCGCCGACGTTCAGGCAGGAGTCGAAGGCGTCCCGGTAGACGTAGAACGGGCCGTGGGAGCCGGTCCACACCGCGCCGTCGGCGGCCTCGGCGTAGAAGGCGGCATAGCGGTTGCCCGTGTTGAGGACGTAGGCCTCACCACCCGGGTCGACGGCCCACCAGCCCCGGGTGCCCCACTGTCCCTGGTCGCGGCAGCCGTCCGGGCTGTAGAACATGATCGCGATCCATGCCCTGGCGGTGTAGCGGTTGCGGAAGTGCAGCTCCATGACCTATCCCTCCGGCTCCGCGAAGCGCTGGGTCAGCGGTCTGCCGTCCGGCCGCTCCTCGGCCAGCGGGGGCAGGTGGCCACCGGCACCCGTCGTGGCGGTGACGCCCTCGGCGGCGCCCGGGCACGCGTCGGTCTCACCGACGCGCGATCCCGTCTCTCCGGCGAACGCCACCCGGGGGTCGGGGCGACGCTCGGTGCCGTTGTCGGGCATGCCTCACCTCTGTCTCGCGAGTACATAGGGTGATCAGTCAACAACGTACAGTTACGCAACAGGTGTGTAAAGAGAAGTTCTGGCGCATCCGACGCCCACGGTGCCACATTCCGGGCAGAGTCCGGAAAGATCTTCCCCGGGCCGTCCGCGCCCCGGCTTTCGCGTCCGTGCCCGGCCATGAGCCCGGAACGGCGGGGGAGGCCGGAGCGTGAGAGCATATGGGCGTCATGCATGCCCGCCTCCCGTTACGCCTCATGCGCACGGCCGCCTTCTCGGCCGTCTGCGTGACGCTCGCCGTGCTCGGCCATCTGGCCGCGGGCGGCTCGGGGCCCGAGTCGTGGGCGGTCGCGGCCGGTGGCGCCACGGTCATGGCGTTGACGGCGGCGCTGGCCGGTCGTGAACGGTCGGCGACGACGATCGGCGTGACCCTGTCCGGCATGCAACTGTTCCTACACGAACTGTTCGCCTTCGACGACCCCTCGGGGATCTCACTGGCCGCACACGGCCACGGCGGCAGGCTGGGCGAGGGCCTCGGCATGATCATCGCGCACCTCACCGCAACGCTGATCACCGGCTGGTGGCTGTCACGCGGCGAGGCCGCCCTGTGGGCGCTGCTGCGCGCCGCCGGTCGGCGGCTCGGCGCGGCCCTGCGCCTGCTCCCGTTGCCCTCGATCCCCGCTCCTGCGCGCACGGTGCCCGCCACCGTCGCCCCCGTCCCCGCCGGGCGGCTGCTCCGCCATACCGTCAGCAGACGCGGTCCTCCACTTCCCGCCGTCTGAGATCACCTGACACCTGTGTCACCTGTCACCGCCGGAACAGAACACGAAGTATCGAAGTGGAGTCTCCAAGCATGTCCCTTTCCTCAGTGTGCCGCCGTGCCGCCGCCGTGACCGCCGGCGCCGTCGCGCTCACCATCGGCCTGGCGCTGCCCGCCCTCGCGCACGTGAGCATCAACCCGGGAACCGCGGAACAGGGCGGGTTCACCAAGGTCGCCTTCCGGGTGCCGAACGAGCGTGACAACGCCTCGACCGAGAAGGTCGAGGTGGAGTTCCCCACCGACCACCCGCTGCCGTTCGTCTCGGTCAAGCCGGTACCCGGCTGGGACGTCAAGGTGGTAACCGGCAAGCTTCCCAAGCCGGTGACGACCGAGTACGGCGAGATCACCGAGGCCGTCACGAAGGTCACCTGGTCAGGCGGGAAGATCGGCCCCAGCCAGTTCCAGGAGTTCGAGGTCTCCATGGGGATGCTCCCCAAGGACACCGACCAGCTCACCTTCCCCACCACCCAGACCTACACCGGTGGTGAGGTCGTCAAGTGGGCCGACCCGCCCAAGGCCGACGGCTCCGAGGCCGACCGCCCGGTCCCGACCCTGAGGCTCACCCCCTCGACCGGGGGTGACGAGCACGGCGCCGGAGCGGCCAGCCCGTCCGCCACGGCCACCGTGGCCGCCCACGAGTCCGAGGCCGCCAAGCCCGCCGCGCAGGCGTCCTCCTCGGACGGCACCGCACGGCTGCTGGGCGGGGCCGGCCTGCTGGCCGGAGTCGTGGGCGTCGTGGTCGGCGTGCTCGGCCTGCGCCGTGGAGGACGCGCCTCCTGACCCGCCGGTGAGGCGCTCCGGCGGGAGGCTCGTGGAGAGGCTTCCGCGGAGAGGCCTCGGCGGAGACGAGAACAGACGGCGGGGGCCCGCGGATCGATTCCGCGGGCCCCCGCCTCCGTCTCCCCAGGCCGGATCAGCCGCTGATGTCCTTGCCGCTGAACCTGGCCCACGCGATCGAACCGAAGATCACGATGTAGGCGCCGAACACCAGCAGCCCCTGTCCCATCTCCCCGGTGGCGACCGGGTCTCGCAACACCCCGTCGAAACCGCTCCACCAGCTCGACAGCAGGTACGGCCGCAGCCCGGACAACTGCGGGATGACCCCGAGCACCTGGGCGACGATGACCAGCACCACGGTCGCGGCGATGGCGCCGATGGCGATCTCCGTCAGCGTCGAGAACGCCAGCGAGATCGCCGCCAGCGCCGCCATTCCCGCCGCGACGTACAGTACGACGAGCCCGATCCTCAACAGTCCCTCGGCCATGGGGATCGTCCCGCCGGACAGCAGGGTGATCGGCCCCGCCGGGAACAACAGCAGCCCGGTGAGCAGCGCCGACGACGCGACCGCCGCCACGGCCGCCAAGCAGAAGATCACCGCGTTGGCGTACTTGACCACCAGCAGCCTGGTGCGGCCCACCGGAACCGCCAGCAGGTAGCGCAGCGTGCCGATGCCCGCCTCCCCCGCGATCGAGTCCCCGGCGACCACCGCGACCGAGACCGGCAGCAGCAACTGCACCAGCAGGGAGAGCGCGGCGAAGGTGAGGAACAGCCCGTTGCCGGTGATCTGGGTGAAGACGCCGGGAGCGCCGTCACCGGGCTCGGGTCCGCCGAACGCCCTGAGCGCGACGCCGAGCAGCACCGGCACCAGGACGAGCACCCCCAGCATGGCGAGGTTCCTCGGCCTGCGGAAGGTCAGCCCGACCTCGGAGAAGAGGAAGCGCATGAGACCGCGCCTCTTTGCGACGCCTTCGGCGTCGCGGGCTTGGGCGCTTTCGGGTCGGCGCTTTCCTTCGTCGTTCGTCCGCTGCGCTCCCTCACTCCTCAGTCCAAGCGCCGACGCGCCCAAGCCGGAGTCCTTCGCGCTGTCTTCCTTGGTGCGGGTCAGGCCGGGGGTGGGGCCTTCTAAGGCGTCGGTTTCGGAGGGCGGGGTGTCCTTCTCTCCGGTGTTCTGGGGGGCGGTCATTGTCTGGTTCGGGGAACCCTTCTCAGCCGGCGACATCGAAACCCTCTCCGGTCAGGCCGACGAACACGTCCTCAAGACTTGGGCGGCGTACGGCCAGGCCGCGCACCGCGACACCGGCGGTGACCAGTTCGGCGCAGATCCGCTCGGCGGCCTTCTCGCCCAGTTCCGCGCTCACCTCGTCCTCGCGGTCCTCGCCGAGCCGTACTCCCGCCAGGCCCAGGTCCGCCAGCACGGCCGCCGCGGCCGCGACGTCCGGTGTCTCGACGCTGATCCTGACCGCCTCCGCGGCTCTGAGGGTGGCCAGAGGACCCTGGGCGGCCAGTCGTCCGGCCCGCATCACGGCCACGTGGGAGCACATCTGCTCGATCTCGGCCAGCAGGTGGGAGGAGACGAACACGGTCGTGCCCTCCGCCGCGATCTCCTTGACCAGGCCGCGCACCTCCCTGGTGCCCTGCGGGTCGAGGCCGTTGGTCGGCTCGTCGAGGATCAGCAGTTCCCTGGGCCGCAGCAACGCGGCGGCGATCGCCAGGCGCTGACGCATGCCGAGGGAGTAGGCGCGGTAACGCTTGCGGGCGGCGGCCGTGAGCCCGACCCTTTCGAGGGCCTCACCGATCCTGGCCGAGGCGGTACGGGGATCGACCGTGAGGTCGGCCGCGTCGTAGCGGCGCAGATTGGCCTCACCGGACAGGTAGGGATAGAAGGACGGCCCCTCCACCAGCGCGCCCACCCTCGGCAGCGCCGTCCGCAGGCCGTCCGGCATGGCGGTGCCGAGCAGTTCCCAGCCGCCCTCCGAGGGGGCGACCAGGCCGAGGAGCATACGGATCGTCGTGGTCTTTCCCGAGCCGTTGGGGCCGAGGAACCCGAAGACGCTTCCCTTCGGCACGGCAAGGTCCAGGTGGTCGACGGCCACCTGGCCGCCCCTGAAGCGTTTGGTCAGTCCGCGGGTGACGATCGAGTAGTCCTCCGTGCGGGCCTCGGGAGGCACAGCGGAGGAAGCGGAGGAGGATCTGTCCTCCTGGACGGTCAGCATGGCTCTCCCATCGTCGCCTGTGTCGTCTCCGCCTTCGAGCGCGACGGCCCTCCGCTCGCGGCGTCGTTCCTGGGGCGTGGCCCGGCGGGCCGGAGGGCGGGTACGGCCCCGCTCCGCCCCGCCGGAGTCCCGGTCCCGGGAGACGTGGGCGCGTCCCCCGGGGCCGGCCGCCGGGAGTCATGACCCTCCCGGCGTCCCGTTCGTCAGCTCGCCGCCGCTTCCTGCAGCCTCTCCGGGGTGACCGCGCCGACCAGCAGGCGGCCGTCGTCGGTCAGCAGCGCCGAGAGCAGCTTGCTCTGGATGACCCTGCCGCTGCCCCACGGCCCGCTGACCTGCTTGGCCGACCTCAGCAGGGCGTCCGCGAGGGCGTTCGCGTTCCCCGCCGGGCCGTCCGCGTCCTGGGACCGGTTCGCGCCGAGGTCCTTGACGGAGAAGGGGAGCACCGCGACCGAGGTCCAGCCCTGCCCGACGACCTTGGCCCTGCCCTTCAGCGCCCGTTCCCGTTCCTGCCTGGCCCGGTCCTGCTCGCTGAACTCGTCGGCGGCCCGCTCGGTCACCTTCGCCCCCGCGGGCGGGGTGAAGGTGAAGTTCTCCGCGGCGGGCGGGGTGAACGTGACCGAGGTGAAACCGACCTCGAAGGCCGGCTCGGCGGCGCTCTTGGCGTAGACCTGCACCCGCAGGGGGACGAAGGTCTCCCCGTCGAGCGCCAGCTTGACCTCCTTGACCAGGGACGCGCCGTCCTTGGGAGCCAGGACGAGCTGGTAGGCGGGGCGGTCGGCGACCCGCTCGGTGTTGCTCACGCTCACCACGGTGTCCGTGGCCGCCCTGCTCAGCACCTGCTGCGCGGCCTGCTGCGGAGTGGTCGCGGAGGGAAGCGCGGTGGCGTGCTTGTCCTGCGCCTCGGGGTCCACCCCGTTGATCCGGGTGGCCTCGTTGTCCTCGCTGCGCCACAGCCAGACCTGGTCGCCGTTGACGATCAGGTCGGTCTCGCTCATCTTGCCCGGAAGAGCCAGCCTGAGCCGGTCCGCGCCGCCGTACCAGACCTTGAGCTCGTGTGAGCCCGCCAGCAGGGCGGCGGGTGAGGAGCCGCCCATGCCCGAGATCTCCGGCAGGCCGGGAAGTCCCAGGGAGGCTGTCTGAATGACGGTGCCCGACATGGGCTTCATGCCGGACCGAGAGGCCGTGGCGGCGTCGGCGAGCAGCTGCTGCGCCGTACGCGCGGGGAGCGTGGGCTCCCCCTGGACGGCTGCGATGACCGGGCCCGCTCCGATGGCCGCGGCTACCACCGCGATCGCAGCGACCGGCACACCCCATCTCGTCACGCGGCTTCGCCTTGTTCGTTCAGACATGTCACTCCTTTACGGTAGTGCGTCGATCGTTTCTGAAGGCAGCTTGCGTGACCGTTCCTGTGCCGGAGCTGAGACAGACTGAGAGGTCTCACAGGTTCTCAGCGGTCTCTCAGTGCCGCTGGCCGAAGATGGGGGCGAAGGCGGAGGTGATGGGGGATGCGGGTTCTCGTCGTTGAGGACGAGCGGCGGATGGCCGCGGCGCTCCAGCGCGGGCTGCAGGCCGAGGGGTTCGCGGTCGACCTCGCGCATGACGGCGAGGAGGGACTGCACCTGGCCAGGGTCGGCGACTACGACGTGGTCGTGCTGGACATCATGCTGCCGAGGATCTCCGGCTACAACGTCTGCAAGCAGTTGCGGGCCGAGGAGAACTGGGTGCCGATCCTGATGCTGTCGGCGAAGGACGGCGAGTACGACATGGCCGACGGCCTCGATCTGGGCGCCGACGACTACCTGACCAAGCCGTTCTCCTACGTCGTGCTGGTCGCCAGGCTCAGGGCGCTGCTGCGCCGGGGCGCGAACCGGCGCCCCGCCGTGCTGCGGGCCGGTGACCTGACCCTGGACCCCGCGCGGCGCCGTGTTTCCAGGGGGCAGCAGCCGATCGAGCTGACGCCCAGGGAGTTCGCCCTCCTGGAGTACCTCATGCGCCACCACGACGAGGTGGTCTCCAAGTCCGAGATCCTGGAACACGTGTGGGACACCTTCGACACCGACCCCAACGTGGTCGAGGTCTACGTGGGCTACCTGCGCCGCAAGGTCGACGCGCCGTTCTCCAGGAACGCGCTGCAGACCGTCAGGGGGGCCGGGTACCGGCTCGCGGGCGATGGCGGTTGACCCGCGCACGCGGGGCGGGCGCCGTACGGCCGGTTGGTGGCGGCGCAAGAGCCTGCGTTTCCGGCTGACCGCGGTCGCCTCCGCCGTGCTCGCGCTCGCGCTGGTCGTCTCGGCGTACGTGATGGTCGGCGTGCTGGGCCAGGCGCTGATCACCACCATCGACGACGCGATCTACCAGCGGGCGCGCGACACGGTCTCGCTGGCCGACGCCGGGCGGCTGCCGGACGAGCTGACCACCTCGGACGGCACGCTGCTGCAGGTGATCGACGGCCGGGGGCGGATCACCCACGCGACCACCGGCACCGACCGGCTGGTGCCGCTGCTGAGCGCGTCCGAGCGGGCCTCCGCGATCGCCAAGGGAAGGGCGCGGTTCGTCAACGGCGAGCCGTACGGCATCCCGCATCTGCTTCGGGTGCGGGTGCTCAGCGCGGACCGGGGGCAGAGTGTGATCTCGGCGCGCTCGTTCCGTGAGGTGGAGACCAGCCTCAGTACGGCCGGTCACGTGCTGGTCGTCGGCACGCCGCTGCTGCTCGTGCTGCTCGCCGGCGCCAGCTGGGTGATCATCGGCAGGACGCTGCGTCCCATCGCCGCGCTGCGCAGGGGCGCGGACGAGATCACCGACACCGCGCGTTCCAGGCGGCTGCCGGTGCCCGAGGCCAGGGACGAGGTGCACAGCCTCGCCACCACCCTCAACGACATGCTGACCAGGCTCGAACAGGCCGACGCGCGGCAGCGGTCCCTGGTCTCCGACGCGGCGCACGAGCTGCGCAGCCCGCTGGCCAGTATCCGTCTCCAGCTTGAGGTCGCGCTCGGCCATCCCGAGGGGCAGGACTGGCGGGAGACGGCCGAGGGCGTGCTTGAGGACACCATGCGCCTGTCCAGGCTGGCCGAGGACCTGCTCGCCCTGGCCAGGCTCGACGAGCGGGGCGGCCCCGCCCGCAGGGAGCCCGTCGAACTGGAGCAGCTCATCCAGCAGACCGTCGAGCGCTACGGCGAGGCCGTCACGGTACGGCTGCCCGCCCCGGCGGGCGACTCCCCCGCGGGGGCGGCCGTGGTGACGGGCGACGCTCTCGACCTGGGGCGGGTACTGGTCAACCTCGTGGACAACGCGCTGCGGTACACCTCGGCCCCGGTGGTGGTCGAGTTGCGCGTCGAGGGCGCGGACGCGGTGCTGACCGTCACCGACGACGGCCCCGGCGTCCCCGAACCGGACAGGGAACGGGTCTTCGACCGTTTCACCCGGCTGGACAGCGCGCGCAGCCGTGACGAGGGCGGTTCCGGGCTCGGCCTGGCGATCGTCAGGGAGACGGTCAACGCCCACGGCGGCGCGGTGCACCTGGAGGATGCCTCGCCTGGTTTACGGGCAGTTATACGGCTTCCGCTATCTTGACCGACGCTTGTCCATCATGTGCTTGGCCGGGAAGGGCCCGGAGACCTAGCGTCACTTTCATGACTTCCGCTGACGGCGGCGAGCGGGAGCTGATCCTGCGGGTCGCGACGCGGCTCTTCGCCGCCCTTGGCTACGACGGAACCTCGACCAGTCAGATCACCGAGGCCGCCGGGGTCGACGTCGCCACGCTCAACGAGCACTTCGGCGGCAAGCGGGAGCTGTACCTCGCGGTCATGGAGCGCGCCCACCTGACCGAACTCGCCGATCTTGAGGGGACGATCGCGCAGATCGCCGCCGCGCCTCCGGGAGACCCTCTCGGGGAGCCCTCGGGGGCCGTGCACCGCCTGCTCGACAGCTACATCGACTTCTGCGTCAGGAACCCCGACATCGCCGCGTTGTGGATGCACCGCTGGCTGTCCGACGCCAGCGACGTCACCGAGCCGGAACGGCAGTACGTCCAGCCGGTGGTCCGGCGCATCAGCGAGACCCTGCGGTCCCTGGCCTCGCCGTCCGCCGACGTGATGTTCGCGGTCTGGACGGTGACGTGGTCGGCGCACGCCTTCTCCCGTGGCGGGGTCCTCGACGAGGAGGGCAACCACTGGAGCCCCGGCGACCCGGAGATCCTGCGCCGCTTCCGCGCCTACATGCACGACGTGGTGCACCACGCCCTCGGCCTGCCGGGTGACCCGCCTCGGTCGTGAGTCAGGGCCGTGACCTTCGGTTCCCTCCGGCGGACGGTACGCGACGGACCAGATAACAAATCGATTTACCCCGGTCAGGATATTGCGGTAAACCCGTCGCGGGTTCACGATGGGGACGCTCACTTGTGCCTCTTCCGGGGCGCCGGGGCACCCCCGGCGGGCGAGACCGTCAGCACGAGCCAGGCATGCGTTCCCAGGCCTGCGGGACGGACCGTCTGCCGCCGTCGCGGGACCGCCCGCGGACAGGACCCATCGAAAGGCGAGGTGCGCCCCCGCCTCGCGATCGGGCCACCCGTTCCCCCCACGGGTGGCCCGATCCCATTCCGGTCCTCTCAGAGACCTGATCCGCGCAGTCCGGAGACGACGGCGAGGGCGTCACGGGCGGAGGCGGCGTCGTGGACCCGGAAGACCCGGGCGCCCTGCCAGGCGGAGACCGCGAGGGTGGCGATGGTCCCGGCGTACCGCTCGTCGACAGGCAGCCCGCCGAGGGTCTCACCGACGAAGTCCTTGTTGGAGACCGCGACGAGCACCGGCCAGCCGGTGCCGACCATCTCGCCGAGGCGACGGCTGATCTCCAGGGAGTGCCGGGTGTTCTTGCCGAAGTCGTGCGCCGGGTCGATGAGGATCGACTCTCTGGCGACCCCGGCGGCGGCCGCCCGCTCGGCGAGGCCGACGGTGTGATCGACGACGTCGGCGACCACGTCGTCGTAGGCGATGCGGTGCGGGCGGGTGCGCGGGGTCACGCCTCCCGCGTGCGCGCACACCAGGCCGATGCCGTGCCTGGCCGCGACGTCGGCCAGGCCGGGATCGACTCCACCCCAGGTGTCGTTGAGCAGGTCGGCGCCGGCCTCGGCGACGACCTCGCCGACCTCGGCGCGCCAGGTGTCGACGCTGATGACCAGATCGGGGTGACGGTCCCTGACCGCCGCGACCAGGCCGGCCACCCGGCGGATCTCCTCCGCGGGGTCCACCTCGTCGCCCGGTCCCGCCTTGACACCGCCGATGTCCACGATGTCCGCGCCGCCCTCGACGGCCCCGTCGACGGCCTTGAGCGCGGCCTCGAAGCCGTAGGTCCTGCCCCTGTCGTAGAAGGAGTCGGGGGTGCGGTTGACCACCGCCATGATCGCGAATTCGCCGGGCCGGAACTCACGGCCTCGCAGGCGCAAGATAGTCATCGATACCGAGCCTATCGGGCCGGTACCGGAGAGGCGGGCGCTCCCACCTGCGCCGCCTCCGGGGGTTGGGGAAACCGTGCCTCACGTGGAGGTCAGGCGGCCGACCCACCCTCGGCCACCGTGACGAAGTCCTGGGCGACGGAGGGCAGCCGCCGCCGCGCGTGGACGAGGGCGATCACCCTGCGGACCGAGGGGTCGAGGGAGCGGACCACCAGCCCGGCCCTGGCCGCCTGTTCGGCCATGCCCCGGTACCACAGCAGGGAGGCCGCTCCCGAGCGGACCGTGTTGAGCCAGTTGCCGCGCTCGTCGAGCTGTACGGCGGGCACGGGAGCGATGCCGTACTTGGTGAACAGGGCGTCGAACTCCCTGCGCCGGGCACTGCCGGGGACGGGCATGACCAGCCGCATGCCGTTGAGCCTGTTCATCGGGACCGGGTCGGGCAGGTCCAGGCCGGACGGGGAGATCAGCACGATCTCCTGGCGTTCCAGCGGATGGCTGACCAGGTCGGCCGGGACGGGCAGGTCCGTCAGGCCGAGATCGGCCCGCTGGTCCCTGATGGCGTTGACCACGCCGTCCCGGCCGTCGCAACGGACGATGTGCACGCGCACCCCTGGATGCTCGGCGGCGTAGGCGGGAAGGAGTCGTCCGGCCAGCCCCGGTTCGAGGCTGGGGGTCGAGGCGATGCGCAGTTCCGCGTCGGCCTGGTGGCCGTGGGCGGACAGTGCCTCGATCTCCCTGACTGCGTCGAGCGCCTCCCGGGCCAGCTTGACCACCCGGCGCCCCTGCGCCGTGACGACCACGCCGCGCCCGGAACGGGCGAACAACGTCATTCCCAACTCTCGCTCAAGGTCTCTGATCGCGCGGGAAAGCGCGGGCTGCGCGATGTACAGCGACCTGGCCGCATCTGTCATGGTGCGGTGCTCCGCCGTCGCGACCACGTAGCGGAGCTGCTGCAGATTCATGGCTTCGACGCTAGGACACGGGCCCGGGGTCGGTCCCGGACATTGCAGAGATCACCTTTGACGATTTCAGAATGTAACCGTATATAGCGACATCCGTGACGGATGATAAATCAGTATGCTTACGCCCCAAATTCGATAAAAGTCCGGTCATTCGTGGACGGCCGGACACTCGGGTTAACGGGGAGACAGCGTGACAGGCAACGGGCACAACCCTCCACAACCACCGTGGCCTCAAGGGCCTCAGGGCCCCCAGGGGCACCCCCGTCCCGCACCGCCGCCTCCCGCCTGGCCCGCCGCGCCGCCTCAGGGACCACCACAGGGGCCGCCTCCCGGCCCGCCGCCGCAGGGGATGCCCGGACAGCCGTACCCGTCCGCGCCTCAGGCTCCTCCCAGGCAGGGTTTCCCTCCGGGTTACGGCTATCCGCCACCCGGTCAGGCAGGCCCAAGACCCGGCCCCAACCAGGGATACGGTCACCCGCCCGCCCCGCCGCAGGGCTATCCGCCCCAGAACCCGGGACCGCAGGGCTACCCGCCCGCGGGCCAGGGGTATCCGCCGCCGCCCGCGCAGGGCTACCCCCGGCCCGGGCCCCAGGGGCAGCCGCCGTACGGCGCGCCGATCCCGCCACCTCCTCCCGTCCCGCCCGCTCCGTGGCAGCCGCCGCAGCGGCGCTCGGGAGGCGCCGGAGTGATCGTGGTGAGCGTCTTCGGTGTGATCGCGCTGCTCTTCATCGGGCTCGTGGTCGCCGGGTCGATCATCAAGAACCGTTACCGGGACTCGGCCCCGCACTTCGCCGTGCCCACCTACACGCCCTCCCCCTTGGAGACCTCGCGGCCGGCCACCGAGGACACGCCCACACCCACACCGACGGAGACGCCGCAGGAGACGAAGCCGACGGACGTGCCCAGCCCCTCGAAGGAGGTCGTCCGCAACACCACCCTGGAGGGCAACACCCTCTACCGGACCGGTGGCCTGCCCACGGTGAGCTGTTCCGCGGGCTCGCCGAGCATCTACAGCCACAGCCAGCTCAAGGGGCTGATCCTGAAGACCTCCAGGTGCCTGGACAAGGGGTGGTCGCGGATCCTCGGCGAGCAGGGCATCGACTGGAGCCCGCCCGGCTACGCCATCGTCTCGGGCAGGGGACGCGGGGCGTGCGGGGACTTCCCCCAGATCGGCAGCATCGTGCCGTACTACTGCCCGCGCAACCACACCATCTACGCCTCGACCGGCGCCATGGCCAAGGGATCGGGCAACAGCCTCGGATACGGCCAGATCGTCGGCTGGCACGGCGCGATCATCAGCATGATGGCCCATGAGTACGGCCACCACGTGCAGCAGCTGACCGGCCTGTCCGACAGCTGGTGGCAGAAGACGCAACGCTCGTCGAGCAGGAGCGGCAGGCTCGCGCTGAGCCGCAGGTTCGAGCTCCAGGCCACCTGCTTCGGCGGGATGTTCATGCGTTCGGTCGCGAGCACCTACCCGGTCACCCCGGCCAGGCGCAACACGCTCTACTACTTCTACTCACGGGTCGGGGACTGGCCCGGTTACCCCCGTGACCACGGGACTCCGGCGAACAACAACCGCTGGTTCCGCCAGGGCTACGAGAAGAACAAGACCTTCCAGTGCAACACCTGGCTGGCCTCCTCCTCCTCGACGTCATAGCTTAAATACTCATTAACCGAAGTTTGGTTGTCTGTCTGCCATGTCCATGTATGGGGCTAGAATCCTGCCAATTCCATGTAATCGGGGGACCTCGGCTGTTTTGCCAGGTGGACCGGGGTAGGACGCAGTAGGAAGCGGTGTGATCATGCGCCATGGGCAGGGCCCGGGGGACTCTTCCGGCGATGACGGGAAACGGCACGCCCCTGAGCAGGACCCGGGGGTCACCCCCGGCGCCCCCGCCGCCGACGTTCCCGGCGCTCCGGGAACCCCCGACGCCCCCGGTGTTCTCGGCGCCCCCGGTCCTCCCTCCGCCGGGGCCGGCGAGGGGGCCGGGGAGACCGCCCGGCCCCCGGGAGAGGACGCCCGGATCCCGCAGGGCCCGGGAGACCTCGCACAGGGCCCGCCCTCCGTGGCGCGACCGGCAGGGAAACGGCCCAGATTCGCCAAGCCGCTGACGACGGCCTCGCTCGTCGGCTGGACCGGGCTCTCGGTGGTCCTGCCCGGCGCGGCCCACCTGCGCGCGGGACACCGCCGTACCGGCTACGCGCTGCTGGGCGTCTTCGCCGCGCTCCTGGTCGCCGCGGCGGTCGTCGCGTTCGTCGTCCTTCCCGGCAACGTGGGCTTCCTGACCAGGGACAGCACGCTGACGAGCGCGGTGGCCCTGGCCGGCGCCGGAGCCCTCGCCTGGTTCCTGATCGTGCTCTCCTCCTACATCTCCCTGCGTCCGAGGAGGCTCAGCGGCAGGGGACAGATCGTCTCCGGCGTCGCGATCGGCCTGCTGTGCGTCGGGGTGATGTCGCCGTTCGCCCTGGTGGCGAACACCGTGCTGACCGCCAAGAACACGGCCAACGCCATCTTCCAGAGCTCGACCGACAACCCGGCCGTGGTCCCCGTCAAGCACGAGGATCCGTGGAACGGACGCGACCGGGTGAACTTCCTGCTCGTCGGCGGCGACGGCGCGGGCAACAGGGACGGCATCAGGACCGACAGCATGACCGTGGCCAGTGTGCAGGTCTCGACCGGCAACACGGTCATGTTCAGCCTGCCCCGCAACCTGCAGCACGTCCGCTTCCCGCCGGACGGCACGCTCGGCAGGCAGTTCCCCAACGGCTTCATGCGCGAACTGCCCAACGGCGGCCTGCTCAACGAGGTGTGGCAGTACGGCGAGGAGCACCCCGAGGTCGTCCAGGGCAAGGACGGTCAGCGCGGGCCCAGGGCTCTCATGGAGGCGATCGGCTACACCCTCAACCTGAGGATCGACTACTACGCGCTGATCAACATGTTCGGCTTCGCCCACCTGGTCGACGCCATCGGCGGCCTGAAGATCCGGGTGGACAGGGACGTCCCGTGGGGCGGCCTCTACGGCACCGCCGGCACCATCAGGGCCGGCTACCGGACGCTGTCGGGTGAGGAGGCCCTCTGGTACGGCCGCTCCCGTGTCGGCAGCGACGACTTCTCCCGGATGAGCCGCCAGCGCTGCGTCATCGGCGCCTTCGCCCAGCAGGCGACCCCCTCGGTCGTGCTCACCAACTTCGTCAAGATCGCGAACGTCGCCAAGAAGATGGCCAAGACCGACATCCCCCGTGAGCTGCTCGACCCGCTGACCGAGCTGGCCCTCAAGGTCAAGAACGCCAGGATCACCAGCCTGCAGTTCGTGCCGCCGGAGTTCTACTCCGGCTCCCCCGACTGGCGGAAGATCCGCGCCGCGACCGTCAGGGCGCTGCGCCAGTCCGAGCGGCCCGCCCGCCGGGCCCAGGCCGCCGGGGTGACGGCCTCGCCGGGCGTGAGCGGGGCAACGGCCTCCCCCACGGGCGGCGACGGCACGCCCGCGGCGACCCCCTCGACCACGCGGCCCACGCCGCACCGGACGGCGCCGCAGACACCGCGCGAGACGCCCACCCAGAACGGCGCCACCGCCAAGTCGCTGAGCGAGATCTGCGGCTTCTGACCCACTCGTCCTGGGCGGGCGGGCCCCGGTTCTGCGCCCGCCCAGGGGTCCGGCGGCAGGCCGGAGCGGTCCCCGGTGCCGCGATCATGTCCGCCGGGACAGTGATCGGCGACCTTCCGGAGAAGGAAATCAACCCTGGCGTTTTGCTGGGATTGGTGACATAAGGCCTGGTCAGAGGCATTTTTCACGGCTGGACGGGGCCGCCGGAAATGCAGGAACGTGGGGAGAGTTCGATCCCCTCGAATCCGGTGGTGCGCCATGCGAGTCCTGATCCAGCTCCGCCCAACCCCCGACATCGTCGCGGCCGTGGCCGACCCGGGTGTCGCCACGACCACGGCCGACGTGTCCGACGGCCTGCCCGGGGTCGTCCTCGACCACTCCTTCGTCCCGGTCGCGGTGCCCCGCCCGGTACCGGCGGCCGGGGGCGACCCGCTGTCCCTGAACCAGGCACTGACCTTCTCCTTCGCCGCCGAGCACGCCTCGGTCCTGGTCCGCGGCGAGATCTCCGACGACGAGCTCTCCACCAGGGTCACGCTGCTGCCCAACACCCGCTCCGACGTCATCGGGGTGCACGCCGACCCGGTGATCGGGTCGAGCATCGTCTGCGGCGGCGACGCCCCCGTCGGCGACTGGCACGACGTGGAACGGCTGCTGCGCGTCGCCGAGCTCAGGTCGGAGGGGCTGGACGGCTCCGGCGTCCCCCTGGCCATCGTGGACACCGGCATCAACGCCGCACACGTCGCCCAGCGCATCGGACACGCCCCGATCATCGACTCCGCCCACAGCTGGAACCCCTCCGGCGTCTCCGGGACCGCGGGCCGGTTCGAGGTCGACCACGGCACGATGTGCGCCTTCGACGCGCTGATCAGCGCCTCGAAGGCGTCGTTGATCGACATTCCCGTGCTGCTCTCCCGGCGTCCCGGCGGCTCGGAGATCGACGGCCTGCTCTCCGACGCCGTCGCCGCCTTCGCCCACCTGCGCACCGTGCTCGACTCCCTGCCCGCCGCGACCCGGTCGCTGGTCGTCAGCAACAGCTGGGGCTCCTTCTCCCCCGAGTGGGACTTCCCCGTCGGCCACCCCGGCAACTACTCCGACAACGCGGCCCACCCGTTCAACCTGATCGTCTCCAGCCTTGAGCAGGCGGGCGCCGACGTGCTGTTCGCCGCGGGCAACTGCGGGCGCGACTGCAGGGACCGCCGGTGCGCCTACCCCGACCGCCCGATCGGCGGCGCCAACTCGCACCCGAGCGTGCTGTCCGTCGCCGGTGCGGACACCGAGGGCGAGCGGGTCGGCTACTCCTCCCAGGGGCCCGGCCGTCTCGCCCAGCGCAAGCCCGACATCTGCTCCTACACCCACTTCTCCGGCTCCGGGGCCTTCGGCGAGGGCTCGCCCGACTCGGGCACCTCCGCGGCCTGCCCCGTCGCCGCCGGACTGGTCGCGGCCATCCGCACCCGCTGGCCCGCCGCCGTACTGTCCCCCTCGCAGCTGCGCACCCTGCTGCACCGCACCGCGGACGACCGGGGCGGTGTCGGCTACGACTACGACTACGGCTACGGCCTGCTGGACGTCGCGGGGGTTCTCGCCGCGCTGCGGCGCAGAGACCGGCGTGCGGCGTAGCGGCGGCACGGTCATGGTCCTCATCACCGTACGGCTGCCGCCGCAGGCCACACTCGAACAGGCCACGCACCGTCTCGGCCTCAGGGACGAGGAGGTCGACCTGGGCTACGACCTGGTGCTCATCGATCCCCGCAGGGGCCTGTACGGCCTGCGCGTGACCGAGGCCGCCGCCGACCGGATCTCCCCGGTCGCCTTCGGAGGCACGGGCCCCCACTCCGACCCCCGCATCGAGCCGTACGGCCCGCCGCGCTAGGCCGAGCACCGGCGGGGAAACACGAAAAGGCCCGGCCGAAAAAAGAAGAAAAACCGGAAAACCGTATCTCCTTTTCTGTCACGTAGCCTTCCGGAGGCATTTCCGGAACAGGTGGCGGCCGTTTTCCCGCCTTTTCCGCTCCCTGATCCTCGTGCACCCTTGGTCCGTGGAACCCGGCGCCGGCCCCCTTATCCCGGCGCCGGGGAAATCATTCACCGCGACCATGGAGGGGAAATGCCCGAGAGGAAGAGCGATTACGGCCCGGCACGATTACCGGGGGCGGTTCGCACGGCCGCCGTACTCGTCGGGGCCCTGTCCGCCGTCCTGGCCACGGCCGGACCCGGAGTGGCCCTGCCCGTCCCAGCCCCCGCTCCCGCCACGGCCGCGCAGTGCGGTGACGTGGTGACGGCGAACCTCGTCCTGACCGCCGACCTGGTGTGCCAGGGCACCGGGCTGACCATCGGCGCGGACAACGTCACCGTCGACCTCGCGGGCCACACCGTCAGCGGGGCGCCCGCCGTCCAGATCCCCGACCGCAGGGGCACGACGCTGGTCAACGGCACGCTCACCGGCTCCCAGTCGCTCACCGCCGCCGGTTCCCAGCTGATCTCGCCGATCCCGCTGACGGTCTCGGGAGTCCGGCTCGGGGCGCAGACGAAGCTGACCAACGCCTCCGCCGTCCTCGGTCAGGGTTCCGGCGGCTGCACGGTCAACGGGATCAGGGCCCAGGACTCCTGGGTGACGCTCGACGGCTGCGAGGCGCGCGACCAGCTGTATCTGCGCCAGTCGACGGGCACCGTGCGCGCGAGCAAACTGACCTCCGGCTCCCTGCGGCTTGAGCAGTCCAGCAGGGGGCGCTACGAGAACAACGTCTTCGACGACTTCACCGTGCTCCTCTACGACATGTCCCGCGAGAACGTGTTCACCGGCAACGTCCTGAAGAACGCGGAAAGCGCCTTCTACACGGCCATGCCGCAGTCGCCGAACGTCACCAACACGATCCAGGACAACGACATCAGGAACAACGACATCGGCTTCGAGGCCGATGACGTCACCGGTTTCACCATCAAGGGCAACCGGTTCACCTCCAACCGCACCGCGGGCGTCCTCGTCGACAACGGCATCAGGCGCGCGAACTCGGAGTGGATCTCCGGCAACGTGTTCACCGGCAACGGCCTGCGGCCCAGCGGGGTCAAGGATCGTGACGGCAACCCGGTCGCGGGTGGCGTCCACGTCCGCACCGTCCCCGAGTCCCGGATCAACCTGTCCGGCAACGTCGGCAGGTTCAACGGCGGCTACCTCATCTGGGCTCCCGCGGGTCAGGTCGTCGACGGCGGCGGCAACAAGGGCCCCTGCGGGCCGGTGCCCAACCCCGACCTGACCTGCCTCTGACCACGCGTTCCCGCGTTCCGCCCCATCCGCCGTCCTCTCGGCCCGCCGACCTCCGTGCGCGCCGAGTCCACGCTGTCGGATTTATCACCAAATTTCAGGAAAAGCGGTGTGGGCAGGTTCGGTGGAACCCGATCGCCGAAGACGGCACGCGTGACCGTCGCCGCCGCGCCCGCGGCGACCGTGCTCGGGGCGGCCCGCGCCGCCCCGGCCTCGGCGCGCGTCCCGGATGCGGGAGCGGGCGAACGACCCCCTGCGGCGGGACGGGCCGGTCCCTGGCCTGAGGAGGCCGACTTCCGGGCGGGGCGGATGATCCCCGAGCGATATGATCTTCCCTCAGTTCACCCGGCCAACGACCCACGGGGAGTCATTCGTGCCGCTGCGCGAGCGTGCCCGCGCCGTCCTGGAGGCTCCGCGCTTCCAGCAGGCCGTCATCGCGATCATCCTGGTCAACGCCGCGACCCTGGGACTGGAGACCTCCGAGGTGGCGGTCGAGCGGTACGGCACGGCCCTGACCGTCATCGACCACGCCGCGCTCTACGTCTTCGTCGCCGAGTTGCTTGCCAAGGTCTACGTCTACCGGGGCCGGTTCTTCGCCGACCCGTGGAACCTGTTCGACACCTCGATCGTGACGATCTCCCTGTTGCCCGTCGCCAGTGGCCTCTCGGTGCTGCGGGCGTTGCGCATCCTGCGGGCGCTGCGCCTGATCTCGGTCGTGCCGAGTCTGCGCAGGGTGGTGACGGCGCTGCTCAACGCGGTGCCCGGGATGACGTCGATCGTGCTGTTGCTCGGCCTGGTGCTCTACGTGGCGGCGGTGATGGGCGCCAAGCTCTATCACGACACCGCGCCGGACTACTTCGGGGACCTGCCGACCTCGCTGTTCACCCTGTTCCAGATGATGACCGGGGACGGATGGTCGGACATCACCCGGGAGGTCATGGACGAGCACCCGGCGGCCTGGATCTTCTTCGTGGCCTTCATGCTGGTGTGCACCTTCGTGGTGCTGAACCTCTTCATCGCCGTCGTGGTCAGGGCCATGGAGGACGAGCACGCCGAGCAGTCGGCCGAGGCCGCGGCCCAGGAGGCCCTGACGGTCAGGGAGACGAACGAGGCGGTGCTCGCGGAGCTGACCGCGCTCAGGGCGGAGATCCGCGAGTTGCGGGACCGGGTCCCGGTGACGCCCGCCGGCCGCTGACCGGTGGGCGGGCGCCAGCGGTGAGCCGTCAGCGGGAGTAGAACTCCACGACGAGCTGCTCGTCGACCGGGATCACGATCTGCTCGCGCAGCGGGCGGCCGACAAGGGTGAACCTCAGGTCGGTGTGGCTGACGTCGAGGTAGGCGGCGATCCGGTCGTCGGCGTAGACGCCCTCCGCAGCCGCGACGAACGGCTGCATCGTCCTGGACCTCTGACGGACCGCGATGACCTGGCCGGGCTTGACCAGGTAGCTGGGGATGTCGACCTTGCGGCCGTCCACGGTGATGTGGCCGTGGGAGATGTACTGACGGGCCGCGTAGATCGACGGGGCGAGACCCGCCCGCAGGACCAGGGAGGCCAGACGGCTCTCCAGCAGCACAACCAGCTCGGCCCCCGAACGGCCGGTGCCACGCAGCGCCATGTCCCAGTAGCGGCGCATCTGCCGCTCGGAGACGTCGTAGTACCAGCGCAGCTTCTGCTTCTCCATCAGCCGCAGGCCGTAGTCACCGGTCTGCCGCCTGTTCGTCTTGCGCCCGTGCTCGCCCGGAGGGTACGGCCGCTCCTCGAAGTAGCGCACGGCCTTGCGGGTCAGCGGGACGCCCGCCCTGCGGGACAGCCGCACCTTGGGCCCGGTGTAGCGCACGGTCACTCCTCTGTGATTAGGTTTGCCTTAGTGAGGTAAGCCTTACCTTAGGTCAAGGATCCCCCGATCTCAAGGAGAGCCTGTTCATGCAGCCCGTCACCGCTCCCCCGATCCCCGAACGGGTCCGCACCCTCGCCGCCACGGCCGTCCCGACCCACGTGTCCCTGACCGGGACCCGCCTGCCCGCCTCGCCCGCCAGGGGAGGCGTCGACGACCGGGGCCGCCCGGTGCTGCTGGTCATGCCGGGAGATCCGCTCCACGACGCGCTCGACGAACCCGTGGTGACCGTCGACCTGACGGCCAGCCGCAGTCTCGGAGCCGTCCAGGCCTCGCGCGGCCTGCTCAAGGTGCAGGGGTGGGCGCAGGCCGTACCCGATGGGGAGGCGCGGCAGGCCGCGATCGCGATCGCCGAACGCTGCCCCGACGAGGCGCTGTTCGAGGCTCTTGAGGGCCGTGGCCCCCGGCTGCTGCGGATCGACGTCGGCCAGGTGATCTATCTCACCGGCCCGGAGTCGGGGGTGCTCGACGGTGAGGAGTATCTCGGCGCCCGCCCCGACCCCCTGATGGACGTCGCCGAACGCCTGCTCGGCCATGTCAACGGCACGCACCGCGACCAGCTTGAGACGGCGCTGGCCTGCCTGCTCGACGGGCCCGTCCCCGACGTATGGCTCTGGGAGCTCGACAGGTTCGGCGCGACCGTCCGCTCAGGCGTCGACGAGCCGACGCTGATCCGTCTGCCCTGGCCCGTCCCCGTCTCCGACGCCGGGTCCCTTGAGCGCGCCCTGCGCTGCCTGCTCTGTCACCGCTGACGCACCCGGCCTGCTCCCGTTCTCCCCGGCCGCGCCCCTGTCCGTTCGCGGGACGCGCGGGGAGAGGGGTTGTCTCAGCTCTCGGGGACGACCTCCCTGGTGGTACGGATGACCTCGTCGACGAGCCCGTAGTCCCTGGCCTCGGTCGCGGTGAACCAGCGGTCGCGGTCCCAGTCCTCCTCGATCTGTTCCAGCGTCTGGCCGGTGTGGAAGGCGATCCGCTCACGCATGAGCTGCTTTGTGTACAGCATCTGCTCGGCCTGAATGGCGATGTCGGTGGCGGTGCCGCCCAGGCCTCCCGAGGGCTGGTGCATGATGATCCTGGCGTGCGGCAGCACGTAGCGCTTGCCCGGCGCCCCCGCGCACAGCAGGAACTGCCCCATGGAGCCCGCGATGCCCATCGCGACCGTGGCGACGTCGTTGGGGATGTACTGCATGACGTCGTAGATGGCCATGCCCGCCGAGACCGAGCCGCCCGGCGAGTTGATGTAGAGCCAGATGTCACGCCGGTCGTCGTCCGCGGACAGCAGGAGCAGCTCGGCGCAGATCCTGTTGGCCACCTCGTCGTTCACCTCCGTGCCGAGGACGACGATCCGTTTACGCAAAAGCCGCTGGTAGAGCTGATCCTCGGCGACGGGCCGCGAATTGGTCATCTCTTTCACCCACCCCGGAGCTGAATTTACGAATGACGATTCATCGCGACCATAACGCTCCCGGGCCGGCGTTCCCGCGCCGTTCGCTGTGAGCGCTTTCCGCTCACAGCGCACCTTGGAGCGGCTCCCATGGGTGACAGACAAACCTCCGCCCCTGCCTCATCAAAGGATCAAGGCATCGTTCAAGATATGGGGATGCGACCGATCTCACCCGAACGCCGGGGCGGGCGAACCCGCCCGGAGCGCGACCGTCGGAGCGTGTCATGAACTCCCCCATCCGTGTCCTGGACGCCCACACCACGAACCGCTGGGCGGACGTCGGAGCGTTGATCTTCGAGTACATGGGAGCGACCCAGGCGGAGCTCGGTCTCCCTGTCCCGGTCTCCCTCGACGAGCTGCCCGCCCGCATGCAGAACGAATGCCGCGACCCCGGGTCCGTCTACCGCGACCCCGGCGTGTTCCTCGTCGCCTGCCACGACGACAGGCCGATCGGCGGCGTGGGTCTCAAGCCCCTCCCCGGGACGGACGCCGTCCAGGTGAGCCGTCTCTACGCGCGTCCCGGCCACCGTGGCGGGACGGGCAAACTGCTGATGGAGCACGCGCACAGACATGCCGAGCAGCGGGGTTTCGCCCGGCTGGTCCTCGACGTCATGCCCCAGCGCCACCAGGTCATCGGCCTCTACCGCCGTCTCGGCTACACCGAGGTCGAGCGCGAGGACCACCGCTCCTTCCGCATGCTCTCCATGGAACGGCTCATCACCCCCGCATAGCCCCTTTCCCGCAGGCCCATGTTTATCTTCCTCGTCCTCGGACACTGGATATCCCTGTGCGGGGAAACTCCACATAGAGGACATAAGGGGATGAATCACTCATGGGTGCGGAAGACAAGGTCTCCAACAAGGCCGAGGAGCTCGGGGGCAAGGTCAAGGAGGGCGCCGGGCGCCTCACCGACGACGAACGGCTTGAGGCCGAAGGTCGCGCCGACCAGAGCAAGAGCCACCTCAAGCAGGCGGGCGAGAAGCTGAAGGACGGCGCCGAGAAGGTCAAGGACGCCTTCAAGGACTGATTCCACCGGTCTCGCCGTGCCGTACGAGGCCCGGCGAGACCCGAGGTCCGCGAGGAAGGGGGACCGGTATGACGGTGACGCGGTTCCATGACCTGCCGCTGGCCGACTCCAGGCGACGCTGGAACAAGGAGGCCGCCGAGAGACGCGTACGCGCCTGGGCGGGGGCACAGCACAGGCCGAACGCCAAGTACCGCGAGGCCCACCTCTGGTACGACGGCGGCGAGCCCGACGAGTTCGGAAGCTACAAACTGCCCTTCGCCGACGTGGTCGACGGTGAGCTCAAGGCCGTCCCGCGCGCACTGCACGCCGCCGCGGGCGTCGTCGAAGGGGCCAGAGGCGGGGTCGACGTCCCCGGTGGCGACGTCGGGCCGATCAAGTCCCATCTGGCCAGGTACTACTCCAAGATGCACGAGACACCGCCCTGGGAGGACTGAGCGCGGGGCCACACCCGCCGGAGAACCCCGCCCGAAGGAGGAGACGATGACACCCGAGGAACAGCCGGAGCGGATGTCCGCGGACGGCAAGCCCATGGTCGGCGCGACACCCCGCGACGTGGTCCACATCAGGCTCGGCTCGTTCGCGTTGATCGCGGCCGTCGGCATCGGTGTGCTCGGCTTCGTGGCGGGTCTGACCTGGCTGACCGTGGTGATGGCGCTGGCGGTCGTCGTCGCGGTCGTCGACATCGCCCTGGCGGTCCGACGCCAGTCGCACGCCAGGAAGGGCACGACGACCGAGGCGGGCTGAGCGCCCTTCCTGGAGGACCGCCGCCCGCAGGCACGGCCCTCGGGAGTACAGGCTCCCCGTGGGCGCGGCCGGGCACCGGCCCTCAGGAGGGGGCGTCCACGGCCTCGGGCGACAGGATGTGGTCCAGGACCATGTGCGCGCAGCCGACGATGCCCGCGCCGGGGCCGAGTCTGCTCCGCTCGATCCGCAGGTTACGGGTCGACAGGGCCGTCGAGCGCCGGTGGACGACCTCGCGCACCCCGGCGAGCAGCGGCTGGAAGGTCTCGGCCACGTCCCCGCCCAGCACGACCACGGCGGGGTTGAGCAGGTTGACGGCGGTGGCGACGACCTCGCCGAGCATCCTGGCCGCGTTGCGGACGACGGTCATGGTCTCGGCGTCGCCCGCCCGCACCAGGCTCACCACGTCCGCAAGGGTTCTCACCTCGTGGCCCCTGGCGCGCAGGTCACGCAGGATCGCGGTGCCGCTGGCGACGGAGTCGACGCAGTCGACGTTGCCGCACCGGCAGAGCACCCCGCCGCCGTCGCGGACCGGGATGTGCCCGATCTCCCCGGCCGCGCCGAGCGCGCCGCGCAGGATCTCGCCGCCCGCGATGATGCCGGAGCCGATCCGGGTCGAGACCTTGATGAACAGCAGGTCGTCGGCCTGCCCGGCGTAGACGGCCCGGTGCTCGCCGATCGCGATGACGTTGACGTCGTTGTCGAGGAAGACCGGGGCGGGGAAACGGTCCGCGATGATCGGCGGGATCGTGACACCGGTCCAGCTCGCCATGATGCGGGCGCTCTCGGTACGGCCCGCCGCGAACTCGACCGTCGCGGGCACCCCGAGGCCGACCCCGCGCACCTGGGAGACGGGCCGGTCGCCGAGCAGTTCGCCCCAGGTCCGCATGACCAGGGGGAGGACGACGTCCGGCCCCTCCTCGACGTCGATGGCGAGGTCGGCGCGGGCCAGCTCTCCGCCCGCGAGGTCGCACACGGCGATCTGTGTCTTGCTCGCCCCGAGGGAGCCGACCAGCACGACGCCGCCCGAGGCGTTGAAGACCAGGCGGGTCGGCGGGCGGCCTCCGGTGGAGGGACCGTCGCTGTCCTCGATGACGAGGCGGCGGTCCAGCAGCTCGGTGACCCGAAGCGAGACGGCGGGCCGGGACAGGCCGGTGACCCGGCCGATGTCCGCGCGCGTGATCGCCTCACCGGTGCGAATGAGGCGCAGAACCTCACCGCTGGTGGCGAGCGCGGCAGCGGGACGACGAGGCATCCGCTAAGTGAACCACACCCGCTTAGGAAATGAAAAGTTCAAACTTTCTCATCTAAGATGACAAAACTCCGCTTGTGTAGAGCGCAAGATCCGGCTAGTGTCCGATCTATCCCTAATTCCGGTAGATCACCACGGAGTACTCCCCATGTCCGAGCTCCCGCAGTCCGCCGACCTGATCGTCTTCGGCGGTACAGGCGACCTCTCCATGCGGAAACTTCTCCCCGCGCTGTACCACTGCGACCGTGACGGCCGTCTCTCCCCCGAGACCCGCATCATCGCGATGTCCCGGGGCGGACTCGACGACGCCGACTTCCGCGGCAAGGTGGACGCCCAGGTCCGCGGCGCGGTACCGATCGACGACCTGAACGTCTGGGAGCGTTTCCTCGGCAGGCTGCACCACGTCTCGGTCGACATCGGCGGCGAGGACACGGCCGGCTGGGAGCGGCTCGGCGCCATGCTCGCCGGGCACGAGCAGCGGACCCGGGTGTTCTACCTGGCCAGTCCGCCCATGACGTTCGGCCCCTTCTGCAGGCAGCTCGAACGTGTGGGGCTGGTCACCCCCGCCTCCCGGGTGGTGCTCGAAAAGCCGCTCGGCCGCGACCTGGCCAGCGCGCGGCGCATCAACGACGAGGTCGGCGCCATCTTCGACGAGCGCCAGATCCACCGCATCGACCACTACCTGGGCAAGGAGACCGTGCAGAACCTGCTCGTGCTCCGCTTCGCCAACGCCTTCCTTGAGCCGATCTGGAACTCCCTGTGGATCGACCACGTCCAGATCACCGCCTCGGAGACCGTCGGCACCCCCGGCAGGCGCGGCTACTACGACCACGCGGGCGCGCTGCGTGACATGGTGCAGAATCACCTGCTCCAGCTCCTGTGCCTGGTCGCGATGGAGCCCCCCTCGCGCAACGACCGCGAGGCCATCCGCGACGAGAAGGTCAAGGTCCTGCAGGCGCTGCGGCCCATCGTCGGCGGCGAGGTCGACCGGTTCACCGTCCGCGGCCAGTACACCGTGGGCGAGTCCGGCGGCGAGCAGGTCCCCGGATACCTCGACGAGCCGGACGGCACCGCGCCGACCGAGACCTCGCGCCGGGTGGAGACCTTCGCCGCGATCCGCGCCGAGGTGAAGAACTGGCGCTGGGCGGGCGTCCCCTTCTACCTGCGCACGGGCAAGCGCATGCCCCACCGGTACTCGGAGATCGTGGTGCAGTTCAAGGACGTGCCCCACTCGATCTTCCCCGGCAGCGCGCCCAACCGGCTGGTGCTGCGGCTGCAGCCCAGCGAAGGCATCCAGCTGCACATCATGGCCAAGGAGCCGGGCGCCGGCGAGGTCGCCCTCAAGCCGGTTCCGCTCAGCCTGAGCTTCGCCGAGACCTTCACCACCCGGGTGCCCGAGGCCTACGAGCGGCTGCTCATGGACGTCCTGACCGGCAACCCCACCCTGTTCATGCGGCGTGACGAGGTCGAGGCCGCCTGGCGGTGGATCGACCCGATCCTCGGCGAGTGGGAGGCGCACGGCACCCTGCCCGAGCCGTACCCCGCGGGCACCTCGGGTCCCGCGGGGGCCCACGAGCTCCTCGGCCGCAGCGGCCGTACCTGGCACGAGGAGGCCTCGGAGTGAACGAGCCCGCAGACCACGACGACCGACGAGGAGGCCGGATGAACCCCGCCATCCAGGAGATCACCGACCGCCTGGCCGAGCGCAGCCGCGCCAGCCGTGGCGCCTACCTCGCCCGGCTCGACGCCGAGGCGAGGACGGCCCGCGAGCGCGGGCCCGCGCGCGGACATCTCGGCTGCGCCAACCTGGCCCACGGCTTCGCCGCCGCCGGCAGGGACAAGCCGGACCTGATGGCCAACGTCAAGCCCGGCGTCGCGATCGTGTCGAGCTACAACGACATGCTGTCGGCGCACCAGCCGTACGAGACCTATCCGCCGATCCTCAAGGCGGCCGTGCGCGCGGCGGGCGGCGTCGCGCAGTTCGCCGGCGGCGTGCCCGCCATGTGCGACGGCATCACCCAGGGCCGCGCGGGAATGGAGCTGTCGCTCTACAGCCGCGAGGTCATCGCGATGTCCACCGCGATCGCGCTCTCGCACGACATGTTCGACGCCGGTCTCATGCTGGGCGTCTGCGACAAGATCGTGCCGGGCCTGCTGATCGGCGCGCTGCACTTCGGCCACCTGCCCGCGGTGTTCGTGCCCGCGGGCCCGATGACCTCGGGCCTGCCCAACAAGGTCAAGGCACGCACCCGGCAGCTCTTCGCCGAGGGCAAGGTCGGCAGGGAGGAACTGCTCGACGCCGAGTCGCGCTCCTACCACTCGCCCGGCACCTGCACCTTCTACGGCACCGCCAACTCCAACCAGGTCATGATCGAGGTCATGGGCCTGCACCTGCCGGGCTCGACGTTCGTCAACCCGCGCACCGAGCTGCGTGAGGCCCTGACGAAGGCCGCGGGCAGGCGGGCGGTCGAGATCACCGTGCACGGCGAGGAGTACACCCCCGTGGGGCGGGTCGTCGACGAGAAGGCGATCGTCAACGCCTGTGTGGCGCTGCTGGCCACCGGCGGCTCGACCAACCACACGATGCACCTGGTGGCCATCGCCGCCGCAGCGGGCATCGAGCTGCTCTGGGACGACCTGGCCGCGTTGTCGAAGGTGGTGCCGCTGCTGACCCGCATGTACCCCAACGGCCAGGCCGACGTGAACCACTTCCAGGCCGCGGGCGGCATGCAGGTGCTCATCGGCGACCTGCTCGACGCCGGGCTGCTCCACGCCGACGTGCTGACCGTCGCCGGACACGGCCTCGACCACTACCGCTCGGCCCCCGTCCTCAAGGACGGCGCGGACGGCGAGCTGCTGTGGGAGGAGCGCACCGAGGGCAGCACCGACCCCGACGTGCTGCGTCCCGTCTCCGAGGCCTTCTCCCCCGACGGCGGCATCCACATGCTCGACGGCAACCTGGGCCGCGCGGTCAGCAAGGTCTCCGCGGTCAAGCCGGAGCACCTGGTCGTCGAGGCCCCGGCGAAGGTCTTCGACGACCAGCTCGAACTGCTGCGCGCCTTCGAGGCGGGCGAGCTCGACGGCCAGGACTTCGTCGCCGTCATCCGCTACCAGGGACCCAGCGCCAACGGCATGCCCGAGCTGCACAAGCTCACCCCGCCGCTGGCGGTGCTGCTCGACCGGGGGCAGCGGGTGGCGATCGTCACCGACGGCCGCATGTCCGGGGCCTCCGGCAAGGTTCCCGCGGCCATCCACCTGTCGCCCGAGGCCGCGCACGGCGGGCCGATCGCACTGGTCAGGGACGGCGACCCGATCCGTCTCGACTCGACGGCAGGCACCCTTGAGCTGCTCGTCCCCGCCGAGGAGCTGGCGGCCCGCACCCCGCAGGGCGCCCCGCTCACCGACGCCCGGTGGGTCGGCACGGGACGTGAGCTGTTCGCCGCCTTCCGCCGTACGGCGGGCCCCGCCGAACGCGGCGCCGGGATCTTCGCCCTGAACGGCCACGCGGAGAGCCTTGAGGCCGGGGCATGAGGAACGCGCGATGGTGAGCCTGCCCTGGCTCCCCTGGCTTGTCGCCGACGTCGGGGGAACCAACGCCCGTTTCGGCCTCGTCACCGAGCCGGGCGGCGCCCCCGAGGCGGTGGCCGTGCTGGCCGGCGCCGATCACGAAGGGCTTCCCGAAGCCGTAGCCGCCTATCTCGCGGAACACGCGGGCGGAGTTCAGCCGGGAGCGGCCTGTATCGCGATCGCGGGTCCCGTCGAGGGAGACCGTTACCGGCTCACGAACGCGGGCTGGTCGGGCTCCGTGCACGCCCTCGGCATCCCCAACGCCGAACTGCTCAACGACTTCGAGGCCCTGGCCGCCTCCCTGCCCCACCTGGGCGGGGAGGATCTGGTCTCGCTCGGCGGCCCCGCGCCCTCGCACGGCATCAAGGCCGTGCTCGGGCCGGGAACGGGCCTCGGCGTCGGGGGTCTGGCGCCCGCGGCCGAGGGCTGGGTGCCGATCCCCAGCGAGGGCGGCCACGTCACCGTGCCGATCCTCGACGAGCGCGACCACGAGATCGTCCGCGCGCTGCGCTCCGAGGGGCTCGAACACGTGATCGCCGAGCATCTGCTGTCCGGCCCCGGCCTGACCCGGCTGCACCGTGCCCTGGCACTGGTGCGCGGGACCGACGCGCCGCGCCTGACCGCCGCCGACATCGTGGCCAGGATGGACGACTCGCTGTGCGCGGAGACCGTCGAGGTGTTCTGCTGCATGCTCGGCACCTTCGCCGGGAACGTGGCGCTCACCCTGGGCGCCAGGGGCGGCGTCTATCTCGGCGGCGGCGTGCTGCCCCGTATGGTGGGACGGGTTCTCTCCAGCGGCTTCCGCCGCCGGTTCGAGAGCACCCCCATGCTGAACGACTACCTTTCCGGCATCGCCACGAACCTGATCGTGGCGCCCCAGCCCGCGCTCGTCGGCGCGGCGGCGTGGCTGAGCCAGCGCCTGTCCAACATGGAGTATCGATGAGTCTGCTCGACATCGCCCCGGTGATCCCGGTCGTCGTGATCGACGACCCGGAGACCGCGGTCCCCATGGCCCGTGCCCTGGTCCGGGGCGGCCTGCCCGTGATCGAGGTCACCCTCCGCACCGAGGGCGCGCTGGAGGCCGTCGAGCGGATCGCCGCCGAGGTGCCCG
The DNA here is from genome assembly GCF_044466505.1 of Streptosporangium sp. NPDC049376. Classification (NCBI taxonomy): domain Bacteria; kingdom Bacillati; phylum Actinomycetota; class Actinomycetes; order Streptosporangiales; family Streptosporangiaceae; genus Streptosporangium; species Streptosporangium sp. NPDC049376. The sequence continues at coordinate 1,104,258 of NZ_JBITMT010000001.1, read as the reverse complement.
AGGCCGTCATCGGCGCGGGGACCATCCGTACCGGCGCGGACGTGGACGCCGCCGTCAAGGCCGGTGCCCGGTTCCTGGTCAGCCCCGGCTCCACGCCCTCGCTGCTGGACGCCATGCGGGACAGCGGCGTGCCGTTCCTGCCGGGTGTCGCGACCGCCTCCGAGGTTCTGGCGCTGGCCGAGCGCGGCCTGACCGAGATGAAGTTCTTCCCCGCCGAGGCCGCGGGCGGGCTGCCGTACCTGAAGGCGCTGGCCGGACCGCTGGCGGAGGTGCGGTTCTGCCCGACGGGCGGCATCAAGCCCGCGACGGCCGCGGCCTACCTCGCGCTGCCCAACGTCGGGTGTGTCGGCGGCAGCTGGCTCACTCCGGCGGACGCGCTGGCCTCCGGTGACTACTCCCGCATCGAGCGACTGGCCGCGGAGGCCGCCGCTCTCCGCTGAGCGACGTTCACGGGGTGGAGCCGGGAGCACCGTTCCTTTACCCTGTAGGGGCGAGGGGAGTACTTCCCAAGAGCCGACCCGGTCAGTACGGACGTCCCACGGCGTCCCCGGGCGGCCGCCCGCACTGCGCGGGTGAAGGAGACCTCGGATGACCGCGTCATTCGAGGAGTCGCCATGCCCACCCTCCCCTCCCCCACCGGCGACACGCCCTCCTGTCCTCTCGGGGGAGGGGCCGCGACGGTCCTGACCTATCCGCCGGGTTCCCTGGTCCTGCTCGCTGGTCTCCCCGGCGCGGGCAAGAGCACTCTGCTCGACCGGCTGTACGGCCTCAGCGGCGACGAACGGGAGCCGGTCGCCGCCGGCGGTACCCGGGTGATCGACTCACGGCAGTCACGCAACTGGTGGGCCCGCTATCTCGGGCCGGTCCCACATCGGGCCCGCACTCCGCTCGTGCATGCCACACATGTGTGGCGGATCGCACGGGCGGTGCTCGGCGGGCACGACGTGGTCGCGCACACCCGGGGCACCTGGCCGCACATTCTGCACGGCTTCGCCTGGCTGGCCCGCAGGGCAGGCGGCGAGGTCCACCTCGTCCTGCTCGACGTCGACCCGGAGACGGCGCGGGCCGGGCAGCGCGCTCGGGGGCGCACGGTCACCGCGACGACCTTCGCCAGGCACCGCCGCCGCTGGCGGGACCTGGTCGGCCGGGCCCGGCGCGGCCCCCTGCCGCCCGCCGCGGGTGTGACCCTGCTGGACAGGCCGGCGGCGGACCGGGTCGGCGCGATCCGCTTCACCGGCCCGCGCCGGCCTCCCTCCCGGAGGGGAAACGCAGGTCGGCCAGGATCGGCCGGTGGTCGCTGACCGACCTGGGCAGCACCCGGCTGTCGAGCACCTCCAGCCCCCGGGTGAGCACGTGGTCGAGGCGCACCAGGGGCAGGGTGGCCGGCCAGGTGAACTGCAGGCCGGAGCCCGCCCGCTCGGCCGCGGGTGAGAGCGTCTCGGTGAGCGCGCGCAGCTCCCGGTCGGTCGAGGCGGTGTTGAGGTCGCCGACGACGATGATCCGGGGGCTCGGATCGGCCCTGATCGCCGCGGCCAGCGCCTCGACCTGGGCGTTGCGCTCGGCGATGACCCACCGCTCCCCCGGGCGGAAGGACGCCAGGTGCACGGCGTAGAGGTTGACCCGGCCGTGCGGGGTACGGATGGTCGCCCACCGGGAGCGCGGCACCCCGGGCACCGACTTGGGCCTGCCCACGAAGGGATATCTGCTCCACACCGCGATGCCGGGGTTGTCGGGGAACCGGTAGGGCAGGTCGGGGTCGATCTCCGCGGCGAAGGCGGGATCGACCGTTCCGTTCATCAGGACCGGGTCGTCGTAGAGCTCGGCCGCCACCAGGATGTCGGGGCGCGCCGCGCGAAGGGCCCTCGCGGTCCCGGCGAGGTCGGGGTTGGCCATGTTGACGTTCTGGTGGACCACGCGCAGGTCCGGCTGCCCGGCCCGGACGGCGGGCACGAACGCGGGCCCGAACATCACCCCCCACGTCACGGCCGGAACCAGCGCCCCCGCGGTGGCGAGCCGTGACCTCCTGGCGAGAGCGGCCACGGCCAGCAGCGGGACCACGAGACCGAACCACGGCAGGGCGCTGTCGAGCGTGTTGCCCCATCCCCGCCAGTTCGGCACCAGCCGGTGCCCGGCGAGGACGAGGGCGGTCAGTGTGCCCGCGGCCGCGACGAGCCCGCCCCGAAACCGCTGCGCCATGACGTTCCAGAGATCCCTTCGACGGCCGGGCCCGCGCGTACGGCCCCGCCGTGGGATCCGGGGCCGCGCGGAACGGTCCACGCCCCGGGTCCGCCGTACTCGGTGGCCGGGCGGACGACTCTACCGCCGTCCGCCGCCCCTTTCCGCCCCGCCCGGCAGGACCAGGCGGAAAGGGGCGTCTCTTTCGGGCCTACCGGACGGGTACCGGGCGTGGACGGCTCCCGTCCGTCACGCCCGGCGCGACCCCGGCCGCGAGCATGACCCCGGACACGGCCGGCGGCCGCGGCAGGGCGGGGGAAGGCGGCTCCTCAGGACGGTCCCCCGTGACCGGCCCTCGCAACGCCCTGCCCGGCGGAGGCACCGTCCTGTCCGGCGGAGGCGCGAAGGAGGGGCGGCGTTCCCCCGGCCGCCCTGCCTGCCCGTCGCCGTGCTCGCCGCTGTGATCGCCTCCGCGCTCGCTTCCGTACCCGCCGCCGTACTCACCGTCCTGTCCGCCGTCCAGCTCGACGTAACGCAGCATCACCCCACGCGCGACGGTCGCGGGGTTGTCCACCCCGTAGACGGCGTAGAGCCGCCGTCCCGTCCGCCGCGACAGGTGTCCGGCCCACCAGCGGTAGACCGTTCCGTCCGTCCAGACCACCAGGTCTCCGTGCACGGAGACCAGCGCCAGACCGTAACCCCCGTGGACGTCACCCTTGACTCCCCGACTGGCCAGCTCGTCATTGAGCAGACCTGCGGCACGCACGGCGGGCGTCCAGGCGGATGTGCCGTGGACGATCGTCACCACCGTCCACCTCCTCTCGGTAATCGATGCAAGCGATTCTTCGTTTCCACTTCCCAGAGTGAACAGGAGTGATTACTTTCTGTAGATGTTCGACTACGAAGAGGTACATGCACCTCGGTTCGGGTCGGCTGTAGGTTCCACCCCGACCCCTGTAGGACCCAGAAAGACGGGAGCCCCCCATGCCCGCCCCCAAAGAGCTGGACCCCAGCACGAGCGTCAGCGCTTACTGGGGTTCCGAGCTGCGCAGGTTGCGCGAGGCGATGGGCTGGAGCCAGCAGGAGCTGGCCAGACGGACCTCGTACTCCACCTCACTGGTCGGCTTGATCGAGACCGCCGCACGTGCTCCCACCAGGAAGTTCGCACAGAGATGCGATGAGGTCCTGGAGACCGGCGGCACCCTCGTCAAGCTCTGGCCGCTGATCGGCAGGGAGTCCTCCCCCGCGTGGGTGCGCTCGCTGTTCGAGCTGGAGTGGGAGGCAAGGACGCTGCGTAACTATCAGCTGTCGGTGGTTCCCGGGTTGCTACAGACCGAGGACTACGCACGGGCGCTGACCCGGGCGGGAAGGCCGTTCGACACCGAGAAGGAGGTTGAGGAGATGATTACTGTGCGTATGCAACGCCAGCGACTGCTCGACCGGCCGGACCCGCCGATCCTCTTCGTCCTGCTGGACGAAGCCGTGCTGACCCGCCCCATCGGTGGCGGCGCGGTCATGCGCGCGCAGTTGCAACACCTTCTGGATGCCACGATGCGACCGCGGATCACCATCCAGGTGATCCCCTTCGACGTGGGCGCCTATGCCGGGCTCGCAGGGCCCATCTTGGTCCTGTCCTTCAAAGGCGCCCCCGACATCGTGTACATGGAGAACGCGGAAGCCGCACAGCTTCTGATCGATCCAGCGCGGGTCGACCCTCTATCGGCCCAGTTCGACGCCCTGCGCTCATATGCCCTACCCCAGGCCGCATCGGCGGCCTTCATCGAGAAAAGGATGCATTCATGGACCTGACCGGCGCACAGTGGCGCAAGAGCAGCCGTAGCAACGGAAACGGCGGCGAGTGCGTGGAGGTGGCCGACAACCTCCCCGGCGTCATCGCGGTTCGCGACAGCAAGAACCCCGATGGCCCGGCTCTGCTGTTCAGCCCCCAGGTTTGGGCCGACTTCCTGACGCGTGTCAAGACCGGCGTGGTCTGACACAGGTCCGTGAGGCCCCCGCTCCGGCGGGGGCCTCGTGCTTTTTCGCTCCCGTTTTTGGGGTTTCTTGACCGGCTGCTCCCCGAGGGGCTCGTGCCCGCGGTGCTAGCTTTCTCATGATCGAGAACCTGAACGGGGGCTTTTCGAAAAGGACGCCGAACGTGGGTTTCACGCAGTACTCGACCCGGTTTCGCCGCGTTTCCCGAGAGATCATTTCCGGAAAAATCCGGACAATGTGCCGCCGGCCGGTTCCCGTTCCCCACCGTTCCACGCGGAACGACGGGCCGCCGTGGCCCGGCCACCTCTGAGAGCGCGGAGGCGAGACGCGTGCGCAGATTCCTGCCGTTGCTCGGCTGCCTGACGGCGGGCGGCGTCCTGCTGGCCCTGTTCGGCCCCGGTGATCCGGCGCCCGGTCCCGGAACACCGCCCGGAGCCTCGACCGGACCTGACGGGGCCTCCGCCGGAGGCTCACGGACCTCCCGGACGCGGATCGACCCCGTCGCGGACGCGCGCGCCCGCCTGCGTGAGCATCCCGCCGACGCGCGGGCCTGGACGGCGCTCGGCGACGCCCATCTCGACGCGGCGGGGCGCACCGGCGACCCGGCCCACTACGCCCTGGCGCGCTCGGCCTTCAGGTACTCGCTGAGCCTGTCCCCCGAGGCCGACGCAATGATCGGCATGGGTGTGATCGCCAACGTCAGGCACGACCACGGCGCCGCCCGTGCTTGGGGAACACGGGCCCGCAGGACCGCGCCGCGCCGCTGGCCGCTGTACACGGTGCTGGCCGACGCCTACACCGGGCTCGGCCGGTACGACAGGGCGGACCTCGCCCTGAGGCGGATGCTCGGCGGCACCCCGGACGTGGCCTCGCTCACCCGGGCCGCCGACCTGCTGCGGTTGCGCGGTGAGAGCGGGCGGGCCAGGGCCGTGCTCCGCAGAGCCGGGTTCGCGGCCTCCTCCCCCGCAGAGCTGGCGTGCCAGGCCCACGGGCTCGGCGAGCTCGAATGGAGTCTGGGACGGCCGCGGCGGGCCGTACGCGCCTACGGGCGGGCGCTCGCCGCCGACCCCGAGCACGCCCCCTCGTACGCAGGACGGGCCAGGGCGGAGGCGGCGCTCGGCTGGACCGACGCGGCGATCCGCGACTACGGCGCCGCGGCGGCCCGCGACCCCGGCTACACGGCCGACCTCGGCGAGCTGTACGAGCACCTCGGGCGGCCGGAGCGGGCCGCGCGGCAGTACGCCCTGTTCACCTCCCACGGCCTGGCAAGGGTGGACGCGCTGAGGGCGGGACGGTTCGAGGCCGACCACGGCGACCCCGCCTCCGCCGTACGGCGCCTGCGGGCCGAGTGGAACGGGCACGGCGGCGCGGACGTCGCCGACGCCCTGGCGTGGGCGCTGCACCAGGCCGGCCACGACGCCGAGGCGGCCGGGTACGCCGCCCACGCCGAACCCCCCGGCTCCCGGAACGCGCAGGCCGCCTACCACCGGGGCGAGATCGCGCGTGCCCTCGGCGACACGGCCGCCGCCCGCGCCCACCTGGCCAGGGCGTTGCGGATCAACCCCTACTTCTCCCTCGACGGCGCACCCCGGGCCAGACAGGCACTGATCGACCTGCCCAGGACGCCGCCCCCTCCCCCGCCCGCGCCATCTCCCAAGCCATCGTCCAAGCCGTCGCCCAAGCCGTCGCCCTCCGGGACTCCCGCCCCGTCCGCCGCGCCGCGGAGGTCACAGCGGTAGGACGCCACCGGGTTTGAGGGCCTTCATGGCGATCTGGGAGGTCAGCTTGTCAAGGCCGGGCAGTTTGCCGAGCCGTTCGAGGCACAGCTGGCTGTAGGCCTCCATGTCGGGCACCGCGATCCGCAGCACGTAGTCGGGGCGGCCGAACATGCGCAGGCACTCGACCACGTCCTCGATCTCCAGGACCGCGGCCTCGAAGGCGGTGACGGTCTCCGCGTCCTGGCCCTCAAGCTCCACGTACGCCAGAACCTGGAAGCCGCGCCCGACGGCCGCCGGGTCGATGACGGCCCGGTAACCGCTGATCACCCCCGACTCCTCAAGGTTGCGGACCCGGCGCAGACAGGGCGAGGGAGTGAGCCTCACCCGCTCGGCGAGTTCGAGGTTGCTGAGCCTGCCCTCCACCTGGAGAAGGCCGATGATTGCGCGATCTGTGGCATCCATGGCATCGGATGCTATCCACTCAGCAGTGGACAATAAATATTGACATCATATTTCGGACAGCCTGACATAACCTTGCGGCAACCAAAGTGCACCACGGCAAGACGGGACCACCGATCATGACGATCTCCGCCGAAACCCGCGCAACGGCTCCCGACGACCGATACGCCCTCGAAGAGGGCCAGGTGTTCATGACCGGCACGCAGGCCCTGGTCCGCGTGATCCTCGACCAGATGCGCGCCGACCGCGCGGCCGGTCTCGAAACCGGCGCCATGGTCTCCGGCTACCCCGGTTCCCCCCTCGGGGGCTTCGACCTCGAACTCTCCCGCTCGCGGCGGCACGCCGAGCCCCTGGACGTCGTGCACCGTCCCGGCCAGAACGAGGAGCTCGGCGCCACGGCCGTCTGGGGCAGCCAGCTCGTCCCCGGCCTGCCCCGGCCGCGCAAGGCCGGCGTCCTCGGCGTCTGGTACGGCAAGGCCCCCGGTGTCGACCGCGCCGCCGACGCGCTGCGGCACGGCAACTTCGTCGGCGCCCACCCCGACGGCGGCCTGATCGCCCTGTGCGGGGACGACCCGATCTGCAAGTCCTCCACGCTCCCCTCGGCGACGGAGAGCACGCTGGCCTCCTTCGGCATGCCGATCGTCCATCCGGGAAGCGTCCAGGAGCTGCTCGATCTCGGCCGCCACGCCATCGCCGCCTCCCGGGCCAGCGGCCTGTGGGTGGCCGTCAAGACGGTGACCGACGTCGTCGACGCCAGCGGCACGGTCGAGGTGGGACCCGGCCGTGTGGTCCCGGTCACGCCCGTCGTCGAGTACCAGGGCAGGCCGTACCGGCACACGCCCGACGCGACCCTGCTCACGCCGTGGTCACTGGAGATGGAGCGGACCCTCACCGGCCCGCGCCTCGACCTGGCCCGTGCCTACGCCAGGGAGAACGGCCTCAACCGCGTCACCGTCGACCCCCGGGACGCCTGGCTCGGCGTCGTCGCCTCCGGCACCGCCTACTACGACGTGTGCGAGGCCTTCCGCAGGCTGGGCGTCGACCCGGCGGAGCTCGGCGTCCGCGTCCTCAAGATAGGCATGATCTGGCCGCTCGAACCGGAGATCGTCAGGACCTTCGCCAGGGGGCTCAAGGAGATCCTCGTCGTCGAGGAGAAGGACCCGCTGCTTGAGGGCCTGGTCAAGGACGTCCTGTACGGCACCGCCGACGCCCCCCGCGTGCTGGGCAAGCTCGACGAGAACGGCGCCCCGCTGATCCCGAGGAGCGGCGGCGTCGACGCCGACCTGGCGGCGAAGGCGCTGGCCTTCCGGCTGCGCAGGGCCGGACTCGACCCGGCGGCCGGCGACCGGGTCGACAGGGGGCTGGCGGTGATCTCCCGTCCGGCGCCGCTGAAGCTGCTCGGCCCGCAGCGCACCCCCTTCTTCTGTTCCGGCTGCCCGCACAACCGCTCGACCGCGGTGCCCGACGGTGCCCCCGTCGGCGCGGGGATCGGCTGCCACACGATGATCGTGATCAACCGCGAGGGCAAGGGCACGCTGACCGGCCTGACCCAGATGGGCGGCGAGGGGGCGCAGTGGATCGGGCAGGCGCCCTTCACCGACACCCCGCACATCTTCCAGAACCTGGGGGACGGCACCTTCCACCACTCGGGCTCGCTGGCCGTACGGGCGGCCGTCGGCGCGGGGGTCAACATCACCTACAAGCTGCTCTACAACAGCGCGGTCGCGATGACCGGCGGGCAGACGATCACCCCGTCGCTCGCGGTGGCCGACCTGACCCGCTGGCTGGAGACCGAGGGCGTGCGCAGGGTGATCGTCACGACCGACGAGCCCGAGCGTTACCGGGGGGTCAGGCTCTCCAGGATCGCCGAGGTCCGCGACCGGAGCGCGCTCGAACAGGCGCAGCGGGAGCTGGCCTCGATCCCCGGCGTGACCGTGCTGGTCCACGACCAGCAGTGCGCGGCGGAGAAGCGGCGGCTGCGCAAACGGGGCGAACTGCCCGACCCGGTCAGGCGGGTGGCCATCAACCAGCGGGTGTGCGAGGGCTGCGGCGACTGCGGGCAGAAGTCGGAGTGCCTGTCCGTGCTCCCGGTCGAGACGGAGTTCGGCCGCAAGACCGAGATCCACCAGTCCTCGTGCAACAAGGACTACTCGTGCGTCGAGGGCGACTGCCCGTCCTTCGTGACCGTCGTGCCCGGCAAGGACACCCGGCGGCGCCGGGCCGTACCCGTGCCGCCCGCGCTGCCCGCCCCCGAGCCGCGCGCCGGGGAGACGACGATCAGGCTGGTCGGCATCGGCGGGACCGGGGTGGTCTCCGTGGCGCAGATGCTCGGCACCGCGGCGATGCTGGACGGCAAGCGCTCACGCGGGCTCGACCAGACCGGCCTGGCCCAGAAGGGCGGCACCGTCGTCTCCGACGTCCGGATCTTCGAGGACGGCGAGGACCGCTCCGCGCGGGCGGGCACCGGCGCGGTCGACGCCTACCTGGCGCTCGACCTGCTCGGCGCGACCGACCCCAAGCACCTGAGCGCCGCCGACCCCGGGCGGACCGTCGCGGTGGTCTCGACCAGCCTGGTCCCCACCGGCTCCATGGTCGTCGACCCGTCCAGGCACGTCACCGAACTCGGCTCACCGATCGGCGCGCTCGAATCGCGCACCAGGAGCGAACTGAACGTCTACCTCGACGCCGAGGACCTGGCCCAGGCGCTGTTCGGCGACCACATGCCGGCCAACACGATCGTGGTCGGCGCGGCCTGGCAGCGCGGGCTCATCCCGCTGAGCCTGGAGTCGATCGAGCGGGCCGTACGGCAGAGCGGGGGCAAGACCGCCGACCTGACGATCGCCGCCTTCCACTGGGGCAGGGCCGTCGTCGCCGCCCCCGAGGCCGTCGCCGAGGCGGCCCGCCCGCCCGCGCCGCCCGCCTCCCGTCCCGATCCGGAGCTCGCCCGGCTCGTCGACTCGATCGCCGAGCCCGGCACCGAACTGCACCGCCTTCTGACGGTCAGGGTGCCCGACCTGGCCGCCTACCAGAACCCGCGCTACGCGGCCGGTTACGCCGAGGCGGTGCGCGCGGTCAAGGCCGAGGAGGAGAAGGCCTCCAGGGAGGCCTCCGGAGACTCACTGCCGATCACCGAGGCCTACGCACGTCACCTGCACCGGCTCATGGCCTACAAGGACGAGTACGAGGTCGCCAGACTGCACCTCGACCCGGCCGAGCGGGCCAGGATCGCCGCCGAGTTCGGGCCGGGTGCGAAGATCTCCTACAACCTGCACCCGCCGGTGCTGCGTGCCATGGGCATGAACCGCAAGATCCGCCTCGGCACCTGGTTCGACCCCGCCTTCCGCCTGCTGTACGGCATGCGCGGGCTGCGCGGCACCCGGCTGGACCCGTTCGGCATGGCCGGGGTGCGCAGGACCGAGCGGGCGCTGGTCGCGGAGTACACCCGCGACGTGCGGCGGGCCCTGTCCCACCTGACCCCCGAGACCGCGGCGACGGTCCTGGAACTGGCCGAACTGCCGGACGTCGTGCGCGGTTACGAGCACGTCAAGATGCGCAACGTGGCCGCCTACCGGGCCTCCGCCGCCTCCCTTCTCGGCCGCCTTTCCGGCGGCCGCAGGCCCGGCTCCCCCGAACGGGGGTGAGCCGGGGCCGCGAGACCCTCCGCACCGGTCAACGGCGCCCGGTGCGGAGAGGCGGCCCGCATCCGGCGGGTCTAACGGTTCACCAGCGGGCCGGAGCCGGTCGAGCGGCGTACGACCAGCTCGGGCTGGAAGACCAGTTCGACGTTCCTGCCCCGGGTGCCGCTGATCTCCTCGATGAGGGCCGCGACGGCGGCCGCGGCCATCGCGCCGACGGGCTTGCGGACGGTGGTCAGCGGCGGGTCGGTGAAGGCGATCAGCGGCGAGTCGTCGAAGCCGACCACCGAGACGTCCTCGGGCACGGACAGCCCCCGTTCCCGGCAGGCCCTGATCACGCCGAGCGCCATCAGGTCGGAGGCGCAGACGATCCCGGTGCAACCCTGTTCGAGCAGCCGGACCGCGGCGGCCTGGCCGCCCTCGACGGAGAACAGCGAATGCGAGATCAGCTCGTCGGTCTCGTCCGCGCCGAGCAGGTGCGCCATCGCCTGGCGGTAACCCTCGATCTTGCGGATCACCGGCACGTACCGGCGCGGCCCGAGGGCCATGCCGATCCGCTCGTGCCCGAGGTCCACCAGGTGCTGCACGGCCAGCCACGCCGCCGCCCTGTCGTCGGGGGAGATGAAGGGGGCCTCGATCCGGTCGCTGTAGCCGTCCAGCAGCACGATCGGCAGGCCCCGGCCGACCAGTCGGGTGTAGCGCTCGACGTCGGCGGTGGTGTCGGCGTGCAGCCCGGAGACGAAGACGATGCCGCTGGCCCCCCGCTCCGTCAGCATCTCGGTGAACTCGTCTTCGGGGGCGCCGCCGGGAAGCTGGGTGCACAGCACCGGGGTGTAGCCGTGCTGGGTCAGCTCTCTTCCGAGAGCCTGGGCGAACGCCGGGAAGATCGGGTTGTCCAGCTCGGGGATCACCAGGCCGACCACCCCGTTGCTGCTCCCGCGCGGGCGCTGCGGGCGCTCGTAGCCGAGCACGTCCAGCGCGGCCAGCACCGCCTGCCTGGTCGTGACCGCCACGCCCTGCCTGCCGTTGAGCACCCGGCTGACCGTGGCCTCGCTCACTCCCGCCCGCGCCGCGATGTCGGCCAGTCTGACGCCCGCGCCGTCGAGGCGGGGCCGGGGGACCCGCGGGAGTTCGCCGTCCATCACAAGCACCCCACCATGCGGCCGAGCGGGGCGCAAGCCAGACGGCATCCGGCCCCCGTGAAAGGGTTCGCACAACTTTTCGCAAACTGTAACATTCAGCGACCGTCATCACGATCAGCACCTGAACCCTTGTCGTCGCGACATCGGCCACCCGGAGCCGGGCTCCGGAAGTGGCCCGAAGGCAAGCGATTTCTAACCACATCTATGGACACACAGGTGAATGTCGCGATGTACTACCTCATCAATCACACGGCTGGATCCGGGCAGCGGAGTCCGGGAGGAACGAGCGCGCATGAGTACCGTCGTCCTCGACAATGTGACCAAGGTCTACCCCGGCGGGTACCTCGCGGTTGACCGCATCAACCTGCGCGCCGAGAACGGGGAGTTCCTTGTCCTGCTGGGGCCCTCGGGATGCGGTAAGTCCACGCTGCTACGGATGATCGCCGGGCTTGAGGAGGTCACCTCGGGCGACCTGTGGCTCGGCGGCACCCTCGCCAACGACCTGCCGCCGCGTGAGCGTGACGTCGCCATGGTCTTCCAGAACGGCGCGCTCTACCCGCACCGCACCGTGCGGGGCAACATGGCCTTCCCCCTGGAGATCGCCAAGGCCGACCCCGCCCTGGTGCGCGAGCGGGTGACCGAGCTGTCGAAGGCGCTGCACATCGACGAGACCCTCGACCGTCGTCCTGGAACGCTCTCCGGTGGTCAGCGCCAGCGTGTCGCGATGGGCAGGGCGATCGTCCGCCAGCCCTCGCTGTTCCTGATGGACGAGCCGCTGTCCAACCTCGACGCGGGCATGCGCACCGAGATGCGCATGGAGATCTCCTCGCTGGTCCGTTCCCTCGGCGTGACCACCATCTACGTCACCCACGACCAGGTCGAGGCCCTGACCCTGGCCGACCGCATCGCCATCATGAACCGCGGCGTGCTCCAGGACCTGGGCACCCCGGGACAGGTCTACAACGACCCGGCGACCGCCTTCACCGCGGCCTTCCTCAGCTCCCAGCAGCTCAACCTGCTGTCGGCCGTGGTCAAGACCCCGCAGAACCAGTTCATCATGCTGGACTTCGGACCACATCAGATCACCATTCCTTGGACCGATCCCAGGGCGTACGTGATCTCCCAGCACGTCGGCCGTCAGATCATCGTCGGCCTGCGTCCCGACTGCCTCGCCCCGGTGCCGGAGACGTTCGAGGGCCCGGTCTTCTTCGGCCGGGTCAGGGCGCTTGAGTACCACGGCCACGAGTGGCTCGCCTACGTCGAGAGCGGCATCCAGTCCGTCGCCGTCCCCGAGCCGCCCGACCCGCGCCACAACGCCCACGCGATGGCCGCCTCCGGTGGCCGTGCGATGGCGGCCATCCGCAGGCTGCTGCCCGGCCGGTCCGCACAGGCCGAGACCGAGTACGGAAACGAGCAGGCGAGCGGGACCCATCGCAGGGCCGACCTCATCGTCCGGCTCGGCGCTCGTCCCGTCTGGCGGGCGGGGGAGCCCGCCAGGGTCGGCGTGGACGCCAGCCGGTTGATGCTCTTCACCGTGGACGGCTCGCGCATCGACCCGCCCCGCCGCTGAGCGGGACCGGACGCGCCCTGGGCGGACCCGGGGACCCGGATCGCGGCAAGGCCCGGATGAACGGCCTCAGACGCCCTGAGGGGTCTGCGGCGCGGTGCTGCGGCCGATGATGGAGACGATCTCCACGACACGGACCGCGCGGTCCAGCTCGGCGCGGTGGAACGGAGGCCCCTCCGTACGTGCGAGGACCAGATGGAGTCCCGCGCCGGGGACGGGCACGCTCATGAAGCGGTGGCGTCCCCCGGTGAGCGCGCAGGGGCGCAGGGCGGTGAGGTCGGCCGATCCGATCCCGGACAGGCCTCCCCGTTCGTCGAGGGACTCCGGCGCCTGCCAGCTTCGGTGGACGAGTTCGCCGCTCTCGGAGGAGACGACGACCGCCCACTCGGCGCTCACCAGGTCCGGGATGGCGTCGACCAGGGTGGCGAAGGCCCGCCCCGGCTCCGCGACGACGTGCCTGAGCAGGTCGTAGTCGGGGGACGTCCCGGGGATCTCCCTGGTTCGCCAGACGGCCTCGACACGGATGCCCGGCACGGCGGAGAGCCGGTCCCTGACGCCCTCCGGGCCGAACGGTCCCGGCCAGGAGACGGTGAAGTCGTCGACGACCCGCCCCGCCTCACGTTCCAGCACCGTCACCTGGAGGATGTCGGCGCCCAGCGTGCCGAGCACCCGGGCCACCTGGCCCAGGGCCCCCGGCCTGTCGGGAAAGGACACCCGCAGTCGCAACATCATCGTCGATCCCCCCTCTCCGAACACAGGGTGTCCTAGACAGGTTTCACGGATGTTCCGGGGAGATGTCCAAGATAAGACCTTAAATCCGAAAAATTCGGAAAGCTTAGTGCTGGTAGGCGCCCGCGTCGGGAACCACCGAAGGGGCCTTCCCCGCCAGGTCACGGGCCTGGGAGGCGCCGCCGTACCAGGCCGGGTTGAGTTTGAGGCCCCGGCCGAGGGCCGGGGAGCCCGGCTTCAGGCGCAGGTCGTTCCCGCCCCTGAAGCGCGGATCGGCGACGACGGACCGCGAACCGAGCTTGAACCCGCGGGACCTGCCCCGGTAGACGCTGCCGCCCTCGTCGGCCCCCGCACCGTCCTCGTAGCCCATCTGGCCGCCGACCACGATGACGTTGTTGCGCAGTTTGAGGATGGCCGGGGAGCAGCCGTCATGACACGACCAGCCGATGGTGTCGCGGGCGGGGAGGTACACCGAGTTCTGCACCGCCACCGTGCCGAGCACCGGCCCGACCACATGACCGGCGCCCCGGGTGATCAGGAAGGAGCCACGTTTGCGTGAGGAGGTCACCACGTTGAAGGCGAACACGTTCCCGGTCGCGGTCCTGCCCTTGCGCGCGCCCAGCTCCGCGAAGGTCTCGTTGTCGCGGGCGATGTTCCTGACCACCCGGTTGCGGTCGCCGTTGAACACCTCGACCGCGGCGCCGTCGGTGCCGTAGTCCTCGCTGGCGGCGTAGCTGCCGGTGATGACGTTGTCGGAGACCAGGTTGTCGTCGCCGTTGAGCAGCACACCGAAGGCGCCGGAGTCGTTGTCACCGCCGTTGTCGTTGACGCTCATGCGGTCGTTGCGGGTCAGCACGCTGTTCCTCAGGACGTTGCGTGCTCCGACGAGGTTGACGCCGCTGGCGTTGCGGTCGGCCAGGACTCCGTCGAGCTCGTTGTCGTCTCCGGTCACCTCGAAGCCCGCCCACTGGCAGCCGCTCGCGCGCACCCCGGTCACCCGCAGGTGGGAGCCGCCGAGCACCACGCAGCTCTCCGTGCCCTCGCCGCCGACCTTCGGCGCCGAGCCCGTGCCGTACGGCTCGACCACGACGGGCCGCGCCGCGGTGCCCTTCGCGCGAAGCCGCAGCGGTCCCTGCCACACTCCGCCGCGACTGAGCCGCACCACGTCGCCGGGGCGCAACCTGGCGTCGTTGACCTTGCCCAGGGAACGCCACGCCTTCTCCGGCGAGGTGCCCGCGGCCGCGTCGTCGCCCTTCTCGGAGTCGACGTAGTAGACGCCGCCCGCCCGCGCCTGGGCGGGACCGGGGACCGCGACGAGGAGACCGCTCACGGTGAACACCGCGAGAGCGGGAACGGTCCATCGCGGAATGATCGACTCCATGTAGGCACGTCCCATCGCTGAGTGACGGTCAGCGGAGATCCTGGCACAGGGAGCCCCCGCCGGACCATCGGGGGCGGCAGGCACCCAGCGAACCGTTACAACTCTTTCACCGGCGTTGAGGTGGACATTGCCCGGCGAACGGCGCTCTCACGCGCCCTCGCGCTCCCACCAGACAGCGGAGTCGGGGGCGAGCCGCGCCAGGCCGCCCTCGATTACCGGCTCCTCGCTGGCCAGCAGGACACGTCCCGGCGCGGGCAGTTCGACCGGCTCACCGGTCAGGTTGACCGTGCAGGCGAACCCCTCGCCACGGGCGAAGGCCAGCGTCCCCTCCGGGGAGGGCAGCCACGCCAGAGCGTCCTCACCGAAGGAGCCCCGGGCACGCCTGACCTCCAGGGCCCGCCGGTACAGGTTGAGCGTGGAGGAGGGGTCGGCCAGCTGCGACTCGACGCTGAGCGGCCCCCACGAGGCGGGTATCGGCAGCCAGGGGTCCTCGCCGCCCGGCAGGCCGAAGCCGAGGTGCGGCTCGGCCTCGTTCCACGGCAGGGGCACCCGGCAGCCGTCCCTGCCCGCCTCCGGGTCGCGCAGCCGCTGCGGGTCGTGCAGGAACTCCTCCGGCAGGTCGAGGACCTCGGGCAGGCCGAGCTCCTCCCCCTGGTAGACGTAGGCCGATCCGGGCAGGCCGAGCGTCAGCAGCGCCGCGGCGCGGGCCCTGCGCAGGCCCGTCCCGCCGCCGCCGTAGCGGGTGACGTGCCGTTTGACGTCGTGGTTGGACAGCACCCAGGTGGTCGGGGCGCCAACCGACCCGGCGGTGTCCAGAGACTCCTGGATCACCGCGCGGAAGGCCGCCGCCTCCCACGGGGTGCCCAGGAAGTGGAAGTTGAAGGCCTGGTGCAGCTCGTCGGGACGGACGTAACGGGCCAGCCGTCCCGGGGAGGGCGCCCACGCCTCGGCGACGCCGATCCGCTCGCCGGGGTAGGAGTCCAGGAGCCTGCGCCAGGCCCGGTGGATGTCGTGGACGCCGTCCTGGTCGAAGAACGGCACCACGTCGGTGCCGATCATCCGGATCTGGTCGGGATGGCCGACGTCGGGCAGCCCCGGCGCCTTGACCATGCCGTGCGCCACGTCCACCCGGAAGCCGTCGACGCCCAGGTCGAGCCAGAAGCGCAGGACCGACTCGAACTCGGCGTGGACCTCGGGATTCTCCCAGTTCAGGTCGGGCTGCTCGGGGGCGAACAGGTGGAGGTACCACTCGCCGTCCGGCAGCCGGGTCCAGGCGCGCCCCCCGAAGATCGACTCCCAGTCGTTCGGCGGCAGCTCCCCGTTCTCGCCCCTGCCCTCGCGGAAGACGTAGCGCTCCCGCTCCGGGCTGCCCGGTCCCGCCTCAAGCGCCTCCCGGAACCAGGCGTGCCGGTCGGAGGTGTGGTTGGGCACGACGTCCACGATCACCCTCAGCCCGTACCGATGCGCCTCCTCGACGAGCGCGGCGGCGTCGGCCAGCGTCCCGAAGATCGGATCGACGTCCCGGTAGTCCGCCACGTCGTAGCCGAAGTCGGCCATCGGCGAGGTGTAGAACGGGGTCAGCCAGAGGGCGTCGACGCCCAGGTCCGCGAGGTACGGCAGGCGCCCGCGCACCCCGAGCAGGTCACCGATCCCGTCCCCGTTGCCGTCGGCGAAGCTGCGCACGTAGACCTGGTAGATCACCGCGTCGCGCCACCAGCGGGTGGCCGTCCCGTCTGCTCCGCCGGGGCGGTGGGATTGGGCGAGTTCGGTCATGGGGGTCCCCCGATCAGACGACTGTCAGACCGTGACGCCCGGCGGGCCCACGGTATGGCGGTCCCCGCCGCGGCCGGGGACGGACCACCGGGCCGGGCAGGATACGCCGGACGTTACGCGGCGGTAAGCCGGAGCGAAAGAATTTGCCGCAACTTTCTGCAAACTTATTACAGGAAGATGTCAAGACAGGGCCCGGAACGCCCACCAGAAAAGTCACCATATATCCGTCTAGCTGCATGTTTCTCACTCCGGAGGCGCCGAGGGCTTCCGATGAAACCCCCGTAACCGCTTGCGTCACGGCCGCCTCGCGGGGAACGAGGAGGTCAGGAAAGCGTGCCCGTGAGGCGAGGAGACCGCGAACGTGAGCCAGGCAACGGAGCACGACGGCGCAGGGGGTGACATCGATCCCGGCCGGGCGTGGGCGCACTGGATCGACGGCGGGACGGTCGTCTGGGACCTGGACGGGGACCCGGCCGGGTTCGGCCACAGCCTGCTCCTGTCCGGCGAGGGCGGCATCGCCCGCACGGGCGGGGACCTGACCGGCGCCCTCGGGGTCATCCGCCTGTCCCCCGGCTCGCTCACCGCCGCGCAGCTGGCCGTACGGCCTCACCTGGCCGGGCGGACGGCCTTCACGGTCGATCCGCGTGACGCGGGCCTGGTCCCCTCGGCGCTGCGCGGCCAGGTGGTCGCCGTGCGGCGGGACCCGGCGGGGGCGCCGCTGGCCGCGACCGGGGTGCAGATCGCCGGGGTGCTCGACGACCTCTACCGGGCGGCGGCCGACGCCGAGCTGGGCCCGGTCTGGGAGGACGGCGTCCCCAGGGTCTCGGTCTGGGCCCCGACCGCCGGGAAGGTACGGCTGGCTCTGTACGACACCCCCTCCGGGGCGGGCCGTACCGTGCGTCCGATGCGGCGCGACGACGGGACGGGCGTCTGGTCGGTCACCGGCGACCCGTCGTGGAGAGGGCGCTACTACACCTTCCTGGTCACGGTTTACGCCCCGGCCGCGGGAAAGGTCGTCGTCAACGAGGTCACCGACCCCTACGGCCTGTCGCTGTCGGCCGGCTCCACGCGCAGCCAGTTCGCCGACCTCGCCGACCCCGCCCTGGCCCCGGAGGGCTGGGCCGAACTGCGCAAGCCCCCCGTCACCCGGCACCGGCCGGTGATCCACGAACTGCACGTGCGCGACTTCTCCGCCGGCGACCCGTCGGTCCCCGAGGAGGAGCGGGGCACCTACGCCGCCTTCGCCCGGGACTCGGCGGGGACGGCGGAGCTGCGCTCCCTGGCCCGGGACGGCCTGACCCACGTGCACCTGCTGCCGGTCTTCGACTTCGCCACCGTCCCGGACCGCCGGTCCGAGCGGACCGAGCCGGACGGCGACCTGGCCTCGATGCCGCCGGACTCCGAGCTGCAGCAGGAACGTGTGGCCCTGACGGCGGCGCGGGACTCCTACAACTGGGGCTACGACCCGCTGCACCACACGGTGCCCGAGGGTTCCTACGCCTCCGACCCCGACGGGACGGCGCGGATCGTGGAGTTCCGGCGGATGGTCGCCGAACTGAACCGGATGGGGCTGCGGGTGGTCATGGACGTGGTCTACAACCACGCCTACGCCTGCGGTCAGCACCCCTCGGCCGTGCTCGACCGGCTCGTGCCCGGCTACTACCACCGGCTGCTCGACGACGGCACGGTCGCCACCTCGACCTGTTGCGCGAACACCGCCCCCGAGCACCTCATGATGGGCAGACTCGTCGTCGACTCCGTCGTCACCTGGGCCCGCGAGTACAAGGTGGACGGCTTCAGGTTCGACCTGATGGGCCATCACCCGAAGGCGAACCTCCTGGCGGTTCGCGAGGCCCTCGACCGGCTCACCCCCGGCGCCGACGGCGTGGACGGCGCCTCGGTCCTGCTGTACGGCGAAGGCTGGGACTTCGGCGAGGTCGCCGGCGGCGCCCGTTTCGAGCAGGCGACCCAGACCGCCATGGCGGGCACCGGGATCGCCACCTTCAGCGACCGGCTGCGGGACGCGGTGCGCGGCGGCGGCCCCTTCGACGCCGACCCGAGGGTGCGGGGCTTCGGTTCCGGCCTGGCGGGACCGCCCGACGACTCACCCGTGAACGGCACGCCCGAGCAGCGGCGGGGGCGGCTGCTGTACTACCAGGACCTGATCAAGGCGGGGCTCGCGGGCAACCTGCGCGACTACGCCTTCACCGCCTCGGACGGCAGGTGGACGCGGGCCTCGGAGATCGGCTACAACGGCTCCCCCGCCGGGTACACCGCCTCACCCGGCGAGGTCGTCACCTATGTGGACGCCCACGACAACGAGACGCTGTTCGACGCGCTGGCCTACAAGCTGCCCAGGTCGACGACGATGGCCGACCGGGTGCGGATGCAGACGCTCTCGCTGGCCACCGTACTGCTCGGGCAGGGCCTCGCGTTCGTGCACGCGGGCAGCGAACGGCTCCGCTCGAAGTCCTTCGACCGCAACTCCTACGACTCGGGCGACTGGTTCAACCGGCTGCTGTGGGACCCCGCGCTGGGCAACGGGTTCGGCGCGGGCCTTCCCCCGAGGGCGGGCAACGAGGCCAGGTGGGAGTACGCCAGGCCACTGCTGGCCGACCCTGCCCTCAGGCCGGACCGCGCGGCGATCCGCTCGGCCAGGGCGAGGTACGGCGAGCTGCTGAGGATCCGCGCCTCGTCCCCCGCCTTCGCGCTCGGCTCCCTCGACGAGGTGCAGGCGCGCCTGTCCTTCCCCGCCGCCGGGCCGCGGGAGATCCCCGGCGTGGTGACCATGCATCTGGACTCCGACGGCCTCGACCCGCACCGGACGTCGCTGACGGTCGTCTTCAACGCCACACCGGGGACCGTGACGCAGGCCGTCGCGGCGCTGGCGGGCGCCCGGGTGGAACTGCACCCCGTCCAGGCCGGCGGCGGCGACCCCGTCGTCCGGAGGTCCGGCTTCGACCCCGCGACCGGCACGCTGAGCGTCCCCGCCCGCACGGTCGCCGTCTTCGTACGGCCCGCGCCCTGAGAGGGGTCACCAGGCCGGGGAGGCGTTCCCGCTCATCAGCCTGGCCAGCCCCGGGTAGTCGGCGACGACGCCGTCCCCGTCGAGGGTGAGGTCGGCGCCGAAGCCCTCTCCCTCGAAGCGCACCCGGCCCCGCGCCAGGTGGACGTAGCGCTGCGGGTGACGGGTCACGTGCAGGTGGGGCACCCCGACCCAGGCGGTGACGAGGTCGATCCGCCCGTCGTTGGCGTCGAGGCCGTGGCGCAGGATCGGCATGGTGTTGGTCAGCGGAGACAGCGCGAGGTCGCAGTCGAGCGCGTCGCCCAGGGCGTTCACGTCGCCGCCCGGGGACGGCCCGCCCAGGTTCCCCTCCTCCTTGGTCTCGCAGGACCAGGCTCCGTGCACGGAGCGGCGCAGGTCGAGCGCCCGGTGCCAGCCCGCGCCGTGGACCCGCACCGACAGCAGTTCGGTGACGTATCCGGTCAGGGTGCGCAGGGTGTACTCAAGGCGGTAGGGCACGGGATCGGTGCCGATCGCCACCCCGACCGCCGTCAGCTCCGCCCCGAGGTCCACCTCGGCGTACTCGGCGCCCCCGTCCTTCATCCACACCAGCCCGCGCATCCGCCGTCCCCTCTCCCCCGGATGTCCCGACCCCTGCGGAACGGCCGTACCCCGGCAGGCCATGACGAACCATTACGCCACGGCGCGCCGCCGCCCGGCACTTCCGGTGATCGCGAAGTTTCGCCAGGATTGGTCCCGTGAACCGCACAGCCGCACGCCTCGGAGTCCTCCTGCTCGCCGGAGCGGCCGTGGCGGCCGTGCTCCTGGCGCTGCTGACCCCCTTCTCCTCCGGCGGGACACCGCGTGGCCCGGAGATGTCCCCGCTCGGCTCCGGGCCGGGAAGCGTCCACGTCAACCGGCTGAGCGAGCGCGACCACGAGCTCACGATCCGCTCGGCCGCGCTGGGACGCGAGGGCATGGTCCGGGTGCTGCTGCCCGGCGGGTGGCGCCCCGGATCGGGGCCGTGGCCGGTGCTGTACCTGCTCAACGGGTGCTGCCAGTCCGAGTACGACGCGTGGACGACCCAGGGGGAGGCGGCCAGGCTCACCTCGGCCTATCCGGTGATCGTGGTCATCCCCGAGGGGGGCCAGGTGGGCTTCTACTCGGACTGGCGGGAGGGCCCCGCCTGGGAGACCTTCCACCTCACCGAGGTCCGCCGCGTCCTGGAGCGCGACTACGGCGCCGGGGACCGCAGGGCGGTGGCGGGGCTGTCCATGGGAGGGCTCGGCGCGATGTCCTACGCGGCCCGTCACCCGGGGATGTTCCGGGCGGCGGCCTCCTTCTCCGGTGTGCTGAACACCCTCGACGGCAACAACGGCGTCGACTGGCTGCTCAACGAGTACGGCGAGGACTCCGCCGACCTGTGGGGCGGCCACCGTGACCCCGCCTGGGCGGCGCACAACCCGGCCGACCTGACCGCCGGGCTGCGCGGGGTGCGGCTCTTCGTCTCCTGCGGGGACGGCACACCCGGGTCTCTCGACCCGCTGGGCACCGCCCCCGACCGCGGGGAGGCCACTCTGCTGCGTCAGGCGCAGACCTTCGTCAACCGGGCCCAGGCGAACGGCGCGCGGGTCGTGACCGACTTCTACGGCCCCGGAACCCACAGCTGGCCGTACTGGCGGCAGAGCCTGGAACGGGCGCTGCCCATGCTCATGGACTCCATCGGCGCGAGCGCCTGACCGCGCACGGCGACACATCCGGTATGCCCCGCACTGCCCTCCGTGTTGGAGCCCCCGGCTCTCCGGAAAGTTAAGACGACCGACTCTGGGCGTTCAGCTCAGTCACCCCTGTCCGGTCACCCCCGTGACTAGCGTTCCTAAAACGCCCCAGCTCAGGGGCATTTGCCGCATGTCACGAGGAGCAACCTTGCGAGTCCTGGCCGTTGTCCCCGCCCGTGGAGGATCAGCGGGCGTCCCGCTGAAGAACCTGGCCGCGGTCGGCGGCACTCCCCTGGTCGCCCGCGCGGTCAAGGCCTGCCTGCGGGCCGAACTGATCGACGAGGTGGTGGTCAGCACCGACCACAGGGGGATCGCCGAGGCGGCCCGTGAGGCGGGGGCGACCGTGATCGAACGCCCCGAGGAGCTGAGCGGCGCGACCGCCTCAAGCGAGTCGGCCGTCCTGCACGTCCTCGACCACCTGTCCGACGTGCCGGACGTGGTCGTCCTGGTGCAGTGCACCAGCGCGTTCATCGACCCGGCCGACCTGGACGGCGCGATCGTCAAGGTCCTCGACGGCACCGCGGACGTGGTGTTCTCCGGGCTGGAGACGCACGAGTTCCTGTGGAGCTCGGCGGGCGCGGGCATCAACCACGACCCCGCGCACCGGCCGCGCCGCCAGGACCGCGAGCCCGACTACCGCGAGACCGGCGCCTTCTACGTGATGCGCACCGAGGGCCTGCGCGAGCACGGTCACCGCTTCTTCGGCGCCGTCTCCGTGCAGCCCGTCCCCGCCAGGCACGCCCTGGAGATCGACTCTCCCGAGGACCTGGAGATCGTCAGGGCCCTCGCGCCGTTCGTCGACCTGCCCGAGCCCATCGACGTGGACGCGGTGATCACCGACTTCGACGGCGTGCACACCGACGACCGCGCCTACGTGGACCAGGACGGCCACGAGACGGTCGCGGTCAGCCGCTCCGACGGCATGGGCATCTCCCTGCTGCGCAGGGCGGGCGTCAAGCTGATGATCATGTCGACCGAGCAGAACCCGGTGGTCACCGCCCGTGCCCGCAAGCTCGGCGTGCCCGTCCTGCAGGGGCTGACCGACAAGCGGACCGTGCTGCGCGACTGGCTGGCCATCGAGGGCATCGACCCCTCCCGTGTCGCCTACGTCGGCAACGACGTCAACGACCTCGGCCCGATGGGCGACGTCGGCTGGCCCGTCGCGGTCCCCGACGCCCACCCCAGGGTCCGCGCCGCGGCCAGGACCGTGCTGACCAGGCCCGGCGGGGCCGGAGCCGTACGGGAACTGTGCGACCGCGTCCTGGCCGCGCGCCCCGCGACGGAGACGGCCGTGACCTCCGCCCCCAGGACCGAGCTGCGGCTCTCCCCGGTCGCCAAGCCGGTCCAGATCGGCGACGCGCTGGTCGGCTCGGGCCAGCCGGTCTACGTGATCGGCGAGATCGGCATCAACCACAACGGCGACATCGACATCGCGCGCAGGCTCATCGACGTGGCCGCCGAGGCGGGCTGCCAGGCGGTCAAGTTCCAGAAGCGCACCCCGGAGATCTGCGTGCCGCTTGAGCAGCGCGACCAGATCCGGCAGACGCCGTGGGGCGAGATGACCTACATGGAGTACAAGGTCAGGACCGAGTTCGGTCTCGACGAGTACACCGAGATCGCCAGGTACTGCCAGGAGCGCGGCCTGCACTGGTTCGCCTCTCCGTGGGACGTGCCCTCGGTCGAGTTCCTTGAGGCCATGGACGTCGTCACGCACAAGGTCGCCTCGGCCAGCGTCACCGACGTGGAGCTGCTGCAGGCCCTGGCCGCGACCGGCAAGCCGATCATCCTCTCGACCGGCATGTCCACCCTTGAGGAGATCGACAGGGCGGTGGAGATCCTCGGCACCTCCAAGCTGGTGCTGATGCACGCGACCTCCACCTACCCCCTGCCGCCCGAGGAGGCCAACCTCCGCACGATCGTCACCCTCCAGGAGCGCTACGGCGTGCCCGTCGGCTACTCCGGCCACGAGCGCGGCCTGCAGATCTCCCTGGCCGCGGTGACGCTGGGCGCGGTGACCGTCGAGCGGCACATCACGCTGGACCGCACCATGTGGGGCTCCGACCACGCCGCCTCGCTCGAACCCTCGGGCCTGGAGCACCTGGTCCGTGACATCCGCATCATCGAGACCGCCCTCGGCGACGGCGTCAAGCGCGTCTTCCCCGGTGAGGAGGCCCCGAAGGCCCGGCTGCGGAGGGTGCGGGTCTGAGTTGTGTTCCTTTGCTCCGCCTGGCGGCGTCGCGGGCTTGGGCGCCCCGAGTCGGCGCTTTCCCTCGTCACTCCGTCGCTTCGCTCCTGCGTTCCTCAGTCCAAGCACCGACGCGCCCAAGCCGAAACTCCTCACGCTTGGGGCCGGTAAAGCGCAAGATCAAAAACCTCACGTGTAGGGCTTAGGAAGTTCCCGCGTGGGGGTCGAATCACCAGAGAAAACAGAAAAGGGAAAACTTGATCACGTTGTCCGTCGTCGTCCCGGTCAAGGACGCCGAGCTCTACATCTCCGACGCGTTGACCTCCCTGGTCAGGAACGCGCGCAGGGACTTCGAGTTCATCGTGGTCGACGACGGATCGACGGACGCCACCGGGCAGATCATCGAGGACTTCCGCGACGAGCTGCCCGGCCTGGTCGTAGTGCACAACGACAGGCCGGTCGGGCTCGCCGACGCCCGCAACCTCGGGACCTCGCTGGCCTCCGGGCGCTACCTGACCTTCATGGACGGCGACGACTGGCTGGCGCCCGGCTACCTCGCCGAACTGACCGGGGCGATCGAACGGCTCGGATGTGACTTCGTCCGGGTGGACCACGTCCAGGCCGAGGGGCGCAAACGGGTGATCCACCGGGCGCCGCTCGCCGTACGGGAGACGGTGCTGAAGCCCCGCGACCACATCCTGCCCACCGGGGTGAAGACGATGGTCGACTACCCCTACGCGTGGGCCGGGATCTACCGTCGCGACCTGGGTGAGCTGCTGACCTTCCCCGGGCACCTGCACACCGCCGAGGACCGGCCGTGGATCTGGCGCCTGCACCGGCAGGCGGGCTCGTTCGCGGTGGTCTCGCTCGCGGGCCTGTTCTACCGCAGGATGGTCACCGGCTCGCTGACCCAGGTGGGCGACGCCAGGCAGCTGCACTTCTTCGACGCCTTCGACCTGGTCCTCTCCGACCTGGAGGAGGAGTTCGCCCCGAAGGCGGTGCGGACCTTCTGCGCCCTCCTCGCCCACCATCTGGAGCTGGCCGACCGCTTCTCCCCCGACCTTCGCGCCCGCTTCGAAAAGCGCGGCGCCGACGCCCTCAGGCGGTTGCCCTCCGACCTGCTCTCCGCGGGCCGGCTGGAGCCGGAGCGCGACCAGATCCTGCAGACATTGCTGGAGACCCGATGACACAGCTGTTCTACGCCTCGACGCTGTTCGGCGCGATGACGCTCGGGGCGGCGATCGACGAGGGGCTCTTCGGCCCGCACCCGGGCCGCAGGATCCTGCTGGTCTCGAACAACGCGGCCATCCCGGAGATCACCCCCTCCCTCGACCAGGCCCCCGGCTTCGCCGCGCTGCGTCCCCGGTTCGACGAGGTGTGGTCGTGGAACGACATCGTGGCGCCGCTGCACCCCTCCGACTGGAAGGCCCGCATCATCGAGGTCCCGATGCTGGGCCGTCTCCTGCGTTCCCACCTCTCCCTTGAGGAGGGGCCCCGGGAACTGATCCTGGAGTCCATCGCGGTGCCGCCCGCCAGGACGATCGCCGGCCTGGTCAAGGACTGCCCGATCACGGTCTACTCCGACGGCCTGATGAGCTACGGCCCGACCCGTGACCCCCTGCCGCAGGAGATCTCGGGGCGGATCACCCGCCTGCTCCACCTGGACCTCGTTCCCGGCCTGTCGCCGCTGCTGCTCTCCGAGTACGGCGTGCCCGCGGTCGCCCTGCCCGACCGGGCCTTCCTCGACGTCCTCGCCCAGGCGGAACGGCTCACGCACGGCACGCGGGGCCTTCCCCGCGGTCAGGCGATGATCCTCGGCCAGTACCTGTCGGCGCTCGACATCGTCACCCAGGACGAGGAGGCCGGGCTGCACGCGGACATGCTGCGCGGCCTGGCCGCGAGGGGGTTTCGCTCGGTGCTGTTCAAGCCGCACCCGGCGGGCGGGCGGCGACACGCCCAGCGGCTCCGCGAGACGGCCGCGGAGCTGGGGGTTGAACTGACGGTCGTCGGGGAGAGCGTCCCCGCCGAGTCGTGTTTCGCCACGCTTGAACCCGAGCTGGTCGTCGGCTGCTTCTCCACCGCCCTGGTGACCGCGAGCAGGCAGTTCGGGCTGCCGGTCGCGACGCTCGGAGGCGACCTGGTGCTCGAACGGCTGGCGCCGTACGAGAACAGCAACCGCGTCCCGGTCACGATCACCGACGCCCTGCTCCCCCGCCTGTCCCCCGACGGGTCGCTGGAGGAGCCGCCCCCGGTCGATCTTCCCGCGCTGGTGGGTGCCGTCGGCTACTGCATGCAGAGCACCGTCCACCCCGGGCTGCGTGAACGGGCCGTCGCGTATCTGGAGGCCAACGGCCCCGCCCGCTACTTCAAGCGTCAGCGCCTGACGGCCCTGGACCTGCTCCCCACCACGCCCGCCCCGGAGCCGGGCCCCCTGGGCAAAATCCGCCGCCGCCTCTCCAAGGCCCTCTCCTGACCCGCCGGCACCCCGCTTATTGCACCCTCACGAGGGGCTCCCCGCCCCAGGCGTGAGGGTTTTGGTCTTGTGCCTTACCGGCGCCAAGCGTGAGGAGTGTCGGCTTGGGCGCGTCGGTGCTTGGACTGAGGAACGCAGGAGCGCAGCGACGCAGTGACGAGGGAAAGCACCGACCCGAGGTGCCCAAGCCCGCGACGCCGCAGGCGGAGCAAAGAGACACAACCCGCGACGCCGCCAGGCGGAGCAAAAGTCACAGTTTCAGGTAGCGGCGCATGCGGCGTTTGGCGCGGTAGCCGACTCGGAGGACGTTGGGCGGCACCTCCACGCGCAGGCGGGCGCGCCTGCGGGCTGCGGCGTACTGCGGGCCGTCCAGCAGGGAGGTCGCGGGGACGAGGCGTCCCGAGCGGGACTGGCCGACGAGGGCGACCATCTGCGACACCCAGTCGCTCTCCCCGTTGGGGTGGAAGTAGTTCGCCCTGCACCAGGCCTCGTCCGGGGTGTGGAAACGGCCCTGAGCCAGGTCGTCCATGGTGCCGAGCAGACCGCTTCCCTCGAAGACCAGGTTGATCATCTCGGCGCTGACGCCGAAGTCGGACAGCACCAGCAGCGGCACGTCCTGGGCGATGGCCTCCAGTGCGGCGGTCGAGCTGACGGTGACGAATCCGGCGGCGTGCGCCAGGTGCTCGTGCATGGCTCCGGCGGCGAACCGCACCGCGCCGGGGCGGACCCGCCCCTCGGTCTCCAGGGCCTGCCACAGGCGCTGGTAGTTGTGACGTTCGTTGTGCGTCTGGCGTTCGTTGTCCAGGGCGCGCAGTTTGACGACCACGTCCAGGTCGGGGCGCCGTCCGGCCAGGTCGGCCAGCGCGAGCAGGATCCGTTCCCTGTCCTCCCTGCGCTTGGGCACCTTGGCCTGGGTGGCGAACACGACGCGGTCGCGGGGCCCCGCCGCGGGGGCCTGCCCGCTGTCGCGCAGGAACGGCAGCCGGGTGAGGCCGATCTGTCCTCCGCCGCCGAGTTCCTTGCCGATGGTGGAGAACTCCTCGACCTCCCGCCCGCTGTGCAGGACGAACAGGTCGCATCCGCTGCGGAAGATCCATGCCTTCTCGGTCGCCGGGATGGAGATGCCCGGCAGGCCGGAGACGAAGACGGGCCGGGGCGTGAGGCCGGAGAGGACCTCGCTGACCAGCACGTCCACCACGGGCCCTGTGCAGGCGACCAGCACCACGTCGGGCCTGAACCGCTCGGCGGCCCTGCGCAGGGCTCTGGCGGACAGCACCGGCGGGTCACCGGCCGCGCCGGCCACGGCCGCGTGGATCTGGGCCGGTGAGGGCGTGATGGGGGTACGGACCACCGTCAGCTCCGCCGTACAGCCCGAGGGCAGGCCCTCAAGCAGGTAGGCGGCCCACTTCAGGTAGGAATCCGAGTCGGCCACGGCCAGGACCTTCAACCTGTGACTCCAGTGTCGTGATGGGCGAACATCGATAGGTGCGTTCTGAGGGAGGGCGCCGCCTGGGCGGTCCACCACTCGTCGGGGACGTCCACGGTCTCCACGACGACGCCGCGGGCCGACAGCAGGACGCGCAGGGAGGTGACCGCGGTCGAGGGCAGGCTCAGGACCCGCTGCTCGGCCTCCAGTCCGCGCAGCGTCATCTCCGCGGGGGCGCCGCCGTCGTAGACGGTGGTCCCGGGCTGCCTGCCGACCCTGGCGAGGTCGCCGGGGTCCTCTCTGCGGTGCGGGAAGTAGGCGACGGGCCCGGTCGAGCCGAGTCCGGCCAGCCAGCCGAAGTAGTGGTCGCGGTGGATGAGGCCGTTGCGGACCAGGGAGGTGCCCAGGACGACGGTGCGTTCCCTCGGCCCCGGTCTGCGCATGGGCTGGGACCTGAGCCAGGCGAAGTCGTGGGTGACCAGTTCGGCCCCCCGTGCGCGTACGGCCCGCGCCAGGTCGTCGGGGACGGGCAGCGCCGTGAAGATCGACAGGCGGCCTGCCCTGGCGGCCGCCCGCAGCCGCATGCCCGCGGCCGAGCCGAGCACCTTCCTGAGCGGTCCCGGGGTGGCTCTGGCCCGGAGCAGGGGCGTCCAGAACCGCCCGGTGAGCAGTTCCAGGAGCCTGATCGTGGCGAGCCCGTCGTCGACGATCACCATCCGGCCGGGCAGGGCGGTGAGCCAGGCCGCCTGGACCTTGCCGGAGAAGGCGTCGCCGACCGCCCAGCTCGTCCCCCTGCGGGGCCTGGGCATCTCGGGCGAGGGCTCGTCGAGTTCGAGCCCGGCCGGTGGGCCGAGTTTGGCGATCTCACGGCGGGTGACGGCCAGCGGGCGCAGCCCGGCCCTGGGCACCACTCGCGCGTGGGCGCCGAGCAGCCCCGCGTGGTGGGCCTCCACGGCGCAGAGCATCTGCAGCGGGGACTCCACCCAGGCAACGGCCGAACCCTGCTCCCGCGCGTGGTCTCGACCGTCCTCCACGCCGGGCGATGACCCGTTCACGACCGCCTCACCGTAACCCGGACGTCTTACGGCGCCGGGAACTACGGGTGAACACACGAATATGCCCTCTTGCGGGTCGTACTCGTGACGATCTACCGTAGTGTACGAAACCGTTTCGTACAGCTGGCCCCGGAGACGCCGATCATGTGGACCGCTGATGACATTCCCGACCTGTCCGGCAGTACGGCACTGGTCACGGGTGCCGGCAGCGGGATAGGGCTGGCGACCGCCCTGCACCTCGCCCGGCGAGGCGCCGAGGTGATCATGACCGCGCGCGACCGGGCCAGGGGGCGGGTGGCGCTGGAGAGGGTCAGGGCGGCGGCCCCGGAGGGACGGGTCGAGCTCAGAGGCCTTGACCTGGCCGATCTCGCCTCGGTGCGGGCGTTCACGGACGACCTTGACCGGCCGATCGACCTCCTCGTCAACAACGCGGGCGTCGCCATGATTCCACGGCGGACGACGGCCAACGGCTTCGAGGCCCAGTTCGGCGTCAACCATCTCGGGCACTTCGCCCTGACCGGGTCGCTGCTGCCCCGGCTGCTGGCCGGACAGGGGGCCAGGGTCGTCACGGTCTCCAGTGGCGCGCACGCGATGGGGCGGATCGACTTCGACGACCTGGGGCTGGAGAACGGCTACCGCCGCTTCGGCGCCTACTGCAGGTCCAAGCTGGCCAACCTGCTGTTCGCCCTCGAACTACAGCGCCTGGCCGGAGGCAAACTGCTCAGCCTGGCCGTCCATCCCGGGCCGACGGCCACCTCGATCATGCGGCCGGGCGTGTTCACCCGGCCGGTCACCGCCTTCATGCGGCTGGCGCTCAAGGCTCCGGAGAAAGGGGCCCTCCCCTCCCTGTACGCCGCGACCCACCCCGGCGTGGCCGGCGGCACGTACGTCGGCCCCGGCCCCAGGGCGCTGACGCCTTCGCCCAGGGCTCTCGACGAAGACCTGGCGCGGCGGCTGTGGATCGTCTCCGAGGAGCTCACAGGCGTACGGTTCGCCGCGCTCACGTCACGCCCCTGACCGGCCCAGGGGCCGGGGGCGACCCCGCCGGGACGGGTAAAGAGACCCCCTCTTGACCCGGTGGAGGAGGGGTCGGCCAAAAGATCTACGTTCACCTGGCACGCGAAGTCCTTGCCCTTGCCCTTCATCGTGCCCGTCGTGTCGCGATCCCCTCTCCCACCGGGGATCGCGTCACCGAAAGGGAGATCGTCCCGGGTGGACGAGGCCCCAGTCTTCCCCCTCGAACGAGGCCCATTCCCAAGCCAAGGCAATGTGTCGGACTTGTAATCGTCTGTCCGGTTCACGTACGTTCAACGAATTCGCGGCGAACGCCCAGACCTTTGCAGGTCAGCGCATTGCCACGACATTGCCCGACCGTGCTCCACCAGGTGGACATCCGCCTGATGGACACGGCCGCCGAATCCGCGAGTCTCGCGGAACCGGGGACCCAGGTCCTTTGGGGTGAATCAGCGCATACGCGCTGTAGGACACTTTCCAGTCCGAACCCGTCAGCTAACCCGGTAGGCGGCATGGAAGCGACGCAAGGAGCAGTACCCCATGGCCAAGCACCGCCTTACCTCCACCCCCAAGACGCACTACCTGGCCCGTGTCATCCTCGGCACCGCCATCGCCCTCAGCGGCGGAGTCGTCGCCGGTGGACCCGCCCTGGCGGACACCCCCGAGCAGACGTCCGCCACCGTCCGGAACGCGAGCGCGGACACCGCCAAGACCAGCCTCCAGACCACGGCCGAGCGCCTGCCCAAGGTGACCGCCCAGCAGGTTCTGAACATCGCCTCCCAGCAGATCGGCGTCAGCGAGAACGCCCAGGGCGGCGGCACCAAGTTCCACTCCTGGTACATGTCCAGTGAGCGCGCCAAGGAGACCACCGCCCGTGACGGCGGCCGCATCCAGGACTACGCCAACGCCCCCTGGTGCGCGATGTTCGTCTCCTGGGTCGGCGAGCAGGCCGGCATCCGCCCCACCATGGGCTGGGACGCCTACACCGTCACCCACGCCAAGTGGTTCAGGGACAACGGCCACTGGGGCACCACTCCCAAGCCCGGCGCCGTCGTCTACTTCGACTGGAAGGGCGGCAAGGACCTCGACGGGATCGACCACGTCGGCTTCGTGAAGCAGGACAACGGCAACGGCACGATCACCACGATCGAGGGCAACACCGGCAACGGCAAGGTCGAGCAGCGCATCCGTCCGACCTCCCAGGTCGTCGGCTACGGCTACCCGGTCTACAGCGGCTGACCCCATCCCCTCCCTCCGTACGGCCCCCGCCGTACGAGACCCCCATCCGCGGCGGACTCCCCGCCCGCCGCGGCGGTGATCCCCCGAATCCGGAAAGGGCCGTGGCTCCCCAGCCACGGCCCTTTCGGCGTCCCGACCCTCCGCCGATATGGGAGCGCTCCCAAAAAGAAGCGCATCCATTTTGTGGTCATTTAAGCCCATAAGTCGCAAGGGAAACGGAGGAGGGTAACGGTTGCGTCTCGCCGTATTGACGTCGGCCCACCCGTCGGCCACGCTTCGTGGGAGCGCTCCCAATACGTTGAGGAACCGCCTCGTCGCAGAGCCGCGTCTGTCGGGGACCGGCCCGTGACGACACCTCCCACCGATTCGGGCGAACGACCTGAGAGGGGTCCGGAATGTTGAACCACAGGCGGTGCGGCAGGCTCGCCGCGGTCACGACGGTCACGGCCGCGGCGCTGGCCTTGACCTCGTGCGGTTCCGGCGGGACGGACGGGCCCGCGTCCACGGCGGCCGAACCGGTCGTCGTCACCGTGCACACCTTCGGCGGCGGCGAGAACTTCGGCTACGACAAGGCCGCCCAGGCCTGGAACGCCGCCCACCCCGGCATCCAGATCAGATACCAGAACCTGACCGACCGCTTCGAGGACGTCTACCTGCCCCAGTTGCTCCAGCGGTTGCAGGCGGGCAGCGGCGCGGCCGACGTGGTCGCCCTGGACGAGGGCGCGATGGGCCTGATGAAGGCCCGCCCGCAGTTCTTCACCGACCTCGGGCAGTACGGCCTCGGAGGCCGCAAGGCCGACTTCCCCCCTGCCAAGTGGGACAACGGCGTCAACGCCGAGGGCAAGCTGTTCGCTCTCGGCACCGACATCGGCGGCATGACCATGTGTTACCGCACCGACCTGTTCGAGAAGGCGGGCCTGCCCACGGACCGCGAGGAGGTCGGCGGGCTCTGGCCCGACTGGAAGTCCTTCATGGACGTCGGCAGGAGGTTCCAGGCCGCCAATCCCGGAAAGGACGCGCCGCGCTTCCTGGACGGCCCGAACACCCTCTACAACGTGATCCTCGCCCAGGAGGCGCAGAGGAACGGCGACATCACCTACATCGACACGTCCAACAAACTCGTCATCGACACCAACCCCGCCGTGAAGACCGCCTTCGACACGGTCAGGAGCTTCAGCGAGGCCGGGCTCACCGCCAAGCTGGCCTCCTTCACCCCGCCCTGGAACGCCGCCATCAAGAAGGGCGGCTTCGCCACGATGGGCTGCCCCGCCTGGATGCTCGGCGTGGTCTCCGGCGCCGCGGGCGAGCCCGGCAAGGGGAAGTGGGACGTCGCGACGGTGCCGGGAGGCGCGGGCAACTGGGGCGGCTCCTACCTGGCCGTGCCCAGGCAGAGCAAGCACCCGAAGGAGGCCGCCGAGGTGGTGAACTACCTCACCGGCAAGGACGGCCAGATCATGGCCTTCCAGGAGGCCGCCGCCTTCCCCAGCTCCCTGCCCGCCCAGCGGGACCCGGCGGTCGGCGACCTGAGGAACCCGTTCTTCAACGACGCGCCGACCGGCCGGATCTTCGGCGCGTCGGTCGAGAACCTGCAGCCGGTCTTCCTGGGTGAGAAGCACGCCCAGGTGAAGACCGCGGTCGAGAAGATCCTTGAGGGCATGGACCAGGGCTCGGTCCCCTACGACCAGGCCTGGCAGAGGTTCCTCGACGCCGGGGTCAAGGCGGCCGGCTGATCCGCTTCCCCCACCGGTCCCGTCGCCCCGGGACCGGTGGGGCCCACAGAGAAACCAGCCAGGAAAGCCCCCCGAAAGGCCGATCGATGACCCCGCACGCCGCAGCCCCGGCCCAGGCCGGGCCCGGTGAGCGCCCGCCCGCCGTACGGAGACGGGACGGCGCGCTGTTCGCCAGGTTCGACCTGTTGGTCACCCCCTATCTCTTTGTCTCGCCGTACTTCGTGTTGTTCGTCCTCTTCGGGGTCTTCCCGCTCGGCTACACCCTGTGGGTCTCGCTGCACGACTGGGAGCTCGCCGGGGACAGGGCCTTCGTGGGGGCGGGCAACTACCTGTCCCTGGTCGCCGACGAGGCCTTCTGGAACGCGGTGGTCAACACGCTCGGGATGTTCGTCATCTCGACGGTCCCGCAGCTCGTGCTGGCGCTGCTGCTGGCCAACGCCCTCAACAAGCGCATCCGGGGCAGGCTCGTCCTCCGCATGGGCGTGCTGCTGCCGTTGGTGACCTCCGTCGTCGCGGTCGCCGTCGTCTTCACCCAGCTCTACGGGCGCGACTACGGCATGGTCAACTGGTTCCTCGGCCTCTTCGGAGTCGACGCGGTCAGCTGGCAGAACGAGAAGTGGTCCGCGTGGATCGCGATCTCCACGATGGTCGACTGGCGCTGGACCGGTTACAACGCGATCATCCTGCTGGCCGCCATGCAGACCATCCCCGGAGACCTGTACGAGGCGGCCTCCCTCGACGGCGCGAGCGCCAGACGGCAGTTCTGGCGGATCACCGTCCCGATGCTGCGCCCGACGATCGTCTTCACCGTGTTCGTCTCGACCATCGGCGGCCTGACGCTGTTCACCGAGCCCGTCATGTTCGACGGCAACCCGACGATGAGCGGCGGGGCGACCGGCCAGTACCAGACGGTGGCGATGTTCGTCGTCAAGGAGGCCTTCCGTGACTTCGACCTCGGGTACGCCTCCGCCGCCGCCTGGCTGCTGTTCGTGCTGATCCTGCTCGGCACGCTCGTCAACCACCTGCTCACCCGCCGCATCGGAGGCGCCGGATGAGCCGCCCAGGGGACGCTGGACCGCTGACGAGGGCCACGCTCGCCCTCGCCGTCGTGATCTCCGCCTTTCCCGTCTACTACATGTTCGTCATGGCCACCCGGACCAACGAGGAGGCGATCGACGTTCCCCCGCCGCTGCTGCCCGGCGGCCACCTGGGGGAGAACGTCGCCCGGCTGCTCGCGGCCGAGGACGCCCACTTCCTCACCGGCCTGGTCAACTCGGCCGTCGTCTCGGTCACCGTGACCGTCTCGGTCGTGTTCATCTCCACGCTGGCCGGGTTCGCCTTCGCCAAGCTGCGTTTCCGGGGCGGGCGGGCGCTGCTCGGGCTGATCCTGGTGACGATGATGGTCCCGCTCCAGCAGATGGGCGTGGTCCCGCTGTACGAGCTCATGGTGACCCTCGGCTGGACCGGCCGGCTCAAGGCGGTGATCCTGCCCTTCCTCGTCAACGGGTTCGGGGTCTTCATGATGACCCAGTACGCCTCCCAGGCGGTGCCGGACGAACTGGTCGAGGCCGCCCGCGTCGACGGCGCCTCGACGGCGGGAGTCTACGCCCGGGTGATCCTGCCCGCGCTCAGGCCGGGCATGGCCGTACTGGCGCTGCTTGTCTTCATGCAGACCTGGAACGAGTTCATGTGGCCGTTGATCGTGCTGGACCCGGACAACCCCGTGGTGCAGACCTCGATCGCCGCGCTCAACCAGGCCCACGGCACCGACTACGTCATGTTGTTCACCGGCACGGCGGTCTCGGTCCTGCCTCTTTTCATTGTTTTCGTCGTGTTCGGCCGTCAGATCGTCGGCGGCCTCATGGAAGGTGCGGTCAAGGCATGACGACGCAGCAGACACAGGATCAGCAACTGAGGTTCCCGGAGGGCTTCGCCTGGGGGGCGGCGACCTCCGCCTACCAGATCGAGGGCGCGGTCTCCGAGGGCGGGCGCGGCAGGTCCATCTGGGACACCTTCGCCCGCCTGCCGGGGCGGGTGGTGAACGGTGAGAACGCCGACGTGGCCGTCGACCACTACCACCGCTACCGCGACGACGTCCGGCTGATGGCCCGGCTCGGCCTGGGCGCCTACCGCTTCTCCGTCTCCTGGCCGCGCGTCCAGCCGGACGGCGTGGGGGCGGTCAACCAGCGGGGGCTCGACTTCTACCGCAGGCTGGTCGACGAACTGCTCGGCCAGGGGATCGACCCGTGGGTGACGCTCTACCACTGGGACCTGCCCCAGGCCCTTGAGGACGCGGGAGGCTGGCCCGCGCGGGACACCGCCCTGCGGTTCGCCGACTACGCGGCGGCCGTACACGACGCGCTCGGCGACCGGGTGCGCAACTGGAGCACGGTCAACGAGCCGTGGTGCGCGGCCTTCCTCGGCTACGCCTCCGGGGAGCACGCCCCAGGGCGGCGGGAACCCGCACGGGCGGTCCTGGCCGCCCACCACCTGCTGCTCGGCCACGGGCTGGCCATGGCGGCCATGCGCGCCCAGCGGGCCGGCAGCCGGATCGGCGGCTGCGTGAACCTCTACGCCGTCTCTCCGCTGACACGCTCGGCGGCCGACCTGGACGCCGCCCGCCGCATCGACGGCCTGCAGAACCGTCTCTTCCTGGACGCGCTGCTCAGGGGGGAGTATCCGGCGGACGTCCTGGCGGACCTCGGGGAGGCCGCCGAGGGGCTCGCTGAGACGGGGGACATGGGGGTCATCTCCGCCCCGATGGACATGCTGCTGATCAACTACTACAGCCGGTTCACCGTCTCCGGGGCCCCGGGGGGCGCGGTCTCGGCCGCGGCGGCGCCGACGGACACCGGCTCGCCCTGGGTGGGCAGCGAGCACGTCTCGTTCGCCGGGAGCGGGCGTCCGGTGACCGGCATGGGCTGGGAGATCGACCACGACGGGCTGCGGGAGGTCCTGCTGCGGGTCGCCGGGGACTACCCCCGGATCCCCCTGGTGGTCTCCGAGAACGGCGCGGCCTTCGACGACGTCGCCGACGCCGGCGGTTTCGTGCGGGACCCGGAGCGCAGGGACTACATCGAGGCCCATCTGCGCGCCTGCCACGCCGCGATCGGGCAGGGGGCGCCGCTCGTCGGCTACTTCGCCTGGTCGCTGCTGGACAACTTCGAGTGGGCCTGGGGGTACGGCAAGCGCTTCGGGCTGGTGCGCGTCGACTACCCGACGCAGCGCAGAGTTCCCAAGGAGAGCGCCCTTTGGTATGCCGAGACAATCAGGCGTGGAGGCCTGACCGGTCCTGCACAATGAAGTCCGGAGAATCTTTCATGGGGGCGAGAAACATGAACGGCGACCGTCGTCCGACCCTTGAGGCGGTCGCGGCCCTGGCCGGAGTCGGGCGCGGCACGGTCTCCCGGGTGATCAACGGTTCGCCGAAGGTGAGCGAGAGGGCTCGCGACGCGGTGCAGCAGGCGATCAGGGAGCTGGGCTACGTCCCGAACCGGGCCGCCCGCACCCTGGTCACCCGGCGCACGGACACCGTCGCGCTGGTCGTCTCCGAGTCGGAGCTGCGGGTCTTCGACGAGCCCTACTTCGCCGGGACCATCCGCGGCATCGGCTCGGCGCTCTCGGAGACGGGCCTGCAGCTGATCCTGGCGATGGCCCAGTCCAGGCAGGACCACGACCGTCTTGAGCACTACCTGACGGGCCAGCACGTCGACGGGGTGCTGCTGATCTCGCTGCACGGGGCCGACCCGCTGCCCGGCAGGCTGGAGGAGATGGGCGTGCCGACCGTCATCGGCGGCAAGCCCGTCGGGCTCGACCCCTACTGTTACGTCGACGTGGACAACAGGGCCGGGGCCAGGCAGGCGGTGAAGTACCTCCTGGGCAGGGGCCGCAGGCGGATCGCCACCATCGCGGGCCCGCAGGACATGGGGGTCGGCGTCGACCGGCTCGCGGGCTACCGCGACGCGCTGATCGCCACGGGCGTGCCGGAGATCGTGGCCTACGGCGACTTCAGCGAGGACAGCGGCGCGCGGGCCATGTGCGGGCTCCTGGCCGAGCACCCGGACCTGGACGCGGTCTTCACCGCCTCCGACCCGATGGCGCTGGGCGCGCTGCGGGTGCTGCGGCACGAGGGCAGGGACGTCCCCGGCGACGTGGCGGTGATCGGGTTCGACGACTCCCCCGCCGGGGCCCACTCCTCTCCCCCGCTGACCAGCGTGCACCAGCCGACCGAGGCGATGGGCCGTCAGATGGCCCACCTCCTGGTCGCCCGCATCAATGGTGAACACCTGGAGCAGCCGGTCGTGATCCTCGACACGCATCTGGTCGAGCGGGCCTCCGCCTGAAAGGACAGTCGTGCCCAGGCAGTTCATCCTTCGTGACGGTGACATGTACGCCGAGATCAGTCAGTTCGCGGCGGCCGTGCGCGTGCTCAGGCACGACGGGCGCGACCTGGTGGCGGACTGGCCGCCGGAGGGGCCCGTCCCCTTCTACAGCGGCACCCTGCTGGCCCCGTGGCCCAACCGGGTCGGCGGGGCGCGCTACACCTTCGGCGGCGTGACCCACCGCCTCACCGCGAACGAGGAGTCCCGGGGCAACGCCCTGCACGGGCTGGTCGCCGACGTCAGGTGGTCACCGGTCGAGATCGGCCCCGCCCACGTACGGCTGGCGCACACCGTGACCCCGGTGCCCGGTTACCCGTTCACCCTGGCCCTGCGGGTGCTCCACCATCTGACCTCCGGCGGGCTGACCACCACGCTGACCGCGGAGAACACCGGTGAGCACGCCGCGCCGTACGGCTGCGCGCCGCATCCCTGGCTGCTGGCGGGCGAGGACGCCGGGGAGTACGAGCTGCTGGTGCCCGCGGACAGGGTGCTGCTGCCCGACGAGCGGATGCTGCCCGCCTCTCTTGAGGACGTCTCCGGCACGCCGTACGACTTCAGGGAGCCCAGGCGGCTCGGCGGCACGGTCGTCGACCACACCTTCACCGGTCTGAGGCCCGGGGCGGACGGCCTGACCAGGGTGCGGGTACGCGGCCCGGAAGGCGGGGTCGAGGTGAGCTGGCGGGCCTCGGTCCTGCCGTGGGCGCAGGTGTGCGGCGGCACCGGGTCCGGCTATCGGGGGCTGGCGGTCGAGCCGATGACCTGCCCGCCGGACGCCTTCAACTCGGGCACCGACCTGATCGTGCTCCAGCCGGGCGAGACGACCGAGACCTCCTGGACGATCTCCCCGCTCTGAGGCCTCTTCCCCACCCTTGATCCGACGCGTGCCGTACCGGACTCCGGGGGACGGTTTCCTTGGCGACCCCGCTGTGCGACAATTTCATTGGGTGATGAATTATGA
The DNA here is from genome assembly GCF_044466505.1 of Streptosporangium sp. NPDC049376. NCBI lineage: Bacteria > Bacillati > Actinomycetota > Actinomycetes > Streptosporangiales > Streptosporangiaceae > Streptosporangium > Streptosporangium sp. NPDC049376. Next base: position 1,066,443 of record NZ_JBITMT010000001.1, on the reverse strand, counting down.
CTCGGAACACGTGTGTGATCGCGGGGGGCGGTCCCGCCGGGGCCGTACTCGCGCTGTTGCTGGCCAGAGCCGGCGTCCAGGTGACGCTGCTGGAGAAGCACTCCGACTTCCTGCGTGACTTCAGGGGCGACACCATCCACCCTTCGACCCTGCAGGTCCTGCACGAGATCGGCCTGGCCGAGGAGTTCCTGCGGCTGCCGCACCACAAGGCGTACGGCATGGCCGTGCACACCGACGAGGGGACGGTCCCGGTCGCCGACCTGTCCAAACTGGGAGGCGAGTATGGCTACATCGCCTTCGTCCCGCAGTGGGACTTCCTCAACCTGGTGACCACCGCCGCCGCGCGTTACCCCACCTTCCGTCTCCTCATGAACGCCGAGGTGCACGGCGTGATCCGGGAGGGGAACGCGGTGCGCGGGGTCCGCTACCGCGACCCCGACGGCGAGCACGAGCTTCGAGCCACACTGACCGTGGCCGCCGACGGGCGCCACTCCGACGTACGGCGTGCCGCCGGGCTCGTCCCGATCGAACACGGCGCGCCGATGGACGTGGTGTGGTTCCGGCTGCCGCGCGAGGAGAGCGACCCGGACGAGACGTTCCTGCGCCTGTCCTCGGGCCGGATCATGGTGGTGATCGACCGGGGAACCTACTGGCAGCTGGCCTACGCCATCCCCAAGGGCGGCTTCGAGGAGTTGCGGGCGGCCGGGATCGAGACGCTGCGGGAACAGGTGGCGAACCTGCTGCCGTTCCTGGCGGGCCGTACCGGGCTGCTGACCGGCTTCGACGACGTCAGCGTGCTCTCGGTCGCGCTCAACCGGCTGCGCCGCTGGCACCGGCCAGGCCTGCTCGTCATCGGGGACGCCGCGCACGCCATGTCGCCGGTCTTCGGCGTCGGCATCAACCTGGCCGTGCAGGACGCCGTCGCCACGGCCAACCTGCTGGCCGGGCCGCTGGCCTCCGGCGCGGAGATCCCCGAGTCGCTGCTGGCCAGGATCCAGCGCCGCCGTACGGTGCCGACCGTGGTGACCCAGTTCGCCCAGCGGGTGGTGCAGGACCGGCTGATCCGGCCGGCCCTGGACGGGCGGGACGCCCCGGAGCTGCTGCCACGCGACCTTTCCCACCTTCCGGTGGTCGGCGCCCTGACCCGCCGGTTCATCGGCCTCGGTGTCCTTCCCGAACACGTCAAGAGCCCCTCGTGAGCCCGCAACGGATCTCCGCCGAGCCCACGGCCCCCTACCGACAGGCACCGCGACGTCTTCCACAGTGACAAAGAGGTTCTCAATCTGTGGACGTTGAGGTGGGTTCGCCCACGAGGTTGCAATAGCCTGGTATGTCGTGAGCAACTACCTCGATTCCTGGCGGGAGCTTCCCGCGGCGCAGCAGCCCGAGTGGCCCGACCGCGGCGAGCTGGACAAGGTCGTCGCCGAACTCTCCGCACTTCCCCCGCTCGTCTTCGCGGGGGAGTGCGACAACCTCAAGGCCGAACTCGCGGCGGTGACGCGAGGCGAGGCCTTCGTGCTGCAGGGCGGTGACTGCGCCGAGACCTTCGCCGGCGCCACCGCCGACACCGTCCGCAACAAGCTGAAGACGCTGCTGCAGATGGCGATCGTGCTCACCTACGCGGGGAGGGTCCCCGTGGTGAAGATCGGCCGGATAGCGGGGCAGTTCGCCAAGCCCCGTTCGAAGGGAACCGAGGTGCGCGGCGGCGTCGAGCTGCCCGCCTACCGGGGCGACATGGTCAACGGTCTCGACTTCACCCCTGAGTCGCGTCTGCCGGACCCGGGACGGCTGCTGCGCGCCTACCACTCCTCCGCGGTGACGCTGAACCTGATCCGCGCCTTCACCAAGGGCGGCTACGCCGACCTGCGGCAGGTGCACGCCTGGAACCAGGATTTCGTCAGCGAGTCCCCCGCGGGCAAGCGCTACGAGCGGCTGGCCGGGGAGATCGACCAGGCGCTGGCGTTCATGCACGCCTGCGGCGCCGACCCGGCGGAGTTCCACGGCGTGGAGTTCTACTCCTCGCACGAGGCGCTCATCCTCGACTACGACAGGGCGCTGACCAGGATCGACTCCAGGACCGGCCAGCCGTACGACGTGTCGGCGCACATGGTCTGGATCGGCGAGCGCACCCGCCAGCTCGACAGCGCTCACGTGGAGTTCTTCTCCCGCATCCGCAACCCGATCGGCGTGAAGCTGGGCCCGACCACGACGGCCGAGGAGGCCCTGGCGCTGGTCGAGAAGCTGAACCCCGACAACGAGCCCGGCCGCCTGACCTTCATCACCAGGATGGGCGCCTCCAAGATCCGCGAACACCTGCCCGCGCTGGTGGAGAAGGTCACCGCGAACGGCGCCCAGGTCGCCTGGATCTGTGACCCGATGCACGGCAACACCTTCGAGGCCCCCAGCGGTCACAAGACCCGGAGCCTGGACGACGTGCTGAACGAGGTCGCGGGCTTCTTCGAGGTGCACCGGGACCTCGGCACCCACCCGGGCGGCATCCACATCGAGTTCACCGGCGACGACGTCACCGAGTGCGTGGGCGGCGCCGACGAGGTCGCGGAGGGCGACCTGGCGCTGCGCTACGAGACGGCCTGCGACCCCCGCCTCAACCGGAGCCAGTCGCTCGACATGGCCTTCCGGGTCGCGGAGCTCTACCGCTCCTCCTGAGCCCTGAGCTGCGGTTCGCCGCGAGGCACACGAGGGTCCCACGCCTGTGGTGCGGGACCCTTCGTCGTTTCGGGGTCAGTCCTTCTGCGCGCGGAGCTCGTTGGCCAGCTCGGCGCGGATCGCGTCCATGTCGAGCGCCCGGACCTGACCGATGAGGTCCTCAAGGGCGGGCGCGGGCAGCACCCCGGGCTGAGCGAAGACGACAATGCCGTCCCGGATGGCCATGACCGTGGGGATCGAGGTGATTTCGAAGCCCTGCGCGAGCCCCTGCTCGGCCTCGGTGTCGATCTTCCCGAACTTGATGTCGCCGTGCTTCTCCGAGGACTTCTCGAAAATCGGCCCGAACGTGCGGCACGGCGCGCACCAGGACGCCCAGAAGTCCAGCAGGACGATCCCCTCGTCGGCGATTTCGTTGAAGTTCTTCTCGGTTACCTCAATGGTCGCCACCTGTGGCTCCTCTTGTCGTCACGTCTTGTATGGCTCGCATAACCACTTCCCTCCCCCGGACATTCCATCCCGGCGACGCCCGGACCACCCCCGTTCAAGGGTGCCGATCCGAACGCCGCCGTACCGGATACGAGGGATCCCCCGCCTCAGGTGTGAAGGGTTTTGATCTTGGGTTTTCCGGTGCCGTGTGTGAGGGGTTTCGGCTTGGGCGCGTCGGTGTCTGGACTGAGGAGTGAGGGAGCGGAGCGGACGAACGACGAGGGAAGACATCGACGCGCCCAAGCCCCGCGACGCCGCCAGGCGGCGCAAGGAGACACAACCCGCGACGCCGAAGGCGGAGCAAAGAATCACAGCATCAGCCCGACCACCAAAGGATCATGGTCCGAGGACCGGAACGCGTCAGGCCGGTAGAGCCGAGGCGGGTTGTACTCGGTGTTGTAGTCGAGGATGCGGCTCTCGTCGGCGTTGACGTGCCAGATGGTCGTGCCGGTCACCTTCCTGAGCAGGCCCCGGCCCGCCAGGGCGTGGTCGAGTTCTCCGCTGCGGCCCTCGAAGAGGTAGCTGTAGCGCAGCGGCGCGGGGACGAACCGCTTGCTGAGGCTGGTCAGCCCGCCCGCCTCCAGCGTGTCGATCGGGTCCTCCTCGCCGTAGGCGTTGAGGTCACCGAGCACCAGCGCGTTGGGCAGCCTGAGGCTCTCGACGAGGGCCAGCGTCGCCTTGGCCTGGCGGACGCGTTCGCCGTTGTAGCAGCCCTGGCCGTCGCCCAGGTCGGCGTCGGGACCGGTGGCGGCCGCGTCGCAGCCCTTCGACTTGAAGTGGTTGACGACCATCGTGAACGGCTGGCCGCCCCGGACCCGGCGGAAGGTCTGGATCAGCGGAGGCCGCCTGAAGACGGGGTCGGCCGAGGAGCGGGCCGGGCCGACGGGCCTGAGCCTGGCGGGCTTGTAGATCACCGCGACGTGGATCAGGTCGGTGCCCGGGTTGGGGTGGGTCAGCGCGGCGTAGGTGCCCGCGCCCACTTCGGCGTTGAGCGCGTCGACCAGTGCCTGGACGGCGGTCTGGCCGTTGTTCTGGACCTCCATGAGGCCGACCGCGTCGGCGTTCAGGCCCTTGAGCGTGGCGACCAGCTTGGTCAGCTGCCGCTGCTGTTCCTCGGTGGTGTCCGCACCGCGTGAACCCAGGGTGGTGAACCAGTTGAGGGTGTTGAGACTGGCCACCCTGACGTTGCCGAACACCGGCGGCGGCGCGGGCAGGCGGGGGTTGGTCCGCAGGAAGGTGACCGGTTTGGTCGGCTGGAGGCGGTAGACGCCGAAGCCGTACCCCAGGACGCCGGTGGCGCCGAGCGTGGTGTCGCCGAGGCGGACGACGCGCGGGTCGGTGTAGGGGATGGTCTGCGGGTTCTCCCTGGTCGAGCCGTCGTCGAGGAGCAGGCTGCGGCGCCGGTCGGCGGCCTCGTCCACGCCGGTCCTGTCGGTGGCCTGGAACAGGCGTCCTCCCGAGGAGAGGGTGAGTTCGCCGAAGCGGCCCAGGTTGTAGTGGTCGGTGACGGTCAGCGGCCCGGTGACGGTGACGAGCATGCTCTCGACGGGTTCGAGGGTCGATCCCTCGGCGCGCGGCAGGCTCAGCCTGGCCGGGGTGACGGTGCCGGTGCCGCAGACGTCGACGGCGGTGACCGGTGAGAGCTCGGTCCAGCCGTTGTACTCCACGACCTTGCCGGTGACCAGCACCCGGTCGCCGGCCTTGACGTCCTTGAACGTGTCACGGGCGTAGGCGAACAGGCCTTCCGAGGTGGCGGGGTCGGCGTCGGGGGTGGGGTCCTGCAGGAAGAACCCGCCGAGCTGGTCGGCCCGCTGGAAGTCGCCGGTCACCACGCCCTGGACGCGTACGGTCCGGCCCGCCAGCGGGCTGGTGTCCCCGCTGCCCTGTACCTGGGCGATCGGGTGGGTCGCGGGCGTCTGGCACGGCTCCCCGGTCGGCGTGACCGTGGGACTGGCCGTGGGACTGGCCGTGGGGGTGGGGGTGGGCTCCGGGGTGCCGCACGGCGCGGCGGCCGTGGTCCCGTTGCGCGGCGCGGGGGACGCGCTCACCAGGTCGGTGCCGTTGACGTCGGTGTCGGCGCAGCCGTGGCCGGCACGCAGGGCCGCGGTGGTCGTGGACAGGGCGGGGGCCGGAGCGCCCTCGGCGTAGTCGGCGGTGCCGTACCCGACGAGATCGGCGATGAGGGCGCTCTGCTCGGGTGAGCAGGGGGTCGAGCCGCCGTTGCAGGCCAGTCCCTGCGCGGAGCGGACCAGGACGACCTTGCCCGAGGTTGCGCTCATGTTGGCCGTCCCGGTCGTGTCCGGGGCGGGCAGCGGGGCGCCCGCGCCTCCCCCGGCGAGCTTGACCAGGTGGTAGCGGCCGGGTTCCAGCGTGCCGGACAGCGGCACGACGGGGTTGGCGGCGAAGTTCCCCGTGCCGGTCGCGCTGCCGTACTGGACGGACCAGCCGTCCAGTGCGACCGGCGTGGAGCTCCGGTTGAACAGTTCGACGAAGTCGTTGGCGAGTGGTGCGCCGCTGTTGCCGCCCGCGCCGTAGACCTGGCTGATGACGACGGTTCCCGGTTCGGCCAGGGCGGGTGCCGGGGGGAGGGCGGTGACCGTGGCCGCGGCGGTGCCGAGGACGGCCAGAGCGGAGATGACTCGGGATAAGGCACGCATGAGGCGGAGCGTAGAACCGGTTTGATCTGCCGACACTTACTTAGAAATGGCCAGATGGTGAAATCAACGAATCTTGACACTAAGTGCTGACTAAAGGCATCAGTTATAGCTTGCTATGACGTAGATCTCACGTAAGGCTTCGTCTGGGGTATCACTGTTTTATGAGAACTCTGGACGTGGGTTGGATGACCTGCGCCGCCTCCCCTGAGTGCGCGGGATCGGCCCGGCAGCCGTACGGGCGCTGCCTGGCCCATCTGGAGCATCACGAGCTCGACGAGGTCCTCCGCGGCCTCTCCCCCGGCTCCGCGATCGATCTGCGGGGCACCGTCATCGGCAAGGACCTGCTGGAACGAGTCCTCACCCCGACCCGTGGGCGTCTCGGCAGGGCCAGGTTCGACCTGGCCGTCTTCCCCGAGGACGTCAGATTCTGCGACGTCGTCTTCAGCGGGGACGTCTCCTTCGACCAGGCTCGCTTCCATCGCCTGGCCTCGTTCGTCGGCGCAAGGTTCGCCGGAAACGTCTCTTTCAGGGAGGTCAAGTTCGTCAGGGAGGTCTCCCTGCACGGCGTCCACGTCGCCGGGCACGCCGCTTTCGACCGGGTGTCCGCGGGCCGGGACGCCTTGTTCGGCTCGGCGAGGTTCGCCCGGACCGTCTCCTTCGAGGGGGCCGAGTTCCACGACTTCGCCACCTTCGACGGCACCCTCTTCCAGGGGGATGTGACCTTCCGCGGCTGCCGGTTCGGCAGGGCGGTCTCCTTCAGGAGGACGGAGTTCGGCGGTCTGGCCGGGTTCGAGGCGACACGGTTCTGGGCGGGTGGCTACCTGGCCCCCGTCTCGGTCGGCCGCCGTCTCACCCTCGCCGGGGCGTGGGCGGGCAACGGCCTCGACCTGACGGTCCGCGGCTGCCCGGTCGACCTGCGGCGTATCCGGGTGACGGGCCGTCTGAGCGTGCGGCTGGACGGCGCGGTCGCCGACCTCGAAGAGGCGACGCTGCGCGGCCAGGCCACGGTCAGCGGGAACGGCGCGGCCGCGGTGACCTCCGTGCGCGGGCTTGAGGCGGAGGCGCTCCAGCTGAGCGCCGTCGATCTCAGCACCTGCCGTTTCACCGGCATCCGCACCCCGGAACGGCTCAGGCTGACCGGTTGCGTGTTCGCCACGACCCCGCGCGGCGTGCGGATCACGCCGCACTGGCCGCCGCTGCGCTGGTGGACCCTCCGGCGGACGCTGGCCGACGAGCACGCCTGGCGCGGCTGGTCGGACGAGGAGCAGGACGTGCCCGCGCCGCACCGCCTCGCCGTCCTGTACTCGCGGCTGCGCGCCGGGATCGACGACAAGGCGACCGCTGCCGACTTCGCCTTCGGCGCCATGGAGATGCGCCGTGCGACCAGCCGTTCCTCCGGCCGCTGGCTGCTGTCGCTGCACTGGATCATCAGCGGGTACGGCCTGCGGATGGGACGGGTCGTCGGCTGGTTCGCCCTGCTGGCGGCGATCACCGTGGGCAGCCTGCTGATGGGTTCGGCCTCGCACTCGGCCCGCCGGGCGAGCGCACCGAGGACGCCGCACCCCTCCATCCAGTTGTCGCCGTAACGGCCTGTCCGTTTTCCCGGAATCGGCGATTTCCCGGGCTCGGAGAAGGCGTCCGCGGGGGCGCGAGACGGTGACTCCGGGTTGTGTCCGGGTTATCCCGGATGCGCCGAACCCACCTCCACCCCGACGATGTACGGTGATGACCGCACAGGGAGTACGGGGGTGGAGGTGGGCGTGGCCGGAGCCGGGGTGATCGACGACTACGTGGCCAGGCTCAGCCGTACGCTCAGCGGGCCGCGAGGACCGAAACTCGACATGGTCACCGAGGCCCGCGACAGCCTGCTCGACACCGCGGAGGCTCTGGAGCTCGACGGGCTCGGCAGGGCCGAGGCCGAGCGGGTCGCGGTCGAGGAGTTCGGCCCGGTCGAGGAGATCGCGCCGGGCTACCAGGAGGGGCTGTCGATCTCGGCGGGGCGCAGGCTCGCGGCGCTGCTGTTCATCAGCGTGCCGCTGACCATCATGGCCTGGAGCCTGGTGTGGCGCTTCTCCTCCCAGGACCCGATCGCCTACGAGCGGTGGCCCGCGTGGTTCATGCCGGTCTCCCGCGGCCTGGACTATCTGCAGCTGGCGGTCGCCCTGCTCGGCGGGGCCGGGCTGTTCGCGCTCGGCCGGGGGCTGCGCAGGATCAGGCGGCCCAGACTCGTCACCCGGTCGCTGGGAGTGCTGGTGCTGATCGTGCTGCCGCTCACGGGTGCCCTCGGGCTGCTGCTGACCTACGGCGCGCAGCGTGACGACTTCTTCGACCACCCGCTGAACCTCGGCGTCGAGACGCTGAGCCTCGGGCTGTCGCTGCTGCAGCTGTACGGCGCCACCCGCTGCCTGATGATCACCCGCAGGCGCCGCGTCCCGGCCCTCGGCCGGTCCTAGCGGCCCAGCCGCTCCCCGGAGCCACCGGGGTCGAGCACACCGCCGATCACACCGGTAAACTCCCGCCAGGCCGCGCGTTCCCCCGCCAGGGCCCGGTGGCCCGAGGAGGTCAGCCGGTAGGTGCGCCGCCTGCGCCCGCCGACCGTCGCCCACTCGCTGGCGAGGTATCCCGCCTGTTCGAGCCGTCGCAGCGCTGGATAGACCGTGCCGGTCGGCACGTTCAGTGAGCCGCCGCTGCGTGCCTGCAGGGCCTCGATGATCGCGTAACCGTGCAGAGGTTCCTCCTCAAGCACGGACAACAGCAGGGCGTCCATGTGCCCGCGAAGCGTGTCGGCGTTCACCTCGCGCCCTCCGCCCGCCCTACGGCGCCTCGATCGTTCACGCCCTCACCTTACCCTTCCGCAGACAGGCTACATGTAGCCGTTCTACATGTAGAGTGCCTATAGGTAGACAGACACAACAACGGAGGTGAACCGTGGGCGTGCTCGACCTGGCGCGGACACAGTTCGCGGTGACGGGAAGCATCCACTTCCTGTTCGTCGTGCTGACGCTGGGCCTGGCCCCGATCATCGCGATCATGCACACCCGGCACGCCGTGACCGGCAGGCCCGAGCACGAGCGCGCCACCCGCTTCTGGGGTCAGATCTACGTGACCAACTACGCGCTCGGCATCTTCACCGGCCTGGTGATGGAGTTCCAGTTCGGGCTGAGCTGGAGTGGCCTGTCCGAGTACGCGGGAGACGTCTTCGGCGCCCCCCTGGCGATCGAGACGCTCGGCGCCTTCTTCATCGAGTCCACCTTCCTCGGCCTGTGGATCTTCGGCTGGAACAGGCTGAACCGGTGGGCGCACCTGGCGTGCATCTGGATGGTGACGCTGACCGCCTACGTCTCCGCCTTCTGGATCATGGCCGCGAACTCGTTCCTGCAGAACCCGGTGGGGGCCGTCGAGCGCGGCGGCCGTCTGGTGCTGACCGACTTCGGCGCGCTGCTGAGCAACCCGGCGCTGGTCAACTCGCTCCCCCACGTGGTCGGCGCCGGTCTGTGGGCCGCGGGCTCCGTGGTCATGGGGGCCTCCGCCTACCAGCTGTTCCGCCGGACCCCCGAGCGGGAGTTCTTCACCTCCGCCCTCCGCACGGGCCTGCTCGTCGCCTTCTGCGGGTCGCTGGTCACGGCCGCCTTCGGCTACGCCCAGTTCGGCTCGATCGGCCTCTACCAGCCGGACAAGTTCCGCGTCCCGCTGGCCGGGGTCGCCCTGGCGGCCATGATGGGGATCGGACAGCTGGTGCAGTTCCTCCTGCTCCTGCTGGCGCCCCTGACCTACTGGCTGCCGCGCTGGCGCTGGGCGCAGCCGCTGCTGGTGATCCTCACCCCGGCGCCGTTCCTGGCCGCGATCTGCGGCTGGCTGGCCCGGGAGGTCGGCCGCCAGCCGTGGCTGATCAACGGCAGGCTCACCGTCGCCGACGCCATGTCCCACGGCCTCACACCGGGCATGGTCACCGTCTCCCTCGTCGGGTTCACCGGGGTGCTCGGCCTGCTGGCCGTCACCGACTACCTCCTGATCGCCGGAACCGTACGGCGCGGCCCCGGCACCGTCGCCCTCGGCGCGGACGACGAACCCGCCCCCGCCGTTCTCGAACACGCGCTCAGCCACTAGACATCCCGCCACGGAAGGTGAGGAATCCATGGACGTCCTCTGGCTGGGCGTGCTCGCCCTGCTGCTGATCGGCTACTTCGCCCTGGAGGGGTTCGACATCGGCCTCGGCATGCTGCTGCCCGTGCTCGGCCGTACCCAGCGGGACCGTGACACGATCGTCTCGGCCATGGCCCCGTTCGTGCTGGCCAACGAGGTGTGGCTGGTCGCCGTCGCGGGCGTGCTCTTCGGCGCCTTCCCCGAGGTCGAGGGACGGGTGCTGTACGGTCTCTACCCGCTGGTCGTCACCCTGCTGATCTCGTGGATCCTGCGCGACGCGGGCCTGTGGTTCCGCCGCCGTCTCGACGGGACGGGCTGGCGGGCCGCCTGGGACTGGGCCGTCTGCGCCGGATCGTACGGCCTGGCGCTGAGCTGGGGCATGATCCTGGCCTCGATCGCCCAGGGCCTGCCGGAGTCGCCCTCCCCGCTCGCCGGGATCGCCTGCGTCGCCGTCGTCGCCGGGGCGTTCGCCTTCCACGGCTGGACCTTCGCCTCCTGGGCGCTGCCGGGACGGGTCACCGGGAGGAGCCGCCGCGGCGGGGCACTGCTGGTCTCGGCGTGCGCCGCCGCCCTGCCCGCCGCGGTGCCGCTGGCCGCACTGGCGCCGTGGCTGCTCGAACACGCCGCGCCCGAGGGCACGCTGGGTGTGCTCAGTCTCATAATCGCGCCTTTGACGCCGGTCATGGCGGGTGCGCAAGTATGGACATGGCGCACGTTCGGTCCCAAGCGTGCGGCCGGTCGGTTGCCGTCGTTCTTCTAGGGTTCACATGCACAAGGATCTCCTTCGGCTGGTCCGCGGCGAGCGGGCGGTCCGCCGCCACCTGGCGGTCTGCCTGGCCGCCGCGGTCGTGGCCGGGCTGCTCGTGCTGGTCCAGGCGGAGGTGCTGTCCGGGGTGCTCTCCGGCCGCTTCGCCCCCGCCGCGCTGACCGTGCTCGCGCTCGTCGTCGGCGCCCGCGCCCTGCTCGGCCTGGTTCAGGGGGTGGCCGCCGGACACACGAGCACCGGCGTGAAGACGGCGCTGCGCCACCGGCTGCTGTCGCGGCTGCGGGAGCTCGGCCCGGCCGGTCTCGCCTCACGCCGCTCGGGCGAGCTGGTCACGCTGGCCGGTCGCGGCCTGGACGCCCTCGACCCCTACCTGTCCGGTTACCTGCCCGCGGCCGCGGTCGCGGCCGTCGTACCGGTCGCCGTGCTGGTACGACTGTTCGCGGCCGACCTGACCAGCGCGGTGATCGTGCTCGTCACGCTGCCCCTCATCCCGCTGTTCGGCGCGCTGGTGGGGATGCGCACCAAGGAGGTCACCGAACGGCAGTGGCGGGCGCTGGCCCATCTCGGCGGGCACTTCCTCGACGTGGTCAGGGGCCTGCCCACGCTGCGCGCCTTCGGCAGGGCCCGCTACCAGGCCGAGGTGATCGGCCGGGTGGCCCAGGAGCACCGGGAGGCCACGATGCGCACCCTGCGGGTGGCCTTCCTGTCGTCGCTGGTGCTCGAACTGGCCGCGTCGCTCTCCCTGGCGCTGGTCGCCGTCCCGGTCGGGCTGCGGCTGCTGTCCGGGTCGATGGAACTGCCCACGGCGCTGCTGGTGCTGCTGCTCGCCCCGGAGGCGTACCTGCCGCTGCGCACCATGGGCAACAGGTTCCACGCCGCGATGGAGGGGGTCGCCGCCGCCGACGAGGCGTTCGCCGTCCTGGACGGCCAGGCGTCCGCCCCCGCCGTACGGGACGCCCCGGCCGGGGCGGCGGACCGGGCCGGGGGCCGCGCGCCGGAGATCCGCCTGGAGAACGTCACCGTGCGCTACCCGGGCCGGCAGGAGGCGGCGCTGGAGAACGTCTCGCTGACGATCGCACCGGGTGAGCGGGTCGCGCTGGTCGGCGAGAGCGGGGCGGGCAAGAGCACCCTGCTGCACCTGTTGCTCGGCTTCGTCGTCCCGGACAGCGGGCGCGTCCTGATCGACGGCGTGGCCCTCACCGCCGACGACGCCTGGCGGGAACGGCTGGCGTTCGTGCCGCAGCGCCCCCACCTGTTCGCCGTCTCGGTCGCCGACAACGTCCGCCTCGGCTTCCCCGGCGCCACGATCGAGGAGGTACGGCGGGCGGCCGGGGCCGCGCACGCCGACGAGTTCGTGACGGCGCTGCCCGAGGGCTACGAGACGGTGCTCGGCGAACGCGGCGCGAACCTGTCCGCCGGGCAGCGGCAGCGGGTCGCGCTCGCCCGCGCCTTCTGCCGCCCCGGCACCGACCTGCTGCTCCTCGACGAACCGACCGCGCGGCTCGACGGCCGCAGCGAGGCGGCGATCGTGGCCGCGACCGGTGAGCTGGCCGAGGGACGAACCGCGGTGATCGTGGCGCACCGGCCCGCGATGATCGACCTGGCCGACCGGGTGATCCGGCTGGCCGAGGGGCGTGTGGTCTCCGCCGAACTGATCGGAGGGTCCCGATGACGGGCGTCAAGGACATGAAGGGCCGGACGGCCCTGGCGATCTCCTCGGGCGCGGCGGCCGAACTGGCCGGACTCGGGCTGATCGGGTCCGCGGCCTGGCTGATCACCAGAGCCGCCGAGCACCCCCCGCTGGCCGCGCTGAGCGTGGCGATCGTCGGCGTCAGGGCCTTCGCGACCACCAAGGGCGTCTTCAGGTACGGCGAGCGCCTGGCCGGGCACGACGTCGCGCTGCGGGCGCAGGCGGCGACCAGGCAACGGCTCTACCGGGCGCTCATCCCGGCGGGGCCGCGTGACCGGCGGGGAGCCGACCTGCTCAGCCGGATGGTCGACGACACCGACGCGGCGCAGGACCTGCTGGTCCGCTGCCTGCTGCCTGCGGCGGCCGCTGTGGTGACCGGGGTCGCCGCGGTCGTGCTGGGGCTGTTTCTGCTGCCCGCCGCGGCGTCGGCGCTGCTGGCCGGGCTGCTGGTCGCCGGGGTGCTGATCCCGGCGGGTACGGCCGCCGCCGCCCGGCGCTGGTCGGCGCGGATCGCGCCCGCGCGGGCGGAGCTGGCGGCCCGGGTCGCCGACCTGGTCCACGGCGCGGCCGACCTGGCCGCCTACGGGGCGGGAGGGCGCGCGCTGGCCGCCTGCGCCGAGGCCGACGCCCGCCTGGGCGCGCTGGAACGCCGCCAGGCCAGGGCCAACGCGGTCGCCGCCGCCCTCGGCACGCTAACGCAGGGCCTGACCGTGCTGGCGGTCGTCTGGATCGCCGGAGGCTCGCAGGCGGGCCGGGTCGCCACGACGGTTCTCGCGCTGGTCTCGCTGGTCGCCTTCGAGCCGGTGCTGCCGATGGCCGCGGCGGCGGAGCGGCTGACCGGGGTGCTCGCCGCCCTGCGCCGGTTGCGGGAGGTCCGCGCGACCCCGCCCGCCGTCGCCGAGCCGGTGAGCCCCGCCCCCGTGCCCGAGGAGCCGCCGACCGTGGAGATCCGCGACCTCGTGGTCCGGCACGGCCCCGGTCTGCCCGTGGCGCTCGACGGCGTCAGCCTGACCCTCACCCCGGGCAGGAGGGTCGCCCTGGTCGGCCCGAGCGGCGCGGGCAAGAGCACCCTGCTTTCGGCCCTGATGCGGCTGGTGGAACCCGAGTCCGGCACGATCCTGCTGAACGGGACCGACCTCGGGAAGATGACCTCCGACGACGCCAGGCGGGTCATGACGGGACTGACCCAGGACCCCTACGTGTTCCGGACGACGCTGCGGGACAACCTGCGCCTGGCCGGGCCGGAGGCGGACCAGGACGAGCTGGCCGAGGCCGTACGGCGGGCCAGGCTCGACCGGTGGGTCGAGCGGACCGGCTGGGACACCATGCTCGGGGAGGACGGGCGGACGGTCTCCGGCGGCCAGCTCCAGCGGCTGGCGCTGGCCAGGGCGCTGCTGAACGACCCTCCTGTGCTGCTGCTGGACGAGCCCGCCGAATCACTGGACGAGGCCACCGCGGACGCGCTCATGGCCGACCTGCTCGACGCCACACGGGGCCGTACGACACTGCTGGTCACCCATCGGCTGCGCGGGCTCGAAGGGGTCGACGAGATCGTCGTGCTGGAGAACGGGGCGGTCGCGCAGCGGGGAACCCACGAGGAACTGGTCGGGACGCCCGGCTACTACCGTGACCTGTGGCGCTCCGAGGCGCTGACCGCCGGGCGCTGACCCGTGTTCCCCGGCCGGGTTCTCGTCCGGGGCACAAGGCCGCGGCCCGGATTTCCCGATCAGGAGCACAGGGGCTCCCGGGATGCCGGAAGCCGTCCGAGGCGGGCGGGCGGGAAACGGATGCGCCGCCGGGGTCCGCAGCGTCCCCGGCGGCGCATCGGCTCTGGGCGAGGCTACTGCCCGGTCTTCTCGACGAGGGTCGCGGTGGCGGTCTGGGGCTTGCCGTCGCGGAGGTAGGTGATGGTCACCTTGTCCCCCGGCTTGAGCCCCCTGATCGCGCCGACCACCGTCGCGCCGTCGTCGACCGGCGTCTCGTTGATCTTGGTGATCAGGTCGCCCTGCCTGATCCCCGCCTGGGCGGCCGGGCTGCCGTCGGTGACCTGGTTGACCAGGGCCCCGGCCACGTCACCGGTCGCGTCGGCGAGGCTGACGCCCAGGAAGGCGTGGCTGACCTTGCCGGTGTCGATGAGCTGCTTGGCGACCTGCTTGGCGGTGTTGATCGGGATGGCGAAGCCGACACCGATGTTGCCCTCGCCGCCGTTGGTGGCGATGGCGCTGTTGATGCCGACCACCTCTCCGGCCGCGTTGACCAGGGCACCGCCCGAGTTGCCGGGGTTGATCGCCGCGTCGGTCTGGATGGCCCCGCCGATGGTCGTCGTTCCGCCGCCCTGCTGTTGCTGCTGCATGCCGCCCCAGCCCGGCGGGAGCTGCTGTCGCTGCTCGCCGCCGACGGTCACCGTACGGTTCAGGGCGCTGACGATGCCCGCGGTGACCGAGCCGGACAGGCCCAGCGGACTGCCGATGGCGAGCACCGAGTCGCCCACCCTGACCTTGTCGCTGTCACCGATCGTGGCCTTGGTCAGGTTGGAGACGTTCTCCGCCCGGATGACGGCGAGGTCGGTCGCCGGGTCGGTCCCGACGACCCTGGCGGAGGCGGTCTTGCCGTCGCTGAACTTGACGGTCATCGAGCCGTTCGTCCCCACCTGGCCGCCCAGCGTGACCACGTGGTTGTTGGTCAGGATGAGGCCGTCGGCCGAGAGCAGCACGCCCGATCCGTCGCCGCTGCCGTTGGCGCTCTTGACCTCGATGGAGACCACCGAGGGCTGGACCGCCTTGGCCACGTCGGCGACCGTGGCGAAGCTGCCGACCTGGCGCACCTCGGCCGAGGGGGAGACGGACGAGGCCGTGACCGTGCCGGCCCCGGCGATCGAGGTCGCGATGAAGGCCCCCGCGACTCCACCTCCCACGGCCATCGCGGCCAGCGCCAGACCGGCCCCCAGCTTCTGCCTGCCGGTGAGCGACCCCCGCTGGGCGGGGATCCGCAGGGACTCCGCCGCGTCCGGAACCGGGTGGATCAGCGTCGGCTGCGGCCCGGTGTCCCGGCCCTCCGAGTAACCTCCGACACGCGGCGGCACCTTGCCGAACTGGCTCCATCCTTCGTTCTCGTGGGTCGCCTCGGCCGGGGTGCTTTCCTGCTCATTCTTGTTCGGGTCCATGTCTTCCCCCACGTCCTGCATCCGCTCGTGGACTGTCGGAGCGGCGACCGGCGGTTCCGGTACACCAGAACAATGCCTGACAGGACGTAAGCGCAGGTTAAGAGGATGATCGGAGCCCCTTCCCTTCTCTCACGTCCCCTTTATCCGCCGTGCTCAGAGGCCCTGTCGCTCCTCCAGGAGGGACAGAAATCACTCGCGGATCGGCCGCGTATAGGTGACTAACCGAATAATCACTCCCCCAAGGCTTAACCCCTTTTTGCTGTCTTTCGCTCTGGCGAGGAGGCCCCCGATGACCGAGAACGTGATCGAATTCGACCCGAACCGACGCCCTCGCCGATCGCGGCGCACCACCGCGCCAGCCCCCGTCGGGACGGATCTGGAAGGGTTGATCGACTCCTGGAAGCGCGCCCTGGAAGCTGGCAACAAGGCCCCGTACACGATCTACCTGTACACGCGGTCAGTTCGTGCGTTCTACGCCTACCTCCGCGCGAACGGCCACCCTCACGACGCTGAGGGGGTGACCGCTGACCATGTGCGTGACTTCCTGGCCTCAGAGCAGGCCCGGACTAGCGTCCACACCAGCTCGGCCCACCACTCCTACCTCGGGGTGTTCTTCAACTGGCTCATCTCCGAGGAAGAGCGCAGCACCTTCTCACCTGTGCTGCGTGCGGATCGGCCGCATGTACCGAAGAAGGCCCGCAAGTACCTGACGGACGCGGAAATCTCCGCGTTGCTGACCGCGTGCAAGGGCGCCGGGTTCGCGGAGCGCCGCGACACAGCCATGATCATGATCCTGATCGACAACGGCGTGCGTGCGAGCGGGCTCGCGGGGATCCAGCTCGAAAACGTGGACCTCCGGCAGCGGCGAATCATGATCGTGCTGAAGGGCGGCGACGAGCACTGGATCCCGATCGGCGCCAAGACGGTGGTGGCTCTGGATCGGTATCTCAGGGTCCGGGCCAAGCACGGGTGGGCGTCATCCCCCAACCTCTGGTTGGGGGTGCGCAGCAAGACGATGGGGAAGATGACGCGCGCCGGTGTGGCTCTGATGTTGAGCCGCCGCGGCGAGGCGGCCGGGGTGGAGAACGTGCACCCGCATCGTTTCCGGGGGACGGCGGCGCATCTTCTGCTGAAGGAGGGGATGGACCCGGACTCTGTGCGGCGCGTCCTTGGCTGGAAGTCGTACGCGCAGATGTGGCATTACACCGAGGAGCACGCGAACGATCGGGCGCGGGCGATGCACACGAAGTTCGCGCCTGGCGATCGGTTCTGAGGGGTTCCGCGGGGTCCTGGCCTGCCTGGGCAGCGTCACAGGGGGCTGGGGTCCGGCGGGGTGGCCGCGCTCACAGGTGATGCTGTGAGCGTGGCTGGCGGGGGCGCGGTGTCGGTCGCGCGGGCGCCGCCGGGGTCAAGCGGCGTTGCGTTCGCCGTCCTCGTATCCGTCGCGGTAGCCGACTCGGTACTGCAGACGCGGATGGCGCAGGATCCAGGCGAGGGTGATGGTGGCGCTGGCAGCGAGCAGCAGGTGATGGAGAGAGATCGGCAGGGAGTGGCCGGGTATGAGGGCGTCCAGCGCCACGTAGGCGACGCTGAGGGCCCATAGGGCGATGGTGACCAGTGCGAGGAGCATGGAGCCTCCTGAGGGGGACTGCTGACAGCACATGGCCGGGCGGCGTTAGGGCCTGCACGACGCTGTGCTTACGGCAGTCCTATATAACACTGCACCAGAAGAAAAATCCGCCTCCTGAGTGACAAAAATCCCTGCCCAAGTGGCAGTTTTTCCCGTCTCCCCTGGTCACGCTAGGAATAGCGCATCGAAAATTTTTTCGATGATCGCCCGTTTCGGGCGGCGCATTCATGGTCAGCCGAGCTCGTCACGCAGGATCTTCTCGATTCGGGAGAGGCCCCGTTCATAGTCCTCCCGGGCCCGCTCGTAGCGCTCCCGCTCCTCTTCCCGCCACTTCTCCAGCTCCCGCCGACGCTCCTCAGGCAGGCGGGCGAGCAGTTCGTCGAGGGTGTCGTCGGTTGCGGTCTCCCCCACGGCGGCCGCCTCCGGGTCGAGACCCGCCAGGGCGAAAGCCTCGTCACGCGGGATGCCCAGGGTGTCGGCGAGCGCGACCACTGTGGCCGGCCGAGGACGTCGGCGCTGGGTCGCCAGGTTGTTGATCGTGCTTCGGGCTACGCCCGAACGGCGATGTAGGTCTGTGGCTGTCCACGCGCGTCCGATGCGCTCCGCCTCGACCCTTCTCCAGAAGGGCAGACCTGGCGGTCCCGTTTCATGCTCCATGGAGTGAGTTGTAGCACGGTGGAGCGTATAGAGCATCAGATCATGACGTAAATCACGGGAAACTCTTGACTCGGCGTGTAGCGATATGCCTTGAGATGTAGCGTCTTGAATCGAGATGTAGCATCTTGTAGCGTTCTAGTACGAGATAGAGGAAGGAGGCCGCGATGGACGAGCCCATGCTGACCGTGGCTGAGGCTGCCGCCCGGATACGGGTCAGCCAGTGGACGATCCGCCGGGCCATCAATTCCGGTGAGCTGCGTGCGACGAAGACCTCGACGAAGGGCCGGTGGCGGATCTACGGATCCTCGTTCGAGGCGTACATGGCGCCGACGCCGACCGAGACCACGGCGGACGTCTGATGGCCACCCCCGAACAGCGCAGCCGCGCCGCCCGAATCGCCGCACATGTGCAGTGGGCGCGCACTCCTCACCGGGGTGAGCGGACGGAGGCGGCCCGCCGGGCGTCGCCGGTGTCGATCGACTACTGGATCGCCCGCATCACCGCTGAGGGCAAGGTCCGGAAGCGGGACATCCCGAAGGCCGCAGAGAACGCGCACAAGGCGTACATGACGCAGATGTCGCTGAAGGCGAGCACTGCACGCAGTAAGGCCGCCGAGCGCAGCGTGCGCCGGTCGGCGTAACCGGGCGGCCCGGGCCGGGCCAACGGCCGGGCGCCCGTAGACCCAACCCCCAACAGCGAAGAGAAGAGGTCAGGCCATGCCTGAACACTACAAGCTCGGCGAGCGCGTCCGCGTCATCGTCGAAGGCCTCATCACGCACATCGCACCCGCGTGCGACGCGTTCCCCGAGGAGCTCACGGTCGATCTGGAGCACTCGGCGGGCCCGTACGGGGTGACCGTCCCGCTCGACACGGTCACCATCGAGCGCCTGGTCCCGGCCGACGGCGTCCCCCAGCCCGGGGAAATCTGGCGAGACCGGCACGGCACCGACTGGTTCGCGCACCAGGGCTATCCCCCGGTTGCTCTGCGGGCTACCACCGGTCAGTTGGCTCCTTGGCCGACCATCGACAGGGAGCGCGGCCCGTTGACGAAGGTCTACCCGGCGCCCGTCATCGTGCTCGACGGCGGTGCGGCATGAAGTTCGGCGACCTCACCCCCGGAACCCTCGCCCGGATCCCGGCCCCGCCGGACACCCTCACCCCCGACAGCGTCCTGCCGCCCGCGGTGCAGATCCTGACCTACCCCACCCCCTGCCGCCGCCGCGGCTGCCGGGCGGTGGAGGTGATGGCGCGGCTGCAGGACGGCGGCCGCCCCCGCCTGTACCACCGGCTCCCCACCCGGCCGGTCGTCCTCATCACCATCGCGCAGACCGAGGAGGTCTGATGTTCTCTCCGCACACCATCACCCGCATGACCGAGCAGCTCCGCCAGCTGCAGGACAACGTGACCGCCGCTGAGCAGAAGCTGGAGGAGGCGCGCGCTGCAGTGTCCGAGTGGTCGGAGCTGCTCGCGCTCGCCGAGCAGCGCCCGGCGCTGCTCCCGCCTTCGGTTGACCGATGGAAGGAGGCGTTACATGGGGGTACCACTCCCCCGGACGACCAGCTCGTCGCACCCCAGCAGCCGCAGCGTGGTCCCGGCTGGTGCGCGTGCGGCCTCCCCGGGCTGCCCGGCATGCGGCACGCCGACGCCGAGTGCGTCCCGCTCGCCCCGCGGCTGCCCGCGACCACGGTTCTCCCTGTTGGCCGGGCGCCGTTCGAGCCGTACGTCCCGTCGGCCGACCGGGAGCAGGCGTGACCGCCGCCCTCCCCTGCATCATGCTCGCGCTGGCCGCCGCCCTCCTCGGGGTGGCGGCGGCCCGCCGCGGCCGCTGGCTCCACGCCACCTGCTGCGGCGTCGCCGCCCTCATCGCCGTCTACGTCGTCCTGCTCGTCGGCCTGCCGGTCGAACTGATCCCGCTCGCCGCCGTGGCCGTCCCCGGCCGGTTCCCGGTCGAGTGGCGGGAGGACAACCCGCTGGGTCTGTACGACCGCTACACGTGCGTCTACTTCCGGCCCGAGGACAACCCGGGCCCGGATGAGCCGACGCCGATCCCTGACCCGCCCAACCAGCTGACGTTGTGCCCGCGGGAGCCGTACGAGCGGCCTGGCCGGATGTTCGTCGACACCAAGCCCGTCGAGGTGAAGGCGTGACCGCCCGCCACCTGCCCGCCGCCGACCTCACCCTGGGGTTGGTGGCGGGCGCCCGCACCTGGACCATCACCCTCCCCGCAGGCACTCCGTTGTTGAACGCCAACAACCGCCTGCACCACGCCCCGAAGGCGCGTCTCACCGCGGCGATCCGGGCGGCCGGGAAGCAAGCCACCGAGGCCGCGGGGGTACCCCCGCTCGCCCGAGCGCACGTGTTCGGCATCCTCCACCCGGCCACCCGGGGCCGCCGCGACCCGGCGAACTGGTACCCCAGCTTCAAGGCGTTCATCGACGGCCTGGTCGACGCCGGGGTCCTGCCGGACGACGACGACACGCACCTCGTCGGCCCGGACATGCGGCTCGGGCCCGTCATGAAAGGCGGCCAGCTGCAGCTGCTCGTCATCGAGCTGCCTGCCCCCGAGGCGGTGGACCAGTGATCCCCCTCATCGCCGAACTCGTCGCCCTACGCCGTACAGCACAGATCCAAGGCCAGGAGCTCGCACACACCCTCGGGTTGGGGGCGAGTGCTGGTCCGTCGATGGTCAGCCGGTGGGAGTCCGGGCAGGCGATTCCTGTCGTCGGCCACGTCATCGGGTACGCGCACGCCGTCGGCCACCAGCTCGTCGTCGTGCATGACGGCGAACCGGTCGGCGCCCTCGACGAGGTGCTGCCCGACATGGCCGGGCTGCGTACGGCGGCTGGTCTGACGCGGGCTGCCGTGGCTGAGTGCCTGTGGATCACCGTCACCTCAGTCGGCCATCTGGAGCGTACGGCCGGGCCGCGCACTCAGCTCACCGCTCTCCTGCGGTACCTCGGCGCGCTCGGCTGCACGCTCACGCTGGCGCCATTTGAGGTGGTGGAACGGTGAGACGCCGACGCATCATCACCTGCGCCTGCTGCGATCAGCAGGGCTTCTCGAAGGGCCGGGGTCTGATCCGGGCGTGCTACCAGCGCCACTGGAGCGGGGGTTCCCTCGACCAGTTCCCCTTGCGTGGCCCGGTGCCGGTCTGGGCCGGTGAGGCTGCCCGGGCGGCGCGGGCGGCGCGGCTGGAGGACTACGGCGACCTACGCCGCCTGGGTCTGTCGCAGTGGGAGGCCGCGATCCAGATCGGTGTCTGCCGACGTACGGCGGAGCGGTACGACGCCGCCCTCCGAACCCAATCCGAATCCGAATCCCCCGAGAGGAAATCAGCGTGACAACCGACTCCGGTCAGGTCAGGCCGTTCGCCGACGTCCTGCGTGACATCCGTAACGGCCAGGTCTCCGACGAGGCCGCGGCCGCGATGCAGCAGCTCGTCGCCGCGGTCCGCGAGCACGGCAAGAAGGGCGCCATGACCCTCACTCTCACCGTGGAGCCGATGAAGGGCAACGAGGCGGCGCTCATGGTGGTCGGCGAGGTCACGGTGAAAGCCCCCAAGGCGCCTCCGCGGGCGGCCGTCTTCTTCGCCGACACCGACCACAACTTGGTCCGTGACGACCCCCGCCAGATCGCCCTGCCCGGCCTGCGTGAGGTCGGCCGGGCCGTCAACCACGACAACGTCAAGGAGATCAACAAGTGAGTGACTGGGCCCCCCGAACCGAGAACGACGCCCTGATTCAGGCCCTCAACGGCGCCCAGGCGCCCGACGAGCTGGAGCCCGGAGCCATCTACGGGTACAAGCTGAACGACCACGTGCACGTGGTCGACCTGCTCGACCGCGACCGGGAGAGCCCGCAGCGCAAGACCGGGACCGTCACGGTCGAGGACATCACCTCGTTCCTGCACTACTTCGGTAAGCACGCCGACGAATCCTCCGAGGTGTACGTCGACGTCGCCGCCAAGCGGATCACGGCCGTCATCAACGCGCACACCGCCATCGACCCGAGGTGGGGTGACCACCGGGTCGTCCTGCAGCTGCGCACCACGAAGGCGTGGCAGGAGTGGGTCGGCCAGGACCGCAAGGTCATGTCGCAGCAGGCGTTCGCGGAGTTCGTCGAGGACCACCTCGGTGACATCCGGGAGCCGTCCGCGGCCGACATGCTGGAGATCGCCCAGACGTTCCAGGCCAAGACGAAGGTGAACTTCTCGTCGGCGACGCCGCTCGCGTCCGGTGACCGGCGCCTGGTGTTCGAGGAGACGACCGACGCGTCCGCCGGGGCGAAGGGTCAGCTGCAGGTGCCGGCCACGTTCAAGATCGCGGTGAAGTGTCTCGAGCTGCCCGTGGCTGAGGGCGAGGACCCGACGACGTACGGGATCAGCGCGCGGTTCCGGTACCGGATCCCGGGCGGCGCGTTGCAGGTGGTCTACCTGCTGGACGACACGGATGCGGTGCTGCGTGACGCGGTGCTCGCGGTGGTCGGCCAGATCGAGGAGGCGCTCGGCGTCGTCGTGATGCGGGGCACGCCCGCGTGATGAGCACCACCAGCACCCTGCCCCCCACCGGCCTGCTCGGTGGGGGGCTTCCTCCTGCTCTACCCAGAGACGCGCAAATCACCGTCGCGACTCGCGTCGGCACCCAGGTCACGACGACCACGTGGCCGGTGTGCGTCGGCGTCGCGGACTTCATCACACGCTTGCTTGGAAAACCTGGAGACCCTGATGATTCGTGACTGGTTCCGCAGCCGGGCCGCCCTGATCCGCCGCCTCGACGCGGCCGACCGCCTCCTGGAGGAGGCGCGAGAGGAGGCTGCCAAGGAGGCCTCCGCCTCGGGTGTGCATCGGAAGACAGTCCTGAGGCAGAAGGACACGATCCGCACCCTGGAGTCGCGGCTCGACCTCTTGCAGCGGGCGAACATGGCACGCGACCGTGTCCGGTAGGTGTTGGCCGTTCACGCACCGGTGGGTATCGGTCCCGATCGTGGCCGGTGGCCGGCCAGTGCAGCAGCGGTGCGCACGGTGCGGCAAGACGAGGGTCCGCGTCCGGTAGTGCCCGTTTTCGCGCGCCCATCCGTGTAGCAGGATGTAGCAAGTTGTAGCGTCTTGAATCGTCTTGGAGCGTGATGTAGCGTGTTTCCTGCAGGCGCCGATCAGCGCCTCCCTTCCCCCGGATCCCAGGAGCCCGCCATGCTCGCGCAGCGTCTCACCGTCCCCCAGCTGCTCGCCTCCGCGCCTGTCAGTCGGTACGCCGCCGAGCTGACGGGATGCGCCGAGTACGGCGTCAAGGGCATCTTCCGCGACGGCGACGGAGTGCTGGAAGTGCGGGTCTACACCGCCCCCACCGGCGCCACCCCCTGGCGTCGTGAGCAGGCCGTCCAGCAGGTGGAGACGGCGCTCCAGCACCAGCGGGCCCGGGGCCTGCTCGACGACGCGCAGCTCGTCACCCGGGTGCAGGGCGGCCCGTGGCGGCCCGCGATCGCTATGTGACCCCACCTTTGGCACGGGGGGTTTCCGGGGAGCACGAGACCCCGCCCCGCAGACCCCCGCCCCTCCCCCTTCTTCAGCGAACCCAGGAGCCCAGAAGCAATGACCACCACGACCAGCGGGTTGGAGTACGCGGCCCGCTACACCCACACCTACCGGGACGGCCGCACGGTCACCATCACCAGCATCCACCACGAGACCCCCGGCGACCAGGCGTGGGCGCTTGAGCGGGTCGCCGAGATGGTGCGCGCGCAGCGGGCGCTCGGCCGCCCCGTGGACGCGCACCTGGTGATGCGGCGCGCGGCGACCGACTGGAAGCCCGCGCAGGCCGCGCCGATCAGCATCGCGAACCTCACGACGGGGCAGCGCGACGGGTGGGCGTGCGTCACCTGCGGAAAGCAGCGTGTCGTCGAGGAGCCGATGGTGTCCGCCGGGCAGGTCCCGGCCGTGGACGGCGTGGGTTCGTGGACGGTGTTCCGGTGTGTGAACTGTCCGCCGCGCGAGATCATCGGCGCGATCCCCACCCCGACGACTGTCGACCCGGCCGACGTGCCGGTCGAGCTCGTCGAGGTGGTCCTCCGGCAGCGCGGCCTGGCCGGTCTGTTCGCCGACACGGGGAAGATCCGCGCCGAGCTCGCTGAGATCCTGACCGTCGCCCACCGTACGGCCGGTGTGCTGTGACCACCCCTGACATGATCACCTTGACGGAGATGCGGCCGGACGGCTCCAGCCTCGTCCAGACATGGCTGATCTCCTCCGCCGACAGGGCTTTCCTCTCCCGCACCTTGAGGAAGATCATCGGTGACCCGTCCGCCGAGACGATCGCCACGGCCGCCGCAGTCCAGACGATCAGCGAGATGACCCAGACTTCCCCGGGCATCATCACCGACTTCCGGGACCCGGCGTGAGCATCCCGCCACGCGTTCAGGCGCTCGCCAACGAGCTCGACGGCCTCATCGAAGGCGCCATCAACAACCAACCGCGCACCCTGCAGACCCGCATCGGCCCGTCTGAGCTCGGCATCCCCTGCGACCTGCGTATCGGCTACAAGCTCGCCGGGCACCCGGCCGTCAACACAAACCAGCCGTTGAGCTGGAAAGCGTGGATCGGTACGAACGTCCACAACGGTCTGCAGGAGCTGCTGGAGCGCGCGAACTGGGCGTTGCCGAACTGGCACATCGACGGCCAGTCCCGGTACGCGCTGGAGGAACGCGTCACCGTCGGCCAGATCAACGGCGACGACATCTCCGGCAACTCGGATCTGTACCTCGACGGGGTCGTGTGGGACTGGAAGGTGCCGGGCGGCAACACCCTCCGCGAGTACAAGAAGCACGGCCCCGGCGAGCAATACCGCGTCCAAGCGCACACGTACGGCCTCGGCTGGGAGCGTCTCGGCTTCCCCGTGACCGACGTCGCCATCTACTTCCTGCCCCGCGACCAGGAGTGGAAGCAGCGCTACCTGTGGTCGGAGCCGTACAACCGGGCCGTCGCCGAGGCGTCCCTGTCGCGGGCGGACGGCATCGCGAAGCTCGTGACCGCGCTCGGCCAGGCCGCTTTCCCTCTGCTTCGGCGCCGCGAGTCGTGGTGCCGGTCCTGCCCCTGGTTCCGGCCGGGGGCCACTGATCTCGCCACCGGTTGCGGTGGTGACCCCGACGCCCTCACCGAGGCCGCGTCGGAACTGTCTGACCTCATCGCCCAGTAGCAACGAATCCAAGGAGCACAGATCATGACGACCCCGTTCACGATGGACGCCAACGCCTTCCTCATGGGCGGCGGCATCCCGTCCGCGCAGTTCCCGACCATCGGCACCACCGTCAGCGGCCCGATCACCACCCCTCCGACCGTTGAGCAGCAGAAGGACCTCGACAGCGGCGAGCCGAAGTTCTGGTCGGACGGCAAGCCGATGATGCAGATGGTCGTCACCGTTCAGACGTCCCTGCGTGACCCGCAGATCGTCGACGACGACGGCCAGCGGAAGTTCTACATCAAGGCCAAGCTCCTCGACGCGGTGCGTACCGCTGTCCGTCAGGCGGGCGCCCGGGGCCTGGAGGTCGGGGGTGTTCTGTCCATCACCTACGTCGCTGACGGTGAGGTGAAGAAGCGCGGCCACAACGCGCCGAAGATCTACACCGCCGCCTACGCGGCGCCGTCGGCTGTTCAGGCGAACGAGTTCCTTCAGGGTGCCCCGCAGGCCCCGGCGACCGCGCCGGGACCGATCGCACAGATGCCTCAGCAGGTCGCGCAGCGCGCCGAGGCTATCTACCAGGCCGCGCAGACGACTCTGGCCGCCCAGCCCGCGCCCGCCCCGGCAGCCGCCGCGTGGACGCCGCCGCCCGGGACGAGCCCCGAGCAGGCCGCCGCGCTGGCCGCGCTCACCCCCGAGCAGCGGGCCACGCTCGGCTTCGCCTGACCCTCCTGAACTCCGGTGCCCGCTCCCGTGGCGCGCGAGGCCGCGGGGGCGGGCACCGGCCCCTCCCTTTACAAAGAAAGGTTCCACCGTGAGCAACGTCCCTGAGTGGGTGGCTGGCCTGACTCCTGAGGAGCTCGTCGCGGTCCACGCCGAGGAGGAACGCGACGAGTGGGCGGAACGCGGCGAGGACATCGAGGTCGACGACTTCAACGACGACTACTACGACCTGCACGCTTCCTGACCCTCTTGATCAGCCCCCGTGCGCCGAAAGGGGAAGCGGCGCACGGGGGCTCCCCCCTTTCCTCCCCTGCCCGACCAGCAGACACCCAGGGTGCGAGTCCCTGGGGCGGGCGCTCAGCACCACCCGCACGACCGAGAGGGGCCCACCATGCGCACCACCCACAGGACACCTCTCCACGGCGAGGCGGCCGCGTGAGCGTCCCCCTCGAACCTCCCCTCACCCGCAGCGCCGTCGTCGGGCACGCCATCAACTGGGGGAAGCCGCTCACCACCGGCCCCCGCTACGTCCGCACCCCCGGAATGAGCCGCTGGCACCGGCCCCGCCACGGAGTCCGCTACCCGCGCGGCGTCTCCTACGGGCTGTGGTGCGGGCAGGCCGCCCGCGACGACGGGCGCCTCCTCACCGCCGACCAGCCCCCGGCCGGGGACGCGGTGTGCGGCACCTGCGAAGGGCGGGCGATCGGCGCCGGACAAGACGTGCAGCCCGACGGGCGGCCACCCCTCCTGTTCTCCCCGGCCCGGCTGGTGCCGCCGAAGAAGTGCCCCGGGTCCCGCACCGTGTGGTGTGAGGAACTCGCCTGGAACGTCGGCCGGTGCCTGGCGTGCGGAACCGTCTGCCCTATGCGGTCCTCCGGCGGCCCGTACAACCCCCGGTGGGGGCTCACCACCCACCCGCCCGGCCCCGACCTGATCCCGGGGTGTCCTTTCCACGCGTGGCGTGAGCTGGGTGTACAGGACGGCCGAGTGTCATGCCGGTGCACGCACAACCTCGGAGGCCAGGCGTGACCCTCTCCATCCCCCTCATCACGCCCGACCACGACACCATCAAGGCCGCCCTCGCCTACGCGGCCGCCGGATGGTACGTGCTGCCCGTCAACCGGGCCACGAAGCACGCCGGGTCAGTGCTCGGCAAGGGCTGGCCGTCGAAGTCCAGCCGAGACCCGCAGACCATCGCCGTCTGGTTCGCCGGAACCGACCACGCTCTCGCCCTCCACGTCGGCCGGTCCGGCGCAATCGCGTTCGACGTCGACCGGCCCGACGCCCTACCGCCGCTCCTCCGGGCCGCGCTCCTCACCGCCCCCGGGCCGTTCCAGTCGACTCGGGAGCATGACGCCGAGCGTGGCCACTACCTGTACGCCGCCCCAGACGGCCGCACCCTCGGCAACTCCACCGGCGGCCTCGGCAAGGCGTGGGGTGAGGTGCGCGGCAAGAACGGCATCATCGTCGTCTCCCCCAGCATCCACGAGAAGGCCGACCAGGGCGGCCGGTACGAATGGGTCCGCACCGGGGCGCTGCCCGAGCTGCCGCCTGCGTTGGCCGGCGAACTGCCCGACGCGGGCGACAGCAACGACGCGGCGACCGACCGTGAGGTGAAGGCGTTCCTCGACCGGCACACCGCCGGTACGCGGCCGGAGTTGCTCGCTGGGCTGACCACCCAGTTCCAGAGCGCGCTCGCGACCGGCGAGTCCCGGCACGGGATCGCGCTCCGAGCGGCGGCCGGGGCGATGCGGGAAGCCGCGGCCGGTCTGTACCCGGCGTTGGACGCGGCCGCCGCCCTGTCCGGGGTGTTCATCACGGCGATGGCCACCTCAAGGGACGGGACCGAACGGATCCTCACCGCCCGTCAGGCGCAGACGGAGTTCCTCGGCGTCCTGTCGTGGGCGGTCGCCCAGGTAGCTGTCGCGGACCTGGCCGCAGTGCGGGCCGACGTCGACGAGCGTCTCCCCCACGATGACGACTTCTCCGACCTGATCGCGCCGACCGGGCCGGGTGCTCAGGGTCCGCCCCCTTTCGCGACGGACGGCGCCCTCGCCACCGTCCACCAGCTCCACCCCACGCCTGACCCGACACCCCCAGCCGCGGCCGTCGACGGCGCGGAGGAGCTCGACCTGGAGGCGCTCGCCTACGAACGTGAGGTCACCCACGAGCTCCGCAAGATCCGGGTGCGTGAGGAGGCGGCCCGGAGGGCGAAGAAGGCGCGCGCCGGGAACGTCGTCCCGCCTGACATCACCCTGCTGTCGGACTTCCTCGCCGTCGAAGACGAACCAGTGCGGTACCGCGTCGACGGGCTGTGGCCGGTCGGCGGACGGGTCATGCTGGCCGCCCAGTTCAAGGCCGGGAAGACGACCACGGTCGGGAACCTCGTGCGGGCGCTGGCCGACGGGGTGCCGTTCCTCGGCAAGTTCGACGTCACCCCACCGTCCGGGCGGATCGTCATCATCGACAACGAGCTCGACGCGCGGATGCTCCGCTCCTGGCTCCGCGACCAAGGCATCACCCGGACCGACGCCGTCGGCATCCTCCCCCTGCGCGGCCGCCTGTCGTCCTTCGACATCCTCGACCCGCAGACCCGCACCGAGTGGGCTGACCGGCTGCGTGCCCTCGGCGCGACCGTGGTGGTGCTGGACTGTCTCGCTCCTGTGCTCGACGCCCTGGGCCTGTCCGAGGACAAGGAAGCGGGCCGTCTCCTCGTCGCGATCGACGAACTTCTGAAAGAAGCAGGAGTCGAAGAAGCGATCGTGATTCACCACATGGGCCATTCCGGTGAGCGGTCCCGGGGTGCTTCCAGGCTCCGCGACTGGCCCGATGTGGAATGGCGACTCGTCCGGGAAAAGGACGACTCCGGAGAAACGAATCCCGCCGCGCCACGCTATTTCTCAGCGTACGGGCGAGACGTCGATGTGCCCGAGTCGCTTCTTTCTTTCAACCCTGCGCAGCGGCGCCTGGAGCTCGCTGGAGGGTCCCGTAAGGACGCGAAGACCGAGTCGGCCGCGGGCGCCATCGTTGAGTGGCTCACCCTCTCTCCGCACGCGTCAGGGCGTGCGATCGAGGAGGCGTTGGCCGACGAGCACCCTCAGAAGGCGATCCGTGACGCCCTCAAGTCGCTCGTCCGGGCGGGGAAGGTGGTCGTGGTGGACGGGCCGAGGAGGGCGAAACTGCACTCTGTCTCTTCCGAGTGCGTCAGTGCGTCAAGTGCGTCACTAGTGCGTCAACGCACTAGTAGTGAGTGCGTCAGTGCGTCTATAGGAGACGCACTGCACTCACTACACGCGGACCCACGCGACCCCTCGGATCTCATAACGCACTCCCAGCCGTCCGAAGTGATCGTCGACGGTCTCCGCATCGACCCCACCACCGGCGAGATCCTCAACCCCGAGGACGCCCCGTGATCCCCCCCTGGCTCCTCGCCTGCTCCAGCGGGCAGCTGCGCACCGCGGGCATCACCCAGTGCCCCCACTGCCGGGTCCCGGTCCTCCGAGGCCTCGACGCCGAAAAATGTGCACTCCCCGTCCGGGCCGATATCAACCCGATCGACGAAATGGGGGAAGCGGTCGCGCTTCTCCAAGGCCGCGCGACTTACGATCTTGTCGGCAACGCGCAGAAAAAGGAGCTCGAGCACCGCTATGAGTGGCACATAAGGAATCCCCGCCGATATCCGGTACTCGCCGCACATAAATGCGGCTCACCCCTGCCCGCTATTCCTGCCCGCGCGCCTGAAATCCTCACGGAGGCCGAAAGCAATGACGCCCCCTTCTGAACCCCCACCACCCCGACGGTCGTAGGACGCGACGTTAACCACCGCCGCCCGCCACCATCGCTCCCGTCCGATCCGAACCATCCAGGGGGACCTCCCGTGCACCACCTGCCGACCGTCGTCGCCACCGACCTCGAATGGGCCTCCTTCTACGCGGCCGACCTCGTCGAGGCACGCTTCCCCGGCACCCCCAGGCCACCCCGCCCCAACCTCATGACCGCCGAGGCCCGAGAGCTCCGCGACCAGCTCGCCCGCGTCGAGCGCATCGAGCGCGTCGCCGTCATGCCCGGCGAGCACCCCGCCCCCGTCGACCTCGACGTGGTGACAGCGCTCAACAACCTCGCCATCGAGGCCTACACGTGCGCCGCCATGGTCGCCCAGGCCATCATGTGCCCGACCCCGGCGCCGCCGGCCACCCTGCAAGCCAACGTCGGCCCACTGCTCGACTTCGCCGCCCGCCACCTCGTCGAGGCCGACTTCGTCGACCCGGGCCTGGCCGAAGACCTCGCCCCCCGAGCCCGCCGCATCGTCAACACGCTCGCCCACCACCTCGACCTCTGGCCCGACGGACACGTCCTGCGCATCACCTGCCCCTGGTGCCCCACAGACGGCCCCCAGGCGGCCGGAGACGGCCAGTGGACGCTGCGGGTGCGGATCATGCCTGGCGATCAGATCGCGATCGTCTGTGAGGGTTCCTGCGAGCCTCCGGGCAAGGACGTGACGACCTGGTGGGGTGGGCGGCCGTGCTGGCCGTTGTGGGACTGGGCGTGGCTCGCCAAGCGTCTCCAGGCCGCCTGAAATCAGATCCCCGAACCCCCCACACCCCTTATCCGACCTAGGTAAGGTAAGGGGTGTGGAAGGAACCAGCGGACCCGTCCGCATCACCAAACCCCTGCTCGACGTCCTCGAAACCCTCATCCAGGCCCACCGCCAGGGCTACGAACTGCACGGCTGGGCCATCATCAAGGCAACCGGCCGAACCGGCCCCACGATTTACGGCGTCCTCGACCGCCTCGAAGACGCCAAGTGGATCGAGGGCCACTGGGAGGACAAGAACCCCGACCCCACCAAACCACCCCGCCGCTTCTACACCCTCACCGGAACCGGCGCCCCCGCCGCCCGCGCACTACTCGCCGAACGCCGCCCCGAAGCCCTCCAGCCCCGGCCCGCCACTGGCAGCGTTTTTCGCGGCCTGCTCAGCACGATTTTCCTCGGAGGCGCTCGGTGAGCGGCTGGGAAATCTTCCTCGGCATCACCCTAGGCCTCATCGTCAACGAAGCCTGCGAAGTGTCTCCCTGGGCAGCCCGGAAGCTCGTTCAGTGGTCTGCCCGCGTACGCTACGCCGATCCCCAACGCGCCGAAACGCGCGCCGCCGAACTGGTGTCATTGATCGAAGAGCGACCGGGAAAGCTTTTCAAGCTCTGCACCGCACTTAGATTTGCTATAGCAGCTTGCACATTCACCACAGCTCGCAACCAGCAAAGACATTTGAGAATTTTGTTCAAAACAACCATAATAGCCTTTTTTATAATCGGCGCCCCGGTAAATCATTTTCGAGCGAAACAATTCATAGTCGACATCCTGGACGACCCCAACCCCGCACATCCATTAATTGTTTCTATCGCAAAGATCCCTCTCACAAAAAATGGCAAATTCCACTCAAGAAGCAAGGGAGCCTAAAGGTACGTTCGGGCATCTTGACACTAAGCTTGTGGATAACTCATAATCGGAGGCACGCGAAGCATGTCCAGATGAGCCCCGCCACTGTGCGGGGCTGCTCCATGTCCGGGGGTGAGCACGTGTGCCCCCACCCATCGACCCCACCACCCGCGCCGCCATCCTCGACAGCATCCACGCAGGCGGCAAACGCAACGAGATCGCCCGCCAGCACAACGTCAGCCCGTCCACCGTCTCGAAGATCGCCCGCGACGAAGGCGTGACCACCGCGTTCGACCGGACGCAGACCGAAACGGCCACGCGCGCGAAGCAGGCCGACAACAAATCCCGCCGCACCCAGCTCGCCAGCCTCGCCCTCGACGATGCCGACACCATGCGCCGCCGCGCCCTGGCCGCTGAGGCCGGCCGCGACGCCCGCGACTTCGCCACCGCCTACGGCATCTTCATCGACAAGCACGTCGTGCTGGAGCGCCTCGACTCCGACAACGGCGCGTCCGAAGCCCGCAGCATGCTGGGCGCCATCGCCGAAGCCCTCGAAGTCGCCGCCGCGAACCTGCCGGACGAGACGTGAACCTCGAAGCGCTCGGCAAGGTCCTGTCCCCCAAGCAGCTGCGCTCCATCGTCGGCGCGCTCGCCACCCCGCAGATCGCGCTCTGGGCCGGGGCCGTGTCGAGCGGGAAAACCATCGCGAGCCTGCTGGCGTTCCTCATCGCCGTCATCCGTGCCCCTGACCATGGCCTCATCGTCATCGTTGGCCGCACCCTGCAGACGATCGAACGCAACATCATCGACCCGCTCCAGTCGTCCACCCTGTTCGGCTTCCTCGCCGGGCAGATCCATCACACCCAGGGCAGCACCACCGCCGTCATCCTCGGCCGCACCGTCCACCTCGTCGGCGCCTCCGACGCGAAAGCCGAAGGCCGCATCCGGGGCGCCACGATCGCGCTCGTCTACGTAGACGAAGCCACCCTCGTCCCCCAAGCGTTCTGGATGATGCTTCTGTCCCGGCTCCGAGTGCCCGGGGCGAAACTCCTGGCGACGACAAACCCAGACGGGCCAGCGCATTGGCTCCGCACCGACTTCCTACTCCGCGGCGCCGACGTCGGAGTGAGAAGCTGGCACTTCACCCTGCGCGACAACCCGAGCCTGGAGCAGTCGTACATCGACCTGCTCATGGCCCAGTACGTCGGCCTGTGGCGGAGACGGTTCATCGACGGCGAGTGGTGCCTCGCGTCCGGCGCGGTCTACGACATGTGGGACCCGGCCAAGCACGTCGTCAGTGTCGTACCGCCCATCGTCCAATGGATCAGCGCCGCAGCCGACTACGGCACCGTGAACCCGTTTCACGCGGGCAGGTTGGGCCTGGGCGTCGACGGGCGGCTGTACCTCACCCACGAATGGCGCTACGACAGCAAGCGCGAGTTCCGGCAGCTGACCGACGCCGAGTACAGCGTCCGCTTCCGTGACTTCCTCGACCGTACGGGTGGCCGGCCGCCGTACACCATCATCGACCCGTCCGCGGCATCGTTCCGTGTCCAGCTCCACCAGGACGGGCTGGCGAGCACGTTGGGCAACAACGAGGTGCTGCCTGGCCTCCGCACGGTCGCGAGTCTGCTGGCGACCGACCGGCTGAAGATCGCGGATGCCTGCCCGGAGGTCATCAACGAGTTCCCGGGCTACTCCTGGGACGAGGCGGCAGCTGAGAAGGGCGAGGACGCGGTCGTCAAGGTCGCCGACCACGGTCTGGACATGATCAGGTATGCGGTGCACACGCCGCGGGCGATCTGGCAGTACCAGTTGCGCGAGCCGGTCTTGCCCGCAGCGTGAGCACTGCTCTACCAGGTCGTAACTTGTGGGAATGTCCATTCCCGTGGCTTTACTTTTCCATCCCCCTTCACTGATGGAGCACCCATGAGTCAGACGCCGACCGTCGGCCAGATCGTCCACTACGTCAGCTACGGCACCCCGGGCGGCGAGTACCCGAGCGTCTGCCGGGCCGCGATCATCACCGAGGTCACCGGCTATGCACCGCCCGAGCACGCCGACGACGACATGCAGGCGCGCTGCCACCTCGCCGTGATGAACCCGACAGGCATGTTCTTCAACGAGGTGGACTACGGCCCGCAGAACGTGCCGGGCACGTGGCACTGGCCGGAGAGCGTCGACGAGCCGGGGCAGGTCGAGCCGGAGCCCGAGGTGTGGAACCCGTACCGGGAGCGGGCCGCGCTCGTCGCCTACCTCGCCACCCAGTTCCCCGCCGCCTTCGCCTACAGCGACCCGGACGAGCCGGACTGGCCTGTCATCTACGTCACCACGCCGCATGGCCAACTGTCCTGGCACATCTCGCCCGACGACCTCGACCTGTTCCCCCACGTCCCCACGCTGGGCGTCGATGAGGCCCCGGCCTGGGATGGCCACACGACGGCGGAGAAGTACGAGCGCCTGATCGCGCTGACGAGCAACGTCGCTGGCCTGTAGTGAGAGGACGCGCATGATGGCCACCGAGCTCGCCGTCCCTCCCGGTTGGGAAGGTACCCGCGGTCCGTTCCCCAGCGAGTACGGCCAGCCCCACGTCTACGCCCGAGACGTCCACTCCGGCGCCGGGAACTGCGTGTGCGGTCGTGCGCTCGTCGACCACCGCCATGTTCAGACTGCGCCGGGCGTTCCGATCCCTGGCGAACCTGCCGAGCTCGCCG
Organism: Streptosporangium sp. NPDC049376; assembly: GCF_044466505.1. Taxonomy (NCBI): domain Bacteria; kingdom Bacillati; phylum Actinomycetota; class Actinomycetes; order Streptosporangiales; family Streptosporangiaceae; genus Streptosporangium; species Streptosporangium sp. NPDC049376. The sequence continues at coordinate 1,032,542 of NZ_JBITMT010000001.1, read as the reverse complement.
ACCTCCCGCCCGAGGTGCGCGCCCTGGTCCACGCCGTCGATCAGATGCGCGACCGCTGGGCGGAGGCCGACGACACCGTCCAGTACGAGCTGTGGCGGACCGTGCACGAAGCGAACGACGCCGTGTGGAACCGTGGGGCACACCGCCGTGAGCACGACGGCGTACCCCACGACTCCAACTAGATCGGGCGGCTCCTCGGGCGGAGATCCTCGGAGCTCACGCCGTGCCCGATGATCGTTCCGGCCGGAACCGACCTGATGATCACGCCGCGCCGAACGAAGTGGCGGAAGCCACCCGAGTCCTCGATGCGGTCGGCCACCACGGTCACGGTCTCGGTCCGGTTGGGGTTGGGACGGAAGTAGTACGCGGTCATTTCGACCCTTTCATCTACTTGTTTATTTGACGTACCAATTGTCCCAAAACGGCCGAACGAAATGTTAGTGCCGCCTGTTCCCGCAGGTCAGAAGCCCAGGAAGGACGACCAGCGTGCCGCTTCCGGCAGGCGGCACCTGGCCGCCCCAACACCTCAACCCCATCTACCAGCACTACGGCGTCCTCGACGCCTGGTACCGGGGTGACGACGACGCCCTCGCCATCCTGTACGGAGCGCACGGCGACCGGCCGGCCAACCGGCCCTCGACCTACCGGGGCGGGATCGTCGGCACCATGGCCCGTTGGTTCTGGGGGCAGCCCACCCCGCAGGGCGAGCGCCGGACGAAACTCCACGTGCCCGTGGCGAGCGACATCGCCACCATGTCCAGCGACCTCCTCTTCTCCGAGCCCCCGAGCCTCACCGTCGAGACCGTGGCCACGCAGGAGCGCATCGAGGAGCTGGTCGAGGACGGCCTCCAGGCCACCTTGTTGGAGGGGGCGGAGGTCGGGGCCGCGCTCGGCGGGTACTACCTCCGCGCCGTCTGGGACACCCAAGTCGCCGAACAACCGTGGCTCGCCGTCGTCCACGCGGACGCGGCCGTCCCGGAGTGGCGGTGGGGCAAGCTCGCGGCCGTCACGTTCTGGCGCGTGGTGGAGCAGGACGACCAGACCTGTCTCATCCATCTGGAACGGCACGAGCCGGGCTACATCCTCCACGGCCTGTACCGTGGCCGCCCCGGCAACCTCGGCGACCAGGTGCCCCTCACCGACCACCCGGAGACCGCCGGACTGCAGCCCGTCGTCCAGACCCGCATCGACCGGCTCACCGCCGTGTACGTCCCCAACATGAGGCCGAACAGGACCTGGCGGAACTACCCTGCGGGCGCCAACCTCGGCCGCTCGGACTTCGACGGGCCGGTCCTCGGATTGATGGACGCGCTCGACGAGACGTACACGTCGTGGATGAGGGACGTCAGGCTGGCCAAGGCCCGCCTCATCGTCCCGAGCAGCTACCTGCAGTCGAACGGCCCCGGACGAGGCGCCAGCTTCGACTTGGACCGTGAGCTGTACGAGGGCCTGACGATCCTGGGCGAGGGCGACCGGATGGAGATCTCCGCCACCCAGTTCGGGATCCGGACCGTCGAGCACCGGGACACGGCCGCCGAGCTGCTCGCCGCGATCCTCCGCGCCACCGGCTACTCGGCCCAGTCCTTCGGGCTCAGCGGGGACGTGGCCGTCACCGCGACCGAGGTCTCCGCGAAGGAACGCCGGAGCTTGACCACCCGGGGGCGGAAGGCGGTCTACAGCGGTCCGCCGCTCGCCGACGCCATCGAGATGCTGCTCCTCCTCGAGACCGAGGTCTTCGGCAGCACGATCCCAGCCGAGCGGCCGACCGTGGTCTTCGGCGATTCCGTCAGCCCGGACCTCGCGCAGCTCGCCACCACCGCCGAACTCATGAGGCGCGCGGAGGCCGCCTCGGACGAGACCCTCGTCCGCATGCTGCACCCGGACTGGGACGAGACCGAGGTGCAGGCCGAGGTGGAGCGGATCGCCGACGCCCGGCCGGCCCCGATCGCCGACCCGTTCGCCTTGCCGGGTGAGATGACGGGCCCGGACGACGGCGGAGACCCGGAGGCCGAAGGGCAGGACGGGCCGCCATCACTTCCCCAGACGGTGAAGTGATGGCCTGACCTGCGAGGAGGTCCCCCGCCATGGCTGTGGACCAGGACCTCCTCGACCAAGTCGCCGCCAGCGTCGCCGACCTCTACCGGGAGGTCGAAGCCAGCCTCATCAAGACGGTCGCCGACGAGCTCAAGAAGGACCTCATCGCGCCCACGGCCGAAACCAAGCTGGACGCGGTCCGGAAGCTCCGGCGCGCCGGGCTCGCCGTCTACGAACGGCTCCAGAAGACCAAGTCGGCCACGATCCGGGAGGCGATCCGGCAGGCGTACCGGGACGGCCGCGCCTCCGCGCTCACAGGCCTGCCCGTGTCCAAGCAGGTGCGCGACGACGCCCGCCAAGCGCTCGCCCAGACGCCCGGCGCCGCGATCATCGAGAGCATCGCGGCCGCCCTGCACAGGGACCTCGGTGTCGTCGAAGGCAACATCCTCCGCGCCCCCGAAGACGCGTACCGACGCGTGCAGGCCGCGACCGCAGCCCGGATCGCCCTCGGAACCGCCACCCGACGTCAGGCGTCGCAGGCCGCGTGGGCCCGCCTGGTGGACCAGGGGATCGTCGACTTCACGGACCGCGCGAACCGCCGGTGGCGCCTGTCGAGCTACGCGGAGATGATCGGCCGCACCAACGCCCAGCGCGCCGCCGTACAAGGCCAGATGGACCGCCTGCAGACAGCCGGGATCGACCTCGTCGTCATCTCCGACAACACGCAGGAGTGCAAGGTCTGCAGGCCGTACGAGTCGAAGGTGCTCCGGCGGAACCCCGGGCCGATCGGGAAACTCCGCATCCCGCACGCCACGAAGGACGGCGAGACCGTCGAGGTGACCGTCGTGGCGACACTCGACCAGGCCCGATCCGCAGGCCTGTTCCACCCGAACTGCCGCCACAGCGCGTCCGCGTACCTGCCCGGCATCACGAAGCTCAAGACCGCGACCGCAGACCCTGAGGGCGACGTCGCCCGGCAGAAGCAGCGCTATCTGGAGCGGAAGATCCGGGCTGCGAAGGAGCAGGCCGCCGCAGCCCTCACCCCGGAGGCGCAGAAGGCCGCCCGTACGAAAATCCGGGCTGAGCAGGCCGCGCTCCGCGACCACCTCAAGGCCAACCCTGACCTCAAGCGCCTGCCGTACCGCGAGCAGGTCGGCGCCGGCAACGTCCCCGGTCCTGCGGGGCCGAAGGGCGGCCCCGTCGCCGACATGCCGCCGAGCACGCCTCCTCCCCCAGTGGAGGACGCCGCCCTGAAGAAGGCGAAGGCCGCGCAGACCGAAGTCGAGGCGAAGGCCGCGAAGGCGAAGGAGGAAGCCGAGGCCGCCGCGAAGAAGGCCCAGGCCGAAGCGGAAGCCAGGGCGAAGGCCGAAGCCCTCGCAGCCGAGAAGCGCGCCGCCGCCGAGGCCGCACGCCGCGCCACCGAAGAAGCCGCTCGTCGAGCTGCGGAGGAAGCGACCAGGCGGTCCGCCCCCGGCATGCGGCAGGGGTTGCGCCACCACAGCAACGCCGACGGCCTGGAGTGGGCGCGCGAGCATCTCCCCACGCCGGAGGACCTCACCGAGGCCGAGAGGAAGGCCGTCTTCCGGTACACGGAAGAGGCCTACATGATGGTCAACGGCGGCTTGCGTGGTCAGCCTGTCCCCCACCGCGACCGGTACAACCAGCTCCTCGAAGGCCTCGACAGCGCCTTCAAGAAGACCAAGCTCCCCGAGGCGGTCGTGCTCCACCGGGGAGTGGGTAAGCGCTTCGCGGACTTCCTCGGAGCGAACGTCGAGGACGCCGACTCGATGGCCGCGCTGGTCGGCAAGACGTTCGTCGAGGCCGGGTTCATGTCCACCTCGGTCGGCGAATCCGCAGCCCTCCCGGGCCAGATCTACATGATGATCCGGGCCCCGAAGGGCTACGGAGCGCTGAACGTCATGGGCACTTCGGAGGCTGACGAGGACGAGCGTGAGATCCTGCTCCGGCGTGGCGCGCACTACGTGGTGCATGCCGCCTACCAGAAGAAAGGTGTCTGGTTCGTCGAGGTCGAGATCGTTCCTGACGGCTGGTCCCGGCCGGACGGGTGGACGCCGACCCCCTTCGGGGACGCTGACGAGGGCTACACGGAACAGGGGAAGCCGAAGTGACGACTCGTGGCCGGTGGGCTGACGACCCTCAGCCCACGAACGTGGACAGCCCGCCGGGCTACTCCTCCGTCCCCGCCGGGCCGGTACGGCGCGCGCCGCTCCACAACCACGACGGTCAGCTACTCGGCCACGTCTGGACCGACGACCTCGCGGCCGCCGGCTTCCGACCCGCCGAACAGGCCGGGCCCGCCGGGGTGCGGGCGGGCGCGTACGTGTGGACCGTCCTGTCCGAGTGCCACCGCCGGGACATCCCCGCGGCCGAGCTGCTCGACCCGGTCCTGTACGAGCCCACCTACCAGCTTCGGCCTTAGCCGACCTCGCACCATCCGGCCTGGAGAATCAAGAGCAGGATCTTCTCGGCGTCCGCCGCGTCGATGCGGGCGTCCCCGCCATCGAATCTAAGCCTCGTGTTCTCGACGATCTGATCGCGGGGCTTCCCGTTGAGCGAGTCGCTGCAGGTGTTCCGCGCCCGTTCGACCGATCGAGGTTCGTCGAGCGCCGGGTCGATTTTCCGTAGCCCGGCCAACAGCTCTCTGGTCTGGCCAGCATCGAGCTTCGGAACCGCGAGCATGAACCCCGTCGACGTCGCACTGGGCGAGGCGCTCGCCGTTGGCTCCTCCTGGCCGTTCCCTCCGAGGAGGAAGACCAGGGCGATCAGGAGGGCGAGGGCGCCGATAAGCACCGCGCAACCGATCAACCTCGTGTTCGGCGTCTTCGGCGGCTGGCCGTACGGCTGCGTGCGCGGTAACCCAGGCGGCTGCTGCTGAGGGTGTTGAGGGTGCATGCCGCGCACCATACGCCCCACCCAGACTTTCCGTCCCGAAAAGGGCCCGCACGGGCCGCCACAATCCCGCACGGGAGCAAACATGCACTACCTGCCCAACACCCCCGGCGCCATCATCGGATGGACCCGACGCGGCCCCATCCGCGTGCAGGCCGGAGGAAGCGAAACCGTACCCGAACCCGCACCCACCGACCCCGCCCCGACCGACCCGGCCCCGCAACCTGCACAGGAAACGGACTGGAAGGTCGAAGCCCGCAAGTGGGAGAAGCGCGCCAAGGAGAACAGCAGCGCGGCCGAAGAGCTCGACAAGGTCCGCAAGGCCTCCATGACGGAAATCGAGAAGGCCGTCGAGAAGGCCCGCAAGGAAGGCGAATCCACCGCCCTCGTGACGGCCGGCCGGAAGCTGGCCGCAGCCAAGTTCGAGACCGCCCTCGCCCGCAAGGGTCTCGACCTGGGTGACGCCGCCGACCTGATCGACACAGCGAAGTTCGTCGACGACAAGGGCGACGTCGACGAGGCCGCGATCAAGAAGGCCGTCGACCGGCTGGCCAAGCTCGCCCCCAAGGCTCCGTCCTCCTCGGGCGGCGACTTCGGCGGCGGCAACGGCAGCACGGGCACCAACGAGCGCCCCAAGTCCATCCGCGAGGCGTACGCCCGCGCACAAACCTGAACAACTAAGCACGGAGTGTGAGTAATGGCCATCACCCTGGCGGACGCCATGCGCAACGCCAGCAGCGACGTCGACTACGCGGTGATCGACGAGACCCGGCGTACGTCGTGGCTGCTGGACCAGATCACGTTCGACGACACTGCGAACCCCACGGGTGGTGGCACACTCGCCTACACCTACTCGCGGCTCACCCAGACCCGCGGCGGCGCATTCCGCGCCTACAACACCGAGTACACCCCGGCTGAGGCGAAGCGCACCCAGATCACCAGCTCGCTCTACCCGTTCGGTGGCGCCTACAACCTGGACCGAGTGCTCGCGCACGTCGGCCAGGCCCGCACCGACGAGATGGCCTTCCAGACCAGCGAGCTCATCAAGGGCTGCCAGGTCACTTTCGCCGACCGGCTCATCAACGGCGACCACGCCACCGACGCCCTCGGCTTCGACGGCCTCGACGTCGCCCTCACCGGCAGCGTCACCGAGTACTTCCAGAACACCACCAGCTACTACGTGGACTGGTCAGCGACCGCCGTCGACACCGCCGAGAAGAGCATCACCGTCTCCGACCAGCTCGACGAGTTCCTGTCGCTGATGAACGACCAGCCGACTGCGCTGCTCGGCAACAGGGTGCTCCTCACCCGCATCAAGGCCATCGCCAAGCGGGCCGGTCTCTACACCAAGGAGTCCGACGACCTCGGCCGGACGATCGAGCGGTACGGCAACGCCGTCCTCGTCGACCTCGGCACCGTCAACTCGGACTTCACCGGCAACTCCTACGTGGTCCCGATCGAGACCCGAGACCCGGACGGGGCGGGCGGCGGCGGCAACGTCACCAACCTGACCGACCTGTACGCGGTCCGGTTCGGCCTGGACGCCCTGCACGGCGCCAGCATGGCCGGTCGGCCGCTGATGCGGACCTGGGACCCGGACTGGGACACCGCGGGTGCCGTCAAGACCGGCGAGCTGGAGATGGGCCCCGCCACGCTCGTCCTCAAGCACGCCCGCTCGTGCGGCGTCTTCCGCAACATCAAGGTCAAGTAGGAGGACCCAGATCATGAGCATCCGCTACTTCCTCATCTACAGCCCGACCGCTGACTTCACCGGCCGCGTCGGCGCGGTGAGCTTCGCCGACGGCGTCGCCCGGGTGAGCTTCGACGACACCCGCGAGAACGGCCAGTGCATGGCGGACGAGGACGGCGTCCAGGTCGGCCGGTCGATGGTGCTGTTCGCGCGGCGCCGCCCCGGCTACCGGGTGGTCGAGGTGGACGCGTCCGGCCAGCCGCTTCCCGAGGTCGAGGAGAAGCCGAAGCGGCGGACCCCGGCCAAGCAGACCCCCAAGGACCCTGACCAGCAGGGCGACGACACCAAGAAGGAGGGCGAGCAGTCGTGACCGTGCTCGGCCGCTACTACGAAGGCGTCCTCGCTGACGCCGCCGCCCTCGACGTCCCGTTCAACGCGCTCCCCGGCATCGACCAGTCCGCGTTCGTCCGCTCCAACATCCCCGCGTGGGCGTGCACCTCCGACCTGGCCGCGACCTCGTCCGGGGTGGCGATCGGCGTCCGGATCTGGCTCCGCAAGGGCGACGTCGTCACCAACATCGCGTTCGTGGCGGGCAACACGGCGGAGAACACGCCGACGCACCGGGCGCACGCCCTGTACGACCCTGACGGCAACCTGCTGGCGCAGACCGCCGACCAGCTCACCGCCGCCTGGGCCGTCAACACGGCGAAGAAGCTGGCGCTCACCGCCCCGGTGACCATCAAGAAGGACGGCTGGTACATCGTCGCGACCACTACCACGGCGACCACCACCGTCAACACGCTGCTCGGGTGCGCGCCGATCGTCACCGCGTCCGCGGCTGTGGGCGGGAAGGCGCTCGGCTTCACCTTCGGCACCGGCCTGGACGGCGTGTTCCCGGCTACGACCGGTGCGCAGACCGGGGTGGCGAAGTGCCCGATCGCGATCGTGAGCTGAGAAGGGACTGACCCATGCCCCGTACGGCCATCACCGCCTCCACCACCCTGACCGAGATGGGCGTCGACCCGACCGCGGTCGACGGCCCCATCGAGGCGACCGACGGCAACAGTTTTCCCTGGCGTGAGCACCGGCTGCTGTACGTCATGAACGGCGACGACGCCTCGGTGACCCCCACGTTCTTGACCCCGGGCACGGTCGGACGGCAGGCCCTGCCGATCGGCGACCTGACCGCCAACGCGATCCCCGCCGGCGCCTACCGGATCTACGGGCCGTTCGGTCCGGAGTTCCGGCAGTCCGACGGCACCGTGCACGTGGACTGGGTGGGCACCACCCCGGCCAGCATCACGGCGGCGGTGCTCGACGCCTGACAGGCGTCCCCTAATCGCGCGGGTGGGCGGTGCTGGAGGGGGGCCGCCCGCCCGCGTACCAACCTCCCCCTCGAATCCCGAGAGGACGCTCTGTGCGCCTGACCGACCCCGTAGCCGCATTCGTCACCAACGCCATCACCGACCAGGCCGACCCCGGCGAGGTCGTCGACTACGAGGTGCAGTTCGAGCTCGCCCCCCGACCCGGCGGCTACAACCCGTCGCTCGTCGTCATCCTCGTCGGCCGGAACAGCGGCGGAGCGCCGGTGATGGCGCCGCCCGCGACCATCAACAGCGCCGTCACCACCCAGGGTGCGATCGACACCATCGTGGCCAACGCCCTGACCTGGATCCGCGCCCAGTAACACCATCGAGGGGGTGTGCGGTGACCACCATCACCAACACGGTCAAGGACGCGTCCGGCGCCCCGGTCTCCGGTGTGCAGGTGACCGCGCACCTCGTCGCCGCGGCGACCTTCTTGGTCGGGGGCGGGGAGATCGTCAAGGAAGTCACCACGACCTCCGGCCAGGACGGCGTGTGGTCGCTGACCCTCACCCCCACGGAGTCGCTCGCCTACCCTGACGGCGCCTACTACACGGTGTCCGAGGGTGAGCGGCGGCACACCATCACAGTCCCCGCCACAGGGACGCACACACTGTCTGAAGTGCTCGTTTCGATCCCTGGCGTCCGGGCCGACGTGGGTCTCACAGTCACATCTGGAGATGCCCGGTACGAGCTGGCGGCGCGACGCGGACAGCCCAACGGATACGCCGCCCTCGGCGCGGACGGGCTCGTCCCTACGAGCCAGCTGCCCGCCGGGAGCGGAGGCGACGCGGTCTCCTCGGTCAACGGGAAGACCGGCGTCGTCGTGCTCGGAGCGGGCGACGTGGGCGCTTCCACCGCAGCTCACACGCATACCGGCGCCTACGATCCGGCGGGCACCGCCTCGTCGCTGATGACCTCGCACACCGGCGCTGCTGACCCTCACCCGCAGTACCTCACGAGTGCGGAGGGGGCCGCTGCGTACGCCCCGACGGCTCATTCCCACGCAGGTGGGGACATCACCAGCGGAGTTCTCACGGTGGCTCGGCTCCCGGTCGGGACGACCTCTGGGACCGTCGCTGCGGGGGACGACTCGCGGATCGTCGGAGCCGTGCCGAAGAGCACGGTGACCACGAAGGGCGACCTCCTCGCGGCGACCGGAAACGCAACGGTCGCCCGTCTCGGCGTCGGCAGCGACGGCCAGGTGCTCACCGCCGACGCTGCGCAGACGTCCGGCCTGAAGTGGGCCGATCCCCCGAGCGGCGGTGGCGGGTCGGGTGGCGGCCCCGTCTACCCCTTGTCCGCGTACGGCCTGCTCGCGGCGTCCGGCGATCCCGAGACCTTCATGCTGGGGTCCGGTGCCTCGGCCAACACGATCCTGGGCAGCCGCATGGAGATCCCCGCCGGGGTCACCATCACCCGCCTCTGGGCGGCCGTGCGGGCGGGCGGCACCTACGCGGCCAGCGCGGTCCCGAACAGACTCGGTCTCTACACCGACGAAGGGGTCCTGGTCGCCGCGACCGCGGACGATTCCACGCTGTGGACGGCCGCCGGATGGCGCGGAGGGGCCCTCGTCGGCGGCCCTATCGCCGCCCAGAGCACGCCGCGCATGGTGTACATCCTGCTGATCTTCGGCGGCATGTCTGACCTGGTCATGCCGTACCCGGCGAGCGCGAACGATGCGCAATCGAGCTGGTTCTGCCGAGGCCCGTCCGCTTCGGGCCCGCGCCGGGCTTTCTACACGGGTGCGGGCGGCGGCGGCTTGCCCAGTTCCTTCAACCCGGCCAGCTACGGCACGGAGACCACGTATCTCAGCCTGGTGGGGGTGACATGACGTACGCGACCGTGGACGACCTCGCCGCCTACCTCTCCACGCCCCCCACCAACGCCCACCTGCTCCTGACCCGAGCGTCCCGCGTGGTCGACCAGGCGCTGCTGTGCGCCGTCTACGACCCGGACGACGCCGCGGTGCAGACCGCGCTCCGGAACGCCACGTGCGAGCAGGTCGCCGCGTGGGCCACGGCCGGTGAAGACGGGTCCGGCGTCACCCCGATCTACAGCACCGTCACGATCGGGTCGGTCACGCTCGGCGGCCGATCCTCGGGCGGCGGCACGAACAGCGGAAGCGCCGCCTCGTCCGGCCTCGCCCCGCAGGCTTACGCCGTCCTCCAGGCCGCCGGGCTCACCGGCCACGCACCCCAGACCTGGAGCTGCTGATGGGCGCCATCCCCGACTGGCTCCTCCGCCACACCGTGCTGGTCGAGCCCCTCACCGGGGAGGGTCCGTTCGGCCCCGAGTACGGCGAACAGGTGCCGGTCCGGTGCTTCGTCGACGCCAAGCGGCGCCTCGTCCGAGACGCCGAGGGAGCTGAGGTCATCAGCGAGACGACCATCTTCATGCCGCTCGACACGACCTGTCCGGCCGGGTCCCGGGTCGTCATCGGCGACCGCGCCAGCACCGTCATCATGGCCGCGCGGCGCGACGGCGGAGGCCTGCCGACCCCGGACCACCTTGAGGTCGTACTCCAGTAGGGAGGCCCGTGATGCCGCAACGCTCTCAGCTCAAGCTGGACGGTCTCGGCAAGGTCGACCAGGCCGTGCACGAGGCCGCGGCCGACGGCCTGGAACTGTGGATGGAGCACAACCTTCAGGTGAGCCGCGATCAGGTGCCCCACGAGGAGGGGACTCTGGAGCGGTCGGGGGTCGCGTCCGTGGATCGGGCCAGCCTGACCGGCGCGGTCTCCTACGACACCCCGTACGCCACGATCCAGCACGAGCGCCTCGACTTCCAGCACGACGGTGGCCGGAAGGCGAAGTACCTGGAAGATCCGTGGGACTCCGAGGCGAAGGTCGGTCTGGAGATCGTGGCTGCGCAGGTTCGGCGGGCCCTCCAATGAGCTGGACCACCGCGCTTCTTACCGCGATCGCCGAGCAACTGCACGCCGCGGGCGCCGGCGTCTGGCGGCTGAACGGGCCAACGTACACCGAGGGTGAAACGGCGATCGTGTTCGGCCGCCTCCCCACCGAGCCCGATCGGGCCATCGCCCTCGCCTGCTACGGCGTGGACCAGGACGCCGACGACCCGGCCAACACCGACGGCACCCAGGGCGTCCAGCTGCGCATCCGTGGCACCAAGGATCCCCGGGTCGTCGACGACATCGCCGACGCCGCGTTCGACGCGCTGCAGGGCTGGCAGGCCCCGGCCGCAGGGATCCTCCTCATGACCCGCCGTATCCAGGCCCCCATGGGGGTCGACGGACTCGACCGGCGGGAGCGGGCCGACTCCTACCGGCTCCTCGTCCACCGCCCGACCACGCACCGCCCCGGATAGGGAGAGAGATCACACCATGGCCAATCAGAGCCTTCTCGCCAGCGCGTGGGCGCTGGACGTCAACACCGGCACCTCGGGTGCGCCCACGTGGACGCGCGTCAAGGGCATGACCAGCTTCAAGGAGACGATCGAGTCGACCGTCGAGGACGACTCCGACTTCGACAGCAACGGGTGGGGGTCCGACCAGGTCACGCAGCGCAAGTGGCGGCTGGAGTGCGAGGGAAAGAGGAAGAGGGACGCTGCCTCGCCGAGCAGCTTCGTCGCCGACCCTGGTCAGCAGGCCATCCTCGACGCCGGAAACTTGGTCGGCGTCGGTTCCACGATCGAGATCCGGTACTACAGGCGCGATGGGGCGCCGGACGCGTGGCAGGGCCTGGTGTCGGTGCAGTACGGCGGCGGCGGCGGACCGACCACTGGCCTGGAGCCGTTCAACTTCACCCTGAACGGCCAGGGCGCCCGCACCGCGATCACCAACCCCGCAGCGTAAGAAAGGCCCCCTCCTATGCCTCGCTTTCCCGAACTCGACGCATCTCTCGGGGAGACGCTCGACCTGCCCGTCCCCCTCCCCGCCCGTGGATCCCGCCCGGCCGGACAGACCAAGGTCTACCAGGTCAAGCCGATGGACGCTGACACCTGGGCGCGCTTCACCGCGCACTTCACCGGCGTACGCGACAGAGCCGCCGCTGCCCAGAGCGACGACGAGGAGATCCTCGACGACCGGTCTGAGGCCTCGTTCCTCCGGCGGTCTCTTGGCGCCGTGTATGACGAACTGGTGGCCGACGGCGCGGCGTGGCCGCAGATTCGACGGTGTGGCGCGACCGCCCTGAACTGGCACCTGCATGGCGAGGAGCGGGCCATGGAAGTGTGGCAGGGCGGTCTCCCAAAACTGACGTCGACCTCGGAGACGAACGACGAGGAGACCCCGGCGGCGGTCCCATCGACCCCGTCACCGGCATCCGGGAGTGGTACGACCCGGAGCCGCAGGACAGCGGGATCACCTGGGAAGACCTCCTAACCCGCTGGGCCCTGATCGAGGCTGACCTCCACCAGACGTACGGGGTGGATCTGGGCGAGCCTGGCCTGCTCCGTGCCCGGACCGGGGCATGGCTGCGCGTCCGCGTCTTGGGTCTGCTGACCGAGCCGAAGAGCCGCATCTTCCGGGTGTTGCGCGCTGAGCGCGAGCCTGACGTTTCCACACCCGCCGACCAGGCGGAGTTCGACGACTGACGAGACCGCGAGGGGGTGATCCCTCGTGGCTCTGACCGTCGGCGAGCTCGTCGCTTACGCCCAGCTCGACAAGAGCGACTTCACCAGCGGCACCAGGGCTATCGGCCAGGATCTGTCCAAGCTCCAGTCCTCGACCACCAGCTCCATGGCGTCCATGGAGCGGAGCGTCGTCAAGAGCCTCGACGAGATCGAACAGGCGATCCGCGACGGGCTCGACCCCTCCGAGGCGATCCGCGAGCTCGACCGGTTCGAGTCCGCGCTCGACGCCAGTTTCGACGAGATGCTCGACGAAGCCGACCAGTTCGCGGCCGAGCTCGACGCCGCGATCGACGCGGCCTTCGACGAGCTCGACGACGTCGCCCAGGAAGCAGGGAAACGCGCGGGCGATCAGCTCGTCAAGAATCTGCAGGCCGGGGTTCGGGACGTCGACCGCGTCGGCCGCGAAGCCGGGGAGCAGCTCGTCGACGGCCTCGACGACGGCCTCGACGAGGCCCGCAGGGTTGCCCGCCGCCGCGGTGAAGGCGCGGGTGAGGAGTTCGGCGACGGCGCCGAGGGCTCCGGCCGGCCACGCGTCGCCGCCGCTGGGGATGGCTTCATGTCCACCCTGAAGGGTCTCGGGTGGGCGGCCGCGGGCGCCGCGATCGGTGAACTGCTGATGAGCGGCTTCGAGTCGGCGCTCGACGCGGAGGCCGCGAAGGCGAAGTTGGTCGCGCAGCTTGGGGCGACGGGTAAGGAGTCGGAGAAGCTCGGCAAGGCGGCCGGCGCCTTGTACGCGCAGGCGTACGGCGACAGCATGGACGAGGTCGCCGAGGCCCTGGGCGCGGTCGGGTCCACGCTGGTGGATGTCGGCAAGGTCAGCCAGTCCAGCCTGCAGGCCACCACGGCCAAGGCTCTGGACCTGGCGAAGATCTTCGACATCGACGTCAACCGGTCGGTCGCGTCGGTCGGGATCCTCCTCAAGACCGGGATGGCGAAGAACGCCTCCGAGGCGTTCGACCTCATCACCGCCTCCCTGCAGAAGGTCCCGGCTGCGGTCCGCGAGGACCTCCTCGACGCCGCCGACGAATACTCGGTGTTCTTCAAGGGCCTCGGCATCAGCGGCGAGGAGGCTTTCGGCATCCTGGCCAAGGCGGCCGAGGGCGGCACGATTCAGCTCGACAAAGCTGGCGACGCCCTCAAGGAATTCCGCATCCGCAGCGTCGACATGTCGGCCTCCAGCGTCGCGGCCTATAAGACCCTCGGCCTCAACGCCGAGGACATGGCCAAGAAAATCTTGGCCGGTGGCCCCAGCGCGAAGAAGGCTTTCCAGCAGATCCTCGACGGCATCCTCAGCATTCACGACCCGGTGAAGCGGGAGCAGGTCGCGGTCGCCCTTTTCGGCACCCAGTTTGAAGACCTCGGCAACATCGACGCTCTCGCGGCACTCCGCCCGATGTCGAACGCGCTCGATGACGTCGGCGGCGCCGCCAAGAGGGCTGGAGACGCCCTGCACGACACGGCGTCGAATCGCATTGAGGAATTCAAGCGATCCATCTCGCAAAACATCACCGAATTCCTGGGCGGCCAAGTCCTTCCAGCCATTGAAGACTTCGCCGACAAGGTCGGTACCGGGTTCGAGTTTTCCGGCGCCCTGCAGAAAGTTCAGGAATTCGCCTCCCAACTGGGGGAGCTGTGGGACAGCGTCGTCGCCGATGTCCAGGAATGGGTCTCGCAGAATAAGGCCACGATCGACGAGTGGGGCGCGAAGCTCCAGGAGGGAATGTCGGAGGTCGGCTCAGCCGTCAGCGACGCTCTCACCATCGCCAAGGAGTTGTGGGACGAGTACGGCGACGATGTGATCGCCACCGTCACGTGGCTGGTCGACACTTTCCTGTCCATCTGGAATGGCTTCTGGGGAACAGTAAGCGGGGCCCTGAAAATCGCCAAGGGCGTTTTGACCGGCGACATGGACGAAATAAAAGCCGGTCTCCGGAAAATCTGGGACTCCCTGTGGCAGGCAGTGGAAGACCAGGTAAAGCGCAGCATTGACGCGGTGAAATCGTCCGCCTCGAAAGGCTGGGAAGACCTGCGTTCCGACACGGTCGCCGTTTGGAATCGCATGACGAAAGCCATTAATGATGGCGTGCAGGACGCCATCAAGTACGTGCAGAGCCTCCCCAAGAAGATAAATACGACGTTCGCGAATGTCGGCACATGGCTGCTCCAGGCTGGTCGCGACCTGATCCAAGGCATGATCAACGGCGTCCGGGCGAAGGCCGGGGAGCTCGCGGATTCCGCAAGGAACGTCGTGAATTCGGCGGTCACGGCCGCGAAGAACGCACTTGGAATCCATTCCCCGTCCAAGGTTTTCGAGGAAATCGGCCACTGGACCGTCAAGGGTCTCATCGTCGGCCTGACGAAGGAAGGCGAGAACGCCAAGTCGGTCGTCGAGAAGATGGTCGAGGACATCAAGAAGGCCTTCAAGGGTCGCCCAGATGTGATGGACGGTCTGCTCGACTTCGTGAAGGGCGGAAACGACAGTTTGGCCGCCTTGGCGAAGCAGCGGCAGGAGCTGGTCGAGAAGCTGGCGGCGGCGAAGGAGTACGCGAAGACCGTCGCCGGGTCAGCCGAGGAATGGGCGTCGATCACCGGCCTGAAGGCGGAGGACATCACCGGGGCCGGGGACATGGCGTCTCAGCTGCAGAGCAAGGCGTCCGCGATCAACAGTTTCGCCAACGACATTCAGAAGTTGGCGAAACGAGGCTTGAACAAGAAAATCATTCAGGACATCATTGACGCGGGCGTCGAAAAGGGCGCCAGCTTCGCGGAAATGCTGGTCGGGTCGGACGGCTCCGAGATTAAGGCGCTGAATAAAGCGCAGGCGGCCGTGGATAAGGCCAGCAAGAAACTCGGGAAGTCCAGCGCGGACGCCCTGTATGACGTCGGCAAAAAGTCGGGCGAGGGATATCTCAAGGGCTTGCAGGACTCCCTGAAGAAGCTCGACGCCGAGATGGCGAAAATTGCTAAGGCGCTCGTCGCCGCCATCAAGAAAGAGCTGAAAATCAAGTCACCGTCGCAGGTGATGGCGGAGATCGGCGGCTACACGGTCGACGGCCTCATCCAAGGCATCCAGGCCCGTGAAGGCGCTGCTACGGCCACGCTGACAGCGTTGATCACCAAGGCCGTCGCGGGCGCCACCAAGGCCTCCACGCTGGGCGGGGACTCCGTGGCGAAGGCGGCCTCGGCGTCGACCACGAAGATCCCCATCAACTCGGTGGCCGGGTTCAACTCCGGCGACTACGCGGTCGGCAAGGAGGCCGGGGCTGCGACCGGCACCTTCGGCAGCGGCGCTCCGGCCGTGACGGTCAACATGCCGAACGCGACGATCTCCAGCGACGCCGACATTCCGAAGCTGGGCGCGCAGTTCGGGTTCGAGTACCTCAAGCACGCAGGCGTCTGACCTGCTCCCCCATGCACGAAAGGCGGTTCCATGCCCGGAAGTGACGGCGAACTGTCGTTCGCCAAGAAGATCCGAACGTTGCAGTTCGCGACCGGCCGATCCCGACCCGTCCGCCGGGAGGGGCGGGACGAGGCGGGCCGCACGGTCCGGCGGGTGACGGAGCGCACCGACTCCGGCGCCATCACCACCGTCACCAACCGGTCCTCGACCCGGGGCGACCACCAGGACGTCCATGTGCAGGCGCCCCTCGTCACCGGCGCCGCCCGACCTCAGGAGGTGAAAGCGTGACGGACCTGACGATTCAGGAGCGGGCTGCGCGGGCGGCGGCGGAGGCGGAAATGCTGGCCGCGTGCGCCGAGCAGTCCGAGCTCCTGGCCGCCGCGAAGGCGGCGTACGAGGAGAATCCCTGCCCGGAGACGCTGGCCGCGCGCCGCGACGCGATGGGGCGGATGTACGAGTTCAGGGCGTTCTTCCGCACCATCGCGCGGATCCAGACGCTGCGGAGCGAGGCCGCCAAACACCCCGACGGCTCCCCCGAGCGGCAGGCCGCGGAGGCTGAGGCCGCGGTGCTGTGCCGGGCAGTCGGGCAGGCCCCGGACTGGACTCCCCCGCCTCCAACGCCGTCCGGGGGCGGCGATGTGACGGTGGCCGCCCGACCGGTGCGGGGTCGCGGCCAGGCGATGCGCCCTGGAGGTGCCTGATGGCATGGTCCGCGAGCGGGTTGTTCGTGGCGACGCACATCGACCAGTGGGACCCCACGAACCTGGCCATCGACCTCACTGCGGAAGACTCCAAGGTGGCGTTCTGGGGGTCGAGCGTCACCCCGAACTTCGACACCGACACGGCCTACAACACGGCCCCGTGGAACTCCGGGCAGAGCAGCGGCGCCGGGTACACGGCCGGCGGGCCGACGCTGACCGGCACCACGCTGGCCGTCGTCTCCGGGTCGATGCGGTTCGACGCCGACAACGTCCAGCTCGACAACAGCACCATCACGTCCGAGGGCGTCCTGCACTACTGGCCCAACAAGACCAACCGCGCGTTCCTCGCCGTCTGGTTCGGTGCCCCGAAGGAGACCCAGGACGGGACTTTCTTGATCACGTGGCACGCGAACGGGATCGCCGTGCTCGACTGCACCCCGTAGGAGGTCAGCGTGGCAACCGGCACCATCGTCCTGCCCCTCAGCGCCGCGACCCTGCCTGACGGCAGCAGCAGCAACGCGGCCCCGGCCCTCCAACGGGTGAAGTCCTCGGCGGCCGCACCGTCGCCGTACTTCCTGCAGGCCGCGTTCGACGCCACCACCAAAGAACAGATCATGTGGTCGTTCCGGATGCCTGTGGATTACGCGTCCGGGCCCGTCCTGAAAGTCCAGTACAAGATGGCCAGCGCGACCACCGGCAACGTCATCGTCGAAGGCAGGATCGCCGCCGTGTCCGACGGCGACGCGACCGACGTCGACGCGAAAGCCTTCGGCTCCGCGAACAGCTCCTCCGCGATCACGGTCCCGGCCACCGCCGGGTACCTCGACGAGATCACCCTCACCCTCACCAACGCCGACTCGCTGGCCGCTGGGGACTTCGTGATCGTCTACCTCGCCCGCGACGCCGTCTCCGACACCGCGACCGGCGACATGGAAGTCGTCGCCGTCGCCGTCGACTACACCACCATCTGACGGGAGGTCTCTGTGGCGCGGACCTTCACCAGCGGCAGCGGCCTCGTTTGCTCGGTCGGCGACCTGTCCACGCTGACCCTCGCCAACACGACATGGGTGGTCGTGGTCCGGTTCACCGCCACCACCGACGGCTCCCCACTCTGGGTGTCCGGCGACACCATCCCCGGATTCCTGCTCTCCGAAAACGCCCTACTGCTGGTCACGACTTCTGGCGGCCTGTCGGTCCCGTCGTTCAACGTGTCGGCGGGGGACGGTTGGATCCTGTACGCCGCTACCAAAGCGTCCGGGTCAGCCATTCCCCGCTACCACAAGTACGTGTACAGCACGGGTGTCTGGAGCCATAGCGACGGTGACAGCACCGTGCTAGATGGGGCTGCGGCCGGGGGGTCAGCAGTCGTCAACCTCGGCCTCGACATGTCGGGTGATCTTGCTGCCGCCGCGATCATCCGCCGCATCCTCAGCGATAGCGAGATTGAGAACCTCGCACATTCGCTGAACGCCTGGATCTCCGCGGCTCCGTCGGCGATGTGGGTGCTGGACCAATCCACCACCGGGCAGACGGTGGCAGACTGGACCGGGCGAGGATCGAACCAGACGACGCTGACCGGGTCCAGCGTGGCCGCCTCGTCCGCACCGATCGGGTACGGCGCGCAGGTCATCGACACGATCCCGAAGCGCACGATCCCCGCCAACGTGACCCCAGGGGTGTTGTCGGCGCCGTGGACGCTACCTGCCCCGGCCATCTCGGCGGGCCGCACGGTCGCCCCAAGCGTCGTATCGGCGCCGTGGGTGCTCCCCGCCCCCGAGGTGTTCACCATCGGGGACCTCCCGACGCTGGTGGAACCGAACCCCGTCGTGGCCACAGCCACGGTCCCTGCCCCGACGGTGCAGGCGTTCAAAAACGTGAACCTCACCCCGGCGCCGGTCGCGGCCACGGCCACGGTCCCTACGCCGCTGGTGTCGGTGCCGGTCAACCCGGGCGACGATCTCACCGGGCCCGGACAACTCAGCTTCAACGGTTACCGGATCGGCGGCGGCACCTACATCGGCCTCGACACTCTCGACGGCGCCGATATCGCCCTGCCCGGGGTGGACAACGGCAACGTCCCGAACCCGAACGCACACGGATCCCTGCCCGGCCGGAAACTGTCGCAGGCCCGCATCATCACCTTCACCGGCAAGCTGAAAGCCCCCCGGGACATGGTGCAGGAAGTCGCCGAAGGCCTCCGCGACGCCACCCCGATCCTGGAGGGGGACGAGGAGTGGCCGCTCGCCATCCAGGTCCTCGGCACGATCTACGTCGGGGACGGGGCGGTGATCCGCCGGCACGTCGACATCAACCAGCGGTACAGGCTCGGGTTCGCCCCGGTCATCCTCCAGTGGGAGCTGTCCGACCCCCGCCTGTACTCCCGGCAGCTCGTCAGTGCCGTCATCGCCGACGGAACCGTCCAGTCCCTGGCGAACGCGGGGAACGCCCCCACACGCCCGCTGATCCGCATCCCGGGCCCGTCGGACCGGCCGCTCCTGACCGCGGACCGGCTCGACAACCTCGGCCAGATCGCAGAGACCCGGGTGCTGGAGTTCGACCTGCAAGTCGAGGCCGGGGAGACGCTCATCATCGACGTGAAGCGCGGCACCGCGGCGATCGGCGACGACTCCAAGATGAAGTTCCTCACCGGCGCGTCGTTGTCCGTCCCCGACTTCACCCTCAGCCGCGGGTTCACCGACGTCTCCTACCAGACCGTCCCCGGCGGCGCCCCACCAGCCACCGTGCTGTGGCGCCACGCCCACATCTAACCGAGGGGGTGAACGATGGCGATCGCTTCCGTCCGCTCCGTCGCCGCCACCCCCATCCAAGGCGCCTCCAGCACCGCCTCCCGCGGCGAAGTCCGCGTCGGTGACCTGCTGATCGCGTTCCACTCGTCAGACGCTGGCGCGCCCGTCAGCAGCCTGTCGATCGCGGGCGGCGGCGCGTGGCAGACCCTCACCTCAGCGGCAGGGTCCGGCTGGTCCGGGACGAAGATCTACTACAAGACCGCGACCGCGGACGAGCCGGACACGTACACCGTCACCCAAGGCGGCACCGGCCCGGACGTGGTGGTGTTCATCCTGGCCGTCCGCGCCGCGACCTCGACCGGGATCATGGTGGCGCAGCTGCCCGGCACGACGGCGCCCGCGCTGGCCCCGTCAGCAGGATCCGGGCTGGAGATCCGGTACGGCGCAGGCGTCCCGCAGGTCGGCGGCAGCGTGTTCTGGGCGCAGTTGCCCGGGTACGACGGCCTCGACTTGCAGTCCACCGTCTGGATGACCGGCAGCCTCGCCGTACGACAAGCCGTGTCCTCCGCCCCGCTCGACCCGGTGGATATGGCGCCCATCCCGGCGCTCACCGCGTCGCACGCGTTCACCCTGTTTGTGCCGTCGGTGGTGGTGGAACAGCCGGGAACACCGACGTTCCCGGCGTTCACCCCCGGCAAGGGTGTCGCGTTCTGGCGGTTCACCGTCCACGACTTCCTGACCGGCGGATACCGGGGCGACATCACCCCGTCCCAGTGCACGTTCGACCGGCGCATCGCCGCACCCGGCAACTGGACCGGCACGGTGCCGATCCCGAACACGACCGAAGGCCGGCGGATCGACGAGATCATCCCCCGCGACGTGACGGATCTGCGGTCCGGGCCCGGCCGGATCGTCGTGCACTGCTGGCGGCAAGGAGTCCTGTGGGGGATCTACTGGATCCACACCGCGGTGACGGAGCGCTCCGAGCGCGGCACGGTCACCATGCAGTTGCAGGGCACCACGTTGGACGGGTACCTGCACTCCGTCGCCCTGACCGCCGACCTTGCCCTCGAAGGTGACCAGCTCGACGTCGCCCGGCAGCTGGTGCTGCACATGCAGGCGACCCCGGGCAGCGACATCGGGTTGTCCTTGCAGCCGGGTCTGTCCGGGGTGGAACGGGACCTGGACGCACGCGTCGATGACTTCTACGGGCGGATCTTGGAGAACTACGCCAGGTCGACCACGGGGTTCGAGTCTGTCGTCAACCCCCGGGTGGTCGACGGGGCGATCATCCGCAGCATGGAGTTCGGCTCCCCGAAAATCGTGAACCCGGACGGTGAGCACGTGTTTGTCGAGGCTGTCGACGGCGGGGACATCGTCACGTGGCGGGAGCAGCGGTCGGCGCTGCTGGGCGGCACCCGGTACGGGGTCGTCGGCGGCACCCCGCCCGCTACCGACGTCACCCGGAACTCTTCCGCGGTACGGTCCGGCCTGGTCGTCACGCCGCACATCGCGGCTGGGTGGCCGATCGTCGACAAGCGGATCCCCCACCCGACCGCGAGCACGGATCTCGCCACGTTGGACGACTACGCGGCGTACTGGGCGTCCAGGGCTCCGGGGGCTCCGCCGGTGTTCTCCGCCAGTGTGATTCTCGGCACCGGCTCCACCCTCGGCCCAAACAGCTTGGGCGACATGGCCCGGTTCATCCTCCACAACCCGAGGTACCCGCTCACCGCCGAGGGCGGCGCCTCCTTCAACCTCAGGCAGCGGCTGCTGGCCTGGAGCATCACCCCGTCCACCCGCGGAGTCGGCAAGGACAAGGTCGACCTCGTCACCGAGCAGGAGGTAGCCGAGTGAGCCAGCTTCTTGACCCGTACCCGCTGGACCAGACCCGCATCATCAAGGACCTTGAGCGGCGGGTGGAGCAGCTGGAGGCCCTGCTCCGCCGGACGACGGGCACCCCCGTCACCCAGGCGTCCTCGGAGTTCTTCATCCCGGACAGCCCGTCCACTCCAGACGTCCCGACCGGCGGCATCGTCCTGTACTCGTCGTCCGGGGCGGCCTGGTGGCGGTCGGGAACCGGGACAACGAGGCCTCTGACGCCTCCGCAGATCCCGGCGACGTCGAACCCGGCCGCGTTCATCGTGGGGTCCGCCCCGAGCTCCTACAACTCGGGGTGGGGCGGGGACATGCGGGCGGCGCTGCTGGACCTGCACACCACGGTCACCACGCTGATGACCAGGATGCGGGCGACGTCCCCGCCGATCCTGGCGACCTGAGCTGGGGGCGTCCGCGTGAAGGATGCGCTGAGGGATGCGCGGACGCCCCCTTCCATCCGGTGACAGATCTGTCATCGGCCCTTCATGCCATCTGACCTGGCGAAACACGCTCCCAGAGTCGCCTCCGATGACAGATGACAGTTCCTCTCCTGTTATCGCCTTACGTGCGCGCGCACGCGTACGCGTAAGGCGGGAACGCGACGGAACCTGTCATCCGTCATCGGTGCCGCGACAGCCGCACGTTTCCGCACGTCAACCCACCTACCACCGTTGTGACGGATCCGTGCGATCCGTCACCCCTCCAAACGGGAGCCCATGTGACCGAGATCCTGGCCGTCTGCGTGGCACTGGCCACCCTTGCCGGGGGCGCCGCCGTCGTCGTCAAGTTCTTCGGCCTGGTCAAGCGCGTCCACGACTGGCTGGACGACTGGCAGGGAGAGCCCGCCAGGCCAGGGGTTCCGGCCAGGCCGGGCGTGATGGCGCGCCTGGAGCAGATCGAGGCACGCACCGAGGTGATTGAGGCGCAGCTGAAACCGAACGGCGGTCAGTCGACGCGCGATGTCGTCAACCGTGTGGAGGCGAGCGTCCGCCGCGTCGAGCACGCCCTCACCACCCCCGACTTCCCTCCGGAGGTATGACCATGGCCAGGATGCCCGGCGCGCAGTGGCGCCCCATCTCTGTGAACTACACCCGGTACGGCCAGGTCGAGGTGCGTGGCGTGGTGCTGCACATCATGGCGGGCACACTGACCGGGACCGACGCGTGGTTCCGGAACCCTGCCGCGTCCGCGTCGAGCCACTTCGGCACCAGCCGGGCGGGCGAGCTTCGCCAGTGGGTCGACACGAAGGATCGGGCGTGGGCGCAGGGCACCGGCAACCGGTCCTGGATCTCGATCGAGAACGAGGGCCGGGGCGGCGACGTCCTCACCGACGAGCAGCTCGACGCGTGCGCCCGCATCCTCGCCTGGGCCCACCAGGAGCACGGCGTACCACTCCAGGCCACCAACGACCCGAACGGCCGCGGCTTGGGCCACCACGGGATGGGTGGTGCGGCGTGGGGCGGCCACTTGGCCTGTCCCGGCGCGCGAATCGTCGCGCAGAAACGGGAGATCATCGCCCGCGCGAAGCGGCTCCTCGCCGGGCAGGAGGACGGGCCGCCGCCGTGGCCGGGCCGCCTCCTCAAGTACGTCACCGGGGCGCCGCTCATGTCCGGTCAGGATGTCCGCACCTGGCAGGCCGCACTCACCCGAGCAGCCTTCCCTGTGCGGATCGACGGCTACTACGGCGCGAAGAGCCACGCGGCGACGCGTGCGTTCCAGCGGGCCCACCGGCTGGTCGACGACGGCGTTGTCGGGCCCGCGACGTGGCGGGCCGGTGTCCGGTAACTCATCCCACCCCTGGCCGTCACCGCGGCGGCCCTGGCTCCCCTGGAGGAGAACCGTGAACGACCTGATTCTCAGCTGGATTCGTACCGCGGTCCCGGCCGCCGTCGGTTCCCTGATCGCGTGGCTCGCCACCAAGGGCCTCACCCTGGACCCGGCGGAGGCGACCGGCCTGATCCTGGCTGTTGGGGGTGTGTGCGTCACCCTCTACCAGGTGGTCGTCAGCACGTTGCAGCGGCGGTGGCCGATCATCGGCGTCCTGCTCGGCTCCACCCGGGTGCCGACCTACCAGGCGACCGCGCGGGGCACGCACTCGGATCGGCCTCTGCACACCCTGTAGCCGTTTCGGCTCCGTAGGCGTACCGTGGCCTCACCCGTGGCGAAGGGTGGGACGCGAGCCCCCGCTCGTCCTCTTGTGAGGGCGGGCGGGGGCTTTTCGTCGTGTTGGCCGCCGTTGAGCAGCGCCGCGTGGGATGCTCCCGACCATGAGACCTCTACGTTCGGGAGGCGTCACATGAAGATCACGTTCCTCGGCAAGGACCCCGAGAGCCAGGACGACGAATGTCCGAGCCTGTACGACACGGACTCCGGCACCTACCTTGTGCAGGGGTGGCAGACCTCGAACCCGGCTGTTGTGGAAGTGCCGTGTCGACTGATGACCCGCATGGCCAACAGCGGCCAGCTCAGCTCCCCCGGTGACGGCCAGCCCGTCGAGATCGTCCGCACCAGCCAGGACACCTACCTGATCCGTGGACGCCAGGTGACGGACCCCGAGGCGCGTCTCTCCCTGCAGCCGGTCGCGGAGTTCGAGACCGTCATCGAAGTGGCTCTGGGGCTGCGCGACGCGGTTCGGGAGGAGTACGCCGGTGCAGCTGGAGCGTGACGAGTGGCGGGCCCGGTTCGCCAACGTGAAGCACGGCGCGTTCCACCTGGAGCTGCGCGACGTCTACGGCGTCCCCGCTGAGTCGGGCCCCTTCACCCGGTGGTTGGCCGGGATCCCGGAGACAGACGAGGAGATCACGGCCCGCCGAAGCGGGTGGGGGGCGCTCGTGCAGGGCATCACCAGCACGGGCCGCACCGTCCGGCGCGTGAGGGTGGTCACCGAGCCGCACACCGACTACATCCGGTGGGAGCACGAAGGGACCACCTTCAACGTGGAGTTCGGCGAGGACATCCGGTGGCTTCCCCGCCACCAGTTCCCGACCGACCTCGCTCTGCCCGTGGAGGGGCGCGACTGGTGGCTCCTCGACGAGACCTCCATCGTGGTCAACCTGGTCGACGCCGAAGGCCGCGCGGCTGGGATGGAACTCGTCGAGGACCCAGCCGTCGTCGCTGACTGCGTGCGGGTGCGTGACCTGTTGTGGCCTCTGGGGATTCCGCACGCCGACTACAAGCCGGTCACCGCCTGACCTGATGTCCAAGCAGGCTGAGCAGGCCCGGCAAGCGCTCGGCGCCCGCCTCCGTGAGATCCGCAAGGATGCGCACCTCACGGGGCGGGCGCTTGCTGCATTGGCCGGGTGGCACCCGTCCAAAATTACGCAGCTGGAGCTCGGCAAGCGCGGGCCGTCCGAGAAGGACTTGCGCGCTTGGGCCCTGCACTGTGGTGCTGAGGACCAGCTGGCTGACCTGATCGCCACGGTGCGCGGCATCGACTCCGCCTACGTCGAGTGGCGGCGGCAGCTTCGCACGGGCCTCCGGCGCCGTCAGGAGGCGAGCGCGTCGCTGTATGAGCGGGCGGCCCTGCTGCGGATCTACCAACCGGGCGTACCGCCCGCGCTGCTGCAGACGGCCGAGTACGCGGAGGCGGTTCTCCGGTCCCGGCAACGGTTCCGGGACCTGCCTGACGACGTCATGGCGGCGGTCACGGCACGGATGGACCGGCAACGGGTGCTGTACTTCGGGGGGCGCCGGTTTCTCGTGGTCCTGGAGGAGCAGGTGCTCCTCACACGGTTCGGCGACGACAAGGTGATGGCCGGCCAGTTGGACCGTCTGCTGGACGTCATGAGCATGCAGCGGGTCAGTCTCGGCATCATCCCTGCGGCCGGGCCGCGGCTGATCGGGCCGGGCGAAGGGTTCGTGGTCTTCGACAACGAGCTGGTGCGGGTGGAGACGACGAGCGCTCAGTTGACGGTCACGCAGCCTGCGGAGGTCGCCGTGTACGCGCACGCGTTCGCGGCGATGCAGGCGGCAGCGGTGTACGGGGCGGAGGCCCGGGCCCTGGTGGAGGTTGCGCGGGCGAGGCTGTCAATTTAAGTCAACGTCCTTCAGGCTGGGATCCGGGTGGCCGTAGCGTCCTGACCATGGGCGATGACCTCCAGCACCCCCAGAAATTCCACGGCCGTCGGCGCCGTACCCGCGACCTCCCGGAGCCCCCGGCCCCAACCGACCAGAGGTGGCCGGCCATCCACGCTTCGTGGTCCGGGATCGTGACCATCTGGGCCCTGCCCGTTCCCCGTCAGGGGTCTGCGCCGTCGGGTGAGACCCGGTGAGCCGCGCCGACGACCAGGAGAGACTGCGGCTTCTCCTGGGGCCGTACGACGCGTGGCGCTCTTACCGGATCCGCGTCCCCGATGACCTCTCGCAGGTCCCGGGCGTCCGGAAATGTAAGCACTGCGGGCGGCGGATTGTGTCCTCGTCTTCGGCGCTGGGGCGGCTGTGGGTGAGCGCCCGCGCCGTGGCCTCATGTTCGACGTCCCCGGACGGGGGACACGAGCCCGACTGACTCAGACCCCCGGTTTCCTGTCGTCGCTTGCCAGGAGCCGGGCCCGGCGCCCTGCGGGCTCTTCTGGAGGGGAGACCTCGGGGGCGCCTCATGCGGCCCTCCGTGCAGGTGATGCTGCATGGGGGGCCGCACCTTTTTGACCTTTTTGCGCCTGAGTTAAGTGCGGAAAGACCGCTTAACTTTTTCGCGTATAGGTGGAAGACGACCAGGTGATACGATGCGCAGCGCATAGGTGGGTGGGACGTAAGCGCAGGTTAAGAGGATGATCGGAGCCCCTTCCCTTCTCTCACGTCCCCTTTATCCGCCGTGCTCAGAGGCGGTCGGCCGGAGGAAGGATCATGGAAAAAACATCCGGACCGGGCCCGTGCAGGGGATCGGCCGAATAACAGGCCGCCCCAGGCTTGACCCCTTTTGTTGTCCTTCCGGCCGCCAGGAAGGCTCCCGGCGGCCGGAACGTGATCGAGCCCGGCCCGGCCGCGCCCCGGACGAATCGCATCGGCCCGCCCCGGGTGAGGGCTCCGGGGCGGGCCGGAAACCGTCGGCGGGCTCCTGCGAACGCGCCCAGGAAGCCGGTGCCCGCGTGAGGTGTCCGCCGTCCTAGGTGTCCGCCGAAGGCTCCTGCCGGTGGAGTCGATGCCGTTCCACGCCCTCCGCCACGAGAGCCACCAGCACCGCCACATCGGGGATCGTCCTGACCTGACGGGAGATGGCCGGTCTGCCGAAGCCGGTCCAAATACGTAATCGCACTCGTGCACGTTCGAGGCCGGTGATCTCCGACCAGCGTACGAGCCGGTCGCCGTCACGCACGCCCTCGGCGGTGACAGTGATCGGACCGAAGGTGGAGCTGCCTGTTTCGGCGATTTCCATCGCTCTGCGCGGATAGCTGATCTCCGACATGTAGTGCTCGATGGCCGCCGTGAGCTCCTCGTCCCGGGCGTAGGGGGGTCTGGCCAGGTTCAGCTTCCCGCCGTTCTTCAGCATCAGGATGCACCGCTCGACGTCCTGGGAACCGCCGCGTTGGTAGACCCGGGTCGTCCACTTTCGTACGTAGGCCACGTCCTCCCAGGCGATCAGACGCTTCAGGACGGCGTCCCCCGTCGTGAGCAGCAGCCCGTTGGAGCACAGGTACAACCGCCTGCGGGCCTTCAGCCAGAGGGGCGGGACGCAGAGCAGGGCCAGCCCGAGGGCCACGGCACCCATCGCCCTGCCGACATCGTCACCGATCAGAATCCCCGGTGCTCCGAGGAGCGTGAGAACGACGACAATTCCCGCTTCCGCCAGGACCGACTGACGGAAACAGTCAACGATCTCACCCAGGCCGGTCTCATCGACGATCTCGATGATTTTCGGCGGGTAATCCGGCACCAGAATTCGCCTCCCGAAATCATGCCATCGACACTTCCCCTTCTATTTGGCCATGAATTCACCGGGTTCGCGTATTTGGGAGAAAGAAAACGACGCCGTCCCTGTGGCCTGGGCGCCCAGGTGCCGCTCGTGGCCCGCTCGGACGAGAACGAAAATCCAGGTGACCGGACAGGAGAAGCCCCAGGAATGACGAATCCGTGAACACCGCGGGCCCGGAGCCCTTTACGGACGCCCAATCGCATTGACGAAGACCGGCGGAAACGACCGGCCCTTTCCCGCGCCCTCCTGTCGATGGCCCGGGAGACGCTCAACGACGTGGAGAATTGGCGGCGGCTCCAGCGGAGATCTCCCGAAGCCCGCCGGCCTTGCCGGGACTCACCAACGCACCACTCCGACCACCACGGCCATCAGCCGGAACGACGGTCCCAAACAGGTAGCGCCGTGGGCGGGGAGGAACGGATCCCTCCGGCGTCGCCGTGGCACGGCCGGGCGGGGACGCCGGAGGGAGGGCGGGTCAGACCGTGTACCTGCAGATCAGCGCCTGGCTGCCGCCCTGGGCGTAACCGGCGGAGACGTAGGTGGGGTGGAAGTGGGCGCACGCGGCGGAGGCGCTCCCGCTCCCCGTGTAGGTCGTGCCGCCGGTGTTGTTCCAGCGGTAGCAGCCAAGACCGCCGTTGTAGAAGCCGATGGTGGAGTAGGGGTTGACCTGGGCCGCGCAGTACTCCCCGAGCGAGAGCGGGCTGTAGACGACTTCGAGGACCGCCGCCTGGGCGGGGGTGGCGGAGACGGCGAGCGCGCCGAAGCAGGCGAGCGCGGCGGTGGCGAGCGCGACGAAACGGCGGGGCATGAGGACCTCCAGAGTCCGGGAAAGCCGGGCGGAACGGGGAGGAGCCGGCGAAGCATGGGGGAACACATCGCCGGACGAGGGAGGTTCCGCGCGACGGGGACACGCTGCGTTGATCACAGTATTGAATAGGAAACTTTCCTATGCAATGGGTGTCGATGCGCGGCCACGCCTTTCCCCTGCGAAAAGGCCGCCCGGAGAGGCCCTGGTCACGAAATGGCCCAGACAGGCCGCAAACGCGACGCCGGGCACCGCGATCGGTGCCCGGCGTCATGTCCGCACCGCCTCGCCGTTCGCCGTACCGGTCTCCGGACGGCCGAGGCGCTGGCGGACGGTCGTCGTGTTACTTCGGGAGTTTGGCCCGATGCTCGGGGCACAGCAGGACGACGGCCGCGCCCGCGATGTAGCCGGACGTCTCGGCGCCGAACTCGTCGGTGACCGGGCTGCTCAGCGTGACCTGGATGAGGTTCTTGCCGGTGTCGAGCGCGCCGCAGACGTCCTTGCCGAGCTGCACCAGCCTGCTGGAGGCGACGCCGCTCAGCTCCTTGCGCTGCCGCACGGTCTTCAGGAACAGGTCCTCCTTCTCGTCCTGGGAGAAGGAGAAGGAGGAGGAGGCGGTCGGGGCCGGCTCGTCCTCGTCGGGGTCGTCGGAGGAGGACTCGTCCGTGGAGTCGGGGGACGGCTCGTCCGTGGACAGGGACGACTCGGTCGGCCGGGGGGTCTCGGGGGCGTTCGTGACCAGCGCGACCGAGGAGCCGCTGTTGCGGTTGAAGAGGTAGACCGCGCCACCGGCCGCGACGATCAGGACCGCCACCACGGCGACCACGGCGATCACGACCCCCTTGCCGCCGCCCCCCGAGGGCGGCGGGGGCGGGCCCGGCTGCCAGCCGGGAGGAGGCCCCATGGGAGGAGGTTGCTGCCAGCCCTGGGGCGGCCCCTGCTGGGGGTACGGCGTCGTCGGCTGCTGGCCGTACGGTGAGCCCTGCTGCGGCCCCTGCTGGTAGGGACCCTGCTGCGGCTGGTACGGCGGTTGGGGCGGCGCCGGCGGCCACTGCTGGGGCCCACCCTGCGGATACGGCTGGGGCCCGTCCTGTGGATACGGCTGCTGCGGAGGATGCACGTGCGCACCATACGGCGTACCCCTGACATTTCGCCGGAGAATGCCCCGGAATACCGGCGATAGATGCACAAAAGAGACAGCCGCCGGGGACGGTCAGAAGGTGAAGCCCTCGCCGGTCCTTCCCGGTCCGTGCGCCCTGTCCAGCTCGGCGCCCAGGCCGGGCACGAGACGTTCGAGGACCTCGTGCCACTCACGGTGGCGGCCCGGGTGTTCCACCAGCGCGCCGCATGTCCTGCAGGCAGGGGGCTGGGATTGCGTCATGTCGAGATCCCTCCGGTAGACGTCCGGCACCTCGGACCCGTCACCTGCCCCGGCAGAGCGATCCGGAACCGTGTCCCGCCGATCGCCCGCGCCGTGCCGTACGGCGTCGCGACCGTGAGCTCACAGGGCCGCAGAGGTCACCGGGACTTCGAGGGCTTCAGAGGTCGACGTCCCGGGAGGCGAGCGCGCCGAGCGGCACCTCACCGGCCGGGGTCACCACGACCTTCCTGCCCGGCTCCTCGTACCCGTGCTCGGTCAGCCACATCAGGATGCCGATCCCCAGGTCGTCGAAGGTGACCGGGGAGTCCGGCGAGAAGATGTCCTCCCCCTTCTCCCCGGCGTCCCCCTCGACGATCGACAGGGTGTATGTGGTCATGGCGTCCCCCGCTGCAGTCTCGTCCCTACTGGGGTCCATACCCAGGCGGGAGCCCGTGGGCTCCCGCCGTCACCCGGGTCAGTTCGCGGGGATGACCGCCCCCTTGTAGGTCTGCTCGATGAACTGCTTCACCTCGGGACCGGCCAGCAGCTTGGCGAGCTTGACCACCTGCGGGTCGTGCTCGTGTCCCTCGGCGACCACCAGGCCGTTGACGTAGGGGTTGTCCTGGGCCTTCTCCAGCACCAGCGCGTTCTGCGCGGGGTTGAGGCCCGCCTCAAGGGCGTAGTTGCCGTTGATGACGGCGGCGTCCACGTCCTCAAGGGAGCGGGGCAGCTGCGCGGCCTCAAGCGGCTGGAACTTCAGGCTCTTGGGGTTGCCGGTGACGTCGCGCTCCGTCGCGGCGGTTCCCGCCCCCTCCTTGAGGGTGATCACGCCGTTGTCGGCGAGCAGCTTCAGCGCCCGGCCGAGGTTGGTCGCGTCGTTGGGCACGGCCACGGTCCCGTTCTGCGGCAGGTCGCCGACCTTGGTGATCTTCTTGGAGTAGAGGCCGAGCGGCTCCAGGTGGACCGGCTGCAGGAAGACCAGCTTGGTGCCCTTGGAGGCGTTGAAGTCGTCCAGGTAGGGCTTGTGCTGGAAGAAGTTGGCGCCGAGCCGCCCCTCGCTGAGCTGCACGTTCGGCTGGACGTAGTCGGTGAACTCGACGATCTCCAGGTTCAGGCCCTCCTTGGCGGCGAGCTTGTCCTTGACGAACTTCAGGATCTGCGCGTGCGGGACGGGGCTGGCGCCGACCTTGAGCACCTCGGCCGCGGGACTGGACGGATCCTTGGCCCCGGCGGCTCCGGCGTCCGCGGCGGGCTCGGAGGAGCCGCAGGCCGCCAGCGAGACGACCAGGGCCGTGACGGCGGAGGCGATTCCTAGGAATTTACGCATTGTGCGCTCCTTTTGGGTGTGGAAAACCAGGGCTCCCGCTTGTGACGGGGTCCCGGGGGGAGTGGGAGGGATCAGCCGCGTTGCAGGCGGCGGGCGACGGTGTCGCCCAGGGTCTGCACGAGCTGGACGATGACGACCAGCACCACGACGGTGATCACCATGAGGGTGGTCTCGAAACGCTGGTAGCCGTAGCGGATCGCCAGGTCGCCGAGCCCGCCGCCGCCGATCGCCCCGGCCATCGCCGAGTAGGAGATCAATGCGACCACGGTCACCGTGAGCCCCGCGACCAGGCCCGGCATCGCCTCGGGAAGCAGGACCTTGCCGATGATCGTCGTACGGCTGGCGCCCATCGCGTGGGCCGCCTGCACCTTGTCGGAGCCCACCTCACGCAGCGAGGTCTCCACCAGCCTGGCGAAGAACGGCGCCGCGCCCAGGGTGAGGGGGACGACGGTCGCGGCGGTGCCGATGGTCGTGCCCACGATCATCCGGGTCAGCGGGATCACCGCGATCATCAGGATGATGAACGGCAGTGAGCGCCCGACGTTGACGACCAGCGCGAGCACCCGGTTCAGCGGCCAGGAGGGCAACAGCCCGCCCCGGTCGGTGACGACGAGGGCGACGCCGAGCGGCAGGCCGAGCAGCGCGGTGAACAGGGTCGACCACAGGACCATCTGGACGGTCTGCCAGGTGTTCTCCCACAGCAAGGGGGCCATCTCGTCCCAGGTCATGCCTTCTCCTCCAGCGTTACGGGCGCGTTCACCGGGCTCTCCTCGACCAGCAGGCCGCGACCGGTCAGGTAGGCCAGGGCCTCGGCGCGCTGGGCGCCGCCCAGGCGCAGGCGCAGGCGCCCCGTGGACAGCCCGGCGACCTGCTCCAGCGCTCCGCCGAGGATGTTGACGTCCACGTCGAACGTGCGCGCCACCTGGGAGACCACGGGCTCGTCGGCCTGCCCGGTGAAGGTGATCGTGACGTCGCCCGGCTCCGCGGGGGGCAGGGGGAACAGTTCGGCGGCGAGCCGGGACCCCGGCGTGGCCAGCAGTTCGGGGATGGTCCCCGACTCCTCGATCCTGCCGTGGCGCATGATGGCGGCCGAGTCGCAGATCGTCTTGACGACGTTCATCTCGTGGGTGATCAGCAGGATCGTCAGGCCGAGTTCCCGGTTGAGGCTCTTGAGCAGGGCCAGGATCGACTGGGTCGTGCCCGGGTCGAGCGCGGAGGTCGCCTCGTCGGACAGCAGCACGGCGGGGTTGCCCGCCAGTGCCCTGGCGATGCCGACGCGCTGTTTCTGGCCGCCGGAGAGCTGGGCGGGATGGGCCTTCGCCTTGTCCGCGAGCCCGACCAGTTCGAGCAGTTCGGTCACCCGCCTGGCGCGTTCGGCCCTGCCGGTGCCCATGACCTCAAGCGGGAAGGCCACGTTGCCCGCGACCGTGCGGGAGGACAGCAGGGCGAAGTGCTGGTGGACCATGCCGATCCGCTGCCTGGCCCGGCGCAGCCGGGCCTCCCCGAGCGCGGTCAGCTCCTGCCCCGCCACGGTCACGGTGCCCTCGGTCGGGCGTTCGAGGAGGTTGACGCAGCGCAGCAGGGTGCTCTTGCCCGCACCGCTCTGGCCGAGCACGCCGAAGATCTCGCCCTCGCGGACGTGGAGGTCGACGCGCTCCACGGCGGTCACCTCACGGCCCCGGTCGCGGTAGACCTTGCGCAGGCCTGACACA
The DNA here is from genome assembly GCF_044466505.1 of Streptosporangium sp. NPDC049376. Classification (NCBI taxonomy): domain Bacteria; kingdom Bacillati; phylum Actinomycetota; class Actinomycetes; order Streptosporangiales; family Streptosporangiaceae; genus Streptosporangium; species Streptosporangium sp. NPDC049376. The sequence continues at coordinate 1,000,110 of NZ_JBITMT010000001.1, read as the reverse complement.
TCAATCACAGCTGTTCCCCAACATGAACGGGTCCTCGAAAGGTTCTACGACGGGTTCCACGGCGGGGAGGGAGCTAGCGCGTGCCGGGGTCGAAGGGCAGGTGGCACAGGCGGCGCAGGACGAGATGGTCCGCGGGGCAGGTCATGGTCTCGGGCCTTCGTGAGGACGGGCGGGCGAAGCTAGTGCTTGAAGCGCATACAGCTCGGAACACACATGTGGGGCATCCCGCACATGTGCTCGCCGAGGGAGACGGCCCGGCCCTGCGGGGTCGCGTCTGCCTGGTTCGCCACGTTCACGTCTGCCTCAACACGGGGTCGGCCTACCCGGATTCCCGGTATTTCATGTGATCCCTATCACCCCCATAGGGGAATTCGCCGTCCGGACACGGCGAACGGCCCGCCCCTCCGGTGAGGAGGGACGGGCCGTGCGAGGGATCGCCCAGGTCAGGCCACGGCCTTCTCCGCGACCTTGGCCGGGGTGAGCGCGATCTCCAGCACCTCCCGCACGTCGCTGACCGTGTGGACGGTGAGCTCGTCGCGGACCGCCTGGGGGACGTCGTCCAGGTCGGGCTCGTTGCGGGCCGGGATCAGCACCGTGGTGATGCCCGCACGGTGGGCGGCCAGCAGCTTCTGCTTGACCCCGCCGATCGGGAGCACCCTGCCGGTCAGGGAGATCTCACCGGTCATGGCCACGTCGTTCCTGACCGTACGGCCGGACAGCAGCGAGGCCAGCGCGGTGGTCAGGGTGACGCCGGCGGAGGGGCCGTCCTTGGGCACCGCCCCCGCGGGGAAGTGGATGTGCACCGAACGGTCCTTCAGCGCCGTCACCGGCAGTTCGAGCTCCGCGCCCCGCGAGCGCAGGTAGGACAGCGCGATCCTGGCCGACTCCTTCATGACGTCGCCGAGCTGGCCGGTCAGGGTCAGCCCGGTGTCACCGGTCTCCGGGTCGGCCAGTGACGCCTCGACGTACAGCACGTCCCCGCCCGCCCCGGTGACCGCCAGGCCGGTGGCCACGCCGGGCACCGCCGTACGCCGGCTGGACTCGGGAAGCGACGACTCCGGCACGTGGCGCGGGCGGCCGAGGTAGGGGACCAGGTCCTCCACCGTCACCGGCAGCTCGGCCTCGCCGAGGGCGACGTTCGCGGTCACCTTGCGCAGGACCCTGGCGATCGAGCGCTCCAGGGAGCGCACGCCCGCCTCGCGGGTGTACTCGCCCGCGAGGGCGCGCAGGGCGTCCTCGCCGAGGGTGACGTCCTCGGCGGTGAGGCCCGCCTTGTCGAGCTGGCGCGGCAGCAGGTGGTCACGGGCGATCGCGACCTTCTCGTCCTCGGTGTAGCCGTCGAGCGTCACGACCTCCATCCGGTCGAGCAGCGGCCCGGGGACGGCTTCGAGGACGTTGGCCGTGGCCAGGAAGAGCACGTCGCTCAGGTCGAGCTCGACCTCCAGGTAGTGGTCGCGGAAAGTGTGGTTCTGCGCCGGGTCGAGCACCTCAAGCAGGGCCGCGGTCGGGTCACCCCGGTAGTCGGAGCCGACCTTGTCCACCTCGTCGAGCAGCACGACCGGATTCATCGAGCCCGCCTCGCGGATCGCGCGCACGATCCGGCCCGACTGGGCGCCGACGTAGGTGCGCCGGTGGCCGCGGATCTCGGCCTCGTCGCGGACGCCGCCGAGGGCGACACGGACGAACTTGCGGCCCATCGCCCTGGCCACGGACTCGCCCAGGGAGGTCTTGCCGACTCCGGGAGGCCCGGCCAGCGCGAGCACCGCGCCGCTGCGGCGCCCGCCGACCACGCCCAGGCCCTTCTCGGCCCTGCGGCCGCGCACCGCGAGGTACTCGATGATGCGGTCCTTGACGTCGTCGAGGCCGGTGTGGTCGGCGTCGAGGACGGCACGGGCCGCGGCGATGTCGTAGGAGTCCTCGGTCCGCTCGTTCCACGGGATGTCGAGGACGGTGTCCAGCCAGGTGCGGATCCAGCCGACCTCGGGAGACTGGTCGGAGGTCCGCTCCAGCTTGTCGACCTCCTTGAGCGCGGCCTCGCGCACCTTCTCCGGCAGGTCGGCCGCCTCGACGCGGGCCCGGTAGTCCTCCTCCTCGGTCTCCGGGGAGGAGCCGTTGAGTTCGGCCAGCTCCTTGCGGACCGCGGCCAGCTGCTGGCGGAGCAGGAACTCGCGCTGCTGCTTCTCCATGCCCTCCTGGACGTCCTTGCGGATCGTCTCGGCCACGTCGAGCTCGGCGAGGTGCTCACGGGCCCACTCGACCAGCCGTTCGAGCCGGTCGGCGGGGTCGGCGGTCTGCAGGATCTCGACCTTGCGCTGGGTGGTCAGCCAGGGGGCGTAGCCGGAGTTGTCGGCCAGCAGCGACGGATCGTCCATCTTGTTGACCGCGTCGACGACCTGCCAGGCGCCCCGCTTCTGCAGGATGGTCGTGGTCAGCGCCTTGTACTCCCTGGCCAGCTCCTCGGCGCGCTCCCCCGCCTCGGGGACGTCCATCACGCTCGCCTGCACCCACAGGGCCGCGCCAGGGCCCGTGGTGCCGGAGCCGACGCGGACCCGGCCGACACCGCGGACCACGGCGGCGGGCTCACCGCCGGGCAGTCTGCCGACCTGCTCGACGACGGCCCTGACGCCCACGGCACCGTACTTGCCGTCGATCCGGGGAACGAGCAGCACCTCGGGCTTGTTGTCAGCGAGTGCCCGAGCGGCGTCGATCGCCGCCCGGACCTCGCCCTCCGAAAGGTCAAGCGGGACGACCATGCCCGGCAGCACGACCTCGTCGTCGAGGGGCAGGACCGGGAGGATCAGGCTCTCACTCATCTGCGCTCCAAAGGTTGAGTTATACCGACTCAATTAATGGGAGCCCGTGATTGTTCCCGGAGTTGAGCGTGTTCGCTGTGAGCGATCGTAATCGTGTAATTCGCCGGGCCGTGCCTCCTCCCCCGTTGCTCCCCCCGCTGCTCCCCCGGCTGTGCCCCGCGCGCCCTGCCCGCCGGTCCCGCCGGCCCGGGGACGACGGCTCACCGGTACCGCCGTACCCCTGGGAGGTGATGGTGTGGATCACTCCCGAGGGTGACGCCGTGCGCGCCCCCGTTGTCTAGGCTGGCCGGGTGAATCTGCCCGCCGGTCTGGAACGGCTCCTGCGGCCGCCGGCCCTGGCGCTGGTCAGGGGACAGGCCGATCCGCCCTTCCCCCGCTCCCCCCGGCTTCGGTTCCGGCTGCCCGAGGCCCTGCGGCTGCTGCCGTTCCGCGCCGTCGACCTGGTGACGGTGGCCAACGTGGTGGCCTTCTGGATCGTCTACAGCGGCGTCCTGTCCCGGCTCGTCCACTCCAACGACATGACCGCGGGCACGGTGGGCTCCCCGGAAGACCGGGCCCTCCTGCGCCCCCTCTACCCCGAGTGGTGGCTCTACCTGGCCGCCATCACCTCCTGCGTCCCGGTGCTGCTGCGCGAGCGCTGGCCGCTGGCCGCCTGGCGGATCGCCCTGGCGAGCGTGATCGTCATGCCCTCCTTCGAGGACGGCGGACGACCCGTGCAGGCCCCCGAGGCGATGCTCCACCTGCTCGTCGTCTACTCCGTCGCGGTCCGCTGCGAGCGCAGGACCACCCTGGGCGTGTGGGCCGTCTCGGTGCTCGTCCTGGTCGTCTACGGCCCCGGCGTCAACGATGCGCTGCCCGCCGCGGTCCTGCTGGCCGTCACCGCGCTCCTCGGCTACAACGTCCGGACCAGACGGCTGGCCTCCAGGCGCCTGGCCGAGGAGGAGCAGCGCAGCGAGCGAGCCCTGGCCGCGCAGGCCGCACTGGAGGAACGGGCCAGGATCGCCAGGGAGCTGCACGACGTCGTCGCCCACCACATGTCGGTGATCGCCATCCAGGCCGAGGCCGTACCCCTCCAGGCGGCCGGGGACGTCGGGCGCCTTGAGGAGGGGCTACAGGAGATCCGTGTGCTCTCGCTGTCCGCCATGACCGAGATGCGCCGGGTGATCGGGGTGCTCAGGGACGCCGAGGGACGGGTGGACACCGCCCCTCAGCCAGGACTCGGCCGCCTCGACGAGCTGGTCGGCAACGCGCGCTCGGCCGGTCTCACCGTGTCGCTCTCCCTCAGCGGCGACCTGACCGGGCTGCCCGAGGCGGTGAGCCTGTCGGCCTACCGGATCGCCCAGGAGGCGCTGAGCAACGCCATGCGGCACGCGCCCGGCTCGGACGTCTCGGTGCGGATCTCCCGTTCCGGCGGCGCGCTGAACATCAACGTGACCAACGACGCAGGACGCCCCTCCCCCGGTACGGCGCAGCGCGCGGAGGGTCCCGGGCACGGCCTGGTCGGGATGCGGGAGCGGGCCGCCATGCTCGGCGGGAGGCTGTGGGCCGGACCGGTCGGGACGGGATTCGCGATCACCGCCATACTGCCGGTAGTGGAGGAGACATGACGATCCGGGTGCTCATCGCCGACGACCAGGGCATGGTCAGGACCGGTTTCACCGTGTTCCTCGGCTCACAGCCGGACATCGAGGTCGTCGGCGAGGCTGCCGACGGCCGTGAGGCCGTGACGGAGGCCATGCGGCTGCGTCCCGACGTGGTGCTGATGGACGTACGGATGCCGGTCATGGACGGCCTGGCCGCGACCAGGGAGATCATGGCCGCGGCGGACCCGCCGAAGGTGCTGATCCTGACCACCTTCGACCTCGACGACTACGTCTACGAGGCGCTGCGCGCCGGGGCCAGCGGGTTCCTGCTCAAGGACGCCTCCGCGCGGCAGCTGGCCGAGGCGGTCAGGGTGGTCGCCTCCGGTGAGGCGCTGCTGGCCCCCTCGGTGACCAGACGGCTGATCGCGGAGTTCGCCCGCGTCGGCCCGCGCCGTCCCCGGATCAGGCCGGACGGCATCACCGAACGCGAGACCGAGGTGCTCGTCCTCGTCGCCCAGGGCCGTTCCAACCAGGAGATCGCCGCCGAGCTCGTGCTGTCCGAGCAGACGGTCAAGACGCACCTGGGACGCATCCTGGCCAAGCTGGACCTGCGCGACCGGGCCCAGGCGATCGTGTACGCCTACGAGACGGGTCTGGTCAGGCCGGGCGAGTGAACCCCGTGGGGGGACCTCTCCAGGGCGATATAAGCGACAAACCATGATTTTTAGCCTCTTGCCGGTTCCCAACCGGTCAGGAGGCCCGCATGCCACACCGCACGTCCGTTCTCGCCGTCGCCGCAGCCCTCGGCCACCTGCTCGTCCCGGCCCCGCACGGCGACCGGTCCTCGGCCGCCGAACTGGGCGGCGTGCGGGTGCGGGCGGACGGCGGCCCCGGCTCCGGGCGGTGGTCGTGACGGTCAACCTGGGCGCCATGGCGGTCTTCCTGTGACGCCAGGCCGTGCCGACCGTGGCGGTCCTGGCCGCGCTGCCGCTCGGCCCTGGGGAGATTCCCTGGCTGCCCGGTCCGGTGGACGGGCCCTCCTGGGTGCTGTTCCGGCCGGCCTGGCCTCCGGTGTTCGCCGCCCTCTGCCTGGCACTGGCCGCCCAACCCAATAAGAAGTGATTTTTTATGACATGGTGTCATCATCGGGTTGACGGGGAACGGCAGGCTTTGTGACACTGTGTCATATAAGACCCCTTCATCGCGGAGTGATCATGAGTGAGCCGTCTTTCTCCGAAGCGCTCAGGAACGCCACCTGGAGCGACCACGAGTCCGCGGAGGGCGAGGGCTACCTCAAGGCCCTCATGGCGGGGCGGCTCAGCGCGGAGGCCTACGGCGAGATGGTCGCCCAGCACTACTTCGCCTACGTCGCCCTCGACGGCGTCTCCCGCTCACTCGCCGGCGACCCGGTCGCGGGTCCCTTCGTCTTTCCCGAGCTCTACCGGGAGGAGGCGCTGGTCCGTGACCTGGAGACGATCTACGGCTCCGGCTGGAGAACCAGGATCGAGCCCTCGAAGCCGACCGAGGAGCTGGTGGCCAGGATCGAGCGGACCGCCTCCTGGCCGGGCGGCTACGTCGCCCACCACTACACCCGCTACATGGGCGACCTGTCCGGCGGCCAGTTCATCCGGATGGAGCTGCAGAAGATCTACGGCTACCAGACGGACGGCGGCGTCGACTTCTACCGCTTCGACGGGATCGGCAGCCTGCCCCGGTTCAAGAACGACTACCGCGCCCGGCTCGACGCGCTTCCGGCCGACGAGGCGGAGAAGGCGCTGATCATCGAGGAGACCAGGCTCGCCTACCGGCTCAACACCGAGGTGCTGGCCGACCTCGGCAGGCTGGTCCCGGCCGGGCAACCCGCCTGAGAACCGCCCCGGCCTGTGCGACGATGGGGGCATGCCTCGCATTTCGGCCGCGACGATCGGCGAGCACCGCGCCCAGACGCGGGACCGGATTCTGCAGGCGGTCTCCCGTCTGTCCAGGAACCAGGGCATCGACGCCATCTCGATGACGGAAGTGGCGGGTGAGGCGGGAATCACCCGCACCGTCCTGTACAACTACTTCCCCGACAAGGCGACCCTGCTGCTGGCCTTCACCGAGCGGGTGACGGGCTACTTCATCGACGGCTACGAGCGGGAGCTGCCGCCGGACGCCTCCCCCGCGGAACGCCTGCGGGTGTTCGTCCGCCTGCAGTTGGCCGGGCTGCTCGCCCACCCCCACCCCGGCCCCGCCGACCTGTCGGCCGCGCTCGGCCCCGACGCCTACCAGCGCCTGGCCGACCACGTCGAGCCGATGCAGCGCATCCTGACCGGCATCATCGAGGGCGGGGTCGCCTCGGGGGCCTTCCGCACCTCGGACGTGGCCTCCGCCGCCCGCTTCATCCTCGCCGTCATCGGCTCGGAGCGGGTGCCGCTGCTCAGCGGGGAGACCACGGCCGAGGACGCCGAGGCCGTCGTCTGCGACTTCGTCCTGCGCGCGCTGGACGCCCTCACGCCCTGACGCGGCGACCGAGCCCGGCCGTCAGGACCACGACCGGCGACGGCCCCCGCGCCGGGAGACGGAGCCTCCGATCGGACTAGGGACGGGCGCCCAGGGAGTCCACCCAGCCGGAGGAGAGGACCGCGACCTCGCGTCCGCTCACCTCGGCTGAGCGCACCGAGGCGCCCACACGCCTCTCCGCCCTGTCCGGCCCGGTGTAGGCGAAGGACAGCAGCCTGGCCCCGGTCCGGTCGATGACGAGCCGGGTGTCGCCGCCCGTCAGCCCGATCTCCACGCCGGTCCGCCCGGCCGGGTCGGTGACGCCCTCCTTCATGGCCAGGCCCGGCTGGGCCGCGAGAACCCGCAGGACCGCGGCGCGGGTCGCGGGGGTCGCCGGGGAGTCGAGCAGGTAGCGGGCCGCACCGAGCACGAAGGCGGGATAGGACCGCGCCCGCTCCTCCTTCGCCGCCTCGGCGGGCAGGCCCTTGCCCGCGCCGCGGTAGGCCTCGCGCAGCCACGCGTCGAGCGCCTTCTCCTCGCCGGGCAGATCGGCCACGTCCTCGTCGGAGACGAGCGTGCCGCCGATCGCGGTCTTGAGGACCATGGGCCCGTGGTCGACGGACTTCTCCTCGGGGAGCGGCGCGCCGGGGCGGGCCGGGACGTAGGAGGCGTCCTTGCCGGTCACGAGACGGCCGCCGGTCGAGGCGCTCCAGGCCTCGGCGGTGACCGCGAGGACGCCTCCCCCCTCGACCGGGTCGAAGGTGCGGGTGCTGGAGAACCAGTAGCGGGCCTTGCGCTCCGGGGTGCGGGCCACGGTCTCGGCGGCGGCGAGCAGGAACGAGCGCGCGTCCACCGTCTCGACCGGGGCGGCGACCGTGCCGTGCCCGGTGGGGACGACGTTCCTCGCCGCCGTCGGGGGCGCCGCGGCGGGGGCGCTGCCGATCACGTACGGCACGCCGACCGCGGCCGCCGCCGCGAGCCCGAGCACGATCTTGAGCAGCCGCGCGGGCGGCAACGAGCGTGGCCGCCCGGAGGAGGCGAAGGCGGCCGACAGGTCGCGCTCACGCCTGAGCCGGTGGCTCTCCTCGGTCACGGCGTCGGGCCGCAGGCCGAGCATGAAGTCGTCGGGGGTCATCGTCGTTCCTCCAGGGTGAGTGCGTCATGGTCGAGCGCCTCCGCCAGGCGGCGGCGAGCGCGGTGCAGGCGGACGTTGAAGGTCCTGGCGGTGCAGCCCGCGACGCGGGCGGCCTCGGCGGGGGTCAGCCCGTACCAACTCGCCAGGACCAGGGCCTCGACGTCGTTTTCGCCGAGTTCGGCGAGGGCCGCGAGGGCGGCCTCCCGCCGGGCGACGCGTTCGGCGACGTCGTCCTCGGGCGCGGGGGCGAGATCCGCCAGCCGCGCGGCGAGGGCCCGCCCGCGCAGCCCGGAGTCCTGCTGCTTGCGCAGGAGGTTGCGGGCCACGCCGAGCAGCCACGGCAGCGCCGGGTCGGGGACCTCGCGCAGCCGTCGCCACGTGATCAGAAAGGTCTCGCTCACCACGTCCTCCGCTGCCTGCCTGTCGGCGCGCAGCAGCGCGTAGCCGAGGACGTTCCGGTAGTGCCGGTCGTAGAGCTCGGTGAAGCGTTGTTGGGGATGGTCCACGGTCAGTAGTCCCAGGAGGAGGGCGTGGATTACACGCTAGAGGGACGAATCACGATCCGCCCTGGCGGCCGGCTCCGCGTGCTCTCACCGGCTGCGGCGATGAGCCGCCCAGGATTGTCGGTGGCGGCCGCTAACTTTCGATCATCCCGATCCGAGGAGTTGTGAGATGTACCGCCAGGGAGACATCCTGATCGTGCCCGTCGAGGAGGAGGCCGTTCCCGCCTCCGTCGTCACCTCGCCGTCCGTGCCGCGTGACGCGCGGGGCCGCCTGGTGCTGGCCCTCGGCGAGGCCACCGGGCACGCCCACGCCGTGGTCGGCCAGGGCACCCTGGTCCGCGGGGCGCGTCCGGCCGACCCCTCCTTCCTCAACCTCCCCTCCGGCGGGCGGGTGGTTCACGAGGAGCACGCCGCGATCTCCCTGCCCAAGGGGTGGTACCGCGTGCTGCGCCAGCGCGAGTACGTCCCCGGCGCCTTCCGCGTCGTCGCCGACTGAACGATTCCCCGCACGTCCCAGGAGCACCCGAACATGACCGTGACCAGTGAACTCTCCGACACGTTGAGCGTGGCCGCGCTCCGCTGGGAGGAGGTGGCCCTCAGGACGGGCCCCGCCGACCGCGCCCGCGCTGAGGAGGGGGTACGGCTCGCCTACCGGCTCGGCGGCCTGGCCGAGCCCGAGCGGATCATCTGGGCGGCCTCCCCCGCCGAGGGCGCCGTGATCGCCGCGAAGCTCGCCGCCAACAGGGGCGGCGGCGAGCAGGACGGCCCCGGCGGCGGTCCCGGAGAGAGGGCCGCGGAGTTCGACGCGGGCCGGTGCGTCCGCGACCAGGTCCGTACCCGGCCGTGGGAGCGGGCCAGGGCCGACGCCCTGGCCCGGCTCGGCGCCGAGGGCTGGCCGCTGGCCTGGTCGCTGACCGGGGGCGCGTTGTGGGACGAGGTGAACCGCCTGGTCACCCGCATCCGCGGCGGCATCGCCGCGTCCGCGGGCTCGGAGGAGGCCGGGGCGCTGCTGCGCGCCTCGACGCTGGACGCCGTGCTCGGCCAGCACGACGCGCCCTGGCTGTCGCTGTTCGACGCGCTGGGCGCGCCGGAGGTCGAGGGCCTGGTCCGGGTCGCCGAGTCCGCGGGCTGGTGGTGGCCCTTCGAGCGGGTGGCGCTGCTCTGTGAGCGCCCCGCCGAGCTGCACCGCGACGACGCGGGCCGTCCGCACCGCGCGGAGGGGCCCGCGCTCTCCTTCCCCGACGGCTTCGCCCTGCACGCCTGGCACGGCATGCCGGTGCCCGCCGACTTCGGCGCCTCCATGACGGGCCTGACCCCCGCGCGCATCCGCGCCGAGGAGAACGCCGAGTTGCGCCGGGTGATGCTGGAGCACTTCGGCTACGACCGCTACCTCGCCGAGTCGGGGGCGACGCCGACGCACCGCGACGAGACCGGCGTCCTGTGGCGCATCGACCTGCCCGACGACGAGGCGGTGGCGATGGTCGAGGTGGTCAACTCGACCGCCGAGCCCGACGGCACGTTCCGCACCTACTGGCTGCGGGTCCCGCCGTGGACCCGCACCGCCCGCGAGGGGGTCGCGTGGACGTTCGGCCAGACGGAGGGGGACTACCGGCCGCTCAAGGAGACATGAGGGATGCGTTCGAGGACTCCCCCGGCGAACACGTCGTAGAGTCCCGTCGGCTCCAGGTGGACGTAGCCGATGTGGCAGTCGCACATCGCCAGCGGACAGCCCCGGGGGCGCAGGGCCGCGCGGAAGGAGCCGTCGTAGAGGTTGCCCAGGACCTCGGGCACGAAGTGGCAGCGCCGTACGGTGCCGTCGCCCGCCACGGAGATCACGCTCTCCCCGGTACGGCACGGCAGCCCGGCGCTGCGGTGCGGGGTCCTGCTGTGGTGGAACAGCGGGTCGAGCGCCGCCCACCCGGCCGCCTCCTCGTCGGTGTAGAGGTGTCCCTCGGCGGCGTTCACCCACAGATACACCTCAGGGGGCAGGTCGGCGCGCAGGCGCCGGGCCGCCTCCAGGTGCTCGGGCAGGCCGACGACGCCGACGCTGAAACGGACACCGAGTCCGTGCAGTTCGCGGCACCTGCCGAGGAAGCGCTCGTGGGTGACCTGGTCGGGGTGGTAGGTCGCCCACAGGGCGAGCGTGTCCAGGTCGGCCTCGGCGAGCCAGCCGGTGCGGAAGCTGAGGTTGGTCTGGATGGCGACCCTGCGGACGTGCGGGAGCCGGCTCAGCTCGACCATCGCCCGGCGGTACCACGAGCGGACCAGCCCCTCCCCCCAGGGGGTGAACAGCACCGAGACGGGGTGGCCGCACTCCGCCGTCCAAGCCGTGAACCGTTCGAGCGCCGCCCGGTCCTGCCGTAGCCGTTCCGGGCTGTCGCGGCGCTTGGCGAAGGGGCAGTAGGGGCAGTCGTAGTCGCAGCTGGACAGCGGCCCCCGGTACAGGATCGTCAGGTGGCCCGGCTCGTGCTCACCGCCCGGGGGGTTCACGCTCGTGTCCACGGGGTCGTCTCCCTTCCCGCCGGGAAGGAAGCGTCCGGCGCCTCCCGTGCCCACGGGCTCGTCTCTTTCCCGTCCAGGGTCCTGTTCGGGGTCCCCGGCCTGGACGACCCCGCCATAAGCGGATTTTTCATGAAAAATCGTCATCGCTGCTCGTATTCGGACATCAGCGCACGCACCGGCGCGGAGAACAGCCACGGGCCGATCGCGTCGGAGTGTGCCAGCCCCTCCGGGGTCAGCCGCAGCCGGCGCCCTTCGGGATCGCCGAGCCAGCCCCTGCCCGCCAGGACCTCCAGCTCGCCGGAGAAGTCCGCCGTCGCCTCGGTGCCGAAGCGCCCCCGGTAGGCGTCCAGGTCCAGCCCCTCCGTCCGCGGCAGCGACTGCAGGAGGTGACGGCGGCGCCGTTCCGCCTCGTCCAGGTGGAAGCCGACGTTGGCGAAGGCGAACTCCTCCGCGGGCAGCCGTACGTAGTCGTCGATGATCCCGCGCACCTGTCGGGCTGCCACCGCGTACTCGTGGGAGTAGTGCAGGCCCTCGGTGTAGGAACGGGCCCCGCAGCCGAGGCCGACCATGCCGTCGCTCTGGCAGCTGTACTCGGTCAGGCCGCCGGAGCCGGGCAGTTGGAACATCCGCATCGACACCTGTTCGTACCCGGCGGCGAGCAGGTGGTCGCGGCCCTGACGATAGAGGCCAAGCCGGTGGTCGTCCCAGTCGCGCGCGCGGCGGCCGAGGCCGGTCAGCGGGCGGACGTACAGCGGATACAGGTAGATCTCCTCGGGCCGCCAGGCCAGCGCCGCGTCCAGCGAGTGGCGCCAGGTCTCCTCGGTCTGCCCGTCGATCCCGTAGATCAGGTCGATGTTGAGCGCCTTGAAGCCGGTGTCCCTGATCCGGCCGAGCGCCGCCTCGACCTCCGCCCGCCGCTGCGGCCTGACCGCCGCGCGGGCCTCGGCGTCGAGGAAGCTCTGCACCCCGATGGAGATCCGGGTGGTGCCCCGCTCGGCCAGGACGGCGAGCCGGTCGGCCGTGGCCGTCGCGGGTGAGGTCTCCACGGAAAGCGGCACGGCTCGCAGGTCGGCGCCCGTGATCCGCTCGGTGAGGTCGAACAGCCGGGTCAGCTCGGCCGCGCTCAGGTAGGTCGGCGTGCCGCCCCCGACGGCCGCGAGCACGAACTCCGGCCCGTCCAGGGCGTCCCGTACGGCCCGTGCCTGGCGTTCCAGCGCGTCGAGGTAGGCGGTGACGAGTTCCTCGGGGGCGCCGGTCCTGGTGAACAGGTTGCAGAACCCGCAGCGCATCTCACAGAACGGGATGTGCAGGTAGAGGAAGAGGCTCCCCTTCGGTTCCCGCGCCCACACCTGGCGCAGCGTGGGCCGGGGGTCCAGCGGCCGGTAGGCCGTCTTGTGCGGATAGGCGTAGACGTATCCCTGGTAGGGGCCCGCCTCAAGGCCCGGCTGTCCGGCCGTCACCACTGTCCCCTCTCCAGGACGAACTCCCCGTAGGGCACGGTCCAGACGACCTCGTGGCCGATCCTGTGCCCGATGTGACCGTCCTCCCCGTAGGCGGTGCCGTGGTCGGAGCAGACGATCGCGAAGGCCGGGCGCCTGGCGCTCATCAGCGCGAAGAGCCCGCCGATGTGCCGGTCGACGTACTCAAGCGCGGCGGCGTGACTGCGCGGGTCGTCGCCGTGCTCGCGGGTGGCTCCGGGCAGGTGGTACCAGTTCGGCTGGTGCAGCGCGGAGACGTTGACGAACAGGAACACCGGCCCGTCCGTCCGGGCGACCGCCCGCTCCGCGCACGCGATCTGTGCCTCGAACGAGGTCGGCGAGGTCACCCCGAACTCCGGCTCCCAGTGGCTCTCGGCGAACAGGCCGGGCAACGTGGAGCCGAGCGGGGTCAGCTTGTTGAAGAAGCCGACTCCTCCGACACAGATCGTGTGGTAACCCGCCGCGGCCAGCCCGGTGGGCAGGTCGGGGGCGTCGAACGTCCAGGTGCCCGGCGCCGTCGTCTCACTGCCGGGGAACGTCGCGGCGAACAGCCGGGGATGCGGTCCGGGAGCCGCCGGGGTCGGCAGGAACCCGGCGAGGATCGCGGCGTGCGCGGCGTAGGTGAAGCTTCCCGGACTGTGACGCCGTTCCCACCGGCCGCCGGGCAGTGCCCGCGCCAGGTTCGGCAGCCGTCCCGCTGCCAGCGCCTGCCGCGCCACGTCGTATCTGAGCGTGTCGAGCGTCACCAGCAGCAGGTCGTGGCCGCCCACGATCTCGTTCATGTCACGCACCGGCGCCGACCCCCGCGGGGACGTGACGGCGCAGGATGGCCGCGACCTGGGCCCGGTAGGTGTCCAGCCCCTCTGCTCCGGTGCCGGGCAGGCCGGTGAGCCCGGGCAGCAGGTCGCCGAAGGCGTTGACCTCGGCCACCGCGACGTCGCTCCAGCCGGTGCCGACCATGACGTCCACCCCGGTGGACAGGCTGCCGGGGAAGCACGCCGCCGCCCGCGCGCAGACGTCGACGAGCCGCGACCAGCCCTCGGGCCCCAGCCCGGCCCGCACCGCGCCGAGATCGCCGCGCTCCCCGCCGAGGTGCAGGTTCGTCATGGGCGTACGGCTGGCGCGCACCACCGCGTGGGTCGGCGTGCCGTCGACCGTGACCACCCGCAGGTCGATCGCCCTTCCGCCGAGCGTGGCCTTGGGGAACCACCTCTCGACGTGCAGGCCGTCCGGGGCCAGCAGGCCGACGATCGCCGCCACGTCGCGCTCGTCGTCGTAGGAGCGCACCCGCAGCGAGTTGTACAGCGAGCCACCGGCCAGTTCTGCCGACGTGACCGCCCTGATCCGCCCCGGGGCGACCTGCAGGGCGACGACGCCGGAGGCCGAGGAGCCGTGGGCGGGTTTGACGAACACCCGGTTCCATCCGGCCTCGGTCATCCGCTCGCGCAGTTCGGCGTAGCCGCCGACGGGTCCCGCCAGCGCGGGCGGTACGGGAACCCCGGCCGCCGACAGCCTCGCGTGGCAGAGCCGCTTGTCGAACATCACCGCGATCTCACCGGGGTCGGCGAGCAACCCGGCGCCCGGGGCGTCCGCCACGGCCTGGCGGACACGTTCGATCCCGGCGGTGAGGGCGGCGTACCAGGCGGCCCCGCCGCCCACCCTGGACGGCTCCCCGGGGCCGCGCAGCAGCGCGTCGGCGACGGCGTCCTCGCCGGGGGACTCGATCCGCACGAGCGTGCCCGGTTCGAACCGGATCGCGCGATCGCTCCCGAGCACCTGAGTCCACGGCGTGACCCGGGGCTCGGGCAGGCCGTGGGCGGCGCAGGCGCGCGCGAACAGGGTGACCCGGCGCTCCCCCGGAGTACCGACGACCGTCAGCGAGGTCACTCGGAGACCGCCACGTAGCGCCACTCGTCGTCGGGCTCCTCCTGCTCCGACAGGTCGACCTCGACGCCGGAGCCGGCGAAGGCCTCCTTGACCCTGGCGACCATGGGGTCGGTGAGGTAGTGGTGGTACAGGTCCAGGCGCCTCAGATGGGTCAGCGGCTGGCCGGACAGCAGCGCCTCGGCGCCCTCGTCGCCGAGGGCGCCCATCGACAGCGCCAGCGTCTCCAGGCGGGCCACGACCGGCGCGGAGGCCACCGCCGCCGCGATCTCGTCCTGGATCTCACTGTTCTGCAGGCCCAGGTGGCGCAGGGCGGGCAGCCGCTCGCCGCTCAGGATGCCCGCCATGTCGGCCAGGGTCGCGTCCCCTCCGTACTCGTCCACGCCGAGCCAGAGCTCCAGGTGCTCCAGGGCGGGGAAGGTGCTCTCGGCGACCCCGCGGACCACTCTCGCGGGCAGGCCGCCCGACTCGACGGTGAGGTCCTTGAGGTGCTCGTGCCTGACCGGGCTCAGCCCGAGACCGGAGCCGCCGCGCACCTCCAGCCGCTCCAGCAGCGGGAAGGCGGTCAGCAGCGGGGTGACGTCGCTCTGCTGGATCCAGGAGATCTCGGCCTCCTCCCTGGAGATCGCGCCGAGGTACAGCGTGCGCAGGGCGGGCAGACGCTCGGCGTGCTCGGTCAGCAGCCGCACCGCCTCACTGGAGTCGCTCTCGTAGGCGCTCCCCCAGTTGCCGATGATGAGGGCGGCGACCTTCGTCGTGTCGACCACGCGGAAGAAGCGCAGGAAGCGCTCCTCGAACTCTCCGCGCCCTCCGTCCCAGCCCACGCCGATCCGCCAGGCCGCCGCCTCCGGGGCGGGAAGTTCCCGTGACCCGTCGTCGCCCCCGGGCGCGTGCGCGATGGGCAGACCGGCGTAGGTGCCCTTCCCGAGCGAGTCGTCGGCGTGGTCGGGGTAGTCCATTGCGGGGCTCCTGTCAGGCGAAATACGGCAGACCACTTCCTACCAGAGATCGCCGACACTTCATGTTCCGTCTCCATCCCTACGGACAGCGAGGACACATCCCGATTACTAGGCAAAATATCCTGAAACAGTCAAATCATCTCTCGCCGCACAAAAACGGTCACTCGGTGACCGCCACGTAGCGCCATCCCTCGTCCGGCATCAGCTGACCCGAGAGGTCGACCTCGACGCCCGCCAGGGCGGCCCCGACCTTGGCGACCATGGGGTCGGTGAGGTGATGGTGGTGCAGGTCCAGGCGCCTCAGGTGGGTCAGCGGCTGGCCGGACAGCAGCGCCTCCGCCCCGTCGTCGCCGAGGGAGCCCATCGACAGAGACAGCGTCTCCAGGCGGGCCACGACCGGCGCGGAGGCCACCGCCGCCGCGATCTCGTCCTGGATCTCACTGTTCTGCAGGCCCAGGTGGCGCAGGGCGGGCAGCCGCTCGCCGCCCAGGATCGCCCTGAGGTCCGCCACGGTCGCGTCGCCGCCGTAGTTGCTCACGCCGAGCCAGAGCTCCAGGTATTCGAGCGCGGGCAGGTCACTGTCCCCGACCCCGCGGACCACGGACGCGGGAAGCCCTCCGCTCTCGAACCTGAGCACCCTGAGGTTCTCGTGCCTGACCGGCGGGAACAGCAGCCCCTCGCCGCCGCGCACCTCCAGGCGCTCCAGCAGCGGGAAGGCCGCCAGCAGCGGGGTGACGTCGCTCTGCTGGATCCAGGAGATCTCGCACTCCTCGTACGACATGGCCCCGAGGAACAGGGAGCGGAGGGCGGGGAAGCGGTCCGCGTGCTCCGTCAGCAGACCGACGATCTTTGAGGAGTCGTCCTCGTAGGACTCCCCCCAGCTGCCGACGATGAGCGCGGAGACCCTGGTCGTGTCGACGACGTCGACGAAGTGCCGGAAGTCGAGTTCGAGGTCGCCCTCGTCCCAGTCAAGGCCTATCCGCCAGGCCGCCGCCTGCGGGGCGGGCAGTCCCTGCACGTCCCCGTCGTCACTCCCGGGCGCCTGCACGATGGGCAGACCGGCGTAAACGCCCTCCCGGAGCGCGGTGACGGCGTCGTTGAACTCGGCGTGGTCCATTCCAGGGGCTCCCGTCCGGCGAAATATGGCAGACCATTTCCTACCAGAGCTTGCCGACATTTCATGCCCCGTCAGATAAATCCTGACAAAACAGGCGGTGGGTCATCATGGAGGGTATGGACAACGGCCATATCCGGTTCGGTTCGGCCACGGGCCGCTGGGTTCTGCTCACCACCGTGCTCGGCTCGGGAATGGCCATGCTGGACGGCACGGTCGTCAACGTGGCGCTCCCTGCGCTCGGCTCCGCTCTCAAGGCCGACATGGCGGGGCTGCAGTGGACGGTCAACGCCTACACGCTGACCCTCGCGGGGCTGATCCTGCTGGGCGGCTCACTCGGCGACCGGTACGGCAGGCGCAGGATCTTCCTGGTCGGCGTCGTCTGGTTCGCCGCCGCCTCCGCCCTGTGCGGTCTCGCGCCGAACATCGAGACGCTGATCGCCGCCCGCGCCCTGCAGGGGGCAGGCGGAGCGTTGCTCACCCCGGGCTCGCTGGCCATCATCCAGGCCTCCTTCGACCGTGAGGACCGGCCCAGGGCCATCGGGGCCTGGTCGGGGCTCGGCGGGGTCGCCGCGGCCGTCGGGCCCCTGCTGGGCGGCTGGCTGGTCGAGACGGCCGGGTGGCGCTGGGTGTTCCTGCTCAACCTGCCGCTGGCCGCGCTGGTGATCGCGGTCGCCGTACGGCACGTGCCGGAGAGCAGGGACACCGAGGCGACCGGCCGCTTCGACGTCGCGGGCGCCGCGCTGGCCGCGTTCTCCCTGGCCGGGATCACCTACGGGCTGATCGGCCTTCAGGTGGTCCCGCTGGTCGCGGGCGCGGTGCTCGGCGTGGTGTTCGTCTGGCTGGAGATCAGGCGCTCGCCCGCCGCGCTCGTCCCGGTCGGTCTCTTCTCCTCGAAGGAGTTCACCGCGGTGAACGTGGTCACGCTGATCATGTACGCCGCGATGGGTGTGGTGTTCTTCCTCCTGGTCGTCCAGTTGCAGGTCTCCTCGGGCTTCTCCCCCGTGCTCGCCGGGTCGGCGATGATCCCGATCACTCTGCTGATGCTGCTGCTGTCGGCCGGGGCGGGTGAGCTGGCCAAACGGATCGGCCCGAGGATCCCGATGTCTGCGGGCATCCTGGTCTGCGCCGTCGCCCTGGTGCTGATGTCCCGGATCGGCGAGGGCACGCCGTACGCGACGGGGGTACTGCTGCCCGTCTCCCTGTTCGGCCTGGGCCTGTCCGCGGCGGTCGCGCCGCTCACCGCCACGGTGCTGGCCACCGCGGACGAGCGCTACGCGGGCGTGGCCAGCGGTGTCAACAACGCCGTGGCCAGGACCGGAGGGCTGCTGGCGGTGGCCGCGATCCCGCCGCTGGCCGGGCTGACCGGTGAGGCCTTCCACTCCCCCGCGGTCTTCACCGCCGGATTCCGCACCACGATGCTGGTCGCCGCGGCGATGATGGCCGCCGCGGCCGTGACCACCTTCCTCACCATCAGGCGCAACGTCCTGGCCGCCTCGACCCCCCACCCCAGCTGCCCGGTCGAGGCCCCCCAGCTCGGCGACAGGTGAGAGTCCCCAGAAGGTGCCCTCAGAAGGTGAAGGCCTGGCTGCGGACGCTGTTGTCGAAGTTGGAGGGGAGGAGTTCGGGCTCGCCGACGGAGCGGACGTCCGGCAGGCGGGTGAACAGCTCGCGGAACATGGTCCTGATCTCCTGACGGGCCAGGTTGGCGCCCAGGCAGAAGTGCGGCCCCGGGCCGCCGAAGCCGACGTGGCCCTTGGTCTCGCGGGTGATGTCGAAGCGGTCGGGGTCGGGGAAGACCTCCTCGTCGCGGTTGGCCGAGCCGTAGAACAGCACGACCTTGTCCCCGGCCTTCAGGTGCAGGCCGCGCAGGTCGTGGTCCTGGGTGACGGTGCGGCGGAACTGCATGATGGGCGAGACGTAACGGACCATCTCCTCGATCGCCCCGCCGATG
Source organism: Streptosporangium sp. NPDC049376 (assembly GCF_044466505.1). Lineage (NCBI taxonomy): Bacteria > Bacillati > Actinomycetota > Actinomycetes > Streptosporangiales > Streptosporangiaceae > Streptosporangium > Streptosporangium sp. NPDC049376. Next base: position 981,704 of record NZ_JBITMT010000001.1, on the reverse strand, counting down.
TGGGCGTCGAAGTCCTCGGTCAGCAGGCGGCGCTGCTCGGGGTTGTCGGTGAGCAGCTTGACGCCGTGCGCCATGGTGTTGCGGGCCGTCTCGTTGCCCGCGACCAGCAGCAGCGCGAAGAACGAGCCGAGCTCGCGGTCGGTGAGCCGTTCCCCGTCCACGTTGGCGGTGACCAGGGCGGAGACCAGGTCGCCCTCGGGCGTCGTGGCGCGCCGCCTGCCCAGCTGGATCACCATGCGCTGCAGGGCGAGCAGCGCCAGCATGTTCTGCCCGGCCATCCTGAGCGTCTGGGGCAGGCTGGGCCGTACCCCGGTGTAGGCGGTCGAGACGTCGACGTGCCGGTGGACCCGCTCCCGCATCTCGTCGGGGATGCCCATCATGTCGCAGATGACGTGGATGGGCAGCCGGGCGGCGACCTGGCGGACGAAGTCGCCGGGGCCCTCGGAGATCACGTCGTCGACGATCCCGGCGCACGCCCTGTCGATGCCGTCCTGCAGCCCGGCGAGCATCTTGGGGCTGAACGCCCGCGAGACGATGCGGCGCAGACGGGCGTGCCGGGGGTCGTCCATGTTCACCATGGACTCGCCGAACACGTGCTTGACCCAGCCGGGCGGCTCGGGGTTGGTCACCGCAGGCTCGCTGGAGAAGACCTTGGCGTTGCGGCTGGCCTCGACCACGTCCGCGTGCCGTACCAGGGCGTAGAAGCCCTTGCCCGAGCGCAGCAGCGGCACCCGCCGTTCCGGGAAGAACACCGGCCGGTCCAGCTCTCGCAGCCGTGCGAACGCCTCGTTGCGCTCCTTGATCGGGCGGCGCCAGAACCCCAGATCGGCCAGATCGATGTCCATGACCCAATCCTGGCACGCCCGTGACCCGCCTCGCCCGGCGCGCCGGGCGCCGGAGATCCGCCGGTGACGGACCTCCGGTCGGCTGTCAGGGGGTCACAGGACCTTCGACTTCGCGCTGAGGTGGCTGCGGATCTCCTTGGCGAGCCGCTTGGCGGAGACGTTCGGGTTGTCGGTCACGGCCGCGCCGAACCGCGCCACGGCGGTGCCCCTGCGTGAGCCGACCCATCCCCTGAGCTTGATGGTCGTCGCGTCGCCCTTGTCGAGGGAGGAGATCAGGCACAGTACGGACCGCCGCTTGACGGAGCACTTCACACTGCGCGGCTTCGAGATCACCCTGACCGTGCGGAAGTGCGTGGAGAAGTCACCGACGAGCGCCACGTAGTGCTGGCCCTTGACCCGCTTGTTGCGCACCTTGACGGTGTAGGTGAGGTTTCCGCCCCGGTAGGTGTACTTGGGGAAGGAGACCTCGTACCGGAAGGGAGCCGAGGCCGCGGTAGGCCGGGCCTCGGCCGCCGCCGCGGTCGAGGGCTGGACGAGAAGGGCACCGCCGAGCGCGGCGGCGAGGGCCGCGGCGGCGAGCCTCCTGGGGAGAAGATCACTCATATGCCGCATCATCTAACAACTTTCAGGAATTCCCCACGTTTTTACAGCAGGGTGGAATGTCCGGCAGGGACGGTGAACCGGGCACCCGTCTTGGCCGGGGCACCGCGGCGGCTGATGTAGTCCAGCGTGCGGAAGTCCGCCTGCAGCTCCTCCTGGGTGATCCGGCAGACGATGTAGCCGCGCCGCTGGTCGAGATAGGAGATGTGCGGGTTCTCCGCGATCGTCTCGGCCACCCTGGCCTTGTCCCGGTAGCCGTCCCCGTCACTGGCGATCGAGGAGGTGACCAGTTCGACCCCGACCTTGGGCGAGTCGGGATCGTCGAAGTCGAGCATGAGGTCGGCCGCGTGGTGCATGTGCATGTCACCGGTCAGCACGACCGGGTTGGCGGCGCCCGAGTCGCGGAAGCCGGTCAGCAGGCGGGTGCGCTCGGCGGCGTAGCCGTCCCAGGAGTCCATGTTGACCTCGATGCCCGGCCCGGCCCGGTAGTCGCGCTGGGCCATCAGGATCTGCTGGGCGACCAGGTTCCAGCGCGCCCGGGAGGAGGCGAGCCCGTCCAGCAGCCAGCGCCGCTGGTCCTCCCCGAGCAGGGTGCGCCGGGTCGCGAGCCGGTCGTCGCATCCGGCCCTGAGCCCGTCCTGGCACGCCTGGTCGTCGCGGAACTGCCGGGTGTCGAGCAGGTGGAAGCGGGCCAGCGGCCCCCAGTCGACCCGCCGGTGGATCCGGATCGAACCGCCGTCGGGCACACTCGTCCCGCGCAGCGGCATGTTCTCGTAGTAGGCCTGGAACGCGTTGGCCCTGCGGCGGGCGAACTCCGGGTCCCCGGTGCTGGAGACCTTCCCGGCCCAGTTGTTCTCGACCTCGTGGTCGTCGAAGGCGACCAGCCACGGCGCGACCGCGTGCGCGGCCCGCAGGTCGGCGTCGCTCTTGTACTGCGCGTGCCGCGTCCGGTAGTCGGCCAGCGTGGCGCACTTGCCCGCGGTGTGCTCACGTACGGCGCCGCCCATCGCGGTGTAGCCCTGGGGGGCGTACTCGTACATGTAGTCGCCCAGGTGGACGACCAGGTCGGGCTCCTGCTCGGCCAACCTGCGGTAGGCCGTGTAGTAGCCGTGCTCGTAGTGGGCGCAGGCGGCCACGGCCAGTGTCAGCGGGGACGGCGCCGCCTCGGCCGCCGGGGCGGTCCGGGTACGGCCCGCGGGCGAGAGGTGTCCCTCCGCGCGGAAGCGGTAGAAGTACTCCCGGCCGGGTTCGAGCCCGTCCAGCTCGACGTGGACGCTGTGCGCCCGTTCCCGCCGGGCGGTCTCCACGCCGCTGCGCAGCACCCTGGTGAAGTTCTCGTCGGCGGCCACCTGCCACTCGACCTCGACGTCCCTGGCGGGCATCCCGCCCAGCCCCTGCGGGCCGAGCGGGTCGGGGGCGAGCCTGGTCCACAGCACGACCCCGTCCGGCGACGGGTCACCCGAGGCGATCCCCAGGGTGAACGGGTCGCGGCGGAGGGTTCGCGAGGTCGTCCGGTTCCCGGTCGGCGTCAGCCCCGCCCCGGTGAGCAACAGGCCGCCCACACCCGTGGCGGCGACGGAAAGGAACACCCTGCGTGACGGTGTCTGCTCCACGCGACCAGTGCAACCCGCCCGTCTTTCCCCGCCGTGGCCTGCGGTCCACGGCGGGATGAACAACCGTTGCACAGGCAAGGGCCTTATCCACCGTCATTGAACACCCGTCTACCCCCGGGCGACGGTCCGGTGAAGGGACGGGTCACTGGAGGTAAGGCTTGAGGTGTTCGTTGAGCGCTCCGCACCCCAGGTAGTTGCGCACGCTGTGGAAGTCGATCCAGTCGAGGTTCACCAGCGTCTCCTGGTCGACGCCGGTGAAGTTTCTGCGCAGTTCGGCGGGGATCGCCACGATGTCGTCCTTGTCGGCGACGTTGACCCAGCGCCTGACCGACGGCGGCTTCCTGCCCTGGCCGTTGATCGGGGCGGGCAGCAGGCGTTCGAAGATGACGTTCTGCATGCCGAGCGGGCTGCCGAGGGTGAGCAGCAGGTCGACCTTCAGGTCGGGGTTGGACCACAGCGTCTCGTAGGCCACCACGCTGCCGAGCGAATGGGCGATGACCACCTTCGGCTGGTTGCGCCTGATCGTCTGCGCCACCGCCGCGCGCGCCTTCTCCCTGGCCTGGCCTCCGGCCGTCATGTAGGCGGCGACCTCGGGGCAGAAGAGTCCCGCGACGTCGGCCGCGTTGGCCTGCAGGCGGTCCAGCAGCCAGCCGGTCATCGCGTGCAGCGCGCCGGTCAGCCCCTCCCCCACCGTGGCGAACTGCTTCGCCCAGGCGACGAAGACCTCCTGGGAGGGGGTGTCCATGGCGCGGACCGCGCGCGCGGACGGTTCCTGGGGTCGCTCGCCCAGCAGGTGCGCGTAGTAGGCGATGTCGGTGACGTAGCGCTCCTGGGCGTACGGCACACCGCCGGTCAGCCCCTTGTGCAGGTAGCGGTTCCATTTCTCACGTACGGCCCCGGCCGCGCCCTCGGCCGAGTTACCCGCGTCGCGGTAGTAGTGGTACTTGCCTATCCCATGCACGCCGACGATCTTGTCCACGCGCCCCCGCCTCTCGTACGGATCTTCACGGTGCGGCCCCCTGGGTTTCCCCGGGAGTCACTGTGGCGGAAGGCGCACCACCCCACAAGACCGGATCACCCGGCCCTTCCCGTCCAGTCAGGGGGATAAATCGCTTGATCAGGGAGTTCGTGCCGTGGATATCCTGGGATCACAGCCCATGAGATTCCGAAGGAGCAGTCCTCCCATGTCCGATCCGCTTGAGATCAGCGGCTCGCTCTGCGTCCCCGAGGCCGAGCTCCGCTGGCGATTCTCCCGCTCCTCGGGGCCGGGCGGGCAGGGGGTCAACACCACCGACAGCCGGGTCGAGCTGAGCTTCGACCTGGCCGCGACCGAGGCTCTGCCGCCGCCGCTCAGGGAGCGCGCGCTCGAACGTCTCGGTCCCCGGCTGGTCGGCGGCGTCATCACCGTCGTCGCCTCGGAGTTCCGTTCCCAGCTGCGCAACCGCGAGGCGGCGCGCGACCGGCTGGCCCGGCTGCTGCGGGAGGCCGTGGCCCCGCCACCGAAGCGGCGCCGTCCGACCAAGCCGAGCAGGGGCTCCGTCGAGCGGCGGATCACCGCCAAGAAGCACCGCTCCGATCTCAAGCGGCTACGCCGGGGTGACTTCTGAGCGCCTGAACGGCCGATGGCAGAATGGGCCGATGCCCCTCGTCCCCAGCGTCCGCGCGGTGATCCTCGACGACGACCGGCTCGTGCTGTTCCGGCGCACGGTTCCCGGACAGGACCTCTACTGGTCGATCCCCGGCGGCCACGTCGAGCCGCAGGACGCCTCCCTTGAGCACACCCTCCACCGCGAGGTGCTTGAGGAACTGGGCGCGGTCGTCTCCGACGTCACCCCGCTGACCACCCTTGAGTGCGTGCGCGACGACGGCGTCAAGATCCAGCACGTGTACGGCTGCCGCCTGGTCTCGATGGACCTCGCCCTGCGCTGCGGCCCCGAGTTCTCCGACCCCGCCAGAGGCGTCTACGAGGTCGTACGGCTGCCGCTCGACCCCGCGGAGATCACGGCCGTCAACATCGTCCCGCCGGAGCTCGGCGCCTACCTCGCCGCCGAGATCACCTGCCTCTCCACTCAGATCAAAGCCCGCTGAGGGCGCGGAGATCGCTCCGCCGGCCTTCGCCCGCCCGCTCCTCCCGCGCCGGAGCGGCCTCCGACACGTCAGTCTCGTGTGCGGGCCCGGCTCAGCGGAGCCGAGGGGTCGGCCGCCAGGTGCCGTGAGGAGGGCGGTGCTCCCGCGGCGACCAGCAGGTCCCCGACTGCGGCGATCATCGCGCCGTTGTCGGTGCACAGCCCCGGGGGCGGGATCCGCAGCGTGAGGCCCGCCGCGCGGCAGCGCTCGGCGGCGAGTTCGCGCAGTCTCCGGTTCGCGGCGACCCCGCCGACGATCACGAGGGTGTCCACTCCGGCGCCCAGGCAGGCCTCGACGGCCTTGCGGGTCAGCACGTCGGCCACCGCCTCCTGGAAGGAGGCCGCGACGTCGGGCACGGCGAGGGAGTCGCCCGCCCGCGCCACATGCCTGGCCACGGCGCTCTTGAGCCCGGAGAAGGAGAAGTCGTGGCCGTCGCCGAGCATCGCCCGGGGGAAGGCGACCGCCCCGGGGTCGCCGTCGCGGGCGGCCTCGGCGACGGCGGGACCGCCGGGGTAGGCGAGCCCGAGGAGCCTGGCGACCTTGTCGAACGCCTCGCCCGCGGCGTCGTCACGGGTGTCGCCGAGGTGGACGACCGGGTCACGGGCCAGGTCCCCGAGCAGGAGCAGCGAGGTGTGCCCTCCTGAGACGATCAGCGCGACCGAGCGCGGCGGCAGCGGGCCGTGCTCCAGGGTGTCGGCGGCCACGTGCCCGGCCAGGTGGTGCACGCCGTACAGGGGGAGGTCCCAGGCCAGCGCGTAGGCCTTGGCGGCGGCGATCCCGGTCTGCAGCGCGGTGGCCAGGCCGGGCCCCGAGGTGACCGCGACCGCGTCGATCTCGGACGGACCGACCCCGGCCCGCTCGAAGGCGGCCCGCACGCAGGGGACGAGCGACTCCAGGTGGGCGCGGGCGGCGATCTCCGGCACCACCCCGCCGAAGCGCGCGTGTTCCTCCATCGAGGAGGACAGCGCGGCGCCGAGGAGCCGGCCGCCGGAGACGATGCCGACGCCGGTCTCGTCGCACGAGGTCTCGATCCCCAGGACGACCGCCATGCCACCCCCTTATTGCAAGTAATTCGCAACTACGAATGATAGGCATCAAGACTCTTTCGGGCGAACGCCGTACGCTCTGGATTTAGTAGGACGTCCGACTACATTGAGGAGCGAACGAGATCATGCGCGTCGTCGTCACCCGCGGGCTCGTGGGGGCCGCCTGATGAACCTCCAGCCGGACGCCGAGGTCGTGACCCTGGTCACCGGACGCCTCGGGCAGATCATCCTCAACCGGCCCCGCGCCCTGAACGCCCTGAACCACGACATGATCCGCCGGATCGACACCGCCCTGCGGGCCTGGGCCTGCGACGACGCCGTCTCCGCCGTGCTCATCAGGGGGACGGGCGAGCGCGGCCTGTGCGCCGGGGGCGACATCCGCGCCATCCACGAGGACGTCAGGACCGGGGGCGGGGCCTCACCGGCGTTCTGGCGGGACGAGTACCGCCTCAACGCCCTCATCGCGCGGTACGGCAAGCCGTACGTGGCCCTGATGGACGGCATCGTCATGGGCGGCGGGGTGGGCGTCTCCGCGCACGGCGGTGTGCGGATCGTCACCGAACGCACCGCCCTGGCCATGCCGGAGACCACGATCGGCTTCCTGACCGACGTGGGAGGCACCTACCTGCTGTCGCGGGCGCCCGGCGAGCTCGGCACCCACATGGCGCTGACCTCGGCGGCGATCGGGGCGGGCGACGCCGTCGCCTGCGGGCTCGCCGACCACTTCGTCCCCTCGGCGGATCTCGGCGCCCTCACCGCCGAACTGGCCTCGGGGGACGTGGCGGGGGTCGTCGCCGCCTTCGCCCGCCCGGTGCCGCCCGGGAAGCTGACCGGCGAACGCGGATGGATCGACGCCTGCTACTCCGCCGAAACGGTCGAGGAGATCGTGGAGCGGCTGCTCGGCGACGGCGCCGAGGAGGCGAAGCGGGCGGCGGAACTGGTCTCGGCCAGGTCGCCGACCGCGCTGAAGGTCACCCTGCGCGCCCTGCGCCTGGCCCGGGGGCTCGGCTCCCTTGAGGAGGCGCTCGACCAGGAGTACCGCGTCGCCTGCGCGATGCCGTCCGCGCCCGACCTGGTCGAGGGCATCCGCGCCCAGGTGATCGACAAGGACCGCTCCCCCCGCTGGTCCCCCGCCCGTCTCGAAGAGGTGAGCGAGCGGGACGTGGACCGCTTCTTCGCACCCCTGGGCGAACACGAGCTCGGTCTGTCCGCGGGGCCGGGGTGACGGCCGTTCAGGCGCGTCCCTCCCGGCCTCCCGTACGGCTTCTCGCGCGGCCGGCGAGCAGGACACAGTCGCCGCACTTGCCGCCGCCGGGCAGCCGGTAGTACAGGCAGCAGCTGCGCCGGGTGAAGACCGGCCGCCCGGGGACGGGTTCATCCAGCTCACCGGTGTCGCGCAGCAGCCCCGTCCCCAGCAGCTCCCTGCCGAGCGCGACGGCCCTCGTGGCCAGGTCGGGGCGCCGGCCCGCGAGGACGCACACGGCTCCCGCCAGGGCCGAGGCGGCGTTGCCCCACAGCAGGCCCGGCGCGATCCCGACGACCTCCCGTACGGCCAGCGCCAGCGGTTCGAGCAGCCCGGTCACCACGCCGCGGTACATCGGCACGGCCGCCTCGACGGGGCCGGGCACACGCCGTCCCGCGGGCCGTACGGCGCGCAGCGGCAGCGGCCCGGCGGGGGCCGGGTACCAGTGAAGCCGGTCGGGGGCCAGGTCGAGGAGGAGGTCGTGGGCGGCCACGGCCCCGACGACCGGCGACCACAGGCGGGCCGCGAGCCCCTGGAACTGGATGGAGGCCGCCACCCGTGGCTGGTCGGTGCCCAGGCGCACGGCGACCTCGGCGACGCGCCGTTCCAGCAGGGCGCGGTCGGTGAGCAGGTCGGTGAGCGGCCGCCAGCCCGGCTCCGCCTCACCCTCGTCGAGCTCGAAGTAGCCGCCGGCCGAGGACACCTCGGCCATCGCCGCAGAGACGGCCTCCGGGGCGGCGGGCGCGATCACGGGGGCGCGCCGGACGGGGGACATGACGAATCACCGATCCTCTCCCGGGGAGGTCCGCCCCGGCCTGGCCTGAGGAGGCGACCGCGTGAGTCTCCGGCTCCCGGCGAGACTCGTCGTGAGCCATCCGCCCACGACCGGCTCGCCGGTCACGGTGGCGGGACCGCGCCGGACTCGCACCGGCTTCCTCTGACCGCCGTCGCCCGCGGCGGCATCATCTCACAGGGGACGGAGACTTCTCTGTGCTCCGGGCGCCGACCTCTGGCGGACCGGCCCGGCGGGACCCGCCCACGGCGGGGAGGGCAGACTCTTCCCCGTGAAGCGAATCCTCATCATCGGCATCGGCGCGGGCGACCCCGACCATCTCACCCTCCAGGCGGTCAAGGCCATCGGCCGGGCCGACGCCTTCCTGCTGGTGGACAAGGGAGAGGTCAAACACGACCTGGCCGATCTGCGCCGGGACATGATCGAGGCGCACGGGCGGCGGCCGTACCGGGTGGTGCAGGCCCAGGACCCGGAGCGGGACAGGACCACCCCCGCCTACGCCTCGGCCGTCGAGACGTGGCGTTCGCGGCGCGCCGACCTGTACGAGGCGTTCGTCCGCGACGAACTCGGCGAGGACGAGACCGGGGCGATCCTCGTCTGGGGCGACCCCGGCCTCTACGACAGCACGCTCGCCGGGATCGAGGAGGTCGCCGGGCGGGGGACGGTCGTCTTCGACCACGAGGTCGTCCCGGGCATCACCAGCGTCTCCGCGCTGACCGCCCGGCACCGTACCAACCTGAACCGGGTCGGCCGCCCGGTGCACATCACCACCGGCCGCCGCCTGGCACAGGAGGGGCCGACGGCCGACGACGTCCTCGTCATGCTCGACGCGCACTGCGCCTTCGCCGACCTGGGGGACAGGGCGGAGGAGTTCCACATCTACTGGGGCGCCTACCTGGGCACCCCGGACGAGATCCTGGTCTCCGGGCCGGTGACCGAGGTGGCGGGGCGCATCCGCGACCTGCGCGCGCAGGCCCGGGAGCGCAAGGGCTGGATCATGGACACCTACCTGCTCAGGCGCCTGCCCCCGGCGTGAGGCTCAGCTCCCTGCCGCCCGCCCCGTGCCCGTACGGCCCGCGTGCCACTCGTGGGCCGGCAGCCAGATGAGGGAGCAGCCACCCATGACGCCGGTCAGCACGCCCACGGGCAGCCGGGCCGGGGCGAGCAGGCGCCGGGCGGCCAGGCAAAGGGCCAGTGGTATGAACCAGGTCACAGGCCGCCACCTTGACAGGGCGCGCCGAAATCCAAAAACTGAGCTTAGGCTTACCTAAGTTACCTGAAGCTCGCCGCCGCCCGGACGTGGGCCCCGGGCGCGGCGTCCGCCGCATCGTGGTCTCGACGCTACGGGAGACCACGATGCGGCCGGGGCCCTGGCATACCGGCCCCGAGGAGCGTTCGCCGCCCGGACGAGAGGCAGGACCGGGCCCGGGTACGGCGGGCCGACCGCCGCCGACCGGAGACACCCCGGTTCGGGGCGGGGGGCGACCAAGGGGCGATCCGGGGCGGGCTAGGCTGTGGGGGAACCCTCGCGTCGGCTCGCCGAGCCCGGCCGGGGCGTCTCGCGGCGGTGGGGCCCGCCGTACCCGAACCGCGGCACGCGCGCCGCCAACGGTCCCTGCTCGTGACAGCTCGCGCCCTGGAACCCGGGGCGCACGCCACGTGTGGGGAGGATCATGCGCCCGGATGAGGTGGGGCCCGCAACGGTGACCGAGCCCGTCGACCCAGACGTCGATCTCGCCGACGTACGGCGCCGCCGCCAGGCACGCCGCTCGCAGCTGCGCGTGCTCGCCGCGGTCGCCGCCGGAGGCTCGATCGGCGCGGCGGCCCGTTACGGGGCGTCTCTGCTGTGGCCGACCCCGCCTGCGGCCTTCCCGTGGACCACGCTGGGCGTCAACGCCCTCGGCTGCCTGGTGATCGGCGTCTTCCTCGTGACGCTGACCGAGGCCTGGGCCGCCCCCGTCTGGGTGCGGCCGTTCTTCGCGACCGGCGTGCTCGGCGGGTTCACCACCTTCTCCACCTACTGCGTGGACATCGAACGCCTGGTCGCAGCCGGACGGCCCGGCCCGGCGCTGACCTACATGGCCGTCACGGTCGTGGCCGCCATGGCCTCGGTCGCGGCCGGAGCGTGGATCACCCGCCTGATCCTGGCGGCGGTGAGACGGAAGGCAGGGAGAACACGATGATCATGTCTGGGCGAGGGCTGAGACTGACCGTCTTCCTCGACGACACCGACACCTGGCACCACCGTCCGATGTACACCGAGATCGTGCACCGCGCCCACGCCGCCGGGCTGGCCGGGGCGTCGGTCTTCCACGGCCTTGAGGGCTTCGGCGCCACACAGGTCGTGCACACCACCCGGCTGCTGTCGATGGCCGACGACCTGCCGGTCGCCGTGGTGATCATCGACACCGAGGAGGCCGTCCGCGCCTTCCTGCCCCAGCTCGACGACCTGCTCATCGAGGGCGTGGCCGTACTCGACCAGGTCGAGATCGTCCACCATCGCGGCGGGCGAGCAGAACGGTGAGAGACACGGTGGGAGACACGGTGCGGAGGGGGGCACGGTGAACTGGCTGCTGGTGCTGGCCGGCGCCGCCGTCGGCGCGCCACTGCGTTATCTGACCGACCGGACGGTCCAGGCCCGGCACGACACGGTCTTCCCGTGGGGGACCTTCACCGTCAACGTGTCCGGCTCCCTCGTCCTCGGCCTGCTGGCCGGGGCCGCGCTGTCCGGCGCGGTGGGCACGGAGATCCAGTTGCTGGTGGGGACCGGGTTCTGCGGGGCGCTGACCACCTACTCGACGTTCTCCTACGAGACGTTGCAGCTGGCCGAGAACGGCGCGCGTTTCTACGCGGTGGTCAACGTCGTCGCCTCGGTGGTCGCGGGTCTCGGCGCCGTTTTCGTCGGCATGACCCTCGCCCGGGTCCTCTTCGCCTGACGCCGGGGCCTCCCATCGCCCCTCAAACCGACCTCCACGGACGGATTCCCCGGCGGAGACGTCTCTGCCGTGCCACGCGTCCGCCCCGCGCGGTCCGGCCGCGGGTAAAGAAAGAGGCCTTCTTCCTTGATTGAGGAAGAACAACCCTTTTTCTCACCGTTACCTCTGTGAGCTGCGGATATGACGCGGCGTATACGCAAGGTTCCGACTTTTGGGGTAGTTCATATGTTCGCGGTGCTCGTCGCGGTACTCGCGGGAGCCTTCATCTCGGTCCTGCTGGTCGTGGTCGTCCTGTCGGCGACCAGGGGCAGCCGGGCCAGGCGTCCGCAGCGGCCCGTCTCCACAGGACCTCACCGGCATGTGAACCGTGTCCTCTCCCCACTCGGTCTCGCCTCCCTCCTGCAACGCGGCCACCGGCGCTCAAGGACCCGCGCGGCCGGACCCGGCGCGGGATGACGGCTGTGTCTCCTTGCTCCGCCTGACGGCGTCGCGGGGCTTGGGCGCCTCCGAGTCGGCGCTTTCCCTCGTCACTGTGTCTCCTTGCTCCGCCTGACGGCGTCGCGGGCTTGGGCGCCTCCGGGTCGGCGCTTTCCCTCGTCACTGCGTCGCTGCGCTCCTGCGTTCCTCAGTCCAAGCGCCGACGGCGCCCAAGCCGAAACTCCTCGCGCTGAGGGCCGGTAGGGCATCGATGGCCGCCGTCTCCGTCAGTGGTGCGTGGTCAACCGGTTGGCGGTGGTGTGACGGCTGGGCGGCCGTTCGTCGGTGCTTGAGACCGTGGTCGCACGGGCGAGGCGCCGGGTGCGACTCCGGTCGCACGTTATGGAGCCTTGGGGTCGATGTGGCGCCGTGTGCCCTGCTCTGAGAATGGCCGGGTGACCGAGATCATCGCGGGGCTGTACATGTCCCCGCTGGAACTTCTTTCCCTGCTGGGCGCCCTCGCGCTGGTGGTGGCGCGCTGGCTTGCCCCGCCCGCCCGCCCGTACGTCACGATCGCGGCGGGGACGGTCTTCGTGCTGTCCGCGATCGCGCTGGGTGTGGCGGGGCTCCGCTGGCAGATGCTGCCGGTGCTGGCGGGCGCCGCCGTGGCGTTTCCGTTCGCTCTCGCTCCCCTGCTGGGACGCCGTACCGGCCGGTCGGCGTGGCGGGCCCGGTGGTGGCTGGCGTTGCCGGGGTCTGCGGTCTGCGCCTGCCTGATCGCCGGGGGTCCGGTGGCCGCCTGGGCCTTCCCGGTTCCCGTGTTCCCCGAGCCGTCAGGCCGTTTCGCGGTCGGCACCCGGGTGGCGCAGTGGACCGACCCGCACCGGCCCGAGAGCTTCACCGCCGATCCGGACGACCGGCGCACGGTCGTGGTCCAGCTCTGGTATCCCGCGCGCAGGAACCCCGCGGGCGCGCGGCGGGCCCAGTACCTCGGACGCACCGAGCAGGAGGCACGTGTCGTCTCCGGCACCCTCGCCCGCCAGGTCGGCCTGCCCGGCTTCCTGATCGACGGCGTCCCGCGTGCCCGCTCCCGTTCGGTCTTCGACGCTCCGGTGGCCGGGGGGAGCGAACGGTTCCCGGTCGTGCTGTTCTCTCCCGGGTCGGGCGGGGTTCGCACCCAGAACACCGCCTGGGCCGAGGAACTGGCCAGCCACGGCTACGTGGTCGCCACCCTCGACCACCCGTACGACTCCGCCGCCGTCGTCCTCGCCGACGGCCGGACGATTCACGCCAGGACCGCCTCCACCGGAGACCGGGACAAGGACGACAGGCTGGCGGTCGGCTGGACGGCCGTCCGGGCCTCCGACCTCGGCTTCGTCCTCACGCAACTGGAGCGACTGGATCGAGGCGAGATCACCGACCCGCTGGCCGGACGCCTGGACACCGGCCGGGTCGCGGTCACCGGCCACTCCATGGGTGGTGCCGCCGCCCTGCAGGCCGCCCGGCAGGACAGCCGGTTCGACGCCGTCATCGACCTGGACGGATACCCTCACGGCCCCGCCTCCCCCGCCCTCAACCAGCCGGCGCTCGCGCTGACCCAGGCCGTGACCCCGGGAACCGACGCGCGTTACATCCCCCGCCTCACCGAGGCCCTCAAGTCCGGCACCGCGACGAACTACCGGCTCACCGTTCCCGGCGCCGCGCACCTCACCTTCATGGACGGCCCCCTGTACCTGCCGCCTGTGCCGTCGATCGTCGGTTCCCTGGGCCGTGCCGAGAGCCCGCGCGTCGTCGCCGCGGCCACCCTCGCCTTCCTGGACGCCACCCTGCGGCACGAACCCGGTGACCTGGCCCGCGACCTGTCGGCCTACGGCGACCTCAGCGTCCACCGCCCTGGTGAAGGCCGCTGACCGGCGCCGGAACACACCTCGTCCTCCGGACGGTCAGATCAGGACGTCCGCGTCCGTACGGCTTCGCAGTTCTTCGACGCTCACGCCGGGGGCGGTCTCGACGAGCCTCAGGCCTTCGGGGGTGACGTCGAGGACGCCGAGGTCGGTGATGACCCGGTTGACGCACGCCCTGCCGGTGAGCGGCAGCGAGCACCGCCGTACGAGCTTCGGGGAACCGTCCTTGGCGGTGTGGTCCGTGATCACGATGACCTTGCGGACGCCGTGAACCAGGTCCATCGCCCCGCCCATGCCCTTGACCAGCCTGCCGGGGACCATCCAGTTGGCCAGGTCGCCGCCTTCGGAGACCTGCATCGCCCCCAGCACCGCCACGTCGATGTGACCGCCGCGGATCATGCCGAACGACAGCGCGGAGTCGAAGAACGACGCGCCCGGCCGTACGGTGACCGTCTCCTTGCCCGCGTTGATCAGGTCCGGGTCCACCTCGTCCTCGGCGGGGTAGGGGCCGACGCCCAGGATGCCGTTCTCCGAGTGCAGGACGACCTCGACGTCCGGCGGCAGGAAGGAGGGGATGCGGGTGGGCAGGCCGATGCCGAGGTTGACGTGGTCGCCGTCGCGCAGCTCGGCCGCCGCCCGCGCGACCATCTCGTCACGGCTCCAGCTCATCGGGACTCCTCGAAGGTCATGACGTGGTCCGCTTCTCGATGGCCTTGTCCGCCGCCTGCTCGGGGGTGAGCACCAGCACGCGCTGGACGAACACGCCCGGCAGGTGGACCTCGTCGGGGTCGAGCTCGGTCAGCTCCTCGACCTCGGCGACGGTGACACGTCCGGCCATCGCGGCCAGCGGGTTGAAGTTCCTGGCGGCCTTGCTGAAGACCAGGTTGCCGTGCCTGTCCCCCTTCGCCGCCCTGACCAGCGCGAAGTCGGTGGTGATGCCGCGTTCGAGCACGTATGACCTGCCGTCGAACTCGCGGACCTCCTTGGGCGGCGAGGCGACGGCGACCGAGCCGTCGGGGGCGTGGCGCAGCGGCAGGCCGCCGTCCGCGACCGGGGTGCCGACGCCCGCCGGGGTGTAGAAGGCCGGGATGCCGCTGCCGCCCGCGCGCAGCCGTTCGGCCAGGCTGCCCTGCGGGGTCAGTTCGACCTCGATGTCACCGGCGAGGTACTGCCGGGCGAACTCCTTGTTCTCGCCGATGTAGGAGGCGGTCACCCGGACGATGCGCCGGGCGGCCAGCAGGAGGCCGAGGCCGCCGCCGTCCACCCCGCAGTTGTTCGACACCACGGAGACTCCGGTCACCCCGGTCTCGTAGAGGGCCTGGATCAGCACGTTCGGGATGCCGCTGAGGCCGAAGCCGCCGACCGCGAACGACGCCCCGTCGCCGACCCCGGCCAGCGCGTCCGCCGCCGTGGCGACCACCTTGTCTCTCCGCACGTGTGTTCCACCCGCCCGAGATGTTCGTTGAGTGAACTTTAGTTCACTATTGTTGTGTCGAGTATGCGGTCCGGAGTAGTTCCTGTCAAAGTGCCTGCGACGGACGAGAAGGGACCGAGAAGGGACACCGAATGGAACCGGCCGGAACCCTGGAGCGGGGGCTGGGCGTGCTGCGCGCGCTCACCACCGAGCCGTGGCGGCGGACACGCGCGACCGACCTGGTCCGCGCCACCGGCCTGGCCAGGTCGACGGTCGACCGTGTCCTGGCGACCCTCGTCCACCTGGGCTACCTCAGGGCGGAGGAGCGCGAGGTGCTGCTCGCCCCGCGCCTGATGGAGCTGGGTGAGGCCTACCTCGTCTGCGCGGGCCTGCGTGAGGTCCTCGCCCCGCACGCCGAACGGCTCGCCGCCGAGCTGGACGAGTCGGTCTCGCTGGCCGTGCCCGACGGGGACGGGGTGCGTTTCTTCGGGCAGTTCACCCGGCGGCGCGCCGTCTCGGTCGCCTTCCGGGTCGGGGACCTGCTGCCCGCGGACCGCTGCGCGGCGGGCCTGGCCCTCCTCGACGACCAGGGCACGCCGTGGGCCGAGGACGACCAGCTCGTCGAACCCGGTCTGATCGCGGTCGCGGTCCCCGTCAGGGACGCCGCGGGTCAGGCGCTCTGCGCGCTGAGCGTGGTCAGCCACACCAGCAGGCACACCATGGCCGGGCTGCGCGCCCACGCGGTGGCCAGGCTGCGTGAGACGGCCGCCCGGATGGAGGCCGCGCTGGCCGCCGTCCCGCCGCCCGCCCGTCCCGTGCCGCCTCCCCCCACCGTGGACGTCTCGCGCCCGGCGAAGGAGGCGCTGGGGGCGGCCTACCTGCAGTCACTCGCCCGTGGCCTGGCCGTGCTCGTGGCGCTCGGCACGGTTCCCGGCGGGCTGTCCCCCGCCGACGTCGCCAGGGTGACCGCTCTGCCGAGGGCCACCGTGGGACGGGCGTTGCAGACCTTGGAGCGGCTGGGATACGCCCGCACCGAGGGCTCCCGCTCCGTCCTGCTGCCCCGGGTCCTGGAGCTCGGATACGCCCACCTCTCGGGACTCTCCTTCGGCGAGATCGTCCAGCCACACCTGGCGGACCTGGCGGCCAGGATCCACGAGTCGACATCGGTCGCGGTGCTCGACGGCGACGACGTCGTCTACGTGGCCCGGGTGCCCACGACGAAGATCATGCGGGTGGACATCGTCGTCGGCACCCGCTTCCCCGCGTACGCCACGTCGATGGGCAGGGTGCTCCTGGCGGACCTGCCTCAGGAGCGGCTGGCCTCGATCGCCCTGCGCCCGCTGACCCGGGACACGGTCACCTCCCCGGCCGAGTTCGCGTCCGCCGTACGGCGCGCGGCCGTGGACGGCTACGCCGTGGTCGACCAGGAGCTCGAAGAGGGGGTGCGGTCCATCGCCGTCCCGGTGCGCGGCCGGGACGGCCGGGTCGTCGCCGCCGTCAACGTCGCCACCCACGTCGACCGCGCCACCCCTGCCGCTCTGGTCGAGAAGGTCCTGCCCGCGCTCGTCGAGACCGCGGCCAGGATGTCGGCCGACCTGGCCTGCGCCCGGGTGACTCCGCCGCAGCGCTGACCGGTGGCCGTCAGTCGTGGAGGGTCGTGGGGCGCACGACGCCGCTCTCGTAGGCGAAGACCACGACCTGGGCGCGGCTGCGCAGCCCGAGTTTCAGCAGAACGTGGCTGAGGTGCGTCTTCACGGTGGCCTCGGCCAGGTTCAGCGCCACGGCGGCCTCGGCGTTGGACAGTCCGCGCGCCACCTGGACCAGCACCTCGTACTCGCGGGAGGTCAGCCGCGCGAGCCGCTCGTCGCGTTCGGACGCGGACGGTGTGAGCTGGGGGGCGAACCTCTCAAGCAGGCGGCGGGTGACCCTCGGGGACAGCGCGGCCTCCCCCGCCGCCACGTCACGGATCGCGCCGAGCAGCTCGGCGGGCCGGGTGTTCTTCGGCAGGAAGCCGACCGCCCCTGCCTTCAGTCCGGCGAAGGCGTACTCGTCCAGGTCGAAGGTGGTCAGGATGAGCACACGTGAGCGTGGGCAGTCCCTGACGATCCTCCGGGTGGCCTCGATCCCGTCGAGGCCGGGCATGCGCACGTCCATCAGCACCACGTCGGGGCGCAGCCGCCGGGTCATCCTGACGGCCTCCTCGCCCTCGCCCGCCTCCCCTGCCACCTCCATGTCCGGCTCGGCCTCGAACACCATCCGGAAGGCCATCCGCAGCAGCGACTCGTCATCGGCGATCAGCAACCGGATCGTCACGGTCTTCTCTCCCCTGTCAGGTTCAGGTCGGCCGCCACCCGCCAGCCGCCGGGCACCGGTCCCGCGTGCAGGGTCCCGTCGTAGGCGGCGACCCGTTCGCGCATCCCGGTCAGGCCCCGCCCCGGCGTCCCGTCCGCCGTCCGTCCGGGGCGGCCGTCGTCGACGATCTCCACCTCGGCGCGCCGAGGCGTCAGCCGGACGCGGACCTCGGCCGTCGCGCCCGGCGCGTGCCTGAGCGTGTTCGTCAGCGCCTCCTGGGTCAGCCGGTAGACGGTGAGCTGGGCGGCGGCGGGGATCGTCCCGGGGTCTCCGGCGACCCGCAGGCTGGTCGGCAGCCCGGCCGCGCGCATCCGGTCGGCCAGGGGACCCAGCTGGTCGATCCCGGGCGCCGGGTGGCGCGAGGCGTCCGCCCGCTCGGCGGGGCCGGCGCCGAACTCGCCCGCCCCGGGTTCGTCGGCGCCGAGAGAGCGGCGCATGTCCTCAAGCGCCTGCCTTCCGATGCCGGCGATCCGCTCCATCGCGTCGGCCGCCCGCTCCGGCGCGCGGTGCCGTACGTGGGCGGCGCCGTCGGCCAGAGCCACCATGACCGACAGGTTGTGGGTGACGATGTCGTGCATGTCGCGGGTTATTCTGGCGCGTTCCTCGGCGACCGCGAGCCTGGCCCGCTGTTCACGGTCGTGTTCCAGCGAGGCGACGTACGCCCGCCGGGCCCGCGCCCACAGACCCGTGGTGACGGCGACGGCGGCCATCGCGGTCAGCGCGGCCACCGAGAACGGGAACTGGCCCGGTGGCGCCCACCGCGCCGCGGCCAGCACCACCCCGGCCTCCAGGACGAGGGCGGCCGTGAGCGCCCACCGCCACGGACGGTGGGCGACGACCGTGTAGAGGGCGACCAGCAGTGCGACGTCGGCGGGAAGCTGCACGCCGGCGGCCCACTGGATCGCGGCGGCGGCGCCGACCGCGCAGAAGACCGTCAGCGGCGCGCGACGCCGCCACAGCAGCGGCGCCGTCAGGGCCACCTGGAGCAACAACGTCCACGGCTCTCCCCGGGACAGCACCTGGCCGGGTCCGAGCGTGACGAGAAAGATCACGGCGGCCGGCAGCGCGTCGGCGGCCAGGGACGGCCATCGGATCGGATCCGTGGGCCAGGCCACCGGGCGGTCGCCTCTTTTCATGCCGCTCACCCTACTTGTCCTGCTGGTTCTCCCCCCATCCTTCTCAGGGAGGAGCGTCCGGGCACCTCAGCCGGAAGTCGTAGGTGTGGATCAGCCGTATGCCGCTGGCCCGGGGCCGTGTCCCGCTGCCAGCCTCGTCGGCGCAGGAATCCACCACTCGTAAGGAGTCCCACATGTCCCTCGGCACGATCGCCTCGGCGGTCGCCGGTCTGGCGCTGACCGCGGTCGCCGCGGCTCCCCTCGCCACTCCTGTCTCCGCGCCCCTTTCTGCGCCCCTCTCTGCGCCCGTCGCCGCCTCCGCCGTCCCTGCCGTGCACGCCTCGGACGGTGCCCCCGTCACGATGACGCTGCCCGCGCCCGGCGGGCCGTACCCCGTCGGCACCTTCGCCGTGCGCCTGGTCGACCGGTCCCGCCCCGACCCGCTGGTCAGGTCGAAGCCCTACCGGGAGCTGATGGTCAGCCTGTGGTACCCGGCCAGGGGCACCGGCGGGAACCCGCGCACGGCCCCCCACATGGCTCCCCTGGCCGCGGCCGACTGGGACCGGCACTCCGCGCCGCCCATGGGCGTTCCGGCGGGCGCGGTGAACTGGGCCGCCACCCCGACCCACGCCCGCCCCGGCGCGCCGGTCGACCGCGGCGCGGGCAGGCTGCCCGTCGTGCTCTTCGGTTCCGGGGACGGCGGGCCGCGCACCCTCGGCACCTCCCTCGTCGAGGATCTGGCCTCCCGCGGCTATCTGGTCGTCACCGTCGACCACACCTATGAGGCCGACCAGGTGGAGTTCCCCGGCGGGCGGGTCGTGCGCGCGCTGCCGCTGCCCTCGAAGCTGACCCCGCGCGTCATCGCCAAGCTGCTCGACCGGCATTCGCGGGCCCGTCTGGCGGACATGCGGTTCGTCCTCGGCCGGATCGCCGCCCTGGGACGCGGCGACGCCCTCGGCGCGGGGGAGCCCGCGGGGCTTCGCGGCGCCCCCGACCTGTCCCGGGTCGGGGCGCTCGGCCAGTCCCTCGGCGGGTCGGTCGCGGCGCAGCTCGTCCACGACGACCCACGTGTGGACGCGGGCGTCAACCTCGACGGCGGCTACGTCGGCGGGGTCGCGGACAGCGGCGTCGCCAAGCCGTTCATGCAGCTGGCGGCCGAGGCGCACACCCGGGCGAGCGAGCCGAGCTGGAAGTCCTTCTGGGACGCCTCGACCGGCTGGAAGCGGGAGCTCCGGTTCAAGGGGGCGGCGCACGGCTCGTTCACCGACCTGCAGGCGTTGCTGCCGAAGATCGCGGAGACGGTGCCGAAGGTGCCCGTCGCCGACTTCGTCGGCACGATCGACCCGGTCCGGTCCGTCGCGGCCCAGCGGGCCTACGTCGCGGCCTTCTTCGACCTGCACCTGCGGAGGAAGGCGACCACACTGTTCGAGGCCCCCGACGCCCGCTTCCCCGAGGTCTCCCTCATCCCCTGACCCGTCGTCCGGGGTAACCGGTCGCGATGGAGCCCCGGCCGCCGTGGCCGACTGGTTAAATCATGACATGTAGGTTCGCAAGATCCCGGTGACGGATCACCGGGCGTGGCCGAAGAGACGGGACGAGGATATGACGGGCCGTGCTGGCGCCCGGTGACCCGGCGACGGCCCACCCGAGCCGTGTCCCGGCGGGCCGTGCTCCAGGAGGCCTCCCGTGACGGCCCGCCGTACGCGCCTGGAAGGCCTGCTCGCCCGGTCCCGCGCCACCGTCGACGCGCTCGATCACCTCGTCGGCGGGGTGGGGACCGGGATCCTGGCCTTGACCGCGCTGCTCTGGCTCGCCGTGGTCGCGCTGCTGTGCCTGGTCGGGGTCGGGCTGCCGATGGCGCCCGTCGCGCTGCGCGGGCTGCGCGTCGTCGCCGACCGGGAACGGGTCCGGCTGTCGCAGCGGGATCCCGAGCTGGTCGGCCCCGGGCCGCCGCCTCCGGGGCTGCGCGCCGCCCTGGCCGACCCGGGTGTCCGGGGAGAGCTGGGCTGGGTCGTCTGCCACTCGACGCTGGGGTTGCTGACCGGTGTGGTCGCCATGTCGCTGCCGCTCGCCGCGGTGCGCGACCTCACCTTCCCGCTGTGGTGGCGGCTGCTGCCGCCGGGTGAGGCGGAGGACGCGGCGTTGAACCTCTGGCGGGTCGGCGACCAGCGCAGCGCGCTGGCGGTGTGCGTGTTCGCCGTCGGCTGGACCGCGCTCTCGTTGCTGGTCATCCCGGGCCTGGAGCGGCTGCAGTCCTGGCCGGGACGGCGATTGCTGAGCGCGCCTCCCGGCGGCGACCTCGCCCTGCGGGTCGCGCACCTCACCGCGACCCGGGCCGCGGCGCTGGACGCGCACGCCGCCGAGCTGCGGCGGATCGAGCGTTCCCTGCACGACGGCACCCAGAACCGGATCGTGGCCGTCACCGTCCTGCTCGGCGCCGCCCGCCGGGCGGTGGCCCGCGACCCCGCGAGCGCCGGGGAGATCCTCGAACGCGCCCAGGGCGCCGCCGAGCAGGCCCTGGCCGAGCTGCGCGCCGTGGTGCGCACCATCCTGCCGCCGGTCCTTGAGGACAGGAGCCTGGCCGACGCCCTGTCCGGGCTCGCCGCCGCCTGCCCGGTGCCCTGTACGGTCACCGCCGACCTGCCGGGCAGGTGCGCCGCCTCGGTCGAGGCCACCGCCTACTTCACGGTGGCCGAGGCGCTGACCAACGTCGCCAGGCACAGCGGGGCGGGCCGTGTCTCCGTCGCCCTGAGCCTGCGGCGCGACCGGCTGCTCGTCCAGATCACCGACGACGGTCACGGCGGCGCCGACGAGCGCGCCGGGTCCGGACTCGTCGGCATCCGCCGCCGGGCCGAGGCCCACGACGGGACGTTCATGATGACCAGCCCCCCGGGGGGACCGACCACGCTGAAGGTGAGCCTGCCATGCGGATCGTGATCGCCGAGGACGACCCCCTGCTGCGCGAGGGCCTCGCGCTGCTGCTGCGCGCCGAGTCGCTCGACGTGGTGGCCGCCGTGGACGGCCCGAAGGCCTTCCTCGACGCCGTCGACACCCACGAGCCGGACGTGGCCGTCGTCGACGTGCGCATGCCGCCGACCCACACCGACGAGGGCATCGTCGCCGCCGTCGAGGCCAGGCGCCGCAGGCCGGACCTGGCCGTGCTGGTGCTGTCGGCCTACGTCGAGCAGGCCTTCGCCACCGACCTGCTGATCCACGGCAGCTCCCGCCTCGGCTATCTGCTCAAGGAGCGGGTGGGACGGGTCGAGGAGTTCATGACGGCCCTGCGCCGCGTGGCGGGCGGCGGGACGGCCATCGACCCGGAGGTGGTCGCGCAGCTGCTGTCGCACAGTCGCCCCGGCAGGCGGCTCGACCGGCTCAGCCCGCGTGAGCTGGACGTGCTGGCGCTCATGGCGGAGGGGCTGGGCAACACGGCCATCGCCGAGCGGCTGGTGGTCACCGAGGGCGCGGTGCACAAGCACATCCGCAACATCTTCGCCAAGCTGGACCTGGCGCCGAGCGACCGCACCGACCGGCGGGTGGCCGCGGTGCTGCAGTATCTGGAACGGGGGGCGCCCTGAGGATCACAGCCCGGTGAGCTCCGGCGCCCGGGTGACGGCCCGCAGGATGCCGGACAGGGCGGCGCGCATCTCGCCGACGGTCTCCTGGGGCAGGTCGAGGCTGATCTCGAAGACGGTCTCGGTCTCCAGGGTGTCGGCCGTCCTGGGGGACAGCTCGAACCGGAGCACCCGGCCGTCCAGCGTGACCGCGCGCAGCCCCTCGCCGCTGCCGCGCATGCCGTGGCGCGCCATCCAGAAGGTGTCCCGGTGCCGGGAGACCAGCAGATGCCCGGCCTGCCGGTCTCCGGGACGCTCCCGCAGGAAGACCGTCGGCTGGCCGTACTCCCAGGTGTGCTCGAAGGAGCGGGCGGTCATGGTGGCCTCGGGGAGGTAGGACAGCTCGCCGGTGACCGGCAGGGAGGGCGGCGGGGGCTCGCCGGGGCTGCGGCGCCCGTGGTCTCCGCCGTAGGCGACGGTGAGCCCGAGGGGCGCGGCGGTCGGCAGCGCGGCCAGCAGCCAGTCCGGCGGTTCGTCGCGGGGGAACAGGGTCAGCTCCGTCAGCGCCGCCGTCGCGGGCACGCGCTCGAACGGCTGAGCCCGGGAGTCGACGTGACCGGTGTAGCCCCTGCCGCCCGGGGAGAAGGACAGCTCGCAGGTGAACCAGGTGCCCTCCCCCGCCCGGTGTGACAGCTCACGCAGCCGCCTGAACGGCCCCGCGAGGTCTTCGGCGAGCCCTTCGACGGTGATCTCGTGGCCGTCGCGCAGGACGGTGGTCCTCGTGCGCGTGCCGACCTGGGCGTGCCGGACGGTGAGCCGTGACCAGCCGGGCTCCGCCGCGGCGCGGACGAGGTCGCCGACGGCGGCCCGCATGCCGTGCCCCTCCTCGTGACGGGAGCGCCAGTATCCGGATTCCATGATCATCCTTTCTTGGCGGTGCCGCCGGTGAGCAGGTCGTGCAGCGCGCGGACCTCGCGGAGCAGCCCGCTGCCGCCCTTGCGTGCCGCCATGTCGCGCACCTGGGGGATCTCGCCGCGCGCGCCGCACCACCCGGCGACCGTGGCGGCGAGCATGACGAACCCGGCCAGCCCGTTGCGCGGACGCTCGCCGGGGGCGGGAAGCAGTGCGGGCAGCGCGGCGGCGGCGATCCGCCACACGCTCTCGTGGGCGCCCCGCCTGGCCGCCGTGTCGAGCGCGGCGGCCACGTCGGTCACCCTGACCTCGCCCGCGGTCACCAGGAGCCCGATCTGACGGCCGATCTCACCGGTGGGCAGCCCGTCCCGGGAGGCGGCCTCGACGAGCGCGTCGACCGCCTCCGGTGCCCGCGGGTCGGCGAGGAAGCGGGCGAGCACCGCGGAGAACGCCGCTCCGGCGGGTCCCTCCGCCCTGACGAGGTCGCGGATCTGCTCCGGCCCGGCGGCCGGGGCGCCCCAGGAACGCCTGAGCGCGTAGGGCACGAGGTGCGCGGCGGCCACCTCGCGGTGCGAGGGCAGGGTCGAGGGCCACCAGCCGGAGTGCCCGGCCCCGGCGCCGTGCCCGGGGGCGCGGAACATCAGGTCGACCAGTGGCAGGCCGGTCGGCGGGGCGGTGATCACCGGGACCGGGCGTGTGCCGTCCCGCCCGCCCTCATTCTCCGTCGTCCAGCCGAGTTCGACCTCGGCCTCGACGGCGGCCCCGGGGCGGATCCACCCGGCGAGGATCTCGCCCGCGGCCGACGTCAGCCGGGCCGCCCGCTCCGCCGCCTCGGGGTCGGGGACGCGCGGCAGCCGAAGCAGCGCCTGCTGCAGGTCGGCGGCGAGCGGCCGCGCCCCGGCCGCCTCGACGACCTCCATCCGCCCGACCAGCTCGGCCGCCGCCACGTGCCCGGTCTCGTGGGTCGGCGTGGCCAGCAGTACCGGCGGCAGGGTGTCCTCCTCGACCGCGCGCAGGACCTCGGCCGCGCGGTGCAGCAGCAGGACGTACGGGGCGGCCAGATCCTTCGACGGCATGAGGGTCCGCCAGGCGCCCCGGCCCGAGCCGGTCGTGCTCAGTGAGCGGACGGCTCCCCAGAGCCACTGGTCCGTCCGCTCCCAGGTCTCCTCCCGGTACGGCCAGGCGGGCTCGCCGAGCAGCCAGGGGCGCAGCGCGGCCGTCAGCGCCGCCCGGTCGCGGACGGCGAGGGTGACGAACCCGGCCAGCAGCCGTTCCCACGACTGCCAGGAGTCGTCCCGCCGCTCCAGCAGCTCGGCCAGCTCCTCGGCCGAGGCGGGCGGGGGCGGCAGGGTGGGGGAACCTTCCGCGGGCTCGGGCAGCGGCGGCGGAGCGAACACGGGCCCGGGACGCGGAGCCGTACCGGTGCCGTGGCCCTCCTCGAAGGCGGCGGCGGCCCGGTCGGCGAGGTGGGGGGCGAGCAGGGCCGCCGACTCGCGCACGCGGGAGCGTCCCTCCGCACCCATGGCGTCCGCGTGCGCGAGGGCCAGCTCGACGGCCCTGGCCTGGAGCTCCACGGACTCCGCGGCGAAGGCCCTGGCCAGTGGCGCGGCCGCCACCCCGGCCAGGGCGGGGTCACGCCGTACGGAACGGTCGAGCCATGACAGTCCGGCGCGCACCAGGACCCGTTCCTGGCGGAACAGCAGGCAGTCCCACGCCTCGGCGAGGTCGTCCGCGGTGAGATCGTGCCCGCGCAGGCGCCGTACGGCCAGCGTGGCGACCGGGCCGGGGGAGACGGCCAGCAGGCGCAGGTAGTCGCGCGTGCGGGAGGCGACCTCCTCGGGCGAGGGGTCGAGCGCCTCGTGCAGGTGGACGAAGAAGCGCAGGTCGGTGGCGGTCCCGCCGAGCAGGAAGCGGCGCAGGCAGCCCTCGACCAGGGTCTCGCGCCGTACCCTGCCCGTCTCCGCCAGCCCGGACAGGGCGGCCAGCCAGCCCCTGTCCCGCTCCTTCTCGCCCCGCAGTGCCCGGCCTGCCCCCTGGGCCTCGAACAACCTGGGCAGCAGGTGACCGAGCAGCGGGTCGGCGGCCAGGCGCGAGGGTCTGCGGCTCACCCAGCCCGCGACCAGCGGGTCGTGCGGCGGAGGCTCGACGCCGGTCTCGCGCAGCAGGGTAAGGGCGAGTGTCATTCCCCGGTCGTCGGGGGTGCGGGTGCGCAACGCGAGCCGCCGGGCAAGGTCGGCGCGCCAGGCGGCGGGGCGGTCGGCGATCACCGCCAGGACGAGGTGCACGTCGTTGTCGGGACCCGCCCACTGCGGGGCGAAGTCGCGCCGGTACAGCCAGGACGCGACGGCCGCGGCGCCGCCGAGGGTGCCCGCGCCCGCGACCCGCAGCGCGGTGCCGTGGCGGACCAGGGAGTCGTCCCACCGGTCGGAGCGGCCCCGCAGCTCCTTCAGCAGGCCGGGCAGCCGGGTCGCGACCTCCTTGCGGGCCTCGGCGCCCAGCGTCGTGATCCGCCCGGCGAGCCGGTCGGCGCGTCTTTCCTCGATCAGTTTCCTGATCTCGTCCCAGTGCTCCACGGCTGGGGACACTAGCCAGCGACGCCGACACTTTCGACCTTCGCCGGCCCGCCGGGGACGGCCTCTGCCCGCGGGTGACCCCGGAAGCGTCTGACAAAAACACCAAATACCCCTTTACACGCTTCCCTCTTGATAGGGACCTAAAAGGCCATAAGTGCTGGCTAATCGCTATATACCTGCGCCTTTTTGGGGTGGTATATCGTGTGATTTCCGTCACACGACACCCGCCACGCCGAGGAAAGAGGCGCCGGACGGCGGGAAACGCCGTGGAAATAGGCGGCGGCAAAGAGGGAACGGCCGCCATCCTCCGGGGAAACGCGGCGCCCTCCCGGCGGGGCCCGAACCCCGGAGAGGCCGCATAGATGAGCAGACCTCGTCTTTTATCCCGGACAGCCCTTCACTTCTCCACCCCGATCCCGCTTTGCGCGCACATCCCGGACATTCATAGTTACGCCCAGCGTAACCAGCCGGTCACGGAATTATGCCTGCGATGAATCGTGGGAACGGCCCGTTCTGTCGATTAGCATTTGCGGTGAAAGTCGTCTCAGCGGCGATAACGCTAATGTCATGGAGGTTTGTCGTGGCGCGTCACGTGCCGGCCTGGATCATGGCCGTGGTGACCGCCTTCCTGTTGACGAACGTCGTCGTCGCTCCTGACGGCGACCGCAGGACGGCGCCGCCGAGCGCCGTCTCCGCCTTCATGACGATCTTCACCTCGGGTGGCACGGGTGGCACGGCGCGGACCGTCAGGGCCGCCTCCGCCTCCGCCCCGGGAGTCTCGGCGACTCCGAGAGGCCCGGGCCGGGAGGCCGAGCCGAACCCCGACCACGGCGGCACCGACCTGCCCACCCGTGGCTGCCGCCACCAGGCGCCCGCGCGATGGGCGGGCGGGCCGCAGTGCCTGTCCCCGCTGCGCGGTCCGGGTCAGCACATGACGACGGCGCTCCCTTCTCCGGAGACGTCGACGCGGTCTCTCTCACGTCCCGGAGCCGGGCGGCGAGAAACGGCCGTCGCGGCTCCCTCACAGTCCCGGCTGCAGGTGTTCCGCTGCTGACAGGGCCCGCCGTCTCCCGGGTGCCCGCTTCGGCCTCCTTCCCCGCCACCGCCCCGCTGGACGGGCGGACGTGTGAGGCGCGAGCCGGGGCCGCGTGAGACGGCGCCGCGGTGCGACGCGCACCGCTCAATCCCCCCTGCGAGGAAGGCGGTAACCGCCCCTCGCCCGTCCTCCCCTGCCGCCCTCCGCGCCTGACCGGCCGGAGGCGCCTCGGGAGCGAGCCCGGCCCTCCCCCAGGCCGGGCGAGTGAGCCGGCCCACGGGCCCGCGCCGCCGGTCGCGAGCACCGGACGTCCGCGTGTCCCGCGTGCCCTCGGGCACGCCCGGCTCCCCGGTCCTCACGACCACCTCCGCTTCACCGACGTGTCCGAAGCAACGACTGTCCGAAGGGCTTTCGCATGCACGCATTCATCGAGCACGCCCGTTCCTTCCCCGCCCGCGCCGCCGTCGCCGGGGAGCGGCTCGACCGGCACGCCGCCGGTCAGGCCCCGCTCGCGCTCTTCATCACCTGCTCCGACTCCCGTGTCGTCCCGTCCCTGATCACCGGCGCGCGCCCCGGTGAGCTGTTCGAGCTGCGCACCGCGGGCGGCATCGTGCCCCGCTACGACCTCGACCGCCCCTCCGGCGAGGCCGCCACCATCGAGTTCGCGATCGAGGCCCTCGGTGTCGGCGACATCGTGGTCTGCGGTCACTCGCACTGCGCCGCGGTCGGCGCCGTGGTCCGCCGCGACGACCTGGCCGCCGTCCCCGCCATGGGCGGCTGGCTGGCCCACGCCGCCGACTCCCTCGGCGACGAGCGGACCGACCTCGGGTCGGCGACGAAGCAGCACATCCTGGCCCAGCTGGACCGGCTGCACGCCTACCCCGCCGTGCGGCGGCGGATCGAGGAGGGCCGGATGCGGCTGCACGGCTGGTTCTACGAGGTGCACACGGGCATGGTGTTCGCCCACCGTCCCGGCCACGACACGTTCCTGCCCCTGTGACGGTGACCACCATGCTGAGAACCTCGACCCTGCGTGGCGACGTGGCCGCCTCCGTCGTCGTCTTCCTCGTCGCCCTGCCGCTGTGCGTCGGCGTCGCCGTCGCCTCGGGTGTGCCCGCCGAGCTCGGGCTGATCACCGGCATCGTCGGCGGCCTGGTCACCGGACTGCTGCCCGGCAGCAGCCTGCAGGTCAGTGGCCCGGCCGCGGGCCTGACCGTCCTGGTCTTCGAGGCCGTCCGGCTCTACGGCCTGCCCGCCCTCGGCACGCTCGTCCTGGCGGCCGGGCTCCTGCAACTGCTGCTCGGGGCGCTGCGGTTCGGCCGCTGGTTCCGTGCCATCTCCATCGCCGTCGTCGAGGGGATGCTCGCCGGGATCGGGCTGACCATCATCGCCGGGCAGCTGTACGCGATGGCCGGCGTCGCCGCCCCCGGCTCCGGTCTCGGCAAGCTGGCGGGCCTGCCCGCGCTGGCCGCGAGCTCCCTCACCTCACCCGGTGTCCTGGCCGCCGTCGCCGTCGGCACGGGCACCGTCGTGCTGCTGGCGCTGTGGCCGCGGCTGCCCGCGCGGGCCCGGATGGTCCCCGCGCCGCTCGCCGCGGTCGCGCTGGCCACCGCCGCCGTCGCGCTCCTCGGCCTGCCGGTGGCCAGGCTTGAGGTGAACGGCCTGCTCGGCGCGATCAGGCCACCCGGCCTCGACGATCTGGCACCGCTCGCCGAGCTCGGCTTCCTCGGCACCGTCGTGGCGTTCACCCTGATCTCCTCCGCCGAGAGCCTGTTCAGTGCGGCGGCCGTCGACCGTATGCACGACGGCCCCCGCACCGACTACGACAAGGAGCTGATGGCCCAGGGAGTGGGCAACGCCGTCTGCGGGGCGCTCGGCGCGCTGCCGATGACGGCGGTGATCGTGCGCAGTTCGGCCAACGTGCGGGCGGGCGCGCGGACCAAGGTGTCCCGCGTGCTGCACGGGCTGTGGCTGCTGCTGTTCGCCGCCCTGCTGCCCGCGGCGCTTGAGGTCATCCCGCTGGCCGCGCTCGCGGGCGTCCTGGTGCACACCGGCTGGAAGCTCATCCCGACCACGCAGCTGCTCTCGCTGTGGCGGCGGCACCGGGGCGAGGCGGTGGTCCTGGTGTGCACCGCGGTCGCGGTCGTCGCCCTCAACCTGTTCGAGGGGGTGCTGATCGGGTTGCTCATGGCGGTGGTCAAGACCGCCTGGGAGACCTCGCACATCCATCTGGAGGTGGATGAGGAGACTCCGGACGGGCCGATCAGGGTCACGCTCAGCGGCAACGCCACCTTCCTGCGGCTGCCCAAGATGCTCGACACCCTGGAGGCGCTGCCTCGTGACCGGCACATCGAGCTGGAACTGTCCGGGTTGCGACATCTGGACCACGCCTGCCGTACGGCGCTGACCTCGTGGGCCGCCGGGCACAACCGGGAGGGAACCCCCGCGGTCTCGGTGCCCCCGGTCCTGACCGGCACCTGACAGGACGGTGCGCGAAACGGTGCCGGGCACCGGGCCGACGGGCCTGGCACCGTTCCGGAACCGGCCGCCAGGAAGGGTCCGGCAAGTGAGCAACAGGCAAAATTAACTGACAAGAATCTTAACAGTTAGGCACGGATCGAGTTATGCTGCCGACGGTGTCACCGCCCCCGGTGACGCCGTACACCCCCCAACGGCACCGACGGCGCGCGCCACAACCCCCCGGGCGCGTCGGCTGAAAGGAGCCCCAATGAGTATCAGGCAGCGCCTGATCACCGCCCTGTCCGTGTTGCTGGCCGTACCGCTGACGGTGGTTCTCACCACCGCGGCCCCGGCCAGCGCCCACGGCTGGATCACCTCCCCGCCCAGCAGGCAGGACATGTGCGCCAGCAGGCGGGTCAGCGGATGCGGCGGACTCGAGTACGAGCCGCAGAGCGTCGAGGCCCCCAAGGGCTCGAGGCTGTGCAGCGGCGGCAGCGGATGGCGTGTCCTTGACAACGAGGGCAAGGGCTGGCCCGCGACGGCCGTCTCCAGCACGGTCACCTTCCAGTGGCGGCTGACCGCCGCCCACCGCACCAGCACCTGGCAGTACTACGTCGACGGCGCCCTGTTCAAGACCTTCAACCAGGGCAACACCCAGCCGCCGTCGAACATCTCGCACACCATCAGCGGGCTTCCCGGCGGCCGCCACAAGATCCTGGCCGTCTGGAACGTCGCCGACACCGTGAACGCCTTCTACAACTGCGTCGACGTCCAGGTCCGCTAGCCCGGACCCGACCCGCGGGAGGGCGTGCGCCCCGCCCTCCCGTTTCCCCGATCGCGGCCCCCACACCCGCTTCTCCCCAACGAGGCCGCCAATTCTTCCGGCGGGAAACGCAAACCCGCAGTGCGGGAACCGGCCACGGAAGGGCCAACCACCCTCCAGGAAACCGGCGTTTCCCCTGGTCAGCAACCCGAAGCCAAACATCTCCCCTTAAATCCATTAAAGCAATTTAATCGCCATATTTCACCCAAAGAATCAAGCGGTATTGCCTTTCCGGCATACCGTATTAAATCGGGGTGATCTTATGGCAGAACCGGCGGTTTCCCCGCCTCCACCGCCCGGCGGCAAGCCCGCCGAGGCGCTGCTGCGCGCCGCGCAGTTCTTCACCACGGGCACGCCCTCGCGGGATGGGCACGACCTGTACCACGTCGACGGCCGGGGCGCCGAGGAGTTCTACCGCGAGCGCTGGCGCCACGACAAGGTGGTGCGTTCGACCCACGGGGTGAACTGCACCGGATCGTGCTCCTGGAAGGTCTACGTCAAGGACGGGATCATCACCTGGGAGACCCAGCAGACCGACTACCCCTCGACCGGGACGGACTCCCCCGAATACGAGCCACGCGGCTGCCCGAGGGGCGCGGCGTTCTCCTGGTACACCTACTCCCCCTCCCGGGTGCGCCACCCGTACGTGCGGGGGCCCCTGCTGGAGATGTGGCGGCAGGAGCGCGAGCGGCTCGGCGACCCGGTCCTGGCCTGGGCGGAGATCACCGGCGACCCCGAACGGGCCGCCCGGTACAAGCAGGCGCGGGGCAAGGGCGGGTTCGTCCGCTCGACCTGGCCCGAGGTGAGCGAGCTGATCGCCGCCGCCCACGTGCACACCATCAAGGAGTACGGTCCCGACCGGGTGGCGGGCTTCTCCCCCATCCCGGGGATGTCGCTGGTGTCCTACACGGCCGGGACACGCTTCCTCTCGCTGATCGGCGGCACCATCCTGTCGTTCTACGACTGGTACGCCGACCTGCCGATCGCCTCGCCGCAGGTCTTCGGCGACCAGACGGACGTGCCCGAGTCCGGTGACTGGTGGAACTCCTCCTACCTGATGGTCTGGGGGACGAACCTGCCCATCACCCGCACCCCGGACGCGCACTTCATGACCGAGGCGCGGTACCGGGGGCAGAAGGTCGTCGTGGTCTCCCCCGACTACTCCGACCACACCAAGTTCGCCGACGACTGGCTGGCGGCCCGTCCCGGCACCGACGGCGCGCTGGCCATGGCCATGGGGCACGTCGTGCTCTCGGAGTTCTTCCGCGACCGCCAGGTGCCCTACTTCACCGACTACGTCAAGTCCTACACCGACCTGCCGCTGCTGGTGACGCTGACCGAACGCGGTGACGCCCACGTGCCCGGCCGTTTCCTGACCGCCGCCGACATCGGCGAGACCGGTGAGGGCGCCGCGCACAAGCAGGTGCTGCTCGACGCGGCGGACGGCGCGCCGAAGGTGCCCAACGGCTCGCTCGGCTTCCGCTTCGGCGAGGAGGGAAAGGGCCGCTGGAACCTCGGCCTGGACGGGGTCGACCCCCTGCTGACCCTGTACGGCAGGCACACCGACGCGCTCGCCGTCGACCTGCCCCGCTTCGACACCGGGGCGACCGAGGGCGGCACGAGCGTGCGCCGGGGAGTCCCGGTGACGCGGGTCGGCGGCCACCTGGTCACGACGGTCTTCGACCTGGTGATGGCGCACTACGCCGTACGGCGCGACGGCCTGCCCGGTCGGTGGCCCGCGGGCTACGACGACCCCGAGCCGTTCACCCCCGCCTGGCAGGAGGCGATCACCTCGGTGCCCGCCGCCGCGGCGACCCGGGTGGCCAGGGAGTTCGCCCGCAACGCGGAGGTCTCCCGGGGCCGGTCGATGATCTGCATGGGCGGCGGCACCAACCAGTGGTGCAACTCCGACCAGACCTACCGGGCCTTCCTCACGCTGATCATGCTGTGCGGCTGCCAGGGGGTCAACGGCGGCGGCTGGGCCCACTACGTCGGGCAGGAGAAGATCCGCCCGCTCACCGGCTGGTCGCAGCTCGCCTTCGCGCTCGACTGGCAGCGGCCCGCCCGGCAGACGGCCGCGACGCCGTACTGGTACCTGCACACCGACCAGTGGCGCTACGAGCTGTTCGGCGCGGGAGAGCTGTCCAGCCCGCTCGGGCCCGGGCTGTTCGAGGGCCGCTCCTTCGCCGACTGCGTCGTGCAGGCCCAGCGGCTCGGCTGGACCTCCGCGGCCCCCGCCTTCGACCGCAACCCGCTCGACCTCGCCGACGAGGCCGCGCGGGCGGGACGGCCCGTCGCCGACCACGTCGTGGCGGAGCTGAGGGCGGGACGGCTGCGCTTCGCCGCCGAGGACCCCGACGACCCGCGCAACTTCCCGCGTGTCCTGATCGCCTGGCGGGCCAACCTGTTCGGCTCCTCGGGCAAGGGCATGGAGTACTTCATGCGGCACCTGCTCGGCACCGTCGACGCGGTCAGGGCCGAGGAGTCACCGCCCGCCGTACGGCCCGCGGAGGTGACCTGGCGCGCGGAGGCACCGCGCGGCAAGCTCGACCTGCTCGTCACGATCGACTTCCGGATGACCGGCACCTGCACCTACTCGGACGTGGTGCTGCCCGCGGCGACCTGGTACGAGAAGTACGACCTGTCCACCACGGACATGCATCCGTTCATCCACTCCTTCAACCCGGCCATCGCCCCGCCCTGGGAGGCGCGCAGCGACTTCGAGGCGTTCATGACGATCGCCGAGGAGGTGTCCCGGCTCGGTGCCGTGCACCTGGGCACCCGCACCGACGTGGTGGCCTCTCCGCTGGCCCACGACACCCCGGACGAGCTGGCCCAGCCGGGCGGCAGGGTGCTCGACTGGAAGGCGGGGCAGTGCGAGCCCGTACCGGGTGTGACGATGCCGAAGCTGGTCACGATCGAACGGGACTACGGCGCCGTGGCCGGCAAGATGGCGGCGCTCGGCCCGCTCGTCGACACCCTCGGCACCGCGTGCAAGGGCATCTCCTGGGTGCCCTCTGCCGCCGTCGGTCAGCTCGGGCGCGACAACGGCCTGGTGCGCGGCGGACCCGGCGACGGCCGCCCCTCGCTGGCACGCGACGTGAACATGGCCGAGGCCATCATGGCGCTCTCCTGCAGCACCAACGGGCAGGTCGGCGTCCAGGGGTGGCGGGCGCTGGGCGAGCGCACCGGGGTGAGCTTCGCCGACCTGGCCGAGGAGAACGCGGGACGGCGGATCAGCTTCACCGACACCCAGGTCCAGCCCAGGACCGTGTTCGCCTCCCCCGAGTGGTCCGGCCTGGAGAACGGCGGGCGGCGCTACTCGCCGTTCACGATGAACGTCGAGCGCCGCAAACCATGGCACACGCTGACCGGGCGCATGCACTTCCTCCTCGACCACGACTGGCTCGCCGAGTACGGCGAGATGCTGCCGAACTACCGTCCGCCGCTCAACTACGCCCGGCTGTTCGGCTCCCAGGGGCTGGGCGAGGACGGCCGCCCCGAGGTGACGGTGCGCTACCTCACCCCGCACTCCAAGTGGTCGATCCACTCCGAGTACCAGGACAACCTGCACATGCTGCGGCTGTTCCGCGGCGGCCCGGTCGTCTGGATGAGCCGTCAGGACGCCGAGCGGATCGGGGTCGCCGACAACGACTGGATCGAGGCCTACAACCGCAACGGCGTGGTCGCCTGCCGTGCCGTGGTCACCCACCGGATGCCGGAGGGGACGGTCTTCATGTACCACGCCAAGGACCGCAACCTGATGACCCCCCACTCGGAGATCTCCGGCTGGCCCGGAGGCGCGGACAACTCGCTGACCAGGGTGATCGTCAAACCCACCCACATGATCGGCGGGTACGGCCAGCTCACGTTCGCCTTCAACTACTACGGCCCGTCGGGGTTCCAGCGGGACGAGTTCGTCGTCATCCGCAGGCGGTCACAGGAGGTGCGGTTCTGATGCGCGTCATGGCGCAGGTCGCGATGGTGATGAACCTCGACAAGTGCATCGGCTGTCACACCTGCTCGGTCACCTGCAAGCAGGTCTGGACCAACCGGCCGGGCCTGGAGTACGTCTACTTCAACAACGTCGAGACCAAGCCGGGGGTCGGCTACCCCAGGCGGTACGAGGACCAGCGGCAGTGGCGGGGCGGCTGGAAACTGGACGGAAAGGGGCGGCTCACCCTCAGGGCGGGCGGCAGGCTGCGCCGCCTGCTGGAGATGTTCTACAACCCCGACCTGCCCACGATCGACGACTACGGCGAGCCGTGGACCTACGACTACCGCACCGTCATCGACGCGCCGCTGGGCACGGTCAACCCCAGCGCGCACTCCGTCTCCACCCTCACCGGTGAGGACATGCGCATCCGGTGGGGCAGCAACTTCGACGACGACCTGGCGGGCGCGCCCGAGCACGCCCCGGGCGACCCCGACCTCGAAGGGCTCCAGGAGCGGGTGCGGATGGAGTTCGAGCAGGTCTTCATGTTCTACCTGCCGCGCATCTGCGAGCACTGCCTGAACCCCTCGTGCGTGGCCTCGTGCCCGTCGGGGGCGATGTACAAGCGGCAGGAGGACGGCATCGTCCTGGTCGACCAGAACCGGTGCCGGGGCTGGCGCTTCTGCGTCTCCGGCTGCCCGTACAAGAAGGTGTACTTCAACTACAGGACCGGCAAGGCCGAGAAGTGCACGTTCTGCTTCCCCAGGATCGAGTCGGGCCAGCCCACGATCTGCTCGGAGACGTGCGTGGGACGGCTGCGCTATCTCGGGCTGCTGCTCTACGACGCCGACGCGGTGCTCGCCGCCGCCTCGACGCCGGACCCGCAGGACCTCTACGAGGCGCAGCTGTCGGTGTTCCTCGACCCGGGTGACCCGCACGTCAGGGCGGAGGCCGCGCGCTGCGGCATCCCGGACGACTGGATCGAGGCGGCCCTGCGTTCCCCGGTGCACGCGCTGGCCGTACGGCACCGGGTGGCGCTGCCGCTGCATCCCGAGTTCCGCACGCTGCCCATGGTCTGGTACATCCCGCCGTTGTCGCCGGTCGCCGACGTCGCGCACGCCGAGGGCTACGACCCGGCCGACCCCGACCGGGTCTTCGCCGCCATCGACGCGCTGCGGGTGCCCGTCGAGTATCTGGCCAACCTCTTCACCGCGGGCAGGACGGAGACCGTGCGCCTGGTGCTGCGCAGGCTCGCCGCGGTCAGGGCGGTCATGCGGGCCGTACAGCTCGGCAGGGACCCCGGGGAGGAGGTGCCGCACTCGGTCGGCATGACCCCCGACGACGTGGACGACCTGTACCGGCTGCTGGCGATCGCCAAGTACGAGGACCGCTACGTCATCCCGCAGGTCCACGCCGAGGAGGCCGGGGCGCTGAGCGCCCAGCACCAGGAGCTGTTCTGCAGCCTCGACGGTGAGGGCGGGCCCGGCATGGGCGGTCACGGACCGCCTTCCGCCCCGGCCGGGGAGGCGCCCGTCTTCCGCGGGCAGGACGGGCGGCTGCACGCCAACCTGCTCGGCTGGGACGGCACCGGCGACCCGTCGCGGCTGTTCCCCGGGGCCCAGTTCCCCGAAGCTCAGTTCCCCGAGGCTCAGGGGGAGGCGACGTGAACGCGGCCGAGACGGCGTGCAAGCTGGCCTCGGTGCTGCTGCAGTACCCTCGACCGGCCCTGTTCGAGGGGGCCGACCGGCTCGACGAGGCCGCCCGTGCCACGCCCAGGGCCGCGCGGGCGGGGTTCGCCGCCTTCCTGGCCTGGCTGCGGGCCGAACCGCCCGGTGAGGTGGTCGGGCACTACGTGGAGACCTTCGACCTGCGTCACCGCTGCGCCCTCTACCTGAGTTACCACCGGCACGGCGACACGCGCGGGCGCGGGATGGCGATGCTCGCCTACAAGGCCGCCTACCGGCGGGCGGGGCTGCTGCCCTGCGAGGAGGAGCTGCCCGACTTCCTGCCGCTCGTGCTTGAGTTCGCCGCCCTCCACCCGGAGGGGATGGCGCTGCTGCGCCGCCGCCGTGCCGACCTCGACCTGCTCAGGCGGTCGCTTGAGGCGGCGGGCACGCCGTACACGCATGTCGTCGAGGCGGTCTGCGCACTGCTTCCCGGGCTGCGGCGCGCGGAGCTGAGGGCGGTGCGGGCGCTGTGGGAGAGCGGCCCGCCCAGTGAGGAGGTCGGGCTCGAACCGTTCGCGCCCCCGGAGTACCTCTCCGGCCTGACCGGCGGACAGGAGGCACGATGAACGGCGCCGGTGCCCTGGACGTGTTCTGGTGGGTCGTGCTGCCCTACGTCGCGATGACCGTCTTCGTGGTCGGTCACGTGTGGCGGTGGCGCTACGACAGGTTCGGCTGGGACTGCTACTCGACCGAGCTCCTCGAACGCCGGCTGCTCAAATGGGGGGCGCCGCTGTTCCACTACGGGGCGTTCGCCGCGATCCTCGGGCACGTCATGGGCATTCTCGTCCCGGCCTCCTTCACCCACGCCCTCGGGATTCCCGAGGAGGTCTACCGGTGGTTCTCCGCCGTCGGCGGCGGGCTGGCCGCGGTCGTGGTGGTGGTCGGCATCGTGATCCTCGCCGGCCGCAGGATGCTCGTCCGGCGGGTCAGGGCCACGACGGCGAAGATCGACTACGTCGCCCTGGTGCTGCTGCTGGTCATCGTGATCACCGGGGTCGTGCCCACCATCTGGTGGAACCTGCTGGGGCCGGGATACAACTACCGGCTCACCGTGGCCCCGTGGTTCCGCGGCCTGTTCACCGGCTCGCCCGACGTCGCCGCCGTGGCGAACGCGCCCGCGGTCTACCGGCTGCACGCGACGGCCGCCTGGGTCCTGTGGGCGGTCTGGCCGTTCAGCCGCCTGGTCCACGCCTGGAGCTTCCCGCTGTGGTACCTGTGGCGGCCGTTCGTGGTCTACCGCAGCCGCGGGGTCATCCTGCCACCCGAGCCCGGTACGGCGGGCCGCAGATGGCGCAGGATCGGCGGACCCGCCTGAGATGCGCCTGCCGTCCCCGGGGGACGTACGGCGGGCCGCGGTGCGGAATCTGGAGCCCGCCTGCTTCGCCATGGTGATGGCGACGGGCATCATCTCGGTCGACACGCGCGCCATGGGCCTGAAGGTGCCCTCTGCCGTCCTGCTCTGGGTGGGGATCGCGGGCTACGCCGTGCTGCTGGTCCTGTCCGGGTGGCGGCTGCTCGGCTGCCGGGCGGAGACGGCCCGCGACCTGGGCGACCCGGCGAAGGCCTTCGGTTTCTTCACCTTCGTCGCCGCGACCGACCTGCTCGGCACCCGGATCGCCATGGACGGCCGTCTCGGGGTCGCGACGGTGTTCCTCGTCGTCGGCGCGCTCAGCTGGCTCGTCCTGGCCTACCTCGTTCCCTGGGCGAGCGTGCTGCGGCACGAGAGCGTCAAGGCCCTGGCGCGGGCCAACGGGACCTGGTTCGTCTGGGTCGTCGGCGGGCAGTCCGTCGCGATCCTCGCCGCGACGCTCGAACGCGCCGGGGCCGGTCCCCGCGACGCCCTGGCGCTGTTCGCCGTGGCGGTCTGGTCGATCTCCATGTGGCTCTATCTGCTGGTCGGCGTCGTCGTGTGCTTCCGGCTGATGCTGTTCGAGATGGACGCCGACGAGCTGAACCCGCCCTACTGGGTCGCGATGGGCGCCAACGCGATCAGCGTCGTCGCGGCGGCGAAGATCGCGGGCATGCGGGAGGCGCCCGCCGCCGAGGTGGTCCGTGACTTCGCCCTGCACGTGGGCGTGGTCTTCTGGGGGTTCGCGACCTGGGTCTTCTTCGCCCTGCTCCTGGCGGGCTGGTGGCGGCACGTACGGCGCGGCGTCCCGTTGCGCTACGGGCCCGGGATGTGGAGCCTGGTCTTCCCGCTGGGCACCTACGCCGCCGCCTCCCACGGTCTGGGCGAGGCGACCGGTCTCGGCCTGGTGACGGCCTTCGGCGACGTCGAGGTGTGGTTCGGGCTGGCGGCCTGGGTTCTCACGTTCTGCGCGATGGCGGTCCACCTGGCCCGCGCCGCCCGCTCGCTCACCCGTTCCCCCGGTTGACCTGAGCGCCACCCGACGACCACCCATTGTGGCGATATATCAGCTTCAAATGCGATTTATCGCACATGGCGGTAATGGTCGGTAGCATGCCAGAAGATCAACACGAGACAGATGTCAGCGGCCCCGCTGCGGCCCGGGATCGCCCCCACGGTCCGGGGGCCGGCATCCGGTGAGCCTCCGATGCGGCCACGCGCGGCACGGCCAGGACCGATCCCCCGCCGCACGAACGGCTTGATCTGCCAATCGACGATTGGAGCAACGTTGCGGAGAGGACTCTCCAAACTCGCCGTCGTCCTCGTGGCGGTGGCGGCCCTGTGCCCCGCCATGACGGCCCTGTGCCCCCTCACGACGGCCGAGGCGGCCGACACCACCGGAGGGAACGGCATCACCTGGGGTCCGTGCGAGGAGGACCCGGCCATCGAGTGCGGCACGCTGACCGTCCCGGTCGACTGGTCGAAACCGTACGGGGACACACTCGACCTGGCCCTCGCCCGGCGCAGGGCCACCGACCCCTCGGCCAGGATCGGCTCCCTCCTGACCAACCCCGGCGGACCCGGCGGATCGGGCGTGAACGACGTCCTGCGCGCCCCCAGCTTCAGCGAGGAGATCCGTCGGCGCTTCGACGTCGTCGGCTACGACCCCCGGGGCGTCGCCCGCAGCAACGCGGTGGTCTGCTCGGCGTCGGTGTACAACCGGATGCCGGACCCGATCATGAAGAGCCAGGCCGACTACGACAGGTGGATCGCCTACAACAGGACGCTGCGCGCGGACTGCAGGCAGCGCACCGGCCCCGTGTACGACCACGTCGACTCGGTCAACGTGGCGCGCGACATGGACGCCATCCGCGCCGCCCTCGGGGAGAGCAAGCTCACCTCCTACGGGGTCTCCTACGGCACGCTCGCCCAGCAGATGTACGCCGAGCTCTTCCCGCGGCGGGTCCGGGCCATGGTGCTGGACAGCAACATGGACCACAGTCTCGGTGTCAGGGCGTTCCAGGAGACCGAGGCGGCCGGCGTCGAGGACGCCTTCGACGAGTTCGTCGCCTGGTGCGACCGGGACGCCTCCTGCGCGCTGAACGGACGCGACGTCCGGCAGGTGTGGCAGGGGCTGATCGCCAAGGCCCAGCGCGGGGAGCTCTACTACCCCGGCGTCACCGACCGCCCGCTGAGCGCCCACAACCTCCTCTGGCTCGGTGTGGTGCTCAACGAGGGACCCGCCTGGCAGTCGCTGGCCCAGGTGATCCTCGCCCTGGACGGCGGCCCCGTGCCGTCCGACCTGCCGCCCCCGCCCGGCAACGGGCCCGTGGGCGGGGAACTCGCCGAACTGCCGACCGCGATCCTCTGTGAGGACCACGACCTGTCGGTGCGGAGCTACGCCGAGTACGAGCGGCTGCTGCGCGGCGCCAACCGCCTGGCCCCCGACATGCGCTACAACCCGATGCCGATGGGGGACATGCCCATCTGCCAGGGCCATCCCGTCAACAACCCGCAGCACCGGCTCCGGTACACGGGCACCGCGCCGCTGCTGCTCGCCAACTCCCTGCACGACCCCGACACTCCGTACACGTGGTCGGCCAACGCGGCCCGCCAGCTCGGCCCCAGGGCCGTGCTGCTCACCTACGAGGGCTGGGGACACGGCGTCTACGGCATGACCGAGTGCACCACGAAGGCGATGGACGACTACCTGATCTCACTGACCGTGCCGTCGCGGGGCCTGCGCTGCCCGGCGACGGACGACGGCGGACGACGGTAGGAGCGGGCCGCGGGAGGAGGGTCCGGCGTTCGGGCTCCGTGGTTCCTCCTCCCGCGGCCGGGCCGGGTGCCCGCCCCCGGTGGGCGGGTTCGCTCCGGCAGGGCTTCCCTCCCGGCGCCCCTGGCGGAAGCCCAGGTGAGGACCTCCGCCTCTACCGTCCCGCCGGCGTTCCGGGCTGGGATGGCGGTGAGGACACATGACCGCGGGAGTGACGAGAGGCGGGTGACGACCATGCTGGTCCGGGAGGTGATGACCACGGACGTGGTCACGGTCGGCCCCTCCGATCCGGTACGGCGGGCGGTGCGCGTCCTGTACGGGCACGACGTCACCGCGGCGCCCGTGCTGGACGGCGACGGCCGCCTGGCGGGGGTCGTCAGCGAGATGGACCTGCTGCGCGGTGAGTTCGAGCGCGACCCCCGCTCCAGCGCCAGGATCGTGCTCGGGCACTCGGCGCCCGCGCCGTACACGGTCGCCGACGTCATGACCTCCGAGGTCACGACCGTGACGGAGACGACCGACGTCACCGCGGCGATCGACCTGATGATCTGCAGGCGGGTCAAGAGCCTGCCGGTGACCAGGGGGGATCGGGTGGTCGGCATGCTCAGCCGCCGTGACCTGCTTGCCCTGCTGGCCCGTCCCGACGAGGACATCCGCGCCGACGTGCTGGCCGCGCTGCGTGAGCGCTACCCCGCGGGACCGTCCTGGGAGGTCGTGGTGCGTGACGGGATGGTCGAGCTGCGCGGCCGTCACGCCGCGAGCGTGGACGACATCGCCGACCTGCTCGCCCGTACGGTCCCCGGGGTGGTCAGGGTCAGGCACCTGGGCTGATTCGGGTCTTTCGGCCCTGCCGGAACCCGTCTCCCGGCCGGAGACTGGCCCTAAGGGGGGAGCCGACATGGAGGCCTGCGGATGATCACCCCGATGCGGCTGTTCGGCCGGCACCTGACGGGCAAGGCGAACCCGGGTCCCTCGAAGGACCCGCCGCCTCCCGCGACGCCGCCCTCCGGTGGCTGGCGGAGCTGGCTGCTGCCGATCGGCACGCTGATCATCCTGGTCTGGCTGCTGGTCCCGCTGTTGCTCGGGGGGAACCCGCCCGCGCCGTACTCCTACAGCGACCTGCTGACCAGGGTGGACGCCGGGCAGGTCAAGACCGTCTCCATCGACGACCAGGGCGCGGTCACCGGCGCCCTGAAGGACGGCACGAGGTTCACCAGCCAGATCCCCACCGCGCCCAACTCCGCCCAGCTGGAGAACCGGCTGCGTGCCAAGGACGTCCAGACCACGGCGACCCAGTCGGGAGGCTCCCTCTGGTCGGCCCTGATCGGATTCCTGCCGCTGCTGCTGCTCATCGGCCTGTTCGCCTGGACGGGCCGGCAGGCGCAGCAGTCCCTCTCCGGAGGCATCGGTGGCATCGGCGGCTTCGGCCGCTCCAAGGCGAAGATCATCGAGGCGGAGCGCCCGACCACCAGGTTCTCCGACGTCGCCGGGTACGACGGCGTCAAGCAGGAGATCAGCGAGATGATCGACTTCCTGCGGGCGCCCGAGCGGTACGCCGCCGCGGGCGCCAAGCCACCCCGGGGCGTGATCATGGTCGGCCCGCCGGGAACCGGCAAGACACTCATCGCCAGGGCCGTCGCCGGTGAGGCGGAGGTGCCGTTCCTGTCGGTCACCGGCTCGGGGTTCGTGGAGATGTTCGTCGGCGTCGGCGCCTCCCGGGTGCGCGACCTGTTCGACGAGGCGCGCAAGCGCGCTCCCTCGATCGTGTTCATCGACGAGATCGACGCGATCGGGGGCCGCCGGGGCTCGGGGACGGTGACCGGGGGCAACGACGAGCGTGAGCAGACCCTCAACCAGCTGCTCGCGGAGATGGACGGCTTCGACCAGGGCAGCGGGATCGTCGTCCTGGCCGCGACCAACCGGCCGGAGACCCTCGACCCGGCCCTGCTGCGGCCGGGGCGCTTCGACCGTCAGGTGACCGTGCCGTTGCCCAACCAGGCCGAGCGGGCGGCGATCCTGACCGTCCACTCGACGGGCAAACACCTCGCCCCGGACGCCGACCTCGGGGTCGTCGCCCGCGCCACCCCCGGCTTCTCCGGCGCCGACCTGGCCAACCTCGTCAACGAGGCCGCGATCAACGCGGTCAGGGCGGGCCGTACCACCATCACCCCCGGCGACCTCGGCGCGGCGCGTGACCGCGTGCTGCTCGGCCGCAGGGACACCTCCAACGCCCTGCTGCCCCAGGAGCGGCACGCGGTCGCCGTCCACGAGTCGGGGCACGCCCTGCTCGCGGCGCTGTGCGAGCACGCCGACCCGGTCGCCAAGGTGACGATCCTGCCCGCGGGCATGACCCTCGGTGTCACCGAGCAGCTTCCCGAGGCCGAACGGCACCTCTACGGCGAGAGCTACCTGGCCGACCTGCTGGCCGTACGGCTCGGTGGCCGGGCGGCCGAGCTGGTCGTCTTCGGTGAGGGTTCGACCGGCGCGGCCAACGACCTGGCGGGCGCGACCCAGATCGCCACCCGCATGGTGCGCGACTTCGGCCTCTCCCCGGCCCTCGGCCCCGTCGGCTACTCCTCGTCGAGCCCCCAGTATCTGGGTGAGGAGGCCGAGACCCTGGCGCGCAGGCCGTACTCGGAGCGGACCCAGCAGGTCATCGACGAGGAGGTGGCCCGCCTGCTCGCCGAGGCGGAGCGGCGCGCGGTCGGCCTGCTGCGCACCCACCGCGGCGCCCTCGACCGGCTGGCGGCGATCCTGCTCGAACAGGAGACCGTCGACGGCGAGGTCGTCGGAGGCGTGCTGCGCGCGGAGCGCGCGGCGGGCCCGCACGCCCGGGCCTCGTGAACCCCGTCCGGATCCCGCCGCGCCCGGCGGAGGCGAGGCGTCCGGTGCCCTCCCCCGCCTCTCGCCCGGTCAGCTCTTCTTCTGCTGCTGCCGTGTCTGGGACTCGACGGGGATGCGCTTGCCCTCCCGCTCGCGCCCGGCGCGTCTGACGCTGACCTCCAGGATCCCCTTGTCGTAGGTGGCCTTGATGTCGTTCTCGTCGGCTCCCGGCGGGAGGCTGACCGAACGGGTGAAGGAGCCGTAGCTGAACTCCGTCCTGTGCTGGTCGCGGTGCTCGTCGCGCCGTTCCGCGTGTACGGTCAGGACCCCGTTCGACACCGTGATCTCCACGTCCTTGCCCGGGTCGATCCCCGGCAGCTCGGCCCGCAGGACGTAGCGGTCGTCCTTGACGTAGTCCTCGAACTTGATGGGCTGTGCCGCGGGCGGCCGCAGCGCCGCGAAGGGAAGCTCAAGCCAGTCGAACAGCTCCGGAACGAGGCCTCTCTGCTCACGGCGCATCGGTGTGCTCATGGGTTCCTCCCTGTTGTGGGTTCCATCCCCCTCTCTCATTTCCCGACATAGGTGGACACAGCGGCAAAAATCCCTAAAGCAAGGGTCTTTCCGGATTACGGTTCAGTACGGCCAGGCCCAGTCACGCACCTCCGGCAGGTCCTCCCCGTACTCCCGCGTGTGGGCCCGCGCCCGCAGCCGGGTGTCGGCCATCCGCTGGCGCAGCCACGCGGCCCTGACCGCCAGCCCGGGAACCCGGTCGATCACGTCCATCACCAGGTGGTAGCGGTCGATGTCGTTGAGCATCGCCATGTCGAACGGGGTGGTCGTCGTGCCCTCCTCCTTGTAGCCCCGCACGTGCAGCCCGGCGTGGTTGGTACGCCGGTAGGTGAGCCGGTGGATCAGCCAGGGGTAACCGTGGAAGTTGAAGATCACCGGTTTGTCCGGGGTGAACAGCGCGTCGAACTCCGCGTCCGGCATCCCGTGCGGGTGCTCCGACGGCTGCTGCAGGCGCATCAGGTCGACCACGTTGACCACCCGGACCCTCAGCTCGGGCAGGTGCTCGCGCAGCAGCGCCGCCGCGGCCAGCGTCTCCAGGGTCGGCACGTCCCCGGCGCAGGCCAGCACCACGTCCGGCCCGGCCTCGGCGGCCGTGTCCTGCTGGGGCCGGTGCTCGGTGCCCGCCCACTCCAGGATGCCCAGCCCCCTGGTGCAGTGCGCGATCGCCTCGCCCATGGGGAACAGGTCGAGCACCGGCTGTTTGCCCGCCACGACCACGTTCACGTAGTCCCGCGAGCGCAGGCAGTGGTCGGCGACCGACAGCAGCGTGTTGGCGTCCGGCGGCAGGTAGACCCGCACCACCTCGGCCTTCTTGTTCACCACCACGTCGAGGAAGCCCGGGTCCTGGTGGCTGAACCCGTTGTGGTCCTGACGCCACACGTGCGAGGACAGCAGGTAGTTCAGCGACGCGACCGGCGCCCGCCAGCCGATCTTCCTGGACGACTCAAGCCACTTGGCGTGCTGGTTGAACATGGCGTCCACGATGTGGATGAACGCCTCGTAGCAGTTGAAGAGGCCGTGCCTGCCGGTCAGCAGATACCCTTCGAGCCAGCCCTGGCACAGGTGCTCGCTGAGCACCTCCATCACGCGTCCGCCGGGGGCCAGGTGCTCGTCCGTCGGCAGGATCTCGGCCTCCCAGGCCTTGGCCGTGGTCTCGAACACCGCCGACAGCCGGTTGGAGGCCGTCTCGTCCGGCCCGAGCAGCCGGAAGGTCTCCGGGTTGGCGGCGATCACGTCGCGCAGCCACCCGCCGAGCACCCGGGTCGGCTCGGACGACTCGACGGCCGGGGACTTGACCTGCACCGCGTGGTCACGGAAGTCGGGCAGCGTCAGCGGGCGCAGCAGCACACCGCCGTTGGCGTGCGGGCTGGCGCTCATCCGCCGCTCGCCCTCCGGCACGGTGACGGTGATCTCGGCCACCGGACGGCCCAGCTCGTCGAACAGTTCCTCCGGCCGGTAGGAGCGCATCCACTCCTCAAGCATCGCCCGGTGCCCGGCGTCGTCGCGGACCGCGGCCAGCGGCACCTGGTGCGCCCGCCAGGTGCCCTCGACCGGCAGCCCGTCCACGACCGCGGGCCCGGTCCATCCCTTCGGGGAGCGCAGCACGATCATCGGCAGTCTGCCGCCCCGGTCCTCCTTGTAGGCGGCGATCTCGTCGAACACCGTCTCCATGGTCGCGGCCATCAGCTCGTGCATGGCGGCCGGGTCGTCCCCGGAGACCAGGTGCGGGCGGTAGCCGTACCCTTCGAGCAGCTTGACCAGGTCACTCTCGGGAATCCTGGCCAGGACCGTGGGGTTGGCGATCTTGTAGCCGTTCAGGTGCAGGATCGGCAGCACCACCCCGTCGCGGACGGGGTCGGTGAACTTGTTGGAGTGCCAGCTCGCGGCGAGCGGGCCGGTCTCGGCCTCGCCGTCCCCGATCACACAGGCCACCACCAGGTCCGGGTTGTCGAAGGCCGCGCCGTGGGCGTGGGCCAGGCTGTAGCCGAGTTCGCC
This sequence comes from Streptosporangium sp. NPDC049376, assembly GCF_044466505.1. NCBI lineage: Bacteria > Bacillati > Actinomycetota > Actinomycetes > Streptosporangiales > Streptosporangiaceae > Streptosporangium > Streptosporangium sp. NPDC049376. The sequence goes on along the minus strand of NZ_JBITMT010000001.1, from coordinate 936,768 downwards.
GCCCTCGTGGATCGAGCCGGGGGTCTCCGGGGCGACGTGGCTGGGGATGCCGCCGGGGAAGGAGAACTGGCGGAACAGCCGCCGCATCCCGGCCTCGTCACGGGTGACGGCCGGGTAGCGCTCGGTGTAGGTGCCCTCAAGCCAGGCGTGCGCCACCGCCGCAGGCCCCCCGTGCCCGGGTCCGGCGATGTAGATCATGTCCTGGTCCCTGCCGGTGATGATCCGGTTGAGGTGGGCGAAGCAGAAGTTCAGGCCGGGGGTCGTGCCCCAGTGCCCGAGCAGCCGGGGTTTGATGTGCTCCGGAGCCAGGGGCTCGGTCAATAGGGGGTTGTCCAGCAGGTAGATCTGCCCGACCGACAGATAGTTCGCCGCCCGCCAGTACATGTCGACTTCCCGCAGCGTGTCCATGTCCATGAGCATTTCCGTCCTTCACGTGGTCGGCCAGGGACCTTGGTCCCCTCTTGCGCCCTCTTCCGTACCGCGCCCCTACCCCGTCATCCGGGTCGTACGGCCCTGGCGGGGAGATCCCCGTGGCCGGACGCACGACAACACCGGGCGGCCTGGGCCGCACACCGGTCAGGAAGGGCTGGAGCGGCTCGTCCGGAGCGCCGACACCACGTCGGTCCGCGCCTCCTCAGGGACCGGGGCTGAGCACCTGCCGGGAGGGCAGCGCGAACTGCATGGTCGTCACGGCGATCAGCCCGCCCTCGGCGTCGCTGATCCGCCCGTTCGCCACCGCCGTCCGGCGGCCCAGCCTGACCACCTCGACGACGACCGTGAGCGGGCCGGGTTCCGCCGCTTCGAGCAGGCTGACGCTGCCGTGCGTCAGCACCCCGGTCAGCACCCTGCCCGCGTAGGCGTTTATCGCCAGGAAGGACGACAGGTCGGCCGCCTTGAAGATCGCCGGGCCGGACAGGGTGCCGCCCGGCCTGCACTCCAGCCCCTCCGGTCCCGCCGTGACGACCACCCGGTACGGCGAGACCTCGCTCACCCACAGCCCGGAGTCCGGCCAGAACTCCGTGACCAGCCCGCGCACCTCGTCGAGGGAGAGGCGCGGGCTCAGGGGCGCGTGCTCCCCCACCCGTTCCTGTGGCCGTGTCATGCCTGTCCCCCGTCCCTCTCGACGACGTGCCGGACGTGCTGCCAGGGATAGGACGGCAGCGACGCGACGACGCGCGCGCCGGCCGGGGCGGGCCACGGTGCCGGCTCGTCCTCGGCGAGCGGGCGCACGGCCGGATGGTCGAGGCCGTGCGCGAACGCCTCGGCGGCCTCGCACGCCGCCGCCGCCGAGTCCGCGCCGACCCACACCGTGCGGGCGTGGCGTGTCCTGCCGTGGGTCGCGGTGTGGGCGAAGGCCGGGTAGCCGTCCTCGGCGAGCCCCGCCAGGTGCTCGCCGTACCGGCCGGCGAGTTCCCCGAGCGCGGCCGGGGTGCGGGCGGAGATCGTGAACCCGGGCACGGGACCGGTGTCCCGGGCGGGGACCGGGTCGGGGGCGGGCGCCGCGGAGAGCACCGCGTAGGCGTTGGTTCCGCTCATGCCGTACGAGCAGACCGAGGCCCGCGCGCCCGCCTCCGGGCCCCAGGGCAGGGCCCGTCCCGGGACGACCACGCCTGTCCCCGTCAGGTCGATGAGCGGGTTGAGCGTCTCGAAGCCCGCCTGCGGGGGGATCAACCGGTTCTCCAGGCACAGGACGGCCTTGACCAGTCCCATCACCCCGGCTGCGGACTCGGTGTGGCCGAGGTTGGCCTTGACCGAGCCGACGTGGAGAACGCCTCCGCCGGTGCGCAGCGCGGTGGTCACGGCCCGCATCTCGACCGGGTCGCCGAGCTGGGTCCCGGTGCCGTGCGCCTCGTGGTAGCCGATGTCCGCGCCGGTCAGGCCGATCCTGGCCAGCAGCGACCCGATGAGCCTGGCCTGGGAGTCGCCGTTGGGGGCGGTGAAGGTGGCCGAGCGGCCGTCCTGGTTGATCGCGCTGCCGTCGATCACCGCGTGGACGCGGTCACGGTCGCGGAGCGCGTCGTCCAGCCGTTTGAGGACGACCGCCCCGCACGCCTCACCGCGCACGAACCCGTTCGCGGCGGCGTCGAACGGCCGGGAGACGCCGTCCGGGGACAGCGCCCCGGTCCTGCCGACCTCCCGGGTCGTGCGGGGGGACAGGACCAGGTTGACCCCGGCGGCGACGGCCAGGTCGCAGTCGCCCGCCGTGAGGGCCCGGCAGGCGGTGTGGATCGCGACGAGGGAGGAGGAGCAGGCGGTGTCCATGGCGACGGCGGGGCCGCCCAGGCCCAGCGTGTGCGCGATCCGCCCGGCGGAGAAGCTGTGACCGTTGCCGACCGTCCAGTACGAGTTGGGCTCCCCGGACAGCCAGTGCCGGTAGTCCTGGCCGGTTATGCCCACGAACACACCGGTCGCCTCCGCCCCGGCGCCCGGCGGTGTGCCCGCGTCCTCGAACGCCTCCCAGACGACTTCGAGCAGCAGCCTGTGCTGGGGGTCCACCGTGCGGGCCTCACGCGGCGACATGCCGAAGAACCGTGCGTCGAAATCGAAGGGATTGTCCAGGTAACCGCCTCGGGTCACCACGTCATCCCATTCGGCGCCGAAGGCCTCACGACGGTCGGCCGGTAATTCACCGGTCAGGTCGCGGGCCCGGACAATGGCGTCCCAATATGACGCGGTGTCCGTCACGCCGCCCGGCGCGCGTATTCCGATCCCGATGACGGCGACACGTCCTGAGGGCGTATTCTCCGTTTCCCGGCCCGATAAGGCGGACGCCACCTTTAAATCACCCGGCGAAGCCAGTTGCGGGTGTCGGGGGCCAGGCCGTACTGAATGTTCAGAATGTGATTCCTCATACTTGTCGTCACTTCCCCGGGAACGCCGCCGCCGACGGTCTGCTCGTATTCTCTTCCCTTGAATCCGAGAATCGGGTTGATGACCGCGGCGGTTCCCGAGGCGAACATCTCGGTGATCGCCCCGCTCGCGCAGCCCTCACGCAGCTCGGCCAGGCCGACCTGCCGCTGCGCCGGCTTCAGGCCGTGCTCGTCGGCCAGTTCGAGCACGCTGTCCCTGGTGACGCCGTCGAGGATCGTGCCCAGGCCCGGCGTGACCAGCTCGCCGTCCGCGGTGACCAGGAAGAGGTTCATCGTGCCTGACTCCTCCAGGTAGCGCTCCTCGTCGTCGCTGAGGTAGAGCACCTGGTCGCAGCCCTGCTCCTGGGCCTCGACCTGGGCGGCGAGGCTGGAGGCGTAGTTGCCGCCGCACTTGGCGGCGCCGGTGCCGCCCTTGCCCGCCCGCGCGTAGTTCTCGCTGACCCACAGCTTGACGCCGCTGAGACCGGAGGAGAAGTAGGAGGCCGCGGGGCAGGCGATGACGCCGTAGGTGACGTGCGCGGCCGGGCGCACCCCGAGGAAGGCCTCGGAGCCGAACATGAACGGCCGGAGGTACAGGCTCCGCCCGCCCTCGTACGGCGGCACCCACGCCTCGTCCGCGCGCACCAGCGCCTCGACGCTGGCGACGAAGAGCTCCTCGGACAGCACGGGCAGGGCCAGCCTCCTGGCCGAGTTCACGAAACGGCGCGCATTCAGGTCGGGCCGGAAGAGCCAGATGCTCCCGTCGTCGTGCCTGAATGCCTTGAGGCCCTCGAAAATCTCCTGGGCGTAATGCAGGACGGCCGCGCCGGGGTGCATTGGAATTGGTTCGAGAGCGGTTACCCGAAAGTCATGCCAGCCGGTCTCCGGCGTCCACGTCGCGGAGGCCATGTGGTCGGTGAAGAAACGACCGAAACCCGGAGCAGCGAGGATTTCCTCCCGTTCGGCCGCGGGAAGGGGATGCGTTGTGCGAAGGAGCTGGAAACCATCGTTCATGAATGCCTCCTGTCGGGTGTCGACTTATTCTAGGCCGCTGAACACGGCCACGCAGTTCTGCCCCCCGAACCCGAAGGCGTTGGTGGCCGCGACGCGGACCGGTGTCCGCCGCGCGGCGCCTGGAACGTAGTCGAGGTCGCAGGCGGGGTCGGGCACCTCCAGGTTGATGGTCGGCGGCACGACCCCGTCGCGGATCGCCATCGCGCACACCATCGCCCCCAGGGAGCCCGCCGCCCCGATGAGGTGGCCGACCATCGACTTGGGGGCGCTGACGGCGACCCGGTCCGCGGCCGAGCCGAGCGCCGTGCGGATGGCCCTGGTCTCGGTCGCGTCGTTGGCTGCGGTCGAGGTGCCGTGCGCGCAGACGTAGTCGAGGTCCCCCGGCTGGACCCCCGCGCGCCGCAGCGCCTGGCCGATCGCCTCCGCCGCGTGCCCGCCGTACGGGTCGGGCGCGCTGATGTGGAAGGCGTCGCAGGTCAGCGCCCCGCCCGCGACGGCGGCGTACGGTGTGACCCCACGTCCTGCGGCGTGCTCGGCCGACTCGACGACCATGATCACCGCCCCCTCCCCGAACACGAACCCGTCCCGGTCCGCGGAGAAGGGCCTGCTGGCGCCCCGGGGGTCGTCGTTGCGCTCCGACATCGCGCCCATGCCGACCAGGCCCGCGAACATCACCGGGGTGATCGCGGCGTCCGTCCCCCCGCAGACGACCGCGTCCGCCTCACCGGAGAGGATGAGCCGCCGCGCGTCGAGCAGGGCGTACAGGCCGCTGGCGCAGGCCAGCGCGCTGGCGTTGACCGGGCCGTGCGCGCCGAGGTCGATGGCCGTCTCGCAGGCGGGCATGTTCGTCAGCGAGGACGGGACGAAGTAGCTGTTGGGCGTGACCGGCGAGGGGGACAGCAACCCCCTGGTCGCCGTCTCGACCGTGTCGAACCCGGCGACGGCGGCGTTGACCACCACCCCGACCCTGGCGGCGTTGTCCCGGCCGATCTCCAGTTTCGCGTCGGCGACGGCCTCGCGCGCCGCGGCGACCGCGAACTGGGAGAAGCGGGCCGAGCGGCGGACCCGTTTGGCGTCGAGGTAGGCGGCCGGGTCGAAGCCCTTGACCTCCGCCGCGATCCTGGTCGGCAGCCCGCTCGCGTCGAACGCGGTGACGGGGCCGACGCCGGAACGCCCGGCCAGCAGGTTGCGCCAGGTCTCCTCCCTGCCGATCCCGACCGGGGTGACCGCGCCGATCCCGGTTATCACCACCTCGTGCCCGTTACCCATTGACAGTCCCTCCACGGTTTCCCGGACCGGCGGGCTCAAGCGCGCCCGGCCCCCGCTCGTCGAACTCGGCCGCGGCGGCGAACCCCTCGGCGAAGGCCCGCACCGCGTCGAGCCCTTCGGCGTCCCTCGCCCCGCCGGCGAGGCGGTGCCACACCCCGGCGTCCCCGGCGAGCGCGGGGACCGCCCGGTCGGTGACCTGGCCTGCGGCGACGACGACCGTCTCGGCCTCGACGAGCCGTTCGGCGCCGTCCGGCCCGGCGATCCACACCCCGGCCGGGGTGATCCGCAGGCAGGCCGTCTCGCGCAGGACGCGCACGCCCTGTTCGCGCAGCTCCGCCAGCACCGCCCACCGGGTCGACCTGCCGGTGCGCCCGGCGGTGCGGGCGCCGCGCTGCACGAGGGTGACCTCGGTCCGCGCGGTGACCGGCACGGGACCGGCGGCCAGACCGTGGCGGCGCAGGAAGCGCTCGTCCTCCCCCAGCGGGCCGTGGCCTCTGCTGAGGAGGTGGGCCAGGTCGGCGGCGACGCCGCCACCGCCGACGATCGCCACCCGCCCCTCCAGGTCCTCCCGGGCAAGGCGGGCGAACGCCTCGGGGTAGGTGAGCACGTTCGGCAGGTCGGCGCCGGGGACGTCCACCCGGCGGGGGCGGGTGCCGCTGGCGACGATCACGCCGTCGTGGGAGCGCAGCAGGCCGAGGTCGGCGGCCCCGATCGCGCGGCCGAGGTGGACGCGGACGCCGAGCCGGGCCAGTTCCGCGGCGAAGTAGGCGATCGTCCCGCCGTAGTCGGCCTTGCCCGGCACCTGGCGCGCCATGCGGAACTGACCGCCGAGGGCCTCGGCCGCCTCGTAGAGCTCGACCCGGTGCCCGGCCAGCGCCGCCCTCCTGGCGGCCTGCAGCCCGGCGGGCCCGCCGCCGACGACCGCGACGGTGCGAGGCCGTACCGGGCGGACGGACCACCGGGGGACGGACTCCCGGCCCGCCCTGGGGTTGACCATGCACGACACCTCGCGCTCGGTCAGCGAGTGGTCGACGCACGCCTGGTTGCAGGCCAGGCAGACGTTCACCGGCCGGCTCCGCCGCGCGGCGGAGACCAGGCCGGCGTCGGCGAGGAAGGGGCGGGCCATGGAGACCAGATCGATCGGGGTCCCCGCGAGGATCGCCTCGGCGGTCTCCAGGCGGTTCACCCGGTTGCCCGCGATGACCGGGAGGTCGCCGACGACCTCCTTCACCCGGACGGCGAACGGTGTCCACACCCCGGGCGGCACGACGGCCTGCACGCTGGGCACCGGGGACTCGTGCCAGCCGACGCCGACGTTGAGCGCGTCCGCCCCGGCCGCGGCGAGCGCCCTGGCGAAGGCCAGGACGTCCTCCTGCGGGGTGCCGCCGTCCATCAGGTCGATCCCGGTGAAACGGACGACGACCGGGAAGTCCTCCCCCACGGCCGTGCGGACCGCCCGGGTGACCTCGGCGCCGAAACGCCCGCGCCGTACGGCGTCGCCGCCCCACTCGTCGTCGCGGAGGTTGGTCAGCGGCGAGAGGAACTGGTCGACCAGGTATCCCTCGGATCCCATCACCTCGACGGCGTCGAACCCGAGGTCACGCGCGAGGGCGGCGCCGCGTGCGAAGTCCTCGACCGTCCCGTGGACCCGCTGCGGGGTCATGGCGTACGGCTCGCGCCCCGAGAAGCGGCTGTGCACGGCGGACGGCGCGACCGGCGGCGGCCCGGAGGGCGCGGGCCGCGCGTAACGGCCCGCGTGGAACAGCTGCAGCGCGATCAGCCCGCCCTCCCGGTGCACCCGCCGGGTGACCCGCCGCAGCCGGGCGTGGAAGGCGGCGTCGCCGAGCACGCCGTACCCGGGGCCTCCCGCGCCCTCGGCGCTCACCGCCGCGCCGCCGGTGACCATCAGCCCGGCGCCACCCCTGGCCCGTTCGGCGTAGAACGCGGCCAGCGCGGCGCCGCCGTCGTCGCGCGCCTCGAAGCCGAGGTGCATCGCGCCCATGACGACGCGGTGCGGGAGTTCGAGCCGCCCGATCCGCCCCGGGGACAGGACGTGCCGCAGGTCAGTCATCCCAGGCCAGCGGGGGTGTCAGGTCCTCGTGGAAGGGCGGCGCGATCACCGAAAGGCCGCCGTCGACCACGAGGGTCTGCCCGGTGACGTACTCGGAGGCGGGCGAGAGCAGGAACGCGACGCAGTCGGCGACCTCCCGCGCGGTTCCCATCCGCGCCTTGGGGATCTTGGACAGCACTCCGGGCAGCGGCGCCATGCCGGGGATGTTGTAGAAGTACTCCGAGGAGTCGGACTCGATGATGCCGCCGTTGACCGCGTTGACGTTGACGCCCTTCGGCGCGAACTCCACCGCCATGTAGCGCACCCACGCCTCGATCGCCGCCTTGGCCGCGCCGAGGTTGGCGTAGGTCGGGTAGGCGCGGATGCTGCCGTAGCTGGACAGCGCGACGATCCGCCCGCCGCCGGTCATCAGCCGTACGGCGTGCTGCGCGCCGAGCACGAAGGAGCGCACGTTCATCGCGTAGGAGCGGTCGAGGTGGTGCTGCCTGAGGTCGGCGATGTTCTTGAACGCGCTGGCCGCCGCGTTGCACACGAAGTGGTCCAGCCTGCCGAAGGTCTCGCCGACCGTGCCGAAGAGCCTGTCGATCTCCTCCGGCTGCTCGACGTCGGCCCGCACGGCCAGCGCCCTGCCGCCCGCCTGCTCGATCTCCTTGCAGGTCTGCTCGGCCAGGGCGGTGTTCTTCTTGTAGTTGACCACGACGGTCGCGCCGCCCGCGGCGAGCGTGAGCGCCAGGGCCCGCCCGATGCCGCGCGAGCTTCCCGTGATCACGACGATCTTGTCCTGATAGATGCTCAATTTCCCGCCCTCAGTACGTCCCTGGCGATCACGGTCTTCTGGATCTCGTTGGTGCCCTCCTCGAACCGCTGGGCCCGGGCGTCCCGGTAGACCCGTTCGATGGGGCTCGACTCCCAGTACCCGATGCCGCCGTGCACCTGCAGCGCCTTGTCGGTGACCCTGGTCAGCATGTCGACCGCGGTGAGCTTGGCCATCGACGACAGCGTGCCCGCCCGTTCGTCGCCGTCCTCCCACCGGCGGGCCGCGTACAGGGTGAGCTGGCGGGCCGCCTCGATGTCGGCGGCGTTCTCGGCGAGGGCGAACGCGATCGCCTGCCGGGCGGCGAGGGGCTTGCCGAAGGTGTGGCGTTCCCGCGCGTGCTCGGCCGCCAGTTCCTGCGCCCTCCTCGCCAGCCCGACGCAGGTCGTCGCGACCGCGATCCTGCTGGGGGTGAGGAATCCGCCGAGCGCGACCTCCAGCCCCTGGCCCTCCTCGCCGAGCCGGTTGGCGACCGGGACCGGCGTGCGGTCGAAGGTCAGCCTGGCGTGGTCGGTGCCGCGCACGCCCATGGTGTCCGGCATGGCCTCGACCGTCACGCCCGGCGCCCCGCGCTCGACCAGCAGCGCGACCGTGCCCTCCTTGCCCGCGGTGCCCTCAAGGCGCGCGAACAGCAGCCAGTAGTCGCAGCTCACCCCGAAGGTGATCAGGTGCTTCCTGCCGGACAGGAAGTAGGTGTCCCCCTGCCTGGTCACACTGGCGCGCAGGTCCGCGCCGGTTCCCGCGTCCGGTTCGGTCAGTGTGAAGGCGACCCTGATGTCCCCGGCGATCTGCGGCAGCACGAACTCCTTGCGCTGCTCGTCGGTGGCGAAACGGTCCATGGACCGCCACACCCCGTTGCACACGTGCACGATCATCCGCACCGAGGCGTGCGACATGGAGATCAGTTCGAGGACCTCCAGGTAGCGGGAGAAGGGGACGCCGTGCCCGCCGTACTCCACCGGCGCGGCCAGGCGCAGGAAGCCGCGTTCGCGCAGGTCCTCCCAGAGCCGCGCGGGGACGGCGCGGGTCCGTTCGATCTCGGCCGCGTACTCCTCGCCCGGGCCGCGGACGAACGCCTCGGCCTCCCTGAGCAACGCCGGGAAGGCGCTCTCACCGCTCCACATCACCCATGCACCTCACTGTCGACACCGTCAAGCTGTCTCGCCCGTTCGCGCAGCAGGAACTTCTGCACCTTGCCCGCGGGGTTGCGGGGCAGTTCCCCGACGAGCTCAAGGCGTTCCGGCCAGTACTGCTTGGCCACCCGGCGTTCGTCGAGGAAGCGCCGCATCTCGCCGAGGTCCATCTCGCCGGTCGCCACGACGTAGGCGCAGGCCCGTTCGCCGAGCCGTTCGTCGGGCATCGCGACGATCGCCACGTCGCCGATCGCCGGGTGGGTGTGCAGCAGCTGCTCGATCTCGGCGACGGGCACCTTCTCCCCGCCCCGGTTGATCACGTCCTTGACCCGCCCGGTGATCCGGACGAACCCGGCCTCGTCGATCACGGCGAGGTCGCCGCTGCGGTACCACCCGTCGGGGGTCATGGCCTGCGCGGTCTGCTCCGGCTGGTCGAGGTAGCCCTCGAACAGGCATTTGCCGGTGACCTCGAAGTTGCCCTCCTGGCCGGGGCCGAGGACCCGGCCAGCGTCGTCGGTGACCCGGACGCGCACCCCGGTCAGGGCCCGTCCGTCGGTCCCCCACACCAGGGCCTCCTCGTCGCCGGGCGCCGACAGGGTGCCCAGGCCGGTCTCGGTCGTGCCCCACGCGCCGCACACCGCGGCGCCCAGCGTCCGGGTGGCCCGTTCCGCCAGCGCGCGCGGGACCGCGGCGCCGGTCGCCACGAAGATCCGCAGCGCCTCCGGGCGTCGTCCGGTCTCCTCGACCGCGCCCAGCAGGTCGCCGAGGAACGGGGTCGCCGCCTGGGTGAAGGTGCACTCCCAGCGGCGCAGCGCGTCCAGCGCGGCCCGGCCGTCCCAGACGGGTTGCAGGACCTGCGGGACGCCCAGCGCCATCGCCAGCCACATGCCGTAGAGGAACCCGGTCTGGTGGGCCAGCGGGGAGGGGACGAAGACCCGGTCCCGCCGGGTGAGGCCCAGGTGCCTGACCTCCATCATGGCGGCCCTGGTCAGCGCGTCCATCCGGTGCAGCACCCCCTTGGGCGTGCCGGAGGTGCCCGAGGTGAACAGCAGCTGGGCCAGCGCGGTCGGCGCGGGCCCGCGCGCGTCGATCACGGCGCGGCCGGGGGAACGCCCGGCCGTCGCCTCCTCCCAGCGGTGCCACGCGGTCGTGCCCGTGCCGTACGGCAGGGGCCCCTCGCCACCGGTCACCACGACGTGGTCGAGCCGTGGCGCGCCCGGCAGCGCGAGCAGCCCGGCGATCTCGGCGGCGTGGTCGCGCCCCCGGAACCGCTCCGCGACGACGAGGACCCTCGCCCGGGAGGCGCCCAGCATGAAGGACATCTCCCGCTCACGGAAGATCGGCATGAGCGGGCAGCACAGCGCCCCGACGCGGGCCGTCGCCAGGGCCAGGACGGGGAACTCCGCCCAGTTCGGCAGCTGCCAGGCGACCGGCTCGCCCGGTTCGACGCCGAGGTCGAGCAGCAGTGCGGCGGCGGCGTCGGCGCGCTCGTCGAGCTCCCGCCAGGTGAGGACGCGCTCCCCGCGGCCCTCCGAGGCGGTCTCGACCACGGCGACGTCGTCCGGCCGCTCCCCCGCCCTGCGGCGCACGAGCGCGCCGACGGTCGTGGCGGCCGTTCTGCCGGGATCGACCCGCGGGGTCCGTGTCTCCTGTGTCCCCTGTGTCGCCCGGGGCCCCCGCTCCGGGGCCTGCACCGTCATGGACATGCCGACCGTGTTCATCTCGTTGAGGAAGCGCGGGTAGGAGATCCGGTAGGCGTTGGGGTAGGTCAGCCTGCTCTCCCCGTCGGCCCTCGACGCGGCCACCGCCAGCGCCATCAGCACCCGGTGGTCGTTGAAGGAGGACAGGTCGGCCGCGGCGAGGCTCTCCACCCCGTGGCAGACCAGCCGTTCGCCGCGCAGCCCGAGCCGTGCCCCCATCCGGTTGAGCTGCAGCATCGCGGTCACCCGGTCGGACTCCTTGAGCCGCACGTGGGCCACGTTCTCCAGCACCGAGGTGCCCTCGGCGTGGCAGGCGAGGGCGCTCAGCACCGGCAGCGCGTCCGGGACCGTACGGCAGTCGACCGTGACGGGGGCAAGGCGCAGCCCGTCGTGGCGCACCCGCACGAACCCGCTGTCCGGGTCGCGGAGCAACGGCACCCCCATGCGGGTGAGGATGTCCAGCAGGTCCGCCTCCGGGTGGTCGGTCTCCGCGGCGCTCGTCGTGCGCAGACCGCGCAGCAGCACGTCCGACGGGTGCAGCGCGGTGGCCGCGATCCCGAAGGCGGCCGAGCCGATGTCCGGCGGCAGGGTGACCGTCGCGGGACGCGCCCGCTGGCCCGGTTCGACGGCGAAGGCGCGGCCGTCGTCGCCGACCTCGACGGTCAGGCCGAAGGTCCGCATCATCGACACGGTCAGGTCCACGTAGGAGCGTTCGTTGAACGGCCCGGTGACCTCGATGAGGCTGGGGCCCGTCGCGAAGGGCGCCAGGAGCAGCAGGCCGGAGATCCACTGCGACAGCGTGCCCGGCACGCTCACCCGCCCTCCCGAGGGGCGGTGCGGCAGGACCGAGATGGGCGGGCAGCCCGTCGGCGCCTCGACGGTCACGCCGAGCGCGGCGAGCGCGGCGAGCAGCGGCCTGATCGGCCTGCGCCGGAAGTAGCGCTGCCCGGTGATCGTGACGGGCGCCTCGGCCAGGCAGGCCAGCGGGGTCAGGAAGTACAGGGTGGTGCCCGAGCTGCCGACCGAGACCACGCCGTCCCTCGGCCGGTACGGCCCGCCCTCAACGACGAAGGTGTCCCCCTCCACCCTGATGGACGTGCCGAGGCTCCGCAGCGCGGCGACGGTGTGCCGGACGTGCCCCGCGTCGGTCAGGCCGTGGATGCGGCTGGTCCCCGGCGCCAGGGAGGCCAGGATGAGGGCGCGGTGCGCGTGGTATTTCGAGACCGGGATGTCCAGCTCCCCGGCGAGCGGTCCGGCCGTTCCCTTGACGAGGAGACGCATGCCGACCTCCTTCAACCAGTCGTGGCGGCCGACGCCCCGCGACCGGTCGTCGGTGGCTTCGGCCCGTGTGCGGCGCTCACCGCCGCCCGGAGGGGGCCGCGGGGTCGGGGACGCCGACGCCGCCGGTCACCGCGTGCATCCCGCCGTCGGCGTACAGCACCTGTCCGGTCGTGTACCTGGCGAGGTCGGAGAGCAGGAACAGCACCGCGCCGACCACCCGCGACGGGTCGTTGCGGTCCCAGCCGAGTGGAGCCCACCGCTCGTAGTGGTCGGCCAGCCGCCCGAAACTGCTCACCCCCGAGGCCGAGACGGTCTCGACCGGGCCCGCGGCGACCAGGTTCACCCGGATTCCCGACGGGCCGAGATAGAGGGCCAGGTACTGGGCGACGGACTCAAGGGCCGTCTTGTAGACGCCCATCCAGTCGTAGCCGGGCAGCGCCCTGCCGGTGTCCACGGTCATCCCGGCGATCGCGCCGCCGTTCTCCGCCCGCGCGAGCACGGGGGCCAGGGCCTGGGCGAGCTGCTGCAGGGAGTAGGCGGAGACGCGGAAACCGTCGAGCGCGCTGGCCGCCGGGGTGGTCAGGAAACCCGAGCCGAGCGCGTCGGCGGGCGCGTGGGCGACGCTGTGCAGCACACCGTCGAGGCGGTCCCACTCCGCGGCCTCCTCGGCGACCGCCTGGAAGTGCGTGTCGTCGGTCATGTCCAGTTCGAGGACGTCCGCGGGCGACGGCAGCAGGGCCGCCGCCTTGCGGGTGACGCGCAGGGCACGCCCGAAGGAGGTGAGCACGACGTCCGCGCCCTGCGCCTGCAGCGCGGCGGCGACGTGCCAGGCGATGGACTCCTCGTTGAGCACTCCGGTGATGAGGTACTTCCTGCCCGTGAAAAGTCCGGACACCTGCATGTCTCCGTTCGGGGGTTCTCGTTCTCCTGCGCGCCGCCGGTGTCCTCACCCGGTGCCGGTCACCCCGCCTCGGCGGCCTCCTGCACGGCCGCGGCCCGCTCGGAGACGACGCGGTCGACCAGCTGGCCGAGCGTGATCCCGACCAGGTCGCGGCGCGGGATCACGACGCCGTAGTCACGTTTGATCGACGTCATCAGGTCGGCGACGTCGAGGGAGTCGATGTCCAGTTCGTCGAACCTGGCGTCGGCGTCGAGCGCGTCCTCCTCGACCCCGAGGTCGACGAGTTCCTTGTTGATGAAGTCCCGGATGGCGGACGGGGCGACCTCACTCGTCATGCCTGTCTTTCCCTTCTGTCTCACTGGGCCTGTCTCACTCGGCGGATGCGGATGCGGTACGGCGCGCGAAGTTCGGCGAGTGACGCTGCGACCAGTACCACTGCCGCCAGTAGGCCTCGGCCAGGCCGGTCCACGTCTCCAGCCGCTCGGGGCTGTCCAGGAACCGGTTGAGGCTGACGACCAGCCAGGTGTAGACGGCCTGGCTGTCGCGGCAGCCGCCGCAGTCTCCCGAGGTGCAGCAGAACTGCAGCGTCTTGTAGTCGGCGCCGTAGACCGCGAACCCGTCGATGACCGGGTGGCCGTTGCCGACCCGCGCGGCGTGCTCGGGCAGTTCGACGCTGATGCTCGGGCAGACGTCGTAGCCGAACCGGCCTCCCCAGTGGGTGCGCCCGGTGATGAGGGTCTCGATGAAGTAGGGGTGGGAGACCACGGTCTCCGGGAACAGCTCCTTGACCCGCAGCGCCTCGGCCAGGGTTCTCTTCTCGTTCTCGATGCGCAGCGGATGGTCCGTACCGTGCGCGCTGTAGAAGTTGAAGGTGACCTGGTTGCCGTTGTCGGCGATGGCCCGCACGGTCGGTTCGACGTGGCGCAGGCCGTCCTCCGACAACGCGAAGACGAACGTCACACGCGGGTCGTCCCGGTAGTGCCCGAGCGCCTTGTCGAAGAGGCCGGTGAACGTCGAGCCGTTGGGCCGGTGCGCGCGCAGGTCGTCGTCGAGCGGACCGCCGCCGAAGAGGCTGATCGCGACGGCGACGTTCTCGAAACCCTCCCTCGGCAGCGGGCGCAGCCCGTTGGTGGAGATGGTGATGTACGGCAGCAGCTCGACGAACGGCTGGACCCGGTTCAGCACCAGGGTCGGCTCGCCGCCGATCAGCGTGGCCTGGGTCACCCCCGAGGCGTCGAGCCGTTCGACGAACGCCCTGATCAGGCCGATGTCGGAGGTCTCGGGCACGGCGGCGTCGAAGCCGCCCTCGAAGTACCAGCACCCCTTGCAGCGGATGTTGCAGGTGGTGGTCAGGTGGACCTCGCAGGCGCGGACCCGGCGTCCCATCTCACGGATGGCCTGGACACGTTCGGCGAGGTCCGGCCGGTCGGCGAGCAGTTCGCGCAGCCGTACCTTGGCGGCGCGCCGTTCCGGCTCCGGAGGGTTGTAGGGAGCGAGGGTGAGCGGAACCGTGGCCATGGTCAGCCCGCCTGGGTCGTCGGTACGCGCAACCCGAGGTTGATCGCGCGGGCCGAGACGGTCTTGATCCACTGGTCGCGGGCCTCGGCGTTCGTGGTCTGGCGCAGGCCGTACCTGATGGCCAGTTCGGCGCGTTTGGAGTTGGGGTTGCCGAAGACGCCGATGAAGGTGGGCCACAGCCGGTCGAGCGCGGCCTGCAGCTGCTGCCTGCCCTCCTCGGTGGTGGCGAGGTTCCTGCACACCCGGGCGCCGTGGGCGATGTGCACCTTCTCGTCGAGGATGATGGTGCGCACCGCCTCCGCCCACGGTTTGTAGCTGCTCTCGGCGAACTCGCGGATCATCAGCAGCGCCGCCTCCTCGCCGATGTAGGAGAACACGCCCCGCTCGGCCCAGGTGGTGCAGGTGTGCAGTCCCTGGTCGGCGAACAGGTTGCGCTCGTCGAGCGACTGCTGCTCCATGTAGGTGGTGTCGACGCCGATCTCGGCGAGGATCCGCTTTCCGATCTTGTAGTGGTCGTACTCCTCGACCGCACGCTCGGCGCAGACCTGGCGTTCCTCGGCGTTCGGCGCCAGCGGGAGGAAGACCATGGTGTAGTCGTCGCCGCCGGACAGCTCACCCTCTGTGTTGATCATGACCTGGCTGATCAGCATCTTCTGATAGTCGCCCGGCGCACGATGGAATTCTTCGGGTGTTCGCACCACAAGCAATTCGTCGTCCAGAACCGCGACTTTCCGGGTCACCGTCACCCTCCAATGCCGAAACAGGCCTGATGCTTTCTCCAGAAAAAGTACGCGAGCGGTAATTCTTACGACATAGGAAACCGAGCCGACCAGCCGGCGTCCTCGCGGTCAACGGCCATAAAATTCCCTTACAGGCCTTTAGTCGGAGGAATGCTAACACACGGTCAAGACCGATACCAGGGAGCGTCCACAACCGTCGCACGGTGCTCGATCCGTCACGGAATACCGAATCCATCAGGCCACTCTGGTAACACACGTTTCACAGGTAACACAAAAAGCCGGGGATTCCGGGGCCCCTGGTTTCGGGCGGCTTTTTATTCCGATATTCGGCTCCGCCCTTTTCCGGTCCGCGCTGGGACCGGAATTCCCGCCCCGCGGACCCGGACCCGGCGGGCGTCGGGTACGACGGGGTGTCAGGCGCGCGGCGGGCGCGCGATCGGGTTCGCCGGAACGGAGGAGGCCGGCGCAGGCGGGATAAGGACCCGCCGTGATCTCCGGCGAGAAGGGGTCGAAATCGCCGCCGAGCGGTGCCGTGGCCATTACCCCGCCCCGGGGTCGAAATGGTCTTCGTGTCGGCCCGTACCCTGCTCCCCGGATTTAACCGGCCCGGCGTACCCCATGCGGGAAGAAAGAAACGAAAACCCGAATCAGCACCGCGGGAACTGTTCCGTCGTTGACAACGGGCCGTTTCGGGCGCATTCTCCGAGGGCGGTGTGACACCGCCGCGAAGAACCACCGCACATGATCCCGGTTATCCGCTGATCATCGCGACGTCACTTCTGACCGTCCGTGGGGCGACGGATGAATATCACCGCGGGAGAGAAAAGGGGACCGGCGCGGCGGCAGAACGGTCCGTGAATTGAACGGAGGCGTTCTTCGGTGGCCACGACCGATCTTGAGGCGCGGGTGACCTCCATCTGCGCCGAGGCCCTCAACCGTTCCCGTCTCGGTCCCGACGACGACCTCATGGAAGCCGGGATGGACTCACTGGTCGCCGTGGAGATCGTGACGCGCCTCGAACTGTCCTTCGGCGCGGACGTCGTCGACGTCGTCTTCGAGACGCCCACGGTCAGCCACCTGTGCGCCGCCGTACGACGTGCCCTGCGGGAGGGGTCACGGAGCGTCGCCCTGCCCGGACCCGCCCCGCCGGCCGTGACCGGGCCGTCCCTCCCCGCGGCGACGACCCTGCTCGGCCTCGTCACCTCGGCCGCCGCCAGGTACGGCGAGCGCCCCTACCTGCTGCCCGTCGAGCCGGAGAGCCGCGTCCTCTCCTTCGCGGACGTCCTGACCTTCACCAGGGGATGCGCGACCCTGTTCGAGGAACGCGGCGTCCCCGCCGGGGCGCGGGTGGCGACGGTCATGCACAACTCGTCGCTGGCGGCGCTGCTTTTCCTCGGCGTCGTCGCCTCAGGGCGGGTGCTGGTGCCGCTGAACCCGAAGGCGGGCGCCGCCGAACTCGAAACGCTCCTGGCGCACTGCGGGCCCGCGCTCGTCCTCGGCCGCGAGGCCACGGCCGTGAAGCTGCGGCGACGCCCGGAGTGGATCGGCACCGACGACGAGGAGTCCCTGCTGACCGGCCTGCTCGCGCGGGGTGAGGCGTACGGCAGGCGGCCGATCCTCTCCGGCGGCGACGGCGCGGCCGACGCCGAGATCGTCTACACCTCCGGTTCCACCGGCACCCCGAAGGGGGTCGTCCTGTCGCACCGGAGCCTGCTGTCGGGCTCCCGGTCCCTGGCCGGATGGGCGCGGGCGGGCCAGGACGACGTCTTCCTCAACGTGGGCCCGCTCTTCCACGCCGGCGGGCAGGTCTTCCCGACGCTGACCCCGCTGTGGTGCGGCGGCCGTACCGTGTGCGTGCGCCCGGAGGCGGCGCTGGCGCGGTTCTGGACCTACGTCGACCGCTACGAGCCAACGTGGACGCTTGTGGTCAACGCCTACCTCGCCCACCTGGTCGAACGGCCGGAACGACCGGTCGCAGGCCGGTTGAAGGGGGTCCTCGCCGGAGGCTCCCCCCTCTCCGTCGAGCTGATCCACCGCTTCGAGGCCACCTTCGGCCTGCCCGTCCACCAGGTGTACGGCATGACCGAGACGGCCTCGATCGCCACGGTCGAACCACGCGGGAGAAAGAGCGGCGACCCCAGGAGCGCCGGGCTGCCCCTGGACTGCTCCCGGGTCCGCGTGGCCGGCCGGGACGGGCGGGACGTCGCGACCGGTGAGAGCGGCGAGGTGCTGCTGAGCGGGGACAACGTGTTCACCCGTTACCAGGACGCCCCCGGCCTCACCGGGGAGCGGGTCGACGACGGCTGGATACGCACCGGCGACCTGGGACGCCTCGACGAACGCGGGGAGCTGTCGATCGTCGACCGCCTCGACGGCATGGTCGTCGTCAACGGCGAGAACCTCTACCCCGCCGAGGTCGAGAACCTCGTCCCGCACCTCGAAGGCGTCGAGGACGCCGTCCTGGTGGCGCTGCCGCACCCGGTGACGGGGGCCGAGCCGGTGCTCGTCTACACGCTGCTGCCCGATGCCGTCGCCCGCGTCGACGGCTGGCGCGCGACGCTGCTGAGGTTCGTCAGCACCTTCAAGGTGCCGCGCAGGTTCGTCCCCGTCGAGGACCTGGGCCTGGACGCCTTCCCGAGAACCCCGCTGGGCAAGATCGTGCGGTCTGAGGTGCGGCGGCTCGCGGCCGGACGCCTGTCGTGACCGGGAGCCTCCGGGCCCGGCGCGCGCCGGGCCCGGAGGAGGGGTCAGCCGGCCTCCGCCCTGACCACCCGGGCCGCGGCGACCATGTTGTCCAGGGAGACACGGACCTCGCCCCAGCCACGGGTCTTCAGGCCGCAGTCGGGGTTGACCCACAGCCGCCCGGCCGGGATGCCGCCGAGTCCCTCGCGCAGCAGGGAGGCGACCTCCTCGACGTCCGGCACCCTCGGGGAGTGGATGTCGTAGACGCCCGGCCCCACCTCGCGGGGATACCCGGCCCCGGCCAGCTCGCCGGCGACCCGCATGTGGGAGCGGGCGGCCTCCAGGCTGATCACGTCGGCGTCAAGGTCGTCGATGGCGGCCAGGATCTCACCGAACTCGGCGTAGCACATGTGGGTGTGGATCTGGGTGTCGGCCCGCACCCCGCTCGTGGCCAGGCGGAAGGCCTCCGTCGCCCAGGCCAGGTAGGCGGGCCGGTCGGCCGCGCGCAGCGGCAGCGTCTCCCGCAGCGCGGGCTCGTCCACCTGGATGACGGCGATGCCCGAGTCCTCCAGGTCGGCGACCTCGTCGCGCAGGGCGAGGGCGACCTGGCGGGCGGTCTCGGCCTGCGGCTGGTCGTCGCGGACGAAGGACCAGGCGAGCATGGTGACCGGGCCGGTCAGCATGCCCTTGACCGGGCGCCTCGTCTGGGACTGGGCGTAGGTCGTCCAGCGCAGCGTCATCGGCCCGGGGCGGGAGACGTCCCCGGCCAGGATCGGCGGGCGCACGTAGCGGGTGCCGTACGACTGCACCCAGCCGTGCTGGGTGGCCAGGTAGCCGTTGAGCCGCTCGGCGAAGTACTGGACCATGTCGTTGCGTTCCGGCTCTCCGTGCACCAGGACGTCGATGCCCGCCCGCTCCTGGAAGACCAGGACCGAGCGGATCTCCGAGGCGATCAGCTCGTCGTAGGCGTCCTGGTCGATCCGCCCGGCGCGCAGGTCGGCGCGGGCCGCCCGCAGCCGCCCGGTCTGCGGGAAGGAGCCGATGGTGGTCGTGGGCAGCTCCGGCAGGCTGAGGCGGGCGCGCTGGGCCGCCGCCCGCTCACCGTACGGCTGGGGCCTGCGGGTGTCGGCGGGGGTGACCGCGGCGGCGCGGGCCCTGACCCCGGGGTCGTGGGTGAGCGTGGAGGCCTCGCGTGAGGCCAGGTCGGCCTGGTTGGCGGCCAGCCGTCCGGCGACGGCCCCGGTTCTCTCGCTGAGCCCGGTGGCCAGGGTGACGACCTCGGCGACCTTCTGCCTGGCGAAGGCGAGCCAGCGGCCGACCCGCGGGTCGAGGCCGTGTTCGAGCCCGAGGTCGACGGGGACGTGCAGCAGCGAGCAGGAGGGCGCGACGTCCACCCGGCCGGCCAGGCCGAGCAGGGTGGCCAGGGTCGCCAGCGACCCGCCCAGGTCGTTGATCCACACGTTGCGGCCGTCCACGACACCGGCGATCAGGCGCTTGCCGGGCAGACCGCCCGCGCGGGCCAGGTCCTCCAGGTTGGCCGCGGCCGGGCCGGTGAAGTCCAGTCCCAGGCCCTCGATCGGCGCCCTGGCCAGGACCGGCAGCGCGTCTCCGAGCCGGTCGAAGTAACCGGCGACGAGGATCTTCGGCCGGTCGGTCAGGGCGCCGAGCTCACGGTAGGCGTGGGCGGCGGCGTCGAGCACCGCCCGGTCGCGGTCCTGCGCCAGCGCGGGCTCGTCGAGCTGCACCCACTCGGCACCGGCCGCGCGCAGGGCGGCGAGCACCTCGGCGTAGACGGGCAGCAGCCGGTCGAGCAGGCCGATGGGTTCGAAGGCCGGGTCCGCGCCGGGGGCGGGCTTGGCCAGCAGCAGGTAGGTGACGGGGCCGACGAGCACGGGGCGCGCGGTGTGCCCGAGCGCGACGGCCTCGCGCAGTTCGCCTACCTGTTTTGCCGGGTCCGCGGCGAAGACGGTGTCAGGTCCCAGCTCCGGCACCAGGTAGTGGTAGTTGGTGTCGAACCACTTGGTCATCTCCAGCGGGGCGACCTCCTGGGTGCCCCGGGCCATGGCGAAGTATCCCGCCAGGGGGCCTTCCGTCTCCACGACGGCTCGGTGACGCGGGGGGACGGCGCCGACCATGACGGTGGTGTCGAGGACGTGGTCGTACAGCGAGAAGTCGCCGGTCGGCACCTCCCGCACCCCCGCCTCCGTCAGGTGCCGCCAGTTGCCTGCGCGCAGCCCGGCCGCGACGTCCAGCAGGTCACGCTCGGTCACCCGGCCCGCCCAGTGGCCCTCGATCGCCTTCTTCAGCTCACGGTCCGGCCCCTGACGGGGGTAGCCGTACACGGTGGGGGAGGAAGTCTCGGTCACGGAACTCTCCTTCGCGAGTCACGAAAGGACTCCGGTGCCCCGAGGGGAGAGACGAAGGAGAGGCGGGCGCACCAGGCCCGTCCCATGCCGCCGACCCACCCGCGAGGTCACCGAGGTCACCGCGTGCGTGGTCGCACGCGGGCAGTGGCAGGTCTTCGGACTCGCGGGCACGTCCGGGCCGTTGTCTCGCCCTGACACCTAGTGGCCGTCGCTTCCCGGACCCGATCTGCCGGATCCAGTGCGTTTGACGGCGGTCGTTCCCACTCACCGCTGCGGGGCAGTCCCGGAGTCACACCGGGTTCCCTCTTACGACGCGTCTGCCTGGCGGGCAGGGCGAACCGACTGCGTCCCCAACCCTACGCGCATCCGATGGCGGAGCGACAACCATATTCGGGCCCGCCGGCGGGTTCGCGGGATCGTTCTCCCGTCGCCCCGGACCGCCTGAAACCGTACGGGGGAATTCGCGGGTCGCGGGAAAATCTCCGTCCCCCGCTTTCGCGACTCAACAACCGTGACCTAAGACCCCATTTCCTACAATTTCCGAAAGAAAAGGTCAGGATATATTAGACCCGGCAAACCCCCCAGCCATCGGAGTTAACCATGTATCGGACTAAAGGGTCACATCTCCATCAAGGGCGTATACCAAGCGCCCTAACCGGTGTCAAGTCGCGAGTCGCCGCCATTCTCCACCGGCGTTTCCCGGTCATCATGCGAGGGACGCTTGGCCTGGTGTTCCTGTGGTTCGGCGTGCTGAAGGTGGCGAACGTCAGCCCGGTCGGCGCCCTGGTCGCCGACACCCTGTCCTTCGTGCCGCTGCCCGCGTCGTTCGTGGTGCCCGCCCTGGGCGTGTTCGAGGTCGCGGTGGCCCTGGCGCTGTTCACCGGCCGGTGGCTGCGCCCGTTCCTGCCCGTGCTCCTGCTCCACCTCGTCGGCACGTTCCTGGTCCTGGTGCTCCACCCGGGTGTCGCGTTCAAGGACGGAAACCCGCTCATGCTCACAATGGAGGGCGAGTTCGTCGTCAAGAACGTCGTCCTGATCGCCGGGACATTGGTCGTCGCCGCGACCCTCCCCCGGCGCGAGGGGCACGAGGAACAGCGGGAGGAGTCCCGCCTGCCGGTTTCCACCACCTCGCGTTAGAGAACTCACGACGGGCCCGTCGCGGGCCCGTGGAGAACGAGTGCCGGGAAACGGGAAACGGGATCGCCCCGTTTCCCGTTTCCCCAAAGGCACGACGCCCCGCCCAGGACCTGTTTTGTGGATCTTCGCCGTGGCGAGGATCGTCCAGGTGGATGCCCCGCGAGGCGGAGGAGGAGCTCATAACGGAGTTATGGGCGACAGATTCTCCCCGGCCCCCCACGGCAAACGCGGAGCCTGCGGAGCGTTTTCGTGGGGTGGGGCGCCAACGCGGCGGGGCGCCGCCTGGGCGACCGCGGCAGGCGGAAAGATCCGCAAAACGGGTCCTAGGGGAGCCCGTCCCCCAAGGGCGGGACCTTCGTCCCTGATGGTCACGCCGTACGGCTCCGACAATGGAGATGACGGCTTCGCGCCCGGAGAGCGGGCGCCGCCACCGTCACGAAGAACGGGGGTTCAGATCATGCGATCCAAGCAGTGGGACGTCCGGGTCTCCATCACCGAGGACGGCGACGAGACCTTCGCCAGGGCGGTCCTGCCCATCGCGGGTGCCGGGGAACTGGCGGGGATCGGCCGGGCACGCCGCAACCCGTCCGACGATCCGGTGGCCGAGATCGGCGACGAGCTCGCCGCCGCCAGGGCGCTGGCCGACCTGTCCGGCAGGCTGATGAGCGTCACCTCGGCGGACATCGCCCAGCTGACCGGCCCTACCTCGTGGTGAGGGGGCCCCGCGCACGGACCGGCCCGCCCGCCGTCGCCCTCACGGACTCCGGCGGACGGGCCCCGGTTCACCGCCGGCCGTAGACCTGGTGGACGAACTCGGCGAGCTTGTCGTCGGGCAGGCCCTTGGCCAGGTCGGCCTCACTGATCATGCCGACGATGCGGTGGTTCTCGATCACGGGCAGACGCTTGATCCGGTGCCGTTCCATCATGGTCAGCGCCTCGTCGACGCTGCCTTCGACGTCGATCCAGATCAGCCCCTGGGCGAGCTCACTCGCCGTCGTCTCGTCGAGGTTCCCGCCCTCTGCGCAGCACTTGATCACGATGTCACGGTCGGTGATGATCCCCTTGAGCCGGTCGTCGTCCCCGCAGACCGGCAGCGCGCCCACATCCAGGTCGCGCATCATCCGCGCAGCCGTACGCAGACTGTCGTGTTCACCGACGCACCGCGCGTCCGGGTGCATCAGGTCCCGGACCGTCCTGCCTGTCTCCGTTCTCGTCATCGTCACCCCTCCTGACGGTAGGTTTGTGGGCCTCTATAGCCCTATGCCCGATAAATTCGGATTCAGTGGGGCGATTCTGGAGAGAAAGGCTGTGATCCACGATCACGGCCTTCTCGGCGGGCCACCCGGATGTCAGGATGTCGGGTGTGACCCTCGCGGCGTCGGCGCTTCGCGTGCCACGTGCCATCGTCTTCGCGACGCTGTGCACCGTGGTCTCCGCGGGCGGCCACGCCCTGGCCGGAGGCGGTCTCGTCCCGCCGTTCCTCGGGATTCTCGGCGTCGTCGTCTCCTTCTGCGTCGCCTACCCGCTCGGCGGTCGTGAACGCGGCCCCGAGGTGGTGCTCACGGCCACCGGTGGCGTGCAGCTCCTGCTGCACGAGCTGTTCAGCCGGGCCGCGCACGGGCCGCACACCACGATCCTCGGCGACCACGGCCATCCCACCTCCGGCATGACCGCGGTCCACCTGGCCGTCGCGCTGGGCACCGGCTGGTGGCTGTACCGCGGTGAGAGCGCGGTGTGGCTGATGATCCGCCTGTACGGCCGCCGCCTGCCGGTGATCCGGCTGCTCCTCACCGTCCCCACCGAGGTGGTCGCCCCCGTCCGGCGGCCGGTGACCACCCATGAGGCCACGCCGTACGGCGGGCGGGACGTCCTTCCCGCGCTACGGCGCCGCGGCCCACCCCTGCCCGTCCCCGTCGGCTGAGCCCCACACGGACCCCGGGTGTTCCGTCGCCCCTCCATGACCGGAGCGCTCTCCGCTCCTTCGTGACCGGGCGTTCTCTCCGGTCTTCGTGACCGGTACTCCTCCGGCTCCTTCGGGATCGGAGGTTCCCTCCGGTCTTCCAGGACGCCCCTTCCCGGACCCTCCGTGGCCAGGCGCTCTCCCAGTCCCCGGTCGGGTGCCCTCCCCTGCCCGGTGACCGGGCGATCCTCCCGAAGCCAAGGGGTCGGCACCACCTCCCGCCGAGCCCGTCCCTGGCCCGGCCAACCCGTCATGCCCGGACGTGCCCTACGTCCTCGCCGTGCTTCTTCGCTGGGCCCCTTCCCTGGGCTCCTTCTCCATGCCCGAACACCCCCCGCAAGCCGTCGATCACCTGTCTGGCGGGCACCTTCCGATGCCCTCGGCCCGTCTTGACCAGCGCCGAAGGAACCCCTATGCCTCCTGTCACACCCATCCCGTCCACCCCCTCCTGGCTCTCCGACGAGCAGGTGACGGCGCTCGCGCTGGCCGCGCGTGCGGGGGCGCCCGACACCGTCGAGGCCTTCGCCCGCGCCGTCTACCCGGACGTACTGCGCTTCGTCGCCCACCTGGCCGGAACCCACGCGGCGGAGGACCTGACGCAGGAGACCTTCGTACGGGCCCTGCTCGCCCTGCCCCGTTTCGCGGGCCGCTCCTCCGCCCGGACCTGGCTGCTGTCCATCGCCCGGCGGGTCGTCATCGACCGCTTCCGGTCCGCGGCCCGCCGTCCGCTCCTCTCCGACCTCACGGACTGGCAGTCGGCGGCCGAACGCCGTCAGCCCCTCGGGCTTCCCGGACGCGAGGACGGAGTCGCCCTGGCCGACCTGCTGTCCAGGGTCCCGCGTGAACGCCGCGAGGCCTTCGTGCTGACCCAGCTGGTCGGGGTGCCGTACGGCGAGGCCGCCGAACTGATCGGCTGCCCGGTCGGCACCGTACGCTCCCGCGTTGCCCGCGCCAGATCCCAGCTGATCGCCTCCCTGACCGCCGCCGACCGGGCCGCCTGACCCCCGCCCCGAACGATCGTCACGCCCTGACCTGCGCGAGAAGGCCAGATCCCCGGATGACGGCGGCGGGCTCACCGGGACCCGACCGGGCAGAACTCGGCCGACAGGACGTCGGCGAAGACGTTCAGCCCGCTCCAGTCGCCGTTGATCTCGGTGGCCAGCATGTGCCTGCCGTCTCGCCGCCCCATGGCGTACGTCCATGATCCGTAGGTGGCACCGGCGTTACCCCAGACCCACGTGCCGCACGACAGTCTCTGGGTGAAGACGCCGAGTCCGTAACGGGTGTCGGGGATCCAGGCGGGCCCGCCCTTGGTCTCGACGGTGGTGAACATCTCCTTCTGCTGGGCGGCGGGCAGTAATCGGCCGCCCAGCAGCGCGCCGAAGAACCGGTTGAGGTCACCGACCGTCGAGACCATCCCGCCGGCCGACCAGGCGGCGGACTGGTTCATGTCGCCGGCGTCGTAGATCGCCGGGTTGGGTTCCTGGGAGAACAGGGTGGAGTAGTGCACGGGGTGCGGACCTCGGATCCTCGCCTCCGTTCCGGGAAGGTATGTCCCGGTCAGGCGCAACGGCCGGATGATCCGCCGGGTCACCTCGTCACCGAAGGTCCTGCCTGTCGCCTTCTCCACGATCATGGCGGCCAGGATGTAGTTGGTGTTGGAGTAGGCGAAGCCCCCGCCGGGGGCGAAGTACGGTGGGTTGCGCAACGCGATCCCCACCAGCTCCTCCGGCGTGACGACGTCGTAGCGGTGCTCGAACCACGCGGCGCCCCGCCCCTTGGCGAAGAATTCGGGGTCGTTGCCGTAGTTGAAGATTCCGCTGGTGTGGTTGAGCAATTGCCGGACGGTGATCCTTCCGCCGTCGTATCCGTTGCCCCGCACCAGTCCGGGCAGCCAGTGCTGAATACGGTCGTCCAGGCTCAGCCTGCCCTCTCCGGCCAGTTGCAGTACCACGGCGGCGGTGAACGCCTTGGTGGCACTGCCGATTCTGAAACGCTCGTTCGGGCGGCGCCCGCGAGCCGTTTCGGTGTTTGAGAACCCCGCCGAACCGAACCACCGTTTGTTCCCCTCGCGTACCTCGGCGGCGATGCCGGGTGCCCCGTTTTCGGATACGGCCCGGTCAAGCGCGGGCTGTACCTGGGCGGGGCTCGCCACGAGCGCGGCGGCGAGAAGAAGGGATGCGATCACATCGAACTCCGATACACGAGACAGCGCGTGTTTTACAGACACAAAAGCTAGTTTGCATTCAGGGCGCCGTCAATAAAATCCGAGACATTCACCCGGCATTTTGCAATGACAATGAAGGTGAATGCAAAATCCCTACTTGCAATGAGCTGCCAGCGAATGCAATATTTGTTTTCAACGGGAGGAGGCGCAGCGCCGATGCCAGGCGGCAGACTGACATACGAGGAACGCCGGGAAATCGCCAGGGGACTGGCCGAAGGGCTCACCTACACCGAGATCGCCAAATGCCTCGGACGCCCGATCTCCACCGTCACCCGCGAGGTCATCCGCAACGGCGGGGCCGGCGGTTACCAGGCCGACCGGGCCCACCACGCGACCGGGATCCGGGCCCACCGCAACAGGTCCGCCGAGTCCCAGCCGGCGCCGGCGGTCAGAGACGGGCAGGGACGGAATCCGGAGACGATCAGGCAACTGGAAGACGACTTCAGCACCATGCTGGTGGACACCGGACTGCCCCGCATGACCGCTCGGGTGCTCGCCTGCCTCTACACCACCGACAGCGGCAGCCTCACCGCCGCCGAACTCGTCCAGCGGCTCCAGGTCAGCCCGGCCTCCGTCTCGAAGGCCGTCACCCAACTTGAGCAGCAGCGGTTGATCCGGCGCGAACGCGATTCCCGGCGGCGTCGTGACCGCTACGTCATCGACGGCGACATCTGGCACCGGTCGTGGCTGGCCAGCGCCCGCAGGAACGCCCGACTCGCCGAGGTCGCCGACGACGGTGCCGAGGTCCTCGGTCCGGCCACCCCCGCCGGTGCCCGGCTGAAAACCATGGGCGCGATCCTCAACCGGCTCAGCGACGACATGATCCGCGCGGCCGAGCGCCTACGCGGCGCCGGCGGCGATCAGTGAGCTCCGACCGCCGGCACCCGCCTCCTCCCCACCGCCGCCCGAGGCGTCGACGGACCCGGTCGCGGCCGGGCCGAACCGGGTTCACGCGCGAGCGTCCGGCCCGGCCGAAGGGAAGGGACTCACCGCCGGCCGGTCACCGTTCCTCCTTCATGCCGTCCAGTCGAAGCAGAGCGCTCCGGCCGGTGCTCCGCCGCCTCGCAGGCGCGCGTAGACGGACTCCGCGTCCACGGGGGACACCCGTTCGGAGATCATCGCGGCGGTCCTGAACGTTCCCGAGGCGAGACGGCGGAAGTACAGCTCGGTCACCGCGTCACGGTTGAGCGGGCCCGCCGACGGGTCGTCGGAGACGAGGTCGGCGTGCGCCCCGAGGATGGTCAGCGAGTTGCTGACCACGCCGGGACCGAGCGTCTGCCGGGACGGTGTGGGCGTGTCACCGAGCAGGACGACACGGCCCAGCGTGCGCGCCAGCCGTACCGCCTGGGAGAGCACGGCGGGGTTGCCGGTGACGTCGAAGACCACGTCGGCGAACCGGCCACCGGTCAGGTCGGCGACGGCGGCGAGGGCGTCGCCCGCGGTGGCCGCGAGCAGGTCGCTCGCCCCGCTCGCCCGCGCCAGGTCGAGCCGCCTGGCGTCGGTGTCGACGGCGACGACGCGGGAGGCTCCGTGCGCGACCGCGTACTGCACGACCAGCTGACCCACCGGGCCGAGCCCCAGCACCACGACGGTCTCGCCCATGGTGATCGCGGCTCTGGCGGCGCCCGCCGCCGCGGTCACGACGAGGGGGATCCACACCGCCTCCTCGTCCGTCACGCCGCCGGGCAGCGGCCGGGCCTCACGCTCGGTGAGGGTGACCAGCTCCTGGTGGGGCGCGTAGCTCTGCACGCGGTCACCGGGCCGCAACGTCGTGACGCCCTCGCCGACCGCCTCCACGACCCCGGCCATGCTGTAGCCGGGCCGGAACGGGTGACGCACCCACTCCTCCCAGTTGGTGCCCGGGTCGAACTCCCCGCGCAGGCAGGCCAGCTCGGTGCCGGGGCTGATCAGCGACAGCGTGGTACGGCACAGCACCTCGCCGGGGCCCGGAGGGGCGACGTCCTCATGCGCCACCCGCACCTCGCCCGGACCCGGGAACTCCACGAACAACGACCTCATCGGTCCCTCCCAAGATGTACGGTCCGCCCGTGGGCGGCGCTCTGGTACGCCGCTTCGATGATCCGCATCGAGGTGACGCCGTGCGACGCACCGGGGGTGGGGTCGGCCCCGGCCAGAGTGTCCAGGAACGCACGCATCTGCGCGTCGTATCTGCGCTGGAGCGCCGCTTCGGTGAGCTCGCCGGGAAAGGTCTCCGCGCCCGGCTGCCCGGCCCGTACCAGCGTGCCGGGGAAGGTCTGCGCGTACGCCTCGGTGCCGGACACGCGCACGCTCCCCGTCGGACCCGGCGTGTGCGGATGCCACCAGCCCGACTCCACGCCGGAGGTGACCCCGTTGTCCCAGACGATCGTGAGGATCGCGGTGTCGTCGACCGGCAGGTCACGGTAGTGCGTCCCGCAGTGCGCGCTCACGCTGACGGGCTGGGGGTCGCCGAGGATGTGGCGGGTGACGTCGATGGCGTGGACGCCGAGGTCCATGAGCGCGCCGCCGCCCGCCAGCGCCGGGTCGGTGAACCAGCCCTCGGGGCCGAACCCGGCGTGGACGGCGTAGGCGGTGGTGTGGACGGGCCTGCCGAGTGTCCCGTCGCGCACCAGGTCGCGCAGCCAGCCGACCTGCTCGTCGAAACGCAGGCAGTGGGCGAGCATCACCCGGGCACGCGGGCCTTCCGCGGCGGCGATGGCCAGGGATTCGGCGACGCTCAGCGCCATCGGCTTCTCCAGCAGCACCGAGACCCCGGCCCGCAGCGCCTTGACCGCCTGCTCGGCGTGCAGGGAGTTGGGCGTGGCCACGATGAGGCCGTCCACGTCGCCGTCCGCCAGGAGACGGTCGAGGTCGAGGTAGCGGCGGGCGATGCCGTACCGCTGTGACAGGGCGTCGAGGGACTCCGGCCGGTGGTTGACCGCGGCGACCAGCACGGCGCCGGCGTCGGCGACGGCGCGTGCGTGGTAGTCGGCGATGTAGCCGGTCCCGGCGATGGCCAGGCGCGGTGGGTGGTTCATGCGAGTTCGTCCATGCGAACGAGGCGGGCACCGGCGGCGCGCAGACCGTCGATGACCAGCGGCAGGGCACGGCCGGTGGCCTTGGTCCACGGATGGAGCAGCACCACGGCGCCGTCGCCGTGCGCGACGGCCTCCTCCACGACCAGGCGGGCGACGCCCGGCCCGGTGGCCTTGCCGCGCCAGTCGAACGGGTCCACGTGCCAGCTCGTCTCCCGGTAGCCGAGCCGGTCCAGCGCGGACCGGATCGCCGGGTCATCGCTGCCGTCGCCGAACGGGCAGCGGAACCAGGGGCTCGGGTCGTGGCCGGTGGCGCGGCGGATGGCGCGTTCGGCGAGCCGTACGTCCTGGTCGAAGGCCTTGGGCGACAGCCAGCTCATCGGCGCGTGGTGGTGGGAGTGGTTGCCGATCAGGTGACCGTGGGCGGCGAGGTCCTTGGCCAGCGCGGGGTTCGCCTGGGCCCAGCGCCCCTGGATGAACATGGTCCCCACGGCCTCGCGCTCGGTGAGCGTCTCAAGCACGTGCCGGGTGCCGTCCGGGTGGGCGGGATGGTCGCCGTGCTCGACGTCGAAGGTCAGCGCCACTCGCCAGGGCGCCGGTTGGGTTCGGGGTGACTCCGTCACGCCTTCTACCTGCCTCTGATTCGGGGGGTGCCGCCTTGACAGAGGTAGCGGCCGTGATCAGTATTGCTGACAACATTATAAGCAATCAACCGCTCGGCAGATTTCGGAAGGAAGCGAACTCCCGATGGCCCGCTATCGGCTCGAAGCCGGTCCGATCCCCCTCCACCACCAGGTCTACCTGGACCTGAGCGCCGCGCTCGACGAGGGGGAATGGCAGGCGGGAGACCGTCTGCCGCCGGAGAGAGAGCTTGCCCGCCGCTACGGATGCAGCCTCATCCCGGTACGGCGAGCCCTGGCCGAGCTGGCCCGCGAGGGCCGTCTGGAGCGCACCCGCGGGCGCGGCACGTTCGTCCAGCACTCCCGGCTCGAAGTCGATCTGGGCACCAGCCAGAGCTTCGCCGACCTGATGAACATGCACGGCCTGGACCCGGACACCAGACTGGTCGCCTCCGGGATCGAGATGCCGGGAGAGATGGTCGCCGCCGCGCTGGCCCTGGCCCCCGGCGCGCAGGTCGTCTATCTCGAACGTCTGCGCATCGCCAACGGCGAGCCGTTGATCCTGGAGCAGGTCTACCTACCGGCCGGCCGCTTCGCCGGGCTGCTCGACCACGATCTTGAGCGCAACTCCCTCTACAGCCTGCTCGGCGCGCACTACGGCGCCAGGATCGTGCGCGCCCGCGAGGTCATCGAGCCGGTACGGCTGCGCGCCCACGAGGCGCGGCTGCTCGACCAGCCCGTGGAACGCCCCGCCATGCTCGTCGAGGGGGTCGCCTTCGGCTCCGGCGACGAGCCCATCGAGTTCACCCGCAGTTACGTGAGAGGCGACAGAGCCCGCCTCTCTTTTGAGCTCTCCATCACCCGCCCCCCGGACCCCCCAGCCTAGGGAGAGACACATGAATCGGTTATGGCACACCCTGGCCGCGATCTTATTGGCCACGACGCTGGCCGCCTGTGGAGCAGACTCCCCTCCCGGCGGTGACGACGCGGCTGTCGAGCTGCGCTGGTACTGCTGCCTCGGCACCGGTGAACAGGCCGAACAGGTCAAGGCGCAGCAGAAGGTGATCGAGAGGTTCAACGCCTCCCAGCGCCGGATCAAGGTCAAGCTGGAGGTCGTCACCTACGACTCCGCCCGCGACACGCTCGCCACCCAGATCGCCTCGGGCAACGTGCCCGACCTCGCCGGTCCCGTGGGGGTCGGCGGTGCGGCCGCCTTCCACGGCCAGTGGCTCGACCTGGCCCCGCTCATCAAGTCCAGCGGCTTCGACCTCAGCCCCTACGCCAAGGGCAGCGCCGACCTCTACCGGATCGGCTCCGTTCAGGAGGGCGTCCCGTTCGCGATCTACCCCTCGACCCTGTACTACAAGGCCGACATGTTCGAGGAGGCCGGCCTGGCCGAGCCGCCGCACAAGTACGGCGAGAAGTACACCTGGCCCGACGGCCGCCAGAGCGAGTGGAACTACGACACGCTCAGGGAGCTGGCCCTCAAGCTCACCGTCGACAAGAACGGCAAGGACGCGACCCAGGAGGGCTTCGACCCCGGCCAGATCGTGCAGTACGGCTTCGAACCGGCCCGTGACGACCTGCGCTACCAGGGCGCCGCCTTCGCCGCCGGATCACTGGACACGGGCGACGGCAAGACCGTGAAGATCCCCGACGCCTGGGCCGACTCCTGGCGCTTCTTCTACGACGGCATGTGGAAGGACCGGTTCATCATGACCGGCCCCGTCTTCCAGACCGAGCAGTTCAACGGGGACGGCGCCGCCTTCTTCTCCGGGCACGTCGCGATGAGCGTCAACTTCCTGTGGTCCACCTACGGCGTGGCAGGCGCGGGCGACGACTGGGACCTGGCGGCGATGCCCTCCTACAAGGGCAGGACCACCTCACCCACCAGCGCGGACACCTTCCGGATCCTGGCAGGCAGCAAGCACCCCGCCGAGGCCTTCGAGTTCCTGAGCTACCTGGTCGGCCCGGCCTCCCAGGAACTGCTCTCCGCGTACGGCGCGATGCCCGCCCGCACCGCCGACCAGGACGCCTTCTTCGCCAAGCTGGCCGGGCAGTTCCCCAACAAGGTCGACTGGCAGGTCGCCAAGGACAGCGTGGCCTTCGCCGACAACCCCCACTCGGAGTCGTACACGCCCAAGTACAACCAGACGCTCACCATCCTCGGCACCTACAGGAGCCGCTGGATGACCCAGGGCGGGCTCGACATGAACGCCCAGCTCAAGGCGATGCGCGAGGAGATCCAGGACGTGTGGAACCGCTCATGAGGAGCGAGACCACATCCTGGGTGGCCCGCAGGGAGGCCCGGTACGGGCTCCTGTTCGTCCTTCCGTGGATCATCGGGTTCCTCGCGTTCACGGCGGTCCCGATGGCGGCCACGTTCGTCTTCACCTTCCTCAACATCTCGCTGACCGAGCGGGAGCCGCTCATGTTCGTCGGCCTGGCGAACTACCAGCGGCTCTTCGCCGACCAGCAGGCGTGGGCCTCGCTGTGGGTGACCGCCCGCTTCGCCCTGCTCTGGCTGCCGCTGGTCGTCGTCCTGCCGTTCCTGCTCGCGGTCGCGGTCAACAGCAGGTACGTGCGCGGCACCGGGCTGTTGCGGGTGCTGTTGTTCATGCCGTACGTCGTGCCGTTCGTGGCCAGCGCGCTGATCTGGCAGAACATGCTGGTCGACGACGGATGGATCAACACCGCGCTGCGCGTGCTCGGCGTCGGCGACGCACCGAGCTGGCTGAGCGACCCCAGCTGGGTGATCCCCGGGCTCGTCATGATCGGCCTGTGGGGGCTCGGCTCGGGCATCATCATCAACCTGGCGGGGCTGCGCGGCATCCCCACCGAGTTGTACGACGCCGCGCGGCTCGACGGTGCCGGATGGTGGCGCCAGCTGTGGCACGTGACGGTCCCGATGATGTCGCCGGTGATCTTCTACACGATGATCCTCGCGGTCGTCGAGGTCATGCAGTACTTCCTCATCCCGCTGGTGCTCTTCGACGGCAGCGGCGACCCCGGCGGCGCGACCCGTTTCTTCAACCTCTACCTGTACCAGACCTTCTTCACCTATCAGGAGATGTCCTACGGCTCGACGCTGGCGTGGCTGCTATTTGTCATCACCCTCGTCGTGACCCTGGTGCTGTTCCGGCTGTCCAGGCACTGGGTCCACTACACGAGTGAGAGGTGACCCGGTGACCCCGTACGCCGCCCGCCGCATCCGGACGGCGCTGATGACGATCGTGATGTTCGGCATCGTCGTGGCGTTCCTGTCGCCTCTCGTCCAGATGACGCTGTCGTCGCTGAAGAGCGAACGGCAGGTCAGCCAGGCGCACGCGCCGCTGCTGCCGTCCGACCCGCGCACCTTCACCCATGAGGGCCGGCAGTACGACGTGTACCGGGTGCCGCTCGACGGCACGGTCCGCGAACTCGCCCTGGTGAAGAAGGGTCGCGCCGAGAGCGAGTTCCTCGACCCGGCGGCTCCCGAGAGGGGAACCGTCGTCTGGCGCGGCTCCTGGCGCACCCTGAAACCCAGCTGGGTCCTGGCGCCGCAGTGGTCGAACTACGCCGCGGTCTGGAGGCTGATCGACTTCCCCCGGCTGCTGCTCAACACCATCACGCTGGCGGTGATCAGCACGATCGGGACCGTCCTGTCGTGCACGCTGGTCGCCTACGGCTTCGCCCGGTTCCGCTTCCCCGGCCGCGGGCCGCTGTTCACCCTGCTCATCGCCACGATCTTCCTGCCCACCGCGGTGACGCTGATCCCGACATACACCATCTTCGTGCAGATCGGCTGGGTCGGCACCTGGCTGCCGCTGCTCGTACCGACCTTCTTCGCCAACGCCTACAG
This sequence comes from Streptosporangium sp. NPDC049376, assembly GCF_044466505.1. Classification (NCBI taxonomy): domain Bacteria; kingdom Bacillati; phylum Actinomycetota; class Actinomycetes; order Streptosporangiales; family Streptosporangiaceae; genus Streptosporangium; species Streptosporangium sp. NPDC049376. The sequence continues at coordinate 903,631 of NZ_JBITMT010000001.1, read as the reverse complement.
CGTCTTCCTGCTGAGGCAGTACTTCCTGACCATCCCGCGCGAGATGGACGAGGCGGCCTCGATCGACGGTGCCGGACCGCTGCGCACGCTGCGTTCGGTGATCGTGCCGCAGGCGTGGCCGGCGATCACCGCCGTCATCCTGTTCAACTTCGTCTACACCTGGAACGACTACTTCACCCCGCTCGTCTACCTTTCCGGGCGGCCCGAGCTCCAGCCGCTGCAGGTGGGCCTGGCCGTCTTCAACGGCCTGTACTCGACGAAACCCGCCTACATCCAGGCCGGCGCCATGATGACGATCGCCGTTCCGGTGATCCTCTTCATCTGTTTCCAGCGCACGTTCGTGCGCGGCATCATGAGCACCGGAGTGGAGAAGTGACCGTGGCGGCCGAGGGCCGGGGAGGCGGGTCGGCGGGGTTCAGCCGAGACGGCGGGCCGCGTACAGGATCCGGTCGTGGCTCTCCTCGTCGGCCGGTTCCCGCGCCGAGGTCTCCACCAGTCCCCGGGTGGCGACGACGCGCAGCCCGGCCCGTTCGGCCGCCCGGCGTACCGTCCGGTCGGAGTGGTGCCGCTGCACGTGCCGCATCGAGACCCGCCGCCAGGTCGTCCCCGACCGCTCGAACAGGTCGAACCGGGTGACCACCACCGCGTCGGCCTCGATGGGCGGGGACTCCGCGAACCACGCCACGTACCGGTCCCCCCGGTCGACGACCGTGGGGGCGCCGAACACACGCCGGTAGTAACCGACGGTGTTCATGTCGAAGACCAGCACCCCGCCCTCGGTGAGCTGGTCGCGCGCGGCCGCCATCGCCGGGGACAGATCGTAGCCGGTCACCTCGAAGCCCCGCTCGCGGAAGGCCACACTGCTGCGACCGGTTCCGCAGCCCGCGTCCAGCAGCCGCCGTCCGCCCTGGCCGTACCGGTCGACCAGCTCGACGTAGCGCTCCACCAGGTCGACGGTGTCGGTCCGCGCGTTCAACTCGTCATAGCGGGGCGCGATGCCCTCGTACGCCGCCAGCGTCTCATCCGCATGTGTCACGCGCGCCTCCTGTAAGCCGGGCCGGGGACCGCGCCGGACCGTCGGGCCCGGCGCGGCCGGTAGGGGGACCTACCAAACACGCCACGCCTGCCGGTTGACCCGGCGGCCGGTAACCCGGCGCATCAGCTTCCTCGTGACTCCTCCGTTCCCTGAAGGAAGCGGCTTCTCGCTACACCGCTTCCGCGGCCTGGCGAAGGGCAAGCCCTGCCCTCAAGATGTTGACCGCCGCGTTCACATCGGCGTGCGCGGCATGCCCGCACTCCCGGCATCGGAACTCGGCTTGGGTGAGGCGGTTCTCCGCAGCGCGGTGCCCGCAGGCGGCGCAGGTGCGGGAGGTGTGGGCGGGGTTCACCGCGATCAGCTCTCGACCGGCGCTCTCAGCCTTGTACGACAGAATCGTCAGGAACACCCCCCACCCCGCATCCAGAATGCTCCGGTTCAACCCGGACTTGGCGGCGATGTTCCGGCCGGGCCGCTCGACCGTGCCCGCAGCCGAGCGGGTCATGTTCGCGATCCGCAGATCCTCGTGAACGATCACGTCATAGGCGCGGACCAGGGCGAGCACGGCCTTGTGCCCGTGGTCGAGGCGCTGACGGCGGACCTTGCCGTGCAGGGCGGCGACACGGGCGACCGCCTTACGGCGCCGCGTGGAGCCTCTCTTCTTACGGGCCAGGGCCCGCTGCGCGTCCGCGAGACGATCGGCGGTCGCGGCCAGGTGGCGCGGGTTGGCGACGTGCTCGCCGCCGGAGGTGGTCACCAGCGAGGCGACGCCCATGTCGATGCCGACCGCCGTGCCCGTGGCGGGAAGTGGTTCGGCGGACACGTCGTCGCACGACAGGATCACGTACCAGCGGTCGCCCTCCCGTTTGACGCCGATCGTCTTCACGCGGCCCTTGACCGGCCGGTGCCGGTGCACCCGGACATGCCCGACACCCTGAAGGCGCACGAACGCCGCGGTGGGGTGTTCGGGCTGGGAGTCCCACCGGCAGCCGTCACCGTCCCTGGGCCACTCCACCGTGTCGAACCGGCCCCGACCCTTGAAACGCGGGAACCCGGGCGTGCGGCCCGCTTTGACGCGGTCGAAGAACGCGCGGAACGCCCTGTCGAGCCGTCGGAGGGTGGCCTGCTGGGAGGAGAACGACCACCGGCCCTGCCCACCGGTGTCGTCGGCCCGGATGTGCTTCAGGTCGGCCGACTGATCGCCGTAGCGGATCGTGACGCCCGCCTTGCGGTAAGCGGTGCGGCGGTGCTCCAGAGCGGCGTTGTACAGCGTGCGGTGGTCTTCCAGGCACGCCGCCAGCGCGATCTCCTGGTGACGGGTGGGGCGCAACAGGAACTTAAACGACCTGCGCACACCCCACCCCCATCACGTTCGGCAACGAAACCGTCACGGTATCGACCGACACCGACAAAACCAGGAAACAGACCAGGCGGGTCAACGCGCGTTCGGGCCTTGGCGGCCCTCCCGCTCCCGATTCCCCCGTCATCTGAAGGCGACGGCCCCTCGGGAGAATCTGATGAAGTCGCGGAGCGGCCACATTTCCCATCCGCCCCCGGAAAACACCGGAAAATGTCGGAAAGCGCCGGGGAACCGGCCGCGCGGGTGACTTCTGTGAAGGAACCTGTACGGCCCGCGCGGCGGACCCCCAGCCCTGGCGCGGGCCGCACAGGAGACCCGGGCGGTCAGCGTTTGCGCCAGCCGGAGACGAGGACCCAGACCAGGTAGACACCGCCGAGGGAGCCGGTCATCACCCCGACGGGAAGCTGGGTCGGGGCCAGCAGGCGCTGGGCGGCCATGTCTCCGGCGACCAGCAGCAGCGCGCCCATGAGGCCCGACAGGACCAGGACGGGGGCGGCGGATCTGGCGAGTCTTCGGGCCAGCTGGGGGGCGGCGAGCGCGACGAACGGGATGGGCCCCGAGGCGACCGTCGCCACGGCGGTGAGGGCGACCCCGAGCAGCATGAGCCAGAGCCGGGAGCTCTCCACCCGCACGCCCAGGGCGGTCGCCAGTTCGTCGCCGAGTTCCATCAGCTTCAGCCGCCGGCCGAAGGCCAGCGTGACGGGGACGAGGACCAGGAGCGTGCCGACCAGCAGGTTCACATGGCCCCAGCCGCGCCCGTTGAGGTTGCCGGTCATCCAGGTCGCCGCGACGTGGGCGTCGGCGAACTCGGCGCGGGCGATCAGGTAGATGTTGGTCGCCACCAGCCCCCCGTTGACGGCGATGCCGACCAGGATCAGCCGGTAGCCCTGTACCCCGTCCCTGAAGGCGAGGAGATACACGACGAGGGAGGTCAGCAGGCCCCCGGCCAGGGCGCCGCCCGCGACGGCGACCATCCCCCCGCCGAGCACGATGATCTGGATGAGCGCGCCGGTCGCGGCGCCCGTGGTGAAACCGACGATGTCGGGGCTGCCCAGCGGGTTGCGGGTGAGGCTCTGGAAGACCGCGCCCGCCAGGCCGAGGGCCGCGCCGACGAGCAGTCCGGTCAGCACGCGCGGCAGCCTGAGCGTCTCGACGACGAACATGTGGGCGCGCTGGCCGTTGCCCGCGAGGGCGCGCAGCACGTCTCCGGGGGCGATCGGGTACTGCCCGGTCCCGATGGCCAGGACGGTCAGCGTGGTCACGGCCGCCGCGAGCACGGCCCCGGTCAGCACGACCCGGAGGCCGACGCGGAAGGAGGCGCGACGCCCGGGGAGGGTGACCGTGAACCCGGGGCGCTTCGTGGTGTTGAGCGCGTTCACAGCTGGGCGATCCTCCTGCGGCGGACGAGGGCGAGAAAGACCGGCATGCCGACGAAGGCGGTGACCACCCCGGCCTCCAGCTCCGCGGGCCACAGCACCAGACGGCCCACGATGTCGGACACCAGCAGCAGCACGGGGCCGAGCAGCACCGAGTACAGCAGCACCCAGCGGTTGTCCTGGCCGACCGCCAGCCGGGCGGCCTGCGCCACGACCAGGCCGACGAACCCGATGGGCCCGACGGCCGCGGTCGCCGCGCCGCACAGCAGGGTGACGGCGATGACACCGAGCACCCGGGTACGGCCCGGCCGTACTCCCAGGGCGCGTCCCGCGTCGTCGCCGAGCGCGAGCGCGTTCAGGGAGTTGCCCAGCGACATCGCCACGATCAGGCCGACGACCATGAAGGGGACCGTCCTGGTCACGACCGTCATGTCGTGGCCGCTGAGGGCTCCGGTCCCCCAGTAGCGGTACTGCTTGAAGGCCTCGGGGTCGGTCAGCGCGATCGCCTGGGTCGCCGAGGCCAGGGCGGCGCTGACCGCCGTCCCGGCCAGGGCGAGCCGTACGGGGGTGGCGCCGGAGCGCCCGCTTGAGCCGATGAGGTAGACGACGACCGCGGCGGCGGCCGAGCCCGCGAAGGAGAACCAGACGAGGCCCCCCAGGTCCTGCAGCCCGAACAGGCCGACGGCCGCCGCGATGGCGATGACCGCGCCCGCCTCGACGCCCAGGATGCCGGGGTCGGCCAGCGGGTTGCGGGTCAGCGCCTGCATGAGCGCGCCCGCCAGGGCCAGGGAGGCGCCCACCCCGATCCCGAGCAGGGTCCTGGGGACGCGCAGGTCGTGGATGACGTGGGCCGCATCCGAGTTGTCCGGGTGCAGCAGGAGCCTGACGACGTCTCCGGCCGGGATGGCCTTCGAGCCGATGGCCAGGCTCGCGAGCACCGCCAGGACCAGCAGCAGGAAGGCCAGCAGCGCGCCCGCGGAGCGCAGCGCCGTGCCGCGCGCCCGGCCTCCCTTCGGCCTGACCGGCGGGGGCGCCAGGAGTCCGACGCCCTCCCCGGCGGTCATGACGGCGCCTTCGCGGACGCGGTGCGGGTCACCGATGGTAAGGGGAGGTCCACTCGGTCCTCTTCCTCCTTGTGAACGCTCCGGTGAACGTCCTTGTGAACTGACGGTCGCCTAGGCGAGCTTGGCGAGGATGGCTTCGAGCTGGCCGACGATCTCCAGGACGCCCTTGTAGCTGTACTGGTAGCCGTACTTGATCGGGTAGACGTGCCCCTCCTTCGCGGCGGGCAGCAGCTTCCACGATCCCTGGTCGAGCAGCTTCTGCGTCGCGGGGTCGACGCCGCCGTCGGGCTGCGCGCCGTACAGCAGGACGGAGGTGTCCTTGAAGCGGGAGATCTGCTCGTAGGAGAGCCGGACGCCTCGGTTGGCGCGCTCGTCGGTCGCGACCTTGGAGAACTTCAGGCCGGTCTCCTCCATGAACAGGCCGGGCCAGGAGACCGGGGAGTTGGCGACGAAGCCCTCGGGGCCGCCCTCGACGTAGTCCCAGGTGGTCTTCTCCAGGACGGCGGAGTACTTGGACTTGATCTCGGCGATCTTCGTCTCGTACTCGGCGATCTTCCCGGCCATCGCGTCCTTCTTACCCAGCGCGTCGGCGATCTCGGGCAGGGCCTTGCGGACGTCGGCCGGGTTCTCCGTCACGAAGAAGGCGGTCGGCGCGATGGCGCTGAGCTTGTCGTAGCCGAAGTCCTCCTCCCTGCGCTGGGTGCTGACGATGAGGTCGGGCTGGAGCTGGGCGAGCTGCTCGTAGTTGATCGACGTCTCGTCGGTCCCGACGACGGGGATGGTCTTGACCTTCGCCCAGTCCTCGGGCGAGTAGTCGCTCTCGGCCTCCTGGAGGACCGCGATGGGGGTGATGCCCAGTTCGAGGACGGCCGCGGTGGTGTTGAGCAGGGAGACGACTCTCCTGGGCTCGGTGGGGACCTGAACGGCGCCGTGGACGGTCTGGACGGTCCTGGTGGCGGCGGGTGCCCCTGAGGGGTCGCTCGCCGAGCCCGCGGAGGGGGCCGAGGAGGGACCGCACGCGGTGGTCAGGGCGACCAGCCCGGCGGTGAGGAGGCCGAGAACGGCCCTGGTGAGATGCATCCCGCGTCTCCTGGATCACTATTGTTAGGTAAGGCAAACCTAAGTAAAGAGTCAGGTTTCCTTCACGTCAAGTCGGGGCCCCCCGTCACCCGGGCACGGGCGGCCCCGGTCAGTTCTCGTACCGGGGGTCGAGCGCGCCCGCGCGCAGCCCGACCAGCCGTGGCAGCAGCTCGATGGTCGCGGGACGGTGGGCGATGACGATGAGCGCGCGCTCGTCGCGCAGCCGGGCGAGCGCCGTCTCCAGGCTGCGGGCGGTGACCGGGTCGACGTCGGCGGTCGCCTCGTCGAGGATGAGCACGGCCGGGTCGGCGAGCACGGCCCTGACCAGCCCGAGGATCTGCCTCTCCCCCGCCGACAGGTCCCCGGCGGGGGTGTCCAGTCCCCGGGGCAGACCTCGGAGGAACGCGCCGATCCCCAGGGTCTCGAAGGCCGCCTCCATCTCGGCGCGTCCCGGCTCGCCCCTGGCGAGGGCGAGGTTGTCGGCGACCGAGCCGGAGACCATGTGGACCTCCTGCGGCACGAGGGCGATGCGTCTGCGCACCTCCTCCGGCGAGGCCTCGCCGAGATCGACGCCGCCGAAGGTGACCCGCCCCGAGTCGGGCCGGTAGAGGCCGCTGAGGAGCTTGGACAGGGTCGTCTTGCCCGATCCGGTCTCCCCGACGAGCCCGGCGTGGGCGTTCTCGGCGAAACGCACCGAGACCCCGCGCAGCACCTCGGTCTCGTCCTCGTAGCGGAAGGTGACCTCCTCGGCCAGCAGCTCTCCCCTGGCGGGCAGCGGCCGGTCCCCGCCCGGTTCCGGGGCGCCCGCCGACAGCAGGTCGAGCAGCCGGGCCAGCCCGGCCCTCACGGTCTGCATCTCCCCCGCGAGCTGGGACAGGTCGCCGAACCCCTCGAACAGGTTGCGCCCGGCCAGCACGAAGACGACCGCAGTGGAGACGCTCAGATGCCCTCCGGCGGCCAGCCAGGCACCGAAGCCCAGGAGCACGGCCATCGCCGCCCCCTCGACCAGGGTGATCGCGCCGATCCTGTTCTCCACCACGACCGTGCGGCGCTGGGTGAGGAGGGCGGCCAGGTTGTCCCGGTCGAAACGGGCCAGCCAGGCGGGCATGCCGCCCGCGGAGCGCAGTTCCTCACGCGCGTCGAGGGTCTCGGCGAAGGTGCCCGCCATGGTCGCCTCCGCCCCGGCGTGCGCGCCGAACGCGGAACCGGCGTCCTTGGCGAACCAGCGGGTGATCAGCAGCGCCGGGGGCAGGAAGACCGCGACGACCACGAGGGTCAGCGGCCAGGAGTAGCCGAGCAGCACGACGGCGGTGAAGGCCAGCGTCGCGGTGACGCCGAGCAGGTTCGGCAGCGCGGTGCGGACGAACATGGCCAGCTCGGCGATCTCCCCGGTGGCGCGCTGCAGCAGCGAGCCGTCGCGGTGCGCCTCGATGAAGCGCAGCGGCGCCCCGGCGAGCCGTTCCGCGGCGCGTTCGCGCAGTTCCCTGGCGACCCGCTCTCCCGCGTCGGCCAGGGTGGTCGCGGCGAACCTGGCCAGCAGCGCCTGCGCGACGACGAGCCCGGCCAGCAGAGCAACGGCCGTGAGCAGCCGGTCGCGGTCGCCTTCGGTCAGCGCCTCGACGGCCAGGCCGATGAACGGCGCCAGGGCGACCAGCGCGGCGCTCTCGGCCAGGCTGAGCAGCAGCGCGAGCAGGATCCTGCCCGAGTGCGGCCGCAGGTACGGCCAGGCGCGGCGCAGCAGCCTCCTGGTGGACGGCTCGTCGGACAGCATGACGACCTCAGCCATGGGAGACCTCCGCTCCGGTGAGGTCGAGCACACGGTCGGCGGCGTCCGCGACCGCGGCCCTGTGGGTCACGAAGACGACGGCGGTCCGCGGCGACCAGCGGCGCAGCCGGTCCAGGACGTGCGCCTCCGTCGTCTCGTCGAGGGCGGAGGTGACGTCGTCGAGCAGCAGCACGGCCGGTCGGCCGAGCAGGGCGCGGGCGAGGGCGAGCCGTTTCACCTGGCCGCCGGACAGGGCCCCGCCACGCTCGCCGACCTCCGCGTCGAGGGGCAGGTCGATGGCCGCGGTGTGGCAGGCGGCACGCAGGTCGTCCTCGTCCAGGTCACGGCCGAGCCTCAGGTTGTCGGCGACGGTCCCGGAGACCAGCACGGGCCGCTGGGAGACCAGGACCAGGCTCGCCGCCACCTCGTCGGGGTCGGCGGCGCGCAGGTCGAGGCCGCCGTAGGAGACGGTCCCCTCCGAGGGGTCGGCGCGACGGCACAGCAGCCGCAGCAGCGTCGACTTGCCCGAGCCGCTCGGCCCGGTCACGGCCAGCAGCTCCCCCGGCTTCACCGAAAGCGACAGCGGGCCGAGCACCCGCCGCCCGTCGCGGACGACCGTCACGTCCTCGCAGGCGAGGACGGCGTCCGCGGGCAGCGGGAGGGGGTCGGCCGGCCGGTCGAGCGCCGGGCGCAGCGCGAGGACCTCGGCGATGCGGCGGGCGGCGACGACGGCCTGGCCCCGGTCGGCGAAGCGTTCGACGGCCACGCCGACGGCCAGGGTGAGTGTGACCATCCACGTGGTGAACGCGACGAGGCCGCCGACGGTGAGGTCTCCGGCGAGCACCGCCATGCCGCCGAAGCCGATCCCGGCGACCACCGCCAGGCGGGGGATCATCGGCCCGAGCGCCGACCAGGTCGCCGAGATCCGGGCGGCGCGCATGGTCGTCTCCGTGACGCGGGCGCTGTGCGCGCGGTGCCTGCCGAGCAGGACGTCGGCGCCGCCGAGGCCGCGCAGCGCGCCGCCGACGGTCAGCAGGTCCGCGACGGCGTCGGCGCGGGCGGCGTGCGCGTCGGACAACTCGGCGAGCGCGGGCTCGAACCTGCGGGAGAACACCACGTTGACCAGGATCAGCGGCGGGATCATGGCGAGCGTCACGTAGAGCAGGACGGGTTCGAGCGTGGCCAGGGCGGGCAGCACGACCGCGAACGTGGTGGCGATGACCGCCCAGGTGGTCAGGCCGTGCACCCAGATGCGCACCAGGTCCACGTCCCGGGTCACGCTCATGGCCAGGTCGCCCCGGCCGCCCCGCCCGGCCAGGTCGTCGTCGCCGAGCGCGGCGACGTGCCGGACCAGGCGGTGCCGCAGCGTGACGCCCGCCCGGGCGTCGGCCAGGTTCGCCCACCACTGCCAGCCGGCGAGCCCGGCCCACTGGACCGCGGCGGCGGCCAGGACGGCCAGCGCCCAGGTGATCGTGGTACCGACGTCGGAGCGGGAGATGCCGTCGTCGACGGCGCGCTGCACGCACCAGGGGATGGCCAGCAGCGCGACCTGCCTGACGACGGCCGAGACGACGGCGGCGGCCAGGGTGCGCCGCTGCGCCAGCAGGCACTGGCGCAGCAGCGAGGAGGGCCGGGGTGGCCGGGGTGAGGAGGGATCGGAGAGCGGCAAGCTCAGCCGCCCATCTCGGCGACGAGGCTCTTCGGGCGCATGTCGGTCCAGTTGGCCTCGACGTAGGCCAGGCAGTCGGCGCGGGAGGCCGGGCCGTGGACGTTCTCCCAGCCGCCGGGCACGTCGGCGAAGGCGGGCCACAGCGAGTGCTGCCCCTCGGCGTTCACCAGCACCAGGTAGCGGGCGTCGGCGTCTTCGAAGGGATTGGTCATCGGGGGTTCTCCTGTGCTGGTCTCGTGGTCTGGATCTCGTTGAGCGCGCGGTCCACGATGGGGCCGATCACGGTGAGCGCCCTGGGGGTGAGCAGTTCCGCGTGGGTGAAGTCCACGTCGTGGTTGACGATCGCCCCGTCCACGTGGGCGGCCCACTGCAGGTGGTCACCGGTCTCCACCCGATCCTTGGTGGCGGTGACGACGAGCAGGTCGCCGTCGTAGCGGGCGTAGTCCGCGCCGAGCAGCAGGTCCATGCAGGCGCGGTGGACGGTCGCGATGGCCCGTACCGTGGCGTCGTCGAAGTCGGCGAGCACGCCCGCCGACTCGCGCAGCCCCTGCAGGAACTCCTCGGTCTCGGCCCGGCTGAGCTCGTCCAGTTCCTGCGGGGTGCGGCTCGGCTCCTCCTCGGCGTCCATCGGGAAGGTGTCGAGCACGCCGAGGAAGGCGACCTCCTGCCCCCTCTCGCGCAGCGCCGTGGCGATCGCGTAGGCGACCTGCCCGCCGAAGGACCAGCCGAACAGGTGGTACGGCCCGGCGGGCTGGACGGCGGCGATCCGGTCGGCGTAGGCCCGGCCCAGGTCGCGGATGGTCGCCGGGGCGAAGTCCTCCCCGGTCAGCTGGGGCGCCTGGATGCCGTACAGGGGCCTGCGCGGGTCGAGGTGGGGCAGCAGCCCGCCGTACAGCCAGGCGAACCCGGCGGGCGGGTGCGCGCAGAACAGCGGCGGCAGGTCGCCCGAGGCGCGCAGTGGCAGGATCACGTCGAATCCGCCCGGCGCTCCCCCGGCCAGCCGTACGGCCAGCTCCGCCGGGGTCGGGGCGGCCATGACGGTGGCCAGCTTGAGCGGCGTGCCGAGCTCCGTCCTGATCCTGGCGGCCAGCCGCATGGCCAGCAACGAGTGGCCGCCGAGTTCGAAGAAGCTGTCGTCGACGCCGACCCTGGGCAGGCCGAGCACCTCGGCGAAGACCCGGCACAGGGCGGCCTCGCGTTCGTCGCGCGGCTCGCGGGAGGAGACGGCGGCGGCGAAGTCCGGGGCGGGCAGCGCCTTGCGGTCGAGCTTGCCGTTGATGGTCAGCGGCAGCTCGTCGAGGGTGACGAACGCCGAGGGCACCATGTAGCCGGGCAGCAGCTCCCGCAGGGACGCCGCCAGGTCGCCGGGGCCGTCCCCCGAGGGCACGACGTAGGCCACCAGGCGGGTGACCGGGCCCGGCTGGGCGACGACCGCCACCTGGCCGACGCCGGGTTCGGCGGCGATGACGGCCTCGATCTCGCCGGGTTCGACCCGGAATCCACGGATCTTCAGCTGGTCGTCGGCCCTGCCGAGGAAGTCGAGGTTGCCGTCGCCGCGCCAGCGCACGACGTCGCCGGTGCGGTACATGCGCTCGCCGTCCTGGAAGGGGTCGGCGACGAAGCGCTCCGCGGTGAGGCCGGGCCGGTTCAGGTAGCCGCGGGCCAGGCCGATCCCGGAGACGTACAGCTCGCCCGCGACGCCGACGGGGACCGGGCGCAGCCGGTCGTCCAGCACGTAGACGCGGGTGTTCCAGATCGGGCGGCCGACGATGGGGGTGACGCTGTCGCCGGTGCCGCCGCCGAGGGTGTTGATCGTGTACTCGGTCGGGCCGTACAGGTTGTAGCCGAGTGTCCCCTCCGTGGTGCGCAGCGTCTCCCACAGGGCGTGGCCGACGGCCTCGCCGCCGAGCAGCACCAGCGGCGGGACGTGCCCTTCGAGCAGGCCGTGTTCGACGAGCTGCTGGGCGTAGGAGGGGGTGACGTTGACGACGTCGACGAGGTGCTCGGCGCAGTAGGCGGTGAGCGACTGCGCGTCGCGGCGCATCTCCTCGTCCAGGACGTGCACCTCGTGCCCCTCGACGAGCCACAGCAGTTCCTCCCACGACATGTCGAAGGAGAAGGAGACGGTGTGCGCGATCCGCAGCCGCCGTCCCGCCGAGGCCACGACCGGGTCGAAGATCTCGCTGCGGTGGTTGAACTGCATGTTGGTCAGGCCCGCGTACGGCACGACGACGCCCTTCGGCCTCCCCGTCGAGCCCGAGGTGTAGATGACGTACGCCGGGTGGCTCAGCGGGAACTCCAGGCCCAGGTCGTCGCCGGGCAGCCCGTCCAGGCCTTCCAGGTCCCCGGGGCGCAGCACGCACACCGGCCCGGCGTCGTCGATCATGTGCTCGATCCGGTCGGCCGGGTAGTCCAGGTCGAGCGGCAGGTAGGCGGCGCCGGTCTTGAGCACCGCGAACAGCGCGGCGACCATGTCGGCCGAGCGCGGCAGCGCGAGCCCGACGATCCGCTCCGGCCCGGCGCCCCTGCCGACCAGCATCCTGGCGATGCGGTTGGCGCGGGCGTTGAGCTCGGCGTAGGTGTGGCGTTCCCTGCCGAAGACCAGCGCGACGGCGCCGGGGGTGCGCGCGGCCTGTTCCTCCAGGAGGCGGGCCACGGTCTTGTCCGGCAGCGGGTGATCGGTGGCGTTCCATTCCTGGAGCACCAGCCGTCGTTCGTCCGGCCCGAGCGGGTCGAGGCGGCCGACGGGTGTCGTCAGGTCCCCGGCGATCTGTTCGAGCAGGCGGGTGAAGCGGGCGAGCATCGCCTCGGCGAGCGGCCGGTCGAACACGTCGGGCCGGTAGGCCAGCGACACCTTGAGCCGTTCGTCCGGGGTGACGACGAGGGTCAGCGGGTAGTGGGTGCCGTCCACGCTGTCCATCTCGGCGATGCCGTAGGAGGCGGTGACGCGCAGGCGTTCCTCCTCGTCGTCGCCGAAGTTGCGCAGCACGTACAGGGTGTCGAAGAGCTGGCCGAGTCCCGCCGCCCGCTGGATCTCGCCGAGCCCGAGGTGTTCGTGGGCCAGTACGGCGGAGCGGCCGCGCTGCAGGCGGGTGAGCAGGTCCAGGAGGGACTCGTCGGCGTCGAGGGTGATCCGCACGGGGACGGTGTTGAGGAACAGGCCGATGGTCGACTCGACGCCGGGGATCTCGGCGGGCCGTCCTGAGACGGTGCTGCCGAACACGACGTCGGAGCGGCCGGTGACCCCGGCCAGGACCATGCCCCAGGCGGCGGTCAGCAGGGTGCTGAGCGTCAGGCCGTGCCGTCTGGCCTGGGCGACCAGACTCGGCCCGAACCCGTCGGGCAGTTCGGCCAGCACGGCGTCGGGCACGACCGCGGTCAGCTCGCCCCCGGTGGGGGCCAGCAGCGTCGGCTCGGCGAGCCCGGCCAGGGCCTGCTTCCATGCCTCGAACGCGGCGCCGGTGTCCTGCCGCGACAGCCAGGCCAGATAGTCCCGGTAGGGGGTGACCCGCTCGGGCTCGCGCCCGTCGTACAGGTCGAACAGCTCCCGCAGGAACAGCCCCTCCGACCAGCCGTCCCACAGGATGTGGTGGTGGATCATGACCAGCAGGTGGTGGTCGGGGGCCAGCCTGACCAGGGTGAAGCGCACCAGCGGCGGCCTGGTCAGGTCGAAGCGCCTGGCGCGGTCCTCGGTCAGGATCCGCGCGACCGCGTCCCGCTGCGCCGGGTCGGTGAGGAAGCCGAGGTCGATGCCCTCCGCCCGCGCCTCCTGCCCGGTGAGGGGCCGCCCGGTGAGGCCGGTCAGGTCGATCTCGGTCAGCGGCAGCTCCGCCGTCCTGGGCACGAACTGGACGGCCCGGTCGAGGCCGTCGTACCGGAACCCGGCCAGCAGGTTGGGGTGGCGGGCGGTCAGCCGCCGCCAGGCCTCGCGCAGCCGTCCGGCGTCCATCGGGCGGCGCAGTTCGAGGAAGTTCTGCACGGTGTAGACGTCGAGCGCGCCCTCGCCCACGGTGGCGTGGAAGAGCAGGCCCTCCTGCAGCGGCGCGAGCGGCAGCACCTCGGCCGTGCCGGGGGGCAGCTCGTCGATCTGCGCCTGGGTGAGGGAGACCAGCGGCAGGTCGGAGGGGGTCAGCGCGTCGTCGAGGGCGCCGGGGGCGCCGAGTTCGGCCAGCGCCGCCTCCCAGCGCCCGGCCAGACCGGCCAGTTCCGCGCCGTCGAGGACGGCCGAGGTCCAGGTGACCCGCAGCGTCGGCCCCTCGGGCCTGTCCTGGGTGACGGCGTCCACCTCAAGCCCGTACGGCGAGGCGCCGGTCCCGATCTCGGGGAGCGTCTCGTCGGCGATGCCCCAGTCCTCGGCGCCGCCGACGCCGAACCTGCCCAGGTAGTTGAACAGGATCTCCGGGCGGGGCGCGGCGGCGAGCACGGCGGCCGTCTGCGGGTTGAGGTGACGCAGCAGGCCGTAGCCGAGGCCGCCGTCGGGCACCGCGGCCAGCTGTTCCCTGATCCGCTTGAACGCCGCGACCGTGCCGATTGTGCCGCCGGGGGTCCCGGGGTCGAGACGTACCGGGTGGACGGCGGTGAGCCAGCCCGCGGTGCGCGACAGGTCGAGTTCGGCGTGTTCGCGGCCGTGGCCCTCCAGCTCGACCAGGGCCGGGCCGTCGCCGGGCAGGGCCAGGGCGAGCGCGGTGAGCAGCAGCGCGTTCATCCCGCCCCTGGCCGAAAGCAGGCTCCGGGTGAGCGCGGTGTCCAGGACGGTCTCGTGCGTGGCGGGCGCCGTAGCGGACACCGGGGACGCCTGGGGCGTCACCGCCAGGCGGGTGGCGCCGGGGGCGACGGCCGCCAGCCAGTGGTCGAGTTCGGCGAGCCGCCCGGGAGTGTGCGCCTCCTCGCTCAGCCGCCGTGACCAGCGGCGCAGGGAGACGGGGACGGGGGCGGGGTCGCGGCCCTCGACGGCGGCTGCCAGGTCGGGCAGCAGGAAGCGCCAGGAGACGCCGTCCACCACGAGGTGGTGGGCGACGACGAGCAGGCGTCCCGGCTCCTCGCCGAGGTCGAACCAGACGACCTGGACGACCGCGCCGGTCGCCGGGTCGAGCCGTCCGACGGCGGCGCGGTACTCGGCTTCGAGACTGGCCAGGCCGGTGACCCGGCGCACCTCGAAGGGGGCCGCCTCAGGGGTGATCTCCGCCGACCAGATCGCGGGGTGCGGCCTGGCCAGGCGCAGCCGCAGCGCGTCGTGGCGGCGGGCGAGGACGTCGAAGGCGGCGGTGATCCGCTCGACGCCGAGCGCGGGCGGCACCCGCAGCAGCCTGGCCTGGTGCACGTCCTCGACCGGGACGCCCTGTTCGCGCAGCCAGTGCATGACGGGCAGCAGCGGCAGCGGGCCGCCCGCCTCCTCCTCGGGTTCCGCGGGCGTCGCGGCGACGGGCTCCGCCGCCGTGGCGACGGCCGCGAGCCCGGCGACGGTCGGGTGCTCGAAGACGTCCTTGGCGGTGATCGTCAGCCCGGCGGCGCGGGCCCTGGCGACCAGGGTGATGGACATGATGCTGTCGCCGCCGAGGCCGAAGAAGTCGTCGTCGACGCCGACCGCGCCCAGGCCGAGCACCTCGGCGAAGGCGGCGGCCATGGCCTCCTCGCCGGGCCTGGCGGGCTTCGCGGCGGCGGGCGCCTCGGGCGCGGCGGGGACGGGCAGCGCGCGGCGGTCGAGCTTGCCGTTGACGGAGAGCGGCAGCGCGTCGATCGGCACGATCACCGAGGGCACGAGCTGGCCGGGGACACACGAGGCCAGTTCGGCGCGGAGCGCCGCCGGGTCGAGCGGGCCGTCGGGGGCACCGTCTGGAGCACCGTCTGGAGCACCGACGACGTAGCCGATCAGGCGGCCCTCGACGGCGGCCGCGGCGGCCTGCCGTACGCCGGGAAGGGCGCGCAGCGCGGCCTCGACCTCGCCCAGCTCGATCCGCTGCCCGCGGATCTTCACCTGGTCGTCGGTGCGGCCGAGGAACTCGACGGTGCCGTCGGGGCGCCGGCGGGCCAGGTCCCCGGTGCGGTACATGCGCTCGCCGTGCCCGGACGGGTCGGCGACGAACCGTTCGGCGGTCAGGCCCGGCCGGTTGAGGTAGCCGCGGGCGAGCTGGACGCCCGACAGGTACAGCTCGCCGGGGACGCCGACCGGCACCGGGCGCAGCGCGGCGTCGAGCACGTGGACGCCGGTGTTCCACACCGGGCGGCCGATCGGGACCGTGGCGGCTCCGGGGTCACCGGTGTACTCCTGGTAGGTGACGTCCACGGCGGCCTCGGTCGGGCCGTACAGGTTGTGCAGCCCGGCGCCGAGCGCCCTCCTGAAGTCGGCGGCCAGGTCGGCGGGCAGCGCCTCACCGGAGCAGACGACGTGGCGCAGGCTCACGCAGCCGGGCACGCCGGGGTCGGTCAGGAAGGCCCGCAGCATGGACGGCACGAAGTGGGCGACCGTGACGGACCGCTCCCGGATGAGCCGGACGAGCCTGGCGGGGTCGCGGTGGTCGCCGGGCGCGGCCAGGACCACGGCGGCGGCGCCCTCGCAGAGCGCCCAGAAGAACTCCCACACCGACACGTCGAACCCGGCGGGGGTCTTCTGCAGCACCCGGTCGTCCGGGGTGAGGCCGTACTCGGCCTGCATCCAGGCCAGGCGGTTGACGATCGCCCGGTGCTCGACCACCACGCCCTTCGGCCGTCCCGTCGAGCCGGAGGTGTAGATCACGTAGGCCGGGCCGCCGGGGGCCGAGGCGTCGGGGAAGGGCCGGTCCCCGCCCTCGCGGGGGACGTCGGCGGCCGTCAGCAGCCGGACGGGGCGGGCGTCGTCGAGCATCAGCTCACGCCGCTGCGCCGGATAGTCGGGGTCGATCGGCAGGTAGGCCGCCCCGGTCTTCAGCACGGCCAGCAGCGCGACCATCAGCTCCGCCGAGCGGGGGACGGAGACCGCGACGATCGTCTCGGGCCCGGCGCCGCCCTCGGCGAGTTCCCAGGCCAGCCGGTCGGCGCGCCGTTCCAGCTCGGCGTAGGTCAGCTCAAGCCAGGTCCTCCCCTCAGGTCCCTCGGGTGCGGCCACGGCCAGGGCGTCCGGGGTACGGCGGGCCTGGGCGGTGATGCGGCGGCTGAGCGTGCCGGAGGGCACCTCGCGGGCGGTGTCGTTCCACTCGCCGGTGATCCGGCCGCGTTCGGCGGGGGACAGCACGTCGACCGCGCCGACGGTCAGCGCCGGGTCGGCCAGCACCTGGCGCAGCACGTGGACGAGCCGGTCGCCGAGCAGGTGGGCGGTCGCGTCGTCGAACAGGTCGCGGGCGTAGATGATCGACAGGTGCGTGGCCTCGCCGTCGTCCACGGCGTTGAAGGCCAGGTCGAAGCGGGCGTGGACGCTCAGGTCGGGTTCGAGCTCGCCGAGGGCGACGGCGGGTTCCGCCCGGTGGTACTGGGTCATGACCTGGAACAGCGGGTGCCTGGCCAGTGACCTGGTGGGGGCGACGATGTCGACGAGCCGCTCGAACGGCAGGTCCTGGTGGGCGAGCGCGGCCAGTTCCGTCTGGCGCACCCGGCCGAGCAGCGTGTCGAACGACGGATCGCCCGACAGGTCGGCGCGCAGCACGAGCGTGTTGACGAACAGGCCCATGACGTCGTCGAGGGCCTCGTCGGGGCGGCCCGCCACGGGTACGCCGAGCGGGATGTCGTCCCCGCCGCCGAGCCTGCCCAGCAGGAGGGCGACGGCGGCCTGCAGCACCATGAAGGGGGTCGCGCCGCCGCGCCCGGCCAGCGCCGCGACGCCCCGGTGGACGTCGTCGGGCAGGCGGAGCCGTACGGTCGCGCCCCGGTGGGTCGGGGTGTGCGGCCTGGGCCGGTCGTAGGGCAGCGCCAGCTCGTCGGGGATGCCCGCCAGCGCCTCCCGCCAGTGGCGTTCGTCCTCCTCGGTGGGGACGTCCCGGTGCCAGAGGGTGTGGTCGGCGTACTGCAGGACGTCGGGCCACTCCGGTTCCCGCCCGGCCAGCCTTGCCTCGTAGGCGCTCGCCAGGTCGCGCAGGAACACCCCCTCCGACCACTGGTCGCTGGCGATGTGGTGGAAGACGGCCGACAGGACGAGCCGTCCGTCGCCGAGGGTGAACAGCGTCCCGCGCAGCGGCGGCTCTGCGGGCAGGTCGAAGCCGTACTCCTCGGCCTCGGCGAGGTCGTCCGCCAGCCGCTCCGCCGTGCTCGCCACGGTCGTCAGCGGCGGCCGGACGTCCAGGACCACCTGGTACGGCGTGCCTTCGGCGTCCGGGTAGACGGTGCGCAGGATCTCGTGGCGGCCGGTCACGTCGTGCCAGGCGGCGCGCAGCGCGGCGGCGTCGGCGCCCGGCGTCAGGTGCAGGCGCAGCGGGATGTTGTAGACCGGGCTCGGGCCTTCGAGGTGGTGCAGGAACCACAGGCGGCGCTGGGCGGCCGAGAGCGGCACCCGTTCCGGGCGCGGCATGCGGGTGAGCGGCGCGCGGGCGGCGCCGCCGAGCCTGGGCATGAGCCTGGCGACGGTGCGCGCCTCGAACAGGTCCCTGATCGCCAGGCCGGTGCCCAGGGCGCGCCGGATGCGGTTGACGGCGCGGGCGGCCAGCAGCGAGTGGCCGCCGAGGGCGAAGAAGTCGTCGTCGGCGCCGATCGCGGGCACGCCGAGCAGGTCGGCGAGCACGCCGCGGACGAGTTCCTCCCGTTCGTCCCTGGCCGCGCGGCCCGCCGTACGGCTCACCCCGGGGGCGGGCAGGGCGGCGCGGTCGAGCTTGCCGTGGACGTTCATCGGCAGCGCGTCGAGGGTGACGACGGCGGGGACCATGTAGGCGGGCAGGCCGAGCGCGCCGGGGTCGACCGGCCCGTCGGCGACGACGTAGGCGACGAGCCGGTCGTCCCTGACGATCACGGCGGCGCGGGAGACCCCGGGCTGTGCGGTGAGCGCGGCCTCGACCTCGCCCAGTTCGATCCGGTAGCCGCGTACCTTCACCTGGTCGTCGGTGCGGCCGAGGAACTCCAGGGTGCCGTCGGGCCGCCAGCGGGCCAGGTCCCCGGTGCGGTACATGCGCTCGCCGTACCTGAGGGGGTCGGCGACGAACCGTTCCGCGGTCAGGCCCGGCCGGTTCAGGTAGCCGCGGGCCAGACCGGCCCCGGCGATGTACAGCTCGCCGGGGACGCCCGGCGGCACCGGGCGCAGCCTGCGGTCGAGCACGTAGACGCGGGTGTTGGCGATGGGCCGTCCGACGACCGGGGCGGGGCTGTCGGCGAGGTCGGCGCCGAGGGTGTCCACGGTGTCCTCGGTCGGGCCGTAGTAGTTGTGCGCGAGCACGCCGGGGGTCTCACGCAGGCGGCGCCACAGCGCGTCGGGCACGGCCTCGCCGCCGAGCAGCACGAGCACGGGCCGGTGCTCACCGTCGAGCAGGCCGCAGTCGAGCAGCTGCTCGGCGAAGGTCGGGGTGACGTCGAGGGTGTCGATGCGCCGTTCGGCGACCAGCGCGACGGTCGCCTCGGCGTCGCGGCGGGTCTCCTCGTCGAAGACGTGCAGTTCGTGGCCGCACAGCAGCCACAGCAGCTGCTCCCAGGAGGAGTCGAAGGAGAAGGACGCGGTGTGCGCGGCGCGCAGCCGCCGCCCGCCCGCCGCCTCGACCGCCCTGGCGAAGACGGTGTCGCGGTGGTCGCGGTAGAGGTTCATCAGGCCGTGGTGGGCGATCTGCACGCCCTTGGGGCGTCCGGTCGAGCCGGAGGTGTAGATGACGAAGGCCTGCTGCGCGGGGTCGCGTTCGACGACGGGGTCGGTCTCCGGGCCGTCGTCGGTCTCCGGGAGCTTGGTCAGGACGAGCACGGGGCGGGCGTCGGCGAGCATGAGCCGCCGCCGCTCCTCCGGGTAGTCGAGGTCGATCGGCAGGTAGGCGGCCCCGGTCTTCAGCACGGCCAGCAGCGCGACGACCAGGTCGGCCGAGCGGGGCAGCGCGAGCGCGACCAGCGTCTCCCGCCCGGCGCCGAGCCCGGTCAGGGCGTGCGCGAGCCGGTTGACGCGCCGGTTGAGCTGGTCGAAGGTCAGGGCGGTCGTGCCGGAGACCACCGCGGTCGCGTCCGGGGTCGCGGCGACCTGCGTCTCGAAGACGTCCACGACGGTGCCTGCGGGGATCTCCGCCTCGGTGGCGATCCAGTCGCCGAGGACGCTCTCGCGTTCGATCAGCACGTCGATCTCGCCGACGGCGACCTCCGCGGTGAGCTGCGCGAGCACCCGGGCGAAGCGGGCGGCCACGACCCGGGCCTCGTCGTCGCCGAACGCGTCCGGCCGGTACTCCAGGACGAAGCGGGGCCCGCCGCCGTCGGGGCCGAGCACCGGGTTGCCCGAGGGAAGCACGAGCAGCGTCAGCGGGTAGTGCGTGTGGCCCCGGTTGCCTGCGCCGGTCACGGTGACCTCACCGCCGGGCACGCCCTGCCCGGCCGGGTAGTTCTCGAAGACGAGCAGCGTGTCGAAGAGCGTCCCGGCCCCGGCGAGGGCCTGGATCTCGGCCAGGCCGAGGTACTGGTGGTCGAGCAGCCTGGCCTGTTCCGCCTGGAGCCTGGTGAGCGCGGCGAGCGCCGCCTCCTCCGGGTCGAGCCGCACCCGGACGGGGACGGTGTTGCTGAACAGGCCGATCATGTTCTCCACGCCGTCGAGGTCGGCGGGACGGCCGGAGACGGTCGCGCCGAAGACGACGTCGTCGCGTCCGGTGAGCACGCCGAGCAGGATCGCCCAGGCCCCCTGGACGACGGTGTTGAGGGTCAGGCCGTGCCGCCTGGCGAACACGCCGAGCCGCTCCCCCACGGCGGCGGGCAGCTCGACGGCCACCTCACGCGGCGGGACGGGGGTTCGCGCGGCTTCTGCGCCTCTGACCAGAGTCGGTTCGACCGGCCCGGCCAGCGCCTCGCGCCAGGCCGCGGCGTCGGCCTCGGTGTCCCTGCGGCCCAGCCAGGCCAGGTAGTCCCGGTACGGCGGCGCCGGTTCGGCGGTTCCCGAGACCAGTTCGCGCACGATGAGCGGGGTCGACCAGCCGTCGGCGACGATGTGGTGGCCGGTCAGCAGCAGCCGGTGGCGGTCAGGGCCGAGCCGTACGAGCAGGCAGCGCAGCAGCGGCGAGCGGGTGAGGTCGAAGCGGTGGGCCAGTTCGGCGCGTTCGACCTCGTCGAGGCGTTCCGGCTCGCCGGACAGGTCGAGTTCCCGCCAGGACAGTTCCGCCCGGGCCGGGATGACCTGGACGGGCCGGTCGAAGCCGTCGGACAGGAAGACCGCGCGCAGGCTGTCGTGCCGGGCGAGCAGCCGTTCCATCCGCCCGCGCAGCCCGTCGACCGGCCCTTCGAGGTCGAGGTGGGTCAGCGAGGTGTAGACGTCGAGTTCGTCGGCGCTGGCGTGGAAGAGCAGGCCCTCCTGCAGCGGCGAGAGCGGCAGCACGTCGGCGGCGTCCCCGGGCAGGCGGTCGACCTCCCGCTGGGTGAGGGCGACCAGCGGCAGGTCGGACGGGACGAGCGCGTCGGGCGTCGCGGCCAGTTCGTCGAGGGCGGTGTCCCAGCGCGCGCCGAGGTCGTCCAGGTCGAGCACGCCGGGCGGGCTCGACAGGTGGACGGCCAGCGAGGGTCCCTGCGGCGTCTCGTGCAGGAAGGCGTTGACCTCAAGGGCGTACGGCGTGGGCATGGCGGGGTCGTCGGAGGCGGTGAAGGCGGCGCCCGCGGCGAAACGGCCGAGGTAGTTGAACAGGATCTGCGGCTGCGGCAGCCCGTCGAGCAGTCCGCGCAGGTGGCGCAGGACGCCGTAGCCGAGTCCGCCGCCGGGCACCGACCTGACGGCCTCCTTCACCCTCCTGAGGGTGCCGGCCGGGGTCGCGGCTCCGTCGAGACGGACGCGGACGGGATGTTCGACGGTGAACCAGCCGACGGTGCGCGACAGGTCGAGGTCGTCGATCAGGTCACGGCCGTGCCCCTCGGTCTGCACCAGCAGTTCGTTCCCGCCGACGGCCCTGGCCAGGACGGCTAGCAGCAGCTCGTCCATCCCGGCGCGGCAGCGGGCCGCGGCGGCCAGCAGCGGCGCCGTACGGCCCGGCGGCACGGTGACGACGGAGCGCACGGCGGTGCCGACGGTGTCGCCGGGTCCTGGCCTGCGCGCGCCGAGCCTCGGCCCCGGCCGGTCGAGAACCCCGGTCCAGTAGGGCAGTTCGCCGGAGACGTCCAGGTCGGCCACGGTGGCCGCCCAGGTGCGCAGCGAGGTGCCGACCGGTTCGAGCGGCCGTCCTTCGAGGGCGGCCCGCAGGTCGGGCAGCAGGACACGCCAGGAGACGCCGTCCACGACGAGGTGGTGGACGGCGACGGTGAGCCGTCCCGGTTCGTGGGTGAAGGCGACCATGCGGCCCGCCGCCGGGTCGAGGTCCTCCCCGGGGTCGGCGGTCGTACCGACGACGTCGGCGGCGGCGACCGCGCCGGGGGGCCGGACGTCGAGGGTCCAGTCGGGGTTGAGACGGGCGCGCAGCGCGTCGTGGTGGTCGAGCAGGGTCTGCACCGCCTGAAGCACCCGCTCGCCGGTGACCCCCTCGGGAAGGTCCACGGAGGCGGTGTGCCGGAACGCCGTGACCGAGCCGCCGAGGTCGCGCAGCCAGGCGACGATGGGCGTGAGCGGGACGGTCCCCACGCCGTCGTCGGGGCGGGCCTGCCGTACGGCTCCCGCGACGGCGGCCAGACCGGCGACGGTCCTCAGCTCGAAGACCTGGCGGGGCGTCACCGCGAGCCCGGCCTTGCGGGCGCGCCCGCAGACCTGGATGGAGGTGATGCTGTCGCCGCCCAGCTCGAAGAAGTTGTCGTCGATGCCGATCTCGGGCAGACCGAGGACCTCGGCGAAGATCCCGCAGAGCGTCTCCTCCGTCGCGTCGCGCGGCGGGCGGCCCGTGGCGGTGAACTCGGGGGCGGGCAGGGCGCGCCGGTCGAGCTTGCCGTGCCCGGTCAGCGGCAGGGCGGCGAGCACGACGACGGCGGCGGGCACCATGTAGCCGGGCAGCCGGGCGGCCAGCGTGCCCCGCACCCGGGCGGCCTCCAGGCCGTCGCCGACGACGTAGCCGGTCAGCAGCCCGCCGCGCACGGCGGCCGCGGCCTGGGTGACGCCGGGCACGGCCGCCAGCGCGGCCTCGACCTCGCCCAGCTCGACGCGGTGGCCGCGGATCTTGATCTGGTCGTCGGTGCGGCCGTGGAACTCCAGGGTCCCGTCGGTGCGCCAGCGGGCCATGTCGCCGGTGCGGTACATCCGCCCGCCCGGCTGGAAGGGGTCGGCGACGAACCGTTCCGCGGTCAGGCCGGGCCGGTTCAGGTAGCCGCGGGCCAGGCCGCCGCCCGCGACGTACAGCTCCCCGGTCACGCCGGGCGGCACCGGGGCCAGGCGGGCGTCGAGCACGTAGGCCCTGGCCCCGCCGACGGGACGGCCGACGACCGGTTCCTCACTGTCGTCGAGCCAGGCCCACAGGGCGTCCACGGTGAACTCGGTCGGGCCGTACAGGTTGTGTGCGCGCACACCGGGGGTCTCGCGCAGCCGCCGCCACAGCGCGGGCGGCACGGCCTCCCCGCCGAGCAGCACGAGCCCGGGGTGTCCCGCCCGGTCGAGCATGTCGGCGTCGGCCAGTTGCAGGCAGAACGACGGGGAGACGTCGATGACGTCGAGCCCGGTGAAGGAGGCGGGGTCACGCCGTTCGTGCTCGTCGAGGACGACCAGTTCGTGCCCGGAGACCATCCACAGGAACGGCCCCCACGCCGAGTCGAAGGAGAAGGCGTAGGAGTGCGCGACCTTCCTGCGGGGTCCGGCGTGCAGGGTGACGCGGTGGTGCTCCCACAGGTTGGCGAGGGTGGCGTGGGTGACGGCGACGGCCTTGGGCAGGCCGGTCGAGCCGGAGGTGTAGAGCACGTACGCCAGCGAGGCGGGCCGTACGGTCACCTCGGGGAGGGTCTTCGCCCCCGCTTCGGTTTCGGCTTCGGCGAGCGTCTCCGGGGTGACCACGAGCACCGGGCCGGCGTCGGCCAGCAGGAAGGCGCGCCGTTCCTCCGGCAGGTCGGTGGGGAGCACCAGGTGGGCGGCGCCGGACTTGAGGGCGGCGAGCTGGGCGACGATCATGCCGGTGCCGCGGGGCAGTTCGAGGGCGACGGTCCGCTCGGGGGCCGCTCCCCTGCCGAGCAGCAGCGCGGCCAGCCGGTCGGAGCGGGCGTCGAGCTCGGCGAAGCTGAGACCGCTCCCGGTGCCGGACAGGTCGCGGACCGCGACCGCCTCCGGCGTCCTGCGGGCCTGGGCGCGGAACGCCTCGGCGAGGGTCGCGCCGGTGACGGGCGTCCCGGTGGCGTTCCAGCCGTCGACGACGAGGTCGCGTTCCGCCGGGGTGATCAGCGGCAGTTCCGCGACCGGCGTTCCCGGCGCCGCGGCCATGGCGTCGGCGAAGGCGAGGAAGCGCCGCAGGTGCGCCCTGAGGGTCTCGGGCGTGCACCTGCCGGGGTTGCCGTCGAGTTCGACGACCAGGACGTCGTCGGGGGTCTTGTAGAAGGAGAACTCCAGGTCGTCGACCGGGCCCGCGGCGAGGTTGCGGGTGACGCCGTCGACCCCGGCGAAGGAGAGCTCGTAGTCGAAGGCCTTGACGTTGACCGAGGGGCCGTACAGCCTGCGTCCCGAGCCGACCAGGTCGAGGTCGCGTTGCAGGTCCTCGCCCCGGTAGTGCTGGTGGGCCCGGACGGCGACGATCTCGGCGGCGGCCTGGCGGACGAGGCCGGTGAGCGTCGTCTCCGCCTCGTGGAGGAGCCTGACCGGCAGGACGTTGACCGTCATGCCCGGCACGCGCATCGACGCCACGCCGAACCGTCCGGCGAACGGCATGCCCAGGACGACGTCCGCGGCGCCGGTCATCCGCCAGGTGTAGGCGGCGGTGACGGCGGTCACCGCGTCGGCCCAGGTCCCGCCCGCCTCCTTGGCGACGGCGAGCAGTGCTTGGCCGGGGAACTCGGCCCGCTCGCGCAGGAAGCCGTACGTGGAGGTCCCCGAGGTGATCTCCGCGACCTCCGGCCGGTCGGCGAGGTGCTCGCGCCACCAGTCGCGGTCCTGCTCGCGCCCGCCGGAGGTCCGGTAGTCGACCTCCTGGCCGACGACCGCCCCCAGCCGCCCGAACGGGCTGTCCCCGTACGGCCTGCCCGCGGCCAGCGCCGTGTAGATCTGCGCGACCCGCCCGGCCAGCAGGGCGAAGCTGTAGCCGTCCATGAGGATGTGGTGGAAACGCTGGTACCAGAGATAGCGCTGGGGGCCGACCTCGTAGAGGGTCTCGGCGACCAGCGGCCCGGTCAGGATGTCGACCGGGGTCGCGAGGTCGGCCCGCATGGCGCGCAGCGCCTCCTCGGGGTCGCAGCGGACGACGCCGAAGTCCCAGTCCGCAGCCTCGCCGATCACCTGCCACGGCCCGTCGGGGCCGTCCACGATCCGCACGTTCAGGGCCTGCGTCTCACCGACTCCGATCCGTACGGCCTCGCCGAACAGGTCCAGGTCGAGGGGTCCGCACAGCTCGACGTACTGGCCGACGTTGAAGCTCGGGTCGGCGGGGTCGAGGCGCTGGGCGTACCAGACGCCCAGCTGCGCGCCGGTCAGCGCGAGCACGTCCGCGGGCAAGGGGAACCTCTTTCTCGGATCTCGTCTTCCATGGCGGATCCCGGGCGCCTGCGGCCCGGCCCGCCGAACGTGGTTCAGGCGCCGTCGGCCCGGCTCACCGGCCGCCGTCCTCCATGCGGTCGCTGATGAGCCGCCACCAGGCGGCGACGGTCGGCTGCTCGGCCAGTTCGATGAAGGTGGTGCTGACGCCCGCCGCGCGCCAGCGTTCGACGAGGCTCATCACGCGGATCGAGTCGAGTCCGCGGTCGAGGAGGTTCTCGTCGTCGGAGATCTCGGCCGGCTGCTCGGACAGGACGTCGGCGACGTCCTCCCGGACGCGCTCGTGGCTCAGCGACATGGGGTGACCGTTGCTTTCTCGTCGGGTGGTCGGGGGGCGGGCTGTCTAGCCGAGGGCGGCCACGGACGCGGAGTCCACGCCGGGCAGGCCGCTCGCGCGGGGGCCGCCCGCGATCGAGCGGACGATGTCCCCCGCCCTGACGGCCACGTTGGACAGCAGGGAGGACGACAGGCCGTGGGCGTACTCGGTGCCGCCCTGCAGGTAGATCCCGGCCTTGACGGACGGCTCGGTGAGCACGCGGTAGTCGGCGCCGACCAGCAGCCGTCCCTCGTCGTCGAGGCGGCAGTGCCCGGCCAGGTCACCGAGCAGTTCGGCCGGGTCGACGGGGCGGTAGCCGGTGGCGAAGACCACGGCGTCGCAGTCGAGGACGGTGCTCGTGCCGGTCGCCAGGTGGTCGACGTGCACACGCACGCCGTCGGTGACCTCGTCCAGGCCCGCGACGCGGGAGACGTTGAGGATGCGCAGCCGTTCCCGGCCGACGACCTTCTCCTGGTAGGCGCGCCGGTAGAGCTCCTCGATGAGTTCGAGGTCGACGACCGAGTAGTTGGTGTTGGCGTGGTAGTCCAGCAGGGATCGCCGGACGTCCTCGGGGGCGGCGTGGAACTCGTCCACGGCCTCGGCGTCGAAGATCCGGTTGGCGAACGGGCTGTCGTCCGCGGGGCTGTAGCCGTACCGGGTGAAGATCGAGCAGACCTCGGCCTCCGGGTAGGTCCGGTGCAGGTGGTCGGTGACCTCCGCGGCGCTCTGTCCCGCGCCGACGACGGCGAAGCGCCGCCGGGTGAGCGGGGGCAGCCCGGCCAGCCGGGTCAGCAGGTCGGCGTTGTGCCAGACGCGCTCGGACAGGCGAACGCCCTTGGGCAGCCGGGGCCGCAGGCCGGGGGCGAGCACCAGGTTGCGGGTGCGGCCGAGGACCTGGCCGTCGTCGCCGAGGACCTCGATCCGCCCGGCGTCGCCGTGGGCGTCCCACACGGGCCGGGCGCCGCGCACCGTGGTGCCGTAGGTGACCTGGTGGGCGAACAGCGCGGCGACCCACTCCAGGTAGTCGTTGAACTCGACGCGGGTCGGGAACAGCGTCTTGTGGTTGACGAAGTCGGCGAGCCTGCCCTTGGCGTGCAGGTAGAACAGGAAGCCGTACTCGCTGGCGGGGTTGCGGAGGGTCGCGAGGTCCTTGAGGAAGGAGACCTGCAGCGTCGCCCCTTCGATGAGCATTCCCGGGTGCCAGCCGAATCGCTCACGGCGCTCGAAGAACGCCGCCTCCAGAGCCGTTCCCGTCGTGCCGTGCTCTCTCAACGCCACGGCCAGGGCGAGGTTGGCCGGACCGAATCCGACGCCGACCAGGTCGAGTGGCCGCCGAGACCGTGATCTCTCCGCGGGGGGTTCCGACATTCCGCTCCTCGTGTCTGGGCATGGCTGAGCCCCCCTCAGAAAAAGGGCATGCGTAATGGAAGGGCCCAAAATTCACCTAAAGCACTTAGGTAAGTCTTACCTAAGATCTATCCCGTCAAGACGGACGTCAAGGGGCAATCCAGTGTGAACCAGATCACATCAGCCGATCTCTTGACAGATCTTGTTGAGACGTGGAAGGTAAAGTTAGGCTTACCTAAGTTTAGGCTTACCTAAGTTGACCAGTGAGGGCAGAGCGATGAACGAGCCCGGCCTCTCGGGTGCCGTGGCACTCGTGACGGGTGCCGCACGAGGTATCGGAGCGGCCGTGACGACCGCGCTCGCCCGCGCGGGGGCCGCCGTCGCCGGGGTCGACCTCCTTCCCGAACCCTGGGAGGACCGGGACGAGAAGGTGACCCGGCTGGTCGCCGACGTCACCGACCCCGCACGGATGGAGACGGTCGTCGCGGAGGTCGAGGATCTCCTCGGCCCGATCGGCGTCCTGGTCAACGTGGCGGGCATCCTGCGCACCGGCGCGGTGACGGACTTCGGCGAGGACGACTGGAACCGGGTGTTCGCGGTGAACGCCTCGGGCGTCTTCCACGTCTCAAGGGCCGTCGCGCGCAGGATGGTTCCCCGCCGTTCCGGGACGATCATCACCGTGGCGTCGAACGCGGGCGGCGTGCCCCGGATGGGGATGGCGGCCTACGCCGCCTCCAAGGCCGCCTCCGCCATGTTCACCCGCTGCCTCGGGCTCGAACTCGCCGAGCACGGCATCCGCTGCAACGTGGTCTCCCCCGGTTCCACGGAGACCGTGATGCAGGCCGGGCTCGACCGGCGCTCCGTGCTTGAGGGCGATCCCGCGACCTTCAGGGTCGGCATCCCGCTCGGCCGCGTCGCCGAGCCCGCCGACATCGCGGACGCCGTGACCTTCCTCGCCTCCGACCGTGCGCGGCACATCACCATGCAGGACCTGTACGTGGACGGCGGCGCCACGCTGCGAGCCTGACTTCTGTAGGAAAGGCTAGTTTTGAGCATCGCATACGAGGCGGTCACCGCCTCCGAGCTGCTGCACGGGTACCGTCCCGGGCTCTCCTCCCTCTTCTCCTCCCCCCAGCACACGCTGCTGGGCCAGGGGTGCGCCGACGTGGTGCCCCCCGCGGCGACGCTGCGCGAGCTGGCGGGCCACGTGCGGGAGCGGGCGGGTCTCGTCATGGGCGCCATCCCGTTCGACGAACCGGGTGCGGCGCACCTCGTCGCGCCGGAGCGGGCCCGGTGGGCCGACCCCTTCGTCCCCTGCGACCCGCCGGAGGCCGAACCGGGGCAGCCGTGGCGGATCGTCGCGGTCCCCAGCCCGGCCGACCACCGCAAGGGGGTACGGCGCGCCCTGGACCTGCTGGAACGGGGCACCCTGGACAAGATCGTCCTGGCCCGGTCTCTGGAGCTGACCCGACCCGAACCGGTGGACGTCGTGACGATGGTGCGCCGCCTGGCGGGCCGCGACCCGCACGGCCACATCTTCGCGGTGCCGCTGCCCGGTGACAGGACCCTGGTCGGCGCGAGTCCCGAGCTGCTGGTCTCCCGTACCGGACCGGCCGTGGTGGCCAACCCCCTGGCGGGGTCGGCGCCGCGCAGCGCCGACCCGCAGGAGGACCGCCGCCGCGCGGCGGCCCTGCTCTGCTCCGCCAAGGACCAGCGGGAGCACGCCGTCGTCGTCGAGGCGGTCGCCGACGCGCTCGCCCCGCACTGCCGCGCGCTCAGCGTGCCCGCCGAGCCCTCACTCGTCTGCACGGCCACCATGTGGCACCTGTCGACCAGGGTCACCGGCCGCCTGACCTACCCGGCGACGACCTCACTCGACCTGGCCGTCGCGCTGCACCCGACCCCGGCCGTCTGCGGCACGCCCACCGGGGCGGCCCGTGCCGCCATCGCCGACATCGAGCCGTTCGACCGCGGCTTCTACACCGGCATGGTCGGCTGGTGCGACGCCTCGGGCGACGGCGAGTGGGCCGTCACCATCCGCTGCGCCGAGGTGTCGCGGACCGGGGTCCGCCTGTTCGCGGGCGGCGGCATCGTCGCGGGCTCGGTCCCCGAGGCCGAACTCGACGAGACCTCCGCGAAGTTCCGCACCCTCCTGCACGCCCTCGGTCTCGGCGCGCAGGCCTCAACCCACGATTGACGGGAACCACGATGAGCGTTGTGCCGTACCCGCCGGAGTTCGCCGAGCGGTACCGCGCCGCCGGATACTGGCGCGGCGAGACATTCGGCGGTCTGCTCCGCGAACGGGCCGCGGCGCACGGCGACCGCGTCGCCCTGGTCGGCGGCGGCGAGCGGGTGACCTACCGCGAGCTGGACGAACGCGCCGACGGGCTGGCGACCGGCATGCTCGGGCTCGGGATCGGCCCCGGTGACCGGGTCGTCGTCCAGCTCCCCAACCGGATCTCCTTCTACGAGGTCTGCTTCGCGCTGTTCCGGATCGGGGCGCTGCCGGTGTTCGCGCTCCCGGCCCACCGCTCCTCGGAGATCTCCTACTTCTGCGAGTTCACCGAGGCCGCGGCGTACGTCATCCCCGACGTCCACGACGGCTTCGACCACCGGCGGCTCGCCGAGGGGCTGAAGGTGCCGCACGTGATCGTGGACGGCGACCCCGGTGGGCACGTCGCCCTGGACTCCCTGCGCGCGGACGGCGCGGGCCCCACGGACATCCCCGGCCCGGTCCCCTCCGACGTGGCCTTCCTGCAGCTGTCCGGCGGCAGCACCGGGCTGCCCAAGCTCATTCCCCGCACCCACGACGACTACATCTACAGCTTCCGCGCCAGCGCCGAGATCTGCGGGCTCGACGAGGCGAGCGTCTACCTGTGCGCGCTGCCCGCCGGGCACAACTTCCCGATGAGCTCCCCCGGGGTCTTCGGCGCCCTGTACGCCGGGGGGCGCGCGGTGCTGGCCCCCCACCCTGGGCCGGACACCTGCTTCCCGCTGATCGAGGCGGAGGGTGTGACGATCACCGGGCTGGTGCCGCCGCTGGCGCTGCTGTGGGTCGAGGCCGCCCGACGCGCCGAGCACGACCTGTCGAGCCTGCGCGTGCTGCAGGTCGGCGGGGCGAAGCTGAGCGAGGAGGCGGCGCGCAGGGTGAGCCCCGCCCTCGGCTGCGCCCTGCAGCAGGTCTTCGGGATGGCCGAGGGACTGGTCAACTACACCCGCTTCGACGACCCCGAGGAGATCGTCGTCACCACGCAGGGCAGGCCGATCTCACCCGACGACGAGATCCTGATCGTTGACGACTCCGGCTCCCCGGTCGCCCCCGGGGAGACCGGTCACCTGCTCACCCGCGGGCCGTACACGATCCGCGGCTACTACCGCGCCGAGGAGCACAACGCGACCGCCTTCACCCCCGACGGCTTCTACCGGACCGGCGACATCGTACGGCGGACGCCGACCGGCCACCTCGTCGTCGAGGGACGGGCGAAGGACCAGATCAACCGGGGTGGCGAGAAGATCGCGGCCGAGGAGGTCGAGAACCACCTGCTCGCCCACCCGGCCGTGCACGACGTGTCGGTCGTGGCGATCCCCGACGCCTATCTCGGCGAACGGTCCTGCGCCCACGTCGTGACCCGATCCCCCGTCGGCGTGCCCGAGCTGAAGGCCTTCCTGCGGGAGCGGGGTCTCGCCGACTACAAGATCCCCGATCGGATCGAGTTCACCGAGACGCTGCCGACGACCGCCGTCGGCAAGGTCAGCAAGGTCAGGCTCAGAACCCGTTGACGACCGAAGAAAGGAACGACGTGGCCATTCCCGCCATCGCCCCCTATCCCATGCCGGGAGAGGAGGGGCTGCCCGAGAACCGGGTGGAGTGGACGCCGGACCCACGGCGTGCGCTGCTGCTCGTGCACGACATGCAGAACTACTTCGTCAGCGCGTTCACCCAGGGGGCGTCGCCGATGTCCGACCTGGTGGCGAACGTCTCCGCGCTCCGCGAGACCGCCGGGCGGCTCGGTGTCCCCGTCGTCTACTCGGCCCAGCCCGGCGGGCAGACCCGCACGCAGCGCGGCCTGCTGCAGGACTTCTGGGGGGCGGGGATCGGCCCCGAGCCCGGCGCCCAGGAGATCATCCCGGCCCTGGCCCCGGGTCCCGACGACGTCCACCTCGTGAAGTGGCGCTACAGCGCCTTCCACCGCACCCGCCTGCGCGAGCTGATGACGGAGACCGGCAGGGACCAGCTGGTCGTCACCGGGATCTACGCCCACATCGGCTGCCTGATGACCGCCTGCGACGCGTTCATGAGCGACACGCAGGTCTTCTTCGTCGCCGACGCCGTCGCCGACTTCTCCGCCGAGCACCACGCGATGGCCCTGACCTACGCCGCCGAGCGGTGCGCGATGGTCCTGACCACCCGGCGTCTGAACGAGCGGCTCACCACCGCGGCCACCGTGGTGGCCCACTGATCCCGTACGGCGTCGTCACCAGGGTGTCCCGGCGTGGGGACGCCCTGGTGACCCCGTCCTCGCAGGGGCCCGGCCGCCTCAGGCGTCTCCCCTGAGGCGGGCCAGGACGATCGGGTCGATCCTGCCCTCGACCAGCCTGCCCTCCAGGTTCTCGACCCCGGCCCACTGGTCGAGTGTGTCGTGTCCCAGCTCCTTCAGGCGGGCCTCGATCTCCTCGGCCAGCTCTCCCCGGATATCCAGCAGGCTCTCCGGGTCGGGCCTGCCGAACAGCAGCTCGTGGACGTCCAGCAGCCTGCGCAGTTCGGTCACCGGGTCGGGGTGGTCGTCGACGCGCAGGTCACAGGCGACGTCGCCCGCGCCCGCGTAGCCCGCGCCCGCCTCGACCACGTAGACCGCCGCGCTCTGCCTGCCCCTGCTGTCGCCGCCGGCGGCGTCGCCCGCGGCCAGCGCGGCCACCAGCCGTTCGGCGAGGGGCAGTTCCGCGGCGGCCAGCCAGGCCGCCTCCATCTCCCGGACCACCTCGGGGCCGGTGAGGATGTTGCCCTGGATGGCGTAGCCGTCACCGCTGACCCCGCCCGCCCAGGCGGGGCACTCCTGCCCGGTGAAGGTGGCACCCGCGCCGTCGGCTCCGACCACGCCGAGCTGACGCTGGTCCCGCCCGGGGTCGGAGGCGATCAGCCCGGCCACCGCGTCCTCGGCCCGCGTCCCGGTACGCAGCAGCGCCAGCCCCTGCGGCCGGAAGGCGACGTTGGCCCACGCCTGGGTCGCCAGCGCTCCGGCGCCCGCCTCCGCGGCGGGCACGATCGCCCCGGCCGCCAGGAACTTGCTCGCCACGGCGACCCCGTAGGCGTCACCGGCCCTTGCCACGATCGAAAACGTCACGCGCCGACCGTACCCGGACAAAACGGCGAGGTCCATATCACCCCCGCACGGCCCCGTCTCCACAGGAGGTCCGTCGTCCTGGCACGGTCCATCCGCGAACTCAACGCTTGATCGCGATCAGGGCCTTCACCAGACCGGCCATCCACTCGTAGTGGAGCTCCGAGTCCGGGAAGTAGTGCCGCATCTCGGTCTTGCTGAGCAGTTCGATCTCGGCCACCGAGCGCACCGCGCTCGCCCGGTCCGCCGGGCGGGTGTGCACCAGGGGCCAGCGCCGCACGGTCGCCGCCCGCACCGCCATCGGCATGAACTGCAACCCGGGGAAGACGTAGTGCGGCTCGACGGGGAAGTAGCGGTAGGGCGTCTGCACCCAGTGCCGGTCGGCCAGGTCGTAGACGGCCTCGGCGAAGCTCTCCCGCCTGGCGTGGCCGCCGACGTGCTCGATGACCGCGTTCGAGAAGACCAGGTCGTAGCGGCCGTGGGTGGCGGCGCGCAGATCACAGGCGTCGCCGTTCTCCACGGTCACCCACGGGGGCAGCTCGGCGGGCGGGGTGGAGAGGTTGACGATGTGCACACGTGCGGGCTTGACCGGCGAGCGGAGCCAGGCGCTGGCCGTACCGCCCAGGTCGATGACCGTCATGTCGCCCACGTCGGGGAAGACCCGCGCCAGCCACTGCCAGCGGCGCGCGCGGGCCTTGGCACCCAGGGAGTCAGGAGCGTCCACGAACCTGCTACGCAGGGCGGTCAAACGGCTCATCGGGCATCCATTCTCGGAGTCGAGCAATACACCGGACAGCAGGGTCAGATTTCCTGAACGTTCGCGATGCCTCGCCGTCGTCAGCCGACGGCCCCCGATTCCCCGTTCGCGAGACAGCAGGGAGATACCCCTTGATTCTCATGAACTTCAGGAAGTTTTCCATAGCGGGGATATCCGTCGTTAGTGCATCGTTATAGTGCGCGATCAGGTGACACGCGCGACTCATGAGGCATATAGCGAAATATCACATTTGACCGGATTTACCTGCTGGACATCTCGCCCAAAAATACCAATCGTTCCCTCCTTGCCATCCCGAACAGAAACTTCCTTCCAGGCGCCGCCCCCTCTCTCAATTCGCAAAATTTACGACTATTCGGCCGGTTCTTAATGAGAAACCAGGAACGGTCCAAAAACCATGACCAATGCCAT
Source organism: Streptosporangium sp. NPDC049376 (assembly GCF_044466505.1). Lineage (NCBI taxonomy): Bacteria > Bacillati > Actinomycetota > Actinomycetes > Streptosporangiales > Streptosporangiaceae > Streptosporangium > Streptosporangium sp. NPDC049376. Next base: position 870,396 of record NZ_JBITMT010000001.1, on the reverse strand, counting down.
ACGGATCACGCCCCTCGTAATACCTCTAAGCATCACGAATAGGCAGCGACCACGCCGACGACGAGACCGGCCAGAGAGACGGCCGTGAGCAGACATCCGACGGCCACGGCCGGGCGCCGGCCACGCCGTACCCGCAGGACGTACAGCAGCGCGTACGGCAGGAAGCCCAGCACCCCGACGCCGAGGAAGGGCAGGGTGAGGGCGGCCAGCACACCCGAGGTGCCGGCCGGGACCGCGCGGTCGCCCTCCGGGGTGAGCCGGGCGCGCCTGACGTCGCCGACCGTCGAGTCGGGCGAGGCGGCGACCTGCACCGTCTCACCGGTACGGTCCAGGACGAAGCTGCCCCGGCAGTCGTAACGCCCCTGCCCCAGAGGCGCGCACGAGACGACCGTCAGGGTTCCCGGGGAGCCGGTCCTCCCCGTGGCGAGCTTGAGATCCTCGACCGCGAAGACGAAGGGCGCCAGGCCGAGCGCCGCCCAGAGGATCATCAGCACGGCCATCCCCACCGGCCCGGGAGTACGCCCCGGCCCCGGCGACGGGGCGGGCTGGAAGGCTTCGGCGAGGTTGTCGAACACGTCATTCATGGGATCAGCGTGGACCACACCGCTTGTGGCCCACCTGACACCGGCTTGCGGACCTCCCGGGCTCGCGGGGCGGGCCTTCAGGACAGGTCGTCGCCCTGTCTCGCCTGCGCCTCCGCGGCGTCCAGCTTGGCGGCCTCCTCCGGAGTCGGGGCGCCGCCACCGAGGTGGCTGGGCTGCCACCACGCGCCCGGCGGGATCTCCGGATAGGTCCGCTGCGCCCGGTCGAGCAGCTCGGCCATCCTCCTGCGCAACTCGGCGGTGACCGCGTCGTAGTCGTCACCGCGCTTGGGCTCCAGCGGTTCGCCGACCAGGACCGTGATCGGCACGTGCCGCTGCAGCAGCCTCCTGGGCCGCCCCTTGGTCCACAGCCGCTGGGTGCCCCACAGGGCCATCGGGATCAGCGGCACCTTCGCGCCGACGGCCATCCTGACAGCGCCGTTCTTGATCTCCTTGACCGTGAAGGACCGGCTGATCGTGGCCTCGGCGAACACCCCGACGACCTCACCCGACTTGAGCGCCTTCAGCGACGCGCCGAACGCGGCGGCACCCGCGGCCCTGTCCACCGGGATGTGGTGCATGCCGCGCATCAGCGGACCCGAGATCCGGTGGTCGAAGACATCCTTCTTCGCCATGAAGCGGACCAGACGCTCGGCGGGCAGGGCCGCCAGGCCCGCGAAGATGAAGTCCAGATAGCTGATGTGGTTGCTGGCGAGCACCGCGCCGCCGGTCCGCGGAATCCGCTCCGCGCCCTCGACATGGATCTTGAGGTCCAGCGCGCGGAACAGGGTCTTCGCCAGCGCGATGACCGGGGGGTACACGATCTCAGCCATGGCTGAACCGTACCTCAGTCCTCCCCCTCCCCCGGTACCCCCGCCCCGCCGAGAGTTCCGCCCCGCCGTGCTTGCCACGACACGGGAGCGGGAAGAGCTAAGGAATGTGAAGAAGCTCATCAACAGCGCCGAAACGGTCGTCACGGACGCGCTGCGCGGGCTGGCGGCCGCCCACCCCGACCTGAGGGTCGACCCCGGCGGCCGGATCGTCTCCCGTGCCTGCGGTCCCACCCCGGGCAAGGTCGGGCTGGTCTCCGGCGGCGGCTCCGGCCACGAGCCGCTGCACGCGGGCTTCGTCGGGTACGGCATGCTCGACGCGGCCTGTCCCGGCGAGATCTTCACCTCCCCGGTGCCCGACCAGATGGTCACCGCGACCGCCGCCGCGAACGGCGGCGCGGGCGTGCTCCACGTCGTGAAGAACTACACCGGCGACGTCCTGAACTTCGAACTGGCCGCCGACCTGTGCGCCGAGGAGGGCGTCGAGATCGCCCGTGTGCTCGTCGACGACGACGTGGCCGTGCGCGACTCCCCGGACACCGCGGGCCGCAGGGGCACCGGCGCGACCGTCTTCGTGGAGAAGATCGCCGGAGCCGCCGCGGAGGGCGGCGCGCCGCTGGCCGAGGTCGCGCGGGTGGCCCGGGAGGTCAACGCCAGGAGCCGCTCCTTCGGCATCGCGCTGGAGGCCTGCACGACTCCCGTCTCGGGCAGGCCGACCTTCGAACTGGGCGAGACCGAGATCGAGCTGGGCGTCGGCATCCACGGCGAGCCCGGACGGTCACGCGCCGCCATGCGCGACGCCCGGGAACTGGCCGCCGTCGCGCTCGACGCCGTCAGTGAGGACATGCCGCTCTCCGGCGACGTCCTGGTCATGGTGAACGGCCTGGGCGGCACGCCGCTCATCGAACTCCACATCGTCTTCGCCGAGATCGCCGAGCGGTTGTCCGGCAGGGGCGCGCGGGTGGCGCGCAGCCTGGTCGGCGACTACGTCACCAGCCTCGACATGCGGGGCTTCTCCGTCACGGCCTGTCTGCTGAGCGAGGACCTCGCCCGCCTGTGGGACGCCCCGGTCCAGACCCCCGCCCTGCGCTGGGGCCGCTGATGGACACCGCCCTCCTCACCCGGTGGATCACCGGGATCGCCGAGACGGTGCGCGCGAACCGGGAACGGCTCACCGAACTGGACGCCGCGATCGGCGACGCCGACCACGGCGTCAACCTCGACCGGGGCTTCGGCGCCGCCGTACAGGCGCTGGCCGAGGAGCCACCGGTCAGCCCCGGCGCCCTGCTCCGTCTGGTGGGCGGCACGCTGATCCGCAGGGTCGGCGGCGCCTCCGGCCCCCTGTACGGCACGGCGTTCCGGGAGGCGGGCAGGCACCTCGGCTCTCTCGGCGACTCTCCCGAGGTGTCCCCCGCCGAACTGGCCCGCGCGCTCAGGGCCGGCCTCGACGGCGTCACGCGGCTGGGGTCGGCGGCGGAGGGCGACAAGACCATGGTGGACGCGCTCGCCCCGGCCGTCAGGGCGCTTGAGTCGGCCACCGCGTCACCCGCCGCCGCCCGAGCCGTCGCCGGAGAGCGGGAGGCGTTCGAGGCGGCGGCCTCGGCCGCCCTCGCGGGAGCGGAGGCCACGATCCCGATGGTGGCCCGTAAGGGCAGGGCCAGCTATCTCGGCCCTCGCAGCGCGGGTCACGAGGACCCCGGCGCCGCCTCCTGCGCGCTCGTGTTCGCCGCCCTGCTCTCGGCCGTGAACGATCCCGGGCAGGGGTAGGGCGCCGATGGTCGGCATCGTCCTCATCTCCCACAGCGGGCCGCTCGCCTCGGAGGTCGCGGCGCTGGCCGCCCAGATCTGCGGCGTCGCCGTACCCCTGGCTCCCGCGGGGGGCGCGTCCGACGGCGGCCTGGGCAACAGCGCCGACCTGGTGGCCGCGGCGATCTCCCGGGTCGACCAGGGGGACGGGGTGATCCTGATCCCCGACCTCGGCGGCTCGGTCCTGACGGCCCGCCTCTTCGAGGCCCCCGGGGTCGTGGTCGCCGACGTGCCGTTCGTCGAGGGCGCCGTCGCGGCGGTCGTCTCAGCGAGCACGGGGGCGTCCCTGCGGGCCGTACTGGCCTCGGCGGAGGAGTCCAGGACCTTCCGCAAGCTCTGAGGCCGGGCTCCGGGCGGCGACCGGCCGAGGCGTCGGGCCCGGCCGTCCGGTGAGGACCCAGGTGGGGGGTCGGGACCTCACCGGACGCGCCTCGCGGGTCCGCCGGACTACTTGACGAGCTTGCCGAGTGCCCCTTCGTACTCCTGGGCGTCCATCGGCATCAGCTCCTTCGAGACCCGCACCACGACCGGGCCCTTCACGTAGCTGTACTCGGCGAGTGTCGGGACCTTCTGCGCGCTCTCCTTCAGGAGGTTGGCGCGCACCTCCGCGTCTCCGGCCGTGGCGAAGACCTCGACGCTGCCGCCGAGGCCCACGTCACCCTGCTTGGCTCCGGGGACCTTGGCGGCGTCGACCCGCTGGTCGGTGAAGGAGGCCTTGGAGGTGTAACCGTTCGGCTTCCCGAGCAACTTGTTCGGGTCGTTGGAGGCGGTGTAGGTCACCGTGAGGGACACGGGCAGCCCCTGTTTGGCCAGCGCCTCGACCATCTGGGTGGCGTTCATGGTGGTGGTCGGAGCGCTCGCGCAACCCGCGAGGGTGAAGATCAGCAACCCGGCGGAAACCGCCGTGCCCGTTCGTCGCTTCTGGGGGGTTTTGAACATACCCCTTTCTTCGTTTGGAGCGCTCTCCTCATTACACGAACGACATCATCGGTTCCATACCGTGTCCTTCCGCGGGAGAGGGCCCCGTCCCGGGGCCGTCCGGGAGAGCGCTCCCCGGCTCGTGACTCACCCGGCCTTCCCGAGGTTCCCGCGGTACTCCTTGGTCAGTTCGAGGAACTCGGCTTCGGAGGCGGCGAACTTCGTGACACCCCTCTTCGGGTCGGTCGTCACGAAGTAGAGCCAGGGCCCGGCGGCCGGCTTCAGGGCGGCCGCGATGGCGTCGGCGCCCGGGTTGCAGATGGGCCCGGGCGGCAGGCCCCGGCGCGCGTAGGTGTTGTACGGCGAGCGGCTCCTGAGATCCTCCTGCGAGGCCTTGGCGCCGTACTTGCCCAGGCCGTACAGGACGGTGCTGTCCAGTTGCAGTCTCAGTCCGGGCGTGTGGTCCAGCCGGTTGTGGACGACCCGCGCGATCTTCGGCATGTCGCGTTTGTCGGCCGACTCGGCCTGGACGATGCTGGCGATGATCAGGATCTCCAGCGGCGTACGGCCGGCGCGCCTGGCGCCGGCCACCAGATCGCCGTCCCCGGCCACGCGGTTGAAGCGCGTCACCATCGCGGCGAGGATCTCGCCGGGGCTCGACGTGGACGGGACCTCGTAGGTTCCGGGGAAGGCGAATCCCTCCAGCGCGCCCCTGGCGTAGGACGGCAGGCCGAGCGCCCCGCCGTCCTTGGCGGCCCGCCAGAACTCCGCCTGCGGTCTTCCGGTGGCGGCCGACAGCCGCTCCAGGACCTGTGAGAGCCGTAGCCCCTCCCGCACGGTCAGGGTGATCCGTCCCCGCCCGGTCTCCACAGACGCCGTGCCCGGACCCTGCCCGGCGGCGTCCCGGGATGAGGACAGGCCCTGGGACACGAGCGTGGACCCCACCGCCATCGCGGTCACGGCCGCCGCCGCGACCAGGGCGAGTCCGCGCCCGCGGGGGCGCCCCCGCCTGACCTGGACGAACCGGTCCGGTGGGGGCGGCTGCTCCTCGTGGGCCATGTCGGAAAGGGTCTCGCGCAGCAGATCCTCGATGTTCATCCGAACTCCCTCACCGTGCTCAGTTCGGGCGCGGCCGCCCTCAGACGTTCCAGCGACCGGTGGATCTGGCTGCGCACCGACCCCACCCTGACGCCGAGCAGTCGTGCGATCTCGGTCTCGGACAGGTCCTCGAAGTAGCGCAGCACGAGGATGGTCCGCTGCCGGGGGGTCAGCCGGGCGAGGGCCTCGCGCATCACCAGGCGGAGATCCGCCGCCTCGGCGTGCCCGTCGCCGATCCGTTCGGGCAGCCATCCGGTGGGCACCTCCGCGATGCGGGAACGGCGCCGCCACCGGCTCACCTGCTCGTGGTACATGACGCGGCGGACATAACCCTCGATGGCCGCGGTGTCCCGCAGACCCCGCCATTTCGCCGCCGTTTTCGCCAGCGCCGACTGCACCAGGTCCTCAGCGGCGTGCCGGTCGCCGGTCAGCAGGTAGGCGGTGCGGAACAGCGCCCCCGATCGATCGATGACGAACTCCCTGAGGTCCGCCTCAAATCCTGGATCCACCCGTCCTCCTCTCGATGTCACCGGACAAGGACGCGGACGGGGCGCCGATCTATGCCGGTGGGACCGGATCGCCCGGTCTAGGCGTCGTCCGAGGTGGTCAGGCGGCGGCTCCGGCGAAGGTGGGCGTGGACGCGCAGGAGGCTGGGGACGAGGGCGTACACCACGGCGGGGACCACGATCGCGGTGAGCGCCAGGGTGCGCAACGGCAGCGGCAGCGACGCGAGGACGGGCCCGATCACGACCTGGACCAGCATGATCATCGCGTAGACCGACAGCCAGGTGATCACGGCGCGGTGGTGCACGGAGGGGACAGCGGACATGACGGTGCCTTTCGCTACACATTTCCAACTCGCTGGTTGGATTTTGTCACGACAGACTCCAACTGTCCAGTTGGAATTTCGGCTATGCTGGCCGCCATGGCGTGGAACACGGAGAGGACACGGCAGCTCCTGCTGGACGCGGCCGTACAGGAGTTCGCCCAGCACGGCCCCGAGGCCGCCCGGCTGGATCGGGTCGCCGCCGCCGCGGGCGTCAACAAGGAACGCATCTACCAGTACTTCGGCAACAAGGAGCAGCTGTTCGCCGCCGTGCTGACCTCGGCGCTGGAACGGCTGGCCGAGGCCGTGCCACTGGACGAGCACCTGGCCGGCGACCTGCCGGAGTACGCCGGGCGCGTCTACGACTACCACCGTGAGCATCCACAGCTCATCCGCCTGCTGCACTGGGAGGGCCTGCACCGCGGCGACGGGCCCATCGCGGCCGAGGAGCGGCGCGGTGCCCACTACGCCGCGAAGCTGGCCACGCTGACCGCCGCCCAGAAGGCGGGCACCCTGAACCCGGACCTCGCGGCCAGGGAACTGCTCTACGCCGTGGTCGCCCTGGCCGGATGGTGGTACGCCACCCCGCAGCTCGCCCGCATGATCATGGCGGAGGGCGCGGAGACCGCCCGGGACACCCTCGTCCGCCTGGTCGCCAAGCTGGCCGGCTGAGGCGGACGTCGTCCTCCCGATCTCCGAGTCGTTCGCGGGTCTCGCCACACTTGGCGGCCCGCCGTGGATCGGCCCCGTCGGTCTCCTCAGGCGAGAGGCCTGCCACCCACAGAGAGCCGATTCACCGGACATCCCGAATCTCGACGTCGCGCCGAGGGCACCCGGCGCGGCGGGGCGCCCGTGGTGCTCAAGCAGGGGCGGCCCTGGTTCGAAGCCGATGAGGACGGCAGGGACGTGCGTGGCCCGCCGCGCGACGAGGAGGCCGTTCTTCGGCACCCCTCTCAGGGAGCCGCGCCCTGCGCGCGGGAGTACGGCCCTCTTGCGGGACGCCGGTGCCTCAGTTGGTGCCTCAGAACGCGAAAAAGGTGCCTCTCATGTGAGAGACACCCTCGCTGACCAGCGAAACCCTGGTCGGGACGACAGGATTTGAACCTGCGACCCCTTGACCCCCAGTCAAGTGCGCTACCAAGCTGCGCTACGTCCCGGTTGTCCTTCGGACACCGTGAACCTTAGCGTAGATCAGCAGCGTGTGCACACGAGCGAGCCGGTGGCCGACGTCGACGGGAAAACCGGGATGTGTAATATCCCGGTTATGTTGATGGGTGAGGGCGTCGAGTGGGGTCTGCACTGCTGTCTGGCCCTGGCGTGGCTGGGAGATCAGGCGCCGGTGTCGACGGGACGGCTGGCCGAGGTGTTCGAGCTGCCGCCCGAGTACCTGAAGAAGCGTCTCCAGCCACTGGTGCGTGCGGGAATCCTGTCCTCCTCGCCGGGGCCGCGCGGCGGCTACTCGCTGGCGCGAACACCTGAGGAGATCAGCCTCATGGACGTGGTGGCCGCGATCGAGGGACGGCAGGACGCGTTCCGCTGCACCGAGATCCGGCAGCGCGGCGCCGGAGCCGAGGCCGCGGGCTCCGAGTTCGCCCGTCCGTGCGGGGTCGCGCAGGCGATGCGCAGGGCGGAACTCGCGTGGCGGCGGGAACTGGCCGCGCAGACCCTGGCGGATCTCATCGCGGTGAGTCCCGCGGCGGCCCCGGCGCGGGTGCGCCGGTTCTGCCAGACCCTTTCCTGACCCCGGTCCTCCGGCACGAGGAGATCCATCGCGCCCGGCCGGTCGGCCGGGCCTCATTGAAAGGTAAATCGGGATGTCAAATGTCTCGATATCGCGACCGGCCGCCCTCGGCGGCCTGGGCCGGACGTGGGTGCTGGCTCTGGGAACGTTCGCGGTGGGCACGGACGCGTTCGTCCTGGCCGGGTTCCTGCCGGACGTCGCCGCCTCGCTGCGCGCCTCGACGGCGGGCGCGGGGCAGGCGGTGACGGTGTTCGCCGCGGCCTACGCGCTCTCGGCGCCGGTGGTCGCGACCGTGTCCGCGCGGCTGCCGCGCCGGGCGCTGCTGGTGGCGGCGCTGGTGCTGCTGGCGGTGGCGAACGCGGGCTCCGCACTGGCGCCGGATCTGCCGTCGCTGCTGGTCACCCGGGTGCTTGCGGCGGTCGGCGCGGCGGCCTACACCCCGACCGCCGGGGCGGTCTCGGCGGCGTTGGTCCGTCCCGAGCTGCGGGCCAGGGCGCTGGCCGTGGTCGTCGGCGGCCTGACGGTGGCGACCGCGCTGGGCGTGCCGCTCGGCGGCGCGATCGGCGCGGTGATGGGCTGGCGGGCCGCCCTGGGCCTGGTGGCGGCGTTGTGCCTGGTGACCGCGCTGGCCGCGGGCGCGTTGACGCCGCCCCTTCCCGGAGGCGTCCCGGTGCCGCTGCGGACCAGGCTGGCGGCGCTGCGCCGGCCCGGGGTCGCCGTGGTGCTGCCGCTGACGGCCCTGGGCATGGCCGCCGCCTACACCGCCTACGCCTTCGCCGTCCCGGCGCTGGGCGCCCTGGGCGTCACCGGCTCCGGCGCCGTGTGGGCACTGTCCGCCTACGGCCTCGGCGCCGTCGCGGGGAACCTGGCCGCCGGTTTCGCCGCCGACCGGATCGGCCCGGTCAGGACGCTGGCCACCGGCTACACGCTGATGGCCGTGACCATGGCCGCCTTCACGCTGCTGGCCGTGACGGGCGTGCGGGCACCCGCCGCGGTCGCCCTGCTGGCCGTCACGTGGGGCGCGGCGAGCTGGTGCCAGACCCCGCCGCAGCAGTACCGGCTGATCGAGGCCGCGACGGCTCAGGCGCCGCTGCTGGTGGCGCTGAACTCATCGGCGATCTATCTCGGCATCAGCACGGGCACGGCGGTCGGCGGGCTGACGATGCCGGCCGGAACGGGGACGACGTTCGCCGTCGCGACGGCGCTGGCGCTGGCCGCGCTCGCCTGGCTGTCCGTGACCGCCGGGGTCACCCGTCGGTGAGGAACGCGAGCCGATCCGGATCTGCCGGCTTCGGGCGCCCGCTCCTCACCTCGGTCCGTGTCCCGCCGCCTCGCCGTCGAACACCCCCGGCCTGGCGCGGCACCCGAACACGAACCGGACAGAGCCCACGAGAGCAAACGCCCGCTCAGAGGACGGCGGTCATGTGCGCCGGTACGGTGGCGGCCTCCGCGAGGCAGGCCTCCTCGCCCGCCTCACGGACGGCGCGCAGGTACCAGGCCAGCAGGGCGTCCAGGGCTCGGGCGCGCTCGGGTTCGGGGTCCTCGGCCCAGGCGCGTTCGAGGGCGTACTCGCGGACCAGGTCGTGGAGGGCGTAGCGGCCCGGTTCGGTCTCCTCGACGAGCCCCGCGGCGGCGAGGCCGTACAGCAGGCGGTCGGCCTCGCCCGGGGGCGTGCCCGCGAGCGCGGCGGCCGCCTCGGCGGTGAAGACGGGCCCCGGGACCATGCCGAGCAGCCGGAACAGACGCCGGGCGGGCGGGTCGAGGTGGCGGTAGGAGCTGTCGAGCGCGCCGCGCGCGATCTCACGCGCCTCCCCGGCGGCGGGCACGGAAAGCCTGGCGCCGGCGAGCCTGCGGGCCCGGCCCGCCGTCTCCCCCACGGGCCCGCCCGCGACGTCGGCCGCGGCGACGCGCAGCGCCAGCGGCAGGTAACCGCAGGCCCTGGCCAGTTCCCCGGCCGCCTCGGGCTCCGCCGACAACCGTTCGCCGCCCGGGAGTTTGCCGAACAGGGTGACCGCCTCGTCCGAGGCGAGCACGCCGAGCGGGACCGGGACCGCGCCGTCCCTGGCGACGAGGCCCGCCAGGTGTTCCCTGCTGGTGACCACCGTGGCGCAGCGCCTGCCGCCGGGCAGGAGGGGACGGACCTGCTCCACACTGCCCGCGTTGTCCAGCACGACCAGCACCCTGCGGTCGGCGAGCAGGCTGCGGTAGACCGCGCCCGCCTCCTCCACGGTGCCGGGCACGCGCTCGGCGGGAACGCCCAGCGCGCGCAGGAACCGTCCGAGGACCTCGATCGGGCGCAGCGGCCGTCGCGGTGAGTGACCGTGCAGGTCGACGTAGAGCTGCCCGTCGGGGAAGCGGGAGCGGGTCCGGTGCGCCCAGTGGACGGCCAGGGCGGTCTTGCCGACGCCGCTCGTGCCGGTCACCAGCGAGATCGCCACCGTGTCGTCACCGGTCACGACCGAGTCCAGCAGGGTCAGTTCGGCGGCGCGGCCGGTGAACTGGCCGGGTTCCGCGGGCAGCTGGGCGGGGACCGCGTCCGCCTCGGCGGACGGCAGAAGAACGGTCCCGGTCCCGCGTACGGTGCCGCGCAGGATCGTCTGGTGCAGTTGCCGCAGCTCAGGGCCGGGGTCGAGGCCGAGTTCCTCGACGAGACGGCGCCGGGTGCGTTCGTATCGCTCCAAGGCGTCGGCCCTGCGGCCCGCCCGGCACAGGGCCAGCATGAGCAGGCCGACCAGTCCCTCCCTGAAGGGGTGCTCGGCCACGAGCGCGATCAGTTCGGGGATCAGCACCGTGGCGTGGCCCGCGCGCGCCTCGGCGTTCAGGCACTCCTCGGTGGCGGCCAGCCGTTCCTCGGTGAGGGTCTCGCGCAGCCCGTCGAGCAGCTCACCTCCGGAGACTCCGGTCAGGGGCTCCCCCCGCCACAGCGCGATGGCGCGCCGCAGGGCGACGGCCTGCGCCTCGTCGGTGTCGAGAGAGCGTGCCCTGGTGACCGAAATCCGGAACTCGTGGACGTCCACCTGTTCGGCCGCGAGTTCGAGAAGGTAGCCCTGCGGCGCGTAGGCGATCGTGACGCCCATCCCGGCGAGGGCCGGCCGCAGCCGCGAGACGTATCCCTGGACCAGGCCCCGCGCCCCCGCCGGTGCCCGCTCCCCCCATAAACCTCTGATCAGCCGTTCCATCGGGACCGTACGGCCCGCCTCCAGTGCGAGCAGGGCCAGCACCGCTCGCTGCCGAGGCGGGCCGAGGGGGACCTCCCGGCATTCGCAACGCGCCTGGACCGCTCCGAGCAGCCCGATTTTCAGAACGTGCCCCAGGCACCTTTCTGACATTTCGCTCTCCGTCTGTCACATCGTTGTCACAGGCAGCCATGCGAGAAACACGAGATGTAGTCCAGCCGAAATCCAGGCCGCATCAAGTCCACATCCAGCGCTCCTCGACAGCATGAACGCGATCCCTCGAATTCACTGCAAAACACCATTTGGCGTGTTAACTCAGAAAGAGGCAAGAGTGCCTTATTCGCATCCCGACGTGATAAGGGCGTTCGCGGACGCGGCCGAACGGTATCCGGAACGGCTCGCGACGGCGGACAACGGTCACCCCCTCACCTACGCCGAGCTCGCCGCGTGGGTCCGCGCGACGGCCGGGCGGCTCGGCCCCCGCCCCGGGACGGTCGGGGTGGTCGCCTCGCACTCGGCGGCGACCGTGGCCGCCCTGCTCGGCGTCCTGGCCGCGGGCGGCACGTACTGCCCCGTCGACCCGGCGCACCCGGAGCCCAGGCGGCGGGCGCTGCTGGCGGCGAGCGGGTGCCGCCTGCTGCTCACCCCCGACCCGGACGCGCCCGCACCGCCGGGAGTGCGCGCGCTCGCCCTCCCCTCTCCCGGGGAGGCCGTACCGGGGGCCGTGCCCGGGACGGGGGGCACCGCAGACGCCGACGACCCGGCGTACGTCCTGTTCACCTCCGGCTCAACGGGGGCGCCGAAGCCCGTGGTGACCCCGCGCGGGGCCGTCTCCACCGTGACCGGTGAGCTGCGGACCCTGTTCGGGCTGACCCCCGAGGACCGGGTGCTGCAGTTCGCGTCGCCGAACTGGGACACCTGCCTGGAGGAGATCCTGCCCGCGCTCACCACGGGGGCGGCGCTGGTCTTCGACGAGCGGGCCCACTCGGGCTCCTTCCCCCGGCTGCTACGGATGATCGAGACCGAGCGGATCACCCTGCTCGACCTCCCCTCGGCGTTCTGGCACGAGCTGGTGCGCCACCTGACCGAGGAGCGGGCCGTGCTGCCGGCCTGCGTGCGGACGGTCGTCATCGGCGGGGAGGCCGTCAGCCCCGTACGGCTCGCCGACTGGTGCGCGCTCGGCACCGACGGGATCCGGCTGGTCAACACCTACGGGTGCACGGAGACCACGCTCATCACCCACGCCGTCGACCTGCACGGCCCGCTCGCGCCCCGCAGGGACCGGCCGTGGACGGCGGGGGAACGGGTCCCGATCGGGCGCCCCCTGCCCCATGTCCGCCAGCACGTCACCGGGGACGGCGAACTGCTCGTCGGCGGCCCCTCGCTGGCGCTCGGCTACCGCGACCTGCCCGAGGCGACCGCGGAACGGTTCGCCGAGGCGGACCTGGGCGAGGGCCCCGAGCGCTGCTTCCGCACCGGCGACCGGGTGAGCCGGGCCGAAGACGGGACGCTCGTCCACGAGGGACGGCTCGACCACGAGCTCAAGGTCCGTGGTGTCCGGGTCGATCCGGGCGAGGTGGAGGCCCAGATCTCCGGCCACCCGAGGGTGGGCGCGGTGGCGGTCGCGGGCGCGACCGTCGCCGACCACACGACGCTCGCCGCCTACGTCGTGCCCCGCTCGCCCGCCGACGCCCCGACGCTCGCCGGAGACGTCCTGGACTATCTGCGCGACCGGGTGCCCGGTCATCTGGTGCCCAGCCGGATCACCGTCGTTCCCGAACTCGCCTATACGGCCAGCGGAAAGGTCGATCGAGCGGGTTCGCACCGGCGATACGCGTCCTCAGCCAATTGAAGGAGCAATGCATTCCATGAACGTAGACGCCATCTCCGACATATTCCGGCGTGTGCTGGAAAATGACGATGTAAGGGCCGATTCTGACTTTTTCGTCATGGGTGGAGACTCGCTACTCGCCACCCGTGTGCTGAGCGCGGTCGCCCGGTCCTGGGGGGTCGAGCTGGACTTCGACGACTTCATGACCGCCCCGACGCCGGACGCCCTGGCCAAGAAGATCGCGAGCATGGCATGAGCGTCGTCGTGGTCGGGGCGGGCCTGGCCGGGCTCACCGCCGCGACCGACCTGGCCGCGCGGGGCGTCGAGGTCACCGTCGTCGAGGCACGCGAACGGGTCGGCGGCCGTGTCCACGGCGTCGAGGCCGCCCCCGGCAGCTGGATCGACGCGGGCGCCGCCTACCTGGGGGAACGGCACACCGCGCTGACCGCCCTGATGGCGCAGGTGGGCCTGCGGACCACGCCGACCGCCATGACCGGCGACAGCCGCTTCGCGCTCGGCGACGACGGCGACGGCCGTACCAGGCCCGGACGGTTCCCTCCGTTGTCGGCGGTCGCGCTCGGCGAGCTGTTCGACGCGCTGGACGAGCTGACCCGCGCGGTGCGCGCCGACGCGCCCTGGCTGTCGGCGGACGCCGTACGGCTGGACGCGACGACCGCGGACGAGTGGGCGCGTGAGCACCTGCGTCACCCCGACGCGCGGCTGTTCTTCCCGCTGTTCCTCGGGGAGATGATGGCCGCCGACCCCCGGGACGTCTCGGTCCTGCACATGGGGTTCTACCTGCGCTCGGGCGGCGGGGTCCGCTATCTCAACGCCTTCGCCGGCGGCGCGCAGGAGGACCGCGTCGCCGGTGGCGCGCACCGGCTGTGCGAACTGCTGGCCGGACGGCTCGGCGACCGGGTACGGCTCGGCGAGCCGGTCCGCGCCGTCCACCAGGACGACGAGGGCGTGACGGTGACGACCACGGCCGGTTCGCTGCGGGCCCGCGCCGTGGTGGTCGCGGTGCCGCCGTCGCTCGCCGACGCCGTCGACCACCACCCCGCGCTGCCGGTCCCCCGCTCCGGCGGGCGTACGGCGCCCGGCTGCGCGGTCAAGGTGCACCTGGTCTATCCGAGCCCGGCCTGGCGCGAATGGGGCCTGTCCGGCTGGTCGGTCAACGCGCGCGGGCCGCTGCTGTCCACGGTCGACGACTCGCCGCCCGACGGCGCGATCGGCGTGCTGACCGGTTTCGTGACCGGCAGGCAGGCGCACGACTTCGCCCGGCTGTCCCCCGGCGAGCAACGCGCGCGGGCGTTCGAGCAGGCTGCGCGGCTGTTCCCCGGGCTGCCGGAGCCGACCGGCTTCCACGTGACCGACTGGGTCAACGAGGACTACAGCCGGGGGTGCTACGCGGCCCTGTTCGGCCCCGGGGACTGGACACGGCTCGGCCCGCACCTGGTCACCCCGCACGGACGGGTGCACTGGGCCGGCACCGAGACGAGCACGGAGTTCTTCGGCCTGATGGAGGGTGCCATCCGGTCGGGTCACCGCGTCGCCGCAGAAGTGATCACGACTTACGACAGGAGAGACGAGCATGTCTGAGACCACCTCGATCGCCCCCCTGGAGGTCCGGCGGAGGCTGATGACCGAGCCGGGACTCGGCGCGGGCAACTTCCTGGACCACGCCCTGGCCGCCAACCCCAACCGGGACGTCCCCTTCGTCTACAGCCACCACGACGACCACCTCGGCCGGGTCGTGTTACGCGGCCACAGCCTGACCGACCTGGCGGCGCTGCGGGACCGCTACGCCGGGTGGTACCGGGCCAACGGCGTACGGCCCGGCGAGCCGGTCGGCGTCGTGGTCGGCGAGGGGCTCCAACCCCTCATCCACTTCCTGGCGCTCACCTCCCTCGGCGCCGTCCCGGCGATGGTCAACGACGCCATGCGGCCCGACATCATGGCCGGCTACCTCGCTCACGTGGGGGCCGTCGGCGTCGTCGCCGACGACACGACCCGGCTGCAGGCCGCCTACCGGAACAACCCGCGGGAGCGGCCCAGGTTCGTCGCGCCGTCCTCCGAGGTGCGGGCCCACGACGCGGGCTCCGGCACGCCTGCCGGCGAGCCCTACCGGCACGCCCCCGACGACGTCGTCGGGCTGATCCACTCCTCCGGCACCACCGGCGTCCCCAAGTCGACGATCCTGGGTCACCTGCAGTTCTGGGACGGCAAACAGCCGAGGATGGTGCGTTTCCCCGCCGAGCCGTACGACAGGCTGATGTCGCTCATGCCGCACACCCACGCGGGCGGGCTGAGCTACTTCCTCACCGCGGTGCTGCTCGGGCTGCCGACCGTCGTCATGTCGGACTGGCGGCGCGTGGCCGTCGAACCGGTCATGGAGGCCTTCCAGCCGACGATGCTGGCCTCCTTCCCCAGGACGTTCGTCGAACTGGCCACCGGCGACCTGCCCGTCAAGGGCGCCGCCAAGGTGCACTCCTGGTTCAACACCGGCGACAGCGCGCACCACGGGCACATCAGGCGCCTGGTACGGCTCGGCGAACGGCCCGCGGGCCTGATCAAGCCGTGGCTGCTGCCCGGCGGGGCCGCCTCCGACGGGCCGCTGCCCGGCTCCCAGTTCGTCGACGGCCTCGGCTCCTCGGAGATGGGGATGGCGCTGTTCGGCCAGGTCACCACGCCGGAGACACCGAGGAACGACCGCTGCGTCGGCAAGGCGCAGGAGGCCGTGACCCGCGCGGCGGTGCTGGACGAGGACGGTGAGGAGGTACCCGACGGCACCGTCGGCCTGCTGGCGGTCATCACCCCCTCCAGGACCCCCGGCTACTGGAACGACCCGAAGCTGACCGGAAGCTTCGAGCTCAACGGCTACTGGCTGACCGGGGACGTGGCCCGCAGGGACGGCGAGGGCAACTTCTACCACCTCGACCGGACCATGGACGTCATCGACACCGTGGACGGCCCCGTCTACAGCCTGCCGGTCGAGGAGGTCCTCATCGCCGACTGCGCCGACCTCGTCCAGGACTGCTCGGTCATCGGCGTGCCGGGACGGCCCGGCGAGGGACAGCGCCCGATCGCCGTGGTCGTCCTCCAGGCGGAGGCAGGCGACGTCACCGCCGACGAGGTGCGGGAACGCGCCAACAAGGCCCTCGCGGAGGCGGGCCTGGCCACGCTCGCCGCGGTGGTCGTCGCGCGGGACGAGGCGGACGTACCGCTCGGCCCGACCGGCAAGGTGCTCAAGCGCGAACTGCGCACCCGGCACGCGACGCTGCTGGCCGGGTGATCCTCCGCATGAACGGCGAGGCCTCCCGGCCGTACGTCTACACGCGGCGGCCCCTCGTGGAACCCGACTGGCGACGGCTGCCCGGCTGGCGCGGCGTCGGCGACGACCTGTGGCGCGACGCCCAGTGGCAGCGCGCCCACTGCGTGAAGAACGCCGCGCAGCTGCGCGCGGTCGTCGGCGACCTGCTCCAGGAGTCCTTCTACGCCGACCTGGCCGCCGACGCGCAGCGGTTCGCGACCATGCCGACGCTGCTCACCCCCCAGCTGCTCAACGTGATGGCGCCGGACGCCGTGACCGGCCCCGCCTCCTTCACCGAGGCGTTCCTGGCCGACCCGGTCCGCCGCTACATGCTGCCGGTCTGCTCCGACCGCCACCCCGAGTGGCCGAGCCACCCGCTCGCGCGGCGCGACTCGCTGCACGAGGCGGAGATGTGGGCCGTGGAGGGCCTGACCCACCGCTACCCGACCAAGGTGCTGGCCGAGCTGCTGTCCACCTGCCCGCAGTACTGCGGGCACTGCACCCGGATGGACCTGGTCGGCACCTCGACCCCGCAGGTCGTCAAGGCCGGCCTCGCCCTCAGGCCGGTCGACCGGCAGGAGCTGATGCTGGACTACCTCAAGCGCACCCCCGGCGTGCGGGACGTGGTGGTCTCCGGCGGTGACGTGGCCAACGTGCCCTGGCCCCGGCTTGAGGCGTTCCTGCTGCGGCTGCTCGAACTGGAGTCCGTACGGGACATCCGGCTGGCGACCAAGGCGCTGGTCGGCCTGCCACAACACTGGCTGCGGCCGGACGTGGTCGAGGGAGTCGGCCGGGTGTCCGCCGTCGCCCGCGCCCGCGGGGTGAACCTGGCCGTGCACACCCACGCCAACCACGTGCGCTCGGTGACACCGCTGGTGGCCGAGGCGGCCCGCGCCCTCCTCGACGCGGGTGTGCGGGACGTGCGCAACCAGGGCGTGCTGCTGCGCGGGGTGAACGCCACCCAGGCCGACCTGCTCGACCTGTGCTTCGCCCTGCAGGGCGAGGCGGGCATCCTGCCGTACTACTTCTACCTCTGCGACATGATCCCCAACGCCGAGCACTGGCGGACGCCGCTGCACCAGGCGCAGCGCCTCCAGGAGGCCCTCATGGGCTACCTGCCCGGCTACGCGACGCCACGGATCGTGTGCGACGTGCCGTACGTCGGCAAACGCTGGGTGCACCAGGTCGCCGAGTACGACCGGGAACGCGGCGTCTCCCACTGGACCGGCAACCACGGGGTCGGCCCCGGCCGGGACGGGCCCTCCGCCCCGGGAGACCGCTTCCCCTTCTACGACCCGATCGACACCTTGCCCGAGCCGGGCCGCCTCTGGTGGGCCCGAGGAGAGGGACGACGATGACCCTGCCCCCCGAGAGCACACTGCGTCGTATGTGCTGGATCTTCCCCGACCGGGAGTCGTCCAGGACCGGCGCCATGTGGCGCCACTACTTCTGGGACATGTACGCCGAGGTGGCCGAGGAGCTCGGCCTGACCTGGACCAGGCATGCCCCCGAGGCGGTGACCGTGGACGGCCTCGAACCCGGCAAGCCACGCGTCTATGTGGACGACGAGCTCGTCACCCCGCAGGACACGCTCTTCATCACCGCGCTGTACTCGCTGCCCTACCAGGACATGGACGTGTTCAACCAGTACGGCCTGTACGCCGTGCTCGAACAGGCCGGCTTCTACCTGCCGTTCCCGCCGTGGCTGTCCCCGATCGCCAACGACAAGCTCGCCACCGTCCTGCACCTGCACGACTCCCCCATCCCGCCGATCCCCACGATCCGCGTCGGCAGCGGACGGGACGTGGGCAAACACCTGTACGAGGTGGCGCTGGACGGCCTCACCTACCCGGCCATCGTCAAGCCCGCCGGGTGGTGCGGCGGCGGCGGGGTCAACCTGGCCCGCGGCCCCGAGGACGTCAGAGGCCTGGCCAGCCTGGCGCAGGGCGGCGACACCACCCTCGTGCTCCAGCCCTACCTCGGCGACGGCACGGTCGACTACCGGGTCTACGTCGTGGACGGCAGGCCGTACGCGGTGTTGAAGCGGACCCCGGAGGCCGGGTCGCCGGTCGCCAACGCCAGCCGGGGCGGCGCGATGGAGTTCGCACCCGTCCCGCCCGAACTGGCGGAGGCGACGGCCTACTTCCACCGCAAACTGCCCATCCCGTTCTTCTGCGTCGACTTCCTCCACGACGGCGAACGGTTCTGGTTCTCCGAGCTCGAACCCGACGGGGTGATCGCCCCCGACTTCGGCGACCCGGGCCGGGCGGTGCAGCGGGACGTCACCCGGGCGCGCTGGACGGCCTACCGGGACGCCCACGCCCGCTGGATGACGCGGGACTCCTCGACGACCCACGAAAGCCGGTGACGACATGACCGAATCGTTCTCCCTGCCGCCGGAGGCCGCCGAGCCCCGCCTCGACGTCGCACGGCGCTCCCTGGAACGGCTCAGGGACGTGCCCGCGCTGGCGCCGCGCTACGCCGGCCACGGCAAGGTGCTCACCCTCGACGACCTCGCCGCGCTGCCCCCGCTGGTCAAGGACGACCTCAACGTGGCCCTGGCGCACCTGAGGCCCCGGGCGGAGCACGGCGCGACCTGGCTCTTCCAGAGCGGCGGCAGCACCGGAGAGCCCAAGGTCGGCCACGCTCCGACCGGGTTCTACATGCGCGGCGTCCACGAGCAGTGGCGACCGCTCGGGCGCGACGACGTCTTCGTCAACGGCTGGGGCGCGGGCCGGATGTGGGGCGCCCACTTCCTGGCCGCCGCCTTCGCCGACCTGTCCGGCTGCGAGGTCATCGCCCTCGGCTCGGTCTCCGCGCCGGAGTACGGCGACTGGCTGTCGTTCTTCGCCGCCAGGGGCGTGAGCGCGTTCGGCGGCACCCCGAGCGTGCTGCGGCTGTGGTTCGCGCACGCCAGGCAGGCCGGAATCCGCCTGCCCGCGCTGCGCAAGGTGCTCTGGCTCGGCGAGGCCTGGCACCCGCAGCTCGACGAGGACCTCGCCGAGGTCGCGCCGGACGCGCGCCGCTGGGGCATGTTCGGCAGCACCGAGACCTGGGTCGCGGGCACCAACACCCCCGACTGCCCGGCGGACGTCTTCCACCTGCTGCCCGAACAGCTCGTCCACGTGGACCAGGACGAGCTGCTGGACTTCACCACCCTCAACCCGGACATGCTCAACCCGGTGCTTCGCTACCGGACCGGCGACGCCGGACGGTTCACGACGTGCGAGTGCGGCAGGCCCGACCGGGCGCTGCGCATCCTGGGCCGCCGTGACTCGGTGGTGCAGGTGCGCGGACTCGGGCTCCACGTGGACGACATCGTCGCGCGGGCGGAACGGGAGCCCGGCGTCCTGCGGGCGCAGATCCTGGTCAACGAGCGGTGGGGCCGGGTCTCCTCCGTCGAGGTGCTGCTGCTCACCGCCCCGAACGCTCCCGAGGGCCTGGCCGTACGGCTGCGCGAGGACCTCATGTCCTCGACCTTCACCATCAGCACCGCCTTCCAGCACGACCCGGGGTCCTTCCGGGTCACGGCCGCCGACGCGCTGGTCGGCAACGAACGCACCGGCAAGACCGCCTCCTTCGTGGTGCGGGAGGAGCCGTGAGGCCGAGGACCTCCCTCGGCCGGGAGTTCAACCTGTTCTGGGGCGGCCAGACGATCAGCCTCGTCGGTGACCGCATCACGGTGTTCGTCGTGCCCACCCTGATGATCTTCGCGTTGCACGCCTCGCCGTTCGAGGTCGGCGTGGTCGCCATGGCGCAGTACCTCGGCATCCCCCTGCTCGGGCCGGTCGCGGGCGTGCTCGTCGACCGCTGGGACCGGCGCAGGACCCTGGTCGCCTGTGACCTCGTACGGCTGGCCGCCGTGGCGGCCATGCCCGTCACGTACTGGCTCGGCGTGCTGTCCACCCCGGTGCTGTTCGTCTGCGTGGCGCTGGTCAGCGGGGCGACGATCTTCTTCAACGTCGGCTACCTCGTCGCGGTGCCCACCACCGTCCCCGAGGACAAGCTGGTCAGGGCCTACTCCCGGCTTGAGGGCAGCAGGACCGTCTCCGAGGTCGCGGGCCCGTCGATCGCCGCCGGCCTGTACCACGCGCTCGGGGTGGCCGCGTTGCTCGTGGACGCCGCCAGCTACCTGGTCTCGGCCGCCTGCTTCCGCACCATGCGGCCCTGGGGGGCCGGAACCGTCCAGCACGGCTCCATCTGGTCACGGCTGGTCCTGGGATTCCGGCTCAACTGGACCGACCCGGTGCTGCGCCGGGTGGTGATCGCCGCGGTGACGCTGAACTCGGGCGGCCCCATCTTCGTCACGGTGCTGCCGGTGCTGGCCTACCAGGGCCTCGGCGTCCCGGTCGGCGTGTTCGGGGCGGCGATGTCGGCCGCGGCGGTGGGCGCGGTCCTCGGCGCGCTCGTCGCGCCCAGGATCGGCGCCCGGCTCGGCCTCGGCCGTACGCTGGCCTGGGCGCTCCTGCTGCACTGCCTGGTCGGCCTGGGCATCCTCGCCGCACCCGCGCTGCCCGCCGCGCCCGTCATCGGGGTGACGTTCGGCTGCTACGGCTTCTTCATGTCGTGCATCAACGTCTGCAGCGCCCCGATCCGCCAGTCGCGGATGACGGCCGACAACCAGGGCGTCACACACGCGGCCTTCCGCACCGCGACGTGGGGGGTCATCCCGCTGGCCGCGCTCGTGGGCGGACTGGCGGTCACCCTGCTCACCGGCGACCTGGGCGTGCTCAACGCCGCCAAGGCCGTCATGGTCGGCGGCACGCTGCTGGCCGCGCTCTCCTTCGTGCCCGCCTCCGGCGTCCAGGCGCTGCTCGACCGGGCCGCCGCCGAACAGCAGGAGGAGCCTCAGCTGTCCGGGAGCGCGTCGTGACGCCCCGGCGCGGAGTCCTGCTGGTCACGGGAACCTCCTCAGGCATCGGCCTGGCGACCGCGGTGAGCGCGGCGCGGGCCGGGTTCACCGTGGTCGCCACGATGCGCGACCCAGGCCGGGCGGACGAGTTGCGCGAGGCGGCCGGCCAGGCCGGGGTCACCCTGGACGTGCGACGCCTCGACGTCACCGACGCCGGCTCCGTCGACACCTGCCTGCGGGAGGTACGGCTGACCCACGGACGCCTCGACGCCCTGGTCAACAACGCCGGGATCTCCAACTTCGACCCCACCATGGAGATGTCCACCCTGGAGGCCCTGCGGGCCAACCTGGAGGTGAACTTCTTCGGCGTCGTCGCCGTCAGCCGGGTCGCGATGCCGCTGCTGCGCGCCAGCCGGGGCCGCCTGCTGACCGTCGGCAGCGTGCACGGCGTCGTCGGGCAGCCCTTCAACGAGGCCTACGCGGCGGCCAAGGCGGCCGTCGAGGGCTTCATGGAGAGCCTGGCCCCGGTCGCCGCCCGGCACGGGGTCCGCGTCGGCGTGGTCGTGCCCGGCTTCGTGCCCGGCACCCGGTTCGGGATCTTCCCCGGCGTCAACAGGGAGACCGTCCGCGCCGCCTCGGGACCGTACGCGGAGACCTTCTCCGACTACCTGGCCTGGGTGACCGGCCAGGGGTGGGAGGGGGCGGGCCAGTCCCGCTGGGAGGTGGCCGAGGTCGTGGTGCGTGCGCTGACCGCCGAGGCGCCGCCGTTCCGCATCCCCACCAGCGACTGGGTCACCGCCTACCTGTCGCACAAACTCGCCGACCCGGACGGCTCCGCCGTGCAGAAACTGGCCGGGACCTGGGTCTCCGGCTCCGACGGGACGGCCCGGTGAGCGGCGGGGCCAACGGTGGGGGCAGCTGTGGGGGCGGCGCCGGAGACGCCGTGTGCCGCTCCCTGGGCATCACCGTCGAGGAGGTCTCCGTGGGAAGGGCCCGGCTGCGGATGCGGATCTCCGAGGACATGCTGAACGGCCACAACCTGGCCCACGGCGGCTACCTGTTCCTGCTGGCCGACGCCGCCTTCGCCTACGCCGGCAACGCCCGCGGCCCGGTCACGCTGGCGCAGAGCGCGCAGATCACGTTCCTGCGCCCGGCCGAGGCCGGTGAGGAACTGCTCGCCGAGGCCGTCGAACGCGCCAGGTACGGCAGGCAGGGCGTCTACGACGTGACCGTGCGGCGCCCCTGCGGCGAGATCGTCGCGGAGTTCCGCGGCCAGAGCGTGACGGTCTCCGGCAGGCCCGGTGGAGTGTCGTGATGAGCACGAGCACCGGGACGCACTGCCCCTACTGCGCGTTGCAGTGCGGGATGACCCTGACTCCGCTCCCACCGGCGGGCGCGCGGGTCGGCCCCAGGGACTTCCCGGTGAACGAGGGCGCCCTGTGCCAGAAGGGGTGGACGGCGGCGGCGCTGCTCGACACCCCCGACCGGCTCACCCACCCGCTCGTCCGCCGCCGCAGGGACGAGCCGCTCCGGCCCGCGACCTGGCCGGAGGCCCTCGACCTGATCGCCGGGCGGCTGCGGGAACTGCGTGAACGGCACGGGCCGGACGCGGTCGCCGTCTTCGGCGGTGGCGGCCTCACCAACGAGAAGGCCTACCTGCTCGGCAAGTTCGCCAGGGTCGCCCTGCGCACCTCGCAGATCGACTACAACGGCCGGTTCTGCATGTCGTCGGCCGCGGCGGCGGGCATCCGGGCCTTCGGCCTCGACCGGGGGCTGCCGTTCCCGGTCACCGACCTGCGGGAGGCGGAGACGGTCATGCTGGTCGGGGCCAACGTCGCCGAGACGATGCCGCCGTTCGTCCGGCATCTGCGCCGGGCCAGGGACCACGGCGGTCTCGTCGTGGTCGACCCCCGGCGCACCGCGACGGCCGAACTGGCCTCACTGCACCTGGCGCCCAGGCCGGGCACGGACCTGGCGCTGGCGCTCGGCATGCTGCACGCGGCGGTCGCCGGGGGGCACCTGCGGCACGACTACGTCGGCGCGCGGACCGGCGGGTTCGCCGAGGCGTGGCGCGTCGCCGCGCGCTGGCGTCCCGAGGAGGCCGAACGGGTCACCGGGGTCGCGGGCGCCGACCAGCGGGCCGCCGTCGAGCTGCTCGCCGGGGCGCGTAACGCCTACGTCCTGACCGGCCGGGGAACCGAACAGCACTCCAACGGCGTGGACACCGTCTCCGGCTGGATCAACCTGGCACTCGCCCTCGGGCTGCCGGGGCGTACGGGCTCCGGCTACGGCTGCCTGACCGGGCAGGGCAACGGGCAGGGTGGCCGTGAGCACGGGCAGAAGGCCGACCAGCTGCCGGGTTACCGGCGCCTCGACGACGAGGCGGCGCGCCGGCACGTGGCCTCCGTGTGGGGCGTCGCCCCCGAGGAGCTTCCCGGTCCCGGCCGCTCCGCCTACGAGCTGCTGGACGCGCTGGGCACCTCGACCGGGCCGAGGGCTCTGCTGCTGTTCGGCAGCAACCCCGTGGTCTCGGCGCCCCACGCCGCGCACGTGACACGCAGGCTCGCCGCCCTCGACCTGCTGGTCGTCGCCGACGTCGTCCCGTCGGAGACCGCGCTGCTGGCCGACGTGGTACTGCCGGTCACCCAGTGGGCCGAGGAGGAGGGCACGATGACGAACCTGGAGGGGAGGGTGCTGCTGCGGCGCAGGGCCGTACCTCCCCCCGGGGGGGTCCGCGGAGACCTGACCGTCCTGCGGGAGCTCGCCGTACGGCTCGGGCAGCCCGCCGAGCGCTTCCCCGACGATCCCGAGGAGGTGTTCGCGGAACTCGCCCTGGCCTCCCGCGGCGGCGCGGCGGACTACTCGGGGCTCAGCCACCGGCGGCTGCGAGCCGGCGAGACACCGCACTGGCCCTGCCCGGAACCCGGCCATCCGGGAACGCCCCGCCTGTTCCTGGACGGCTTCGCCCACCCCGACCGCCGGGCGCGCTTCACACCCGTCGAGCACCGGGAACCCGCCGAGTCCCCCGACGCCGTCTACCCGCTGGTCGCCACGACCGGGCGGACGCTCGCGCACTACCAGTCCGGCGCGCAGACCCGCCGGGTCGCCGAACTGGTCAGAGCGGCGCCCGCGCCGTACGTGGAGGTGCATCCCGACACGGCCCGGCGGGCCGGGCTGGCCGACGGCGACCTGGCCCGTGTCGTCTCACGGCGGGGCGCGGTCGAGGCCGAGGTGCGCTGCGCGCCGGGGATCAGGCCGGACACGGTGTTCGTGCCGTTCCACTTCCCCGGTGCGGGCCGGGCCAACCTGATCAGCAACCCGGCGCTCGACCCCGTCAGCGGGATGCCGGAGTTCAAGGCGTGCGCGGTACGGCTCACCCCCGCCCGTGAATCCTCCGCCCGTGAGATCCCCGCCCACGAGGAGGGGTCGTGAGTCCCCGCAGGGTGGTGGTCGTCGGTTACGGCATGGCCGGAGCCCGCCTGGCCGAGCTGGTCAGGGAACGCGACCCACGGGGCGAGCTGGTCGAGCTGACCGTCGTGGGTGCCGAGTCCCGTCCCGCCTACAACCGGGTGCTGCTGCCCGGCGTGCTGGACGGCACGATGACCGCCGACGGCATCGCCCTGCACGGACGGGAGTGGGCACGGGACAACCGGGTCCGGATACTGCTCGGGGCCGTCGCCGTACGGCTGGACCGGGCGGCGCGCGTGGTCCACCTCGCGGACGGCCCTCCGATCGGCTACGACGCCCTGGTGCTGGCGACCGGCAGCAGGCCGTGGCTGCCGCCGGTCGGCGGGCTGACCGGCGAGCGAGGTGAGCCCGCGCGGGGCGTGGCCACCCTGCGCGGCCTGGACGACTGCGCGCGGATCGCGGCCGTGACCGGCCCCGGAGTCCCGGTCGCCGTGCTCGGCGGCGGGGTGCTCGGCGTGGAGACCGCGCTCGCGCTGGGCAGGCGCGGCGCCGGGGTCACGCTGATCCATCCCGCGCCCCACCTGATGGAACGCCACCTGGACCCGACAGCCGGGATGATCCTGGCCCGGCTGTGCCATGCGGCGGGAGTACGGGTCGTGACCGGCCTGACCGCGGTCAGGCACTACCCGGACGAGGGCGTCAAGCTGGAGGACGGCGCGTTCGTCCCGGCCGCGCTGACGGTGGTGACCACCGGGGTGCGCCCCGAGACGGACCTGGCCGTCGCCGCCGGGCTGGGCTCGGCGGAGGGCGTTCCGGTCGACGACCGGCTGCGCACCGCCGACCCGTACGTCCACGCCGTCGGCGACTGCGCCCGGACCGGTGACGCGCCGTCCGGCCTGCTGCGGCCCGCCTGGGATCAGGCGGCGGTGCTGGCCGACCTGCTCACCGGCGCCGACCCCACGGCACGCTACCGCGCGAGCCCTCCGGTCACCCGGCTGCGCGCCGGGGACGTCGACCTCACCGTGTTCGGCGCCTCGCACCTCGGGCTGGACAGCCGGGAGGCCGAGGTGCTCGGCTACGCCGACCCCGCCAGGGGGACCTACGCCAAGCTGACGCTCGACGGCGACCGGGTGACCGGGGCGATCGTGCTCGGGCTGCCCGGCGTCGGGGCGACGCTGACCCAGCTGTACGACACCGGGTGGCCCGCACCCGCCGACCGACTCGCCCTGCTGCTCGGACGAACGCCGCCACCGGCCGTCGACGACGACCCCGCCCGCCTGCCCGGCTCCACGGTGATCTGCCGGTGCAACTCGGTGACCAAGGACGACCTGACCCGCGCGGCCCGCGCCACAGGCGGCGGCGTGACCGCGCTGGTCCGCGCGACCAGGGCGAGCACGGGGTGCGGTGACTGCCTGCCAAAAGTACGACGCCTCGCCGATCCACACGAGACGACAGGAACCCCGACATGAACGACAGACGCCCCAAGACCCGCAGAACCGGACGCTGGATCGACCACTGGGAACCGGAGGACCCCGGCTTCTGGGCGGCGACCGGACGCCGCGTCGCCACCAGGAACCTCCTGTTCTCCATCGTCGTCGAGCACCTCGGCTTCACGGTGTGGCTGCTGTGGAGCGCCGTCGTCGTCCTGCTGCCCGCCGCGGGCTTCCCCTTCGACGTCGACCAGCTCTTCTGGCTGGTCGCGGTGCCCAACCTGGTGGGCGCCGCACTGCGGCTGCCGTACACCTTCGCGGTCTCGGCCTTCGGCGGGCGCAACTGGAACGTGGCCAGCGCGCTCCTGCTGCTCGTCCCCGCCGGGCTGCTGACCTGGATGGTCTCCGACCCGCGCACGCCGTACTGGATGTTCCTCGTGGCCGCGGCCACAGCCGGGCTCGGCGGCGGGAACTTCGCCTCCTCCATGGCCAACATCTCCTACTTCTACCCGGAACGGAGTAAGGGCTTCGCGCTGGGCGTGAACGCGGCGGGCGGCAACCTCGGAGTGGCCGTGGTGCAGCTGACGGTCCCGCTCGTCGCGGCCTTCGGCCTGGCCAACGCCGGTGCGGTGTGGGTGGTGCCGATCCTGGCGGCGGCCCTGTGCGCCTACCTGTTCATGGACAACCTGGCCGTGGTGAGGGCCGACTTCGCCTCACAGAGCAGTGCCTTCCGCCGTGGACACACATGGGTCATGTCCTTCCTCTACATCGGCACCTTCGGCTCCTTCATCGGCTACTCGGCGGCGTTCCCGCTGCTGGTCAAGGCGACCTTCCCCGAGGCCGCGACCACCTACTCCGCCTTCCTCGGCGCCCTGGTCGGCTCACTGGCCCGCCCCCTCGGCGGCTGGCTGGCCGACCGTCACGGCGGGGCCAGGGTCACCGCTTGGTCCTTCACCGCCATGGCCGCCGGCGCCGCCGGTGCCCTCGCCGGACTCGGCACGCGCAGTTTCCCGCTCTTCCTCGGCGCGTTCATGGTGCTGTTCGTCGCCTCGGGGACGGGCAACGGTTCCACCTACCGCATGATCCCGGCGATCTTCACCGCCCAGGCGGAACGTGACGTCGCCGACGGCGTGGAACGCGAGCAGGCCCTGCTGCGCGCCAGGCGGGAGGCCGCGGCCGCCATCGGCATCGCCTCCGCGGTCGGCGCCTTCGGCGGCTTCCTCATCCCGCGCGGTTTCGCCGTCTCCCTCTCGCGGACCGGCTCCGTGGACGTCGCGCTCTACCTGTTCCTGGCCGCCTACGGCGTGTTCCTGGCCACGAACTGGTGGTTCTACCGCCGCCGGGTGCTGGCCCGAATCCCCAGCCTGGCCCACGCCCTGATCTGAACCCCTCTCCCGGAAGGAGCGGCACATGCCCGCCAAACCACTGCGCGACCTGATCGACTTCGCCCGGCGCAACTCCCCCTTCTACGCCGACCTCTACCGTGACGTACCGCACGGCACCCAGGACCTCACCCTGCTGCCGATCATCGACCAGACAGCCTTCTGGGCCGCGAACACCTGGCCGGACAACCGGCTGCTGACCGGGCCGCTGACCGACGCCGGGGTCTACACCTCCGGCGGCACGACCGGCGCTCCGAAGTTCTCCCCGTGGACCCGTACCGAGCACACCGACTCGGTCAGCGCCTTCGGGGCGGGCATGGTCAGGTCGGGCCTGAGACCCGGCCACCGGGTGGCGAACCTGTTCTTCGCCGGCGAACTGTACGGAGGGTTCCTCTACATCGACAACGCCCTCTACCACGCCCCTGTCGAGAACGTCCGGCTGCCCGTCGCGGGCTCCGCGCCGGACGACTACATCGCCGACCTGATCGCGGCCTTCGACGTCGAGGTGCTGGCGGGACCGCCGATGAAGCTCAGCGGGGTCGCCGACGCGATGAACACCAGGGGGCTGACGGCCGAGTCGGTCGAACTGCTGCTGTTCGGCGGCGACCTCCTCTTCGACGACCTGCGCCCGCACCTGGCCAAGGCCTTCCCCCGGGCGGTGATCGCCTCGCTCGGGTACGCCTCCGTCGACGCCGGGCTGGTCGGCGCCCCGGTCGTCGGTGGCGACGTGCGGGTGCACGAGGCCTTTCCCAACAGGACGCTGGTCGAGCTGGTCGACGAGGTGACCGGCGAACCGATCACCACCCCCGGCGTGCCCGGCCGGGTGCTCGTCACCAACCTGTTCCGGACCCTGATGCCGATCATCCGCTACCCGGTCGGCGACCGGGCCGAGTGGATCGACGACGAGTGCCGCCGGTTCCGGCTGGTCGGCAGGACGACGGAGGGCGCCAGGGTGGCGATGGTGACGATGCGCACCGAGGACGTCCGCGAGGTGATCGTCGCGGCCGACACCGGCCGGGTGCTGGCCGGGATGCAGCTGGTACAGCGCCGCTGGGACAACAAGGACGGTCTGGTGCTCCGTCTCGCCTACACCGAGGAACCGTCCGAGGCCCTGACCAGGCACTTCATCGAGGCCGTGCACGAGGCCCGCCCGATGTACCCCGAGTACGCGGCCAAGGGGTTCGTCCACCCCCTGAGCATCGAGTGGGTACGGCCCGCGGACCTGGCCACCAACCCCAGAACCGGCAAACTGATCCCCCTGGTCGACGAACGCCCCCACGCCTGACGATCTCCAATCGGGCTTCGGCGTCTTCGACGCCGGGGCCCGCCCCTTTACAACGTAGATCAAGAATCGAGGACCCGGGGACCGTACAGGCCGGGACAGGGCCACCGTACGAGCGTCCGGCACGGAATCTTCCCGTCGGCCGCACGACGAGGATCACCCTGGCCGTGGACGCCTCGGCCCCCACCACACGACACCCCCGCGAGGCGGGCCCGCTTGTGCCCGAGGTGGCACCCCTCTTCGACCACCTCTATCCCGCACGCCGGACCCGCTGTTCGACCGTCATCACCGGCCCGCCCCGAACGGCCCGGCGTCCGAGAAGGACCGTCCCCGTACGGGGGCGGTCCCGGCGTGTTCGTGCTCGGCCTGCGCCCGGGACGGCTCCGCCGCGCTCCCCCTCCGCAGGGTCCGCGCAGAGGGACCGGACGTAGATTGACCCATGTTCTCATAGCCAAAATGAACCATGCGATGGGTCTTTTCGGGCCCTAGATTCGGTTGTGCCGCCACGGAGAAACGTTCCTGCGGTATCACCGAACATCGGAGAGATCATGAACTTCGCCACCGCTGACCAGCCCGTTCTCGTCCGGCCCCTCGAAGCCGAGGCCCTGCGGGACGGCGCGAGCAGCCTGATCACCCTGCTCGCCGACTCCGGGGAAACCGGCGGTGCGCTGACCGCCAACAAGGCGACGTTCCTGAAGGGGTCGCCGGGTGCGCCCGCGCATTTCCACACCCGGGCCACGGAGATGTTCTACGTCCTGCGCGGTTCGATGCGGATCCTGCTGAACGACACGGTCGTGACCCTCGGCCAGGGCGACTTCCTCACCGTTCCGCCGACCGTTCCGCACGCGTTCGCCCCGTCGGCGGGGTCCGAGGCCGAGATGCTCGTCGTCTTCACGCCCGGGATGGACCGGTTCGACTACTACCGGCTGCTTGAGCGCGTCCACCACGGCGAAGCCTCCGTCCAGGAGATCCGCGACAGCTCCGAGCGCTTCGACAACCACTACTTCGACAGCCCCGTCTGGCAGCGGGAACTCGCCCGGCGCTGAAGCCCCTCCGCGAAGAAGTACTCCATCATGACCGCTCTGACCGCACCCGGTATCGCGGCCCGCCGACGACCGGGCCTCACCCTGGCGCTACTGGCGTTCGCACAGCTGATCGTCTCGATCGACTACAACATCGTGTACGTGGCGTTGCCCGAGATCGGCTCGGCTCTCGGCTTCTCCGCCCAGAGCCTGCAGTGGGTGATCAGCGCCTACGCGGTGGCCTTCGGCGGCTTCCTCCTGCTCGCCGGCGGGGGCGCCGCGATCGTCGCCGTCACCCTCTCTCCGGCCGCCTCCTACCTGGCGCTCGTCCCCGGACTCGTCCTGCTGGGGCTCGGCCAGGGCGCGGGGTACGCCCTGATGTTCGGCGCCGCCACCCGGAGCGTCGCTCCCACCGGCCAGGGCATCGCCTCCGGGTTCGCCTCAACCGCCCAGCAGGGGGGCTTTCGCCGTCCCTGCGGTTCACGGGGCGGGTGGAAGGATCTCGCAGAGGGCGGCGAGGGCGGCGGCGTAGGAGTGGTCGGACGGGGTCGCGTAGCCGACGACGAGGCCCTCAAGGTCGGCGGAGGTGTCGGGGTGCCGGAATCCGGCCAGGCCGTCCAGGGACACACCGCGCCAGGCGGCGGCCCTCAAGGTGGCGGCCTCGGTGCCGTACGGCAGGCGCAGGACGGCGTGCAGGCCCGCGGCGATGCCGGCCACCTCGATGTGCGGAGCCTGGCCGGCGAGGGCCTCCACCAGCCGGTTGCGGCGTTCCCGGTAGCGCTGGCGCATGTGGCGGATGTGGCGGTCGTAGGCGCCGGAGACGATCAGGTCGGCGAAGGTGAGCTGGTCCACGACGCCGGTCCAGCGTTCGCGCTGGCCCTTCACCGCCAGGACCGGGTCGACCAGACGTTCGGGGAGCACCATCCAGCCGAGCCGGAGGGCGGGCGAGATGCTCTTGCTCGTCGAACCGACGTACAGGACGTGCTCGGGATCGAGCGCCTGGACCGCGCCCACCGGTTCCCGGTCGTACCGGAACTCGCCGTCGTAGTCGTCCTCGATCACGACGCCGCCGCGCTCGCGTGCCCAGTCGACGGCGATGTTGCGGCGTGCCGGGGTGAGCGGACCGCCGATGGGGAACTGGTGGGCGGGGGTGAGCAGCACCGAGCGGACACCCCGTCGCCCGGCCAGGTCCTCGGTTCTGGTGCCGTGGTCGTCCAGGCCGAGCGCCACCGTCCTGACCCCGTCGGCGGCCAGCAGGGAACGGTGGAACGCCAGGCCGTACGCTTCGACGGCCAGCGTGCCGCGCAGCACGCCGCCGCCGAACAGCAGGCGTAGCGCGTCGGCGAAACCGGCGCAGATCACGATGCGTTCCGGAACGGCCCGCACCCCACGGACCCGGGCCAGATAGTCGACGAGCGCGGTGCGCAGCTCGATCCGCCCCTGGGGATCACCCGGCCCGAACGCGTCGTTCGGCGCGGCGGCGAGAGCACGGCGGGTCGAGGCGGACCAGGCGTTCCTGGGGAACGACGACGCGTCCGGCTGCCCCTGCGACAGGTTGTGCGCCGGGGCGGCGGGCACGGCCCGCGGCCTCCTCGGCACCCGCGCCGTCTTCGCGGGAGCCGCGCGTTCGGCGACCCGGGTTCCCGAGCCCTGCCGCGCGGTCAGCCAGCCCTCGGCGACCAGTTCGGCGTAGGTGTCGGCGACCGTGTTCCTGGCGATTCCGAGGTCGACCGCGAGCGATCGATAAGGAGGCAGCCGCACCCCCGGGGCGAGCCGCCCGTCCTGGATCGCCGCCCGCAGTGCCCGCCCGAGAGCGGCTCGCCGTGATCCGGTTCCGTCCAGCTCAAGATGCAGGTCAGAACCGATGCGCTCCGCCGAATTGACCCTAGATTCCGACAGTGGAATGCACCTCCTGAGCGGTCTATCAACTCCCTAGGTTAGTGCGCATGACGGACACCGCGCCCCGCCTCAACTTCGCCGCCGCCCCGAAGGCGTTCAGATCCCTGATCGGCTTCGACGCCGCCGCCCGCGACGGCCTCGACCCCGCCCTGGCCGAGCTGATCCAGATCCGTTCCTCCCAGCTCGACGGCTGCGCCTACTGCCTGCACATGCACGTCACCGACTCCCGCAAGGCCGGTGAGGACGACCTTCGTCTCCACATGATCGGGGTCTGGCGCGAGGCGAAGCACTTCTTCTCCTCCAGGGGACAGGCCGCGCTGGCCCTGACCGAAGCGGTCACCCTGATCGCCGACGCCGGCGTCCCCGACGAGGTCTACGCCGAAGCCGCCGCCCAGTTCGAAGAGGCCGAGTTGGCCCACGTGCTCGCCGTCATCCTCACCGTCAACACCTGGAACCGCGTCGCCGTCACCACCGCCAAGATCGCCGGAACGGACGAGCGCCGATGACGATCGACGCCTCCATCAGGATCCGTATCGCGCGCCCCTCCCTCGACCTGGCCGTCCCCGTCGACCAGGCCCTGCTCGGCCGGCTCCTGTCCGCGGGAGGCGTCCGTGTTCCCGCCCACAACCCCTGCTGGGACGCCCACGGCGTCACCCCCACCGACCCTGACGGCCACCGCCTCGTCCTCAGCACCCGCTCCTGGAGCCCCGGCACGGTCTCACAACGGTGAACCCTTCTCGTCCTCGGGTGGTCCGCGCGCCTCCGTGACTCTGGAGGACGGCGACGGCCTCGCAGAGGTGACCGGTCTTGCCGGGGCCGCGGCGTAGCTTGAGAATCCTCCAGCTCTTCAGCCGGGCGTCCGCGTGTTCGCCGAGTCCGCGTAGGCGGGCACGGCGATGCCTGCCGGAGAAGTACGGCCGGTCGGCGGCGATCCGGCCGATGTGGTCAGGTGCCGTCCAGCCCGAGGTGGCGCAGGCCGTCCTGCCTGGCCCGGCGCAGCGCCCGGCCAGGCTTGGGTGAGCGCGCCGAAGGCGGCGTCACAGCCGGCCGGTCTACTTGTGCCTGAAGTAGACGAACAGGCGGCCGTGGTTCTTGGAGTCCTTGTCGATGCGGTGGTAGAGGGCCTTGATCTCCTTCTGTTCGAGGAAACGCAGGACCTTCTTCTTGAGCTGACCTGACCCCTTGCCGGGGATGATCTCGACCTCGGTCGCCCGCTTCCTGATGGCCTCGTCGATGATGTCCCGCAGTGCCCGGTCGATCTCGCCGCCGCGGTTGAAGATCGGGTGGAGGTCCAGCTTCAGTTTCACGGTTCCAGCCTCTCATCGCACGTGCTCGCGGACGAGCCCACCCGGGACCGGGCCAGCTATCTCGATGATTGCCGAAATTTCCGTATCTAGGCAAACAAAGGGGCTCTAGCTAGGCTCCCATTCATGATCAGCCGCCCATATCGGGCGGCCGTTCCCTCGTCACCCAGCGGGGAGAGCCGAGGCCTCCTCAACCGCGCCCGGACGCGGCGGGTGACCGGGCGCCTCCTTGCGGTGTGACACGCTCACGCGTCCCCCAAGGAGGTCCCCAGTTGTCAAGCACGTCCCCCTCGCCACGGACCCGGCGCCTGGTCGCGGCCGTCGCGGGCGCCGGGCTCGTCGCGATCATGATCCCGCCGGCTCACGCGGACCCGGCTCCCTCTCCTCCCGGCCGGGGGAAGTGGACGGTGACCCCGCTGACCGGCGGCGAGCCGATGCAGGGCGCCAGGTCCGAGACCGGCAGGATCGCCAGGAGCGACCAGGCGCTGCTGCGCTCCACCTCCGACGCGACCGTCAACGTGATGGTCAAACTCGACTACGACTCCTACGCCGCCTACCGGGGCGGGCTCGACGGCCTGCCCGCGACGAGCCCCGCCGAGACGGGAAGGGCCCTCGACGTCCGCGGCGCCGAGGCCAGGAGGTACACCGGGCACATCGAGCGGGTCGAGGACGACTTCCTGACCGCGCTGGCCAGAGAGGTCCCCGGTGCCAAGGCCGGACAGCGGCTGCGGACCGTCTACGGCGGGATCGCGCTGCGCATCCCGGCCAGTAAGGCGGCCCTGGTCGCCCGGCTCCCCGGGGTCGCCGCCGTGCAGGAGGACAAACCGGAGCAACTCCTGACCGACTCAAGCGCCTCCTTCATCGGGGCGCCCACGGTCTACGGCAGGCTCGGCGGCGCCTCCTCCTCGGGCAGGGGCGTCGTCGTCGGCGTCCTCGACTCCGGCGCCTGGCCGGAACACCCCCAGTTCGCCGACCCCGGCACGCTGCCCGCGGTGCCCCCTACCAAGGACGGGACTCCGCGTGCCTGCGCCTTCGGCGACAACCCGCTGACCCCGCGGACCGACCCGTTCACCTGCAACCGCAAGCTGATCGGCGGTGCGCCCTTCCTGGAGACCTACAACTCCGCCTATCCGGGGGAGACGTACCCGGACAGTGCCCGTGACTCGAACGGCCACGGCACGCACACCGCGACCACCGCCGCGGGCGGCCCGGTCTCCGGCGCCACCCTGCTCGGTGTCGACCGGGGCCCGCTGCACGGCGTCGCCCCCGCCGCGCACGTGTCGGTCTACAAGGTCTGCGGGCAGCAGGGCTGCTTCCCCTCCGACGCCGCGCAGGCCGTCGGCCGGGCGATCCTCGACGGCGTCCAGGTGATCAACTACTCCGTCTCGGGCGGCGCCTCCCCCTACAGCGACCCGGTCGAACTTGCCTTCCTCGACGCCTACGCGGCGGGAGTGTTCGTCGCGGCCTCCGCGGGCAACACGGGGCCGAAGGCGGGGACCGTCAACCACGCAGGCCCGTGGGTGACCACGGTCGCGGCCTCGACGCAGAGCCGTACGTTCCAGTCGGCGATCACGCTGGCGGGCGCGGGCGGGGCGAGCGCGACGCTGAAGGGCCTGTCCGTCACGACGGGCGTCGCCTCCCCGCTGCCGGTGGTGCTCGCCTCCGCGGCGCCGTACTCGAACGCCTCCTGCTCGGCGCCCGCGCCCGCGGGCCTGTTCACCGGGAAGATCGTCGCCTGTGACAGCGCGGGCGACCGGATTCTCAAGGGCCACAACGTACGGCAGGGCGGCGCCGCGGGCCTGATCGTCTACGACGCCAGGCCGCTTGACCCGATGGCCGACAACCACTGGCTCCCGGCGATCCACCTCGGCAAGCCGGAGGCCGACGCGATGCTGGCCTTCCTGTCCGCGAACCCGGGGGCGACCGCGACGTTCACCCAGGGCGCCAAGGCCGCCGCGCAGGGCGACGTGCTGACCTCCTTCTCCTCGCGCGGCCCCGCCGGCGACTTCCTCAAGCCCGATGTCGGCGCGCCCGGCCTGCACATCCTGGCCGGGCAGACGCCGGTCCTGGAAAGCCCGTCCGGCGGCCCGCCCGGCAACCTGTACCAGGTCATGTCGGGCTCCTCGATGGCGGCGCCGCACGTGGCGGGCGCGGCGGCCCTGCTGTTCGCGCTGCACCCGGACTGGACGCCGGGGCAGGTCAAGTCGGCGCTGGTGACCACGGCGAAGACCACGGTCACCAAGCAGGACCGCCTCACCCCGGCCGACCCCTTCGACGTCGGCGGCGGCCGTGTCGACCTGACCAGGGCGGGCGATCCCGGCCTGACCCTGAGTGAGAGCGCGCGGAACTTCGCCGCCTCGGCGGCCGACGAGCTGAACCGCGTCGACCTGAACCTGCCCTCGGTGAACGCCCCGGTCATGCCGGGTGTCCTCACGGTCAGGAGGACGGTCACCAACGTCACGAACAGGACCCTCCTCTACCGGACCACCGGCACGACGGTGAGCGGGGCGAGCGTCACGGTGCTGCCGCCGGTCCTCAGCGTCGGTCCGGGCAGGAGCGCGAAGGTCAGCGTCGTGATCGCCGCGCCCGAACTGCCGGACGGGCAGTACTTCGGCCGGGTGGACCTCAAGGAGATCGGCGGTAGCCGTGACCTGCACCTTCCCGTGGCGTTCTTCCGCAGGCAGGGGGCGGTCCCGGTCGAGCAGAACTGCGCTCCCTCGGTGATCCGGCGTGGCGCCGAGGAGGCGACCTGCACGGTCACCGTGCGCAACGACACCTTCGACAAGACCGAGGTGACGGCGGTCAGCACGCTGGACGGCAGGCTCAGGCTGAACGGCGTGACCGGCGCCGTCAAGATCGGCTCGCAGCTGGCCACGACCAAGGCGACCCTGGCCCCCAGGCAACCCGACAGGCCGGACGTCGCGCCCGGCACCGGGCCCGCGCCGTACCTCCCGCTGGACGCCTTCGGAGTCAAGCCGACGCCGATCGGCGACGAGCAGGCGCTGAACTTCACCGTCCCGGCGTTCACCTACGCGGGTAGGACCTACACCAGGATCGGCGTCGTCTCCAACGGCTACACGGTCGCGGGCGGCACCTCGGATCCGGCCGACATCAGTCCCGTCCCGCAGTCACTGCCCGACCCGGCGGCGCCGAACAACGTGATCGCCCCCTACTGGACCGATCTGGACGGCACCGACGCGCCCGGCGTCTACGTCGGCACGCTGGCCGACGGCCCCAGCAAGTGGCTGGTGATCGAATGGCGGCTCAAGGTCCGCGGCACCCCGGACACCAAGGTGTTCCAGCAGTGGGTCGGGCTCAACGGCACCGAGGACATCACCTACACCTACGATCCGGACAGACCGCCCGGCGCCCCGTCCGGGGACCTGGGCCTGACCGTGGGCGCGGAGAACGCCGACGGTACGGCGGGCGGCCGGATCTCGGGGCCGCCCACCGGGGACCTGCGGGTCACCAGTGTGCCCGGGGCCCCGGGCGGGAGCCTGACCTACACGTTGAAGGTCAGGGGGGTCAGCCCGGGAACCGGGACGGTGACGACGGGAACCTCGACACCGCAGGTCAAGGGCCTGACCGTCGAGACCGGCAAGGTGATCGTGCGATAGCGGTCCGGGTGGGGTCCGCACCGGGACCCCACCCGGAGAGGGTCAGCGGTGGAGGTAGTCGACGAGGTGGGCCCGCTCGGTCTCCAGCGTCTCGATGGAGCTCTTGACCACGTCGCCGATGCTGACGATCCCGGTGAGCCGCCCGTCGGTGACCACCGGGACGTGCCGGATGCGGTGTGTCGTCATGGTCTGGCGCAGGTCGTCGGCGTTGGCGTCCGGCGAGCAGGTACGGACCTCGGTGGTCATGATGGAGGAGACCGGGGCTCCCAGCACGCCGGGCCCGTGCTCGTGCAGCCGCCGTACGATGTCACGCTCGGACACGATGCCGACGATCGAGAAACCGTCCTCGGACACCACCGCGGCGCCGATGTTGTGCTCGGCGAGCAGCCCGAGCAGGTCTGTTACCGTCGCGTCGGGGCGGACGGTCGTCACCACGGAGCCTTTGGCCTGCAGAATCTTCCCAATCAGCATGGAAACCACCTCGGTTCGGCGTGGCTGGGGTATCCCTGGGTTTTGCCCTGGCCGGGTGCGCCCTAAGCATGAGCAGGGCGGCCCCTGCGACCGTTATGTCACACATGGTGGTGGGATGCGCGTCCCGCCCCAGATTAGTAACGTGTGAAATACCACAATCTCACCACGGGGAAACGATGACCGACAAGCTCAACACCGGCAGCCACGACCTACCGGTCTCCGAGGCCCTCGCCGCGTTCATGGGCACGGGCTGGGCCGACACCCACCGGGACGACCTGGCCGCGCTGCCGCAGGCCGCCTACACCGCCAAGCGCCGTGCCGCACTGGCCGCGCGCTTCCCGGGCGAGCGGCTGGTCATCCCGTCCGGCACGCTCAAGGTCCGCAGCAACGACACCGACTACCGGTTCAGGGCGCACAGCGCCTTCGCCTACCTGACCGGGGACCAGGAGCCGGACGACGTCCTGGTCGTCGAGCTCTCGGGGACCGCGACCCTGTTCCTGCGTCCTCGTTCGCCGCGCTCGGCACCGGGACGGGCCGGGCAGGAGTTCTACCGCGACCGCCGCTACGGCGAGTTCTGGGTCGGCAGGCGCCCCGACCTGGCGGAGGCCGAGTCGCTCTACCTGATCGACTGCGCGCCGATCGATCGCCTCGGCGAAGCGCTCACCGGGCCCGCCAGGGTGCTGCGCGGGGTCGACGCCTCCGTCGACGCCCTGGTCTCCCCGCACGAGGGCGACGCGGAGCTTGAGACGTTCCTGTCCGAGATGCGGCTGGTCAAGGACGAGTGGGAGGTCGCCGAGCTCCAATTCTCCGTCGAGGCGACCGTCCGCGGCTTCGAGGACGTGGTCAGGGCGCTCCCCCAGGCGATGCGGCACCGGCGCGGCGAGCGCTACCTGGAGGGGGTCTTCGGGCTCCGCTCCCGTCTCGAAGGCAACGCCGTCGGCTACGACAGCATCGTGGCCTCCGGCGCGCACGCGTGCGTCCTGCACTGGATCCGCAACGACGGCGCCCTGAACGGCGACGACCTGCTCCTGCTGGACGCCGGCGTCGAGACCGACGCCCTCTACACCGCCGACATCACCAGGACTCTGCCGCTCTCCGGCCGCTTCAGCCCGGTCCAGCGGCAGGTCTACGAGCTGGTCCTGCAGGCGCAGGACGCGGCGATCTCCACCCTGCGTCCCGGCGCCAGGTTCCGTGACTTCCACATGGCGGCCATGCGGGTCATCGCCGAGGGGCTGCACGACTGGGGAGTGCTGAAGATCGGCGCCGACGAGGCCCTGGAACCCGGCAGCGGCCTGTACCGTCGCTACACGCTGTGCAGCAGCGGCCACATGCTCGGTATCGATCTGCACGACTGCGCCAAGGCCCGTGCCGAGACCTATCTGGACGGCGTGCTCGCGGAGGGGCAGGTGCTCACCGTCGAACCCGGCCTCTACCTCCAGCCCGACGACCTGACCCTTCCTCCCGAACTGCGCGGCATCGGCGTGCGCATCGAGGACGACCTCGTCATCACCGCCGACGGCGCCCGCCTGATGTCCTCCGGGCTGCCCCGCCGCCCGGACGAGATCGAGGAGTGGATGGCCGGGCTCCTCTCCTGACCCAGGCACCCGCGACCCGCCGCCCGGACGGGCCCTAGTCTGGGCGGATGCCTGATTGCCTGGTGCTGGCCGGTCCGACCGACGAGATCTACTCCCCCGCCGCGCTGGACCTGCTCACCGAGGTGGAGCGGGAGCGGGCGGCGCGCTTCCTCAAGGAGGCCCACCGCCGCGACTTCGTGGCCGCCCACCTCCTGGTACGGCGCTGCGCCGCCCGGGTGACCGGAGTGCCCGAGGAGGGGCTGACGCTGCTGCAGCACTGCGACCGCTGTGGCCCGGGGCACGGCAGGCCGTCCCTGGCGGAGTTCCCCGAGCTCGGCGTCAGCCTCTCCCACACCGGGGGGTACGTGTGCGCGGCGGCGGGCCCGGGGCGGATCGGCGTCGACGCCGAGCGGGTGCCCGGAGGCCCGTTTGAGGAGTCCCTGGCGGCACAGGCGCTGTCCCCCGCAGAAAGGGCCCTGGTCGCCGACAACGAGTCGCTGATCCGCCTGTGGGTCCGCAAGGAGGCCCTCATCAAGCGCGGGGAGCTCGCCCTCGACGGCCTGCGCTCGGCCGACCTGTCCGCGCTTCCCCTCGACGGCGCCGGGGACGGACGGCGGCGCCTGGAGTGGGAGGGCAGGCACCTGCTGGAGTGGCGCACCGCCTCAGGCGTCGCGGTCAGCGTCGTCACCGACCGCCCGGCCACGTTTGGCCTGTTCCCCGGGAGTCGGGTCGAGGAAGACCTGTGAGATGGCCGGGAAGCGTTCGGCGAGCGTGCGCTCGACCCGGTCCGCGGCACGTTCGAGCGCGCCCGCCGTGCTCTCGTCGACGAAGTCCACCCGGGCGGCGACCATGATCTCATCGGGGCCCAGCATCATGGTCAGCAGCTCGACCACCGCCTCGACCTCGGGCATCGCGAGCAGTTCGGCCCTGATCTCCCGCTCGACCCGTGCCGGTGCCGACTGGCCGATCAGCAGGGAGGCGTTGGCGCGGATGAGGTTGAGCGCCACGCCCAGGAGCAGCAGGCCGATCACCACGGAGGCGGCGCCGTCCCACAGGGAGGATCCGGTCACCTGGTAGCCGAGCAGTCCGGCCGCGGCGATCAGCAGGCCGACCAGCGCGGCGGCGTCCTCGAAGACGACGGCCTTGAGCGCGGTGTCCGGGGTCCTGGCGACGTAGCGCCCCGGGCTGACCCGCAGTCTCCTGGCCTGCCCGCGCACCTGCGACAGGGCCTTGAGGAGGGAGATCCCCTCGACGACGAAGGCGATCGCCAGGACCAGGTAGGAGAGCCTCAGGTCGGCCAGTTCCTCGCCGTGGGCGATCTCGTGCACGCCATGGGTGATCGAGAACCCGGCTCCGCCGATGAGGGTGGCGAAGGCGGCCATGAGCGCCCAGAAGAAGCCCGCCATGCCGTACCCGAAGGGGTGGCGGGCGTCCGCGGGGCGTCCGGCCCTGCGCACCGCGATGAACAGCAGGACCTCGGTGACCGTGTCCGCGGCCGAGTGCGCGGCCTCGGACAGCATCGCCGAGGAGCCGCTGACCAGTCCCGCCACCAGCTTGGCCAGGGCGATGGCGAGGTTGGCCAGCCCTGCGACGATCACCGTGCCGAGGCTCTCCTGCTTGTCCTCCACCCTTCGCCTCCTCCCCGCCGTCCGGTCGTGACGCACGTCTCCTGCCCGCCGTGGAATAGTTGAATCTTCACCTATGTTGACGGCAGAGAACGCCAGAAACCGTGCATATAACCCACAAGGGGTGAAACATGTCGCTCGTGCTCTCTCCCGAGGCCCAGGACCTGCTCTTCCGTGAGGCCCGTACGGCCAACACCTTCACCACGGAACCGGTGAGCGACGAACAGGTGCGAGCGATCTACGACCTGGTCAAGTACGCCCCCACCGCGATGAACCAGCAGCCGCTGCGAGTCGTCCTGGTGCGCTCGCCGCAGGCCCGGGAACGCCTGGTCCGCCTGATGGCGCCGGGCAACCAGGCCAAGACCGCGGCCGCCCCGCTGGTCGCCATCCTCGCCGCCGACCTCGACTTCCACGAGGAGCTGCCCAAGGTCTTCCCGCACCGGCCGCAGGCCAGGGACGCCTTCGCCGCCGACGAGGCGCTGCGCTCCCGCACCGCGACGTTCAACGCGGCGCTGCAGGTCGGCTACTTCATCCTGGGCGTACGCGCGGCGGGTCTCGCCGCGGGCCCGATGGCGGGCTACGACGCCGCCGGCGTCGACAAGGAGTTCCTCGACGAGGCCCACACCGTGCTGGCGGTCGTCAACATCGGCAGGCCCGGCCCTGACGCCTGGTTCGACCGCCTTCCCCGCCTGACCTACGAGGAGGTCGTAACCACCGTCTGAGGTAAGTTCTGCTCTATGAGCCAGGAGCGATCACGGCACGGCGGGCGAAACGGCCAACCCGTGGCGGCCTCCAGCACGACGAGCGAGGAACGGGTGATAGCAGCAGTGAACGACGAGGAGCCCCGCTGGCTCTCCACGATGGAGCAGCGGGCCTGGCGTGCTCATCTGGCCGCGCACAAACTACTTGAGCACCGCCTCGATCGTGACCTGCAGACCTTCGGGCTTTCGGTGAACGACTACGAGATCCTGGTCAACCTCTCGGAGAGCCCGGGCCACCGGATGCGCATGAGCGACCTCGCCGACGCCACGATCCAGTCCCGTAGCCGCCTGTCCCACCAGATCTCCCGGATGGAGGCGGCCGGACTGGTCGCCAGGGAGACCTGCGTCGACGACAGGCGCGGCACCTTCGCGGTGCTCACCGAGCACGGCTGGGCCACGATCCAGCAGGTCGCCCCGCATCACGTGGCCAGCGTACGGCAGCACTTCATCGACCTGCTGACCGACGACCAGCTGCGGGAGCTCGAAGCCGCCTACAGCCCGGTCGTGACCCACCTCAAGAGCCTGCGCTGAGCCCGTTCACCGGGTACGGCGCGCGCCGTACCCGGTGAACGGGTCACTTCTTCTTCTGGCCCTGCCGCTTCTCTCTGATCTTCATCGTGACCTCGATCGGGGAGCCCGCGAAGCCGAACTCCTCACGGATCCTGCGCTCGATGAACCGGCGGTAGGTCTCCTCAAGGAAGCCGGAGGTGAACAGCACGAACCTGGGCGGCTCGGTCGTCGCCTGGGTGGCGAAGAGGATCTTGGGCTGCTTGCCGCCCCTGACGGGGGGCGGGGTCGCCGCGACCAGCTCGGTGAGGAAGGCGTTGAGGCGGGCGGTCGGCACCCGGGTCGACCAGGACTCCAGCGCCTTCTCCAGAGCGGGGACGAGCCTGTCCACGTGCCAGCCGGTCTTGGCGGAGATGTTGACCCGCAGCGCCCACGGAACGCGGACGAGCTGACGGTCGATCTCCTTCTCCAGGTAGTAGCGGCGGTCCTCGTCGAGCAGGTCCCACTTGTTGAACGCCACGACCATGGCCCGCCCCGACTCGATCACCAGGGAGATGATCCGCAGGTCCTGCTCGGTCAGCGTCTCACTGGCGTCGATGAGCACGACCGCGATCTCGGAGCGCTCCAGGGCCGACCTGGTGCGCATGCTGGCGTAGAAGTCGGCGCCCTTCAGCTCGCGGTCACGCCTGCGGATGCCCGCGGTGTCCACGAAACGCCAGGTCTTGCCGCCCAGCTGGATCAGCTCGTCGACCGGATCGCGGGTGGTGCCCGCCATCGGGTCGACCAGGACGCGCTCCTCCCCCGCCAGCTTGTTCAGCAGCGAGGACTTGCCCACGTTCGGCTTGCCGAGCAGGGCCACCCTGCGCGGTCCCCGCTCCTCGCCGAAGCGCTGCGGCGGCGTCTCGGGCAGGCTGTCGAGGACCACGTCGAGCAGGTCACCGCTCGACCGGCCGTGCAGAGCCGAGACCGGGTGGGGCTCGCCCAGGCCGAGGGACCACAGCCCGGCGGCCTCAAGCTCCATCTGCTGGTTGTCGACCTTGTTCGCGGCGAGGATCACCGGCTTGCCCGAGGAGCGCAGCACGTGCCCGACGATCTCGTCGGCGTCGGTCACGCCGACCGTCGCGTCGACCACGAACAGGATCACGTCGGCCAGCTCCGCGGCCACCTGCGCCTGCTCGGCGATCCTCAGCGCCATACCGGTCGCGTCCGGGTCCCAGCCTCCGGTGTCGACGACCGTGAAGCGCCGTCCACGCCAGGTGGCGTCGTAGGTGACCCGGTCCCGGGTCACGCCCGGTACGTCCTCAACGACCGCCTCACGGCGGCCGATGATCCGGTTGACCAGCGTGGACTTGCCCACATTGGGGCGCCCGACCACGGCGACGACCGGCTGAGGACCGGCGTCCCGCCAGTCCTCCTCTGAGCCTTCCCCGGTACCTGAATCGACCGGCCCCGCGTCGATCCAGCCGCTGTCTTCTTCGAATTCCCCTGTCACGTCTTTTCCTTAATCAAACGCAGGATCTCGGCGACGACCTCGTCGAGGTTGAGCGCCGTTGTGTCGAGTTCTACAGCGTCGGCCGCCATCGCGAGCGGGTCCGCCTTGCGTGTGGAGTCCAGGGTGTCGCGCCTGGCCATCGCGGCCTTCTGCGCCTGCACCGTGGTGCCCGCCAGCTCCGCCGTACGGCGCAGCGCCCTGGCGTCGGCGCTCGCGGTCAGATAGATCTTGACCGGGGCGTCCGGGACGACGACCGTGCCGATGTCGCGGCCCTCGACGACGATGCCACCCTCGCCGATGATCTCACGCTGCTCGGCCACCAGCCTGCGCCGCACCTCGGGCACCGCGCTGACCGCGGAGACGGCCGCGGTGACCTCGGCGGTGCGGATGGGAGCCGCCACGTCGGCGCCGTCCACGGCGACCGAGGGGGCGTCCGGGTCGGTGCCGAGCGTCAGCACCGGGCCAAGCGCCCTGGCGGCGATCGCCTCCTGGTCGGAGAGATCGACGCCCTGCTGGAGCATCCACCATGTGATCGCCCGGTACATCGCCCCGGTGTCGAGATAACGCAGCCCGAGCGCCCGCGCGACCCCGCGCGACGCGCTCGACTTGCCCGACCCCGAAGGACCGTCCATCGCGACGACCAGTCCGGTCACGACGCCTCTCCCTTGCAGCCCGCTTCAGTTGTCCGTACGAGGCTACCGGGAACGGCGAGACGATCGCGCATCGGACGACCCGCGGCCCGCCGTGAACGGGCCGTGGGGACCGCTTCTAGGGAAGCTGCCAGCCGCCCGCCCGCAACGCCTCCGACAGGGCCGGTACGGCCTCCGGCTGGACCTGCAGTTCGGCGGCGCCCAGGGGAAGCCCCGGGGTGTGTTCAAGGCGGACGTCCTCGATGTTGACACCCGCCGCCTCGGCCACCTGGAACAGCCGGGCCAGCTCTCCGGGGCGGTCGCCGATGACGACCTGGACGCTCGCGTAGGCACGCGCGGGACCGCCGTGCTTGCCGGGAATCCTGGTCGTGCCCACCACACCGCGGCGCAGCAGGCCGGTGACGCCGTCCATGCCGGCGTTCCCGTCCGCCGGGGCTGCGGCGGCGCGCAGCGCGGCGGCGGCGGTGGCCAGATCGTCCGCGATCGCCTCAAGTACGTCGGCGACCGGCAGTGCGTTGCCCGACAGGATGCCGGTCCACAGCGCCGGGTCCCCCGCCGCGATGCGGGTGACGTCACGGACCCCCTGACCGGCCAGGCCGAGCGCGGTCCCGGAGGCCTCGGCGAGCCTGGCGGCCACCGCGGAGGCGGCCACGTGCGGGGCGTGCGAGACGACCGCGACGGCCCTGTCGTGC
The DNA here is from genome assembly GCF_044466505.1 of Streptosporangium sp. NPDC049376. NCBI lineage: Bacteria > Bacillati > Actinomycetota > Actinomycetes > Streptosporangiales > Streptosporangiaceae > Streptosporangium > Streptosporangium sp. NPDC049376. The sequence continues at coordinate 826,311 of NZ_JBITMT010000001.1, read as the reverse complement.
TCGTCCGCGCCGACCTCGACGGCCTCGCCGCCGCAGAGCTTGATCAGGCCGCGCAGAGCCTCGACCGCGTCGGGCGAGGTCTCCTCCGTCGGGCACAGCGCCCACGGCCTGCCCAGGAACAGGTCGGCTCTGGCCGCCGCCGGGCCCGAGCGCTCCCTGCCCGCCAGGGGGTGTCCCGGCGCGTAGGTGCTCAGGTCGCAGCCGAGCGCCGCCGCTCCCTCGATCGGCAGCCGCTTGACGCTGGCCACGTCGGTGTAGAAGCGCGCCGCGCCCTCCCGCTGCAGACGGGCGATCTGGTCGGCGACGAGGTGCGGCGGGACCGCGACGACCGCGAGCCCGACCCGCCGCCCGTCCCACTCGACGCCCGCGCCGAGTTCCCGCGCCAGCCGTACGGCTCCCGCGTCGCGGTCGGCCAGGTGGACGGGGACGTCGTGGCCGCGCAGGGCGAGGGCGACCGAGGTACCGATCAGGCCCGTGCCGACGACGAGGACGCTCTCAAGGCCGTTCACACGCACTCCTCCGGCGTGACGCTTGGACGGGGGTCACTGGGCGATGTCGACCCGCAGGGCCGCCGCGCCGTGCAGGTAGACATGGTGGATCTCCTGACGCGGCCGGTCGGTCTCCACGTGCGCCATCAGCCGTACGACGCGGGGCAGCGCGCCCGGGACGTCGATCTCCGAGGCGCAGATCAACGGGACGTCGTGAAAGCCGAGCTTGCGTGCCGCCAGGGCGGGGAACTCGGCGTTCAGGTCGGGCGTCGCGGTGAAGATCACACTGATCACGTCGTCGGTGGTGAGCCTGTTGCGTCCCATCACCTCCGTGACCAGCTCGGTCACCCCGGCCAGGATCGCGTCCCTGTCGTTCGCGTCGACCTGGACCGCCCCGCGGATCGCCCGCACCATCGTCGCTCCTTCGTGTCCTGAACGTGTATGTCGGGGAAGGTTACCGGCCTCGGGTCACAGACCCACGGCGGCGTAGAGTTCCCCGACCTCCTTGAGGGTCAGCGCGCGGATCGTCCCCGGCTTGAGCCTGCCGAGTTTGACCGGGCCGAACTCGATACGGGCCAGGTCGATGACCGGGTGCCCGACCTCCTCCAGCATGCGGCGGACGATGTGCTTGCGCCCCTCGTGCAGGACGATCTCCACCAGGGCCTGCTGGCCGTGCTCCTGGACGATGCTGAAGGAGTCGGCCTTGGCGATGCCGTCCTCAAGCTCGACGCCCTTCTTCAGGCGGTGGCCCAGGTCACGCTCGATCCTGCCCGGCACCTTCGCCCAGTACTTCTTCTGCACGCCGTAGCTGGGGTGGGTGAGCCGGTTGGCCAGTTCCCCGTCGTTGGTGAGCAGGATGAGGCCCTCGGTCTCGGTGTCGAGACGGCCCACGTGGAACAGCCGCTCGGTGCGGTCGGCCACGTAGTCGGCCAGCGAGGGGCGGCCGTCGGGGTCGGACATGGTGCTGACGACGCCGAGCGGCTTGTTGATGGCGAGGTAGACGAGGTCGGGCATCGTCGGCAGACGCTTGCCGTCCACGTGGATGACCTGCTTGGCGGGGTCGACCCTGGCGCCGAAACGGCGGACGGTCTGGCCGTCGACCGTCACCCTGCCCGCGCCGATCATCTCCTCGCACGCCCTGCGGCTTGCGACGCCCGCCTGGGCGAGGACCTTCTGCAGCCGCACACCGCCGGGGACCTCGGTGGTGTCGCGCTCGTCGACGTAGTCGGAGTCGTAGAAGTCGAAGTCGCGCTTGGGCTGGCGGGCGGTCTTGAATCGGTCGTTCTCGATCCCCCCGGGCCGCAGAGCGGGCTTCTGGCCCTGCCGGTCCTTCGCCGAGGCGCCCTTGGCGGGCGCGGGACGGCGCTCGCCGTAGGAGTCGGCCCGGCCGCCGCCGATCGTACGGACCTCCGCGCCACGGCCGGTCTTGCCGTAACGACCTCGGGAGCCGCCACCGCGGTTCTCCCTCGGACCGCCCTCCGGCCTGCCGTACCGGCCGCGCGAGCCGCCGCGCTCGTCGGAGAACCCACCACGGTCATCGCGACGGGGACCTTCAGAACGGAACCCACCACGGTCCTCAGAGCGGAAACCGCCCCGGTCATCACGGCGCGGACCCTCAGAACGGAACCCACCACGATCGTCACGGCGCGGACCCTCAGAACGGAACCCACCACGGTCCTCGGAACGGAACCCACCCCGGTCATCACGACGGGGACCCTCAGAACGGAACCCACCACGATCATCACGACGCGAGCCCTCGGAACGGAACCCACCACGGTCATCGCGACGAGGGGAATCCTGCCGGAAACCGCCCTCCGGCCTGCCGTACCGGCCGCGCGAACCGCCGCGCTCGTCGGACTGGAACCCGCCGCGCTCCGCGCGGAAGCCGCCACGGTCCTCGGAGCGGAAGCCACCCCGATCATCGCGACGCGGGCCCTCGGAACGGAACCCGCCGCGATCGGCGCGGAAACCACCGCGATCGTCGCTCCGGGGACCGCCACGGGAGGCGCCTCGGGAGGCGTCCGGGCGGAAGCCGCCCTGCGATCCGCCTCTGGAGTCGCCGCTCCCGCGGTAGCCGCCACCGCGCGGGGCGCCGCCACGGCCTCGACCGCGTCCATCACCGGACGGGGTACCACGCCTGCTGTTCACTGCTTCTGCTCCTCTAGGTTTTCCACGTCGTCTGGCAGGAAGGGCGCGAGTTCCGGAAGCTCTTCGAGCTCCCGCAGGCCCATCCGCTCAAGGAAATATGAAGTCGTCCGGTAGAGCAACGCCTGCCCCTCCGGATCGGTGCCGGCCTCCTCGACCAGCCCCCTGGCCACCAGCGTGCGCATGACGCCGTCGCTGTTGACCCCTCGGATGGCCGCCACCCTGGCCCGGCTGACCGGCTGGCGGTAGGCGACCACGGCCAGCGTCTCAAGCGCCGCCTGGGTGAGCCGCGCCTGCTGACCGTCACGGACGAACCGTTCGACGAGGGCCGCGCATCCGGCCCGCGTGTAGAACCGCCAGCCGCCCGCGACCTCTCTCAGGTCAAAACCCCGGCCCTGGGCCGTGTATTCCGCCGCCAGCGCCCGAAGCGCGGCGGAGATCTCGGGAACGGGCCGTTCCAGCGCCTGGGCGAGGATCGTCTCGGCGACCGGCTCGTCGACCACGAGCAGAATCGCCTCAAGCCCGGCGCGCAGGCCGGGGCCGGACGCCTCATCGGTCATCGGAGGGCTCCTTACCCGCGCTCGCGTCGTAGTCGTCGGCGACGGTCACATCACCGTCGTCGCTGCCGGTCCAGGTCACATGCAGCTCGCCGAGGGGCTCGACCTGCTCGAAGGAGACCGCCGCCTCCCGGTAGAGCTCCAGGACGGCCAGGAAACGAGCGACAACCTCGAAGGTGCCCGTGCAGTCGGAGGTGAGAGCGCGGAAGGTCGCCCGGCGCATGCGCCGCAGCCGCTGGACAAGGATAGCCGCCTGTTCGCGGACATTGGCGAGCGGTTGGTAGATGTGGGCGACGGAGACCGCAGGGGGAACCCTGGGTGCGAAGGCGCGCCGGGCCAGCTCCGCCAGCCGTTCCGGGCCGACGCCGAGGACCAGCGTGGGCAGCAGGTTGGCGAACCTCGCCTCCATCGGCACGATCCTGGGGAAGCGCAGGGCCTCCTCCGCCATCCGGGAGGAGAAGACCTTCACGACCTCCTTGTAGGCGCGGTACTGCAGGAGGCGGGCGAACAGCAGGTCCCTGGCCTCAAGGAGCGCGAGGTCCTCCTCGTCGTCGACCTCTCCCGAGGGCAGCAGCCTCGCCGCCTTGAGGTCGAGCAGGGTCGCGGCCACGAGGAGGAAGTGGCTCGTCTGGTCGAGGTCCCATTCGGGGCCCCTGGCCCGGATGTGGGCGATGAACTCGTCGGTGACCTTGCTGAGCGAGACCTCGGTGATGTCCAGCTTGTGCTTGGAGATCAGGCCGAGCAGCAGGTCGAAGGGGCCCTCGAAGACCTCCAGGTGCACTCTGAAGGTGTCGTCGGCCGTCTGTGCCTGCTCGGTCATCCCGTCATTGTCCCGTACCGGGATCCCGGTCACCGCGGGTGAGGGGTGGTTACTCGGCGTTCCACCTGGCGAGGACCTCGCGGGCCAGCTCCCGGTAGGCGCTCGCGCCGAGTGAGGAGGGGTCGAAGCTGGTGATGGGCTCTCCGGCGACCGTGGCGTCGGGGAAGCGGACCGTCCGGTTGATCACCGTGTGGTAGACCTTCTCGTCGAACGCCTCGACCACCCGGGCGAGCACCTCACGGCCGTGCAGGGTGCGCGCGTCGTACATGGTGGCGAGCAGGCCCTCGATGACCAGGTCCTCGTTGATGCGCTGCTGGACCTTGATGATGGTGTCCATCAGCAGTGCGACACCGCGCAGGGCGAAGAACTCGCACTCCAGCGGCACCATGACGCCGTGCGCGCAGGCCAGCGCGTTGATCGTGAGCAGGCCCAGGGACGGCTGGCAGTCGATCAGGCAGACGTCGTACTCGGGCAGCAGGGGCTTGATCACCCTGCCGAGCACCTGCTCGCGGGCGACCTCGGTGACGAGCTGGACCTCGGCCGCCGACAGGTCGATGTTGCTCGGCAGCAGGTCCATGCCCTCGACGCCGGTCTCCATCAGCACGTCCCTGGCGGTGATCTGCGGCTCCATGAGGAGGTTGTAGACCGTCAGATCGAGCTGGTGGGGGTTGATGCCGAGGCCGACGGACAGGGCGCCCTGCGGGTCGAAGTCGACCAGCAGCACCCTCAGCCCGGCCTCGGCCAGCGCCGCGCCCAGGTTGATGGTCGTGGTCGTCTTGCCGACGCCGCCCTTCTGGTTGACCATGGCCACGACGCGCGCCGGTCCGTGCACCGTACGAGGGGATGGGTCGGGGAACACCGGGCGAGGCCGCCCGGTGGGGCCGAGAACGCCCCCGCTCCGGGGGGTGCCGGTGGTCTTGGTGTCCCCCCATGGATTCTCGGGGTTTCCAGGGGCCGTCCCCCGGCCAGAACCGTCGGTGGTCACAGTCACCAGTCGAACCTCCCTGACGGCCTCGAACCGGACCGTCCGGACGGACACTATGGCGTCAACACGTATGCGGCAAGGCGGCACGCCCGGACACGACAAAGGTCAATGCCGCACGCGCGGATGCGCGGCGGCACAGGCCTCACGGAGTTTGTCGACCGTGACCAGGGTGTACACCTGGGTGGTGGTCACCGAGGCGTGGCCGAGTAGTTCCTGAACCACCCTAACGTCCGCGCCCCCGTCCAGGAGGTGTGTTGCGAACGAATGTCGCAAGATATGGGGGGAGATTCCCGCCAGCCCTCCGCGTTCGGCCGCCGCCTGCAGCACCTCCCAGGCCCCCTGCCGGGTGAGCCTTCCGCCTCTGGCGTTGAGGAAGAGCCCCGAACCACCCCTGCCGTGGGCGGCGATGCCGGGACGGGCACGGGTGAGGTAGACCCTGAGCGCCTCCCTGGCGAAACGGCCGAGTGGCACCAAACGGGAGTGTCCGTCCTTGCCCCGCAGCCTCACCCGCTGGCTGGCCGGGCTCAGGTCGACGTCCTCGACCGCGAGCCCGACCGCCTCGGAGATGCGGGCGCCCGTGCCGTACAGCAGTTCGAGCAGCGCCCGGTTGCGCATCGTGAGCGGCGCCCCCTCCGGGCCCGAGGCCGCAATCAGACGCTCGACCTCGTCCACGCTGATCGCCTTGGGCAGGCGCCTGAGCTGGCGCGGCGGACGCACCCTGCGGGTGGGGTCGTGGTCGCACACGCCCTGACGCAGGGCGAAGCGGTGCAGACCCCGCACTGAGGAGACCGCGCGCGCCGTCGAGCTGGCCACGAGCGCCCGATGCTCCTCGTCTCCCTCCCGCAGCGCGGTGAGGAAGGCGGCGACGTCGGCCTCCGCGACCTCGCCGAAGGTGGCGCGGCCGCGGTTCCTCAGGTGTTCCAGGTATCGAAGGAGGTCACGACGGTAGGAGGCCAGGGTGTTGGCCGCCAGGCCCCGCTCCACCGCCAGGTGGGCGAGGTAGCTGGCCAGGACGACCTCCGTCTCGCTCAGGGCTCCTCCTGTCATGCCTCCGGTGCGTCGGCGGGCCGCAGCGAGGCGAAAGCATCCGCCGAAGCGGCGTATGCGGCGAGAATACCGGCCACGGCTTGGGAATTGTGGATCATTCCCGCCAGGGCACGGCGAACCGCGTCTGCCAGGGGGATCCAGACCACCGGCATGTCGGACTCCTCGTGTCGTCCGACGAAGTCGAACTCCCCCTCGGGGATGAGGCTGAGGTCTCTGGCCAGGAAGATCCTGGTCCGCTCCCCCGTCATCCCGGGCGAGGTGAAGGCGTCGACCAGGGTGTGCCAGGTCCGTGCCCGGTAGCCCGCCTCCTCTGCCAGCTCCCTGGCTGCCGCCTCCTGCAGCGGCTCGTCCTCGACGTCCCGCAGTCCCGCGGGCAGTTCCCACAGCAGGTGCCCGGCCGCGTGGCGGTACTGCCTGAGCAGCAGCACACGGTCCTGGTCGTCGAGCGCGACCACCGCGACGGAGCCGGGGTGGAGCGCGTAGTCACGGTTGACGACCTCTCCGTCCGGCATGACCACGGCGTCGGTCACCACGGTGATGACGCGCCCGCTGAAGTGCCTGACCGAGGAGACGACCTTCCACTCCTCGGGGACGTCCACGACGTCCCCGGCGTTCAGGGCCTTGACGGTGTCGCTCACTTGCTCCTGCCCGCCTTGGCCGCGGTGCCGCGGATGTCGGCGTAGGTCAGGGCCGCCCCGATCAAACCCTTGAACAGGGGGTGCGGGCGGGTGGGGCGGGAACGGAACTCGGGGTGCGCCTGGGTGCCGATGAAGAACGGGTGCACGTCGACGGGAAGCTCGGCGTACTCCACGAGACGGCCGTCCGGCGAGAGCCCGGAGAAGACCATGCCGATCTTCTCAAGCTGCTCGCGGTAGGAGTTGTTGACCTCGTAGCGGTGCCGGTGGCGCTCCTCGACCTTGGCCATGCCGTACAGCTGGCGGGCCAGGGAGCCCTCGGAGAGTTTGGCGGGGTACAGGCCGAGGCGCATGGTGCCGCCCATGTCGCGCTCGCCGGAGACGACGTCCTCCTGGTCGGCCATGGTCGAGATGACCGGGTGGGTGGTCTCGGGGTCGAACTCGGTGCTGCCCGCGTCCTCGACGCCCGCAAGGTTGCGGGCGGCCTCGATGACCATGCACTGCATGCCCAGGCAGATGCCGAGCAGCGGGATCTTGGTCTCTCTCGCGTGCCGTACGGCGCCCAGCTTACCCTCGATGCCGCGCACACCGAATCCGCCGGGGATCAGCACACCGTCGACGCCGTCGAGCTCACGGGCCGCGCCCTCGGGGGTCTCGCAGTCGTCGCTCTTGACCCAGCGGATGTTGACGCGGGCGTCGTTGGCGAAGCCGCCCGCGCGCAGCGCCTCGGTGACCGACAGGTAGGCGTCGGGCAGGTCGATGTACTTGCCGACGAGGGCGATCGTGACCTCCTTCGCCGGGCGGTGCACCCGGCGAAGGAGCTGCTCCCACTCCTTCCAGTCGACGTCGCGGAAGGGCAGGCCGAGGCGGCGCACCACGTAGGCGTCCAGGCCCTCGGAGTGCAGCACCCTGGGGATGTCGTAGATGCTCGACGCGTCGACGGCGGAGACGACCGCGTCCTCGTCGACGTCGCACATGAGGCTGATCTTGCGCTTGAGGGAGTTGGTGATCGGCCGGTCGGAGCGGCACACGATCGCGTCGGGCTGGATGCCGATGCTGCGCAGCGCGGCGACCGAGTGCTGCGTCGGCTTGGTCTTCAGCTCGCCGCTCGGCCCGATGTACGGCAGCAGCGACACGTGCAGGAAGAAGACGTTGTCCCGGCCCACCTCGTGGCGGACCTGGCGGACCGCCTCAAGGAAGGGCAGCGACTCGATGTCGCCGACGGTGCCGCCGACCTCGGTGATGACCACGTCGACGTCGGGGCCCGCCATGGCCCGGATGCGGTCCTTGATCTCGTTGGTGATGTGCGGAATGACCTGGACGGTGTCGCCGAGGTACTCGCCACGGCGCTCCTTGGCGATGACGTTGGAGTAGACCTGGCCGGTGGTGACGTTGGCGGAGCCGTGCAGCTCGGTGTCGAGGAAGCGCTCGTAGTGGCCGACGTCGAGGTCGGTCTCGGCGCCGTCGTCGGTCACGAAGACCTCGCCGTGCTGGAACGGGTTCATCGTCCCGGGGTCCACGTTGAGGTAGGGGTCGAGCTTCTGCATGGTGACCCGCAGGCCCCGCAGCTTCAGGAGGCGGCCGAGGCTGGAGGCCGTCAGTCCCTTGCCGAGGCTGGAGGCGACGCCGCCGGTGACGAACAGATGCTTGGTGTGTGCGGCGCTGCGCAAGGAGTCTCCCGTGGTCGTCATAGATCAGTCGGCGCGTCCTGCTGACGGCCTACATGTCCACGGGCTCTCAGAATATCAAACGGTTCCCGTGATCGGCCCGTACATCCCCTGACCCGCATTTCGCCGCCATATGACCTGACGGTACCTTGGGCCGCTATGTCACTTCGTGGTGTGGTACGGCGTGCCATGGGCAGCCTTGTGCACCGTGTCTGGTCCGCGGTCCGCACCGTGGGCGCGGTGAGCGCCACCAGCCCCGCGGGCTACCGCTTCCGCCGCATCGGCGAGGGCGCGTGCCTCGCCTTCCCCATGGGGGCCGTCTTCGGCGAGGCCTGGATCGAGATCGGCGCCCACACCCTGGTCGGCGAGCGGGTGTCGATCTCCGCGGGCATGGGCCCCGGCGTCGACCTCGGCCCCGTCTCGATCGTGCGGATCGGCGAGAGCTGCTCGATCGGCAGGGGCAGCCACATCGTGGGACACCAGTCGATCGACATCGGCGACCATGTCTTCACCGGCCCCTACGTGTACATCACCGACCAGAACCACGTCTACGACGACCCGGAGACGCCGATCGGCCGTCAGTGGCCGCGCAACAACCCGGTGGTCATCGGTTCGGGCTCCTGGCTCGGCACCGGCGCGATCATCCTGCCGGGGACCAGGATCGGCAGGCAGTGCGTGGTCGCGGGCGGCGCCGTGGTCCGCGGCGAGTTCCCCGACCACAGCGTGATCGCCGGGGTGCCCGCCCGGGTCGTGCGCCACCACGTGCCGGGGCGGGGATGGTTGCCGCCCCACCTGGACGGTACCTCGGCCGGCCGTACCGGGACCGTGGCCGCGGACCGGGCCCTCGGCGCGTCGGCCGCGCCGGCGGGCTCGACACCGCCGTGACCCCCGCGCCCGGGGCCGGTCCGTCGGCCGTCGGCTGAGAGGCGCCGGCGGGGTCGTCCGCCGGGAGGCGGAGGGACGGTCACCCGCCCGGGGGAAATCGCCGCACAGCAGGGTGGATTGTGGCGTTTTTTCCTTGTGAGCGACCCGAAGAAGCTCGTAGCTTTCCGGGTGTTCGCCCCGGCTTGACGGATATGGCGGGGATCGTGGAGGGGATTGCGTTGAGCGGAGTTCGTATCGGCCGCAGGCTGCTCGCTGCTGCCACAGGAGGAGTCGCGGCACTGGCCGTGACGGCCGGTCCGGTGACGGCGGCACGGGCGGACGGCGGCGCGCCCGAGGTCGTCGCCAAGGGCCTCGACAGCCCGCGCGGCATCTCCTTCGGTCCCGACGGTGCCCTCTACATCGCCGAGTCCGGTCACGGCGGCAAGGTCAAGTGCGCCATGACCCCCGCCAAGAAGGGGGAGAAGGCGGAGAAGATGTGCTTCGGCCTGACCGGGCGGATCAGCGTCCTGAAGGACGGCAAGACCTCCGTGCTGGTCGGCGGCCTGCCCTCGGCTGCCAGCGGCCCGTTCGCCCTCGGCCCGCACGACGTGGCGTTCACCCCCAAGGGCGACCTGCTGGTGACCGTCGGTTTCTCCGGCGACACCGCCTTCCGTGCCAAGCTCGGCCCCAAGGCCAGGACCCTGGGCACGCTGCTGACCCTCTCCACCAAGGGCAGGCGGCTGTCCTTCGCCGACCTGGCCGCCCACGAGACCAGGCACAACCCGGACCGCAAGGACAAGGGCAGCGCCGTGGACTCCTACCCGTTCGGCCTCGCCCCGCTGCCCGGCGGCGGCGCGCTGGTCACCGACACCGGCGGCAACTCCGTGCTGCGGGTCGACCGCAAGGGCAGGGTCAGCACCGAGGCGGTCCTGCACGCCAGGTCCGTCGCCGCACCCCCGGCGCTCAAGATGCCCAAGGGCAGCAAGATCCCGATGCAGTCGGTGCCGATGGGCATCGCCAAGGGCCCCGACGGCGCCTACTACGTCGCCGAGCACGGCGGATTCCCCAACCCCGAGGGGGCGGCCCGGGTCCTCCGTCTCAAGGACGGCAAGGTCACCACCGCCGCACGCGGCTTCACCACGGTCGCCGACGTGACCTTCGACGCCAAGGGGCGGCTGATCGTCCTGGGATCCGCCGGACCGCTTCCCGCCAACGGCATGAGCAAGACCACCGTCTACCGCGTCGAGGGTGACGGCACCCGTACCGAGCTTCTCAAGCCCGGTACGCTGACCACCCCCCTCGGCGTGGCCGTAGGCCCCGACGGCGCCGTCTATGTGGCCGACAAGGCCATGGCGCCCGGCAAGGGCGAAATCCTCCGGATCCCCGTTTCGGAGTAGCCCGCGGGAACAGGCGGGGGCGTGTCCATCACGGACACGCCCCCGCCGCCGTTTCGCCCGGCACCGGAACCCGGCGGGATCCACCGGTGCCCCGAGGACGTTGAATGGGAGGACCGAGACACCACGGAGGCACGATGCTCGCGGCACTGACAGGCCTTGGACTCTCCACCGCGGCGGGGCTGAACGCCTACATACCGCTGCTGGTCGTCGGCCTGCTCGCCAACCTCACCGACCAGGTGCGGCTGCAGCCGGAGTTCGCCTGGCTGGCCAACGGCTGGGTGCTCGCGATCGTCGGCGTGCTGCTGGTCGCCGAGTTCGTCCTCGACAAGGTCCCGGTGGTCGACAGCGTCAACGACATGATCCAGACCGTGATCCGCCCGCTGTCCGGCGGCGTGGTCTTCAGCGCGACCGAGGCCGCGGCCCGGCTCGACGGCTCCGACTGGATGACCCACAACCCCTGGGCCGGCTGGGTGCTCGGCATCGGCGTCGCGCTCGCGGTGCACGTGATGAAGGCGACCGCCAGACCGGTGGTCAACGCCACGACCGCCGGGGTGGGGGCACCGGTGGTGAGCACGATGGAGGACGTGGGGTCCCTCGCCATGGCCCTGGTCGCGATCTTCCTCCCGGTCCTGGTCGTGATCGCGGTGGCCGTACTCGCGGTGTTCGCCTGGTGGACCGTCCGCCGTCTACGGCGCCGCCGCGCCCTGCGGCGAAGTCCCGTCTGAACCCCGGCGCCCCGAGGCGGACACCGGCGGGGTGCACGGCGAGGTCCCTTCGGCTTCCGGCCGGACCCCGCGCACGTCGCGACCCCCCGTGTGCACGGGCAGGCGGGCTATGCTCGAAACACCTGTTTCCCCCGCCGGGAGGTGATCAAGATCACCACTTTCCTCACCATCGTGCTGGTGCTCATGGTGCTGTTCCTTCTCGCCGGAGGTGTGGGCGTCTACCTCCTGGTCAAGCTCGGCAAGAAGGCCACGAAGAAGGCCAGGAAGGTGACCGAGCGGGTGGCCTCCCAGGTGGCGGCGATGGACCCGGGCCAGGCCGGTGAGACCGAGCGGATGCGCCTGGACCTGCGCAAGGAGGTCTCTCTGACCCGGCAGGCCGTCGACCAGGCGCTCCAGGCCGGATGGGGGCTGGGTGACCTGCCGCGGCTGGTGGCCGAGATCGGCGTGCACGCCGACCAGCTGGACGGCCAGCTCGCGCTCTACGCCCGGCACAGCCGGAACTCCGCCTACGTCGACCACGCCTCCCTCGGCCGTCTGCGCGAGCACCACGCCAAGCTGACCACCTCGTGCGCCAGAATCCGGGCGGACCTGCTCAACGACCAGATGACGTACTCCGCGAACGGCATCGACGACATCCGGGACCGGACCGACCTGGAGATCGAGGCGCGCCGCCGCGCTCCCGACCCCCTGGACGAGATCGACGAGCTCTACCGCCGCACCGCGGTGCCCCGTTTCCCCGACGACGAGCGCCGCTCAGACCACCGCTGAGAGCCTCCGCCGAGGCGGGCGGGGCCGTATACGGCACCCGCCCGGGTTCCGGCGGGCCGGGTCAGGAGACCCCCGCCTCGCGCATGTCGCGGACCTCGCGCTTGAGCTCCTTGATCTCGTCACGCAGCCTGGCGGCCACCTCGAACTGCAGGTCCGCCGCCGCCTGGTGCATCTGCTCGGTGAGCGACTCGACCAGGGCCTCAAGCTGCGCCCTGGGCATCTCCCCCGCGATCGCCCTGGCGTGCTGACCGGCCTGCTTGACCGCGAAGCCGGGGACCGGGGCCTTGCCGCGCGACTGCTGACGGCCGCTGCCCCCGAGGAGCTGGGCGGTGTCGGCGTCCTCCCGGTTGAGGGAGTCGAGGATGTCGGCGATCTTCTTGCGGAGCGGCTGGGGGTCGATGCCGTTGGCCTCGTTGTAGGCCGTCTGCTTGGCCCGGCGCCGGTTGGTCTCCTCGATCGCCCGCTCCATGGAGGGGGTGATCCGGTCGGCGTACATGTGAACCTGGCCGGAGACGTTACGGGCCGCGCGGCCGATGGTCTGGATCAGCGAGGTCTCCGAGCGCAGGAAGCCCTCCTTGTCGGCGTCGAGGATGGCCACCAGGGAGACCTCCGGCAGGTCCAGGCCCTCACGGAGCAGGTTGATGCCGACCAGCACGTCGTACTCGCCCAGCCGCAGCTCGCGCAGCAGCTCGATGCGGCGCAGCGTGTCGACCTCGCTGTGCAGGTAGCGGACCCTGATGCCCAGTTCGAGCAGGTAGTCGGTGAGGTCCTCCGACATCTTCTTGGTCAGCGTGGTGACCAGGACGCGCTCGTCCTTCTCCGCGCGGGTCCTGATCTCGTGGACCAGGTCGTCGATCTGCGACTTCGTGGGTTTGACGACCACCTCGGGGTCGACCAGGCCGGTCGGCCTGATCACCTGCTCGACGACGTCGCCACCGGAGCGGCCCAGCTCGTAGGAGCCGGGCGTCGCCGAGAGGTAGACCGTCTGGTCGATCCGCTCCAGGAACTCCTCCCACTTCAGCGGGCGGTTGTCCAGGGCGGAGGGCAGCCGGAAGCCGTGCTCGACGAGCGTGCGCTTACGGGAGGCGTCCCCCTCGTACATCGCGCCGATCTGCGGGACCGTCTGGTGCGACTCGTCCAGCACCAGCAGGAAGTCCTCGGGGAAGTAGTCGAGCAGGGTGTTCGGCGCGCTGCCCGGGGATCGGCCGTCCATGTGCCGCGAGTAGTTCTCGATGCCGGAGCAGGTGCCGATCTGGCGCATCATCTCCAGGTCGTAGGTGGTGCGCATGCGCAGCCGCTGGGCCTCAAGGAGCTTGCCCTGGCGCTCCATCCGCTGCAGGCTCTCTGCCAGCTCGGCCTCGATGTCCCGCACGGCCCGTTCCATCCGCTCGGGGCCCGCCACGTAGTGGGAGGCGGGGAAGATGTAGAGCTCCTCGTCCTCGGTGATCACCTCACCGGTCAGCGGGTGCATGGTGGACAGCTTCTCGATCTCGTCACCGAACATCTCGATCCGTACGGCGAGCTCCTCGTACTTCGGGATGATCTCGATCGTGTCGCCCCGCACCCGGAAGGTGCCGCGGGTGAAGGCCAGGTCGTTGCGGGTGTAGTGCATGTCGACCAGGCGCCGCAGCAGCGTGTCGCGCTCGATCTCCTGACCGACCTTCAGGGCGGTCATCCGGTCGACGTACTCCTGGGGGGTGCCCAGGCCGTAGATGCACGAGACCGAGGCGACCACGACCGTGTCGCGGCGGGTCAGCAGCGAGTTGGTCGCGGAGTGGCGCAGCCGCTCGACCTCCTCGTTGATGGAGGAGTCCTTCTCGATGTAGGTGTCGCTCTGCGGGACGTACGCCTCCGGCTGGTAGTAGTCGTAGTAGGAGACGAAGTACTCGACCGCGTTGTTGGGCAGCATCCCCCGCAGCTCGTTGGCGAACTGCGCGGCGAGCGTCTTGTTCGGCTGGATGACCAGGGTCGGCCGCTGCAGCCGCTCGATCAGCCAGGCGACCGTGGCCGTCTTGCCCGTGCCCGTCGCGCCCAGCAGGACGGTGTCCTTGTCACCCGCCCTCACCCGCCGCTCAAGCTCGGCGATCGCGGCCGGCTGGTCGCCGGAGGGGGTCATGTCGGTGACGACCTCGAAGGGGGCCACCTTGCGCTGCAAATCTGTTACCGGCCTCACCTCACCCACTGTAGGACGCCCCACCGACATTCCCGTCCCCTCTCCGGGAACCCCGTAGGGCACGGCGTTCAGCACCCGTTCAATCGGCTGTCAAGCCATCCGCAAGCCACATGTTCTTTACTGGCATCCCTGCAGGCAATCACAAAGCGTGATATATCGGGCTTTCGGACAAGACCCACGGAGGTGTGATGTCGCGGCCAAAAGAGGCCATCCAGGCGGCGGTCGCGGCCGCCCAGGCGTACGGCCAGGGCGGAGACCTGCGCCAGATCGCCGGGCAGGTCGCAGGCCAGCTCACCGGTCAGGTGACGGGACAGGCAGGGGAACAGGGCTTCACACTCAACCCCACCGACTTCCTCGCCGCGCGTGAGCAGGGCGCGTCCGTCGGCACGCTGATCGAAGCCCGCAGCGCCTCACTGAACGAGGCCGGGGAGATCGTCAACCGCAGCTTCAGCGGCAGCGGCCAGAACGGCGAGGCGGTCCACGTGATCTCCCCCGTGGTGATCCCCAAGAGCACCACGGCACGGGTCGTCATCCCTCTGGTCGTCCTGGCGGGACTCGGCCTGGTCGGCCTGATCGCCAACGGCCTGCCCGAGGGCGCGCGGGTGCTGTTCGGCCCGCACTACTGGGCCGTCCTGGTGCTGGCCGCGGCGTTCCTGTGGTGGCGGCGCAGCGTCGTCATGGTCCCCGAGGGCTGCAAGGCGCTGATCACCAAGTTCGGCAAGCTCGTCCAGATCGCCGAACCCGGGCGGGTGACGCTGCTCAACCCGTGGAAGCGGGTCAGCTACATCGTCAACACCACCCGTGAGTACCCCTTCAACGCCCCCATCCGCGAGGCCCCGACCCAGCAGGGCGTCAAGGCGAGCGTCGACCTCTTCCTGCAGTTCCGGATCGAGGACCCGGCCGAGTTCATCTTCGTCCTCGGCTCGGTCGGCGGCTTCCAGGCGAAGCTGCAGAACGCGATCAGCGAGGTGACCCGCTCCCTCATCTACGCCCAGCGCGCCGAGGACATCTACGACCTGGTCGGCGAGAGCACCCTGGGCATGCTGGACAGCCTCAACCAGCAGTTCCTGCCCGCCGTACGGCTCACCGACGTGAACATCACCCACGCCGAGCCCTCCAGCCAGGAGTACCGGATGGACCTGGCGGCGCCGGAGATGATCAGGGTCGCCAAGGAGGCCTACACCTACGAGTACGAGCTGCAGCTGCGCAAGGAGCAGAACGAGGGCGACCTGGTCAAGGAGCTCGCCGGACTGCAGGAGCAGCTCTCGGCCATCCACGCGGAGATCGCGGGCTACCAGGCCCGGATGGACACCGCTCTGGAACGCGCCTCGAACCAGGCCAAGGCCCAGGCGGGCCAGCGGCTGGTCGAGGCCGAGTCGACGGCGAAGGCCAACGCGGCGCTGCTTGAGGCCCAGGCGCTGGACATCAGGGCGCTGAGCGCGGCGCAGGCGCCGGAGATCCTGGACCACCGCTTCCAGCAGGACCTGCTCGACAGGCTCGAATCCGTCGCCGCCCACCTGCCCCGCGTGGTGCAGGTCGGTGAGACGACGGACATCGACCTGCTCGCCCTGGCCGGGCAGCTCGTCGGCGGCGGGGAGGCCCGGCTGTTCTCCGAGGCGGACACCGCCGCGATCCGGGCGCGGATCACCGAGATCAGCCGCCGTGTCGAGGACCGCGAGGCCGAGATCACCGCCCTGCTCAGCCAGGACGCGGGCCAGGAGACCGGTCAGGGCGCCGACCAGGGCGCCGGCCGGGAAACCGCCCAGGTCACCGATGGGGAGCCCGCGCACGCCCCGCACGCCGTACCGCCCGCCGCGCAGGAAGACGCCTGAAGATGAGCAGAGAGTTCTCCAAGATCAAGGAATCGCTGGCCTCCTGGTCGGAGATCCGCCAGCTGCTGCGCGGCGGCGAGTCCGGCCAGATCGTCCCGGTCGTGATCCCCAAGGACCGCAGGGGTTTCGCCTGGGTCGCGCTGCTGATGTTCGCGCTCTACCTCGTGGGCACCGCTCTGCTCGGCGGTGGCGGCGTCCTGTCCGCCCTGGCCGCCGTGGGCGCGGTGTTCTTCCTGCTGACCGCCCTGGTCTGGCTGTGGCGCAGGGCCATCGTCGAGATCGAGGAGGGCACGACCGGCGTGCGCAGCCGGTGGGGGGCGATCGTCGGCACCCTGCCCCCCGGCCGTCACTACCTGTGGCTGCCCTGGGACCGGGTCGACGCGGTCGTGGACACCTCGACCGAGATCCCCTACTCGGCGCCGATCGCGGCCTGCCCGACGGCGGAGAACGTGCCGCTGAAGTCGATCGAGTTCTTCCTGAAGTTCCGCATCGTCGATCCGGTCGCCTTCGTCAGGACGATCGGGGCGGGCAACTTCGACCTCGTGCTCAGCAGCGCCGTACAGGACGCCATCCGCCAGCGCAGCCGCAGGGTCCACACCGAGCGGGCCTACGACCTGCGCGGCTCCGACGTGGGAGACATGCAGGAGCTGCTGACCCGCCAGCTCGGCAGGTACGGCGTGCGCATCACCGGCGCGAACATCCCCGACGTGCAGCTGCCCGACCAGTACCAGCAGCACCTGGCGACCCGGGAGAAGGTCGCCAAGGAGCTGTCGGCCTTCGAGCGTGAGTGGGAGCTGACCCGCAAGCGCCGCATCGACACCCTGCTCATGGAGATCGAGCGGGCCAAGAAGACCAGGGACGCCCGTATCGTCGAGGTCAGGGCCGCGGCCAACACCGCCCGCAAGGACGTCGCCCGCATGCTGGAGGAGCACGAGACGCAGGCCCAGCGGGTGCGCTGGGAGATCGAGGCCAGGGGCAGGGCCGAGCTGACCTCGGCGGAGAACGAGGCCAAGGGGCTGCGCAGGCTCGCCGACTCCTACCGTGACAACCGCGCCGTGCTCCAGTACGAGCTGGCCCGCCGCCGTCTCGACGTGGGCGCCAAGCTCGCCGAGAACGCCCCCCGCCCGATCGTCGTGCGCACCGGCGGCGCCTCAGGCGAGACCTCTCCGCTGGCCACCCTGCTCCTCGCCCAGCTCCTGCCGCAGCTCAGCGCGGACGGCGGCGCGGGGAACGGCCAGGCCAAACCGTCCGTTGAACCCAACTGAAACATCTCAACCCCGGGAGTCCCCCAATGGTGTTCCGTAAACTCATGGCCGCCTTCGGCGCCGGCGTCGAGGTCGACACGGTGCTGCTGAACTCCAACGTCCGCCCCGGCGAGACCCTGCGCGGACAGGTCAACTTCCGCGGCGGCGGCTCCGACTACCGGGTGGAGGGCATCTTCATCGACTTCACCGCGGTCGTCGAGGTCGAAAGCGGCGACAACGAGTACAAGACCACCTACAGCTTCCTGCGCCAGCAGATCACCGGTTCCTTCCACCTGGCCGCGGGCGCGCCGCAGTCGGCCCCGTTCGAGATCCCCGTCCCGTGGGAGACCCCGATCAGCGCCATCGGCGGCCACCCGCTGCGCGGCATGCAGCTCGGTGTCTCCACCGAGCTGTCCCTGGCCGGGGCGCTGGACAAGGGCGACCTCGACGCGCTGTTCGTCAACCCGCTGCCCGCCCAGGACCACGTGCTCGGCGCGCTCGACAACATGGGCTTCCGCTTCAAGAAGGCCGACCTGGAGCGCGGCACGCTGCACGGCTCCCGGATGCCGTTCTTCCAGGAGATCGAGTACTACGTCGGCCCCGAGTACTCCCGGCACTTCAGCGAGCTCGAACTGACCTTCATCGCGGGCCCGCGGGCGGTGGACGTCATCCTGGAGGCCGACAAGCGCGGCGGTTTCCTGACCTCAAGTCACGACACCTACAACCGGTTCACGGTCCACTACGACGACCACCCCGGCCAGGTGGAGCAGTCGCTGCGCGCGGGCCTGCACTCGATGGCCCAGCGCCGCGGCTGGTTCTGACCCGCCTTTCACGGCTGCGCCCCGGCGGCCGCCTCCCGCCGCCCGGGGCCGCTCCCCCGCCCCCACGCCCCCGGGCGCGCCCCCTCGCCGTGACGTCCCTCACGGCGAGGCCGCGCCGGGGCCGCGGTACATCCGCCGCAGCCAGGCGTCGTAGCGGCGGCCCGAGCCCGCCCGGTAGTCGTGTCCCCGGTAGACGGCGAAGGCCTCGCGCTTGATCTCGTGTTCGGCGGGGGTGAGGTTGGGGGGCAGGGGCAGCGTGGTGTAGCCCCGGTAGACGACCACCCTGACGCCCGGCGGGGCGGCCGCCGCCGCGAACCTCGCGGCGGCGATGTGGTCGGGGTGGTCGGCGACGCCCGGCGGCGGGTCCGGATCGAGGGTGTTCAGCACCGAAGGCCGGAAGACCCGCATCAGCCCGCGGAGCGCCTCCAGGACGTCGGAGCGGGACAGGCAGACGGAGGGCCTGGTGAAGGGGCGCACGCAGCTCAGGTCCCCTGAGGCGGCCCACAGGCGGCTCAGGGCGCTCCTTCCGCCGTCCGCCCTGGGGTCGCCGCCGTCGGGCAGTCCGGCGAAGACGAGCCGGACCTGTGGCCGGTCCGCCAGCGTGTCCACCTCGGCCCGGATCCTGCCCACGGTCATCAGGTTCCGCCGCCACCGGTCACGAACCCCGGCGGCCCAGGCGTAGGCGGCCCTGACCCCCCGCTGCCTGTCGATGCTGTACCGCCTGGGCGGGTGCCCGTCGCCGACCCCCGCCGTCCCCTCCCCCGCGGTGAGATAGACAGTGACGGTGCTCGCGCCACGCGCGAGCAGCCTCAGCAGGTCGGGGCTCATGAAGAGCAGGTCGTCGTCCGGATGGGCGGCGATCTGGAGATGGAGGCCCTCGGGCGTCCCGCCGGACATCAGGCTTCCCGGCCCGGGCAGGCCGGGACTCGGCGACAGCAACGGCGCGAGGAGAAGAACGACGGCCGTCACGGCCGCCATGATCCCGCCCACACCTCGAACGCCCCGCACGTCGCCCCCCGCCGCCGATGAAAGTAACTCGACGGTAAAGGAGCGGATCCCCCGGCCACCTGAGCCGATTGGACGATTTACGGTAAGGCATCCTCATCCAAGAGGATCGTCCTTTCTCGTCCCATAGGCGGAGCCCAGCCGTACGCCCTCGCGCTCAGGCCTTCGCGCGTGCGGCCAGATCGGCCCACAGGGCCTCCACCCGGGCCTCCAGCTCCTCCAGGGATCCCTCGTTGGGCACCACGACGTCGGCGGCCCTCAGCCGCTCCTCACGGCTCGCCTGGGCGGCGATCCTGGCCCTGACGTCGGCCTCGGTCATGCCGCGCAGCGTCAGCAGCCGTCCGGCGCGCGTCTCGTCGGCCGCGTCGACGACCACGACCACGTCGTACATCGGGGCGAGGTTGTTCTCGACCAGCAGCGGCACGTCGTAGACGACGATGGCGTCCTCGTCCGCCTGACTCTGCAGCTCGGCGACGCGCTCACCGACCAGCGGGTGCACGACGGCGTTGAGGGAGGCCAGTTTCTCGGAGTCGGCGAAGACGATCGAGCCGAGCCGTCCCCGGTCGAGCGAGCCGTCCTCGCGCAGGACGTCCGGCCCGAAGATCGCGACGATCCGTTCCAGCCCCTCGGTTCCCGGCTCGACCACCTCACGGGCGATCATGTCGGCGTCGATCACCATGGCGCCCCTGGCGGCCAGACGCCGTGACACCTCGCTCTTGCCGGAACCGATCCCTCCGGTGAGCCCCACCTTCAACATGGTCCGCAGAATACGCGCCGCTACCGCTGCCTGCGCAGGTGGACCAGGGTCAGGTGGTCGCTCATCCGCTCCCGGTGGGTCTCACGGTAGCCGCGCCGGCGGTAGAGCCGCAGGTTGCCCTCCGACAGGTGCCCGGTGAACAGGTCGAACGCCAGGGCGGAGCCCATCTCCCCGTGAAGGGCGTCCAGCAGGGCGCCGCCGACACCCCCGCCCTGCAGGTCGGGCGCGACCACCAGGCGGCCGACCAGGCAGGTGGTGCCGGACATCTGCCCGCGAACCGCCCCGGCGATCCGTCCGTCCCGCCTGGCGACGAGCACGACACCGGTCCGTATCGCCCGCTCGACCTGCTCGGCGGACTCGACCAGAGGCGGGATGAACGGATCGCCGTAGAGCTGGGCCTCGCTCACGTACGCGGCCCGCTGGACCGTGAGGATCTCTCCCGCGTCCGCGGGGGCCGCCCGCCCGATCATGGTCACCCGCCAACCCTAGCGTGGCCGGCGACGGGCGAACCCGGCCCCCGGCACCGGACAGGCCGGGAGCGCGCCCCGGGCGGACCGGCGGGCACGAAAAAGGGCCCCGCCTGAGCGGGGCCCTTCCTCGGATCTTCAGATCGCCACATCAACCACTGGAAGAGGTCAGCTCTGACCGCCCGCGAGCTTCTCCCGCAGGGCGGCGAGAGCCTCGTCGGAGGCAAGAGCGCCCGCCGCCGGAGCGGAGGAGCTCGAACCGGAGGCCGGGGTCTCGCCCGAGTAGGAGGTGGGGGCTGCCTCGCCCGCCTCCGCCTCGGCCTTGCGGGCCTCCTCGATCTGACGCTTGTGCGCCTCGAAGCGGGTCTGGGCCTCGGCGTACTGCCGCTCCCACTCCTCGCGCTGGCGGTCGAAGCCCTCAAGCCACTCGCCGGTCTCGGAGTCGAAGCCCTCGGGGTAGATGTAGTTGCCCGAGTCGTCGTAGGTCGCCGCCATGCCGTACAGCGTGGGGTCGAACTCGACGTCGGCGCCCAGCGCGCTCTCGTTGGCCTGCTTGAGCGACAGCGAGATCCTGCGGCGGTCGAGGTCGATGTCGATGATCTTCACGAAGATCTCGTCGCCGACCTGGACGACCTGCTCGGGGATCTCGACGTGGCGCTCGGCCAGCTCGGAGATGTGGACCAGGCCCTCGATGCCCTCCTCGACGCGGACGAACGCGCCGAACGGCACCAGCTTGGTGACGCGGCCCGGCACGACCTGGCCGATCTGGTGGGTGCGGGCGAACTGCTGCCAGGGGTCCTCCTGCGTCGCCTTGAGCGACAGCGAGACCCGCTCGCGCTCCATGTCGACGTCGAGAACCTCGACGGTGACCTCCTGGCCGACCTCGACGACCTCGGAGGGGTGGTCGATGTGCTTCCAGGACAGCTCGGAGACGTGAACCAGTCCGTCGACGCCACCGAGGTCCACGAAGGCACCGAAGTTGACGATCGAGGACACGACGCCCTTGCGGACCTGGCCCTTCTGGAGGGTGTTGAGGAACGTCTGGCGAACCTCGGACTGGGTCTGCTCCAGCCAGGCACGGCGGGACAGGACCACGTTGTTGCGGTTCTTGTCCAGCTCGATGATCTTGGCCTCGAGCTCACGGCCCACGTAGGGCTGCAGGTCGCGGACCCGGCGCATCTCGACCAGCGAGGCGGGAAGGAAGCCGCGCAGACCGATGTCGAGGATCAGGCCGCCCTTGACGACCTCGATGACGGTGCCGGTGACGATGCCGTCCTCGTCCTTGATCTTCTCGATCGTGCCCCAGGCGCGCTCGTACTGGGCGCGCTTCTTGGACAGGATGAGACGGCCTTCCTTGTCCTCCTTCTGGAGGACAAGGGCCTCGACGTGCTCGCCAACCTCGACGACGTCCGCCGGGTCGACATCATGCTTGATCGAGAGCTCACGCGAGGGGATGACGCCCTCGGTCTTGTAGCCGATGTCGAGCAAAACTTCGTCTCGATCGACCTTGACGACGGTGCCCTCGACGATGTCGCCGTCGTTGAAGTACTTGATGGTCAGGTCGATCGCTGCGAGGAACTCTTCCTCGGAGCCGATGTCGTTGACCGCTACCTGCGGGGTGCTCGAGGTGGCCTCAGTGCTGCTCGTCATGTGTGGAATTGCTCCGAACGCGGACAGATGTCGATGTGGCGAACACGCGGCAGGCCTCTTATCGTTCAGCCGGGAATCCACCGGCCTGATCGAGCGCGAGCCCACTCGGTCCGAGACACACGCGAGCCCACAGCGCAGCGATCAGCATATGAGAACAGACGAGCCTGGTCAATCCGGTAGCACGACACACCGATGGCAAAGCCATGGCTCAACGCCGTCAGTAGGCATTGATCCGCTGCTTCCACTGCGGGCTGATATTACCCCGAAGTTCCCGTGGAACGGAGATGCGTTCGGGATCCCCGTCGGCCGTGTACCGCTTGCCCGGGTGCTTGTTGAGCCACTCCAGCCAGTACTGCGAGCACCACTTACGGCATTCGCCCTTCTTGCCGTTGCTCTGGACCCGCTGGATCGCCCGCCAGTCGTAGTCCTTGGTGAACGGCGAGACCGACGGCTGCGCGCCGGCCAGGAAGACGCCCTTGAAGGCGAAGGAGGTGCCGTCCCACTTGCCCTTCTGGACGGTCGACCGTTTGCGCGGCATGGCGCCGAACGGCAGCGCCAGCGTGTCCGGGGTGCCCGCGCCGTACTTGGCCAGCATCCGCTGGACGCGGACGAGCTGCTCGGCGACCCGCTTCTTCGACAGGCCCGGCAGGTAGGGGTGGTCCCAGGTGTGGTTGGCCACCTCGAAGCCGTGCGAGGCCAGCCACCGCACCGCGTTCTCCTGGGCGCGCGCGTCCCGCAGCCCGAAGGGCTGATGATTTACCCAAAATGTCGCGACAGGCCGAAAATCTGGGTACTTCTTGGCCACCTGATAGATGATTCCGACCGCGGTGTCCCTGAGCGGCACGCCCGCCTTGTCGAGCGCGAAGTGGCTCGGATGACCGTCGTCGAAGGTCAGCACGACCGGGTGCTTGCCCGCCGGGACGCGGATGTCGCCGGTGACGAACTCGTGCGCGGTGATCGGCACGTAGCCGTCCCTGGCCAGCCGCTCCATCTCCTGGCGCACCTGGGCGGGGGTCCTGTCGATGGAGGCCAGCCGCTTCTTCTGGATGCGGTGGTACATCAGCACCGGGACCACTCCGGCCTCGTTGGCCTTGACCTGCCGGGCGAACTCCGGCGAGGCCACCACCGGCGGCGGCAGCTCCGCGGAGGGCAGCGTGACCGCGGGCGAGGGGCCGGGCGACGGCGGCGGGGAGGGGGTCTGGGCGGGCGGTGTCACCGGCGGTGTGCTGAGCGGCGTCGCCGTACCCGCCAGTGAGACGGAGGTCGGCGCCGCGTCGGGGCGCACCAGGAGCACCACCACCGCGGTGATCACAACCACCACGTTGGCGAGCATGATGATCTGCGTCAGTGGCGCTGAACTCCGCACAAAACTCCCGTACCCATCGAGATCTCGACTGGATTACCACCCTAGAACAGACTCGGGCAGGCCGGGCAAACAACCAATGATCTACCTGGTCACCACTGGGTGTCCGCACGGGAACCACATCGTGACGACGCCCGCCCCGCGGAACGTCGCGGGGCGGGTGCGGAGGATCGAACCGGGAAGGCGGCCCTCAGTGGCCCGCGTCCTCCCAGGTGCGGCCGACCCCGACGGAGACCTCAAGGGGGACGCGCAGCGAGTAGGCGGCGTTCATCCGGTCGACGACCAGCTCACGCAGGGTCTCCAGCTCTCCCGGCGCCACCTCGAACACCAGCTCGTCGTGGACCTGGAGCAGCATCCGCGAGCGCAGAGCGGCCTCCTTGACCGCGTCGTGCACACCGAGCATGGCGACCTTGATGATGTCGGCCGCCGACCCTTGGATCGGCGCGTTGAGCGCCATTCGCTCGGCCATCTCCCTGCGCTGCCTGTTGTCGCTGTTGAGGTCGGGCAAGTAGCGGCGGCGGCCCATGATGGTCTCGGTGTAGCCGTCCTGCCTGGCCTGGACGACGATCGCGTTGAGGAAGTCGCGGACGCCGCCGAACTCCTCGAAGTACTCGTCCTTGAGGGCCCTGGCCTCCTGCACCGGGATGCCGAGCTGCCCGGAGAGCCCGAAGTCGGACAGTCCGTAGGCGAGGCCGTAGTTCATCGCCTTGATCTTGGCCCGCATCTCACCGGTGACCTGCTGGGGCTCGATGTCGAAGACCCGCGCGGCGGTCGCCTGGTGGAAGTCGTGCCCGGACTCGAAGGCCGCGATCAGCGACGCGTCGCCGGACAGGTGGGCCATGATCCGCAGCTCGATCTGGCTGTAGTCGGCGGTCAGCAGGGTCTCGTAGCCCTGGCCGACCACGAAGCCCTGCCGGATCCTGCGGCCCTCGGCGGTGCGGATCGGGATGTTCTGCAGGTTGGGCTTCTCCGAGCTGAGCCGCCCGGTGGCCGCCATGATCTGGTTGAACGTGGTGTGGATCCGGCCGTCGTCGGCGATCTCCTTGATCAGCCCCTCGACCGTGACGCGCAGCTTGGCCTGGTCACGGTGTCTGAGCATGATGGCCGGCAGCTCGTGGTCGGTCTGCGTGGCCAGCCAGGCCAGCTGTTCGGCGTCCGTGCTGTAGCCGGTCTTGATCTTCTTGGTCTTGGGCAGCCCGAGCTTGACGAACAGGATCTCCTGGAGCTGCTTGGGCGAGCCCAGGTTGAACTGCTCTCCGACGGCGGCGTGCGCGGCGTCGACGGCCTGCTTGACCGCGGCGCCGAACTCGGCCTCCAGGCCGCTGAGGTAGGGACCGTCCGCGGCGATCCCGGCCCGTTCGAGCTCGGCCAGGACCGTCACCAGGGGCAGCTCGACGTCGCCCATCAGGTGGGTGCCGCCCCGTGGTTCGAGGAAGTCCTCAAGGGCGTCGGCCAGCTCCCGCACGGCCATGGCCCGCAGCCCGAGGTCGTGGGCGGCGTCGGTCTCCTGGTCGTCGAACAGGCTGGCCTGGCCGCTGTTGTCCTCCTCCCCGCGCAACTCCCGGCGCAGGTAGACCCGGACGAGGTCCTCAAGCGGGAACGAGCGCTGGCCGGGCATCGCCAGGTAGGCCGCCAGCGCCGTGTCGCTGGTCAGCCCGCGCAGGTCCATCCCCTGGGCCCACAGCGCCAGGATCAGCCCCTTGGCGTCGTGCACGGCCTTGGGCCGCGACGCGTCGCACAGCCACTCGCGCAGCGCCGCCTCGTCGGCCTCGGTGAGCGTCGTCTGGTCGATGAAGGCCGCGCCGCGCCCGCCGTCGCCGGGCGCGGCGATCGCGACGCTGTCGACCCGCCCGGTGCCGCTGCCGTGGGAACCCCGGAAGGCCAGGCCCGCCCGGCCCTCCGGCATGGCCCGCAGCCAGGGCCCGACCTCGTCCGGCCCGAGCACGACCGTCTCGACCTCGAAGCCCTCGCCCGTCTCCGGCTCGGCCGAGGAGAGGGTCTTGAACAGCCGGTCGCGCAGCTCGCCTCTGAACTCCAGCGTGTCGAGGATCTTGTCGATCTCGGCGCGCTCGCCCTGGCCGACCGTCAGCGCCGTGACCTCGGCTTCGAGCGGGACGTCCCGGGTGAGCTGGGTGAGACGGCGGTTCAGCAGGACCTGGTCGAGGTGGTCGCGCAGCTTGTCCCCGACCTTGCCCTTGACCTCGTCGACCCGGTTGACCAGTTCCTCCAGCGAGCCGAACTCGCGGATCCACTTGGCCGCGGTCTTCTCGCCGACACCGGGGATGTTCCTGAGGTTGTCGCTGCTGTCGCCTCTGATGGCCGCGAAGTCGGGATACTGGGCGGGGGTGAGCTCGTACTTCTCCAGCACGGCCTCGGGCGTGAACCTGGTCATGTTGCTGATGCCGACCCTGGTCATCAGCACCGTGATGCGCTCGTCGACCAGCTGGAGCGCGTCGCGGTCACCGGTGACGACCAGCACGTTCATGTCCTGCGCGGCGGCGCGGGTGGCGAGCGTGGCGATCAGGTCGTCGGCCTCGTATCCGGCCAGCGACAGGTACGGCACGCGCAGGGCGTCGAGCATCTCGTGGATCAGGCTCATCTGGCTGCGGAAGCTGTCCGGGGCCGCGCTGCGGTTGGCCTTGTACTCCGGGTACTCCGTATGCCGGAACGTCGGCTCTGACCGGTCGAAGCAGACCGCCACGTGCGTGGGCCGCTCGTCACGGAGCACGTTGACCAGCATGGAGGTGAACCCGAAGACGGCGTTGGTCGTCTGCCCCGTCGTGGTGGAGAAGTTCTCCTCGGGCAGGGCGTAGAAGGCCCGGTATGCCAGGGAGTGTCCATCCAGCAGCAGCAGACACGGACGCGAGGGGGTCGCTTCGTTCTTCGGCACAGGGGAAGCCTAGTCTCCTGATACGACAGAAAACGCTGGTCCCGCGACAAGGAGACGCCCCCTTGACCATGACAGACCCACAGGAAGTCGCCCGGATCCTCGAAGAGACCCTCGGCGGCGCCGGTGGCGCGCTCGTCGAGCGGATGGGCATCGAGCTGACCGGGGCCTCCCCCGAGCGGGTCACGGGCCGCATGCCCGTCGAGGGCAACACCCAGCCGTACGGCCTGCTGCACGGCGGGGCCTCATGTGTGCTGGCCGAGACCCTGGGCTCGATCGGGGCGGCCCTGCACGCGGGCCAGGGGCGTGTCGCGGTCGGCATCGAGATCAGCGCCACCCACCACCGCGCCGTCAGCTCCGGCCACGTCACCGGCGTCGCGACCCGGGTGCACGGCGGCAGGAGCGTGGCGACCTACGAGATCGAGATCACCGACGAGCGGGGCCGCAGGGTGTGCAGCTCACGCCTGACCTGCATGCTGCGCGACGCCTGAACGGGAACTCACCGGTTTTCGATCATTACCCGACCTCCCCTTTTTGCACTCTTGCCACAGGAGTCGCTACGGTGGGTGACATCGATGCCCGTGGGGGAGCCGAGTAGAAAACGCGCAGGGTCGGGGAAGTCCTGCGCGGCGCCAAAGGCTCTCCCCGGGCTCGTGTTCGCTCGGCCCCGTACGGCCCGCTCCGGGCCCTTCCGGGCTCGGGCCGTACGGGGCCGAGGGTCACACGTCGGTGTGCGTGGGGTCGAGCACCCGGCGCAGGAAGCTCCTGGTCCGTTCGTACCGGGGTGAGCCGATCACCTGGTCCGGGGGGCCGTCCTCGACGATCACGCCTCCGTCCATGAAGACCACGCGGTCGGCCACGTCCCTGGCGAAGGCCATCTCATGGGTGACCACGAGCATCGTCATGCCCTCCTCGGCCAGTTTGCGCATGACCGTGAGCACGTCGCCGACCAGCTCCGGGTCGAGCGCGGAGGTCGGCTCGTCGAAGAGCATCAACGCGG
Organism: Streptosporangium sp. NPDC049376; assembly: GCF_044466505.1. NCBI lineage: Bacteria > Bacillati > Actinomycetota > Actinomycetes > Streptosporangiales > Streptosporangiaceae > Streptosporangium > Streptosporangium sp. NPDC049376. Next base: position 799,014 of record NZ_JBITMT010000001.1, on the reverse strand, counting down.
GGTTCATGGCCAGCGCCCTGGCGATGGCCACCCGCTGCTGCTGGCCGCCGGACAGCTGGGCCGGGTAGAAGGCCGCCTTCTCCAGGACGCCGACCTTCGCCAGGTGCTCCCTGGCGATCCGCTCGGCCTCGGCCGCGCCGCGCCTGAGCACCCGCCGCTGGGCGATCATCACGTTCTGCAGCACGGTCATGTGCGGGAAGAGGTTGAACTGCTGGAAGACCATGCCGACACGGCGCCGGGCCGCGTCGATGTCGACGTCGGGGTCGGTCAGTTCGACGCCTTCGAGCACGACCTTGCCCGAGGTCGGCTGCTCCAGCAGGTTCACGCAGCGCAGCAGCGTCGACTTGCCCGACCCGGAGGGGCCGATGACGCACACCACCTGGCCGGGGTCGACGGCGAAGTCGATCCCCCTGAGGACCTCCAGCCTGCCGAAGCGCTTGTGCAGGTCCCTGATCTCGACCGCGTGCGCCACGGGGGCGGCCGCCTGGGTCGTCGGCTCGGTCATCGCCGTCCCCTCCCCTGCCGTCTCTCCAGCCGGTTCGCGAGGTAACCCAGCGGGATCGTGACGAGCAGATACGTGATGCCGACGACCAGGATGGGCGTGGCGTTGGCGTGTGTGGAGGCCAGGTCGTTGCCGAACTTGGTGAGCTCGACGTACTCGCTGGTCACGCCGAGGAACAGCACCAGTGAGGAGTCCTTGAGCAGGGACACGAACTGGTTGGTCGTCGGCGGGATGACGATCCGCACGGCCTGCGGGATGACGATGCTGACCGTGGCGCGGGTGTGGGACATGCCCAGCGAGCGCGCCGCCTCCATCTGGCCCTTGGGAACGGCCTGCAGGCCCGCGCGCAGCGTCTCGGCCATGTAGGCGGACCCGACGACCGTCAGGCCCAGGATGCCCTGCCCGTAGGTGTCGCCGGGCACCTGGAAGCCGGGCAGTGCCTGTGGCAGGAACAGGATGAGCAGGAAGATGAGCAGCGCGGGCAGGCCCCGGAAGACCTCGATGTAGGCGATCGCGAGCCATCGGTACGGCAGCACCGACGACATCCTCATCAGGGCCAGCAGCAGGCCGAACAGGAAGGCGAAGACGAAACCGCCGACCGAGTAGATGATCGTGTTCTTCAGCGCGACCGTGATCACCTCGGGCCACGCCTCGGCGGCGATCTCCGGCTTGGCGAAGTTCTGCGCCAGACTGTTCCAGTCGATGCGCAGGACGAGGAACACGGCCACGGCGACCAGCACGGCGTACTGGACGGCCCGGCTGACGCGTTGTCTCTTTCGCGGACTGAGCCGGGTCCTGCGGGCGCGCCCCGCCGGACCCGGTTTCTCAGCCGTCGTTGGCTGGTCGGTCATGGATCAGCCGAGCTCTCCGGGTTTCTTACCGAACCACTTGACGTAGAGCTTCTCGTAGGTTCCGTCCGCCTTGGCCGTGGTGATCGCCTCGTCGACGGCCTTGAGCAGCGCCGGGTCGGCGCCCTTCTTCAGGCCGATGCCGTACTGCTCACCGGTGTCCAGGCTGGCGAGCAGCTCGAACTTGTCGGCGATCTCCGGCTTCTTCAGCCAGGCCAGCACGACCGGCAGGTCCTGGACGATCACGTCGACCTGGCCGGACTGCAGGCCGAGCAGCTCCTTGGGCGAGTCCGCGAACTCCTTGGGGTCGAAGCCGTTCTTCCTGACGTACTCCAGGCCCGTGGTCGAGGCCTGCGCGCCCAGGCGCAGGTTCTTCGCCTTGACCTCCTCAAGGGTCTTGATCCCGATGCCCTTCTTGCCGAGCAACGCCTGGGTCGCGTCGAAGTACGGAACGGAGAAGTCGATGTTGGCCTTGCGCTCGGGCGTGATGGTCATGCCCGCCGCCGCCACGTCGCACTTGCCCGCGGCCATCGCCGCGCCGCTCTTGATGACGGCGAAGTCGATGTCGACGACGTCCTGGGTCAGGCCGAGCTTCTTGGCCGCCAGGTCGACGATGTCGATGTCGAAGCCGACGGTCTTGTCCCCTTCCTTGAACTCGAAGGGCTCGTAGGGAAGGTTCGTGCAGGTGGTCAGCTTGCCAGGGTGGACCACCTTCACGCCGCCCTCCGAGGGGGCGCTCGCGGAGGAACCTCCGGTGTTCTCGGTACCGCAGGCCGCGAGGCCGAACGTGCCGGCGACCACCACCGCCCCCGCCGCGAGCACACGACGGGAAACAAAACTCAGGCCCACAAGGCCTCCTTCGGTCAGAGTCACATCGTGGACAGTTACCTCCGGGTAATACTGCCCACCAGTACGGACGTATGGATCACCGCTACAACACGATTCGGACAACAACCCCTTTCGGCGCCACCATGATCGGTATCATGCCCCACCAGGCCCTTGACACCTTCGGACGCCGAGTGGTCAACCCTGCCACCCAATACGGTCCGGGACAGGAAATCACCAAGCCACAAAACGGTGCAAATATTCTATCTTCGCACTTCAGGTGGGGTAAAGGCCGTTACGAAACTCCCCGAATCCATGGGGAAAGTGCATTGAGGAACAGCCCACGCCTCGGTTACCTTGCCCGGTGTGCGCAACCTCCCAAAGACGTTGACCGGTGCCGTCCTGGCCACCGCGCTCCTCACCGCGTGCTCGGGGCAACCCTCCGCGGCCCCCTCCCCCTCGCCCACCCCCACCTACCAGCTGACGCCCCGCCCGGTACGGCCGGGCGAGCACCCGGTCACCGCCGCGCCCGTGACGGACGGCGACATCCGCTTCCAGGTGATCGGCCTGCAGACCGGCCTGAGCGGGTTCGTCGGCAGCCACGGCGAGTGGCAGGCCAAGGGCCAGTACGTGGTCGTGCGGATCGTCGCCGAGAACCCGGGCCGCACCAACTCCCGCTTCGTCGCCGGCCGCCAGCGGCTCCTCACCGCCGACGGCACGGCCCACGCCGTCAACAGGTTCGCCCAGGCCATCAAACGCCAGCCGGACACCCTCCCGCTCGGCGCCGAGGTCAGGATCGAGATGGACCTGTGGTTCGACGTCCCCAAAAACGCGAAGATCACCGGCGTCCGCCTGTACGGCGACCCGCCCCTCGGCGTCGGCGGCACCACCCAGGGCGCGACCGTCCCCCTGGGCTAGGCAGGGCACGTCCTCGCCGCACGCGCGCGGCGAGGACGTGGAACCCCTTCCTAGGCCTCGTGCCCGAGCCCGCCGCCCAGATAGGCGGCCTGCACGTCGGGGTCGTTGAGCAGGTCGGCGGCGGGCGCGCTCTTGACCACCTTGCCGGTCTCCAGGACATAGGCCCGGTGTGCCAGCTTCAGCGCCTGCTGGGCGTTCTGCTCGACCAGCAGCACCGTGGTCCCACGGCGGTTGATCTCCTCGATGATCGAGAAGATCTGCTGCACCATCAGCGGCGCCAGCCCCATCGACGGCTCGTCGAGCAGCAGCACCTTCGGCTTGGCCATCAGCGCGCGCCCGATGGCCAGCATCTGCTGCTCACCGCCGGACATCGTGCCGCCCATCTGCGTCCTGCGCTCGGCGAGCCTCGGGAACAGCTCGTAGACCTCGGCCAGGTCCGCGTCGAAGTCACCGGAACGGGTGTAGGCACCCATGAGCAGGTTGTCGTGCACCGTCATACCGGGGAAGACCCCCCGGCCCTCAGGCGCCTGCCCCAGGCCCGCCAGGACCCTCTTGTGACCCGGCATCTTGCTGATGTCCTGGCCGTCGAAGACGACGCTGCCCGACGTCAGGCCACGCAGACCGGAGATCGTCTTCAGGGTCGTGGTCTTGCCCGCCCCGTTCGCGCCGATGAGCGTGACGATCTCGCCCTCGTTCACCTCGACCGAGATGCCCTTGAGCGCCGCGATCTTTCCGTAGTGGACGTGGATGTCCTTGACCTCAAGAAGCATCTGCGGGAGCCCCCAAATACGCCTCGATGACCCGGGGGTCGCTCCGCACCTCGTCCGGCAGGCCGTCGGCGATCTTCTGGCCGAAGTCCAGCACCGCGATACGGTCGCTGATGCCCATGATGAGGCTCATGTCGTGTTCGATGATGAGAATCGTCCGCCCCGCGTCGCGGATGTCGCGGATCAACTGCTGCAGGGCGACCTTCTCCGCCGGGTTCATACCGGCGGCGGGCTCGTCGAGCAGCAGCAACTTCGGGTTGGTCGCCAGCGCGCGGGCGATCTCCAGCCTGCGCTGGTCACCGTAGGGCAGGTTCTTGGCGTGGTCGTTCGCCCGGTGCGAGATGCCGACGAAGTCGAGCAGCTCCATCGCCAGCGCGCGCCCCTCACGCTCCGCCCTGCGGTGCGCGGGAAGCCCGAGAGCCACGCTCAGCATGCCCGAACGGTGGTGCGCGTCCGCGCCCACCATGACGTTCTCCACAGCCGTCATGTTGTGGAACAGCCGGATGTTCTGGAACGTACGGGCGACGCCCCGCTTGGTGATCCTGAAGCGCTTGACGCCGCTGATCCGCTCGCCCTGGAAGAGGACCTGCCCCTCCGTCGGCTGGTAGACCCCGGTCACCACGTTGAAGACCGTGGTCTTGCCCGCGCCGTTCGGACCGATGAGAGCGAAGATCTCCCCCTCGCCGATGGTCAGATCGACCTCGCGCAGCGCCGTGACGCCGCCGAACCGCATGACAAGACCCTGCAGTTCCAGCATCGCTCGGCCACCGCGCCCACCGGCCGTCCCGCTCACCTCGGTGCTCATCGAGAGGCCACCTCCTCACCATGCGACTCGGGACCGGACACCTCTGCGCCGAGGCTTCCCATCCCGCCCGATCCCTCTTGCAGCTCCGCCTTGCGTTGACGCGAGGGCAGCAGCCCCTCGGGCCGGAAGATCATCAGAGCGACCAGCACCGCGCCGAAGATCAGCATGCGGTAGTCCTGCAGGCCACGGAAGCGCTCAGGCAGCCACGCCACGACGAACGCGCCGAGGATGACACCCGGCAGGTTGCCCGCGCCGCCCATGACCACCGCGGCCAGGATCGTCGCGGACAGCAGGAACTGGAAGTCGTTCGGGTTGATCGAGATGGCCTTGGCCGCCCACAGCACGCCCATCGCGCCGCCGATCGAGGCACCGATCGCGAAGGCGAGCATCTTGAAGCGGAACGTCGGCACACCCATGACCTCGGCCGCGTCCTCGTCCTCACGGATCGCCGCCCAGGCCCGTCCGACCCGGCTCTTCTCCCAGCGCTTCACCAGGATGATCACGATGACCGCGAGCGCGACCAGCAGGTAGTAGTAGGGCCGCGGGTCGAGCACGCCGTACTTGAAGATCGCCACGTCACCGATCGTGATGTCGGGGAAGCTCGGCGGGTGCGGGATGCCGCGGACGCCGTTCGGGCCGCCGATCGCGTCGGTGTTACGCGCCGTGATCCGGATGATCTCACCGAAGCCCAGCGTGACGATCGCCAGATAGTCGCCGCGAAGCCGCAGCGTCGGAGCGCCCAGCGTGATGCCCGACAGGGCGCACAGCCCGATGCCGACGACCAGGATCAGCCAGAAGTTCCAGCCGAGCCTGGTGCCGATCAACGCCATCGCGTAGCCGCCGACCGCGTAGAACGCGACGAACCCCAGGTCGAGCAGACCCGCCTGACCGACGACCACGTTGAGCCCGATGGCCAGCACCACATAGGTGCCGATCGGGAAGAACAGGATGCTCGCCCAGTCCGTGTAGGGCGACATGAACGAGCCGATGCTCTCCGAGGGCAGCAGCAGCGCCCCGACGATCAGGAGAACGTAGACGACCCAGCGCTGCCAGCCCGGCGTGTTCAGCCAGCGCTCGTGTACGGCGTCGCCGTACTGGCTGAGCCTGTGACGGAAATCTGCCAGTGAATTCTTCTGGTTCATGCGCGCGCCTGCTGGAGTGATTCACCGAGGATTCCGGTGGGGCGGAACATCAGGACCAAGACGAGGATGCTGAAGGAGATCACGTGCTTCCAGTCGGAGCCCGCGAAGATCGCCCCGTAGTTCTCCACGAGGCCGAGCACCACACCGCCCACCAGAGCACCGCGCAGGTTGCCGATGCCGCCCAGGACCGCCGCGGTGAACGCCTTGATCCCGAAGAGGAAGCCGATGTAGTAGTACGTGTTCTCGTACGAGATCAGATACAGCGCCCCGGCCACACCGGCCATGCCGCCGCCGATCAGGAACGTCATCCGGACGATCTTGTTGATGTCGACGCCCATGAGAACCGCCGCCTCCGGATCCTGCGCGGTGGCGCGGATACCACGGCCGATCTTCGTACGGTTGACGAGGGCGTCAAGGGCGATCATCATGCCGACCGCCGCCACGATCACCAGCACCTGGTCCGCCCGGACCGAGTGGCCGAAGATCGAGAAAAGCTCGTTCCGTTCCATCAACCGGGGAAGGCCCATCTGGATGCGGCCTTGCTGCGGGCGGTTGAAGACGTTCGGAATCACCAGGAGCGCGAACAGCTCCTGCAGGAAGATCGAGGCACCGATGGCCGAGATGAGCGCCGCGAGGCGGGAGGCCCCACGCTTGCGCAACGGCCGGTACGCGATCCGCTCCAGCGCCACCGCGGTTCCCGCGGAGGCGAGCATCCCGGCCACGACCATCAGCAGGATCACCCCGGCCAGCGCGATGCCGGTCAGAGGTGAACTTATGCCGAACACGAACGGGACGAACATCGCGCCGAAGGTCCCGATCATGAACACTTCCGAGTGCGCGAAGTTGATCAGACGCAGCACGCCGTACACCATGGTGTAGCCGAGCGCTATCAGGGCGTAGATCGAACCGAAGGCCAGGCCGTCGATTGTGGCCGGCCAGAACTGATTGATGAAGTCATTGAGCACTAGGGTTTACCACTTCTAGCGGGGGTCGCCTGCACTGCCGGTAGCACACCGCTTCCAGCAGAACCTCGTGGACTCTGGTGGAAGTACACAGAAAGCGGGACCGCGCTTCGGCGATCCCGCTCCCCGTGCGCCAACTACCTTCTCTTCTCGCGGTCCGTCCCTAGCCCAGCTTGGCCTCGGTGGCCTTGCCCAGCAGCGTGATGGCGCCGCCCTTGACCTGGTAGATGTAGATGTCCTTGGCGACGACCTCACCGTTGTCGCCGAACTTCACCTGCTTGGAGACACCGGCCAGGTCAACGGTCTTGATGAACTCGTTGATCTTGTCGGTGGTGGTGTTGCCCGCCTTGACCGCCTCGACGAAGACGGACGCGGCGTCGTAACCCTCAGAGGCGTAGATCGCCGGGTCGGCGTTGAACTTCGCCTTGTAAGAGTCGGCGAAGCTCTTCACCTTCGGGTCGGTGACATCGGGGGTGGCGATGTAGCAGGGGCAGCCGACGAGGGCGCCCTCGGCGTTCTGCGCGCCGGCGCCGTCGATGAGGCCCTTGTCCAGCGAACCGTCGCCGGAGAAGAACTTCGCGTCCTTCACGCCCTTGTCACGCAGCTGCTTGAGCAGGTTGCCGCCCGCGGCGTAGTAACCACCGAAGAAGATCGCGTCAGGCTTGGCCGCCGCGACCTTGTTCACCACCGAGGAGAAGTCGCTCTCGGCCGGGTCGAGTGAGTCGTTGGTCAGCTTCACACCCTTGGTGCCGAGCTGCGTACGGACCGCGTCGGCCAGCGGCTTGCCGTACTCCGACTTGTCGTCGATGACGAAGACGTTCTTCGCACCCGCCGCACCCGCGATGAAGTCCGCGATACCGGGACCCTGAACACCGTCGTTCGGCAGCACACGGTGCCAGAACTTCCAGCCGTTCTCCGCGAGCTTGGCGTTCGTCGCCGAGGCCGTGATGCTCGGAACACCCGCTTCTTCGAGCACCGGCGCGACCTGCGCGGACTCACCGGAGAACGCCGGGCCGATCAGGCCGGCGACCTTGTCGCTCTTGATGGCCTGCTGCGCCAGCGCGACGGCCTTGGAGGCGTCACCCTGGCTGTCGTACTTGACCAGCTCGATCTTCACAGCCGGGTTCGTCTTGTTGTACTCGTCGACGACGAGGTTCGCGCCGTTCCACGGCGGAATGACGATACCCGCGTTGGCGCCGGTCAGGTCACCCATGAAACCGATTTTGACGGTCCCGGCAGCGGAGGCGGCGGAACTGGAGCCACCGTCCGACTGCGGGGTCCCAGAGCCACTGTTACCACAAGCAGCGAGACCGAGGGTGAGCGCCACACCGGCAGCGAGCACTCCACCGAGGCGAGCAGTCTTGGGCCGCAAGGTTGCCTTCCTTTCGCCCGACCCCTCATGGGGAGCGGGTTCACAGATGCCCTCCCTGACGGAGTGGCCAGGGGGTTGTGTCGGTTAGTACAGCCAGCGGATGTCACGGGTCGATACAGGACAGGCCACCGTAACTATTTCGTTATTACACCGATTCTTTTCAGCTATAACTGACAAAAGTCATGGTCACCACGCGCATCACCACCCTCACATAGATCACTTCGAAGATGCAAAAGCCCGCGTCAGACCGGGGTCACCGGAGCCGCGCGGGCTTAACAAACAGGAAACCTTCCTAAAGGAAGGGGGGCCTCCCCACCGGGCCCACCCCTCACTCCCCCGGCGCACCCCCGGCCCCGGACACCCCGTCGACCACGATCTGCGCCACCTGACGCATGCTCAACCGGCGATCCATCGACGCCTTCTGAATCCACCGGAACGCCTGCGGCTCACTCCACCCGTGCTCCGACATCAACAGGCCCTTCGCCCGCTCGACCAGCTTGCGCGTCTCCAGCCGATCAGAGAGCGACCCCACCTCCCGCTCAAGCGCCACGATCTCCTCGTGCCTGCTGACCGCCATCTCGATCGCGGGCACCAGATCCGACTTCGTGAACGGCTTCACCAAATACGCCATGGCCCCGGCGTCCCTCGCCCGCTCCACCAGATCACGCTGGGAGAACGCCGTGAGAATCAGACACGGGGCGATCCGCCGCGACACGATCTGCTCGGCGGCCGAGATTCCGTCCAGGATGGGCATCTTCACATCCAGGATCACCAGGTCGGGCCGGTGCTCGGCGGCCAGCGCGACGGCGGCCTCCCCGTCCCCGGCCTCCGCGACGACGGCGTACCCGTCCTCCTCCAGCATCTCCTTCAGGTCGAGGCGGATCAGAGCCTCGTCTTCCGCGATCACCACTCGCCGCTGCGTACTCACGAGCAAGAGAGTACCGATGTCCGCTAGATTAGAACCACGCCGGTGCCCACAGCCGATCCAGTTCTGGGTAAGCTCACCACCGGCACACAATCCGGACAAGTCCGGAAATATGCCCTGATATCCCAACGGCAGAGGAAATGGTCTCAAACACCATCTAGTGTGGGTTCGAATCCCACTCAGGGCACCAAAGGTCAGACCCCTCGGCGCACGGCGCGTTTTTGTCGCACCCTCCTGCGAAACTCTCCGCATGTATCACCTCACTGTGCGTCAGAGAGTGCTCCGGCTGCTCGATTCCGGGCAGACCATAAGCTCGGTCAGTCGCCAGACGGGTGTTTCCCGGGCGACGGTCAGGCAGTGGCGGGACCATCCCGACCGTCCGCCCTCCCGTACGGCCTCGTGTCCCCGGTGTCAGGAGATCCTGCAGCCGCCCACACCCGGTGACGTCTACGCCTACCTTCTGGGCCTTTATCTCGGTGACGGCTGTATCAGTGCCGTCGGAGACCCCGCGAAACAGGTGTGGTCACTACGGATCATGTGCGCGGACGCCTGGCCCGGGCTCCAGGAGGAGTGCGTCCAAGCCCTCACCGTCATCAGACCGGGCAACAAGGTCCGCAGGCTCCCCCGCCAGGGATGCACAGAGATCAACTGCTTCTCCAAGCACTGGCCTCACCTGTTCCCCCAGCACGGGCCGGGAAAGAAACACGAACGCCGGATCAGTCTGGAGAGCTGGCAGCGAGAGATCGTCGAGGCCAATCCCGGCAGCCTTGCACGGGGCCTTTTCCACTCCGACGGATGCAGATCGAACAACCGGGTCCGGCGAGAGTTCGGCGGCCGGTCACAGTGGTACGAATATCCGCGTTACCTCTTCGTCAACGAATCCCGTGACATTCTCACCCTCTGTGAGGAGACCCTCGACATGCTCGGGGTCGCCTGGAGTCGTCCCAAGCCGAACACCGTTTCCGTCGCCCGCAGGGAGGCCGTCGAGAGGCTGGACGAGTTCGTCGGCCCGAAGCACTGACGGTCCGCGTGGACGACTTGCCGCTGAGGGGAGGCATCGGGAAGAGTCGGCGGTTGCGGCCCTTCGATCTGAGAGGCAGACATGACTGGTGGTGTCGTCCCGGGGGAGCTCCGCCTGAGCGGGCACGGCCTGGTGTTGCGGGAGTGGGAGGACGATGACCTGGAGACGATGGTCGGCCTGTTCGACGATCCCGAGGTGGCCTACTGGACGCCTCTGGTCTCCCCGTTCGATCTGGAGGCCGCCCGGCTCTATCTGAAGCGTGCGCGGGAGCGCCGGGCGGCGGGGCAGTCCGTCCAGCTGGCCATCACAGAAGGCTCGGGGGCGGCGCTGGGTGAGGTGCTGCTGATGTGGAGCGAGCCCGGTTCGGGGGTCGCGGAGATCGGTTACAGCGTGGGTGCGGCCCATCGGGGGCGTGGGCTGGCGGTGCGGGCGGTGCGGGTCATGACAGAGTTCGCGCGGGGCACGCTGGGGATCGACCGGTTGCTACTGGAGATCGAGAAGGAGAACACGGCGAGCGCGGCGGTGGCGGGTGCGGCGGGTTACTCCCTGACGGAGGCGCCGCCGATTCCCGGTGAGGAGAAGGGCAGGAGGTTGTTCCTGCGGACGTGGGAGTACGACGGTTGACCCGCCGTTGGCCCACGATGCCGGTACGGCGGGCGTCGGGGCGCCGGCCGTACCGGTTGGGTGCGGTTGGTCAGGCGGGGTGGGAGACGGCCGCGCCGATGGTGTGGACGCGCAGGGCGTTGGTCGAGCCCGCGGTGCCGGGAGGGGACCCGGCGACGATGACGACCTTGTCGCCCTTCTCCAGGCGGGCGTTGGCGAGCAGGGAGGCCTCGACCTGGCGGACCATGTCGTCGGTGTGGTGGACGAAGGGCACCTCGAAGGTCTCCACGCCCCAGGTGAGGGCCAGCTGGTTGCGGACGTGGGGGGCGGAGGTGAAGGCGAGCAGCGGGATGGGCGAGCGGTAGCGGGCCAGGCGGCGGGCGGTCTCGCCGGACATGGTGAAGGCGACGAGGGCCTTGGCCCCGACGATGGCGCCGACTTCGGCCGCGGCGCGGGCGATGGCGCCTCCGGTGGTCTCGGGCAGCCGGTCGAGGCTGTGCGTGGCGTGCAGGGAGGTCTTCTCCGCGGCGACCGCGATGCGGCTCATGGTCTGGACGGTCTCGATGGGGTAGTTGCCGACGGAGGTCTCGCCGGAGAGCATGACGGCGTCGGCGCCCTCCATGACGGCGTAGGCGACGTCGGAGGCCTCCGCGCGGGTCGGGCGGGGGGCGGAGATCATGGAGTCGAGCATCTGGGTGGCGACGATGACCGGCCGGGCCTTCTCGTGGCAGAGCTGGATGGCGCGTTTCTGGACGATCGGCACCTCTTCGAGGGGTAGTTCGACGCCGAGGTCGCCGCGGGCGACCATGATGCCGTCGAAGGCCTCGATGATCTCGGGGAGCCGTTCGACCGCCTGGGGCTTCTCGATCTTGGCGAGCAGCGGGAGGCGGACGGCTTCCTGTTCCATGATGTTGCGGACGACGTCGGCGTCCGAGGGGCGCCGGACGAAGGACAGGGCGATGAGGTCGAAGCCGGTGCGCAGGGCCCAGCGGAGGTCGGCCTCGTCCTTGTCGGTGAGGGCGGGGGCGCTGACGTTGACGCCGGGCAGGTTGAGGCCCTTGTTGTCGGAGATCATGCCGCCGATGATCACGCGGGTGGTCACGCGGGGGCCGTCGATGCGGGTGACCTCCAGGTGGACGCGTCCGTCGTCGACGAGGATGCTGTCACCGGGGCGGACGTCCTTGTGGAGGCCGAGGTAGGTGGTCGAGACCTGTTCGCGGTCACCGGGGACGTCCTCGGTGGTGATGGTGAAGACGTCTCCGAAACCGAGGCGGACGGGGCCCTCCTCGAACTTTCCGACGCGGATCTTGGGGCCCTGCAGGTCGGCGAGCACGCCCACACCGCGGCCGAGTTCGGCGGCGGCCTCCCTCACCCTGTCGTATACCTCTTTGTGCAGTTCCTGGCTGCCGTGGCTGAGGTTGAAACGAGCCACGTCCATGCCTGCGGCGATGAGTTCGCGGAGGCGTTCCGGGGAGGAGGTGGCGGGGCCGAGGGTACAGACGATTTTTGCGCGACGAGTCACGGGTCCCACCCTAATTGGTACAGACCACTTGGTCGTTACGTTGGCCGGAGCAGGGGTGAAAAACTCGATGACATCGTGTCACCGGTGCGGACCCGGGTGTTCCCGTTGAACGCCTGCGGGTGTCGGGGGTGTTGAGGCGGCGGCCCGGAGTCGTGGCCTGTGAACGCGGGCGCGGACCATGATGGCCGAGGGGTCTCGGTCGCGGCGGTGCCGTACGGCCGGGTGTCGGGACCGGCCGGGTACGGCGATCTTCATCCGGCCGGCGGGATGAACCCGTCGGACTTCTTCGGGGCGTCCGATTCGATCGGTGCTGGTCCTGCCGTACGTGGTCGAGGGGGGTTGCGGTCGTCGTGCCGCACCGGCGGCGGTGAGCCGTGGCGGCTCCGGCCTGGTGCCCGTGTGCGGCGACGCGGGCGGTCAGGGGCCTGACCCGCCTGCCGGTGGCGGGGGTGGGACGGAGCGGGTCCCGGCGGGGCGGTGCCGTACGTCGTCGTATGGACGGTTGCAACGCCGCGGATCTGACAGCCGGCCTCACAGGGCCGGGGCGGACGCGGCTCCGCCCCGGCCCAGGCGCCCTCGCGGGGCGTCACCGGCCCGTGTGGGTGTGACGCCCGGAACGTCAGGGGGCGATGGTCGCGGCCTTGGCTGCGTCGACGATGCCGCGGCCGTAGAAACCGTTGCGGGACTTGGAGCCCTGGCAGGTGTGGGCGGCCTCGTCGCCGAAGCCCTGGTAGACGTAGCGGCGGGGCTTGGGGCAGGAGGTGCGGGTCGCGCTGGCGTAGAGCAGCCGTTCGACGTCGGCGGGGCGCATGGTGACGCCGTCCTTGGACGGTTTGCCGAAGCGGCTGATGATCACGGCGGCGACGCCGGTGGCGTGCGGGGCGGCCATGGAGCTGCCGGCGAGGTACTGGTAGTAGGCGCAGGTTCCCGCCTTGCAGTCACGTACGACGGAGCCGCTGCGCGGCTTGCCGTCGGCGTCGATGAGGTGTTCGGCGCGGAGCACGTGTTCCGGGGCTGCCGCCAGAACGGTCCTGGTGATGTCCTGGCCGCTCTCGCCGTCGGCGGCGTCGCCGCCGGGGGCCGCCAGGTCGGTCTGTTCGAGGCCGTAGTCGGAGTAGGAGGCCTTGCGCTTGGTCGGGCCGACGGCGGAGACCGAGATGACGCCCTTGGACTCGGCGGGGACGCTGAGGCAGGAGTTGCCGATCTTACGGGTGCGCTGCGCGTCGAGGGGGTAGTCGGGGCTGATGAGGTCGGTCTTCGGGTTTCCGAGGTCGGTGGCCTCGTTGCCGATGGCGCTGATCAGGGTGACGCCGTGTGCGCGGGCGTAGTCGAGGGCGCGCTGCATGCCGGTGATGACGCCGCGCTGTTCGAGTTGTTCCGCTTTGGAGTCGCGGGGGTTGGCGGTGCAGTTGAACAGCCACGGGTCGATGTAGTAGCTCATGTTGACCACGTCGATGCCGTTGTCCGCGGCGTAGGTGAGGGCGTCGATGCTGGGTTTGAGGAAGAACATCCCGGAGTCCTGGCCCGCGCGGAGGTTGACGAGGGAGACGCCGGGGGCGACGCCTGCGACGCCCAGGCCGTTGATCGGGGAGGCGATGGTGCTGGCCACGTGGGTTCCGTGGCCGTCGTCGTCCCGGTCGACGGGGTCCTTGCAGCCCTTGAACTCGCAGGGGCCGTCAAGTTCCTTGCCGTTGGGGTCCTTGGGGATGTCGGTGACGAAGTTGCGGCTGAGGTCGCGGTTGAAGTTCGGGGCGATGTCGGGGTGTTTGCCGTCGATGCCGGTGTCGATGACGCCGACCAGCACCCGCTTGTCGCCGGGGGCGGTGGCGTGCGATCCGGTGGCGGTCGCGCCGATCATCTTCATGTCCCACTGCCGTCCGGCGAGGGGTTCGCCGCCGCTGAGGGCGATGGTCCTGATGTCGGAGACGTTGACCCCGGTCGCCGTGGCGGGGACGGAGGCGGCGTGGCCGATCCTGCGGTCGCCGGAGACTCCGGCGACGGAGGGGTCACCGGCGAGGCTCTCCACGAAGCCGGCGGCGGGACCTCTGACGACGACGTAGCCGAGTTTGGGTTCGGTGGAGAGCGGGGTTCCCCCGGCCTCCTCGATGGCCTTGACCGCTCCGGTCCGTGCGCCGTCGGCGTAGAAGACGAGGTAGTCGCGCAGCGCCCCGCCGCCAGCCGTGGCCTGGTTCGCGGGGGCGGCCGCGGTGAGACCCGCAACCACGGCGACGACGGCTGCCGCCCCGGTCAGGCGTGCGCGCCAGCGGTTCATCGATCCTCCACATCCGTTGGAGCCAGGAGAATCATCCTCAAGCCATCCGACCTGCAAAGCAAACCGATGTTCCCGGTACGGCGGGCGCAGAGCCGTACCGGGAACGCCGGGTCGTGTTCAGACCAGGGGTCTGGCGGTCGGCGGGATCGCCGTCGGCAGGGCGGTCTGGCCGGTGAGGTAGCGGTCGACGGCCGCGGCGGCGGAGCGGCCCTCGGCGATCGCCCAGACGATCAGCGACTGGCCGCGTCCCATGTCTCCGGCGACGAAGACGCCCTCGGCGGAGGTCATGTAGCCCTTGTCCCTGGCGACGTTGCCCCGGGCGTCGAAGAACTCGCCGTCGGCGGAGTCCGCGAGGTCCTGGAGCAGGCCGGCCTTCTCCGGGCCGACGAAGCCCATGGAGAGGGTGACGAGGTCTGCGGGGATCTCCCGTTCGGTGCCGGGAATCGGCTTGAAGCCGTTCGCGGGGCCCTCGACCTCGACGAGACGCAGTGCCCTGACGTTGCCGTCGGCGTCGCCGACGAACTCGGTGGTCGAGACGGCGTAGACGCGGTCGCCGCCGCCGTCGGCCAGTTCCTCGTGGGCGCTCTCCATCTTGAACAGGATGGGGAAGGTGGGCCAGGGCTGGCTACCGGGGCGCTCGGCCGGGGGCTGGGGCATGATCTCCAGCTGGGTGACGGAGGCCGCCCCCTGGCGGATCGCGGTGCCGATGCAGTCGGCTCCGGTGTCGCCGCCTCCGATGACCACGACGTGCTTGTCCTTGGCGTCGATCGCCGAGACGGTGTGGTCGCCCTCCTGGACCTTGTTGGCCAGGGGGAGGTACTCCATCGCCTGGTGGACGCCCTTGAGGTCGCGTCCGGCGACCGGCAGGTCCCGCCACAGGGTGGCGCCGCCTGCCAGGACGACGGCGTCGAACTCCGCGCGGAGCTGGGCGGCCGTGACGTCGACGCCGACGTTGACGCCGGTGCGGAACTCGGTGCCCTCGGCCCGCATCTGGGCGAGCCTGCGGTCGATGTGCCGCTTCTCCATCTTGAACTCGGGGATGCCGTAGCGCAGCAGGCCGCCGACGCGGTCGGCGCGTTCGAACACCACCACGTCGTGCCCGGCCCTGGTGAGCTGCTGGGCGGCGGCCAGGCCCGCGGGCCCCGAGCCGACGACGGCGATCTTCCTGCCGGTCCTGGCCGTGGGGGTCTGGGGGGTGACCCAGCCCTCGTCGAAGGCGCGGTCGATGATCTCGACCTCGACGCGCTTGATCGCCACCGGGTCCGAGTTGATGCCGAGCACGCAGGCGGCCTCGCAGGGCGCGGGGCACAGGCGGCCGGTGAACTCGGGGAAGTTGTTGGTGGCGTGCAGGCGTTCGACGGCCTCGCGCCAGTCGTCGCGGTAGACCAGGTCGTTCCACTCGGGGATGAGGTTGCCCAGGGGGCAGCCGTTGTGGCAGAACGGGATGCCGCAGTCCATGCAGCGGGACGCCTGCTTGGTCAGGGCGGGCCTGGGGAAGTCCTGGTAGACCTCCTTCCAGTCGCGGATGCGCACGTCGACCGGGCGGCGGGCGGGCAGCTCGCGTCCGTGAGTGAGGAAACCCTTCGGGTCAGCCATCGGTGTGTACCCCCTTATCCCTGCACCGCGGCCGTCATGACCGCCTCGTCGATGTCTCTGCCCTCGCGCCTGGCGGCCTCGGCCGCACGCAGCACCCGCTTGTAGTCGGTCGGCATGATCTTGCGGAAGCGGGCCGGGTCCCAGTCGGCCAGGAGTTCCTTGGCGACGGGCGAGCCGGTCTCCGCCAGGTGGGTCTCGACGATCTCCCGCAGCGTGTCGGCGTCGGTCTCGTCCAGGTCCTCGATCTCGACCATCTCGCGGTTGATCCGCGCGGTTTCCGGGTCGAGGAGGTAGGCGACGCCGCCGGACATGCCCGCGGCGAAGTTGCGGCCGGTGGGGCCGAGGACGACGACCCTGCCGCCCGTCATGTACTCGCAGCCGTGGTCGCCGACGCCCTCGACGACGGCGGTCGCCCCGGAGTTCCGTACGCAGAAGCGTTCGCCGACGACGCCGCGGATGTGGGCCTCGCCGGAGGTCGCTCCGTACAGGCCGACGTTTCCGGCGATGATGTGGCCGTCGAGGGGGGCCTCCTCGTGCGGCCTCACGGTGATCCGGCCGCCGGACAGGCCCTTGCCGAGGTAGTCGTTGGCGTCGCCGGTCAGGCGCAGGGTGACGCCCTTGGGCACGAAGGCGCCGAAGGAGTTGCCCGCTGAGCCGGTGAAGCGGACGTCGATGGTGTCGTCGGGCAGTCCCGCGCCGCCGTACCGCTTGGTCACCTCGTGGCCGAGCATGGTGCCGACCGTACGGTTGACGTTGCGGATGGGCAGGTCGAGCGTGACCGGGTCGCCGTTGGCCAGGGCGCCTTCGGCGAGCTGGATCAGGGTGTGGTCGAGGGCTCGTTCCAGGCCGTGGTCCTGTTCGGTGACGCGGCGCAGCGCGGTTCCCTCGGGGAGTTCCGGGCGGTGCAGGATCGGCGTGAGGTCCAGGCCTGAGGCCTTCCAGTGCTGCTCGGCGGGGGCGGTGTCCAGCAGTTCCGCGTGTCCGACGGCTTCGTCGAGGGTTCGGAAGCCGAGGGCGGCGAGGTATTCGCGGATCTCCTCGGCGATGAACTCGAAGAAGTTGACGACGAACTCGGGCTTGCCGCTGAAGCGCCTGCGCAGCTCGGGGTTCTGGGTCGCGACGCCGACCGGGCAGGTGTCCAGGTGGCACACGCGCATCATCACGCAGCCGGAGACGACCAGCGGGGCGGTGGCGAAGCCGTACTCCTCGGCGCCGAGCAGCGCGGCGATGATCACGTCACGGCCGGTCTTGAGCTGGCCGTCGACCTGCACGACGATGCGGTCGCGCAGCCCGTTGAGCAGCAGCGTCTGCTGGGTCTCGGCCAGGCCGAGCTCCCAGGGGGCGCCCGCGTGCTTGAGGGAGGTGAGCGGGGAGGCGCCGGTGCCGCCGTCGTGGCCGGAGATGAGCACGACGTCGGCGTGGGCCTTGGACACGCCCGCCGCGACCGTGCCGACGCCGACCTCCGCCACGAGCTTGACGTGCACGCGGGCGGCCGGGTTGGCGTTCTTCAGGTCGTGGATGAGCTGGGCGAGGTCCTCGATGGAGTAGATGTCGTGGTGCGGCGGCGGCGAGATGAGGCCGACGCCGGGGGTGGAGTGCCTGGTCTTGGCGATCCAGGGGTAGACCTTGTGGCCGGGCAGCTGGCCGCCCTCGCCGGGCTTGGCGCCCTGGGCCATCTTGATCTGCAGGTCGTCCGCGTTGACGAGGTACTCGGAGGTGACGCCGAAGCGGCCCGAGGCGACCTGCTTGATGGCCGAACGGCGGGCGGGGTCGTGGAGCCGGTCGGGGTCCTCGCCGCCCTCCCCGGTGTTGGACTTGGCGCCGAGGCGGTTCATCGCGACGGCGAGGGTCTCGTGCGCCTCCCTGGAGATGGAGCCGTAGGACATGGCGCCGGTCGAGAAGCGCTTGACGATCTCGCTGACCGGTTCGACCTCGTCGATCGGGACCGGTTCGCGGACTCCCTCACGGAGGGTGAACAGGCCGCGCAGGGTCATCAGCCGCTCGGCCTGGGAGTCGACGAGGGAGGTGTACTCCTTGAAGATCTCGTAGCGGCGTGAGCGGGTGGCGTGCTGCAGCTTGAAGACGGTCTCGGGGTTGAACAGGTGGGGTTCGCCCTCGCGGCGCCACTGGTACTCGCCGCCGACCTCAAGCCTGCGGTGGGCGTTCTCCGCCCTGGGGTAGGCGCGGGCGTGGCGCAGCGCGGACTCCCCGGCCAGGACGTCGAAGCCGACGCCGCCGAGGCGGGAGGTGGTGCCGGTGAAGCAGGTGCCGATGACGTTCTCGTCGAGGCCGAGCGCCTCGAAGATCTGCGCGCCGGTGTAGGAGGCGACGGTGGACACGCCCATCTTGGACATGACCTTCAGGACGCCCTTGCCGTACGCCTTGATGAGGTTGCGCACGGCCTTGTCGCGCTCGACCTTCAGGACGCCGGAGGCGATCATGTCCTCGACGGTCTCGATGGCGAGGTAGGGGTTGACGGCGCCCGCGCCGTAGCCGATGAGCAGGGCCATGTGGTGGGCCTCACGTGCCTCGCCGGTCTCGATGACCAGGCCGACCCGGGTGCGGGTCTTCTCGGCGATGAGGTGGTGGTGCACCGCGCCGGTGAGCATCAGCGACGGGATGGGCGCGAGGGCGTCGGAGGAGCCCCGGTCGGACAGCACGATGATCCGTGCGCCGCCCTCGATCGCCGCGGAGACCTCGGTGCGGATCTCCTCGATGCGGTGGAGCATGGCCTCGCCGCCGCCGTGGACCTCGTAGAGGCCGGAGACGACGTGCGGGCGGAAGCCGGGCAGCGCGCCTTCGTCGTTGATGTGGATGATCTTGGCGAGCTCGTCGTTGTCGATCACCGGGTAGGGCAGCACGAGCTGGCGGCAGGAGGAGGGCTCGGGGGCGAGCAGGTTGCCCTCGGGGCCGAGCGTGCTGGCCAGGGAGGTGACGAGTTCCTCGCGGATGGCGTCCAGCGGCGGGTTGGTGACCTGCGCGAACAGCTGGCTGAAGTAGTCGAACAGCAGCCTGGGCCGGTCGCTGAGGACGGCCACGGGGGTGTCGGTTCCCATGGAGCCGATGGGCTCGGCGCCCGTGGTCGCCATGGGCGCCAGGATGATCCGCAGCTCCTCCTCGGTGTAGCCGAAGGTCTGCTGCCGCTTGATGAGCGCCTCGTGGGTGGGGATCTCCCGCGAGCGGGCGGGCAGTTCCTCGAAGCGGACCAGGCCCGCGTGCAGCCAGTCGCCGTAGGGCAGTTCGGCGGCGAGCCGGGCCTTGATCTCGTCGTCTTCGATGATCTTTCCGCGGGCGGTGTCGACCAGGAACATCCTGCCGGGCTGCAGGCGGCCCTTGCGGACCACGTCCTGCGCGGGGATGTCGAGGACGCCCGCCTCCGAGGCGAGTACGACGAGGCCGTCGGTGGTCACCCAGAACCGGCCGGGGCGCAGGCCGTTGCGGTCGAGGACCGCGCCGACGAGGGTGCCGTCGGAGAAGGTGATCGAGGCGGGGCCGTCCCAGGCCTCCATGAGGGTGGAGTGGAACTCGTAGAAGGCCCGCCGTGCGGGGTCCATCTCGGTGTTGTTCTCCCACGCCTCGGGGATCATCATCAGCACGGCGTGGGGCAGTTCGCGTCCGGCGAGGTGGAGCAGTTCGAGCGTCTCGTCGAAGGAGGCGGTGTCGGAGCCGTCCGGGTCGCAGATCGGGAACAGCCGCGACAGGTCGCCGGGCAGGGCGGCGGTGCTCAGCATGGCCTCGCGGGCGCGCATCCAGTTGCGGTTGCCCTTTACCGTGTTGATCTCGCCGTTGTGGGCGACGTAGCGGTAGGGGTGCGCCAGCGGCCAGGAGGGGAAGGTGTTGGTCGAGAAGCGCGAGTGGACCAGCGAGATGGCGGTCTCGTAGCGCTCGTCGCTCAGGTCGGGGAAGAAAGGCTCGACCTGGCCGGGGGTGAGCATGCCCTTGTAGACGATCGTCCGTGAGCTGAGCGAGGGGAAGTAGACCTTCGTCTCGTGCTCGGCCCGCTTGCGCAGGCAGAAGGCGATCCGGTCCAGCTGGAGGCCGCTCTCACCTCCGGGGGAGGAGACGAACAGCTGCGCGAAGTGCGGCATGGTCGCACGGGCGCTGGGGCCGGGCAGTGCCCGGTCGGTCGGGACGTCGCGCCAGCCGAGGACCGTGAGGCCCTCCTCGTCCGCGATCCGCTCGATCTGCCGTACCGCGTCGTGGCGGGCTTCCGCCTCGGCGGGCAGGAAGGCGGTGCCGACCGCGTACGAGCCCGCCTCGGGGAGCGGGAAGCCCGCCTCCGCGCGGAGGAAGGTGTCGGGGATCTGCGTGAGGATGCCGGCACCGTCACCGGTG
Organism: Streptosporangium sp. NPDC049376; assembly: GCF_044466505.1. Lineage (NCBI taxonomy): Bacteria > Bacillati > Actinomycetota > Actinomycetes > Streptosporangiales > Streptosporangiaceae > Streptosporangium > Streptosporangium sp. NPDC049376. The sequence goes on along the minus strand of NZ_JBITMT010000001.1, from coordinate 778,599 downwards.
TCGGGTTCGCTTCCCTGGGCTCCCCGGTGGTCGAGGTTGCACAGGGCCGTCAGCGCCTTTGTGACGATGTCGTGGCTGCGGCGGCCCGCGACGTCGGCGACCATGGCGACGCCACAGGCGTCGTGCTCGTTCGAAGGGTGGTACAGGCCCTGGGGCTCGGGGAAACCGAGGTGGGCAGCAGGCATCGAATCCCTCCCGTCGTCTCGCTGCTCTGGATCAAGCTAGGGACGACGTTGGCCCTGCTGCGTGGTGGGTAGACATTACCGTACCCTGCCGGAAAGCTACCTACCCGGTCCGCATAGCGACCATTTAGTACAGGTTTGCCCACTTCAGTCAACATGCCCGTACGGCACGGCATTCCATCGGGCGCCCTAAGGTTGGCGCATGGACGCGATTGCGGATCTCCTCGCGCGGGCGGGAGTCGACGGCAGGAGACCGAGGGCCGTGCTGGCCGCGCTGGGCGACGGCCGCTGGTGGACCCTCGCCGATCTGGTCAGGCTGACCGCGACGTCACGGCGGACGGTCGAGTCCCTGCTGCGCGAGCTCGACCTGGAGCGCTCCGGCGACCGGTTCAGGCTCAGGGCCCTGCTGCCGGAGGCACCCGTGTCCCGTGCGCCCGCCGACCCGGTGGCCCACCTGCTGCCCGAGCAGGCCGGCCTGGTCGCCACGATGGAGAAGCTGATCACCGGCGCGCCCCGGGGGCGTCACACGCTCGACCACGTGTCGGCGACCGCGGAGACCGTGGTCAGACGGGCCCTGCTGCTTGAGGCGAGGTTCTGGCTCGACGGCGCCCGCCTGCTGTGCGTCGGCGACCACGACCTGACCTCGCTGGCCGTCGCGGCGCTGTGCCCCGGCCTTGAGGTGACCGTCGCCGACATCGACGAGCGCATCCTCGGCTACATCGCCGAGCAGGCCGGACGCCTGGGCCTGCCGGTGCGCACCCGCTGGGCCGACCTGCGCCTCGGCCTGCCCGCCTCGGCTCGCGGATGGGCCGACCTGGCGATCACCGACCCGCCCTACACGCCCGAGGGAGTCGGGCTGTTCGTCGCCCGCGCCGCCGAGGGGCTGCGCGACCGCGACCAGGGCCGTGTCCTGCTGGCCTACGGCGCCAGCGAACGCACTCCCGCCCTGGCGCTGAAGGTGCAGAACGCCCTGTCCGCCCTCAACCTCGTCAACGAGGCGATCTACCCCGACTTCAACCGCTATCTCGGCGCCGAGGCCATCGGCTCGGCCGCCGACCTGTACGTCCTGCGGCCGACCACGAAGACCTGGCCCGCCGTCGCCGCCCGCGTCGAGGGCCTCAGCGCCGCCATCTACACCCAGGGCCCCCAGGCGGTCGAGTCGGCGGCCTCATCCGCGCCTCCTCCCCCGGTCACCGGGAGTCCCGAGGTGCTGGTCGGGGACTGGCCCGCCCAGGTGCTGCCCCGCACCCCCAGGGCCCGCCTGTCGACCTGGCTCGCCAAGCCGTACGCCACCGACCCCGCCGAGGTGGCGATCGCGGTGCCCGCGGGGCTTGAGGCCGCACTGCCCCGGCTGCTGCTGGCCACCCGCGCCCGCCGGGTCCAGGTCACACTGGCCGAGCCTCCCACCGCCCTGCCCGCCGAGCTGTCGGCCGTCTACGAGCTGACCGCCGAGGGCCGGACCGTGCACGCCGTACGGCTGCCGCCCCCGCAGACCGACGAGGGCCGCGTCCTGCGGCGCGTCCTGGACAACGCCCACGGCAAGGTCGCCAACACCTGGCGGGAGGCTCTCATCTCGGTCAGAGGTGAGCTGACCAAACGGCAGGCCAGGGCACTCGTCGCGCTGAGCGCGCCGTGGGCGCAGGACGTCACCGTCCTCGAACTGCCCGCGCACCGGCTGCGGGAGCTCCAGGACGCGGTCGCGCGCTCCCTGACCGCGCCCGTGCCCGCGGACTGAGCGCGCTCAGCGCACCAGACGGTGCTGGAGCAGCAGGCTGGGGCTGTCGACGGCCACCTGCGGGTAGGTCAGGTCGGCCTTACCCGCCCCCTGCCCCGTGTTCCCGGCGGGGGCGACCCAGCTGACGGTGACGTAGTGGCCGAGGGCGCGGGCCTGTGCCCAGCCCGCGGCCCCCTGGAAGCCCTCCGGGGCACCCGGGACCGGCCGTACGAAACCGTCACGGCCCAGCACGCCGACAAGCCGGTCGGCGGCGGCGGAGTCGGCCAGGTTGAAGACGACGAACTGGCCGAGGACCCGGCCGTCACGGGTCGCGTAACGGGCGCGCAACACCTGGGTGCATCCGGCCACGGCCTCCCGTGCCCCACCCCAGACCGCCGAGGCGCAGTCGGTCAGCTGTTCGGTGCCCTGGCGCGTGAGCGTGACGCCGCCCGCGCTCACCGAACCCGTGGGAAAGACCTCCGCGACGGTCAGCGGGTCGGGATCGGCGGCCCGGGTGGCGATGGGGTCGTAGTGCGCCGTGGTCCGCTCGGCCCTGAAGGTCGCCGGGCGCTGGGTGTCCGTACCCGCCCGTGACCACAGGAACACCGCGGTCCCCGCGGCGGCGAGGGCCACGACGGCGACGGCGATGATCCACTTACGCATGACCGATGAGCCTACTGTCCGTGGGGTCACGAGGAGGACGCGGCGGGCTTCACCGCGACGACACGGCGGAAAACGGCCCTCTCCACGCCCCTGACCGCCAGGGACAGGGAGACGAAGTCGTCCTTCTCGCCGGGATCGGCGCCGTCGGCGCGGCCGATCCAGACCAGGGCCGCGTAGTGGCCCATGGCGTTGCCGCTGCCCTCGCTGTAACCGGAGGAGGAGAACGGTGCCCTGCCGCCCTGCCCCAGCGGCTGTGGCCAGCCTCCCCGGTAGCCCGCGGTCAGGGACTGGACCAGTTCGTTGGCCGCGGCGGTGTCACGCAGGTTGAACAGGGTGTACTGCGCGACGTAGCGGCCGTCCGCGCTGGTGTAGGTGCCCCGCAGCGCCTGGGTGCAGCCCGACCTGGTGAGCTGGTCGGCCAGTTCCCTCCCCCAGACCGCCGCCGAGCAGGTCGCGTCGAGTTTGGTGGCGCCCAGCTTCAGGGTGATCGCACCCTCTTTGAGGGTCCTGACGGGGAAGATCTCCTTGAGGGTGAGCGGCGCCGGGTCGGCCGTGTTCCGTTCGATGGGCGCGAACAGCTTCGGCGAGTTCCATCCCTTGTAGGTGTCGGGCCTCGGCTGGGTCACGATGGCGGCGGCGGTCGCCCGCTCGGGGACGAAGTCGTTGCCGACCGCGGAGATCACAAAGGCCAGGACGACCGCGGTGACGATCACTCCGACAACGGAACCGCCGATCACCAGCAGCCGCTGCTGGAGACGACTCAGCCCCAGCTCCCGCAGTCTGCCGCCCTCCACGGGCTGCGCCGTCCTGGAGGAGCCGCGCCGGCGCCTGCGCGACGGGGTCGGGGCCTGGGGGCTGGGCGCGTTCACAGGCCGCCCCCGCCCAGCAGGTGGCCGAGGCCGAAGGTCAGGAGCGCGGCGAGCGCGCCGACGCCGAGCTGTCGCAGCCCGCTGTACCACCAGCTGCGCGCGGTGACCCTGGAGACCAGTGCCCCCGCCCCGAACAGCGCCAGGCACGAGACGATCGCGGAACCGACCAGGCTGGTGACCCCGAGAAGGTACGGCAGCAGCGGCAGGACCGCGCCGACGCTGAAGGACAGGAACGAGGAGACCGCGGCGACCTTGGGCGAGGGAAGGTCCCCCGGGGTTACGCCGAGTTCGGCGCTGGTGTGCACCTCAAGCGCCTTGTCGGGATTGAGGGAGATCTGCCTGGCCACCTCCGCCGCCAGCTCGGGCTGGACACCGCGCGACTCGTAGAGCTGGGCGAGTTCGCGCAGTTCGGCCTCGGGGTTGCGTTCCAGCTCACGCCGCTCGACGTCGATCTCGGCGACGGCGAGCTCCCGCTGGCTGGCGACCGAGACGTACTCGCCGCCCGCCATGGAGAACGCCCCCGCCGCCAGGCCCGCGATGCCCGCCAGCACGACGACCTGGGTGCTCGTCGTGCCGCCCGCGACACCGGCGATCAGCGCGAAGTTCGACACGAGCCCGTCCATCGCCCCGAAGACGGAGGGCCGCAGCCAGCCGCCGTTGACATCCCGGTGGGCGTGGTGGATCTCGGCGCGCTCCTGGGCGCCGCCCTGACTCATCGTTCCTCTTTCTTCGCCTGGTTCCTTAGCGGGGGGAGACCCGGCTCACGCCGTGCCTTTCTCCCCTGCTGCGCGCTCGCCGTCGGCCGCGGCCGTCTCGGCCTCGTCGGCCTGGTCGGACCCGTGGGCGGGGTCGGTCTCTGCGCCCGTCTGGGCGAAGGCGGACACGAACTCCGCCTTTCCATCCTGCCCGTCCTGCCCGTCGGCCTGCTCCGAGGGGGGCGCGGAATCAGCGGGCCGGTCGTCCTCGGACTCCGCCCGCGGCCCGGTCTCGTGCTCGTCCGCCTGGTCGGCGGCGTGCGCGGGGTCGGCCGGATCGCCGGCCTCCTGGTCCTGCGTCACCCCGACGACCCGCTCCTCACCGGTCTTGTTCCTGGTGCTCCAGAACCAGATGAGTGCCGCGACGAACAGCACGATGGAGGTCCACTGGTTGAGCCGCAGGCCGAGGATGTGGTGGGCGGTGTCGATGCGCAACCCCTCGATCCAGAACCGGCCCAGGGTGTAGCCCGCGATGTAGAGCAGGAACAACCGGCCGTGCCTGAGGGCGAACCTGTGGCCCGCCCAGACCAGCACGAGGGCCAGACCCAGGTCCCACACCATCTCGTACAGGAAGGCGGGGTGGTAGGTGGAGACCCCCGGCAGCGTTCCCGGCTTGTCGGGGTCGATCTCCAGGCCCCACGGCAGGGTCGTCGGGCTGCCGAACAGCTCCTGGTTGAAGTAGTTGCCCAACCGGCCGATGGCCTGGCCGACCGCGATGGCCGGGGCCACGACATCGGCGACCGCGGACACCGAGATTCCCCGGTTGCGGCAGCCGAACCAGACGCCCAGCGCGCCCAGGGTGACGGCCCCCCAGATGCCCAGCCCCCCGTTCCAGATGTAGAGCGCCTCGATGGGCGTGTGAGGGGCGTCAGGCCCGAAGTAGAGCTGCCAGTCGGTGATGACGTGGTAGAGACGCCCGCCGACCAGGCCGAACGGCACGGCCCAGACGGCGAGGTCGACGATGGTGCCCGGCGTTCCCCCACGGGCGCGCCAGCGGCGCTCGCCGATGGCGACGGCGACGATGACGCCGAGCACGATGCACAGCGCGTAGGCCCTGATGGGGATTACACCGAGGTACCAGACCCCCTGCGAGGGGCTGGGAATCGAGGCGAGGGGCATGTCAGGTGACGTTACCGTGTCGCGGGCTACTTGGCGGCATCGAGAACGGCTTTACGGAGATCCGCGGGCTTGAACGCGACGTCGTTGCCGATCTCGGTCCCGTTGATCTTCAGCGTCGGCGTGCCGCTGAGCTTGGCGGCCTGCATGGTCCTGGTGCTGTAGTCGATCTGCTCCTGGGCCTTCTGCTGGGTGGTCACGCAGGTGGCGAAGGCCGAGCCGGTGACCCCTGCGTCTCTGCCCCAGTCGACCATGTCGTCCACCTTGAAGCCCTCGACGGTCTCGGAGGGCTGCTCCTTGAACAGCTTGTCGTGGAACTTCGACCACGGGGTCCCTCCGGGGATGCACCGGGAGGCGGCCCCGGCACGCAGGGAGTTACCCCTGGTGACGCCCTGGTTCATCTCCTGCGAGAAGATCGTGATGGGGTGGTAGACCACCTTGACCTTTCCCTCGGCGGCCAGGTTCTTGATGGTGGGCCCGCTGGTCTGCTCCATCGCCCTGCACGCGGGGCACTGGAAGTCCTCGTAGACGTCCAGGACCGGCTTCTCGACGCCCGCGACGGCCATCACGACGGAACCGTCCGGGGAGGCGGTGATCGGCGCGAGCGCCTGGGTGACCTCCTCGGGCTTGCTGCCGTTGGCGGCGTACCACCATCCGGCTCCGATCGCGCCGAGGGCGACGACCACCACGGTCGTCACCGTCGCGACGCGCTTGAGCCGCTCCTTCTGCCGCTGCTCCTCCCGCTGTGCCTTGATCCGCTCACGCACCGAGTGCTCCCGTGCGGCCTTGCCCATCAGTGATCCTCCTGTTTCCGTGGTTCCTCCTCGCCGTCCACCTCGTCGTACGACTCCCGCTCAGGGGCCAGCCCGAGCGCGGAGTCCAGCGCGAGTCGTCCCGGACCGAACCGGGCGACGAGCACGCCGAGAACGAAGAGACCGGAGTCCCGCAGGATGTCGACGAGGTAGTCGGGCTCGACCCCCGGCTTGAGCTGGCCGCCGCCGCCGAAGCAGCCGCAGTCGATCCGCAGGCCGCGCACCCACACGGAGGCGATGCCGATGACGAACGCCAGCATGAGCAGCGCGGAGATGCCGCCCACGACGCGGGTGAGCAGTCCGACAACCAGCAACACCCCAATGACGATCTCCAGGATGGGCAGGCCGTAGCCGACCACCGTGGCAAGCGAGTCTGGAAGCAGTTCGTACGCCTTGACCGACTGGACGGAAAGCACAGGCGTGCCGATCTTGCCCCAACCTGCGACAATGAGCACCCCCGCCAGCACCAACCGCGAGACGGTCGTCACCCAGGGTAGCGTCGAACTAGCTCTGCGCGACCTCGGGGGGGCCTGCTTTTCAGAAGTCACGAGCATCATCGTCTCCCATTCCGGACCTGCGTCGCGGCCGTCGCCGGCGGCTACACGCGTTCCTGAGGAACCCCATCACGTGCTGGATAAGCGTCGGGTAAGTCAATCGGCCGACCGTAACGCGCTCCGTGAGGGTCCCGAAACTCCGGTCTCCCGTTCGCCGAGTGTCCGGCCGGGCGTGGCATGGCGCGAAGGCGGGGACGGCATGGCCGCCGCCTCGGCTCCTCCGCCACTGGCACACACCCTCCAGGTTCGATGACCGTCCCGGTTTCCCCCATGTCCCTGCGCCTGTGCGATCGGCGGGCCGAGCCTGTTCGAACTGGGAAATCGTAGCCGAGGCACGGTCCTCGCGGCGTTTTCAGGTCAACGGGGGGAGCGTTCGGACTGAACCGGGAGAGAGGTCTCGCACCCCCGGGGCCGATGCGCCGCTTCCAGCGTACGCATTTCCAGGGTACGCCGCAGCCTTCCGCGCAGGTCGGCGGGCATGACGACGCCCCGGCTCCATGGGGCGGCGCCGTACGAAGAACGCGGCCGTCCTGTGTGGACGGCCGCGTCGTATGAGATTTCAGGCGTGTCCCGGGCAAGCCCGGTTTTCAGCGGCGAATCAGGCGCGCACGCCCGCCGCCAGCTCGGCTCCCAGCTCCCTGACCGCGGCCAGGCCCGAGGCCTCATCCGGGGCGTCGAGCAGGCGGCGGATGAACGCCGAGCCGACGATGACGCCGTCGGCGTAGCGGGCGACCTGGGCCGCCTGCTCGCCGGTGCCGACTCCGAGGCCGACGCAGACCGGCAGTGAGGTCTGCCTGCGGGTCCGCTCGACCAGGCCTTCGGCGGCCTCACCGACCGTGGCGCGCGCCCCGGTGACGCCCATCAGGGAGGCGGCGTAGACGAAGCCCGTGCAGCACTCGGCGACGGCCTTGATGCGTGTCTCGGGAGAGCTGGGTGCGACGAGGAAGACGGTGTCGATTCCGGCCCCCGCGCTGGCCTCCCGCCACGGCCCCGACTCCTCCGGGGTCAGGTCGGGGGTGATGGTCCCCGTCCCGCCCGCTGCGGCCAGGTCACGGGCGAACCGGTCGGCGCCGTAGCGGTCGATCGGGTTCCAGTAGGTCATGACCAGCGTGGCGGCGCCCGTCTTGGCCACCCCCTCGACCGTGCGCAGCACGTCGGCGATGCGGGTGCCGTTGATCAGCGACCGGTGCACGGCGTCCTGGATGGTCGGGCCGTCCATGAGCGGATCGGAGTACGGCAGGCCGATCTCGATCACGTCGCAGCCGGCCTCGACCATGGCGGTCGCGGCCGCGATCGCGCCGTCCTTCGTGGGGAAACCCGCGGGGAGGTATCCGATGAGGGCGGCGCGATCGTCCGCCTTAGCCTTGGCGAACACCGTCTGAAGAGTCGTCATCGTTGGTTCCGTTGTCGGTCGTGGCCTCCGTCCCCTCCGCGGGGCGGAGGGGAAGCAAGTCGGTCGTCAGAGGTTGAAGTACTTCATGGCGGTGCCCATGTCCTTGTCGCCCCGGCCTGAGAGGTTGACCAGGATGAGCGCCTCGGGGCCGAGCTCGCGGCCGAGCTTGAGGGCTCCGGCGAGCGCGTGCGAGGACTCGATGGCCGGGATGATGCCCTCGGTCCTGGCGAGCAGGGCGAAGGCGTCCATGGCCTCGGCGTCGGTGATGCCGTGGTAGGCGGCGCGTCCGGTGTCCTTGAGCCAGGCGTGCTCGGGGCCGACACCGGGGTAGTCGAGGCCCGCGGAGATCGAGTGGGACTCGATCGTCTGGCCCTCCTCGTCCTGCAGGACGTAGGTGCGCGACCCGTGCAGGACCCCGATGGAGCCCTCGGTGAGGGTGAGGGCGTGCTCGCCGGTCTCCTTGCCGCGGCCGCCGGCCTCGTAGCCGTGCAGCTGGACGTCCTGGTCCTCAAGGAAGGCGTGGAAGATGCCGATGGCGTTGGAACCGCCGCCGACGGCCGCGGCCACCGCGTCGGGCAGCCTGCCCGCGAGGTCGAGGATCTGGCGGCGGGCCTCGACGCCGATGATGCGGGCGAAGTCGCGGACGATCTCGGGGAACGGGTGCGGTCCGGCGATGGTGCCGAACAGGTAGTGCGTGTGGTCGACGTTGGCCACCCAGTCGCGGAAGGCCTCGTTGATGGCGTCCTTGAGGGTCTGGCTGCCGTTGGTCACCGGAACGACACTGGCGCCGAGCAGCTTCATGCGGGCGACGTTGAGCGCCTGGCGCTCGCAGTCGACGGCCCCCATGTAGATCACGCACTCCAGGCCCATCAGGGCCGCGGCGGTCGCCGTCGCGACGCCGTGCTGACCCGCGCCCGTCTCGGCGATCAGGCGGTTCTTGCCGAGCCGCTTGGTGAGCAGGGCCTGGCCGAGCACATTGTTGATCTTGTGGGCGCCGGTGTGGGTCAGGTCCTCGCGCTTGAGCACGATCCGGGCGCCGCCCGCGTGCTCGGAGAAGCGGGGGATCTCGGTGAGGGTGGTCGGCCTGCCCGCGTAGGTGCGCAGCAGGTGGTCGAACTCCCGCAGGAAGGCGGGGTCGTTCCTGGCCTTCTCGTACTCGGCCGCCACCTCGTCCAGCGCGGGGATGAGGGCCTCGGGGACGTAGCGCCCGCCGAAGACGCCGAACTTGCCGTCGGTGTCCGGGTCGTCGCCGTGGACGCCGTTGCCCGCGAGGTCCGCGGAGGTGAGGATGCCGTCTGTCACTGTCACGTGCTCACTGTCCCTCTGGTCGGGATGCGGGGTGGGCTCCGGCGGTGACCAGGTCGACCACGGCGGCCCTGGGGTCCTTGCCGGTCACCAGGCTCTCGCCGACAAGGACGGCGTCCGCCCCCGCCCTGGCGTAGGCGAGCAGGTCGTGGGGACCGCGCACACCCGACTCGGCGATCTTGATGATACCGTCCGGGATCTTCGGGGCGATCTTGGCGAACACCTCGCGGTCGACCTCAAGGGTCTTGAGGTTGCGCGCGTTGACACCGATGATCTTCGCTCCGGCGGCGAGCGCCCGGTCGAGCTCCTCCTCGGTGTGCACCTCGACCAGCGGGGCCAGCCCGATCGACTCGGCCCGCTCGATGAGGGAGACCAGCGCGTTCTGTTCGAGCGCGGCCACGATCAGCAGCACGAGGTCCGCGCCGTAGGCACGGGCCTCCCACAGCTGGTAGGAGGTGACGACGAAGTCCTTGCGCAGCACCGGGATGTCGACCACGGCGCGGACGGCGGCCAGGTCCTCCAGGCTGCCGCCGAAGCGGCGACGCTCGGTCAGGACGCTGATGACGTGGGCGCCACCGGACTCGTAGTCACCGGCGAGCGCGGCGGGGTCGGCGATGGCGGCCAGCGCGCCCTTCGACGGGCTCGAACGCTTCACCTCCGCGATGACCGCCACCTGGTCGCCGCCGAGAGCGGCGTAGGCGTCGCGGGGGGCGGGTGCCCGCTCCGCGCGTTCCTTGAGCTGCGCCAGCGACACCGTCTGCTGCCGGTCGGCCAGGTCCGCGCGGACTCCTTCGAGGATCTCCTCCAGTACGCTCACCTGTCCTCCTCGCGAAACTCGGAGGTCATGTCGGCGAACGCTGCCGTACGCATGGTCCGCTCACTCCACTCGCTCACGAGTAAGGCCCCTCCCGATCGATTGCCCTGTCTCGCCGATGCTATCGGCCTTGCCGTGGTCGCCCCGCCACCGGGTGACGCCTATAGGTGACTATGGGGCCAAGAATTCCCCAAAGGGAACATTCCGCACTATCCAAAAAACGATCATTAAACCAAGAAATGCCCATATATAGGCAGGATTTATAACTTTTCCGGCATCTCGTCTTCCCTGCCAGGAGAACAACGCCCAGCGCCCCCACAGCAGGACCACCACGGGGATCATGATCACGACGAACGGATTGAACCCCAGTGCGGCGGCCGGGTCACCCTGGGTGAGCGCGTGCACCGCCCGCAGCCCTCCGCAACCCGGGCAGTACAGCCCGGTGAGGGTGAGGAAGGGACAGGCGGGATAGTGCCCCGGCTCGCCGGGATCGACCAGCGCGACCAGGAGGGTTGCCGCACCCGCCGCCACGGCCAGGCCGAGCGGCGCCAGCACGGCCCGCATCCGCCGTGCTCTCGGCTCTCCCACCCTCGCGGCCCCGCCGGTCACCATCTGCCCGCCCGCACCCCTTCTCCCGCGACGACTGTCACCGGCAACGATACTCAAGGCGGCGCCGGATGACCGGCGACGCCCCGGCGGGGAACGGTCGGGAGGTCCTAGTAGCCGTAGGTGGCCGAGCCCGCCAGGACGCCTATCGCGACCAGCCAGACCACCAGCACGACGAGCCAGCAGGCGACGCCGAAGTAGGACAGGACCAGGCCCGCGATGGCCATGCCCCGCCCCTCCTCGCCGGTGCGCTTGATCTGGCCCAGCGAGATGTGACCGAGCACGATGCCCACGATCGAGGTCACGCCGCAGACGAAGAGCCCGGCGATGCCCATGATGAGAGCGGCGATGGCCATGCCGTTGTTGCCTCGGGGCGGCGGCGCTCCGTAGCCATAGGGATCGTAACCACCGCCGGGCGGCGTGCCGTACCCGCCGGGTGGCCCGTAGCCGCCCTGCGGGGGCCCGTACCCACCGGGCTGATTCCCATAGCTCATGAATTACTCCCTCTACACACGTTGCGGCGAAATCCTAGCGAAATCAGATCATCGCGGCGGCGGGCCGCCTAGTCCGTGGGCAAGTTGTGACCGTACGGCGCGGCTCAGCGCCCGTCCCGTCCTGGGTCGGCAGCGGGCTCGGCCGTGGAGTCCGTGGCGGAATCAGCGGCGGGGTCCGTGGCGGAATCAGTGGCGGGGTCGGCTGTCGGGTCGGCGCCGAGGTCGATGGCGTCCCACATGGCCCGGCCGCTGCCCGAGGCTCCGGCGCGCGTGAGGGCCTCGCTCCCCCGGGCCGCGCCCCTGCGCTCGTAGCGCTCCGACATGCCGGGCCAGTTCACGCTCCACAGCGCGGCGACCGCTCCCCCGGCGAGCAGCACCAGGCCGCCCACCCCGGCGAGCACCGGCCAGAGGAGGTGGCCGGTGGCCCGCGCCGTCTCGGCGGCCGCGGCCATGGGCGCGTGCCCGGCCGCGGCGGCGAGACCGGCGTCGGCTCCGCCGCCGGCTACCACCGCGACGATCACCCCTGCCCCGCACAGCGCCATCACGACACCGATGACCCTGCGCCACACGCCTCGCGTCGCGAGCACCGCGACCACCGCGGCCAGCGCCGCCCAGGCCGCGGGCGCCAGGGCGGGGGCGAGTTCGGCGGCGGAGACGGGCACGGCGCGCGTGCCGTAGCTCACCGTGACCCAGTCGCGGCCCGCGGCCAGCAGCACCAGGCCCGCGCCCGCCGCGCACGCGGCGACCCAGGTCCACAGCGCCCGGCCCGCTCTCACGCCGGGGTCACCGCCAACCGGTCGGCGTCGAAACAGGTCCGGTCACCGGTGTGGCAGGCGGCGCCCACCTGGTCGACCTTCAGCAGGATCGTGTCGCCGTCGCAGTCGAGGGCGACGGACCTGACGTGCTGGACGTTGCCCGAGGTCTCGCCCTTGACCCAGTAGGACCGGCGGCTGCGCGACCAGTAGGTGGCACGGCCGGTGGTGAGCGTGCGGTGCAGCGCCTCGTCGTCCATCCAGGCGAGCATGAGCACCTCGCCGGTGTCGTGCTGCTGGACCACGGCGGGCACCAGTCCGTCGGCGGTGCGCTTCAGTCGGGCCGCGATGGCCGGGTCAAGGGGCATGTGGCAATTGTGCCGCACCTGGGTGGAGGTCCCGCGTCCGGCGGTCAGCGGGTGCGGTCGTCGTCGAACAGGTCGGCCGCGTGCACGACGATCCTGGGGTCGGGCCCGCCGACGATCTCGTGGTCCTTGTTGGTGTACTCGAATCGGCTCAGGAGGTAGCGCATGGCCTCGACCCTGGCCCGCTTCTTGTCGTTGCTCTTGATCACCGTCCACGGCGCCTCCTCCGTGTCGGTGTGCAGGAACATGTCTTCCTTGGCCTGGGTGTACTCGTCCCACTTGTCCAGCGACTCCAGGTCCATCGGCGACAGCTTCCACTGCCGCACCGGGTCGACCTGGCGGATGATGAAACGGGTGCGCTGCTCGGAGCGGGAGACCGAGAACCAGAACTTCACCAGGTGGATGCCGTCGCGGACGAGCATGCGCTCGAAGGCCGGCGCCTGCTCCATGAACTCCGTGTACTCCCCCGGCGTGGCGAAGCCCATCACGCGCTCGACCCCGGCGCGGTTGTACCAGGAGCGGTCGAAGAAGACCATCTCCCCCGCGGCGGGCAGATGGGAGACGTAGCGCTGGAAGTACCACTGGGTGCTCTCACGCTCGCTCGGCTTCTCCAGGGCGACCACGGTGGCCCCGCGCGGGTTGAGGTGCTCCATGAACCGCTTGATCGTGCCGCCCTTGCCCGCCGCGTCGCGCCCCTCGAACAGGATCAGCAGCCGCCCGCCGGTGTCCTTGATCCAGTACTGCAGTTTGAGGAGCTCGATCTGGAGCAGCCGCTTGGTCCTGTCGTACTCCGAACGGTCCATCCGCTCCGGGTAGGGATACCTCTCCCGCCAGGTGTCCACCGGGGTGCCGTCCAGCCGTACGAGCACGGGGTCGTCATCGTCGTCGTCGAGGACCCGCAGGTTCGGCAGTTCGTCGAGCAGGTCGCTGCGGGACGCGGCGGAGCGCGCGTCGAGCACGGGGTACCTGCTGCCCCGCGCGGGTTCCTCACCCACCAGATCGGTCATGGACGTCCTTCCCGCTTCCCCCCCGGCGGGAGCCCGGGGCGGTGGTCCCGCGGCTCCCTTACCTCCATCTCAGCACGTTAATCCCCGACATAAGGACATCAACAGCCCATTTGACGACTTGTAGGCCACTGTTCACCCCTCCTCACTTCCCCCATGACAATAAACCCACTAAACCAGTAGGTCTTGACGGGATTTGGTTCCTGTGTTGGAGTGAGGCCATGCAGGCTGAGCTCCCACCGGCGGTCCGCGGTCACCTCGCGCCGTGCCGCGCGCTGTCCCGTTCCTGTCGCCACTGACCTCGCGCCACCGGCCCCGCCCATCCGGTGCCGCGCGCCACCACGAGCCACCGCGAGCCACCGCGAGCCACTGTGCCGCCGTCCCCGCTCCGGACGCCCCCGCCCAGACGACCTGCCAGAAAGGCCTCAGTCATGCCCGTCGAGTTCCTAGGCATAGGCGCCACGAACGACGGATCGGAGACCAGACCCCGCTCCGGGCCCGTGTTCGACAGACAGTTCACGCTACGGCTGGCGCGGGCCCACCACGAACACGGCTGGGACCGGATCCTGTTCGCCTACGGCTCGGGCTCGCCGGACCCCGCGCAGGTGGCCGCCCTCGTCGCCGGGCAGGTCGAGGGGATACAGCTCCTGCTCGCCCACCGGCCGAACGTCTCCTACCCGACGTTCGCCCTGAAGACCTTCGCCACACTCGACCAGATCAGCGGCGGCAGACTGACCGTGCACTTCATCACCGGGGGCAACGACCGCGAGCAGGCCCGCGAGGGCGACCGCCTGTCCAAGGACCGGCGCTACGGGCGCACCCGGGAGTACATCCAGATCGTCAAGAAGGGCTGGACGTCCAGGACCCCCTTCTCCCACGAGGGAGAGCACTACCACTTCGACGACTTCCTGTCCGACGTCTTCCCCGTGCAGCAGCCCCGTCCGCTGGTCTCCTTCGGCGGCTCCTCCCCCGCGGCGTACGCGGCGGGCGGCGCCGAGGCCGACATCTACTGCCTGTGGGGCGAGCCGCTGGCCCAGACCGCCGAGCAGATCGCCGCGGTCAGGAGCGCGGCGCTCGCGTCGGGACGCAGGGACCTGCCCAGGTTCCAGGTGGCCTTCCGGCCCGTCATCGCGCCGACCGAGGAGAAGGCCTGGGAGAAGGCGGCCCGCACGCTTGAGGCGATCAAGTCGCGTGGTGCCTCCTCCCGGCGGCTGCCCGCGGGCCATGCCCCGGAGAACGCGGGCTCACAACGGCTCGTCGCGATCGCCGCCGGGGGCGACAGGTACGACCGCGCGCTGTGGACCCCGACCGCCGCGGCCACCGGCGGGGCGGGCAACTCCACCGCCCTGGTCGGCACCCCGGAGACCGTGGCCCAGGCGCTGCTCGACTACTACGACCTCGGCGTGGAGATCCTGTCCGCGCGCGGCTACGACCTGCTTGAGGACGCCGTCGACTTCGGCCGTCACGTCATCCCCATCGTCCGCGAGGAGGTGGCCAAGCGGGACCGCGAGCGTGAGGCCGCCGAGTCCCGGCAGTACCCGGCGACCAGTCTGGCGGGCCGGTGAGCCGCCCCGCGGTCGAGACCCGGCCGCAGGACGACACGGACGCCGGGACGGCCGGCCCGGACGCCCCGCCCGCGCTGCGGGTCGTCACCACCAGGCATCCCGGCCGGTGGGCGGCGGCGGCCGGGGTCGGCGTGCTGCTCGCCATGGCGGCGAGCGCGCTGATCACCAACCCCGCCTGGGACTGGAACGTCGTCGGGGAGTACCTGTTCGCGCCCTCGGTGCTGCACGCCGTGCTGTTCACACTCCAGCTCACCGCGCTCGGCATCGGCATCGGCTTCCTGCTCGGCACCGTGCTCGCGATCATGCGCCTGTCGAGGAACCCGCTGCTGTCCTCGGTCGCCTGGGGCTATGTAGCGCTGTTCCGGTCGATCCCGCTCATCCTGCAACTGCTGTTCTGGTACAACCTGGCGCTGCTGTACCAGCGGATCTCCTTCGGCATTCCGTTCGGCCCCTCCTTCTTCGACATCGGGACCATGGACCTGATCAGCCCGGTCACCGCCGCCGTGCTCGGGCTCGGGCTGCACCAGGCCGCCTACTGCTCCGAGATCGTCAGGGCGGGGCTGCTCTCGGTCGACCCGGGCCAGCGCGAGGCCGCCGCCGCATTGGGCATCCCCTGGAGAAGACAGCTGTTCAGGATCATCCTTCCGCAGGCCATGCGCTCGATCGTGCCCACCGCGGGCAACGAGATCATCGGCCTGGTCAAGGGCACCTCGGTGGTCTACATCATGGCCCTGCCCGAGCTCTTCTACCAGATCCAGGTGATCTACAGCCGCAACGGCAGGGTCATCGCGCTGCTGCTGGTCGCGACCGTCTGGTACCTGATCATCACCTCCGTGCTGTCCGTCGCGCAGTACTACGTCGAACGTCACTACGCCAGGGGTCGCAGATGAGCGCCGTGATGGTCGACCTGCGGGGCGTGCACAAGAGCTTCGGCCCCCTGAAGGTCCTGCGTGGCGTCGACCTGCGGGTCGCCAGGGGCGAGGTCACCGTGATCCTCGGCCCCTCGGGCTCCGGCAAGTCGACCCTGCTGCGCACCGTCAACCACCTGGAGAAGGTGGACAGCGGATCGGTGCGCGTCGACGGTGAGCTGGTCGGCTACCGGCAGTCCGGCGACAGGCTCTACGAACTGCGCGAACGCGAGATCCTGCGGCAGCGGACCCGGATCGGGTTCGTCTTCCAGCACTTCAACCTCTTCCCGCACCTGACCGCGCTGGAGAACGTCGTCGAGGCGCCGCTGTCCGCGCAGCGAAGGCCCAGAGCCGAGGTGCACCGGCTGGCCGTACGGCTGCTCGACCGGGTCGGCCTGGCCGACAGGAAGGACGCCTACCCCGGGCAGCTGTCCGGAGGGCAGCAGCAGCGGGTCGCCATCGCCCGCGCGCTCGCCCTGGAGCCGAAGGTCATCCTCTTCGACGAGCCGACCTCCGCGCTCGACCCCGAACTGGTCGGCGAGGTGCTCGACGTGGTGAAGGACCTCGCCAGGAGCGGCACCACCATGATCGTCGTCACCCACGAGATCGGGTTCGCCCGCGAGGTGGCCGACACCGTCGTCTTCATGGACGACGGGCGCGTCGTCGAACAGGGCCCGCCCGCCCAGGTTCTCGACTCCCCCCGGAACGAACGGACCCGCTCCTTCCTCAGCAAGGTCCTCTGATCCGTGACAACCCCTCCCTGCGATTCCCAGAAAAACAGGACTGAAATGTCGTTCCTCTCCAGGCTCAAGCCCGCCCTCCTCACCGCACCGCTTCTGCTCGCCGCCGCCTGCGGCTCGACCGGGACCACCTCCGCCGCCCCCCGGAGCGACGCCAAGCCCGCCGAACAGGCCTCCGCCCCCGCGGGAACCGGCGGCTCGAAGATCAACATCTCTCCGCAGCAGAACCGGATCCGGGCGGAGAAGGTCGACGCGATCGCCGCCCAGGTGCCCGAGGCGATCCGCGCGAAGGGTGAACTGGTCGTCGGCTTCAGCGGGGAAGGCGCGCCGCCACTGACCTTCCTCGCCGACGACGACCGCACCGTCATCGGCGTGGAGACCGACATCGCCCACATCGTGGCCGACGTCCTCGGCCTGAAGGCCAGGGAGGAGGTCACCTCCTGGGAGAACCTGTTCCTCTCGGTGAAGTCCGGAAAGTACGACGTGGCCTTCAACAACGTCACGGTGACCGAGGAGCGCAAGGACATCTACGACTTCGCCACCTACCGGGTCGACCAGCTCGCCTGGCAGACGGCGAAGAGCAGCCCGATCACCTCGATCAAGCAGCCCTCGGACATCGCCGGGCGCCGGGTCGCGGTCGGCTCGGGCACCAACCAGGAGAAGATCCTGGTCGACTGGGACACGCAGAACCAGAAGGCGGGCCTGAAGCCCGCGCAGATCCAGAACTACCAGAAGTACGTCGACGCCCTGCTGTCCCTGAAGTCGGGCCGCATCGAGGCCTACTTCGGCCCCAACCCCTCCCTCTCCTACCAGGACGCCGTCGGCGGCGACACCAAGATCGTCGGCACCGTCTCGGGCGCGGGCCCCGACCTGCAGGGCCTGATCGCGGCCATGACCAAGAAGGACAACGGCCTCGTCAAACCGCTCAACGCCGCGATCAACGAACTCATCGGGAACGGCAAGTACGGCGAGGTGCTCAAGCGCTGGAACCTCTCCAACGAGGCCATCCCCGAGTCGCTGGTCAACCCGCCCGGCCTGCCCAGGCAGACGGCGAAGTGACGGCCCCGGGCGGCGCGCCGCCGCCCGGGAACCCGTGGTCAGGATCTGGCGGCCGAGACCCAGGAGGCGTGCAGGCCCGCGTAGACGCCGGGCTCGCCGACCAGCTCGGCGTGCGGGCCGCGCTGGACGATGCGGCCCCCGTCGAAGACCAGCACCTCGTCGGCGGCCTCCGCGGTGGACAGGCGGTGGGCGATGGAGACCGCGGTACGGCCCCGCGTCACCCCGTCCAGCGCGCGGGCCAGGCGTACCTCGGTCGCCGGGTCGACGGCGGAGGTGGCCTCGTCGAGCAGCAGCAGGTCGGGGTCGGCCAGGTAGGCGCGGACCAGGGCGACGAGCTGGCGCTCCCCCGCGGACAGGGACTCCCCCCGCTGACCGACCGGGGTGGCCAGGCCCTCGGGCAGTCCTTCGAGCCAGTCGGCCAGCCCCAGCTCGGTCAGGGCGAGCAGGATCTCCTCGCTCGTCGCCGAGGGACGGCCGAAGCGGATGTTCTCCTCCAGGGCGCCGTCGAACAGGAAGCCGTCCTGCGGCACCATGACGATGCGCTCGCGCAGCGAGGAGAAACGGACCCCGCGCAGGTCGTGCCCGTCGACGGTGACCCGGCCCGTGACCGGGTCCATCAGGCGGGTCAGCAGCTTGGCGAAGGTCGTCTTGCCCGAACCGGTCTCCCCCACGACCGCGATCCGCGAGCGCGGCGGGATGTCCACCGTGACGCCGGTCAGCACCGGCGCGCCACCCGGGTAGGAGAAGCCGACCTCCTCGAAGGACACGGAGATGGGTCCGCGCGGCAACTCGACGCCGTCCTCGCCGGGGTCGGCGACGTCCGGCGGCGTGTCGAGCACGCCGAGGATGCGGCGCCAGCCGGCGATGGCGTTCTGCGCCTCGTTGAGCATCTCGGTCGCGGTCTGCAGCGGCGAGACGAACAGCGTGATCAGGAACAGGAAGGCGATCAGGCGCCCCGCGGTGATGTCGCCGGCGACGCCCAGCCGTACGCCGATCAGCACGACCGCGGTCGTCGCCAGCGCCGCGACGATCTCAGTCACCGGGAAGACCGTGGCGACGATGCGCTGGGTGCGGGCCTGCGCGGCCTTGTTCGCCTCGATGGTCACATCCAGCCGCTCGGCGGTGCGGGCCTCCGAGCCGTGGGCCCTGATCACCGCCGCCCCGACGACCGACTCGCCGACCGCGGCGAGCATGTCGCCCGCGCGCTCACGCACCTGCGTGTAGGCGCCGGAGAGCCACCGCTGGAAGCGCGGCAGCACGATCATGAGCGGCAGGAAGCACAGCCAGACCGTCAGGGCGAGCTGCCAGGAGTAGACGAACATCAGCACGGTCGCGACGAGGAGCTGGCCCAGGGCGATGATGATCATCAGCCCGCCCCACTGCATGAAGACGCTGATCTGGTCCACGTCCCCGGTGACCCTGGAGACCAGGGCGCCACGCCGCTCGGAGTTCTGGGTGAGCACCGACAGGTCGTGCACGTGCCGGAAGCCGCGTGTCCTGAGGGTCGCGAGGGAGGCCTCGGTCGCCTGGTACAGACGCACGTTCATCAGGTAGGCGCACAGCGCGGTGAGCACGACGGCCGCCGCGCACAGCAGCACGGCGCCGCGGATGTAGGGCAGGTCGGGGACCGCGCCCTTCAGCCCCGTGTCGATGGTCTGCTGGACGGCGATCGGGACGATGACCTTGCCGATCGTCGCCAGCACGGCGAGCGCGAGCGTCCCGGCGATCCCCTTGCGGAACTCCGGTGTCAGCGACAGGCCGTGCCGTACGGTGGCCAGCGCCGACCTTTCGACGCCGTGGAGCGAACTCACGCGCTGACCTCTTCCTCTTTCTCGGCTTCCTCGGCGTCGAGCGCCTCGCGCTCGGCCTCCTCACGTTCGTAGGCGGTGACCAGGTTGCGGTACCCCTCGCACCTCGGCAGCAGCAGCTCGTGCGGGCCCTGGTCGGTCACCCTGCCGTGTTCGAGGTAGACGACCTCGTCGGCCAGGGCGATGGTGGCCATCCGGTAGGCGACGACGACCACGGTCGATGCCTGGGCGGTGTCCCGCAGGCCCTGCAGGATCTTGGCCTCGACCTGGGGGTCGACGCTGGAGGTCGCGTCGTCCAGGACGAGCAGCCTGGGGCGGCGGACCAGCGCGCGGGCCAGGGCCAGGCGCTGGCGCTGGCCCCCGGACAGGGAGGTGCCCCGCTCGCCGACCCTGGTGTCGAGCCCTCCGGGCAGGGCGCTGACGAAGCCGTCGGCCTGGGCCAGGCGCAGCGCCGCCCAGACCTCCTCGTCTCCCACGGGCAGGCCGAGGGTGACGTTGCCCCGCACGGTGTCGTCGAACAGGAAGGTCTGCTGCGGTACCAGTGCCACCGCCTCGCTGACCCCGCCGCGGGCCACCTCGCGCAGGTCGACCCCGTCGATGAGAACGGCCCCCCGCGCCGGGTCGACCAGGCGGACGAAGGTCTGGGCGAGCGTGGACTTGCCCGAGCCGGTCGGCCCGACCAGCGCCACCGTACGGCCGGGCGGGACGTCGAGGTCGACCTCGTGCAGCACCGCGGAGTCCCCGTAGGAGTAGCCGAGGCCCTGTACCCGCAAACCCGCGGGCTTCTCCCCGGTCAGGGTCGCCGAGCCGTACTCCATGGAGCCGGTCGTGTCGAGCACGGCCCGCACCCGCTCGTAGCCGACGACGGCGCGGGGCAGCTCGGCCAGGACCCAGCCGAGGGCGCGGATGGGGAAGGCGAGCAGGGTGAACAGGTAGGCGACCTGGACCAGCACGCCGGGGGTGATCGCCCCGCTCTCCAGGCGTCCCGCGCCGACCAGCAGCACGGCGAGCACGCCCAGGATCGGCAGTGCTTCGAGGAGGGGGTCGAACAGGCCCCGCACCCGGCCGACGGCGATGTTGGCGTCGCGCAGTTCCTCGGCTCCGGCGCGGAACCTGGCGGTCTCCTCGTCCTCACGGCCGAGGGTCTTGACGACCAGGGCCCCGTCGAAGCTCTCGTGCGCGACCTCGCTCACCTCGGCGCGCAGTTGCTGGGCCCTGGTGGCCAGCGGGCTGAGCCTGCGCTGGTAGACGAAGTTGAGCACGGCGATGGCCGGGAAGATCAGGAACCCGACCAGGGCGAGGACCGGGTCGGTGGCCACCAGCGCCACGGCCGCGGTGACCAGCATGACGACCACGCCGACGGCCATCGGCAACGGGGCGAGCGGCGCCCAGGCCGCCTCGGCGTCGGCGCTGGCGTTGGACAGCAGCTGGCCGGTCGGGTGCTTGTGGTGCCAGGCCAGGGGGAGCCTGAGGTACTGGCGGGTGACCTCCCTGCGGGAGCGCGCCTGCATCCGGTACTGCATGACGCCCGCGAAGTAGCGCCGTCCCGCGACGCCCGTCGCCTTGAGCAGCGCGACACCGAGGATGAGGAGGACGGCGGTGGTGAGCGCGCCGTCCGCGACCCGGCCCTCGGCGAGGGAGGGAAGCACGAGGTTCTGGGTGGCCCACCCGAGAGCCCACGCGGAGGCGACCGTCATGACACCGTAGACGGCGCTTGACAGGACCGCGACGGCGAAGACCCCTCTCTCGGACCGGATGGCCACCCCCAGGACGCGGAACCCTTGACGCATGACGGCGGAGGTCACCTTGCTCGCCACTCGGGGGGTGTCCTTTCGTTGAGGTTGTCACTACTTATGTGACTATCACTCTCAATCAAGCACTTATTCCCCCACGCCCATGGATCAACTGCTTTCGTAGCATCAGTGACACCTCTCCGGCGTGGAGGCCACGAGGTTCACCCGCTTCCGGCCCCGGCTTCACCAAGTGTCGGGCATATCACGCTTTGTCACGACATGGCATTGTTAGGATCGCCGGATGACGCATGCCAGCGCCGAACGCGCCGCGCTCGCCGACCTGCTCGACCGGCTCGGCCAGGACGCCCCGACCCTCTGCGAGGGCTGGACGACCTTCGACCTCGCCGCCCATCTCGTGCTGCGGGAGAGGCGCCCGGACGCCGCGGGCGGCATCGCGCTCGCCCCGCTGGCCCGCCGCACCGCCTCGGTCCAGGAGTCCCTGAAGGCCAGGTACGGCTACGCGGGCCTGACCCGGCTCGTCCGCACCGGCCCCGGAGGCGTCTACCGCCTGGTTCCCCGGCTGGACGAACTGGTCAATCCCCTCGAATTCTTCGTCCACCACGAGGACGTCCGGCGCGCCCGTCCAGACTGGGAGCCACGCGAGCTTCCCCCCGGTCTCGACGAGGTCCTCTGGAGGCGGCTGCGGATCGTGGGACGCCTGCAGCTGCGCAGGTCCCCGGTCGGCGTGGTGCTGCACCGCACCGGCGGCGGCGTCGTCCTCGGCGGCGGCCGGGCAGGCCCCCGGGTCGAGGTGCGGGGCACCGCGGGTGAGCTGACGCTGTTCTGCCTCGGCCGTCAGCGGCACGCCAGGGTCGAGACGATCGGCGGCGACGAGGCCGTCTCCCGGCTGCTGGGCGCGCCGCTGGACCTGTGACCGGCACCGGCGTGAACGCCGGTCAGCCGCACAGGCGCAGCAGCGGGCGATGCGGGTCGGAGTAGTGGTCCAGGACCCCGTCGCAGAAGCCCGCGTACGTCTCCATGAACAGGTGCGCCTTGGCCTGCCAGCTCTGCTCCGTCCCCTCGTCGATTCCGGGCATCCGGGCGAACAGCGCGCGGCTGAGCGCCCCGTGACGACGGGCCGCCCCGGCCCTGGCGTGCGCTCGCATCGGTTCGACGAAGCCGGGGGTCAGCCCCACCCGGTCACAGGCGGCCAGGAAGGGACAGCGGGCGGCGGGCCCCTCGTCCTCCGCTTCGAGACGCTCCTCGATGACGCCGATCGTGGCGACGAAGAACAGCGGGTCGGTCCGCGCCCACCAGGACAGCATCTTGATCAGGGCGGCGGTCGTCGGCAGCGGACGGGCGCGCAGCAGGTCGCCGCGCGTGGCGCCGAGGGACCTGAAGGCGTGGACCGCGACGTCGTCGTGGCGCCTTCCCCTGCGGTCGAAGTCGTCGAGCGCCCCTCTGAGGTCGGCGTTCTCCGCCAGAGCCCGTACGGCTGAGCCGAGCTCGCTCTCCCTGGAGAGCAGGAACCAGTTCTCCAGTCCGAAGCCGAAGAAGACGTTGGGGTGCAGCCGCTGCGGGCGCTCCAGGATGCGCCTCCAGAACGGGCCGGTGAGGACCAGGTCCTCAAGGAGGTGGTTGAGGAGGCCCTCAAGACGGGCCAGGGCGGCCGTACCCGGGGAGAAGGCCGGCACGGCGGCGCCCTCGTCGATCAGCCCCTGTACCACGGCGGGCTCGACGACCTCGCGTACCGCCTCACCGTCGAGGCCGGTCTCGCGTTCCAGGTCCTCGATGGTCCTGCTGCCGTCGAGACGCCTGAGCAAGTCGAGAAAATCGTCCCTGCTCATGCCCTCCGGGACTTCGACCTCCAGAACCCCCGAGGGGGTATGCAATTCCGCCTCACCCTTCTCACCGATGCGAAGGGAGGCTCGCAGACAAGGCTTTACCGGGAGGAAGTTCACAGCCAATGTCAATGTCCTTTGATGTCGGAGAACGCCCGAAGCGAGATGACACACGGGAGGAAGGCCCGTATCAAGGACACCGACCCCCCTGGTCGGTCATGACCGGTCACATCATCGGTGAGCGGCAGAAACAGCGGTCACCCCGACACAACGCCTGACCCGCACGGCACACCCCCTCAACTCCCCGTTGATCACAAAAAGCTACCCCGTCGTACATACTGACCGATTTACCAAGATGCCCCGATCAGTGTCAGACATTAAAGCCGCCACATACGCCCGTCAACCCTGACATACTCAGTTGACATGAATCTGCTTTTTCAGTTGATGCCTCTATGAGACTTACTTGAAGTGATTTTTCGTACTAAGACACCACACAGCGGGCGTTGCCCAAGTCCGCCACGCCCGGGACACTCAGGCCTCCGGCCCACCGCAGATCTCCCCTTCGGGAGCAGGCCCCTCGAAGGCGCCCCCCTGCCGCCGGACGTCCTCCCAGTCCACGTTCTCCCACTGCGCGACCTTCCAGTCGTCGCCGAACAGACGGGCCGAGACGTTGGCCTGCGCGACCCGGCGCAGCGCCGCGACCAGCGCGTCCCCGAGCGAGGTCCCGACGACGACGATCTCGATCATGCGTTCCAGGTTCGGCTCCTCGGCCATGCCCGCGACGTCGGCCCTGGCGATCGTGCCCGCCGCCTCCGCGTAGTCGTCGAGCCGGTCGAGGATGCCGTCGTAGCCGAGCCCGCGCAGGGTCAGCAGCACCCCGGCCACGCTCCGCATCGGAGAACTGTCCGGGTGATGCCGCCAGCCGTGCCGGGCGATCAGATCCTCGGCCTCGCGCATCGCCGCGGCCCATTCCTCCCCCTCCCCCGGCTCGCGCTTGGGCGTGATGCTCGTCTGGGCGTGGCCGAGACGGTCGTGCAGACCGTGCGAGGGGTCGTCGAGATGACCGAGCACGTCGCGAATCTCAGCGATCGACAGACCGGCGTAGTCGGCCATGGCCCGTACCAGCTTGATCCGCCGCACGTGCTCCTGACCGTATTTCGCCTGGTTAGGACTGGTCCGCTCCCCGCTGGGGAGCAACCCCTCCCGCAGGTAGAACTTGATCATCGGGACCGAGACACCCGTCGCCCGACTCAGGTCCGCCATCCGCACCGCAACTGCCTCCTCTTGTGATCGCACCTGAGTTTAGCTATAGATAACGGATAAATCCGTTATCTATTGAAGGATCTTCTGGATGACCCGCTGGCATCGCCCGCTCCTCCTCATGTCCGCGATCATGGCCGTCCTGTCCGTGATCTCCCTCTTCGGCGTCCTCCTCGACCACCGCACCCTGGACGGCCTGCCCATCTGGCTCAAGCCCCTGAAGTTCACCCTCTCCTTCGTCGCCTACGGGCTGACCTGGGCCTGGCTGCTGTCCCTGAGGCGTACGGCGCAGCGCGCGAGCCGGCTGCTGGGCAACGTGATGGCGATCGCGTGCGTCGTCGAGATCACGGTGATCATCAGCCAGGTCATCCGGGGGCGGCGCAGCCACTTCAACTTCTCCACCGCGCTGGACTCCTCCCTGTACGCCCTGATGGGCACGACCGTCATGCTCCTCATGCTGGTCAACCTGGCCGCGGCCTTCCTGGTGCTGCGTGAGCGCCAGGCGACCCCGGCCGACACCTGGGCGATCCGCGTCGGGCTCGTCGTCTCGGCCGCCGGTCTCGGCGTGGCCGTCCTGATGCTCCCGCCGACCTCCGCCCAGCTCGCGGACGTCACCACCACGGTCCTCGGCGCGCACGGCGTCGGCGTCCCCGACGGCGGTCCCGGCCTGTCCCTGCTCGGCTGGAGCACCACCGGCGGCGACCTGCGCGTGCCGCACTTCTTCGGCATGCACGCCCTGCAGGCCCTGCCGCTGGTGGCCCTGCTCACCCGGGGAATCCGCGACCAGGCCGTCCGGCTGCGCCTGGTCCTGACCGCCGGAGCCTCCTACACCGGCCTGGTGGCGCTGGTGACCTGGCAGGCGCTGCGCGGCCAGCCCCTGGTACGGCCCGACGCCCTCACCCTGGGCGTGGCGGGCCTGCTGCTGGCCGGTACGGCGATCGCCGTACCCCTGTGCCTGCTGCCGCTGCGTGGCGGGCGTGTGAGCCCCGCCTCGACCACACCCGCCCCCGCCCTTGAACCCGCCGAGTCCGCGGACGACGCGCGGGAGGCCGCCGCGGTCGAGGCGTAGGGCTGCCAGGGGTCTTCAGGGGCCTCAACACGAGGGAGAGGTTCCACGGCCGGCGCGAAGGGCCGGTTCGCTGGTCACACCCCCTGCCCGGGTGTCAACGATCTTCACGGCGCCCTAACGCTAGCGGTATATCTGGCATTCGGGATTGGACAGAACCGCTTCGCCACCGCACCATTGCGGAGGTGACTCATGCCAATCTCACGATCTGGCCATGGATTCCCACCGCTCAACAGGTATGATCATCAAAATCCGGGAGCCACCCGGGCCGAAGATGCCAAAGATCATTAAAATCCGGGTATAACGGCTGGGACTGGAGCAGCAGGAGGCCCCCCATGCAGGTCAAGAAGGTCGCCACCTATGTAGCGGTGGCGTTCGTGGCCTTTTATCTGTTCACCAGGCCCGCCGATGCGGCGAACGCGGTGAACGGAGTCTTCGACGGGATCGTGAGGGCGGCGGACCAACTGTCGCTGTTCTTCACACGTGTGTTGAGCTGACCGACGGTGGGGGTTTGCCCCACCCCTGACCTGTTTCTCCGGCGTTTCCGCATTCCGTACGCGGGACCGCGTACCCCGTGACGCCGCGTCGCCACGCAATGTGCTTCCACCGTCCTGCGGGACGTGTTACGCAGGAAGCATGGCAGAGCGCTACAGCGTCACCGGGGTTCATCCTCTCGATCCCGAAGAGCGGCGCGTCCTCGAACGCGTCGAGACGGAGGGCATCGAGCTGGTCCGTTTCCTGTACGCCGACCACGGCGGTGTGATCCGCGGCAAGGCCGCCTCACGCTCCCGGCTGGCGGAACGGCTCGGCTCCGGCATCGGGCACACCGTGGCGATGATGGCGATGAACATGCTCGACCAGCTTCAGGAGGTCGAGGGACTCGGTCCGGTCGGTGAGGTCCGTCTCGTTCCGGATCCGTCCACCTTCGTCGCCCTTCCCCACGCTCCCGGCGCCGCGGCCATGCTCGCGGACCTGCGCGAGATCGACGGCTCCCCGTGGGCGGCGTGCCCGCGCACCTTCCTCCGCGAGGCCGTGGCCGCCCTGTCCGAGGAGAGGCTCGTCGCGGTCGCCGCCTTCGAACCCGAGTTCACCCTGGGCCGCCGTGTCCCCGGCGCGGACGGGGAACCGGACAGGCTCCTTCCCCTCGACGACAGCCTCTGCTACGCCACGTCCGGTTTCGACCAGGCCCACGACTACGCCATGCGCCTGGTCCGCGCCCTGCAGGCGCAGGGCCTGCGGGTCGAGCACTACCATCCCGAGCTCGGCCACGGTCAGCAGGAGCTGTCCGTCCGCCACGCCCCGGCCATGCGCGCCGCCGACAACCAGGTCATCTACCGGGAGACCGTGCGCGGCGTCGCCTTCGGCATGTCGCTGTGGGCCTCCCTCGCCCCCAAGCCGATCGCCGACCAGGCCGGGAACGGGGCGCACCTGCACATCTCCCTGTGGGACCCCGAGTTGCGCTCCAACGTCTTCAGCGACCCCGCCGACCGGTACGGCGTGTCGGCGACCGCCTACCGGTTCATCGGCGGCCTCATCGCGCATCTTCCCGCGCTCACCGCGCTGACCTGCGGCTCGGTGAACAGCTTCCGGCGGCTGGCACCGAGGATGTGGTCGAGCGCCTACGCCTGCTACGGCATGGACAACCGGGAGGCCGCGGTGCGGATCTGCTCCCCCATGCGAGGGGCGGCCGAGGCGTCGGCCAATCTGGAGATCAAGCCCTCCGACTCCTCCGCCAACCCCTACCTGTCCCTCGGCGCCGTCATCCACGCGGGCCTGGACGGCATCCGCAGGGGGCTCGACCCCGGCGAGGCCGTCGACGTGGACCCCGCCACCCTCCCCGAGGGGAGCGTGCCCCGCCTGCCCCGGTCGCTGGATGAGGCCCTGGACGCCCTGGAGGCCGACGATCTGCTGATGAACGCCCTCGGCCCGCTCCGCTCCTCCGCCTACCTGGCCGTCAAGCGCTCCGAGGCCCGCGCCTTCGCGGCCGAGGACGTCTCCTACGAGCTGTTCAACCACTTCCGCGTCTTCTGAGGTCACCTGGTACGGCGTGGCTCACGCAGCACGAGGAGGGCGACGACGAGGGCCGTGGCGAGGAGTCCCGTGCCGACGGTGAAGGCCAGGCGGTAGCCGCCGGTCAGCGCCTCGGCCTGGCTTGCGCCGCCGGCGAGCAGGTCCCCGGTGCGGGAGGCCGCCAGGGTCGACAGCACCGCGACGCCCAGGGCCATGCCGATCTGCTGCGTGGTGTTGAACACCCCGGATGCCAGTCCGGCGTCCTCCTCCCCGGCGCCCGACATGCCGAGCGTGGTCAGCGCGGGGAGCGCGAGACCGAAGCCCGCCGCCAGCAGCATCACCGGAAGCAGGTCGGTGACGTAGTCGGCGCGCACCGGAAGCCGGGTGAGCAGCCCGAGGAGCGCGACCAGGAGCACCAGCCCCGCCAGCAGCACCCTGCGCTCCCCGAAGCGGACGTTGAGCCTGGCGGAGACCCCCAGGGAGACCACGCCGATGACCACGGCCGCGGGGAGCATCGCGAAACCGGTCTGGGCGGCGCCGTACCCGAGGACCCGCTGGAGATACAGGGCCAGGAGGAACTGGAAGGCGAACAGCGCGGCGACCATCAGGATCTGGACCAGGTTGGCCCCGGAGACGCCGCGTGACCTGAAGATCCGCAGCGGCATGAGCGGGGCCTTAGCGGTGGCCTGGCGGATGACGAACCCGGCGAGCAGAGCGAGGGTGAGGGCGCCGAGGCCGAGGGTGCGCGCCGAGAGCCAGCCGTGCTCCTCGACCCCGACCACGGTGTAGATGCCGAGCATCAGGCCGCCGGTGACCAGAAGGGCGCCGGGCACGTCGGCTCCCGCGGAGAGGCCGGGTCCCCGGTCCGCGGGCAGTACGGACGCCGCGACCGCGAGCGCCGCGATCCCGATCGGCAGGTTGATGAAGAAGATCCAGTGCCAGGTGAGGGCGTCGGTGAGGAGGCCGCCGAGCACCGATCCCAGGGTGGCGCCTCCCGCGCCGGTGAAGCTGAAGACGGCGATCGCCCTGGCGCGCTCCCCGGGGTCGGGGAACAGCGTCACCAGGATGCCCAGGCCGACCGCCGAGGCCGCGGCGCTGCCGACCCCCTGCAGAAAGCGGGCCAGGATCAGCAGTTCGGCGCCGGTGGACACCCCCGCCAGCAGCGAGGAGGCGACGAACACCACGGTGCCCGCGAGGAAGACGCGTTTGCGGCCGATCAGGTCACCGAGTCGTCCGGCCAGCAGAAGCAGGCTGCCGAACGCGATCAGGTAGGCGTTGACCACCCAGCTCAGTCCGGCCGGGGAGAAGCCCAGGTCGTTCTGGATGGCCGGCATCGCCACGGTCACGATGCTGCCGTCGAGGACGGTCATCAGCAGGCTTGTGGCGATCGCTCCGAGGGCGATCCAGCGTGACCCGGTTGCCGGAGGGGCGGAGGTGACGGACATGGGTTCTCTCCTGTCGAATGAGGACGACAGGAGAGACCGTAGCAGATTGTTTTGTAATAGACGATTTTCTTCGGATCTAAGTTGTCCGCTGCCGGGCGCGCCGTACCGGCTGGGGGTTCTCCACGGGGGTGGCCAGATGGCCGGTCACCAGACGGCCGAGGGCCCGCAGGAGAATCTCCCGTTCCTCGTCGGGGATCGTGGCGAGGGCCTCCCGGTGCACACGGTCGACGATCTGCTGGCTCCGCTCGGCGATCCGCGCGCCCTCCTCGGTGACCGCGATGATCCGGGCCCGCCGGTCGGTGCCGGACGGGCGGCGCTCGGCGAGACCGGCCCGTTCCAGGGCGTCGACCGTCACCACCATCGTGGTCTTGTCCATGTCACCGATCTCGGCGAGCTGGATCTGGGTGCGCTCCTCCTCAAGGGCGTGCACCAGCACACAGTGCATGCGGGCCGTGAGCCCGATCTCGGCGAGCGCGGCCGACATCCGGGTCCGCAGGACATGGCCGGTGTGGTCCAGCAGGAACGACAGGTCGGGCGCTGTGCTGGTCGGTGCCATGGCGGTCATGCCCACCAGCATAGTCACCGGTTCCGTAGTGGATCGTCCGGTGAGAATCCATCACGGCGGTAGGAGCCCACCGGTTCTCCGACGGCCTCCTCACGCCGAACTGCGGCCCGGTGAACGGCTTCCGGCGCCGAGGAGGTGGTCGAGGCCCACACCTGCCACGGCCGTCACGTGCTCCGGGATCCGCGCCCCCGCGGACCGTCGGTCGTGTCCGCCGGAAGTGGAGCCGTCCGCCTGGATCCCCGGCCGCCCCAGCGGGTGACCCGGGTTCGGACGGCCACCTCAACCGATCCTCAACGCGTTCTCAACATCTTCCGTCCTATGTTCCGACCCAGGAAGACGACGTTCCCCCTGGGACAACGATTGGAAAGGGCGACATGATGAGAAATCTTTCCGCCACCATCGCCGCCGGCGTACTCGCCGCGGGTCTCCTCGTTCCGGGGGCGGCCCACGCGGCCGCCCCCGGAACCGCGCTCGCGCCGGCCGCGGCCTCTCTCCCCTCGGCCGGTGAGGCGGTCCACGCTTCGGCGCAGGCGCGCTGGTCCACCCTCTGGAGCGGCAGAGCGAACACCAAGAAGCTGCAGAGCCCCTCCCGGAACACCCGCGCCAAGGTGCTGCAGATCGTCGTCCAGTGCTGGAACGGCGGCGACGGCACGCGTGCCAAGGCCTACATCCAGCGCAGGTACGCGGGCCTCTGGATAACGGCAGGCGGATCAAGCAGCGGTTACTGCGTCGGGGGGAAGATGTACCACCGCATCCGCAACGTACCGGCCGGCACCTACCGTGCCGTCATCACGCTCAGCCCCAAGGCCCACACGGTCAACGCGTGGTTCCAGCAGTACGGCTGATGCCGTGACCCGGATGCGGTTCCCGCCGGTCTCCGCCGCCGGGACCTGATCCGGGGTGGTCCGCGGACCTTCACGCGGGATCACGGCTCGCCCGTGGTCCCGCGTTCTCCCGGTCTCCCGCCCGCCGGAACCCGCCCTGGCGCCCCTCCCTCCGCCTTCGGCGGTGAGGTCAGCGAACCGGATGCCCCGCCCGCCGGAGCGTGTCTTTGACCTCGCCGATCTTCAACTGCCCGAAGTGGAACACCGAGGCCGCCAGGACCGCGTCCGCCCCCGCCTCGACGGCCGGGGGGAAGTCCTCAAGCGCCCCGGCCCCGCCGCTGGCGATCACCGGCACCGAGACCACCGCCCGCACCGCGCGGATCATCTCCAGGTCGTAGCCCTTCTTGGTGCCGTCGCCGTCCATGGAGTTGAGCAGGATCTCCCCGGCGCCGAGTTCCTCGGCCCTGCGGGCCCACTCGACCGCGTCGATCCCGGTGCCCCGGCGTCCTCCGTGGGTGGTGACCTCGAACCCGGAGGGAGTCGGCGGGCCGTCCACGACCCGGCGGGCGTCGACGGACAGCACGATGCACTGCGCGCCGTACCGCTGGGACGCCTCGGTCAGCAGTTCGGGCCTGGCGATGGCGGCCGTGTTCAGTCCCACCTTGTCCGCGCCCGCCCGCAGCAGCCTGTCCACGTCCTCGACCGAGCGCACTCCCCCGCCGACGGTCAGCGGGATGAAGACCTGTTCGGCGGTCCTGCGCACCACGTCGTAGGTCGTGGAACGGTCGGAGCTCGACGCCGTGATGTCCAGGAAGGTCAGCTCGTCGGCCCCTTCCGCGTCGTAACGGCGGGCCAGCTCGACCGGGTCCCCCGCGTCACGGAGGTTCTCGAAGTTGACCCCCTTGACCACCCGTCCGGCGTCCACGTCCAGGCAGGGGATCACACGTACCGCGACAGTCATCTGACCGCCGCCAGGGCGTCCTCAAGGGTGAAGGCCTGGGCGTAGAGCGCCTTGCCGACGATCGCGCCCTCGACGCCGAGCGGGACCAGCTCCGCCAGGGCGCGCAGGTCGTCCAGGGAGGAGACGCCGCCGCTGGCGACCACCGGCCGGTCGGTGCGGGAGCAGACCTCGCGGAGCAGGTCGAGGTTGGGGCCGCGCAGCGTGCCGTCCTTGGTGACGTCGGTGACGACGTAGCGGGGGCAGCCGTCGCGTTCGAGCCGCTCCAGCACCTCCCACAGGTCGCCGCCCTCCTCGGTCCAGCCTCGCGCGGCCAGGGTGGTGCCGCGCACGTCCAGGCCGATCGCGATGCGGTCGCCGTACTCAGCGATGATCTTTGAGCACCAGACGGGGTTCTCCAGCGCCGCGGTGCCGATGTTGACGCGGCGGCAGCCGGTGGCCAGCGCCGACTCCAGGGAGGCGTCGTCGCGGATGCCGCCGGACATCTCGACCTTCACGTCGAGCGCGCCGACCACCGAGGCCAGCAGCTCACGGTTGGAGCCCCGGCCGAAGGCCGCGTCGAGGTCGACCAGATGGATCCACTCGGCGCCCGCCTCCTGCCAGGCGAGCGCGGCGGACAGCGGGTCGCCGTAGGAGGTCTCGGTGCCTGCCGCCCCCTGGACCAGGCGGACCGCCTGGCCGTCCGCGACGTCCACGGCGGGCAGCAACTCTAGCGACATCTGATCAGGACCTCCGGTCGAAGACGAGAGTGACAAAAAGCGGTACGAGAAGAACAGAAATAACAAAGACCCCGAACCGTGCGGTCCACGAGGACCACAACAGCCAGGCGATGACCTGCGCGATGAGGAACAGGACCGCCACGACGCCGTTCTGGGCCCTGCGGCGGCGAGCCTTGATGCCGCGCTGGGCTGCGATTCTGACGGGCCTGCCGGGCAGGAACGCGGTGACCCGCCCGGCCAGCTCACGCCGCCGGGCGAGCCTGGCCTCCCGCACGGCGCGCAGGGCGGCCTGCCTGGCCTGCTCGGCCTCGCGTTCCGCCCTGCGCCTGGCCCGTTCCCTGCTCACGACGACCTCTGCGAGAAAGGAGTCACCCGAGGGTGCCGAGCCAGTTGGTGAGCAGTTGCGCCCCCGCGTCGCCCGACTTCTCCGGATGGAACTGGGTGGCCGTCAGCGGGCCGTTCTCCACCGCGGCGACGAACGGCACGCCGTGCTCCGACCAGGTGACCAGGGGGTCGGTGAACCCCGGGCCCGCCTTGAGCTCCCAGTCGCGCACGCCGTAGGAGTGGACGAAGTAGAAGCGCGTCTGCGGGTCGAGCCCGTCGAACAGCACACTGCCCTCGGGCGCGCTGACGGTGTTCCACCCCATGTGGGGCAGGACCGGCGCGTCGAGCCGTTCCACGGTGCCCGGCCACTCGCCACAGCCCTCGGTCGTGACCCCGTGCTCGATGCCCGTCTCGAAGAGGATCTGCATGCCGACGCAGATGCCGAGGACCGGCCTGCCCGCGGACAGGCGACGGTCGATGATCCGCTCTCCCCGTACGGCCCGCAGTCCCGCCATGCAGGCCGCGAAGGCGCCGACGCCCGGGACGACCAGGCCGTCGGCCTCCAGCGCCTGCGTGTAGTCGGAGCTGACCGTGACGGTCGCGCCGACCCTGGCCAGTGCCCGCTCGGCGGAGCGGAGATTGCCCGACCCGTAGTCGAGAACCGTGACCCTCACCACCACAACACCGCCGCGGTGGTCGCCAGGGCCGCGAGCGCGCCCAGGAGCAGCGCGCCCTTCTTGAGGCCCTGCTTGAGGAAGGACACGATCCCGCCCACCATGAACAGGGCGACGAAGGCCATGGCGACGGCCGTCCAGTTGCCGGTCACAGGACGCCCTTGGTGCTCGGCACGCCGCTGGCGCGGGGGTCGGGCTCGCTGGCCTCCCGCAGCGCCCTGGCCAGCGCCTTGAACTGCGCCTCCACGATGTGGTGCGCGTTGCGACCGTAGGGCACGTGGACGTGCAGGCAGATCGCGGCCTGCGCGACGAACGACTCCAGGATGTGCCTGGTCATCGTCGTGTCGTAGGTGGAGCCGATCATCGGCGCCATTCCCTCGGGCTCGCTGTGCACGAGGTACGGCCTGCCCGACAGGTCGACCGTGACCTGCGCCAGGGCCTCGTCCAGCGGGCACGACGCGTTTCCGTAACGCCTGATGCCCGACTTGTCGCCCAGTGCCTCCCGGAACGCGGCGCCCAGCGCGAGCGCGGTGTCCTCGATCGTGTGGTGCGAGTCGATGTGCAGGTCGCCCTCGGTCTTCACGGTCAGGTCGAACAGACCGTGCTTGCCGAGCTGGTTCAGCATGTGGTCGTAGAAGCCGACCCCGGTGGACACCTCGACGTATCCGGTGCCGTCGAGGTTGACCTCGACCAGCACGGACGTCTCCTTGGTCGCGCGCTCGACGCGGCCGAGGCGCCGGGTGGGCTCGGCTCCGGCAGAACTGCTCACAGGGTTCCTTCCAGGGCGGCGCGGAAGGCCGCCATCTCCTCGGTCGTTCCGATGGACACGCGCAGCCATCCGGGCGGCCCGACCTCGCGGATCAGCACCCCGCGGTCGAGCATGTCCCGCCAGACGGTGCGCCTGTCGGTGAAACGGCCGAACAACACGAAGTTGGCGTCGGAGTCGGCCACCTCAAGGCCCTTGGCCCGCAGCCATCCGACCGTCGCGTCGCGCTCGGCGCGCAGCGTGTCGACGGTGCCGAGCAGCTCCCCGCGGTGGGCGAGCGCGACGCGCGCGGCCGCCTGGGTGAGCGACGACAGGTGGTACGGCAACCGCACCAGCAGCAACGCCTCGATCACCGCCGGGTGGGCGGCGAGATAGCCCAGCCGGGTCCCGGCCATGGCGAACGCCTTGGACATGGTCCGCGTCACGATGAGCCGGGGGTTGCCCGGCAGCAGCGTCAGCGCGGACGGCGTTCCCTCACGGGCGAACTCGAAGTAGGCCTCGTCCACGACGACCATGCCGGGCGCCGCCTCCACGATCCTGGCGATGACCTCGGGGTCGAGCGCGGTACCGGTCGGGTTGTTCGGCGAGGTCAGGAAGACGACCGCGGGCCGGTGCTCCTCGATCGCGGCGATGGCCTTGTCCGGGTCGATCCCGAAGTCGTCCTCACGGGACCCGGCGATCCACTCGGTCGAGGCGCCGGTGGTGATGATCGGGTGCATCGAGTAGGACGGCTCGAAGCCGAGCGCCGAGCGCCCCGGCCCGCCGAAGGCCTGCAGGATCTGCTGGATGACCTCGTTGGAGCCGTTGGCGGCCCAGACCCGCTCGTGGGTCAGGCCGTGCCCGAGGTAGGCGGCCAGGTCCTCACGCAGGGCGACCGCGTCCCGGTCGGGATAGCGGTTGAGCTCGCCCGCCTGGGACCGTACCGCCTCGGCCAGGTCGGCGACCAGGGACTCGGAGGGGCCGTAGGGGTTCTCGTTGGTGTTGAGCCGCACCGGGACGTCGATCTGGGGCGCGCCGTACGGCGTGCGTCCCCGCAGGTCGTCACGGATGGGCAGGTCCTCAAGCCTCATCGGGGATCTCCCATCCGAAACGGGCTCGTACGGCGGCGCCGTGCGCGGGCAGGTCCTCGGCGTCGGCGAGCACGCACACGTGCGCGGCCGAGCGCGCCAGCGCCTCGCGGCTGTAGTCGACGACGTGGATGCCGCGCAGGAAGGTCTGCACGGACAGACCGGAGGAGTGACAGGCGCAGCCGCCGGTCGGCAGCACGTGGTTGGAGCCCGCGAGGTAGTCGCCGAGCGAGACCGGCGCGTGGGCGCCGACGAAGATCGCACCCGCGTTGCGCACCCGGGCGGCGAGCGCGGCGGCGTCCGCGGTCTGGATCTCCAGGTGCTCGGCGGCGTAGGCGTCGACCACCCGCAGCCCCGCCTCCATGTCGTCGACGAGCAGGATGCCCGACTGACGGCCGGACAGGGCCTCGGTGACGCGTTCGCCGTGCTTGGTCGCCGCCACCTGGCCGGGCAGCTCACGCTCGACGGCCTCGGCCAGCTCGACCGAGTCGGTGACCAGCACCGAGGCGGCGATCACGTCGTGCTCGGCCTGGCTGATCAGGTCGGCGGCCACGTGCACCGGGTCGGCCGTGGCGTCGGCGAGGATCGCGATCTCGGTGGGGCCCGCCTCGGAGTCGATGCCGATGACGCCCTTGAGCAGCCGCTTGGCCGCGGCGACCCAGATGTTGCCGGGGCCGGTGACCATGGTGACCGGCTCGCACTCCTCGGTGCCGTAGGCGAACATCGCGACCGCCTGGGCCCCGCCGACGGCGTAGACCTCCTCGACCCCGAGCAGCGCGCACGCGGCCAGGATCGTCGGGTGCGGCAGGCCGCCGAACTCCTTCTGGGCGGGCGAGGTGACGGCCAGCGAGGGCACGCCCGCCTCCTGGGCCGGCACGACGTTCATCACGACGCTCGACGGGTAGACCGCCCTGCCGCCCGGCACGTACAGGCCGACCCGTTCGACGGGGACCCAGCGCTCGGTGACGGTGCCGCCCGGCACGACCTGGGTCGTGACGTCGATACGGCGCTGGTCGCGGTGGACCAGGCGGGCCCTGCGGATCGACTCCTCAAGGGCGGCCCTGACCCTGGGGTCGAGGTCCTCCAGCGCGCGGGCGATCGCCTCCGCGGGCACCCGGGTGGAGTCCAGCTCGACACCGTCGAACCTGGCGGTGAACTCCCGTACGGCCGCGACCCCACGATGATGCACGTCCTCGCAAATCGGCCGGACCGCTTCCAGGGCGGTTTCGACGTCGAGCTCGGCACGGGGCAGCACGGCGCGGAGGTCCCTCGGCAGGGACCCGCGCAGGTCGGTACGAGAAATCACCCGCCCAGTCTACGGACGTCCGGCACCCGGTCTTGTTCCGTACCATCATACGGACACGTCCTTTACGTTGTAGATTTTTCGTGGTGGTTAGACTCCCCCCGTGAGCAAGAGCAGGAACAAGGGCGGCCAGGGCACCCCGGCGACGGTCGCGCTGGCCCAGGCCGGGATCGGCTTCACCCTCCACCCCTACGAGCACGACGCGGCTTCCCAGGCCTACGGCGAGGAGGCGGCCGACGCGCTCGGCGTGCCGTACGAGCGGATCTTCAAGACACTGGTCGCCGAGGTCGAGGGCGCTCTGGCCGTCGCGGTCGTACCGGTCGCGGGCAAACTCGACCTGAAGGCGTTCGCCGCGGCGCTGGGCGGCAAGCGGGCGGCCATGGCCGAGGCGGCCAAGGTCGAGCGGGTCACCGGCTACGTGGTCGGCGGGATCAGCCCGCTCGGCCAGCGCAGGCGGCTGCCGACCGTGGTCGACGACTCCGCCCTGGGGTTCGACACGATCTACTTCTCCGCCGGGCGCAGGGGCCTGCAGATCGAGACGGCCCCCGCCGGGCTGGTACGGCTGACGCATGCCGTCACGGCCCCCATCGGCAAGACGGGCTGATGTTCTACCTGACCGCCCTGGAGATGCTGGAGCTGCTGCGGACCCGGCAGGTGGGGGCCGTGGAGCTGCTGCGGGCGCACCTGCGCAGGATCGAGGAGGTCAACCCGCGCGTCAACGCGATCGTCACGCTGGCGGCCGAGCGCGCGCTCGCCGAGGCCGAGCAGGCCGACCGCGACCTGGCGCGGGGTCACCCGCGCGGCCCGCTGCACGGCCTGCCGGTCGCGCACAAGGACCTGACGGAGACCGCGGGCATCCGCACCACCTACGGCTCGCCGCTGTTCGCCGACCACGTCCCGCCCCGTGACTCCATCCTGGTACGGCGGATGCGCGAGGCCGGGGCGATCACGGTCGGCAAGACGAACACCCCCGAGTTCGGCACCGGCTCCCACACGGTCAACGAACTGTTCGGCGTGACCCGCAACCCCTACGACCTGTCGCGTTCGGCGGGCGGCAGCAGCGGCGGTGCCGCGGCGGCGCTCGCGGCCGGGATGATCCCGCTGGCCGACGGCTCCGACATGGGCGGCTCGCTGCGCAATCCGGCCTCATTCTGCAACGTGGTCGGGCTGCGGCCGACACCGGGACGCGTGCCCGCCCCCTCCCCCACCGCCGCGTGGTTCACCCTCGGCGTGCCGGGGCCGATGGCCCGCACCGTCACGGACCTGGCACTGCTGATGAGCGTGATCTCCGGTTTCGACGCCGTTTCCCCTCTCTCGATCGCCGAGAGCGGGCAGGCGTTCGCCGGGTCGCTGGAGATCGACCCGGCGCGGCTGCGGATCGCGTGGAGCCCCGACCTCGGCGACCTGCCGGTCGACCCGGAGACCGCCCGGGTCACCGCGTCGGCCCCCGAGGTCCTCCAAGGGCTCGGCGCCCGGGTCGAGCAGGTCAGGCTCAACCTGTCGGACGCCGAGGAGGCCTTCCGCGTCTACCGGGCCTGGTACTACGCGCTGTCCTACGGCGGCATGCCCGCCGAGCGGCTCGGGGCCAACGTGCGCTGGAACGTCGAACAGGGCCTGAAGGTCACCGGGGCCGACCTGGCCAGGGCGGAACGGCTGCGCAGCGGCCTGTACCGGCGGATGGGCCGTTTCTTCGGCGACCACGACTTCCTGCTGACGCCGGTCAGCCAGGTGCCTCCGTTCCCGGTCGGCGAGCCGTACGTCTCGGAGATCGACGGCGAACCGATGCCCGACTATCTGGCGTGGATGCGCTCGGCCTACTGGATCAGCGTGCTGCACGCCCCGGCGATCTCCGTGCCCTGCGGTTTCACCCGGGACGGCCTGCCGGTCGGCGTGCAGATCGTCGGACGGCCGTTCGACGACCTGGGCGTGCTGCGCCTGGCCCGCCTCTTCGAACAGGCGACCGGCCACGGCGCGCGCAGGCCGGACCTGCGCTGAACGACCCCTCAGGCCCCCCGGGGCCTCGGAGCACGCGTGCGCACGAGGAACAGGATGAGGCATCCGGCCAGGCTCGCGGAGGCCCCGGCGCCCAGGAGCGCGGCGGAGGTGAACTGGGAGCGGTGCTCCTCGTCGTCGGTCCCGGCGAAGCCGAGGTAGCGCTCCGCCTCCGCCGTCAGCTCGTCGTATCGCCTCTGGTCCTTCTCCTTGACGGTCTCCGCCTCGGCGAGCAGGTCGGACACCTTCTGCCGATGCCCGTCGAGCCGCTCCCCCGTCTCGCCCGCCCGCAGGAACGCCAGGGTGCTCAGTCCCGCCAGGACCAGGGCCACGGCCACCAGGGCCGCTCCGAACCACATACGTCTCGCCGTCGTCATGGCAGAGGAACGTAGTGCGGCGCCCAGGACGGCCGAACCCGCCGCGAGGGTGATCCCGCCTCCCCCGCCCGGATGATCGTCAGTGCCCGCTGATGTCGTAGCCGGACAGCGGGCCGTAGGGGTCCCGGCCGCCGAACGGCGTGCGCAGCGGCGAGTCACGGTAGCCCGCGATGCCCTCAAGCACGAAGAACAGGCCGACCGCCAGTGTGGGCCAGGCGAACATGACTCCGGTGGCGGTCAGGGCGAGCGGGCCGGGGAACAGGGAGACGGAGGTGCCGGAGGCCACGACGTCGGCCGCCGGGGCCAGGTTGACGGCCCCTCCGGTGAGGCTCGCGAGGTAGGACCCCAGCAGGCCCCCCGCCGCCAGGCCGAGGACGATCGCCAGCGGCCTGCCCCGGCGCGACAGGCTGTAGCCGACGGCGCCGCAGGCCAGCCCGATCACGCCGGTGACGGCCGCGAACAGGCCGTCGTCGGCGATCAGCGCCTGGGTGGAGGGATCCGCCAGCAGCGGGCCCTGCCCGGTCATCACGTACGGCGGGCGCGGCGCGAGCGTCGACCACAGGACACCTGCCACCACCCCGAGGATCCCCAGGGCCAGTACGGTGACGGCGAAGTCGCGCGCATGCCGCAAAGTCTCCCCCTACCCGCTGTACTGATGTCTGTGCTGATGTGCCCGATGTTACCGATCCCGGGTCGTGTTCCCGGAGAGTCAGGGCGAATCCCGTTACGCTGTCCGGGTGAACGAAGAGGTGTGGCTGATCGAGCCTTCCGGACCGCTCCGCGGCGACGTCGAGGTCCGCGGCTCCAAGAACGCCGTGTCCAAGCACATGGTCGCCGCGATGCTCGGCGCCGGGGAGAGCACGATTCACAACGCCCCCGACGTGGGTGAGGTCGGCATCACCGCGCAGATGCTACGGGCGCTCGGCATCGACGTCGAGATCACGCCCAGGGAGATCAGGGTCGCCCGGGGAGAGCGGATCAACCCGCACGTCCCCGCGGCGTTCACCGGCCTCAACCGCATCCCCATCCTGATGCTCGGCCCATTGCTGCACCTGGCCGGCGAGGCGTTCGTACCGCTGGTCGGCGGCGACCCGATCGGGCGCAGGCCCGTGGACTTCCACGTCGAGGCGCTGCGCGCGATGGGCGCCGAGGTCGAGGTGAGCGACACCGGGGTCTACGCCAAGGCCAGGAGGCTGCGCGGCACCCGGATCGAGCTTCCCTATCCCAGTGTGGGCGCCACCGAGACGATCCTGATGTCGGCGGTGCTCGCCGAGGGCAAGACCGTCCTCAAGGGCGCCGCCATGGAGCCCGAGGTGGTGGAGCTCGCCCTGTTCCTGCAGCGGATGGGCGCGCGCATCGAGCTCAGCCCGGACCGGCGCATCGTCATCGAGGGCGTCAAGCGGCTGCGCGGCGCCTCGACCTGGCTGAACGGCGACCGGATCGAGGCCTTCTCCTACCTCGCCGCGGGCCTGATCACCGGTGGCGAGGTCAGGGTGCACGGCTGCCCGCAGGACCGCCTGGTGACGGCCATCACCACCCTCGCCAGGATGGGCGCGGAGATGGACATCACCGACGACTACGTCTCGGCCTCGGCCCCCGAGGGGCTGCGGGCCGCCGCGGTGCAGACCGACACGCACCCGGGGTTCATGACCGACTGGCAGACGCCGCTGATGGTGCTGTTCACCCAGGCCCAGGGCATGTCCGTGCTGCACGAGACGGTCTTCGAGAACCGGCTGGTCTACGTGCCCGCGCTGCAGCGGATGGGCTGCGAGATCGAGGTCTTCGACGTGTGCCTCGGCGGCCCCGCCTGCCGTTACCACGACACCAACGCCAAGCACTCCGCGGTCGTGCGGGGCGTGTCGAAGCTGCGCGGCGCCGACGTGACGCTGCCCGACATCAGGGCCGGCTTCTCCGCCGTGCTGGCCGCCGCGGCGGCCGAGGGCACCTCGACGCTACGCGGCGTGCACCACATCGAGCGGGGCTACCACCGCCCGTTCGAGCAGTTCGCCTCCCTGGGTCTGCAGGTCAGCAGGGAAGCGGTCGGGGAAGGGTAAAGATTCACGGCCGGGCGTTTGCCCCAGCCCGTCCGGCCGCACGTTACTGTCTGTGACATTTCGATCATCCGAGGTGAGACGCGGGCTCGCCGGGTGCCTGTGGGGTCTGACGGCCTGCGGCGTGCTCGGCGGGCTCCTGGTCGCGGCCATCGCCCTGCCGGCGGTCGGCGGCGCGGGCATCACCACCAACACGGTCACACACCTGTTCATCGACCTGCCCCCCAGCCCGAGGGAGGACCCGCTCCCCGAGCGGACGATCCTCCTGGACAGGAACGGCAAGCAGTTCGCCCAGTTCTACACGGAGAACCGGAAGATCGTTAAGCTCGACCAGGTCGCCCCGGCCATGCGCCAGGCGATCGTGGCGATCGAGGACTCCCGCTTCTACGAGCACGCGGGCCTGGACATCAAGGGGACCCTGCGGGCCCTGGTGACCAACACCCAGGCGGGCGGCGTACGGCAGGGCGGCTCCTCCCTCACCCAGCAGCTGGTCAAGAACATCCTGGTCGAGAGCGCCGAGACCGACGCCGAACGGGACAGGGCCCGCGAGCCGAGCCTCAGACGTAAGATCACCGAGCTGCGCTACGCGCTGGCCATGGAGGACAAGTACTCCAAGGCGGAGATCCTGGAGCGCTATCTCAACATCGCCTACTTCGGCGCCGGGGCCTTCGGGGTCGAGGCGGCCGCCCAGCGGTTCTTCTCCGTCTCGGCCGCCGACCTGACCCTGAAGCAGGCGGCGACGCTGGCGGGGGCGGTGCGGACGCCGTACTCGACCGACCCCTCTCTCGGTCCGCAGCGCAGGCACCGCCTGCGGGAGCGCAGGGACATCGTGCTCGACCGGATGGCCCAGCTCGGCGACATCCCGGTGGCGCAGGCCGAGGCGGTCAAACGCACCCCGCTGGACATCCGCATGCGGCCCGAGCCCGGCGGATGCGCCGGGAGCGCCTACCCCTACTTCTGCCTCTACGTCCACAAGGAACTGGTGACCAACCCCGCCTTCGGCCCCACCAGGGCCGCGCGGGAACGGCTGCTGGCCAGGGGCGGCATCGTGCTGCGCACCACCCTCGACCCGACGGCCCAGCGGGCCGCGCAGCGCGCCGTCTCCTCCCACGTCTCGCCGAAGGAC
The DNA here is from genome assembly GCF_044466505.1 of Streptosporangium sp. NPDC049376. NCBI lineage: Bacteria > Bacillati > Actinomycetota > Actinomycetes > Streptosporangiales > Streptosporangiaceae > Streptosporangium > Streptosporangium sp. NPDC049376. The sequence goes on along the minus strand of NZ_JBITMT010000001.1, from coordinate 737,020 downwards.
ACCGAGGTCGCCGCGGAGGCCATGGTCGAGCCGGGAACCGGCCGGATCAGGGCGATGACGGCCAGCAAGAGGTACGGCGTCAACTCGGGCAACGCCAAGAACGGCCCGAGCACCACCTACAACCTCCCCGCGGACATGGCGCACGGCGGCGGGCAGGGCTTCCAGGCGGGGTCGACCTTCAAGGCGTTCACCCTGGCGACCGCCCTGGCCAGGGGCTGGCGCTTCGACGACGGCTTCATGACACCGGGCAGGTTCGTGCCCTCGGGGGGCTACTTCGACTGCCGGGGACACCGGGTGAACGACCCGCACAGCCAGATCTTCAACGCCAGTGGCGAGGGCAGCGGTGGGCCGCAGAGCATCTCGACGGGCACCTGGAAGTCGGTGAACATCTTCTACATGATGCTGGAGCGCCGGGTCGGCCTGTGCCAGGTGGTCAAGACCGCCAAGGCGCTCGGCGTGGTCCGCGCCGACGGCACGCCGCTGCGCGAGGTGCCGACCTTCACGCTCGGGGTCAACGAGATGGACCCGGTGACGGTCGCGGCGGCGTTCGCCGCGTTCGGCGCGCGGGGCCGTTACTGCAGGCCGATGGCGATCGTCGACATCGTCGAACGGGACGGCACGCACGTCCCGGTGCCGCCGAGCTGTGTGCAGGCGATCGAGCGTGACGTGGCCGACGCGGTCAACCACGTGCTGTCCGGGGTGTTCAGCAAGGGAACCATGACGGGGCAGGACATCGGGCGCGACGCGGCGGGCAAGACCGGCACGAACAACGGCTACACCTCCGCCTGGTTCGCCGGATACACCCCCGACCTGGCCGCCGCGGTCAGTGTCGGCGACATCAGGGGCGCCTACCGCTACCCGCTGCGTGACGTGACGATCGGCGGCGAGTACTACGGGCAGGTGCAGGGCGCCTCCCTGCCGGGCCCCATCTGGGTCTCCTCCATGGAGGCCGCCCTGCGCGACGTCGAGGCGTCCTCCTTCCACCACCCGGACATGTCACGCTTCGGTGGTGGATACACCCCGGGCATGGACAAACTGCTGGAGGCCGAGAAGAAACGCGACGGCCGGAACGGGGGCGGTGACGGGGACGGCGGGGCGGACGGGCAGGACGCCGGGGAGCCGGACGAACGGCACAGCCTCGGCGCCGACCACGGCTACCGGGGCGGCAGGGCCCACTGGAGGAAACCCCGCCACCAGCAGCGGCAGCAACAGCCGCACCGGCGGCAGCGACATCACCGGCCCGGTCCCGGCCACCGGGCCCGCTGAGGGGCCCCGGGGCCGCCCCCGCACGGGACGGCCCCGAAGGCCTACCTCTTGACCAGGACCTGCTGGGTCGGGAAGGGCACCAGGGCCGTTCCGCGGGCCAGGGCGGCACCGGGACCGCACAGCGCCCGCAGCATGTGATCACCGAGCGCCTGGTCGATCGGATGCTGCTGCGGAATCCCCTGGGCGTCGAGGCGCTGGTACTTCATCAGGTTGATCCCGAGGGAGATCTGGCGGCGGCCGTCCTGGCTGGACAGGGAGAAGGTGCCCATGCCGAAGACCCCTCCGTCGTGGCCCCAGAACCGGCCGCAGGGCAGATCCTGGGCGTAGACGCCCAGACCGTAGTTCACCAGGACGTTGCCCTGACCGTCGGTGACGGGCACCGTGGTCTGCATCTGGGCGAGCTGGGCCTTGGGCAGCAGCCTGCCTTCGAGCAGCGCCCGGTAGAACCGGTCGAGGTCGCCGGTCGTCGAGACGACGGCGCCCGCGGTGTACGCCCACGACATGTCGTAGACGCTGTAGTCACGCGGCGGGTCGATGAGCCCGTAGAGCGACTCGTAGGCCTTGGAGTGCGGCCCGGGGATCACCGGCGTGCGGGGGAAGGAGGTCTCGCGCAGCCCGGCCCTGTGGATGACCTCACGGGTGATGTACCGCTGCGCCGGTTCGCCGGTCACCGCCTCCAGCAACAGCCCCGCGATGACGTAGTTCGTGTTGGAGTAGGACCAGCGCTCCCCGGGCTCCCCCGTCGGCTGGGCCTGCAGGCCGAGCCTCACCAGTTCCGCCGGCGCGATGGAACGGAAGCGCCCCTCGTCCAGGCTCGCGGCCGACCCCTGGGCCAGGGAGGGGAAGGCGCCCAGGACGTAGTCGCCGATGCCACTGGTGTGGTTGAGCAGCATCCGCACCGTGACCCTCCGCCCGAGGTCGGCGGGAAGCAGCCTCGGCAGATGACGCGCGACGGGCGCGTCCAGGTCGAGGCGCCCCTTCCCGGCCTGCTGGAGGATCGCGACCGCGGTGAAGGTCTTGGTGATGCTGCCGACCCGGTGGCGCATGCCCGGCCGTACCGGTCTGCCGGTTTCCACGTCGGCGACCCCGGCCGCCCCGTCCCACGCCTGCCTGCCGTTCCGGACGCTGGAGTAGAGGCCGTACATGCCCGCGTCACGGACCGCGTTGAGGGTCGCCTCCAGTCCCTCGCGGTCGAGACCCTGCGGCGCCACCGGGCCGGGCTCCGGCGGCCCCGCCGCCTGCGCGGGCAGGGCGGCGCCCGCCACGAGCGCGGCGCTCAGCCCAAGCCCAACGATCACAACCCCACGACGCCTCATGAAGGCCGCCATTCGCCATCTCCTCGGAACCGGGAACACGACCTCATCACGATCACAAAATCACCGCCCCGGGGCCTCCCCTTTCTGGACGAATTGACGTTCGTTCTCAGGAATGACAATCGCCGCCGAACGACCGCGTACCGGTCCGCCCGCGACTCGTCGCGTGTCTGGCCGAATGCCGTGGCGGGCGAAACGGATGCCACCGGCCTCGTGGCCGGTCACCGGTTCACCACGGGTGGCCCCGCATCGTCGGCGCGGGCGGCGATGCGCACCTCCCACGGCGTCCGGGACCGCGCACCGAGCGGCGGCCTCTCCTCGAAGCCAGAGAAGCCGCGAGGGCAGAATCCGCTTTCTCCTCCCGGATATTCCGCCCGGTCAAAATCGAAGACTCCCACCGTGCAATCGGTGCACGACGGGAAAAGGAAAACACGTATACGTGGTGACACGGCCCCGCCCCGTACTTCACCGTTTACCTCCGGCCAGGAGAGCCAGGAGAGCCAGAGGAAACCGCCGGGACCATCGGATTCACGCGACGTCCGGCACCCGGTCTGGAGTCGCTCCGCCCTCCCATGGCCGTGAGATCCTGCTGATCTTGAGAACGGACGGGTTCCCCGGGCGAGCCCCATCAGACCGCCTACCGCAGGGACCCGCGCGTCCGGACGACCGGCACCGGAGGAAAGAGACCATGAAGCACGAGTACGAGGCCACGTTCCTGTCCGTCGAAGTCGCCGGCCTCCGGACCAGGCTGATCTCCCTGGGGGCCGTCCAGGTGTTCCCCCGCACCCTCCTGACCAGGAAGATCTTCGAGAGCGACGTCTTCGGCGACGGCCAGTGGCTCCGGCTGCGCGACGAGGGGGGCCGTTCGACCCTCACGCTCAAGCAGGTCACGGACGCCACCGTCATCGACGGCACCGTCGAGGTCGAGACCGAGGTGGGCGACGCGCGGGCCATGGCCGAGATCCTGCGGCGTCTCGGCCTCCGGGAGGCCCGCTACCAGGAGAACTACCGGGAGGAGTGGAAACTCGGCGACGTCGTCTTCGACATCGACACCTGGCCCGGCCTGCCGACCTTCGTCGAGGTCGAGGGGCCGGACGAGGCCGCGGTCCGCCAGGCCTCGGCCCTGCTCGGATTCGACTACTCCACGGCCCGTTTCGGCAGTGTCGACGTGATCTACCGCAGCGAGACGGGCCGGGACATCCTCTCCGAGCCCACCCTCCTGTTCTCCCCGGAGGACCGGCAGGAGAGCGCCGGGCCCTCCGCGAAAGACTGACCTCCCGGAAACCCTCGCGCAGAACGTGAGAGCGAGGGGAGGCCGGCGTCCTTCTCCGGCCTTCGGGGCACCCGGCGCGAACACCCTGAGCGACGATTGGATACTGTCCGTAACGTCGTTTCCTGGTGACTGGCGGGGGGACCCATGAAGACGGACGAGGGCTACGTCCACGCGCTCGGCAATCGCCAGGTGCAGATGATCGCGATCGGCGGCGCGATCGGCGTCGGCCTCTTCCTCGGGGCGGGCGGGCGGCTGCAGGCGGCCGGTCCCGCCCTTGTGCTGTCGTACGCCGCCTGCGGGCTCGTGGCCTTCTTCGTCATGCGGGCCCTGGGCGAACTGGTGCTCTACAAACCGTCCTCCGGGTCGTTCGTCGAGTACGCAGGCGACTTCCTGGGCCCGTGGGCCGCCTTCGCCAGTGGCTGGATGTACTGGGTCAACTGGGCCTTCACCGGCATCGCCGAACTGACCGCCATCTCCACCTACGTGGGACTGTGGGCCCCGCACTTCCCCCGCTGGCTCACCGCGCTCATCGCGCTGGCGTCCGTGCTGATCGTCAACCTGCTGTCGGTACGACTCTTCGGCGAGCTCGAGTTCTGGTTCGCCATGCTCAAGGTCCTGGCCATCTGCGCCTTCCTGGTCGTCGGCCTGGCCCTGGTCGCCTTCGGCACCTCGCTGGGCGGCGGCACCGCGGGCCTGGGCAACCTCGTCGCGCACAAGGGCTTCTTCCCCAACGGCTTCCCCGTGGTCCTGATGAGCATGCAGTCGGTGATCTTCGCCTACTCCGCGATCGAGCTGGTCGGCATCGCCGCCGGTGAGACGAAGAACGCCAGACAGGTCATCCCGAGGGCGATCAACGGTGTGATCTGGCGGATCGCGATCTTCTACGTCGGCTCGGTGCTGCTGCTGGCCATGGTCCTGCCGTGGACCGCGTACGGCCCCGGCCAGTCGCCGTTCGTGACGGTCTTCGCCGCTCTCGGCGCCCCCTGGGCCGCCGACGTCATGAACCTCATCGTGATCACCGCGGCCCTGTCGTCGTGCAACTCCGGCCTGTACTCCACGGGACGCATCCTGCGGGCCATGGCCGTCAAGGGCGAGGCCCCGGCGTTCGCGGGCCGGATCGGCTCCCGCCACGTCCCCTACGGGGGCATCCTCATCACGGCGAGCGTGTTCGTGGCCGGGGTCGTCCTCTACTACTTCGTTCCGGAGCGCGCCTTCAACATCGCGACCGCGGTCGCCTCCCTCGGCGTCGTCACCACCTGGGGGACCCTGCTGCTGTGCCAGATCCGCCTGCGTGAGGCGGCCGGGAAGGGCCTGCTCGTGCGCCCCTCCTTCCGGATGCCGGGCGCGCCGTACACGGGCTGGGGCAGTCTGGCCTTCCTCGGCCTGGTGGTGCTGCTGATGCCGTTCGCCGACGACGACCAGCGGGTGGCCTTCTTCTGCGTCCCGCTGCTGGTCGCCGGGATCGCCGCCGGGTGGCGGATCGTCGGCTCGCGCCGTTCCACCGGAACACCTCTTGATCAATAGTACGTTGCACGATATATATCGACCGTGGGCTTACGCGAGCAGAGCTATCTGATCCTGCTGGCCCTCTCACAGGGGCCTCTGCACGGATACGGCGTGACCAAGACGGTGCGGGAACTGTCCGAGGAACGGGTACGACTCGGCGCGGGCACGCTGTACGGCGCCCTGGACCGGCTGGCCACGGACGGTCTGGTGACCATGGCGGGCGAGGAGGTCGTCGACGGCCGTCACCGCCGTTACTACGACCTGACGGAGCGCGGCCGCGAGATCCTCACCGAGGAGACCGCCCGCCTGATCCGCCTCACCGCGACCGCCCGCCGCCGTCTCGCCCTCCGTCCCACGCCTGAGCCGTGAGTCCCGGTCAGTCCCGGCGCGTCCCGGCGCGTTCCTCGGCGAGGTGGAGCCCCGCCTCGATGACGGCGTTCATGATGGGGGCCAGGCGCTCCTCACCGAGGGTGGGGGCGCGGCGGGCCATCTCGGCGACGAGACGGCGCTCACGGTCCATGTCGCGCCCCGCGAAGCCGCCGACGGGCTTGAGCCGCTGGATGGTCCCCGCCAGCTCGGCGCGCCGTTCCAGCAGGACGGCCAGGACGGCGTCCACCCGGTCGATGGCGCCACGCGCCTCGGGCACCGAGCGCGGCGTCTCCCTGCGGACGACCACGCCGACGATCCGCGCGACCTCCCCGGCGTCCAGGGCGGCCTGTTCCGGAGCGCCGGGGTCGAGCAGGAGGCCGTCGGCCCCCGCGGCGACCGCCGCCGCGGCCAGCGAGGGGTCCTCTCCGAGGCCGACCAGCACCGGGCGGCCCGAAGTCCGCCGCGCCGCCCGCATCAGGGCCAGGTCCAGGGTCGTGTCCGCCTGGTGCGTACGGCTGCCGCTCTCGCACAGCACCACCTGGTCGTTGCCCTCGGCCACGCAGTAGTCGGCGATGGCCAGCCACTCCTGGAGGGTCGCGGCGGGCCCCCGCTGCACGAGCACCGGGAGCCCGAGTCTGGCCACCGCCCTGACCAGCTGGAAGTCCTGCATCCATGCCGCACCGATCACGATCCCGTCGGCGTGGGCCGCGATCTCCGGCAGATCGGCCGCGGAGAAGGGCTCGACCAGCAGCGGCCCGGACCACCCGGCGCGTGCCTCGGCCACGGTCTGGGCCGCGGGCACCCGCCCGTGGTGGTCGCGCAGGCTGATCCAGCGGGCGTCGGCACCCTCTCCGCCGATCACCACGGCCGGTCCCGCTCCCACGCTGAGCGTCCCCACCCGTACGGCTCCGCGTTCCAGGTTTCGCTCCAGGTCTGCGGTCAACGACATCTCGGCTCCCATGCTCAGCCGGCACGCATCCCCGGGCCGGCGAATCGTAAGAAACAAAAAAGGCAGAGACCTTGTCTCTGCCTGGTGCCGGCTCCGAACGGTCGCTACGTCACGCTGTCACGACCGGCTCCCCGGAGCCGGCTCGGTAAACACGAAGTAGAACGTCATGAAAACGACGATAGGGCATCCTCGCCCCAGGCGCCACTCGCAGGCCAGGGGGCTGCAGGGGGGGGGAGGGAGATCCAGATCTCCGGAGAGTCGATCACCCTCCTCGGCCTATGAGAGTATTCGGTGGTTCCGGAAAGGGGCCAAGAGAGGGGGAGGTGCGATCGATGGCCGAAGCACAGCCTGAGGGACGTCGCGTCGCCTCCCGTTACCACCTGCTCGAACCCATCGGCCGTGGTGGCATGGGCATCGTCTGGCGGGCGCACGACGAGTTCCTCGACCGTGAGGTCGCCGTCAAGGAGGTCCGCTACGCCGACATGCTCGGCGAGGACAGCCAGGAGGACTTCAACCGCCGCACCAAGCGGGAGGCCAGGGCGGCGGGACGGCTGACGCACCCGAACGTGGTCGTCGTCCACGACGTGGTCGAGGAGGACGGCAGGCCCTGGATCGTCATGCAGCTGGTCGAGTCCCGCTCGCTCGGCAAGGTGCTGCGCCAGGAGGGGCCGCTGCCGTACCGGCGGGTGGCGGAGATCGGGTCGCAGGTGCTTGAGGCGCTGCGCGCCGCCCACGCCCAGGGGGTGCTGCACCGGGACGTCAAGCCGGAGAACGTGCTGCTGGCCGACGACGGCCGGGTGGTCCTGACCGACTTCGGCATCGCGACTCTGGAGACGGAGACCGCGCTGACCATGACGGGGATCGCGGGCACGCCCGCGTTCATCCCGCCGGAGCGGATCAAGACCGGCACCGCGCAACGCGAGTCAGACCTGTGGTCCCTCGGGGCGACGCTGTACGCCGCCGTGGAGGGCAAGCCCCCGCACGATCGGGGCGGGGCGCTGCCGACCATGCACGCGGTGCTGAACGACGAGCCGGAGCCCCCCGTCCACGCCGGGCCCCTGGCGCCCGTGCTTGAGGGGCTGCTGCGCAAGGACCCCGAGCTGCGGATGTCCTACGACGAGGCGGCCCGGCTGCTGCGCCAGGTGGCCGAGGGGCCTCAGGAACGGCGGCAGCCCGCGAGGACGACCGTCATGCCCGCCGTCGCGGGTGAGGCGGGTGCCGAGACCGATCCGGACATCCGGTACCGCCCGGAGGGGGTGCCCGCGACGGGGCTGAAGCTGGGCTCCGCCGCGCCCGCCCCGGCCTCCCCCGCGGAGGAGCCTCCGACGCAGGCGCGCAGGGACCGGCCATCCGGCACGGGACAGGGAGCCGCCGCGCAGGGAGCGCGGAAACCGGCCGCCGAACCCGCCCAGAAGGCCCCGCGGCAGGCCGTGCCGAAGGCTTCGCAGCAGGCCCAGCAGGCCGCCGCGACGCGGAAGGTCACGCCGAAGCCCGCCGCGAAGCCGGTTTCCGCGACTCCGGCGCCGCCGCGTGCCCAGGCCGGGAAGGTGGCTCAGCCGCCGCTCTCCAAGCCCTCGGCCAGACGTGAGCCCGCACCGGTACGGCCGCCGGTCCCCGTCTCGCGGCCCGAGCCCTCCTCCGCTCCCCCCGCCGTTCCGCCCGTCACTCCGCCGCCCTCGGCGGCGGAGTTCTTCCCCACGTCGCCCTCCGGGGCGGGGAAGCCCTCCTGGAGCTGGGACTCCATGCCACCGCTGCGGCGGTGGTCGCTGCTGCTGGTGCCCGTACTGGTGATCATCGTGCTCGTCGCGGGTTATCTCGGAATGCGCTACGGCAGGGAGGTCGGGCTGCCGGAGCCCAGGACGAGTGAGTCGAGTGAGACCGTGGGGGCGGCCGACCGGCCCGCGGAGACGACCACCGAGCCGATCTCCGAACACTCCCCCTCCCAGAGCGCGAGTCCCAGCCCCGTCGAGAGTCCCACCAAGGACGACGAAGACGATGAGGACGACAAGAAGGAAGACAAGGAGAAGGACTCCGGGCTTCCCGAGGGCTGGCGCACGCACAAGGACTCCAACGGGTTCTCCGTCGGCCTGCCCAAGGGGTGGGACGTCGACAGGCGCTCCGGCCCTTCGGTGTGGTTCCGCGGCCCCGACCGGGTGAGCTACCTGCTGATCGAGTACACCAACACTCCCAACTCCGACCCGAAGAAGGACTGGGAGGACCAGGAGCGCTACAGCAGGGGCAACTTCAACGGTTACAAGCGCATCCGGATCGAGAAGGTCGACTACATGAAGAAGGCCGCCGACTGGGAGTTCACCTGGGACACGAGCGCCGGTAAGGCGCGGGTGATCGACCGGGGCTTCGTGACCGAGGGCGGCAGGGGTTACGCCATCTACTGGCACACCATGGCCGACGAGTGGGACAAGAACCTCGCCCTCTTCAGGGGATTCACGGAGACCTTCTCCTCGAAAAAGTAGGCGAGCCTCCCGACCGGCTACGATGCGTGGGTTTGGGAGGGGCTGGAGAGAATGACCGAACGGAAGGTCGCGGGCCGGTACCGCCTGCTCGAACCCATCGGCGAAGGCGGGATGGGCGTCGTCTGGCGTTCCCACGACGAGCTTCTCGACCGGGTCGTGGCGGTCAAGGAGGTTCGTTACCGCGGGATCGACGAGGCCGCGCGGGCCGACCTGAACCGGCGGACGATCCGGGAGGCCAGGAGCGCCGGACGGCTCGACCACCCCTCTGTGATCATCGTGCACGACGTGGTCGAGGAGGAGGGCAGACCCTGGATCGTCATGCAGCTGGTCCGTTCGCGCTCCATGGGCGAGGTGGTGCGCCGGGGTGGGCCGCTGCCCCCGTCGCGGGTCGCCGAGGTCGGGCTGCAGGTGCTCGGCGCGCTGCGGGCCGCGCACACGGCCGGGGTGCTGCACCGGGACGTCAAGCCGGAGAACGTGCTGCTCGCCGATGACGGCCGGGTGGTGCTGACCGACTTCGGCATCGCCTCGATGACCCAGGAGACCGGGATCACCCGCACCGGGGGGATGGTCGGCACCCCGGCCTTCCTGCCCCCGGAGCGGCTGCACGGCATGCCCGCCACCCCCGAGTCGGACCTGTGGTCGCTGGGGGCGACGCTGTACGCGGCGCTTGAGGGACGTCCGCCGTTCGAACGGCCGACGGCCGCGGCGACCATGATGGCGGTCCTGAACGGCGAGCCGAGCCCCATGTCGCACACCGGCTCCCTCGTCTCGGCGATCCTCGGCCTGATGGCCAGGGAGCCCGCGGCCCGGCTGACCGCCGACGCGGCCGAGGCGCTGCTCACCCGCGCCTGCACCGAGGCCCCGGGGGGCGCGGCGGGTACGGACGACCGCCCTCCCCAGGCGGGCCCGGCCCCCCGGCACGGCCGCCCCCACACGGCGGAGGCGCCCCACACCGGCAACGACGCCTTCCCCCACCCGAACGAGGGCCCGTACACGGGAGGGCACACAGCCGATCCTCGCCACGGCGGCGAGCCCTGGCGGCAGGCGGCACCCCAGCCCGGCCCGCAACCGATGCCGCAACCAGGACCCCAGCCGGGAACGCGGCCGGGCGCGGCCCCGTGGGACGCCTCCCCGTGGACCGGGCAGCCGGCCGGGCAGCCGGTGGGACCGGGACAGGCGGCCTCGTGGCACACCGGCCAGGCCGGGGCCTCTCACGGCGACCCGTCGTCCGCCGGGCAGGCGCCATATCCGGGAGATCCGGCACATTCCCCCTACCGTGACGACGCGACCCGGGTCGGGCGGCCGTCCTACCCCAACGACCCCTTCCAGGCCTATCACCCGGGTGGCCAGGCTCATCCCGGCGATCCGTCCTCGCACGGCCAGGGCGGACACCCGCTGCCCGAAAACCCGTTCGGCGGCCCCCTTCCCGGCCTCCCCCACGGCACCGAACCGGCCTACCAGGGGCCCGGCAGACGGCGGGGCAGGCGTGCCGCGCCCGGCTCGCAGGCGTCCCCGCGACGGCCGGCCGTACGACGGGCGGTTCTGATCGTGGGGATACCGGTACTGGTCGCGGGGTTCGGCGCCGGAGGGTGGCTGCTGGCGGACAACTTCGGCGCCGGCCGGACCGCGACCCCGACGCCCCCCGCCACCTCCGCCCCGTCGATTCCGTCCGCCAAGCCGTCGAAGAGCCCGCGCCCGTCCCCCACCGCCTCCCCAACGGTGCGCCCGTCCAGGCTGCCCGAGGGCTGGCAGTACTACAAGGACCCGGTGATGGGCTTCACCATGGCCCTGCCGCGCGGCTGGACGAGCAAGCGCTTCTCCGGGCGTGACCGGGTGGAGTTCAGGAGGCCCGGCTCGTCCGCCCTGCTGTGGATCGAGTCGACCGCCGATCCGGAGAAGGACCCGGTCAAACACTGGGAGAACCTTGAGAAGGACCGCGTGGTCAAGAAGCTCTGGCCGGGCTACGAACGCATCGGCATAACCCCGCTGCGATACCGTGGTGTGGAGGCGGCCGACTGGGAGTTCACCTACCTGAAGAACGGCGTCCGGACACACGTCCTGGACCGGGGGTTCCACACGATCACGGGCCGTCCTTACGCGATCTACTGGGAGAGTCCTGAGTCCGAGTGGGACCGGGCGTTCTTCGACAGGTTCACCGAGACCTTCCGTCCGTGACCGGCCGGGGGTCGGGCCGGGAGACACCACTGGAGACACGACCGCGGTCCTTGGAGACGGAGACGGGGCTGGAGCCGGGGAGCGGAAGCCTGGAGGCGGCACGCTTCTGGCGCAATCCGGCGCTGCCCGGGGTCGATCTGCTCAAGGCGAGATACGTGACCCATCGGTTCACCCGGCACGCCCACGCGGGCTACGCGATCGGGGTGATCCTGACCGGGATCGAGGAGTTCGACTATCGGGGCGCCCGGCACCGCGCGGGCGCGGGAAGCGTGGTGCTGGTCGACCCCGACCAGGCGCACAACGGTCACGCGGGTGAGCCGGACGGCTGGGCGTACCGGATGCTCTACCCCTCCGTCGAGGTCCTGTCCGGGATCGCCGAGGAGCTGCTCGCCGGGCGGGGCACGCCGTACTTCCCCGAACCCGTCGTCTCCAGCGCGCGTGGTGCCGCGCTGCTCAGGAGGGCGCACGACGCCGCCGAGCGCGGCGACAGCCTGGCCTCCTCGACGCTGGCCCGTACGGCCTTCGGCACGCTGCTGCGCCTGCACGCCGCCCGGCGTCCGCCGGAGACGCGCTCCGTCGGCAACGACCTGGCCGTACGGCTCGCGCGGGAGATCCTGCACGAGAGGCTCATCGATCCGCCCACGATCGAGGACCTGGCGCTGGCCGTGAAGGCGAAGCCGTTCGGGCTGATCAGGGCCTTCAAGGCGGTCACCGGGCTGCCGCCGCACGCCTACCTGAACACGCTGCGGGTCAGCCGGGCGCGTGGCCTGCTCGACGCCGGGGTACCCGCGGCCCAGGTCGCCGCGGACGTCGGTTTCACCGACCAGGCGCATCTGACCAGGCATTTCAAGCGGGTCGTCGGTGTCCCCCCGGTCGCCTACCAACGTGCAGGAACGTACAAGACCGAGGCAGAAAACTCCACATAACCTCACCATCATGGAAATATCCACTCGTTCCTCAGCGACAAGGGACGGACTGGGAGTGGGGATCGCGGTCGGGCTGTCCGGCGTCGCGTTCGGCGCCAGCGCGGTCACCGCGGGGCTGAGCGTCGCCCAGGCATGCGTGCTGAGCCTGTTCGCCTTCACCGGAGCCTCACAGTTCGCCCTGGCGGGCGTCATCGCGGGCGGCGGCAACCTCGTCGCGGGCACCGCGGGCGCCCTGCTGCTGGGGGCCCGCAACAGCCTGTACGGCCTGCGCATGGCCGACGTGCTCGGCGCCAGGGGCGGTGCCAGGTTCGTCACCGCCCACGGCGTGATCGACGAGACGACGGCGGTCGCCCTGGCCCAGCCCGACGAGGAGTCGGCCAGGACGGGCTTCCTCGTCACGTTCGCCAGCCTCTACCTGACCTGGAACCTCACCACCCTGCTCGGCGCGGCGGGCACCTCCTGGGTGGCCGATCCCGCGCTGCTCGGCCTCGACGTGGTCGGGCCCGCGACCTTCCTGGCGATCCTGTGGCCCAGGCTCACCGGCGGCGGCCGGGAGACCGGCGCGCTACGACTGGTCGCGGGGACGGGCGCCGCGATCGCACTGGCCGTGACTCCCTTCGCCCCGCCCGGGGTTCCCGTGCTGATCGCCGCGACCGCCGTACTCGCGGTGACCCTGAGGAGGCCCCGATGAGTGCCGTGTGGTGGGCCGTGATCGCCACCTGCGCGGGGTGCTACGCGCTGAAGCTGGCCGGAATCTCCGCGCCGCGCAGGCTGCTCGACCACCCCAGGGTGCAGCGTTTCGCCGCGTTGGTCCCGGTCGCGCTGCTCGCCGCGCTGATCGCGGTGCAGATGTTCGCCCACGGTCAGTCGCTGCATCTGGACTGGCCGCGCACCGCCGGGCTGGGCGCCGCCGTCGTCGCGCTGCTGCTGCGCGCGCCCTTCCTGGTGGTGCTCGCCGGCGCGGCCGTCGTCACCGCGGCACTGCGGTGGCTGATCGGCTGAGCGGGAACCGTACCCGGAGCGTGACGGTGATCCCCGGCGCCGACTATTGCGGTGATCTGCGTAGTTCATCCTGAATACCGGGACACATCACGGGTAGACGAGGCCCATGTCCGACTCTGGAGAGGTCATCGGCACGCGTTACCGGCTGATCGCACCCATCGGCCGCGGGGGAATGGGCACGGTCTGGCGGGCGAAGGACGAGGTACTCGGCCGTGACGTCGCGGTCAAGGAGGTCATCCCCTCTCCCGACCTGACCGGCCCGGAGCGTGAGGTCTTCACGATCAGGACGCTCAGGGAGGCGCGGGCCGCAGGCAGGATCGGCCATCCCGGCGTCGCGACGGTCTACGACGTGATCGAGGAGCGCGGACGGCCGTGGATCGTCATGCAGCTCGTCGAGTCCAGGACGCTCGGGGCGGTGGTCCGTGAGGACGGGCCGCTGCCCGCCTGCAGGGCGGCCCGTGTCGGGCTCGACGTGCTCGGGGCGCTGGTGGCCGCCGGTCACGCGGGTGTGCTGCACCGCGACGTCAAACCGGACAACGTGCTGCTGGCCAGGGACGGCCGGGCCGTGCTGACCGACTTCGGCATCGCGGTGCTCGAAGGAGACTCCTCCGTCACCAGGACGGGCGCCCTGATCGGCACCCCGGCGTTCATCGCGCCGGAACGGGCGGGCGGAGGACCTGCGGTGTTCGCCTCCGACCTGTGGTCACTCGGGGTGACGCTCTACGTGGCGGTCGAGGGACGCTCCCCCTTCGAACGCGCCCACCCGCTGGCCACCCTCAGCGCGGTCATGCACGAGGAACCCGCCCCGATGCGGCTCTCCGGGCCGCTCGGGCCGGTGATCCACGGACTGCTTCGCAAGGACCCCGCCGAGCGGATGTCCGCCGAGGAGGTGCAGGTCGGCCTGCGCTCCATCGTGAACGGAATCGCCCCGCAGGAGACGATGCCGATCGACCTGCCCGTCCCCGCGCCGCCTTCACCGCCCTCACCGTCCTCACCGCCGGAGACCGGACCGGTGGCCGGGCCCGCGGGCGTGGCCGTGACCGGACAGGCCGCCGCGTCCGGCCCTCCTGCCCCCCGGAGACGGCGGAGAGGGGCGGCGGTCGTGGCCGCGGCGGCGCTCGCGGTCACCGCCACCGCGAGCGCGGCGGCCTGGGTCGCCATGAACTCCGTTCCCCCGGCGACCCGGGGACCGGTCACCCCGGCCGGGGTCTCTCCGAGCGGACGCACCCCCGCGACGAAGCCGGAGCAGGCACGGCTGCCGGCCAGGAAGGACCCCGCCCCCGAGCGGACGCAGGAGAGCGACGAACGCCGCACCGTCCCCGAGGCGCCGCCCGAGAAGCCACAGAACCCACAGAGCCCGGAGAAGCCCGAAAGGACCGAGAAGCCGAAGCCGAGCGAGTCCCCCGCCCCCCCGAAGAAAGAAAAGCCCCTAAAAGATGACAAACCAGACAAGGGTGAGGACGAGGGCCAGGAGGCCGGTCCGCCCGAGGAAGGCGGCCAGGACACTCAGGAGCCTGCCCCCGAGGACGACCAGGAGCAGGAGCCGGTGGGCGAGGTGGCCCCGGGCGACGCCCTGAACGCCCTCGCCGTGCTCTCCTGACCCCTACCTGGCTACCGGGACTCTTCGCCGACGACCTTCAACGCGTGCGCGAGATCGTCGGGATAGTCGGTGGTGAAGGTCATCCACTCGCCCGTGACAGGGTGTTCGAAGGCCAGGGAGACGGCGTGCAGCCACTGGCGGGAGACACCGAGCCGCGCGGCCAGCGTGGGGTCGGCGCCGTACATCATGTCGCCGACGCACGGATGGCGCAGCGCCGACATGTGGACCCTGATCTGGTGGGTCCGCCCGGTCTCCAGCTTGATGTCGAGCAGCGAGGCGGCCCGGAAGGCCTCGATCGTGTCGTAGTGGGTGACCGAGTCCTTGCCGCCCGCCACGACCGCGAAACGGCCGTCCCCCGCCGGGTGGCGGTCGATCGGCGCGTCGACGGTGCCGCGCAGCGGGTCGGGGTGCCCCTGGACCAGCGTGTGGTAGCGCTTGTCCACGGTGCGCTCCTTGAAGGCCCGCTTCAGCCGTGAGTAGGCGTGCTCGCTCTTGGCCACGACCATCGCGCCGGTGGTGTTGGCGTCCAGGCGGTGCACGATGCCCTGACGTTCGGCGGCGCCGCTGGTCGCGACCCGGTGCCCGGTGCCGAGCAGGCCGCCGATCACGGTCGGCCCGGTCCAGCCCGTGGTCGGGTGGGCGGCCACCCCGATCGGCTTGTTGACCACGACGATGTCGTCGTCCTCGTAGACGATCGTCATTCCGGGGACCGGCTCGGCGACCGGGGTGGGCGCGCTCGGCGGAGGCGGGAGCGTGACGTCCAGCCACGCGCCGGCGTGGACCCGGTCGGACTTGGCCGCGGGCGAGCCGTCGACCAGCACGTCCCCGTCGACGATCAGCTCCGCCGCACGGGTGCGCGACAGCCCGAACAGCCGGGACAGGGCCGCGTCGAGGCGTTCGCCCTCAAGCCCGTCGGGGACGGGAAGACTCCGCTGTTCAGCCATCATTCCTGCTCTCCGCCCTGTCCTTGGAACCTTCCTCGGCCTTGTGGGTCTCCGGCGCCGTCTCCTGCCCGCCGTCGCGCGTGCCGTCGAGCTGGTAGCCCCGCCAGGCGAGGAAGACCGCCAGGATCCCGCCGCAGACGATCGCCGAGTCCGCGACGTTGAACACCGGGAAATGGCTGGGGAAGACCTCGACGAAGTCGACGACGTGCCCCTGCAGCCCGCCGGGAGCACGGAAGAGCCGGTCGGTCAGGTTGCCCAGCGCCCCGCCGAGCATCAGGCCGAGTGTGACGGCCCACGGCAGGCTGCGCAGCTTGCGCGCGGTACGCAGGATGGCCACCACGACGCCGGCCGCGATGATCGTGAAGACGATGGTCATGCCGGTGCCGATGCTGAACGCGGCCCCCGCGTTGAAGATCACCCGGAACTGCAGCAGCCCGGGGATCAGTACGAGCGGGTCCTTGCCCTCCAGGGTCCGCAGCACGGCCGTCTTCGTCGCCAGGTCAAGGCCGTAGACGACCACCGCGAGAGCCGCCAGCAGCGCGACACGCCGCCTCCTGGGCGGAGGCGTCCGCGAGCCGGCGGCCTCTCCCGTCAGCGCCGCTCCTCCCGCTGCTTGCAGGCCACGCACAGCGTCGCCCTCGGGAACGCCTGAAGGCGCTCCTTGCCGATCGGCTTGTGGCACGATTCGCACACTCCGTAGGTCCCTGCGTCGATCCGGGCGATCGCCCGTTCGTTCTGCGCGACCAGGTCGCGCGAATTCAGGGTAAGGGCGATCTCACGTTCCCGCTCATACGTCCGGGCGCCCGCGTCCGCCTGATCGTCTCCGGCTCCGTCCGTGACGTCACCCGAGGCGATCTCGCTCTCGGCCTTGAGGATCTCCTCGTTCAGCTCGTCGATCTCCACGCTCAGCCTCGTGCGGACCTCGGCGAGCTCCTCGGCCGTCCAGGTGACGGTGCCGCCGTTCCCCGACGGGGCTACCGCGCTCTCGTCCGCGCGTACGGTCGCGGCCATGGCGGCCTCCTTGCTCGATCGGACCGTATCCGGTGTGGTAAACGGTGCGGGCAGCTTAGGTCCCCCATAACGGAACGGCAAACGACCCGCCGGGATGTTTACCACTCCCGTAACATCCGGTCCCCCTCACCGGATTCCGCCCGCGCCTTGACATCGCAGGAGAAAATCGGGAAGTTTCGCGCGGGGACGTACGTTAGGGTGTGAGCCTGCAAGGCGTTGATGGGGACGAGTACCTCCGAGCCCCTCGCACGAGCGACCCGGGGACGGTGCGAGCCCGGGGCGATGCCCGGAGGGAAGATCACCCCTGAGCCGCCGGAGGAACGGCCGCGCGAACGCGCCGCCCAGTAGAACCGGCAGCAGACTCAAAGGAAGAGGGCCTTCTCGCGAAGGTCAAGGAGGGTGGTACCGCGGGGCCGTACGGTCTCGTCCCTCCACGCCACTGCCAGCACCAGCGTGGAGGTCCAGCCCGGTCATGTCCGCCTATTTCCGCTCTCTTCCCGCGCAGGTCGATCTGCCCGCGCTCGAACACGAGGTGCTCGGCCGCTGGCGGGACGGCAAGGTCTTCGAGCGCTCGGTCGAGCAGAACGCCGACGGCCCCAACTGGGTCTTCTACGAGGGCCCGCCGACCGCCAACGGCATGCCCGGCGTGCACCACGTCGAGGCCCGCGTCTTCAAGGACCTCTTCCCCCGCTACCGCTCCATGCTCGGCTACAACGTGCCCCGCAAGGCCGGCTGGGACTGTCACGGCCTGCCGGTCGAAGTCGGCATCGAGAAGGAACTCGGCCTGTCCGGCAAGAAGGACATCGAGGCGTACGGCATCGCCGAGTTCAACGCCAAGTGCCGCGAGTCGGTGCTGCGGCACGTGGACGCCTTCGAAGAGCTGACCGAGCGCATGGGCTACTGGATCGACCTCTCCCAGGCCTACCGCACGATGGACCCCTCCTACGTGGAGTCCGTCTGGTGGTCGCTCAAGGTCATCTTCGACAAGGGCCTCCTCAGCCGCGCCTTCCGGATCACGCCGTACTGCCCGCGCTGCGGCACCGGCCTGTCCGACCACGAACTCGGCCAGCCCGGCGGCTACGAGACCGTGACCAGCCCGTCGGTCTACGTCCGCATGCCCGCGACCTCCGGCCCGCTGGCCGAGCTCGGCGCCTCGCTGCTGATCTGGACCACCACCCCGTGGACGCTGGTGTCCAACACCGCCGTGGCCGTGCACCCCGAGGTGACCTACGTCGCGGCGCGCCCCGCGGGCTCCGACGAGGTGCTGGTCGTCGCCGAACCGCTGCTGACCGCGGCTTTGGGCGAGGGCGCCGAGGTGCTGGCCTCCTTCCTGGGCGGCGACCTTGAGCACACCACCTACTCACGCCCCTTCGACCTGGTCGACATCCCCGGCGCGCACTACGTGGTGCTCGGCACCTACGTCACCACCGAGGACGGCACGGGCCTGGTCCACCAGGCGCCCGCCTTCGGCGCCGACGACATGACCACCTGCAACCGGTACGGCCTGCCCGTGGTCAACCCGATCGGCCCCGACGGGCGTTTCCTGGACGACGTACCCCAGGTCGGCGGCCAGTTCTTCAAGGACGCCGACGAGGGCCTGACCGCCGACCTGCGGGAACGCGGCCTGCTGTACCGGGGCGATCACTTCGAGCACAGCTACCCGCACTGCTGGCGCTGCCACACCGCGCTGCTGTACTACGCGCTGCCCGCGTGGTACATCCGCACCACCGCGGTCAAGGACCAGATGCTCGCCGAGAACGAGAAGACCAACTGGTACCCCGAGACGATCAAGTGGGGCCGCTTCGGCGAGTGGCTGCGCAACAACGTGGACTGGGCGCTGTCCCGGTCACGTTACTGGGGCACGCCGCTGCCGCTGTGGGTCTGCTCGGCCGACGACTCCCACATCACCTGCGTCGGCTCGATGGAGGAGCTCGGCAGACTGGCGGGCCAGGACGTCTCCGCCCTCGACCCGCACCGCCCCTACGTGGACGACGTGACGCTGCCCTGCCCCACCTGCGGGGCCGAGGCACGCCGGGTACCGGACGTGATCGACGCCTGGTACGACTCGGGCTCCATGCCCTTCGCCCAGTGGGGCGCGCCGTACCGCAACGAGGAGATGCTCACCCAGGCCTACCCCGCGCAGTTCATCTGCGAGGCGACCGACCAGACGCGTGGCTGGTTCTACTCGCTCATGGCGGTCGGCACGCTGGTCTTCGGCAGGTCGTCCTACGAGAACGTGCTCTGCCTGGGCCTCATCCTCGCCGAGGACGGGCGCAAGATGAGCAAGCACCTGGGCAACGTGCTGCAGCCCATCCCGCTGATGGACAAGCACGGCGCCGACGCGCTGCGCTGGTACATGGCCTGCTCCGGCTCCCCCTGGGCCGCCCGGAGGGTCGGGCACGGCGCCCTTGAGGAGATCGTCCGCAAGGTCCTGCTGACCTACTGGAACACCGCCTCCTTCTTCACCCTCTACGCCAACGCCGAGTCCTGGTCGCCGTCCCAGCTCCCCGAGGCCCTGCCGTACGGCGAGCGCCCGCTGATCGACCGCTGGGCGCTGGCCGAGTTGCACCGCACGGTGGCCGAGGTCACCGCGTCGATGGAGGAGTTCGACACCGCCAGGGTCGGGCGGCGGCTGGCCGACTTCCTCGACGACCTGTCCAACTGGTACGTACGCCGCTCGCGCCGCCGTTTCTGGTCCGGCGACACCTCGGCGTTCGCCACGCTGTACGAGTGCCTGGAGACCGTCACCCGCCTGATGGCACCGGTGACGCCGTTCGTCACCGACTACGTCTGGGACGTGCTCCGCGACGCCGGGGCCCCCTCCTCCGTCCACCTGGCCACCTGGCCCGCGGTGAAGGAGGAGCTGCTCGACGGGGAGCTGTCGGAGCAGATGGCTCTGGTGCGCCGCCTGGTCGAGCTGGGCCGTTCGGCCCGGGCCTCCAGTGGGGTGAAGACCCGCCAGCCCCTCGGCCGCGCGCTGGTCGGGGCCCGTGGCTGGGGCGCGCTCTCCCAGGAGCTGCGCGACCTGATCGCCGACGAGCTGAACGTGCAGCGGCTTGAGGACCTCGGCGCCGTCGGAGCCGATCTGGTCTCCTTCACCGTCAAGCCCAACTTCCGGGCCCTGGGCAAGCGGTTCGGCTCGCAGACCAAGCTGGTCGCCTCGGCCGTCGGCGCGGCCGACGCGGCCGGGCTGGCCCGCGCGCTGCGCTCCGGATCGGCCGTCACGGTCGAGGCCGGCGAGCTGGGCACGGTCGAGCTGACGACCGAGGACGTGATCGTCACCGAGCAGCCGAAGGCCGGCTGGGCGGTGGAGACCGGGGCGATCGGCACCGGCACCGGCGAGACCGTCGCGCTCGACCTGGCCATCACCGACGAACTGCGCCGGGCGGGCCTGACCCGCGACGCCATCCGTCTGTTCCAGGACGCCCGCAAGTCCACCGGTCTGGCCATCACCGACCGGATCGAGGTGTGGTGGTCGGCCGCCGACGCCGAGCTGGCCGAGGCCCTGCGGGCCCAGGGCGCGACGGTCGCCGGTGAGATCCTCGCCGACTCCCTCACCGAGGGCACCGAGGGCACCGCCGAGGACCTCCCCGTCCACCACGACGCCGACCTGGGGTTGACCTTCAAGCTCCGCCGTAGCGTCTGATCCGGCTCGGGAAACCAAGGGGGCGGGTGGCGTCATACGCCACCCGCCCCCTTGTCCGTCTCACGGGAGACCATGCCTTCCAGGGTTTCCGGGGCCTTCCGGGGACCCTCAGGTTCTTCAGGTGATCGGCCGGCAGACGGAGCAGCTGCGCATGCCCGCCGCCTCGGCGTCGGCAAGGGAGATGGTCTCAAGGCCGCTGCCCTCGACGCCCTTTATGGCGTCCAGGCCCCTGATCAGGGGGCAGGTGGGGCTGTGGAAGCGGCGGGTGCCGACGATGATCTTGACCATCTCGGGCTCGCCCGCGTCCGGCTTCTTCTCCGGCGCGGCACCGCCTTCTCCGGTCTCCTTCGCGTCCGGCGCCTGGGCCTCCGGCTTCGCGGGACTCTCGGGTACGGCGGCCTGCTCGGGGGCCGCCGAGGTGGAGCCGACCGGCACCGGCCGCCCGGCGCGCCCGGGTCCGGTCTCGGCCGGCTCCACCGGCTTGGTTCCCTCCGCGGGGGCCTGTCCGGCGTCGGCGGGCTTCGTGACGGCCGGTTCCGTGGAGGCGGGCTTCACAGGAGCGGACTCGGTCTGGGAGGGCTCGGCCGCCTTGGCCGGGGACGTCGTCTTCCGGGCGGGCTCCGCGGGCTCCTTCTGAGCCTCGGCCGCTTCCCGGTCGCCTGCCTCGGCGGGGACGCCCTTCTTCTCCTGGCCGGTCGCGGGCTCCTTGGACTCAGCCGAGGCGTCGTCGGGCACCAGGTGCCGGACGATGTCACGGCTGAACCAACTGGTGGCGTTGGGGTCCTCCGCCTCCCCTGAGTCCTGTGTCTTCTCGTGACCGGAGGCGGGGGCCTGCGAAGGCTGGGGGTGGACGGGTGCTTCCGCGGCGCGAGGCGGTACCACCCGTTCCTCGGTCTGTGGCCGATCCGGCTGTCCTGCCGAGGGCGGCTGCGCGGGGCCCGGCTCCGGCTCCGTCCTGCGGGTCTGCTCGGCTGGAGCCGAGGGACTCTGGACGTAGGGGCGGGTCACCGGGGTGTCGCGGACGTCCGGCGGGACCGCGGCATGGGAGGCGAGTCCGGCCGGGTCACGGACGCCCGCCTCTGCGGCGTCCGCCCGGTCGGAGGAGCCCGGCCCCCGGGGGGAAGGGGACACGGGTTCCCGAATCTCCGGCGGGGCTCCCTGCTGGAGTCCTCCGGTGAACTCGGGCAGGCACGTGGTGCAGGGCGTGAAGCCCTCCTCCCGCGCCTCCTCGTGAGTGAGTTCCTCATGATCCCGTCCGGCCAGCTGACGGCACCCGGCGACGTGGTACCGCTTACGGCCCGGGATCACCAGGACGATCGCGTCGTCACCGAGGTGACCCCGCCTCGCGGCCGCCGTACGGCCCGGCCCCTGCTGGGGGGCGACGGGAACCGTCTGCCTGACACCGTGCGGCACCGTAGGCGGCGGTGTCCGCATGACGGGCTGGTTCGGCACGGGCGGCCCCGGAGGGACCGCTCCCCTCGGCGGGGGCGGCGGAGCTGCCCCGCCGCGTCCGCCAGCGGGGAACAACTCGTGGCGGCGTAGCAACGCACCGATCACCAGGAAGACCGCGGACAGCACACTGACCGCGATCGACCACATGACCAGGAACGGCTGGGACATCACGAACCCTGCGATGAGCAGGACTATGGCCGTGAGCACCAGCCCAGCGCTGATAAGGATCACAGAGGAACTCCTGGATACGGGTCAGACGGATGACCCGAAACCCTAGCGGCGGCGGTCGTCAGCGGCGGTCGTTGTGCGGGCCGTCGACTCCCTGGAAGGCGCCCGAGTGCTGCGCGGGCTCTCCGCCGAACGGGCTGGCGGCGGCCGGAATGGACGGCTGGACACCGGGGGCGCCGGCGTGGGACATCGCAGGCGGGCCGCCCACGATCGGGAACCCACCACTGCCCTCAGCGGCGACGGTCAGCTCGGCGAGCTGGTTCTCCAGGTACAGCTTCAGACGGCTGCGGTACTCCCGCTCGAAGCTGCGCAGCTCCTCGACCTTGCGCTCAAGCTCGTCACGGGTCTGCACCAGCGACCCCATGGCCTGCCTGTGGCGCTCCTGGGCGTCACGCTCAAGCGTCTCGGCGCGGGCGCGGGCGTCGCCGATGACCTGCTCGGCCTGGCGGCGCGCCTTCCCGAGGATGTCGTCGGCCTCGCGGCGGGCCCTGGTCACCGTCTCGTCCGCCTCCCGGCGGGCGTCGGCGATCGCCTGGTCGGCGGTCTGCTGGGCGAGGGCGAGGACGCGCGCGGCGGTGTCCATGTTGTCCTCGGCGGGGGGCATGCCCATCGCGACGGGGACGGGCTGCTGGTGCGGCGCCGGCTCGGGGGGCCTGATCGGCTCGGGCTGCTGCATCATCATCTCGGGCTTGGGCTCGGCCACCGGGGCGGGCGCCATGGCCATGCCCATCCCGCCGGGCACCTTGCCCCTGAGGCACTCCGCCAGTTTGGCGCGGAGCTCCTCGTTCTCCTGGATGAGGCGGTCGAGCTCGGACTCGACCTCGTCGAGGAAGGCGTCAACCTCCTCCTCGTCGTAGCCCGGCCTCAGCCGGGTGGTACTGAATTGCTTGTTCCGCACATCAGCGGGCGTCAGCGGCATTTCGGTCTCCTTGGCGCGCTTGGAGTCTGTCCGGAGGACGGTACCCGATCAACGAAGCGCGGACACGAGTTGGATCAAGCCCAAGACCCCAATGAACAGCATGGTGAAGCTTAGGTCAAAGGCCACCGTACCCAACCGGAGTGGTGGAATGAAACGTCGGAGGAACTTGAGGGGTGGGTCAGTCAGTGTGTACACGACTTCCGCCAGGACCAGGACGACCCCGGTGGGACGCCACTGGCGGGCGAACGACTGCACCATCTCAAGCACGATCCTGCCGATCAGCAGAACCAGGTAGAGGGACAGGACGGCGACCACGATCTCGCTAATGATCCCCACGGCCCGTACCCACCTCCATTCCGCTGCTCCGCCGCCCCCGGTCTCGTACGGACCCGTCCGGCCGGTAACTGTTCATGGTGGAACTCTAGCTCTGGTTGAAGAACCCGCGTTCCGCTATTCGAGCCTTGTCCTCAGCGGTCACCTCGACATTGGCAGGGGACAGCAGGAACACCTTGTTGGTAACACGTTCAATGCTGCCGTGTAGGCCAAAGACAAGACCTGCCGCGAAATCCACAAGGCGCTTCGCGTCACTGTCAACCATCTCGGTCAAATTCATGATGACCGGAGTACCGTCGCGGAAATGCTCACCGATCGTACGGGCCTCGTTGTAGGTCCTGGGATGAAGCGTGGTGATGCGTGCCAGATCGGTCGTACGGCGCTCCAGAACGGCCGTCGAGGGCCTCGGGGCGGGAACCCCCGGGTCGGTCTCGTCCTCACGGTCGTGGACCGTGCCAGGCCTCTCCTCGCCGGGTCTACGCGAGTCTTCGAAATCCTCGTACTCGTCGTCGGGATAGCTGTCGTACCTCTCATAACGGTCGTCCTCGACAAGACCGAGGTAGACCGCCATCTTGCGCATCGCGCCGGCCATCGCTACTTCTTCCTCCGCCTTACCTCGACCTGTCTGGGGCGGTAGCCGCACCCCCTTGGAGCTCACCACCGAACGACCTCTGTGTGGGCATGTGGACGCCAAGGTCCACTTGGAGGGACATTACCTGACGAAGGGCTTTCTACGACCGAGCAACGCCGTACCGACACGCAGGTGTGTCGCGCCGTTCGCGACGGCCTCCGCCAGATCACCGCTCATCCCCGCGGAGATGACGACCGCCTCCGGGTGGTCCGCCCGTACGCCCTCCGCGATCTCCCGAAGCCTCGCGAACGCCCTGCCGGGCTCCTGCCCCAGCGGTGCCACGGCCATCACCCCGCCGAGGCGTATCCCCCCGGCCTCTGCGACGGCGTCCGCCAGGGTCGTGACCTGGGCGGGAACGACCCCGCCTCGCCCCGGGTCGTCGTCCAGGGCCACCTGCACCAGACATGTGATCTCCCTGCCCGCCCGGACCGCCTCGTGGCTGAGCGCGGTCACCAGGCGTGGGCGGTCGACCGAGTGGACGACGTCCGCGTAGCCGACCACGGAACGGACCTTGTTGGTCTGCAACTGACCGATGAAGTGCCAGGTCAGCCCAAGGTCCGCACACTCGCGGGCCTTGGCGGAGGCCTCCTGGTCACGGTTCTCCCCCACGTTCCGCACCCCGAGTGACGCCAGCAGGCGCACGTCGGAGGCGGGGTAGGTCTTGCTCACCGCGACGAGCGTCAACTCCTCGCGGATACGGCCCGCGGCCTTGCAGGCCTCGGTGATGGTCGTCTCGACCACGGCCATCCCGGCCGCGATCTCGTCACGTCGTGTTGTCTCCGTCACATCTCCGCCGCTCGAACGCTGGGAAACCGGCGGAGCCCATTCTTCCCGCCACGGCCAGGTGGCCCGTCGCCCGCCTGGCCGTGAGCAATGTCACTTCAGGAAGTCGGGGACGTCGAGCTCCTCCTCCTGCTCCTCGAAGACCACCTGACGCCGCCTGGCGGGGTCGGGGACCCTGGCGGAGATAGGGGTCGGCTGAGGCGGCTCGGGCGCCGGACGCGGGATCGACACCGGCGGGGTGAGAGGCTCCTCCGCCCTGGGCGGCTCGGCCTGCTCAGCCGCGGGCGGCGTGTGGGGAACGTGCTGGACCGGCTGGGGCGTGTGGTGCGGCGGGGTCTCCACGACGGACGGCGGAGGCGTGCTGACCACCGGCCTGACCTGGGCGGCGGGCTGCTCGGCCCTCGGCTCCACCCTGGGCTCGGCCTTCACCGTCGGCGCGGGCGGGCGCATCTGCACGCCCACGGAGGGAGGCGGGGAGGCCTGGGCCGGGCGTGCCTGGGGCTGCTGACGCGGCGGTGGCTGAGCCGCGGCCTCCTTCTTGTCCTCCGCCACGGGCTCGTCGAACCCGGCCGCGATCACCGTGACACGCACCTCGTCACCCAGGGCGTCGTCGATGACCGTACCGAAGATGATGTTGGCGTCGGGCGCCGCCGCGTTCGAGACGAGCTGGGCCGCCTCGTTGATCTCGAAGAGACCGAGGTCGGAGCCGCCCGCGATCGACAGCAGCACACCGTGCGCGCCGTCGATGCTGGCCTCAAGCAGCGGGCTGGAGACGGCCATCTCCGCCGCCGCGACCGACCGGTCGTCGCCACGCGCGTGCCCGATGCCCATCAGGGCCGAGCCCGCCCCGGACATGACCGACTTCACGTCGGCGAAGTCCAGGTTGATCAGACCGGGGGTGGTGATCAGGTCGGTGATGCCCTGGACACCCGAGAGCAGCACCTGGTCGGCCGCCTTGAAGGCGTCGAGCACGCTCACCTGCCGGTCGGAGATCGACAGCAACCGGTCGTTGGGGATCACGATGAGGGTGTCGACCTCCTCGCGGAGCGTCTCGATGCCCGCCTCGGCCTGCATCGCCCGGCGCCTGCCCTCGAAGCTGAAGGGCCGGGTCACCACACCGATGGTCAGCGCGCCGAGGGAGCGCGCGATGTTGGCCACGACCGGAGCGCCGCCCGTGCCCGTGCCACCGCCCTCTCCGGCGGTGACGAACACCATGTCGGCGCCCTTGATGACCTCTTCGATCTCCTCACGGTGGTCCTCGGCCGCCTTGCGCCCGACTTCGGGGTTGGCCCCCGCGCCGAGGCCGCGGGTGAGTTCGCGTCCGACGTCGAGCTTGACGTCGGCGTCACTCATCAGCAGCGCCTGGGCGTCGGTATTGATGGCGATGAACTCGACGCCCTTGAGTCCCTCCTCGATCATCCGGTTGACGGCGTTGACTCCGCCTCCGCCGATTCCTACAACCTTGATGACCGCGAGGTAGTTCTGCGGTGCTGCCACGACGAGGGGCCTTTCCGCTCGTTGACTTGCCATTTCATGCGGCACGGGGCCCGTGCCGTCGTTTCCAAAACCCTCACCCTCAAGTTGAGATTTAGATTTATGTCAACCTGAGGAGTGATACGGACAGTAGGAGTTGCCTCCAGGTGGGTCAACTAACCGCGCCGCAAGGCGTGTCCGGCGTGTCGCGGGCCGTCCTTTTCCCGGAAGGCCCGTCCTGCCGTGGATCACTTCACCGTCACGACGTCCGGGGAGCTCACGTCGTAGCTGTCGGCAGGACGTTTCAGCAGCGTGAGGAGGATGTCCGCCTTGTCGGCCGGACGGTCGGGACCTCCCCACACGACCTCCCTGCCGTCCTTGAGGCGCAGCGAGACCGTCTCCGACGAGGGCGCGAGAACCTCCGCCACCCTCGGGGCCAGACTCGGCGGCAGCGCGCCTATGACGCTCAGCGCGGCCAACGTGGCCGGGTCGCCCGTCTGCGGACGGTCGACCCGCAGCAGCGGAAGCATCGGCGGCCTGGTGGCCGCGACCTCGGTGACCACGCCGTGCCGGTCCACGACCGCGAACTTCCCGCCGACCGGGATCGCCGCCACCGGCTCGCGCTCGACCACCTTCACCCTCAGGGTGCCCGGCCAGTCCCGGCTGACCGAGGCCGACTCGATCTGCCTGATCCGCCTGAGCCTGCCCGTGACCTCGGCCACGTCGACGGTGGCCAGCGGCGCGCCGTCGGCCACCCCCGTCGCCTGCCGGATCTGCTCGGCGGGGACGGTCAGGTTGCCGACCACCTGGATGTCCCGCACCCCCAGGACAGGGGAGAGGAACACCAGCCAGGCGGCGCTGCCGACCACCCCCGCCGTGAGCAGCGCCAGGAAGGCGGGCCGCCACACGCCGTTCACCGCCTCACCCCGTCCCGCCCCCCGGCCCGGGTCACCGTACGGCCAGCTCCGCCACGATCAGGGGGCCGAGTTCGGTCACGTCACCGGCGCCCATGGTGAGCACGATGTCGCCCGGCCTGGCACGCCCGGCGACCAGGGCGGGGACGCTCTCCCGCTGCGGCGCGTAGACCACCTGTTCCCCGGGGAGCGGCACCCTTTCCGCGACCATGGCGCCGGAGACACCCGGTTCCGGATCCTCGCGGGCGCCGTAGACGTCCAGGACGACCGCCTCGTCGGCCAGGCCGAGGGCGACGCCGAACTCGTCGGCGAAGAACCTGGTGCGCGAGTAGAGGTGGGGCTGGAAGACCGCGATCACCCGCCCCGAACCGGAGAAGGACGCCACGACGTCACGTGCCGCCCGCAGGTCGGCCGCCAGCTCGGTCGGGTGGTGGGCGTAGCTGTCGAAGACCGCTACTCCCCCCGCCTCGCCCTTGGCCTCGAAACGGCGCTTGGCCCCGGTGAAGGCGGCCAGCCCGTCCCGGATCTCGTCGAAGGACACCCCGAGCTCCGCCGCGACCGCGACGGCCGCCGCGGCGTTGAGCGCGTTGTGACGGCCCGGGACTGAGAGCCTGACCTCCCCGTGGCCGACGATCGTGAAGCACACGCCCAGACCGTCGGGGACGACATCGGTGATCCTGAGGTCCGCCTCCTCCGCCACGCCATACGTGGTCACCTTCAGGCCGCGCGCGCGGGCGATGGGGATGAGGGCCGCCGAGCCGGGGTCGTCGGCACAGACGATCATCGATCGTCCTACCCGCTCGGTGAACCTGGCGAAGCTGTCGTACACCGCCCTGGGGTCGCCGTAGTTGTCCAGGTGATCCGGCTCGACGTTGGTCACCACCGCGATGTCGGGGGCCAGCATGAGGAAGGAGCCGTCGCTCTCGTCGGCCTCGGCGACGAACACCCCGCCCGCGCCCTCGTCCGCGCCGAGACCGGTGGTCACCAGCTGGCCGCCGACGCAGTAGGACGGGTCGGTGCCGCACTTCTGCAGCGCGACCGTGAGCATCGAGGTCGTGGTGGTCTTGCCGTGGGTCCCCGCGACGGCGATCCCGGTACGGCCCGCCATGACGGAGGCCAGCGCGGCGGCCCTGGGGATCACCCGCAACCCCTGCCGCAGCGCCTCGCCGAGTTCGGGGTTGGAGTCGCGGATCGCGGTCGAGACCACGACGGTGTCGACGTTCTTGATGTGCGAGGCGGCGTGACCGATGTGGATCCTGCCACCCAGCTCGCGCAGCTCGGTCACCAGCTCCGAGCCGCGCGAGTCGCTGCCCGAGACGGGCACGCCGCGCTTGAGCAGGATGCGGGCGATGCCGGACATCCCCGCGCCGCCGATCCCGATGAAGTGCACCCGGCCGAGATCCTCGGCCGCGACCGGGTCGACCAGTTTGACCAGGCTCATCGCTCGTCCGCCCCTCCTCGTCCGCCGCGCGGGCGTTCCCGCCCTTCGAGGACCCGCCTTCCCGCCATGAACCGCTCCCCCCGCTCGCTCACTCCGCGGCCGGCCTCGTCCCTCAGCCGACCACTCCACTCACTCCGCCGGGCTCGTTCCCCTCCCATGGGTCACTCCCCCCGCTCGCTCGCTCCGCGGCCGGCCTCGTCCCTCAGCCGACCACTCCACTCACTCCGCCGGGCTCGTTCCCGCCCATGGGTCACTCCCGCTCGCTCCCGGCTCACCGCTTCGCCTCTGCCGCGATCTGCAGCACCCTGCGGGCGAGCGTCACGTCGGCGTCCTTGCGGCCCATCCGCACCGCGGCCTCCGACATGGCGACCACGCGCTCGGGGTCGGACAGGATCGGCAGCACGTTCTGGATGATCCACTCCGGCGACAGGTCCGCGTCGTCGACCATGAGACCACCGCCCGCCTGCACGATCGGCTCGGCGTTGAGCCGCTGCTCGCCGTTGCCGTGCGGAAGCGGGATGTAGGCCGCGGGCAGGCCGACGGCGGTCAGCTCGGCACAGGTCATCGCGCCGCTCCGGCACAGCGCGAAGTCGGCCGCCGCGTAGGCCAGGTCCATCCGGTCGACGTACTGCAGCACGACGTACTGCGGGTCACCGCGAGGCGGCTCGTACTCCAGTGTGTTCTTCGGGCCGATGACGTGCAGCACCTGCACCCCCGCCCGGCGCAGCGCGGCGGCGGCGCCCAGGGCGGCCCCGTTGAGGGACCGCGCGCCCTGCGAGCCGCCGGTGACCAGCAGCGTCGGCAGGTCGGCCTCAAGACCGAACCAGGAACGCGCCTTGTCCCCCATGGAGAGCCGGTCCAGCCCCACGATCTCCCGGCGAAGCGGGATGCCCACGTGCTGCGCCTTGGGCAGCGGCGTGTTCGGGTGCCCGGTGAACACGTGGTCGGTGAGCCGGGCGCCCAGCCGGTTGGCCAGGCCCGGCCTCGGGTTGGCCTCGTGGACCACGATCGGCACACCACGTCTGCGCGCCCCCAGGTAGGCGGGGGTCGCCACGTAACCGCCGAAGCCGACCAGCACGTCGGCCTGGACCCGCTCCATGATGCTCGCGGCCGTGTTGATGGCCCCGGCCAGGCGTCCCGGCACGGTGAGCAGCTGGGGCGTGAGGGCCCTGGGCAGCGGGACGGCGGGCACGAGCTGTAGCTCGTAGCCCCGGGCGGGCACCAGCCTGGTCTCCAGGCCGCGCTCGGTGCCGAGGCAGGTGATCCCGATGTTCGGGTCCAGTTGGCGCAGCGCGTCGGCCAGAGCCAGCGCCGGTTCGATGTGACCGGCCGTCCCGCCGCCTGCGAGGACCACCCTCATGTCGGTCCTTTCACTTATCGTCTCTCTCGGGCCGGCCGTCGTTTCCGCGCCGGACCACCCAGGCCAAGCCAGCTTAGGCCCCGCGCAACCGGTCCGGGGCCACGCAGGGCGAGAGCCTCGCGCGCTCCGGGTTCCTGTTTGGCGAAGGAGAGCAGCATGCCGAGGGCGGCCAGGGTCGGCAGAAGCGCCGACCCTCCGTAGGACACCAGGGGCAACGGGATGCCGGTGATGGGCAGCACCCCGATGACCGCCCCGATGTTCACGATCGCCTGCCCGGCGATCCAGGCGACGGCGGCCGCGGAGGCCAGACGGACGAAGGGGTCCTTGACCCTGGTCGCCACCCGCAGTCCCGCGTAGCCGAGCAGACCGAACAGGGCGATCACCACGAGGGTGCCCATCAGGCCGAGTTCCTCACCGAGGATGGAGAAGATGAAGTCGCTCTCCGCGTGCGGGAGTCTGCCCCACTTCGCCCTGCTCGACCCGAGTCCCAGCCCGAACCAGCCGCCGCTGCCGATCGCGATCTGTCCCTGGACCGCCTGGTAGCCGGTCGTCTGCGCGTTGGCCCACGGGTTGAGCCAGCCCTCGATGCGGTCCGAGCGGTAGCCCTCGGTGCTGATCATGATGACGGTCGCGAGCGAGGCGACCGCCAGTACGCCGCCGAACAGCCGCAGCGGGGCGCCGACCACCCACAGCAGCGACAGGAAGATCAACAGCAGCACCAGCGTGGTGCCGAGGTCGCTGCCCAGCATGACCATGACGGCCAGGATCACGGTGCCCGGCATCAGCGGGATGAACAGGTTGCGCCACTCGATCATCCCGCCCCGCGCCTTGCGGGCCAGCAGGTCGGCGCCCCACAGCAGCAGCCCCAGCTTGGCCGGCTCCGAGGGCTGCAGATAGACGGGGCCCAGGTCGATCCAGCGCTGCGCGCCGAGCTGGGAGGTGCCGACGAACAGCACCAGGACCAGCGCGAGCACCGACAGGACCATCAACGGGTATCCGGCGAGCCTGAAGAACCGCTGGGGCAGCAGCGAGCAGATCCACATGAGCGGGATGCCGAGGCCGACCGAGATCGACTGCTTGAAGAACCAGTAAAACGGGCTCCCCATCTCCTGCATGGCCTCGATGCTCGACGCGGAGAGCACCATCATCAGACCCAGGGCCAGCAGCAGCGCACTGCAGCCGAGGATCAGATAGTAGGAGGTCAGGGGACGGTTGAGCAGCTCACGGAAGGCGGTCAGGTGCTCGTGTGTCCTCGCCGTCCCCCCGGCCTCCGCGCGGCGCGCGGTCCTGCGGCGCCCGACGTCCTCCTGCGCCGCGGTGCTCACTCCGGCCCGCCGTCACGTCCGTCCGCGAGCCGGTGTACGGCCCGCGCGAACGCCTCCCCCCTCGCTGGGTAGCCGGCGAACATGTCGAGGGAGGCTCCCGCCGGAGCCAGCAGCACGGTGTCCCCGGGGGCTGCGAGCCTGGCGGCTTCGGTGACGACGCGGTCCATGACCCCAGTGTCTTGCCCCGCCACCTCAACCACCGGAACATTCTCGGCGTGTCGCGCCAGAGCCTGACGAATTCGCTCACGGTCGGCGCCCAGCAGCACCGCGCCACGCAGACGGGGGGCGGCCCGCCGTACCAGGTCGTCCACCTCGGCGCCCTTGAGCTGCCCTCCGGCGACCCAGACGATCGACGGGTAGGCGGCCAGGGAGGCCGCGGCGGCGTGCGGGTTGGTCGCCTTGGAGTCGTCCACGTAGTCGACCTCGCCGACCCGGGCGACGTGCGCGATCCTGTGCGGGTCGGGGACGAAGTCCAGCAGGCCCCGCCGTACGGCCTCGGGGGGGACCCCGTAGGACCTGGCCAGCGCCGCGGCGGCCAGGGCGTTGGCCACGTTGTGCGGCGCGAAGGGCCTGACGTCGGACAGGGAGGCGAGTTCCTCGGCCGCACGGACCGGGTCGGCCACGAAGGCCCGGTCGACGAGCAGGTCCTCGACCACCCCGACCTGTCCCGGCCCCGGCACGCCAAGGGTGAACCCCACCGCCCGCCCCTCCCCCAGGTACGGCAGCGCCAGCCGGGCGGGCCAGTCGTCGTCGGCGTTGTAGACGACCGTGCCCGCCCTGGCGAAGATCTCCCCCTTGACCCGGGCGTACTCCTCAAGGGAGCCGTGCCAGTCGATGTGGTCGGGGGCGACGTTGAGCAGGGCCGCGGCGTGCGGGGCCAGACCCGGCGAGCGGTGCAGCTGGAAGCTGGACAACTCGACCGCCAGTACGTCCCAGGGGCCGGTGACCGCCTCGACGACGGGGGTGCCGACGTTGCCGACGGCCAGCGCCCGGTGCCCGGCGGCCTTCAGCATCGAGGTGAGCATCCTGACCGCGGTGGTCTTGCCGTTGGTGCCGGTCAGCGCCAGCCACGGCGCGGCGCCCTCGGGCCGCAGCCGCCAGGCCAGCTCGACCTCGCTGACGACCTCGACGCCCGCCCGCGCCGCGGCGAGCATCAACGGGTGACCCGGCGGCCAGCCGGTGGTGACCACCAGGCCGGTGCCTTCGGGAAGCTCCTGCGTGGAGGCGCCGAGGCGGACCTCGACGCCCGCCTCGGCCAGCTCGGCCGCGGTCTTCCTGACCCGTTCGCCGTCGCCGCTCTCGACGACGACCACCTTCTCTCCCCTGGCGGCCATGGCACGGGCGGCGGCGGCGCCCGAGACTCCGAGTCCGGCGACGCAGATCATCACTGCTTCGGCATCCATTCCACGTAGAACAGTCCGAGACCGGCGGCGGCGCACAGGGCCGCGATGAGCCAGAAACGGACCACGATGGTCGTCTCGGCCCAGCCGGACAACTCGAAGTGGTGCTGGAGGGGGGCCATTCTGAAGACGCGTTTACCCGTCATCTTGAACGAACCCACCTGGATGATCACCGACAGGGTGATGAGCACGCACATACCGGCCAGGATGATCAGCAGGAGCTGGGTGCGGGTGGTGATGGCCAGGCCCGCGATCACACCGCCCAGCGCCAGCGACCCGGTGTCGCCCATGAAGATCTTGGCGGGCGGGGCGTTCCACCACAGGAAGCCCAGCAACGCGCCGAGCACGGCCGCCGCGACGACGGCCACGTCCAGCGGATCACGGACCCAGTAGCAGTTGGGACCGAGCTGGGTGGTGCAGTTGTTGCGCAGCTGCCAGTTGCCGATCAGGACGTAGGAGGCGAGCACGACGCCGGTCGCGCCGCTGGCCAGGCCGTCCAGGCCGTCGGTGAGGTTCACCGCGTTCGAGAAGCCCACGATCATGATGAGCACCCAGATCGTGAACCCGACGATGCCGATGGAGGGCCCGAAGTCCCGCAGGAACGACACGCGGGTGTCGGCCGGGGTGATCAGGTGGCCGTCGGGGAAGCGGGTCACCAGGATCGCGAAGACGGCGCCGACGATGAGCTGGCCCAGGGCCTTGGCGCCGCTGCGCAGGCCGAGGCTGCGCTGCTTGTAGATCTTGATGAAGTCGTCGAGGAAACCGACCGCGCCCAGGCCCGTCATCAGGAACAGCACCAGGCTCGCGGAGGGGGTCGGCAGGGTCCTGCTGTACAGGTGGGCGCAGGTGAAGCCGAGCAGCGCCGCGATCACGATGACGGTTCCGCCCATGGTCGGCGTGCCGCGCTTGTCGTGGTGGCCGGAGGGCCCCTCCTCACGGATGCTCTGGCCGTAGCCTCGCCTGGAGAACAGACGGATCGCCAGCGGAGTGCCGAACATCGACAGCAGCAGTCCGACCGCCGCCGCGATGAGGATCTCCATCATTGGCGCTCACCCCCGGTCAGGGCCTGCGCGACGCGTTCGAGGCCGGTGACGCGCGGCCCCTTGATCAGCACCACGTCCCCTGGGGCGAGCAGCGCCTCAAGCCCGGCCGAGGCCTCCTCGACGTCGGCCACGTGAACGACTCTGGTCGGTCTTCCCGGCAGCGCCTGCCGAGGTGCCCCCGGTGGTGCCCCCGCCTCGGGCGCGTCCGTGACGGACGCCGCGCCCGCCAGGACCGGGGCGGCGTCGGAGCCGACCACGAACAGGGCCTCCAGACCTGAGCTCGCGGCCATCCGCCCGACCTCGGCGTTCAGCGCGTCGCCGTCCTCACCGAGCTCCCGCAGGGCGGCGATGACCGCGAACCTGCGCCTGCCGCCCGCCAGGGCGTCCAGGGCGCCGAAGGCCGCGCGCATGGAGTCGGGGTTGGCGTTGTAGGCGTCGTTGATCACGGTGACGCCGTCCGGCCTGTCGCTGACCGCCATCCGCCAGCGGCTGCGCGGCTCGGCCTCTGACAGTTCCTCGGCGATGGCGGCGACCGGCAGGCCGAGCTCGTAGGCGACGGCCGCGGCGGCCAGCGCGTTCTCCACTGCGTGCTCGCCGTACAGACGCAGGGCGACCGGCGCGGTCCCCGACGGGGTGCGCAGCGTGAAACGGGCACGGCCCCGCTCGTCGAGGGTCACCTCCTCGGCGCGCACCGCCGCCCGCGGCCCCCTGCCGAACCAGGTGACGCGGGCGGCGGTGCGCCCGGCCATCCCGGCGACCAGCGGGTCGTCGGCGTTCAGTACGGCCACGCCGTCCGCGGGCAGTGCCTCGACCAGCTCACCCTTGGCCTGCGCGATGGCCTCCTTGCCGCCGAAGACGCCCAGGTGGGCGGTTCCGACGTTGAGGACGACACCGATCCTGGGCGGCGCGATGCGGGCGAGGTCCGCGATGTGACCCGCGTGCCTGGCGCTGAGTTCGAGCACCAGGTAACGGGTCTCCTCATCGGCCCTCATGACGGTCAGGGGGTGGCCGATCTCGTTGTTGAACGACTCGACGGGGGCGATCGTCGGACCGAGCCTGGCGGCGAGCCGGGCCAGCAGGTCCTTGGTCGTGGTCTTGCCCGCCGACCCGGTCACGCCGATGACGGTCGCCAGCGGCAGCTCGGCGGCCACGGCGGTGGCCAGCGCGGCGAGCGCCGCCAGGATGTCGCCGACGACGACCGCGGGGGCGTCGACGGGCCTGGAGGCCAGAACCGCGGTGGCTCCCGCCTCGACGGCCCCGGCTGCGAAGTCGTGCCCGTCCGCCCGCGTGCCCTTGATTGCCACGAACAGCGACCCCGGCTCCACGGCCCGGGAGTCGATGACGACCGGGCCGCGCACCACGGCACGGGGATCGGCCATGCCGGCGAGGGCGCCCGAGGTGATCTCGGCGATCCTGGCCAGCGGCAACGGGATCATGATGAGTCTTCCCTACTCTCCATACGTGCTTGCGTGCCCGGGCCGGTCGCGTCGCCTGACGATCGCGTCGGCGACGACCCGCCTGTCGTCGAACGGGAGCACCTGGTCCCCGACGTACTGGCCCTGTTCGTGCCCCTTGCCCGCCACGACGACGACGTCGCCGTGGCCCGCCCCGGCGACGGCGAGGTCGATGGCGGCGGCCCGGTCCGGCTCAATGATCACATGTGCGCGTTCGTGCGGGGACACGGCGAGGGCCCCGTCCAGCATCTCGGCGAGGATCCGCAGCGGGTCCTCGGAGCGCGGGTTGTCACTGGTGAGGATGGCCACGTCCGCGAGCCTGGCCGCCGCCTCCCCCATCATCGGCCGTTTGCCCTTGTCGCGGTCACCGCCACAGCCGAGCACCACGGTCAGCCTGCCCGTGGTGACCTCGCGCAGGGCGTTCAGCACCGACTCGACCGCGCCGGGTTTGTGGGAGTAGTCGACGATCGCCTGGAAACCGTCGCCGCCCGGCACCCGTTCCATCCGGCCCGGCACCCCGGTCAGCGTCGCGACGCCCGCGATCGCGGCGCGCAGCGGCGCCCCCGACTCGACGAGGGCGACGATCGCGCCCAGCGCGTTGGCGACGTTGAACGGCCCCGGCAGGGCCACCGTCGCCTCCTCCTCGACACCTCCCGGGCCCACCACGCGGAAGGCGCTGCCCTCGGCGTCCAGGCGGACGTCCACTGCCCGCCAGTCGGCCTCGGCCGCGCCCGACGCGGAGAAGGTGGTCATCGGGATCTTGCCGACGGCCAGGAGCTCCCGGCCGTGGGCGTCGTCGATGTTGACGACACCCACCCGGCTCATCTCCGGGGTGAAGAGCCGGGTCTTGGCGGCGAAGTAGTCGTCGAGGTCCTTGTGGAAGTCGAGGTGGTCCTGCGACAGGTTGGTGAACAGCGCGACGTCGTAGAAGACCCCGTCGACGCGGCCCAGCGCCAGGGCGTGGCTTGAGACCTCCATCGCCGCCGCCGTCACGCCCTGCTCCCGCATGAGGGCGAACAATCCCTGCAGGTCGCTGGCCTCGGGAGTGGTGAGCTTCGGGGTGAGGCACAGCTCGCCCGCGTGGATCTCGACGCCGCCGATCAGGCCCGCCCGGTGGCCCGCGGCCCGCAGCCCCGCCTCCAGCATGAAGGCGATCGTGGACTTGCCGCTTGTCCCGGTCACACCGATGACCGTCACGGCGTCGGCGGGCCTGCCGTACACCCAGGCGGCGACCCTGCCGAGGACGGCGCGTGGGTCCGGCACGACGAGGACGGGCAGGCCGGTCGCGGCCGCCGCCTCACGCCCGTCGGGGTCGGTCAGGATCGCGCAGGCTCCCGCGGCCAGAGCCTGCGCGGAGAAGTCCGCGCCGTGGGAGGTGTTTCCCGGCAGGGCCACGTAGAGATCGCCGCGCTGGACCTGACGCGAGTCGATGGTGACCCCGGAGACCGGGGCCAGCGGCGCCCGTGACGCGCCCGAGGGCACGCCGAGCAGGCTCGCCAGTCCCGAGAGCGGGCGGGATGAGTTGTTCGAAGGTCGCATGGACGACGGGAAACGCACGGCGAGAGCGTACCTTCCCTGCTCATTCCCCGGCGCGTATCCGCACCGCGGGCGGCTTGGTTCCGGTCGGCGGGATCTTCTTGCTCTTCAACGCGAACGTCATCACTTTCTTGAAGACGGGAGCGGCGATCTCCCCACCGTAGTACCCCCTGTGGGGGTCCTGGACCACCGCGAGAACGACCAGGCGGGGCTTGTCCGCGGGGGCGAAGCCCACGAATGTCGCAGTGTATCCACAGTAGCCCTGACATTTGGCGTCATAGCGCATCGCGGTACCGGTCTTACCGGCCACGCGGTAACCGTCGATGGCGGCGAGGTTACCGGTGCCCTCCTCGCTCACGGCGGCCTCGAGCATGCCCGAGATCTGCGCCGCGGTGTCCTGCCCGATCACCCGGGTCCGCCCGGCGGGCGCGGCGGGGGTGAAGGCGCCCTCTGCGCCGGTCGTCCCCGCCACGATCTGCGGGGTCACGCGTACCCCGCCGTTGGCGATGGTCTGGTAGACGCTGGCGGTCTGCAGCGCGGTCACCGAGACGCCCTGGCCGTAGGCGACCGTGCAGCGCTGGCTGCCCGACCACTTGCGCCAGTCGGGCAGCAGTCCCGCCTCCTCGCCCGGCAGGCCGGTGCCCGGCCTGGTGCCGAAGCCGAAGCGCTTCAGCATCTCGTAGAGCTTCTGGTCGCCGACCTTCTGCGCGGCCAGGATCGTGCCGACGTTGCTCGAAGTGGCCACGACACCGGAGAAGGTCAGCCGCTCGACCGGGTGCGGATGGGAGTCCCTGAGCACCTGGTCGGCGCAGCGGATGTTGTCCCTGACCGAGAACACGCTGTCCGGGTTGACCGCCCCGGACTCCAGGGCGGCCGCGGCCGTGATGACCTTGTTGGTGCTGCCCGGCTCGAACACGTCCGTCACCGAGCGGTTGACCCAGTCCTCCGGAGCGGTCTTCTGCCAGTTCTTCAGGTCGAGCTCGGGCGCGTTGGCCATGGCGAGCACGTGCCCGCTCTGCGCGTCCAGGACGATGGCGCTGCCCGTGCGCGCGCCGACGGCCTTGACCTGGTCGGCGATGGCCTTCTGCGCGGCCCACTGGATGTCGCGGTCGATGGTCAGGCGCACGCTACCGCCGTCCACCGGCGTCTGCAGCGTGCTGCCGGTCATCGGGATGCGCTGCCCCCCGGCGCCCGTCTCGACGAGTTGCTCCCCGTCACGGCCCGCGAGCAGTTTGTTGTAGGTGCTCTCCAGCCCGCTCAGGCCGCTGCCGTCGGCGCCGATGAAGCCCAGCAGGGTGCCCGCGAGGTTACCGCCCGGGTAGTCGCGCCGGTAACGGTGCTTGCTGCCGACGCCCTTGAAGTCACGGTCCATGATCCGCTGGGCGACGACGGGGTCGACCGCCGCCGCCACCTGCTGGTAGCGGCCGCCCGCGGCGAACTTCGCCATGATCTGCTCTTTGGGCACACTGAGTTCCGCGGCCAGGGCCGTGGCCACCCGGTCGCGCTGCTGCGGGGTGGTCACCACGCCGGGGTCGACGAAGATCTCGCGCGCCTCCAGGGTCAGCGCGAGTTCGTGGCCGTTGACATCGGTGATCGCCCCACGCCGTGCGGGCAGCTTCTCCGGCCTGATCCGCTCGGCCGCCTTGGCCGCGTAGACCTTGGAGTCGAGGCCCTGGAGCTGGATCAGCCGCCCGGCGAAGATGGACAGCACGAAGGTCATCCCGATCAGGCCGATGCTGATCCGCCGTCCCGGGTTGCCCAGGCGCAGTACGGCCGGCGGACGCGCCGGAGGCCTGCCCCTGCCGGAGCCGGGATCACCCGTCCAGCCGGCTCTGGAGACGAGCCCCTGGACCATCTGGGAGAAGGGTGAGGGTCGCGGAGGCCTGGGGCCTCGCGGCGGGCCCGGTCTGCCCGGTGCCTCCGCGCGTGCCTGCCCCGCCGCCCTCGGTCGCGCGGGGCCGCCGCCCACCGGCCCCGGCCCGGACGCCAGCGTCCGGCGCGCCTGGCGTGCCTGCCCGGGGGGAGGGGCCTCCGCCCGTGACCCGGTCGTTCTGGGGCCCGCCGGCCTGCCGCCCCGCGTGGAGCCGTCCTGGGGGGTTGCCTGGCGCGGACGGCCCGGCTGCCCGTTCGCGGGCCTGCCCGCAGACCCACTCTGAGGTCCGCCCCGGCCGGCCGCCGGCCGTTCCTGACGCGGCCTGCCCGCCGGCTGGGACCCGGTGCCCCTGTTCGGGGAAGCGCCCTTGGAACCGCCCTGCTTACCGGGAACACCCGGCCTGCCCGATGCGCCCTCCGGGCGGCCCTGCCTGCCGGAGCCGCCCTGGGCTCCCTGCCCGCCCTGCCGTGCCGTACCGCCCGGCCTGCCGGTCGAGCCGTCGGGGCGTGGCCTGCCCGTACCGTCCTTACGGCCGGGGGCGCCTGGCCGTCCTGAGCCCTGCTGCCTGCCGCCGTCGTGGCCGCCCTGTCCCTCCGGGCGCCGGGGGCGGCCGGGCTCATCCTGCCCGTCCTGGCGGGGAGGGCGGCCCTGCGGCCCCGGCTTCCCCGCGCCGTCCTGGCCCGAGGGTCTGCCGGTACGGCCCGGCCCGCCCGGTCCCCTGCGGCCCGGGTTTCCGGCGGAACCGCCGCCCGAGCCGCCTCTGCCGGGTCTCGGACCCCGCCCGCCGGCCTCTCTCACCGGCCCGTGCCCGGCGCTCGCTCCTGCCCCGCGGGCGTCTGGCCGTCGTTTCCGGCGGCGCCCACGGGGCTCTCCCCCGCGGCCCCCACCGGGGCGCCCTCCTTGGGCGTTCCCGGAGTGGGGCGGCCGGGGACCATGACGTTCGGGTTGTCCCAGTCGGGTTCGAGTCCCTGCTTCTCGGCGTTGCCCGCGAGCCACTCCGGGGTGTCCATCAGGGCGTTCTGGTGCTTGAGCGACTCCTTCTTCTGGCGGAGCTGGTTGTTGCCGTTACGCAGCTCGGTGGCCCTGAAGGAGTCCTGGTTGAGGATCGTGTTCAGCAGCTGGAGGCTGACCAGGCCACCGCAGAGCAGGCCGATGACGAGCAGCACGAACGGCGTGCGCGGCGCCTTCCGCCCGCGGGCCGCGGACGGTTTGGCCGCCCCCGCCGCTGCCGTCGCGGGAACGTTCCTGGACGGACGCGTCCTGCGCACCTGGGGCATCGTGCGGGGAACGCGCGTGGGCCGCCCGCCGCGGACCGGTGCACCGCGGCGGACGTCTTGCTCACTCCTCGTCAACTGCCTCACGAATCCTCTCTGCCGCCCGGCACCGGGCGGAGGCGGCCCGCGGGTTGCGGGCGACCTCCTCTTCGCTCGGGAGCTCGGCTCCCCTTGTCAGGAGGGCGAACCGCGGCTGGTGAGCCGGCAGCGGGACGGGCAGCCCTGGAGGGCCCGTCTCCTTGGTCCGCGCCGCGAGGACCCGTTTGGTCAGCCGGTCCTCAAGGGAGTGGTAGGCGAGCACGACCACGCGCCCGCCGAGCGTCAGCGCGTCGAGCGACGCGGGGAGGGCGCGTTCCAGTGCCGTCAACTCCGCGTTCACCTCGATCCGCAACGCTTGGAAGGTCCTTTTGGCGGGGTTGCCCCCGGTTCGTCGAGTGGCGGCGGGGATGGCCTCACGGACAATCTCCGCAAGCCGCTTAGTCGACGTTATGGCCTCCTTGGCCCGTTCCTTGCCGATTAGGTGCGCGACACGCGGGGCGAATCGCTCCTCGCCGTAATCCCGGAGAATCCGGATCAGCTCGGGGATCGGGTAGGTGTTGACCACGATCTCCGCGGTCAGCTCCTGCCCCCCGTCCATCCGCATGTCCAGCGGCGCGTCGTAGGAGTAGGCGAAGCCGCGCTCGGCCTCGTCGAGCTGAGGAGAGGAGACACCCAGGTCGAACAGCACCCCGTTGACCCGGGGGCGCCCGAGGTCGGCCAGCACTTCGGCCAGCTCGTCGGAGACGGCCTTGACCAGCGTGATCCTGTCGGCGTACGGCGCGAGCCTGGCGGTGGAGCGTTCGATGGCGGTGGGGTCCCGGTCGATTCCGACCAGGTGCAGCGCGGGGTGGGCCGCGAGCAGTGCCTCCGCGTGACCGCCGAGGCCGAGGTTGGCGTCGACCACGACGGCGCCGGGTCCGGAGAGCGCGGGCGCCAGCAGCTCAAGCACCCGGTCGAGCATCACGGGAACATGGCCGCCCCGGCCCTGGGAATCCCTCTTGTCGTCTTCGGCGCGCATGAAGCGCCAACCCCCCTCTCGCCGCGTCTCCCGCGCGGTCACGCGGCGGACGCCCATCGGTGTCTTTCTCCTGGCTCCCACCCCCGGGGGCCGTCCGGCCAGGTCCCCATCCGCACCCGCTTTCCGTCGCCACCTGACACCGGGGAAGGTGCATCAGCTGACGAACATGTGGTTGCGGGTGGAGACCTCGCCGAACGACGTTTTCACCGATGAGTCGACCGTGCAGTCACAGAATCCCTGGCAGCACCTCCTCCGACAGGTCGGAGAATGCCTGTTCCTGGTCGGCCAGGTACTTGTCCCAGGCCTGGGCGTCCCAGATCTCCAGCCGGGTGTTGGCGCCGATGACGGCGCAGTCACGGCTGAGTCCGGCGTAGTCGCGCAGGGCCTGCGGGACGGTGACCCGACCCTGTTTGTCGGCGACCTCGTCGGAGGCGCTCGCGAAGAAGACGCGGCTGTAGTCACGGACCGCCTTGGCGGTCACCGGCGCTGTGCGCAGAGCCTCGGTTATGCGCTGGAACTCCTCTACGGGGAAAACGTAGAGGCAGCGCTCCTGGCCTTTGGTGATCACCAGACCCTCCGCCAGCTCCTCACGGTACTTCGCCGGCAGGAACAGCCGTCCCTTGTCATCGAGGCGCGGGTAGTGGGTGCCGAGGAACATCGGCCTCACCTCCCGTGCCTAGCGGAGCACCTGGCGCTGTGGCCCCTGCCCTCCACTGCGCACCACCATACTCCACTTCTCTCCACCGTCAACTGATTCCGCGGCTCTTAACGACGGGTTTCGCCGCCATTTTCCCAGCTCAGAACAGGTGGAGCGGAGTGGAGGGGCAAGGCGCCTCCGGTATGTCACGGGCGTGTCGAGAAGGTAAGCGATAGTCGGACAATCGAGGAATGAACCAATCGGCGGCACCGCAGAGGGAAAGTGGAGCGCGCGACCGCCGGAAGGCCTTGCCCCACGGCCCGTCACAAGATCCGGACACGTCCTCCACACGAACAGAACGCTCAGCTCACACACTGTGGCTGTCCACCCGGAAACAGCCCTAATACCCACATAGAGTCGCTCTGGAACCTCGGGCGTCGTAGTGTCGGTACGCACAATGGAAAAGGGCCTATAAAGACCCCCAAATACCAACCCCCGGCGTGAAACCGCCGCAGCTTCATGGAGGCCTGGTGGCAGTAACCCATGACATCTCACCTCGGCTCGATGATCTGGTCGTCACGGCGCATCGCATCCGCCAGGCGATCGAGTCGGTGATCGAGGGCAAGGGGGACGCCGTCCGCCTGACCTTGACCGTTCTCCTCGCGGAAGGGCACCTCCTCATCGAGGACGTGCCCGGTGTCGGCAAGACGATGCTCGCCAAGGCCCTGGCCCGTTCCATCGACTGTCCGGTCCGCCGTATCCAGTTCACCCCCGACCTGCTGCCAAGTGACATCACGGGGGTCAGCGCCTACAACCAGCAGACCCGGGAGTTCGAGTTCAAGCCCGGCCCGGTCTTCGCCAGCATCGTGGTCGGGGACGAGATCAACCGCGCCTCGCCGAAGACGCAGTCCGCGCTGCTCGAATGCATGGAGGAGCACCAGGTCACCGTGGACGGCGCGACCTACGCGCTGGAGAGCCCCTTCATGGTGATCGCGACGCAGAACCCCATCGAGATGGAGGGCACCTACCCCCTCCCCGAGGCGCAGCGCGACCGCTTCACCGCCAGGATCGCGATGGGCTACCCCGAACCCGGCGCCGAGCTGGAGATGCTCGACGTTCACGGGGCGGCCTCGCCGCTGGACAAGCTGGAGCCGGTCGCCACGACCGCGGAGGTGCGGGCGCTCATCGAGGCGGTGCGCGCGGTCTACGTCTCGCAGCCGATCAAGAAGTACGCCGTCGACCTGGTGACCGCGACCCGGCAGAGCCCCGAGCTGCGGCTGGGCGCCTCCCCGCGCTCGACCCTGCAGCTGGTCAGGGCGGCCAGGGCGCACGCCGCGCTGGCCGGGCGTGACTACGTCATTCCCGACGACCTGCAGGACCTGTGCGTCCCGGTGCTGGCGCACCGGCTGCTGCCCAGTGTCGAGGCCCAGGGGCAGCGCCGCATGCCGGAGCAGGTGGTGGCAGACCTGGTTCGCCGGGTGCCCGTGCCCGAGGTCCAGACGAAGTGACCTCGGGCCTCAGAGCGCTCACCGCCCGCGGCTGGTCATTTCTCGCCTCCGGCGCCGCGGCGCTGCTGTGCGCCTTCTTCCTCGGCGAGCACGACCTGCTCAGGATCGGGGTGCTGATCATCTCGCTGCCGCTGCTCGCGGCGATGGTGGTCAGCCGCACCCGCTACCGGCTGAGCTGCGCGCGCCGCCTTGACCCGCCCCGGGTCCCGGTCGGCGGCGAGACCACCGTGACGCTGCGCCTGGAGAACGTCACCCGGCTGCCCACCGGTCTGCTGATGATCGAGGACACCGTCCCGTACGCCCTGGGCGCCCGTCCAAGGTTCGTCCTGGACCGGGTGGAGGCGCTGGGAATCCGCGAGATCGACTACCGGGTCAGGTCCGACCTGCGCGGCCGGTTCGGCATCGGCCCGCTCACCGTGCGGATCACCGACCCGTTCGGCCTCGTCGAGCTGACCAGGTCCTTCACCATCAGCGACACGCTCGTGGTGACGCCCCAGGTCGTCCCGCTGCCCCGGGTCCGCCTCTCCGGGGAGCTCGCGGGCGGGGGCGAGAGCCGTACCAGGAGTGTGGCGGCGGCCGGTGACGACGACGTCGCGCCGCGCGAGTACCGGCAGGGCGACGACCTGCGGCGGGTTCACTGGCGCTCGACCGCCAGGTACGGCGAGCTGATGGTGCGGCGTGAGGAGCAGCAGTGGCAGAGCAGGGGCGCGCTGCTGCTGGACACCCGCAGGTACGCCCACCGGGGTGAGGGACCCCGCTCCTCCTTCGAGGTCGCGGTCTCCGCCGCGGCCTCCATCGGGCTCCATCTGGCGCACGAGGGGCTCGGCCTGCGCCTGGTCACCGACCAGGGCGCGGAACGGCTTCCGGAGACCGGGCTGAGCTGGGCGCTGCTCGACACCCTCGCCGAGATGCGCACCAGTTCCGCCCGCTCCCTGGAGTACGGCGTGGCCGCTCTTCGGCAGGGCGGCGGCGAGGGCCTGATCGTCGCCGTGCTCGGCACGGTCGACGCCGAGCAGGCCCGGGAACTGGCCCGGCTCAGGCACGGCAACATGACCGGGGTCGCCGTGCTGCTGGACGTCGCCGGCTGGGAACGGCCGGAACTCGGCGAGGATGCGGGCCACCAGGCGGCCCAGGCCGTGCTGGCCGGGGCCGGATGGCGTGTCGTGCCACTGCCCTCTGGCGCGACGATCGCGAACGTGTGGCCGAAGGCGGCGCAGGGCGGGCGATTCGTACTCAGTGGGGGCGGCTCATGAGACTTCCGATCGCGGCGGGCGCGGCGACCATGGCGGTCACCGTCTCGCTCTACCCCCTCTTCCAGGGGGGCGCCTGGTTCTGGGCGAGCCTGGGGG
Source organism: Streptosporangium sp. NPDC049376 (assembly GCF_044466505.1). Lineage (NCBI taxonomy): Bacteria > Bacillati > Actinomycetota > Actinomycetes > Streptosporangiales > Streptosporangiaceae > Streptosporangium > Streptosporangium sp. NPDC049376. Next base: position 692,576 of record NZ_JBITMT010000001.1, on the reverse strand, counting down.
CCGTCGTCGTCGTGACGGCGGTCGGCGTACCGGCCAGCCGCTACAGCCTGCCGGGCTGGCTGGCGCCGCTCGGCCAGGTCGTCGCTATCTGGATCTATCTGACGGCCGTCTTCACCCCGGAGAAGGCGTGGGGCAGGGTCGTCCCGACCAGGGAGTCGGTCGTCGCGCTGGCCAGGATGCTGGTCGCCGGCTTCGCCGACATCCAGCGCTTCGCGGCGCCCGTGCCCGCGACGACCTCCATCACCCTGCTGACCTGCGGGGGCGTCGCCCTGATCGCCGTCCTGGTGGACCTGCTCGCCTCCCGCGCGCGCAGGGCGGCGCTGTGCGGGCTGCCGCTGCTGGCGCTGTTCACCGTCCCCGCCGCGGTGGCGACCGAGCCGGTCAGCTGGCCCGCGTTCATCGTCGCGGCCGCCGGCTACCTCGGGCTGCTGGTCGCCGACGGCAGGGAACGCGTGGGTCACTGGGGCAGGGCCGTACTGGTGCGCCGTGCCTCGGTGACGGCGCGGACCGTCGCCGACGTCGGCCCGCTGCGCCTGTCCGGCAAGCGCATCGGGCTCACCGCGGTGGTGCTGGCCGTCCTGCTGCCCGCGCTGCTGCCCACACTCGAACCCTCCCCGCTGTTCGGCTTCGGCGTCGGCAACGGCAGGGGGAAGGGCAACAACTCGATCAGCATCTCCAACCCGATCGTCGGCCTGCGGGGTTCGCTGTCGCTGCCGGCCAACGCCGACGTCCTCAGCTACACCACCAGTGACAACCTGCCGCGCTACCTGCGGATGTACTCGCTGGACATCTTCGACGGCCAGCAGTGGACGATGGCGGGGCCCAGCGGCCTTCCCGAGGACCGGATCTCACGCGGGCCGCTGCCCCCGCCTCCCGGTCAGAGCCGTGAGACGCCCGTCGCGACCGTGACGACCAGGATCACGGTGAGCAAGACCCTCAAGGGGCTGGAGTTCCTGCCGCTGCCGTACCCGCCGAGCCGCATCGGGATCGAGGGCGACTGGCGGCCGGACCGTGACTCCCTGATGGTCTTCTCCACCGAGGACACCGCGGAGGGGATGACCTACACGGTCGTCAGCGACGAGCCCAGGCCGACCGCGGAGAGGCTGAGGTCGGCCGCGGCCGCGCCCCAGCAGATCACCGACCGTTACCTGCAGCTGCCCAGGGACCTGCCCAGGGAGGTCAAGGAACTGGCGGCGAGGGAGACCAGGGACGCGAGGACCCCCTACGACCGGGCGGTCCGGCTGCAGGAGTTCTTCACCAGCAAGGGCGGCTTCGTCTACACCCTGGCCGCTCAGGGACACGGCGGGCAGGCGCTGACGGACTTTCTGATCCGCAACAAGGCCGGATACTGCGAGCAGTTCGCCGCCGCGATGGCGGTGCTGGCCAGGGTGCTCCACATCCCGGCCAGGGTGGCCGTCGGCTACACCGGCGGCAGCAGGGTCGGCGACCACTGGCAGGTGGGCACGCACGACTCCCACGCCTGGCCCGAGCTCTACTTCGAGGGGACGGGGTGGCTGCGCTTCGAGCCGACCCCCACCGGTCTCACCGGGCAGGGCAGCGCCACGGTTCCCTCCTACAGCCGCGCGCGGGCGGCGAACGAGCCCGGCGACCAGCCTTCGGCCGCTCCCGCGATCGGTTCCGGCTCCTCCGACCTGGCCAACGGGTCGGCGAGCAACCCCCGCAACCGCAGGCCCGAGCTCGACTACGGCGGCAGCGGGCCCATCGTGGTCGAGGAGGAGACCCCTCTCGCGGTCAGGATCGGCCTCGGTGTCGCGGCCGTGGCGTTCATCGTGCTGATCCCGGCGATGCTGCGGCTGCGGCTGCGCGGGCACCGCCGCCGGATCTGCTCCCGCGCGGCACGACCGGCCGTCGTTCTGGCGGAGGCGCCGGGAACCGTCACGGTCAGGACGGGACTGTGGAAGCAGGCGACGACGGCCGTCTGGGCGGAGCTCGGTGACACGCTGTACGACTACGGGGTGTCCCGCGCGCCCAGTGAGACCCCCAGGGCACTGGCCGTACGGCTGAGCGCCCAGCACGGGTTCGACGCGGACGCGGAGGCCGCCGTGACGCGGATCGCCGCCTCGGCCGAGCGGATGCTCTTCGCCAGGACCCCCGGCGAGACCGGCTCCCCGCGTGAGGACCTGCGCGTGGTACGGCGGGCGCTGGCGGCCTCCGCGCCCCGGGGCAGGAGGATCCGCGCGGTGCTGCTGCCGCCCTCGACGCTGACCGGGATGCGGACCCTGGGCACACGTCTGCTGGACGTCTTCGACCGGCTGGAGAACCTCCGCCTCACCGGCAGGAAGGCCTGACCCCCACCGCGGAGCGCCCACACGCCCGCGTCCGGACAGACCCGGGCGCGGGCGTGGTCCGTTCGGCGGCACCGGCCGGGGACCGGTCGCAGGGAGGCGGTCACGGGGGACGGTTCGGGGAGACGTCCGGACGGCATGACCCAGGTGGCACGGTCCAGCCGGCACGGGACCCGGCCGGACTCCGTGCCCCGAGGGCGTGCCGTCCCAGAGGGTGCGGGGAGAGGCTCAGCGCTCGTCGTTACGACGGCGCCAGCGCTCCTCCATCCGCTCCATGAAACTCGGTTTGGGACCACTCCTGCGGCCCGCCCTGCCCGTCTGGCGGGAGGGGCCGCCGGCCCCTGAGGTCTCACCGAAGCCGTTCATGCGCTTCCAGCTGGACAGACCCCACAGACACGCGGCGAGCATGACCACGAAACCGCCGACTCCGAGCGGGATGTAGTTCACGACGCCGACCATCAACAGGACGACGCCCAGGACGAAGCCGATGGAGGCCTTCACCAGGCGGCGCTTGTAATGGCTGCGTGGATCACTGATCCTTACGGTATTGGCCCACTTCGGGTCCTCGGCGTAGAGGGCCTGCTCGATCTGGTCGAGCAAGCGCTGCTCGTGCTCAGAGAGCGGCACGGCGCCTCCCAAGGACAGCCCCAGTACGGGGAAGACGGTGACGGACGACACGGGGTGTCCGAACCTCGCGGTCGGTTATCCCCAGAATACGAGGCTGTAGACGTAGACGAAAGAAAACGTCCAACGTAGTCCAAACCGGAGGCGGTGTCATAGATCTATTTCACCAAACGACGGGCGAACAAGCGACGCCGGGAGCACCGCATCCTGACCGAACCTGCGGGCCGCCCTGTCCATCGCCTGCTCGGCCTCCCGCCAGCCCGTCTCGCGCTCCCCCAGGCCGAGTTGCCTGGTCACCCCGGCCGCCGGCACGAGGTTCTCGACCCGCACCCCGACCAGGCGCAACCGCACTCCCAGCAGGCCGGAGGCGCCGTAGAGGTCGCGGGCCGTGGCGTACAGGACGCGGGCGACGTCGGTCGGCTCTCTGAGGGTGCGGGACCTGGAGATGGTGGTGAAGTCGGCCCTGCGGAGCTTGACGCTGACCGTGCGGCCCGCGTGACCGGCCTGTCTGAGCCTGGCCGCGACCCGCTCCGACAGGCGCAGCAGCTCCCGGTGGATCCGCTCCGGGTCGTCGACGTCTGTGGCGAATGTCTCCTCGGCGCCGATGCTCTTGTCCGGCGTGTGCGGGGTGACCCGGCGCTCGTCACGGCCCCAGGCCAGCGCCGCCAGGTGGGTTCCCACGGCCTGGCCGAGCTCGTGCTGGAGGGTCTCGACGGGGATCCTGGCGAGGTCGCCGACCGTCCTGACGCCCAGGCGCGCCAGGGAGCGCTCGGTGCGCTCCCCCACGCCCCACAGCGCCGCGATGGGCAGCGGGTGGAGGAAGTCGACGACCTGGTCCGCGGGGACGACCATCAGGCCGTCCGGCTTGCAGTGCTGTGAGGCGAGCTTGGCCACGAACTTGCTGTTGGCGACCCCGACGGAGCAGGTGATCCCGTGCTCACCGGCGACCCGTTCACGGATCATGGCGGCGATCGCGGCGGGCGGGCCGAGCCTTCTGCGCGCTCCGCCGACGTCCATGAAGGCCTCGTCGGAGGCGATCGGCTCGACCTCGGGGGTGAAGGTCCGGAAGATCTCCATGACGCCCCTGGAGACCTCGGAGTACTTTCCCCGGCTCGGCGGGATGATCACGGCCCTGGGGCACAGGCGCCGGGCGCGGATCATGGGCATGGCCGAGTGCACCCCGAACCGCCTGGCCTCGTAGGTGGCGCTGAGCACCACCCCCCGCGGGCCGGGGGCGCCCACGATGACGGGCAGGCCGCGCAGTTCGGGGCGTTCACGCAACTCGACGCTGGCGAAGAAGGCGTCCATGTCGACGTGGAGGATCGGACAACCGGTGTCGTCCGTGCCCAGCGCCGAGACCGGACGCGGCACCTGCTGTTTCCTCGACACGAGGCCATTGTACGAGACACATGGGAACACACGTTCGGCGAGAACTCACTTTCTGCCGAGGACGTGGAGCTGGGTGGCGATGTCCCTGAGCACGGGGTGGGCCGCGGCGGCCTGTTCGAGGGCCACCAGGGCGCGCGCGGCCCCCGGCTCCCCGTCCAGCAGGCGGCTGGGCACCAGGTCGGCGAAGATCCGCACACCGTGGACCTCACCGGGGGTGAGCCCGGCGGCGGACAGGAGCACGGCCAGGGTCTCGCGGGTGAACCGCCGCGGCGTGGGGTCGCGGTCGCCCCAGCGCCCCTGCGGGTCGTCCAGGACCTGCAGTGCCTCCTCGAACCGGCCCGCGATGGAACGATGCAGGGCCGCGGCGAGCGGATTGGCGGCCAGCACGCTGATGGCGCCCCCCTCGCGCAGCAGGCCCGCGATGGCGCCCAGGGCGCCCGCCGGGTCCTCGACGTACTCCAGGACGCTGTGGCACAGCACCAGGTCCGCCCCGTCCGTGGGGAGGATCTCCTTCAGGTCGGCCGCGTCCCCCTGCAGGGCGCGAACGCCGACCCCGGCCTCTGCGGCCCGGCGTTCGAGCGCGGCCAGCGAGTCGGGGCTGGGATCGACGACGGTGACGGCGTGCCCGAGCCCGGCCAGCGGTACGGCGAAGCCGCCCGTGCCCCCTCCGGCGTCGACGATGTCGAGCCGATCCCTGCCGGTCGCGGCCACCCGGTCGGCGAGCACTGCCCGCAACACGTCCCACACGACGGCGGTGCGGACCGCCGGAGTGGCCGACGGGCGTGAGATGCCTACGGCGCGCAACTTAAGATCGCCTCCTCTTTCGCGGTACGAGCCCCAGCCTACGCCGGGCCGTACCCGGTGCCGTCCGGGGAGGAACCGGGGCCGGGCTCGATCTGCTCTTTCCCCGGCGCGGAAGGAGTTCGGACCGGGGCCGCGTGGTTCAGGAGGCCGGAGCGGAAAGGTCCGTTCACGGCTCCCGCGGGCGCGTCCATGGAGAGGACCGGAGAGAGGTCCTCCCCACGGATGTGACCTACAGCGCCAGGGACGGCTTGAGCTGCTTGAACCGGGCCATGAGGCCGTTGACGAACTGCGGGGACTCGTCGGTCGACAGCTCGGAGGCCAGCCCGACCCACTCGCTGATGACGACGCCCTCGGGCACGTCGGGCATCCACAGCAGCTCGTAGGTGCCGCCGCGCAGGAGGTTGCGGTCGACCGCGGGCATGCGGTCGAGCGTCCATCCCTCGGCGTAGGTGGTGATCAGCTCGTCGATGCGCGCGCGGTGCCTGCACACGCCCTCGACGATGGTCGCGGTGTACTCGTTGACGGGCGGCTCCGCCCTTTCGAGACGCTCGGCCAGAACCGCGAGCGGGTCCTGGCTGCGCGCCTCGGCCTCGAAGAGGATGTCCAGCGCGCGCCTGCGCGCCTTACCCCGTGCGGACATCAGGCGCGGCCGAGGTATTCGCCGGTGCGGGTGTCGACCTTGACCTTCTCACCGGTCGTGATGAACAGCGGCACCTTGATCTCGGCGCCGGTCTCCAGCTTGGCGGGCTTGGTGCCGCCGGTGGAGCGGTCGCCCTGCAGGCCCGGCTCGGTCTCGGCGATGATCAGGTCGACGGCCGCGGGCAGCTCGACGTAGAGCACGTTGCCCTCGTTGACCGCGACGGTGGCGAGCATGTTCTCCAGCAGGTAGTTGGCGCTGTCGCCGACGGCCACCCGGGAGACGTTGAGCATGTCGTAGGTCTCGGTGTCCATGAAGACGAACTCTTCGCCGTCCATGTAGGAGAACTGCATCTCGCGCTTGTCGACGTTGGCCACCTCGACCTTGACGCCCGCGTTGAAGGTCCTGTCGACGACCTTGCCCGACTTGATGTTCTTCAGCTTGGTGCGGACGAACGCACCGCCCTTGCCGGGCTTGACGTGCTGGAACTCCACAACCGTCCAGAGCTCACCGCCGTCGAGCTTGAGCACCAGGCCGTTCTTGAGGTCGTTCGTCGTCGCCACTAGTTTCTCCTGCGTACGGCCGCTCTTTAAAGGACAAGCAGCTCTTTGGTCGTCCGTGTGAGAAGCTCCGGTCCGGCATCACGCGTCACGAGCGTGTCCTCGATGCGGACGCCGCCCATACCCGGCAGGTAGACACCAGGCTCGACGGTGACCGGAACTCGATCCTCTAGTCTAGCGTGCCCGGCATCACTGTCTGGCTTCGGCGGAGCCAGGAACGGCACCTCGTGGATCTCCAGCCCGACGCCGTGTCCCAGGCCGTGCCCGAAGCGCTCACCGTGCCCGGCCGCGGTGATCAGGTCGCGGGCCGCGGCGTCCACCTCGTGGGTGAGCGCGCCCGGCCGTACGGCGTGGCGGCCGGCCCGCTGGGCGGCCCTGACCAGGTCGTAGAGCTCCCGCTGCCAGGCGGCGGGCTCCCCGATCGCCACGGTCCTGGTCATGTCGGCGTGGTAGCCGTCGTACAGCGCCCCGAAGTCCATGGTCACGAGGTCTCCCCGTTGCAGGGGACGCTCCGAGGGCGAGTGGTGCGGGATCGAGCCGTTCGTGCCCGAGGCGACGATCGAGTCGAAGGCGGGCTTGTCCGCGCCCAGCTCGATCATCCGGGTCTCCAGCGCCCTGGCGACCTCCCGTTCGGTCACTCCGGGCCGCAGCCTGGGCAGCACGTCGCCGAAGGCCTGGTCGGTGAGCGCGCAGGCGGTGCGGATGAGGTCGATCTCCTCCTCGTCCTTGACCCTGCGCACCGACTCGACCAGCCCGCTCAGCCGCGGCAGGTCCCCGCCGAGACGGAAGTAGTCGGCCACGGACATGTGGTGCGCCTCGACGCCGACCCGGCCCGCCGCCGTCGCGACCAGGCTTCCCGCGACGTCGCGTTCCTGGCGCACCTCGACATCCGGGCACAGGCGCCTGGCGGTCTCCGTGTAGCGGGAGTCGGTGGCCAGCGTGGCGGTGCCGTCCGCCGTGACCAGCACCGCGGCGTTCGAGCTCGCCAGGCCGGTCAGGTAGCGCACGTTCACCCCCCGGGTGACCAGGACGGCGTCCACGTCGTGGGCGGGCAGCAGCTCCGCCAGACGCGTACGGCGCGTGGCGTGGGTGGCGGTCATGCCTCGCATGCTATTGACCTCCTCCGCCCCTGTCTCCACCCCCGCCCGCCACACCTTGGGCGGCGGCGGGCGGGAGAGGCGGTGGCGGGCCGCAGGTGCCGCCCGCCACCTCGGGGCGTCAGGCGGGGGCGGGGGCGCCCCCGGTGACCAGCGGTCTGGCGGACGTCTCGTCCAGGGGCAGCGGCGGGGCGTTCAGCACCGCCTCGTCGAGACGGCCCTCGGAACGGGCGACGAGCACGGGCACCACGATCTGCCCGGCCACGTTCGTCGCCGTACGGATCATGTCGAGGATCGGGTCGACGGCCAGGAGCAGGCCGACGCCCTCAAGGGGCAGGCCGAGCGTGCTCAGGGTGAGGGTGAGCATCACGACCGCGCCGGTCAGGCCCGCGGTCGCGGCGGAGCCGACCACCGAGACGAACGCGATCAGCAGGTACTGGCCGAGGCCGAGCGGGACGTCGTACACCTGGGCCACGAAGATCGCGGCGAGGGCGGGATAGATCGCGGCGCAGCCGTCCATCTTGGTGGTCGCCCCGAAGGGCACCGCGAAGGAGGCGTAGTCGCGGTCGACGCCCAGGCGTTCGACGGTGACCCGCTGGGTCAGCGGCAGGGTCCCGATCGAGGAGCGGGAGACGAAGGCCAGCTCGATCGCGGGCCAGGCGTTGCGGTAGAAGGTCAGCGGGCTGACCCGGCCGACGAGGGCGAGCAGCAGCGGGTAGCTCACCAGCAGCACCAGCAGGCAGCCGATGTAGACGCCCGCTCCGAGCTTGGCCAGCGGGGCCAGCAGGTCCCATCCGTAGGCGGCGACGGACTTGCCGATCAGGCCCGCGGTGCCGATCGGGGCCAGTCTGATGACCCACCACAGGGCCTTCTGCACCAGTTCGAGCACCGAGCGGCTGAGGACGAGGAACGGCTCGGCCGCCTCGCCGACCGCCAGGGCCGCCGCGCCGAGGACGACCCCGATGAAGACGATCTGCAGGACGTTGAGCTCGGTGAAGGCCGTGACGACGTTGGTCGGGATGATCCCGGTCACGAAGTCGAGCCAGGTCCCCGTTCCGTCGAGGTCGGGGGCCTTGGCCCCGGCGGTGGAGATCGTGACGCCCTCGCCGGGGTTGATGACCAGGCCGAGGCCGAGGCCGATGACCACCGCGATCAGCGAGGTGACCAGGAACCACAGCAGTGTCTTGCCCGCGAGCCTGGCGGCTCCGCCGACGTTGCGCAGGTTGGCGACACTGACCACGACCGCGGTGAGGACGAGCGGCGGGACGGCGAGTTTGAGGAGCTGGACGAAGAGCCTGCCGACCTCGGTCAGGGCGGTGGTCAGCCAGGCGATCTCGCCCGCGCGGGCGAGGAAGCCGAGTGCGGCACCGGCCACCAGGCCGAGCAGCAACTGCAGGGAGAAGGAGACTTTCTTCATGAACGCGACTCCGACGTGAGAACGTGCCCGCGCGGGGCGGGAGGGGAGCGGGAAATGCGTTCAGTGACAGAGCTGGCCGTTCAGGCGGCACAGATCCACATACGGCCGCCCGACGAGCAGAGGGGTCACCGGGGAGAACCTCACAGGGCGTGAAACCACCTATTCTGGTAGGAAATTTCATCTATACCTGTGATCAGTATCACGTTCTCCCCGGCCAGAGAAGGCCCGGGCAGGGCTCAGGAGGCGAGTTCCCCGACCTTCTCGACGAGCCGGACGCGCTCGGCGTGGGTACGGCCGAGCGGGGTGACGTTGACGGTCGTGACGCCGGAGTCGCGCATCGCCTGCAGGCGGTCGCGCACATGACCCTCCGGCCCGATCAGCGAGACGGCCTCAAGCAGTTCCCTGGGGACCAGCGCGGCCGCCTCCTCCTTCTTGCCCGCGAGGTAGAGGTCCTGGATCTCCTCGGCCTCCTTCTCGTAGCCGTAGCGGCGGGCCAGGTCGTTGTAGAAGTTCCTGCCCTTGGCGCCCATGCCGCCGATGTAGAGGGCCGCGACGGGACGTCCGAGGTCGACCAGGCCCGACACGTCGTCGCCGATGGCCAGCGGGGCCTGGGCGATGACGTCGAGGACTCCCAGCGAGGGGTCGCGCCTGGCCCCGCCCGCGGCCAGGGAGGCCCCCCAGACCTCGGCGGCCTTCTCCGGCATGTAGAAGATCGGCTCCCAGCCCTCGGCCAGCTCGGCGCACAGTTCGACGTTCTTCGGGCCGATGGCCGCGATCACGATGGGGATGCGCTCGCGGACGGGGTGGTTGATGAGCTTCAGCGACTTGCCCAGCCCCGTCCCCTCCCCCTCGGGCAGCGGAAGGGTGTAGTGCCTTCCCTCGTACTCCAGGCGCTCGCGCCGCCACACCTGCCTGCAGATCTCGACGACCTCCCGCGTGCGGCCGAGCGGCGCGGTGTACGGCACGCCGTGGAAGCCCTCGATCACCTGCGGCCCCGAGGCGCCGATGCCCAGGGTGAAACGGCCGCCCGAGACGTAGTCCATGCCGGCCGCGGTCATGGCCAGCAGGGCGGGGGTGCGCGAGTAGATGGGCAGGATGCCCGAGGCGATCTGCAGCCGCTCGGTCCTGGCCGCGATGTAGCCCATCTGGCTGACCGCGTCGAAGCTGTACGCCTCGGCGACGAAGACGATGTCCAGCCCCGCCCTCTCGTAGTCGGCCAGCTCGTCCACGGTCTCCTTGAAGCCCCCCGCGTAACTCAGGGCCATACCGATACGCATCGTCAGGATCGTCCTTCCCGCGCCACAGGAACCGAATGTTATTCCGTTCTCTCTGCCCAGAAGGCTATCGACTCCCTCCGGCCCGCTCCAAGACCCGCGCCGCCCGCACGAGGCCGGTAGCGTACGGGTCTCGGGCTCGGGAGGCCCGTGCGGGCGGGGGTGGACGGCCCGCGATGGTGGCGCGGACGAGGAGCGGTGTGCTGAGGCGGGCGATCATGGTGCTTGCGGGGGCGCTCGCCCTCGTTCTCGGCGGCCACGGACTCCTGCCCGACCTGGGAGGGTTCACCCCGGTGCTGGAGAGCCTGCTGCCCTGGCTCGGCGTCACCGTCCCCTTCCTGCTGCTCGGCGCCCTGGTCACCCGGTCGTGGCCGGTGATCGTCGCCGCGCTGCTGCCCGCGACCGTCTGGGGGATCATGTTCGGCCCCACGCTGCTGCGCGCCGTCCCCGGCGGCCCGAGCGACGTCTCGGTCGCCACGATCAACGTGGGGGCGGCCAACGGCGACTCGGCGCAGGCCGTACGGACCGTCTCCGGCGGACGGGACCTGGTCGCCGTGCAGGAGCTGACCGAGGGAGGTCCCGCGGCCAAGGAACTCGACAACCGCTTCCCGCACCGCTACCAGGTGAACACGGTCGGCCTGTGGAGCAGGTTCCCGATCCTGCAGGCTCGCCGGGTGGACATCGGCCTCGGCTGGGCCAGGGCGCTGCGGGCGGTCGTCCAGACGCCGAAGGGCAGGCTGACCGTCTACGTGATGCACCTGGCCTCGGCCCGTCCCGGCCAGACCGCCCAGCGGGACGAGACCCTCACCCAGGCGGGAAGGCTCGTCGAGCGCGACGGCAGCCGGCGCCTTCTCCTGCTCGGCGACCTCAACACCGCCACGACCGACCGTAAGCGCTCCGGCCTGGTGCCGCCGCTCCTGGACGCCCAGCAGGAGGCCGGGACCGGGTTCGGCTTCACCTGGCCCGCCTCCTTCCCCGTGACCAGGCCCGACCACATCCTCTACCGGGGCCTCACCGCGGCCACCGCGGGCGTCGAGGCCGCGGCGGGCAGTGACCACCGCGCCGCCGTCGCCTCCTTCCGGCTGCACCGGGAGACCCCCTGATCTCAGCCCCGCCGTCGCCAGGCCGCCAGGTCGCCGGGGGTGTCGATGTCGGCCGGGTCGCCCACGTCGTCGCAGGGCACCTCGACGACCAGTTCGGGGTGCGCCCTGAGGAAGGCCCTGGCGCCCACGTCACCGGCCGCGAGCCCGGCGACCTCGGCGAAGTGCTCCCTGGCGACCAGCACCGGGTTCCGCCGCCTGCCCGCGTAGGTCGCGACGGCCACGGAGGCCCCCAGGCGCGCGGCCTCGACCAGCCGGAGCACGGCCCGCGGCCCGATGGACGGCTGGTCGGCCAGGGCGATCACCACCCGCTCCGCGTCACCGGGAAGCGCCGCCAGGCCGGTCCTGAGTGAGGAGCCCATGCCGCTCCGCCAGTCCGGGTTGCGCACGACGACCGCCCCGCGCACCTGAGCGTCCGCGGCCCCGAGCACGACGACCACGGGATGGCAGCCGCCCTCACGCAGCAGCCTGACCCCCCGGTCGACCAGCCGCTCACCGTCCAGCTCGACCAGCGCCTTGGGGGTGCCGAGCCGGGAACCGCCGCCTGCGGCCAGCAGCAGCCCCGCGCTCGCCGCCCGCGTCATGTCCGGCGGCCGGGCGCGTGGATGCGGCCCGAGCCGTCGCTCAGCGGCCGTCCCGAGCCGCCCCAGCGCAACTGGATCAGCTCGGCGGCGATGGAGACCGCGGTCTCCTCCGGTGTCCGCGCGCCCAGATCGAGGCCGATCGGGGAGCGCAGCCGCCCGAGCTCCTCCTCCCCCAGGCCCGCCTCGCGCAGCCGCGCCAGCCGGTCCTCGTGCGTACGGCGTGAGCCCATCGCCCCGACGTAGATCGCCGGGGTGCGCAGCGCCACCTCCAGCAGCGGGACGTCGAAGCGGGGGTCGTGGGTGAGCACGCAGATCACGGTCCGCTCGTCCACGGTGACCGAGCTGAGGTAGTCGTGCGGCCACTTGACGACCACCTCGTCGGCCTCGGGGAAGCGCCTGGCCGTGGCGAAGACGGGACGCGCGTCGCACACCACCACGTGGTAGCCGAGGAACCTGCCGATCCTGGCGACCGCGGCGGCGAAGTCGATGGCGCCGAAGACCAGCATCCTGGGCGGCGGGGCGAAGGAGTGCACGAAGACCGCCAGGTCGTCGAGGCGCCGCTCACCGTGCGGGCCGTACCGGCGGATCCCGGTGAGGCCCTGGGCGAGCATGCCGCGGGCGTCGTCGTCGACCGCGTCGTCCAGCCTGGCCGGGCCCAGCGAGCCGGAGGCGCGCTCAGGGCCGACCACCCGGCGGGCCCCGACGGCGCCCGGGCCGGACAGCACGGTCGCGACCGCGACCGGCTCGTGTTCCCGCACCGCCGCGGCGACCTCCCCCAGCTCGGGGAACGTCCCGCGCGAGACCGGCTCGACGAAGACGTCCAGAATCCCCCCGCAGGTCAGCCCGACGGAGAAGGCGTCGTCGTCGCTCACCCCGTAGCGCCGCAGCACCGGGGTCCCCGAGGCGGCCACCTCACGGGCCAGCTCGTAGACGGCTCCTTCGACGCAGCCACCGGACACGCTGCCCGCCGCCTCCTCCCCGAGGACGGCCATCGAGGCTCCCGGTGGCCGGGGCGCGCTGCGGAAGGTCTCGACCACGGTCGCCAGTCCGAACGTCTCACCCGCCTCCCACCAGCGCGTGATCTGCGAGAGGATGTCACGCATTCCGCCCTCCCAACAGCCGGGCCAGCGCCTCGAAGGCCGCCAGGCTGTGCCCGGCCACGAAGTCGTCCACGTACGGCAGCGCCGCCCGCATCCCGGCGGTGAGCGGGCGGTAGCCCTCCTGCCCCTTGTGCGGGTTCACCCAGATCACCCGGTGGGCGGTCCTGGACAGCCTGGCCATCTGCGCGCCGAGCAGCGAGGCGTCGCCCCGCTCCCACCCGTCGGAGGCGATGACGACGGTCGCGCCCGCCGCGTCGTGCAGCCGCAGGAGGCTCCGCAGTTCCTCACCGAGGCGGGTTCCGCCGTTCCAGTCGGGAATGGCGGCGGAGACGGCCTCCATCGCCGCCGCCGGGTCGCGCGGGCGCAGCTCGGCGGTGATCCTGGTCAGGCGGGTGCCCACGCTGAACACCTCGGTCGCCCTCGGCTCCGCGCGCACCAGGGCGTGTCCCAGGCGCAGCAGTGTGTCGGCGTAGGGGGCCATGGAGCCGCTGACGTCGACGAGCAGCACGACCCCGCGGGGCCTGGTGCGGTGGGCGCGGTGGCGCAGCCGTACGGTCTGGCCGCCGTGCCGCAGGGTCTCGCGGATCGTCGCCCCGCCGTCGAGGCGCCCCCTGCGGGAGGGGCCGAACCGTCGTGACCCGCGCCGCTCGCGATCCACCCGCAGCAGGGCGAGCAGGCGCCGTGCCTCGGCCAGCTCGGCACCGGTCATCGCGGCCACGTCCCTGTTGCGCAGGACCTCCGCCGGGCTGGCGGCCGCCGCCCGCTCCTCACCGTCCCCCGCCTGTCCCCGGGTGCCGGTCAGGGTCGTGACGCCCCGGGTGACGTTGACCGTGGGCGGGGGAACCGGACGTGCCCGCGTGCCGCCGAAGTAGGCGTCGAAGACACGGTCGTAGCGGGGCAGGTCGTCGGGACAGGCGCACAGGGTGAGTCTGCCCGCCCAGTAGACCCCGCGCGGGGCGGCCGCGCCGAGGACGGCCAGCGCGCGCAACAGGGCCTGGGTCCGCTCGTGGTCGGCGGGCACCCCGGCGGCGCGCAGCGTCCTGGCGAACCCGGTCATGACCGCGACCAGGTCGCGTCCCGCGTCCTCCACCGCGTCCTCCACTGTGTCCACCGGCTCCTCCAGGGGGCCCTCAGCCACGGGAGACATCGAAGAATCCGTTCCCGAGGACCGTCTCGTGGTCCTCACGGTGCTTGAGCAGGGCGCCCAGCGTCGCCGCGGCCAGGCCGGGGTCCAGCTCCCTGGCGCCCAGGGTCAGCAGTGCCTCGGCCCAGTCGAGGCTCTCGGCGACGCCGGGCGGCTTGACCAGACCGGCCTCGCGCAGCCGCCCCGCGGCCCCGGCCACCTGCTCGGCCAGGGTCCTGGAGCAGCCCGGGAGCCTGCGCAGCAGGATCGTCACCTCCCGCTCGAAGGAGGGGTGTTCGAGCCAGTGGTAGAGGCAGCGGCGTCTCAGCGCGTCGTGCAGCTCGCGGGTGCGGTTGGAGGTCAGCACGACGACCGGCGGGCTCTGCGCCCGGACCGTGCCGAGCTCGGGGATGGAGATCGCGAAGTCGGACAGCACCTCAAGCAGGATCGCCTCGAACTCCACGTCGGCCCGGTCGACCTCGTCGACGAGCAGCACGCTCGGCTGGGTCTCCACCGCCTTGAGCAACGGCCTGGCGATCAGGAAGCGCCGGTCGTAGACCTCCCCCTCAAGCCGCGCCGCGTCGGTGATCCCGCTCGCCTCCGCGGCCTTGAGGTGCAGCAGCTGGCGGGCGAAGTCCCAGTCGTAGAGCACCTGGGGGCCGTCGAGCCCCTCGTAGCACTGCAACCTGATCAGCGGCGCGCCGAGCACCGTGGCGAGCGTCCTGGCCAGCTCGGTCTTGCCGACCCCGGCCTCACCTTCGAGCAGCAGCGGGCGGCCCATCCGCAGCGCCAGGAACGCCGCCGTGGACAGCCCCTCGTCCGCGAGGTAGGCGCACCGGTCGAGGAGTTCCCCCAGATGTCCCGGTGACTCCACGTCAGAGATCTTGACCGTCCCCCTCAGCACCACCTCAGGCTACGCCGCGGGGGCCGCTGACGAGGCATCGACGGGGCACTGATGGGACAGGGCACGTGGGGCGGACGTGGCGGTCGTCTCCCCGGCGTATTCTCACCCCTCGTGAAGAACGTTCTGCGGCGGATCAACACGCCGTCGAGGGTCGTCGTGGCCGCCTTCCTGGTCGTGGTCATGTCGGGCTCGGCGCTGCTGTCGCTGCCTGTCGCGGTCGAGGCCGGGCGGGCGGCGTCGTGGACGTCCGCGCTCTTCACCGCGACGTCGGCGGTCTGCGTGACCGGCCTGGCCGTACAGGACACCGCGACGCACTGGTCGGTCTTCGGTGAGCTGGTGATCCTGGCGCTGATGCAGATCGGCGGGTTCGGGATCATGACGATGGCCTCCATCCTGGCGCTGGTCGTCTCCGGCAAGCTCGGCCTGCGCGCCAGGCTCAACGCCCAGGCCGAGACCAGGACCCTGGGCCCCGGCGAGGTGCGCCGCCTGATCGCGGGCGTCGCCAAGGTGACGCTGGCCGTCGAGGCGCTGACCACGGCCGTGCTGGCCGCCCGCTTCCTCATCGGGTACGGCGAGTCGCCCGGCCGCGCCCTGTACCAGGGGCTCTTCCACGCGGTCTCCTCCTTCACCAACGCCGGCTTCACCCTGTGGCCGGACGGCGTCGTGCGCTTCGTCCACGACCCGTGGATCTGCCTGCCACTGGCTATCTCCGTGGTCGTCGGGGGGCTCGGCTTCCCCGTCTACACCGCGCTCCGCCGCGGCTGGCACAGTCCCAGGCTCTGGTCGCTGCACGCCAGGATCACCGTGGGGATGACCGCGGTCCTGCTGTTCGGCGGGGCGCTGGCCGTCGCCCTCACCGAGTGGGAGAACTCCGCGACCCTGGGAGGCCTGCCGCCCTGGCAGCGGATCATGGCGGCGTTCTTCCACAGCTCCATGACCCGCAGCGGCGGCATGAACTCCGTGGACGTCTCACAGATGCACGAGACCACCTGGCTGATCAGCGACGTGCTGATGTTCGTCGGAGCGGGCAGCGCGAGCACCGGCGGCGGCATCAAGGTGACGACGTTCGCGCTCCTCGGCTACGTCATCCTGGCCGAGCTGCGCGGTGAGCCCGACGTCACGGTCGGCCGCCGCCGCCTGCCCGAGCAGCTCCAGCGCCAGGCGCTGACCATCGCCCTGCTCAGTGTGGCCTCGGTGGCGCTGGGCACGTTCGTCCTGATGGCCCTCACCCCGTTCAAGCTCGACCGGGTGCTGTTCGAGGTGGTCTCGGCGTTCGGCACGGTCGGCCTGTCCACCGGGATAACCGGCGATCTCGGCACCCCGGGACACCTGGTGCTGACGGTCCTGATGTTCGTCGGCAGACTGGGGCCCGTGACACTCGGCGCGGCGCTGGCGCTGCACGTCCAGACCCGCAGGTTCCGTTATCCGGAGGAGGGCCCTCTCGTTGGCTGACAGGAAGGACCGCGGCGACGCGGTCGCGGTGATCGGCCTCGGCCGGTTCGGCAGCGCGCTGGCGCTCGAACTGGCCGAGCGCGGCGTCGAGGTGCTCGGCGTGGACAGCGACCCCAAGATCGTGCAGCAGCTGTCCGGGCAGCTCACGCACGTGGCCTGCGCGGACTCGACCGACCCGGACGCGCTGACCCAGCTGGGCGTCGAGGAGTTCGGCAGGGTCGTGGTCGGCATCGGCGGCGACATCGAGGCGAGCATCCTGACCACCTCGATCCTGGCCGACTTCGGTGTGCCGGACATCTGGGCCAAGTCGATCAGCCGCCAGCACAGCCGGATCCTGGACCGGGTCGGCGCGCACCACGTGGTGCAGCCCGAGTACGACATGGGAGAGCGGGTCGCGCACCTGGTGACCGGGCGGATGCTCGACTACGTCGAGATCGACGAGGGCTACGCCCTGGTCAAGACCAAGGCGCCGGGCTGGGCGGTGGGCAGGACGCTGGGCGAGCTGGGCATCCGCACGAAGTACGGCGTGACCGTGGTCGGGATCAAGAGCCCCGGCGGCAGGTTCACCTACGCCACCTCCGACACGGCCATCCACGGGAACACGGTTCTGCTGGTCGCGGGCGAGACGGGTATGGCCGAGCGTTTCGCCGAGGAGACCTGAGACGCCCCGGCGTCGTCTCCGGCCCGGCCGCGCAGGCCGGGCCTCAGTCGTCGTCCCCGGCCCGTCCGCCGCTACCGCCCTCGTCCCTGGCCTCGCCGCGTTCCCTGATGAGCGCGGCGAGCTGACGGACCTGCTGGACGGTCCGTTCCTTCTCCGAGCCCTGCAGCCCCATGGCGCCGATCGTCGCGCCGTCGGTGAAGTCGATCTTCGCCCAGGGCTCGCTGTCGGTCAGCGTCACCGCGAGCACCTCCGGCCACTCGTAGCGGTGCACCCGCAGCGCGTTGACCAGGGTGACGCCCTTCTCGTCCGCCTCGACCCGGCAGCGGCCGAGCAGGTGCAGCACCCCGGCGACGGCGGCGCCGAGCACCACCATCGCGACCTTGTCGACCACGGTGAACGGCGGCGGCAGGAGGATCGCCAGGACCACGGCTCCAACGATGATCAAACCGGCGAAGCCGTACGCCACGACGCGTCCCTTCCTCGGCCGCCACACGACGGGCAGCTCGGGGGGCGAGACGTTCTCTTGACTCACCTGGAGATCACGTTCCTTCGGGAAAAGCACCGGTCACGGCGATAGGAAACCTACCGCACGCCCCGGCCGGCCCCGCGTCCAAGACGCTCGGGAACCTCAGGCGTCCCTGAGGTCCCGCAGCAGCAGCGCCGTCTCCAGGGCCGCGACGGTGGCCTCGTAGCCCTTGTCCTCGTGGCTGCCGGGCAGTCCGGAGCGGTCGAGGGCCTGGTCGAGGGAGTCGCACGTCAGCACCCCGTTGCCGACCGGCGTGCCCTCGTCGAGTGAGACACGGGTGAGCCCCGAGGTGACCGACTCGCAGACGTAGTCGAAGTGGGCGGTCTCCCCGCGGATCACCGCGCCCAGGGCGACCACGGCGTCGCAGCGCCTGGCCAGCGCCTGGGCGACGACCGGGATCTCCAGGGACCCGGCGACGCGGATCACCGTCGCGCTCGCCCCGCTGTCCGTGCTGGCCAGCACCGCCCGCGCCACGAGCTGATCGGTGATCTTCTCGTGCCAGCGGGCGGCCACGATGCCGACGGTCAGCCCGGCCGCTTCGACGGCCTCGGCCTGGGGACGTCCCGCGCCGCTCATACGTTCTCCTTGTTGATCTCGTGGCCCAGACGGTCGCGCTTGGCCGTCAGGTACCTCTCGTTGTGGGGGTTCATCGCCACGGGCATCGGCTCACGGCCGAGGACCTTGACCCCGTAGCCGTCCATGCCCCGCAGCTTGGCGGGGTTGTTCGTCAGCAGCCTGACCGACTTCACCCCCAGGTCGGCGAGGATCTGGCCGGCGTTGGAGAACTCCCTGGCGTCGACCGGCAGGCCGAGCTCCAGGTTGGCGTCCACGGTGTCGCTGCCCGCGTCCTGCAGGCCGTAGGCCCGCAGCTTGGCCAGCAGCCCGATGCCACGGCCCTCGTGCCCGCGCAGGTACACCACGACACCACGGCCCTCGGCGGCGATCTCCGACATCGCGTGGTCGAGCTGGACCCCGCAGTCACACCGCAGGGAGCCGAACACGTCCCCGGTCAGGCACTCGGAGTGCGCCCTGACCAGGATGTTCTCCCCGTCCTCCAGATCGCCGTAGACCAGGGCGACGTGCTCGCCGCCGTCCAGGGCGCTGGCGTAGCCGTAGGCGCGCCACATCCCGTACGCGTTGGGCAGGCGGGTCTCCGCGACCCTGCTCACCATCCGTTCCGTGCGGCGCCGGAACTCGACCAGCTGCTCGATGGAGACCAGCGCCAGGTCGTGCTCGTCGCAGAACTCGCGCAGCTCGGGCAGCCGCTTCATGGTCCCGTCGTCGTTGACGACCTCGGCGAGGGCTCCGGAGGGCCGCAGCCCCGCCAGCCTGGCCAGGTCCACGGCCGCCTCGGTGTGGCCGCGCCTGACCAGCACGCCGCCCTCGCGGTAGCGCAGCGGGAAGACGTGGCCGGGCCGTACCAGATCGTCGGGCTCGGTGGCCGAGTCGCACAGGGTGCGGATCGTCCTGGCGCGGTCGGAGGCGGAGAT
Source organism: Streptosporangium sp. NPDC049376 (assembly GCF_044466505.1). NCBI lineage: Bacteria > Bacillati > Actinomycetota > Actinomycetes > Streptosporangiales > Streptosporangiaceae > Streptosporangium > Streptosporangium sp. NPDC049376. Next base: position 673,528 of record NZ_JBITMT010000001.1, on the reverse strand, counting down.
GCCGGTGGTCACCCCGTCGCGGGCGTCGACGCTGATCGTGTAGGCGGTGCGCAGGCGTTCCCTGTTCTCGTGCACCATCAACGGCAGGCCGAGCCGGTCGAGGTCCTCACCGGGCAGCGAGACGCAGATCACGCCGCTGGTGTGCCTGATGGTGAAGGCCAGCAGTTCCGGTGTCGCCTTGGCCGAGGCGAAGATGATGTCACCCTCGTTCTCACGGTTCTCGTCGTCGACCACCACGACGGGTCTGCCCTCGCGAATGTCGGCGATCGCCCGCTCTATGGGGTCAAGCTCGGTCACACAGCCTCCTTGGGGACGAGCACGGTCCTGGACCGGTACTCCTTGAGCCAGTTGAAGAGTCCGATGAGGACAAGGACGAAGAAGACCCCGTAGACGGCCCCCGAGACGACGAGACCCGAGCTGAAGGCCAGTGGCACGCCGACCAGGTCCACGGCCACCCAGATGATCCAGAAGTCCACCAGCGCGCGCCCCTGGGCCCAGGTGGCGACGGCGCTGCCGACGAAGATGTAGGCGTCCGCCGCGACCAGCAGGTAGCCCCTCGGCGGCGGCACCAGCGCGCCCCAGGAGAGCTTGGTCACGAAGAACAGCACGCCGACGAAGGCCGTGCCCAGCAGCATCGTGGCGGCCATCGCCAGCCGTTCCCAGCCGGTCGCGGGCCGTACGGCCAGGCCCTGGCCCGCCCGGGTGCCGCGGGTCCAGCGCCACCAGCCGTAGACGGCCAGGCCGCCGAACATGAGCTGTTTGAGGGCGTTGCCGGTGATGTGGGCGCTGAGGGAGGTGATGAACAGCAGGACCGCGGCGGTGAGCTGCACCGGCCAGGTCCATATCGATCTGCGGATCGCCAGCAGCACGGTGGCCAGCGCGGCCACGTTGCCGACCAGGTCGGTCCACAGGACCTTGACCCCGAGAAGCTGGAAGCCCTCGTTCACCCAGTTCATGACCCGTTCCCGGGGGCGTAGGCGCCGACGAGCCGCTCCACGTGCTTGGCGATCACGTCGACTTCGAGGTTCACCGGGTCGCCCGGCTGCTTGGCGCCGAGGGTGGTCAGCCGCAGCGTGGTGGGGATGAGGCTGACGGAGAAGCCCTCGTCGTCCACGCCGACCACGGTCAGGCTGACCCCGTCGACGGCGATCGAGCCCTTCTCCACGACGTAGCGGTTCAGCGCGGCGGGCAGGGAGATCCGCACGACCTCCCAGTGCTCGTCCGGCTCACGCGCGAGCAGCACGCCGGTACCGTCCACGTGGCCCTGCACGATGTGGCCGCCGAGGCGCTGGTCGGCGCGGACCGCGCGCTCCAGGTTGACCCTGGAGCCGGGGCGCAGGGCCCCCAGGCTGCTGCGGTCCAGGGTCTCCTTCATCACGTCGGCGGTGAAGACCTCCCCCTCGACGTCGACCACGGTCAGGCAGACCCCGTTGACGGCGATCGAGTCGCCGTGCCCGGCGTCGCCGGTGACGACCCCGCCGCGGATCGACAGCCTGGCGGCGTCGCGCAGCGTCTCGATCTCCGCGATCTCGCCGAGTTCCTCAACGATTCCGGTGAACATTCACAGCTCCTTCGCAGGGCGTGCGTAGATGACATCGGGAGTGAACCCGCGCGGGGCCGCCCGTCTTCCTGGCCTCACGGGGCCTGCCGGGACCGGGGAGCCGGTACGGCGGGCGTTTCCCAGGACGTGGGCACGTGGAAGCCGGCCAGGCCGTACGGGTTCACCGGGAGAGGCCGTGGAGATCGCGGGGACACGGCGGGCGAGACGGAGGAGGGGACCGGCGGCGCCGCGACCACGCGCGGGCAGGCCGGTCGGCTGACGCGGGTGCGCCCGACCACACATCCGGGACTCCTACTCGCCGGTAGCTTTCTGCCACGGCGGGCCCCGGGGGATCACAGGCACGTACACCCATTGGCGGCGAGGCGCCCCACCAAGGGACGTCCCTGCCGCCCGCGCGCTTCCTCCCATCCGGACTTTGACCGTCGGTCCTGGAGTTTCACCAGGTCAACCGGCCGATGGCTTCGGACGGGTCGCGGACTGTAACCGCCGGCTCGGAATTTCACCGACCCCGGAGCACGCTGCTCTCCCTCCAGTGTGCCACGTCCGGCAAAAGATGACGTGTCCCCCTCCCACCAGATGGAACAACCGGACATCGGGGAGAGGCACACCGCGCACCCTCGCGCCCGGGCCGGGCACGGTGGTACGAAGGGAACAGGGGCGAAGGGGGCACGGGGCCACAGGGGGCCGAGCGGGACCCGGACGGGTCACCCATAGTCAACACGCGTTCACGCACTCACCCGGCGGCCGGACCGCCTTCCGCCCCACCTGCGGACACCACACGACGAGAGGTGACACGACGGCCACACAGACCGTCATGGTCGTGTCATAGGTATGTCACAAATCCGTGAATAAGAGACGGTGGGGAATCTCATCATTCCATCCGACCCCCCACCCAGGTCAATGGAATTGCAGCCACAACCTGATCTATATTGCACAACAAAAAAACAAGTAACAGCTAGGCCATTGATTTGCCCCTGACTGTTTTGCAATGGTTCCCCCAGATCCCGCTCAGTCATGCTCGTTGGGGGCTCCCGCACGATGACCATCCCTGCACCTGCCGCGACCACCGCCGATGAGGCGCCCGTGGTGAAGGCACCGGAAACGGTGGGCCGCTCACCAGGGCAGCTGATGTGGCTCCGCTTCCGCCGTGACCGGACCGGGGTCGCCTCGGCCATCGTGGTGATTTTCTTCATCCTGGTGGCGATACTCGCACCGGTGATCTCCTGGCTGTACGGCAAGGACCCGTACACCCTCTACGGCCAGGACACCCCGGGCCTGCTCAACGACTTCGGCTATCCGATCGCCCCGAACGGCGGCATCAGCTCGGAGTTCTGGTTCGGCATCGAGCCGAACCTCGGCCGTGACGTGTTCACCCAGCTGGTCTACGGAATCAGGACCTCGCTGCTGATCGCGCTCATCACGACGATCCTCACCACGCTGATCGGCATCGTGATCGGCATCGTGGCCGGATACTCCGGTGGCAAGACGGACTACGTCATCGGCCGCGTGATCGACACGGTGCTGTCCTTCCCCTCGGTGCTGTTCATCATCGCGTTCATGCCCGTGGTGGAGAACCTCTTCGTCAGTCCCGACCAGGAGACGCCGGTCTGGCTGCGCGCCGTGACGCTGGTGCTCGTGCTGACGTTGTTCGGCTGGGCCGGTCTGGCCCGCCTGTTGCGCGGCCAGGTCCTCACGCTCCGCGAACGCGAGTTCATCGAGGCCGCCCGGGTGACCGGCGCCTCCCCCGCGCGGATCGTGTTCAAGGAACTGCTGCCCAACCTGTGGACGCCGATCCTGATCCAGGCGACGCTGCTGCTGCCCGCGCTGGTCACCTCGGAGGCCGCCCTGTCCTTCCTCGGCGTCGGCATGATCGAGCCGATCCCCGACTGGGGCAGGATGTTCCGGCGCGGTACCGAGGTCTACCAGAACGACATCACGTACCTGATCTTCCCGGGCGTCGCGCTGGTGATCTTCGTGATCGCCTTCAACCTTCTCGGCGACTCCGTCCGCGACGCCTTCGACCCCAAGCTCAAGCGCTAGCCCCAGCTCAAGCGCTGAACAGATAGGAGAGAGATGACAGTCAGAAAGCGGTCAGCCGTGGCCGTCCTGGCCATCGGTGTGCTGGCCGTCACCAGCGCCTGCGCCGAGGGCAACCAGGGGGCTCCGGCCGCCCAGCCGTCCGGCAGCTCCAACGGTGCCTCCTCGGCCCCCGCCGCCGCCTACAAGCCCGCGGTCATCACCCAGGGCACCGCGGAGGACTCCAAGGGACCCGCGATCCCGCCGGAGGGCGTCGTCAAGGGCGGAACGGTCACGATGATCGACCGTGACGACTTCTCCCACCTCGACCCCGCGCAGATCTACGTCAACACCGAGGCGAACTTCGCCCGGCTGATCTCCCGCACCCTGACCGGCTACAAGCGCGTCGCCAAGGGCGAGTTCAAGCTGGTCGGCGACCTGGCCACCGACACCGGCACCCAGTCCGACGGCGGCAAGACCTGGAAGTTCACGCTGAAGGACGGCGTGAAGTGGCAGGACGGCACGCCGATCACCTCCGCGGACGTCAAGTGGAGCATGGAGCGGACCTTCGCGCCGTTCGTCACCCAGGGCCCCACCTACATCCAGCAGTGGCTGACCGACGTCGACTTCAAGAAGGCCTATCCCGGCCCGTACGACGGCAAGGAACTCGACGCGATCGAGACGCCGGACGACAAGACGATCATCTACAAGTTCAAGACGCCGCACGCCGACGCGGCCTACGCCTTCGCCATGGCCGGTTACGGCATCGTGCCCAAGGCCAAGGACACCAAGGAGCAGTACGACAAGGAGCCTGTCTCCAGCGGGCCGTACATCATCAAGTCGCACGTGGTCGACAAGACCATGGACCTTGAGCGCAACCCGAACTGGGACCCGGCGACCGACCCGATCCGCGGCGCCTACCCGGACAAGTGGCACCTTGAGTTCGGCTTCGAGGCCCTGCAGGTGACCGACCGCCTCGTGGCGGACTCCGGCGCCGACCAGACCGCCTTCACCTTCTACGCCTCGACGCCGCCGGAGCGTCTGCAGCAGGTGCTGAGCGACCCCAACCTGGCCTCCCGCCGGATGAACAGCCCCTCGCCGTACGGCAACTACTACTACTTCAACCTTGACCGGGTGAAGGACCCCAAGGTCCGTCAGGCCATCAACTACGCCTGGCCGTCCAAGCAGATCCAGCAGGTCATGGGCGGCCCGGCCGCCGCGGCGCTGCCGACCACGATTCTCAACGAGAACACCACGGTCGGCTACCAGTCCTACGACCTGTTCAACAAGGAGACCAAGCCCGAGGGTGACGTCGAGAAGGCCAAGGAGCTGCTGGCTCAGACCAGCACCCCGACGCCGACCATCGTCTACGCCTACAACCAGACGCCGGTCCAGGAGCAGGTGACCGTCGCGATCAAGAGCGCCCTGGCGAAGGCCGGCATCAACGTCGTGGCCAAGCCGCTCGACCGCAAGACCTACTACGACTCGATCGGCAAGCTCGGCAACCAGTTCGACATGTACTGGGGCGGCTGGGGCGCCGACTGGCCGTCCGGCTCCACGGTGCTCCCGATCATCTTCGGCCCGGTCGCCGAGGGTGCGCCCAACTACTCGCACCTGAAGGACCCGGCGCTCACCGCCGAGATGGACAAGATCACCGCCATGACGGACATCGACGCGGCCAACGCCGCGTGGATGGCGCTCGACAAGAAGATCCAGGAGACGATCACCCCGCTGGTCGTCGCGGAGAACCGGATCGCCACCATGCTCCACGGTTCCAAGGTGGGCGGTGCCGAGATCGACCCGCAGCAGTGGATCGTTCAGCCGGACACCATCTTCGTGAAGCCGTAGAGACGGCAAAGGCCGTGGCCCCGCTGACAGGCGGGGCCACGGCCCGCGGGGGCTTCACGGCCCCCGCGGCGGTCTCCCAGCAACCGTCGGGAAACGGGCCATGTTTCGATTCATCACTCGCCGCACCCTCGGCGCCGTGGTCACCCTGCTGATCATCGCCGCGTGCACGTTCTTCCTTTTCTTCGCCGTTCCAGCCGACCCCGCCCGGCTCGCCTGCGGCAAGGTCTGCCCGCCCGAGCTGCTGGAGCAGGCGCGGCACAACCTGGGACTGGACCAGCCGCTGTTCGTGCAGTTCCTGACCTGGGTCGCCGGCATCTTCGTCGGCCGCGACTACGAGGGCCTGGGCAACTGCGCCGCCCCCTGCCTGGGGTTCTCCTTCGTCAACAAGGCCCCGGTGCTGGACACGATCCTCGACCGCATGCCGTTGACCGTCTCGCTGACGATCGGCGCGGCCGTCGTCTTCCTCCTGTTCGGAGTGGCGACCGGTATCGTCGCGGCGCTCAGGCAGGGCAAGGCGCTGGACAAGATCGCCAGCGTCTCCTCCCTGATCGGCGCCTCGCTGCAGATCTACTTCGTCGGCACGCTGGCGCTGTACTTCCTCGTCTACCACAACCACATCCTGCGGCAGCCGCGCTACGTCCCCATCACCGAGAACCCGCTGGACTGGGCGATGGGGCTGATGCTGCCCTGGGTGGTGCTGGCGATCATCTTCACCGCCAACTACACCCGTATGACCCGTTCGACGATGGTGGAGCAGCTCTCCGAGGACTACGTCAGGACGGCTCGGGCCAAGGGCATGCAGAACCGCTCGGTCGTGATGAGGTTCGCACTGCGCGGCACCCTGATCACCATCGTCACCATCCTCGGCGTCGACCTGGGCACCCTGATCGGCGGCGCGATCATCACCGAGCAGACCTTCGGCCTGCAGGGAATCGGGCAGCTGTCCATCAGGGCCGTCTGGAGCTCGGACCTGCCTATGCTGATGGCGACGGTGATGGTGGCCGCAGGCGCCATCGTCGTGTTCAACATCATCGTGGACGTCTTGTACGCCGTCATCGACCCCCGCGTGCGGCTGAGCTAGGAGCTGGAAGAAGTGTCGAACCCGTTCCTGTCGGTCCGTGACCTGACCGTCGACTTCCACACCGAGGACGGCCTCGTCCACGCGGTGGACGGGCTCTCCTTCGACGTGGAGAAGGGCACCACCCTGGGGATCGTGGGCGAGTCGGGATCCGGCAAATCGGTGACCAACCTGACCGTGCTCGGCCTGCACAACCCGGAGACCACCAAGATCAGCGGTGAGATCCACCTCGACGGTCAGGAGCTGATCGGCGCCTCCCGGTCCACCATGGAGAAGCTTCGCGGCAACAAGGTCGCGATGATCTTCCAGGACCCGCTGACCGCGCTCTCGCCGTACCACACGATCGGCAGGCAGATCGGCGAGGTCTACCGCAAGCACACCGGCGCGAGCAAGTCCGAGTCCAGGGCCCGCGCGATCGAGATGCTGACCCGGGTCGGCATCCCGCAGCCGAAGACCCGTGTGGACGACTACCCGCACCAGTTCTCCGGCGGCATGCGGCAGCGCGCGATGATCGCGATGGCCCTGGTCTGCGACCCGGACCTGCTGATCGCCGACGAGCCGACCACCGCGCTTGACGTGACCGTGCAGGCCCAGATCCTGGACCTGCTCAAGGAACTCCAGGACCAGACCGGCACCTCCATCATCATGATCACGCACGACCTGGGCGTGGTCGCCAACACCGCGCACAACGTGCTGGTGATGTACGCGGGCCGGGCCGTCGAGCGCGGCACGGTCAAGGAGGTCCTCGACACCCCGCGTCACCCCTACACCTGGGGTCTGCTCGGCTCGATGCCGCGGCTGAGTTCCTCGGTCGACATCCCGCTCAAGCCGGTCCGCGGCACCCCGCCGAGCCTGCTCAACGTTCCCTCCGGCTGCCCGTTCCACCCCAGGTGCGACTACATGGACCAGGCGGGACCCGAGCTGTGCAAGGGTGAGCGGCCCGAACTGTCCCCGCACCGCGGCCACGGCGACGCGTGCTATCTGACCCTCGCCCAGAAGCGGGAGATCCACAAGTGAAGCAAGGACGGCCAGTGAACGGGCTTGGCGGCTCGCGGACGCCGTCTGCGAGGGAGGACGCGTGAGCGAGGAACTGCTGGAGCTGTCCGGACTGGAGAAGCACTTCCCGGTGACGGGCGGGCTGATCTTCAAGCGGCAGGTCGGCAAGGTGCACGCGGTCGACGGGCTCGACCTGACCGTGCACACCGGTGAGGCCCTCGGCCTGGTCGGCGAGTCAGGCTGCGGGAAGTCGACCACGGGACGGCTCGCCGCCCGGTTGCTCGAACCCACCGGGGGCTCCATCCGCTACCGGGGCCACGACATCACGCACGCAGGCCGCAAGGAGCTCAAGCCGATCAGGTCCGAGATCCAGATGATCTTCCAGGACCCGTACTCGTCGCTCAACCCCCGCCACACCGTGGGCACGATCATCAGTGGCCCGATGGAGATCAACGGCATCGAGCCGCCCGGTGGCAGGGAGAAGCGCGTCAAGGAGCTTCTGGAGACCGTCGGTCTCAACCCCGAGCACTACAACCGCTTCCCGCACGAGTTCTCCGGCGGTCAGCGCCAGCGCATCGGGGTCGCCCGCGCGCTGGCCCTCAACCCCAAGCTGATCATCGCCGACGAGCCGGTCTCCGCGCTTGACGTCTCGATCCAGGCGCAGGTCGTCAACCTGCTCCAGCAGCTCCAGAGGGACCTGGGGATCGCGTTCCTGTTCATCGCGCACGACCTGGCCATCGTCAGGCACTTCTCGCAGCGGGTCGCGGTCATGTACCTCGGCAAGATCGTCGAGATAGCCGACAGGTCCTCCCTCTACGAGCGCCCCCGGCACCCCTACACCCACGCGTTGCTGTCGGCGGTGCCCGAGGCGACCACGGAGGCGGGTGCCCGCGAGCGCATCCGCCTCGCCGGGGACGTGCCCTCCCCCATCGACCCGCCGTCCGGCTGCCGCTTCCGCACCCGCTGCTGGAAGGCACAGGACAAGTGCGCGACCGAGGAGCCGCCCCTGGTCCGGCTGGAGGGCAACAAGGAGGGGCATCTGACCGCCTGCCACTTCCCCGAGGAGCCGACCGTCAGCGGCGAGGGCGTGATCCTCGACCCGGCCCTGCAGGGCTAGCCCGCCCGCTCCACGCACTCTCGCGGCTTCTCGAAGGCCCCGGGGCCGCCCAAACGGCGTCCCGGGGCCTTCGAACGTCTGGAGGCTGTCAGGCCTTCTCCGCCGCCGACCGCAGCTCGTCGATCGCACGGGCCGGGTCGGCGGCGCCGTAGACGGCGCTGCCCGCGACGAACACGTCGGCCCCGGCCTCCGCGCAGCGCTCGATCGTCTCGGCCGAGACCCCGCCGTCGACCTGCAGCCAGATCTGGCCGCCGTGCCCGTCGATCAGCCCGCGGGCCCGGCGGATCTTGGGCAGCACGATGTCCAGGAACCGCTGGCCGCCGAAGCCGGGCTCCACGGTCATCATCAGCAGCATGTCGACCTCGCCGAGCAGGTCCTCGTACGGCTCGACCGCCGTGGCGGGGTTCAGCGCGAGCCCGGCGCGGGCCCCCGCGGCGCGGATCTGCCGCAGGGTGCGCACCGGGGCCTTGGCGGCCTCCACATGGATCGTCACGCTGCCCGCCCCCGCCTCGGCGTAGGCAGGTGCCCAGCGGTCGGGGTCCTCGATCATCAGGTGGCAGTCGAGCGGCGTCGAGGTCGCCTTGAGCAGCGACTCGACGACGGGCAGACCAAGGGTCAGGTTGGGCACGAAATGGTTGTCCATGACGTCCACGTGCAACCAGTCGGCGTTGGGCACCGCCGCGGCCGCCTCCGCGAGGCGGGCGAAGTCGGCGGACAGGATGCTGGGCGAGATCTGTACGGCCATAGTGCGGCCGAGTCTATTGGGCGCCGCCCTCCGGTCACCGGGCGGGCGGAGCCCCCGCGCGCGCTCAGAGTTTGAGCCGCACGTCGTACTCCTCAAGCCAGGCGTTGAGCCCGAGGAAGCCGTCCAGCGCCGCCCTGCCGTCCAGGTCCGCCTCCCCCTCCTGCCGGTCGAGGACGGCTCGCACCCTGCCGAGGTCGGCCAGCTGCGCGGCCGCGACCCCACCCCGGTCGAGCAGCCCGGCGACCTGCTTGCTGAGGGCCTGGTCGTAGGCGGGGTCCTGGGTCGTGGGGTAGGGACTCTTTCGGCGTTCGAGCACCGAACCGGGCAGGATGTCCGCCGCCGCGGCGCGCAGCACGCTCTTCTCGCGCCCGTCGAAGCTCTTGATCGACCAGGGGATGTTGAAGACGTACTCGACCAGCCGGTGGTCGCAGAACGGCACCCGGACCTCAAGGCCGACGGCCATGCTCATCCGGTCCTTGCGGTCGAGGAGGTTCTGCACGAAGCGGGTCAGGTTCAGGTAGCCGATCTCCCGCATCCGCCGCTCCAGCCCGCCCTCCCCTGCCAGCCTGGGCACCTCGTCGAGCGCCTCCCGGTAGCGCCTGGCGCGGTAGGCGGGCAGGTCGAGTTCCCGCAGCAGCTCCTCGCTGAGGATCCCGACCACCCCGTTGAACCGCTCGACGCCCGGCATCGCCAGCCACGGGAAGGTGTCGCCGCCGACCGCGGCCGGTTCGTGGAACCAGCGGTAGCCGCCGAAGACCTCGTCGGCCGACTCCCCGGACAACGCGACCGTCGAGTGCTCCCTGATCGCCCTGAACAGCAGGTAGAGCGAGGTGTCCATGTCGCCGAGCCCGAGCGGCAGATCGCGCGCCCGCAGTACGGCGGCGCGCGCGGCGGGGTCCATGAGGTCGGCCGGGTCCAGGACGATGGAGGTGTGGTCGGAGCCGACGTGCCGGACGACGTCGAGGACGTACGGCGTGTCCGGGGTCGAGCGAATCGCGTCCGGGGTGAAGTTCTCGTCGTAGCCGGCGAAGTCGACGGAGAAGGAGCGGACCCCCTCCTTGCCCTCCTTCCGCAGCCGGTCCATGGCCAGCGCGGTGACCGTGCTCGAATCGAGGCCGCCGGACAGCAGGGTGCACAACGGCACGTCGGAGACCAGCTGGCGCCCGACGACGTCCTCCAGCATCCCGCGCACCGTCCGTACGGTCGTCCCGAGGTCGTGGGGGTGCTCGCGGGCCTCAAGCCGCCAGTAGAACCGCCTGCTCAGGCCCGCACGGCTCACCCGGATCACCTGGCCTGGCCGCACCTCGTGCATTCCCCGGTAGACGGCGTGTCCGGGCGTCTTACTGAACGCGTAGATCTCCCGCAGGCCGTCGAGGTCGACCACGGCGGGCTGGGCGAGCGGGTTGGCGAGGATCGCCTTCGGCTCCGAACCGAACCGTCCACAACCCCTCGTCGTCGGGCCCCCGGCAGGCCATCGTGTCGGTCATGGCCTGCGCGACGTCCCGGGACGACCCAAGGTCACGCTCGAAGTCCACCCACCCGGAGATTCCACACATCAGTAAATCCCCACGTCCTATCGGCGATTTCCTGCATTGTCCGCAGAACCGATATTCATCTCAACGTGGGGGCAAGATTCGGACTTCCTTAACCTATCTTCACAAAGAGTTCAAATCCCGTTACCGGCGGCGCAGCAGGGCGAGGAACATCGCGTCCGTACCGTGGCGGTGCGGCCAGAACTGCGCGTACGGCCCCTCACCCAGCCCCTCGACGCCGGGCAGGAAGGCACGGGCGTCCAGCGCCTCGGCGTCCGCACGGCCGCGCAGCGCGTCGCCCACGACGGCCACCGTCTCCGCCAGATGCGGCGAACAGGTCACGTAGGCGACGACCCCTCCGGGACGGACGGCCTCCAGGGCGTGCGAGAGCAGCTCCCGCTGGAGCGCGCCCAGCTCGGGAAGGCTACGGGGATCACGGCGCCAGCGCGCCTCGGGGCGGCGGCGCAGCGCGCCGAGACCGGTGCAGGGCGCGTCGACCATGACCCGGTCGAAGACACCCGGCCGCCAGGCGGGCACCGTACCGTCCGCGGCGACCACCGCGGCCTGACGGGTGGCCTGCCTGACCAGACGGGCGCGGTGGTACTGCAGCTCGGCCGCCAGCAGCCTCGCCCCGCCCCGTACGGCCAGCGCGTCCAGCAGGCCCGCCTTCCCGCCGGGACCGGCGCACATGTCGAACCAGCGGCTGTCCCCGCCCTCGACCGGGACCCGCGTCAGCGCCAGCGCGACCAGCTGACTCGCCTCGTCCTGTACGGCGGCGCGCCCCTCGGCCACCGCCAGGATGGAGCCCGGATCACCCTCCTTCAGGTAGGCCGCGTACGGGGAGTACTCGCCAGGCTCGGCGCCCGAGGCCAGGAGTTCCTCGACCGAGGCCCGTCCGGGACGGGCGACCAGGGTGACGCGGGGACGCTCGTTGTCGGCGGCCAGCAGGGCGGCGGTCTCGTCGAAACCACCGCCGACGGCGTCGCGCAGCGCGTTGACGATCCACCGGGGGTGGCTGTGGGCGACCGCCAGGTGGCCGACCGGATCCTGCTCGGGATCGGGAGCCACGATCGGGACCCACTGGTCGAGCGAACGGCCCGCGACCTTCCTGAGCACCGCGTTGGCGTATTTCGACGCGCCTGTACCCACCCGCAGCCGCACCAGGTCGACGGTCGTGCCGACGGCGGCGTGCGGCGGGACACGCGTCTTGAGCAACTGGTGCACGCCGAGCCGGATCGCGTCGAGCAGCGGCGGATCGAGGTCCTCGGGGGGACGGTCACTGCAGGCGGCGATGACCTCGTCGTAGGTGCCCAGCCCGCGCAGCGTCCCGTAGGCCAGCTCGGTCGCCAGGCCCGCGTCACGCCCGGAGAGCCGGCGCTCCCTCAGCAGGGCGGGCATCAGCAGGTTGGCGTAGGCGTCCCGCTCGTCCACCGCGCGCAACAGGTCGTAGGCGACGTTCCTGGCCTCGTCACGGACCGGCTTCGGCGGGCGCGGGCGCCTGTTCCCCCGACCCGCCCCCCGCCGCTCTCCGCCGCCGTGAGAGGCGGCCTGATCGTCCCGTGAGTGGCCCGCCGCGCGGCGGCCGCCGCTCCCCCGCTCGTTCATGTCCTAGCCCAGCCGATCGTCTTCGGTGAGCCGCACGCCGCGGGCCCACTCCCCCGCGCTCATCGCGCGCTTGCCCTGTGGCCGCACCTCACCCAGCTCGACCGGGTGCGTCGCGGTGCCGACCAGCACCGTGTTCTTCGAGGCCGCGATCCGCCCCGGGGCGAGCGAGGGCACTCCGGGCGCGGGCCGCACCGGGCCGAGCTTGACCCGCAGCCCGCGGAACTCCGTCCAGGCGCCGGGGGCGGGGGAACAGGCCCGGATCAGCCGGTCGACCCGCATGGCGGGCGCCGACCAGTCCACCCTGGCGTCGTCCACAGTGATCTTCGGGGCGAGGCTCACCCCCTCAGCGGGCTGGGGCACCGCCTCCAGCGTGCCGTCCTCGATGCCGTCGAGGGTCGCGGCCAGCAGCCCGGCGCCCGACTCGGCGAGCCTGGCCAGCAGCTCCCCGCTGGTGTCGGCGGGCCTGACCTCCTCGGTGACCACGCCGTAGACCGGTCCCGCGTCCAGCTCTCTGACGATCTGGAAGGTGGCCGCGCCGGTGATCTCGTCACCGTGCAGTACGGCGTGCTGCACGGGCGCGGCGCCCCGCCAGGCGGGCAGCAGCGAGAAATGAAGGTTGACCCACCCGCGAGGCGGGATGTCCAAGGCGCTCTGCGGCAGCAGAGCCCCGTAGGCGACGACGGGACAGCAGTCGGGGGCGATCAGCCGCAGCCGGTCGAGGAACTCGGGGTCCCCCGCCCTGACCGGTCTGAGGATCTCCACCCCCGCCTCCTGCGCCAGCTCGGCGACCGGACTCGGCTGAAGCTTGCGGCCCCGGCCCGACTGGGCGTCCGGGCGGGTGACGACGGCGGCGACCTCGTGGCGCGGCGAGCCGAGCAGGGCCCTCAACGAGGGCAGGGCGGTTTCCGGAGTTCCGGCGAAGACCAGACGCAAGGTTCCTACAGAGCCTTCCCGTGGGTCGCGTGCGGGGAGAACTTGAACGCGGGGGCGGACAGACCGCTCCACTCGGCCGCGCGGATCTCCCTCATCGCGAGCTTGCGCTGCTTGAGGTCCATCCGGTCGATGAAGAGCACCCCGTCGAGGTGGTCGGTCTCATGCTGGAAACAGCGCGCCATGAGGTCGGTGCCCTCAAGCGTGACGGGGTCACCGTGCATGTTGAACCCCGTCGCCACGGCCCTGATCGCCCTGGGGGTCGGGAACGACAGACCGGGGAAGGACAGGCAGCCCTCCTCACCCTCCTCGTCCTTCTCCTCGGACAGGTCGAGGTCGGGATTGATCAGATGACCGAGCTGGTTGTCGACGTAGTAGGTGAACACCCGCAGGCCGACCCCGATCTGCGGCGCCGCGAGCCCGGCCCCCGGCGCGTCCATCATCGTGTCCGTGAGGTCCTTGACGAGCCTGCGCAGCTCCTTGTCGAAGTCCTTCACCGGCTCCGCCGGCGTACGCAACACCGGGTCGCCGAAAAGACGGATCGGCTGAATGGCCAACAGGGATCTCCTCAGTGCTTTTCGGAAGCCTCAGTGTATCTTTTGCGACGCCTGCGGCGTCGCGGGCTGTGTCTCCTTGCTCCGCCTGACGGCGTCGCGGGGCTTGGGCGCCCCGAGTCGGCGCTTTCCCTCGTCACTCCGTCGCTTCGCTCCTGCGTTCCTCAGTCCAAGCGTCGGCGCGCCCAAGCCGGACACTCCTCACACACGGCGCCGGTAAGGCACAGACCAACCTTTCGCGCCCGGTGCCGGTAAGTCCACGCTGGACTCCTCGCTCTCGGACGTTGTCGGCCGTCCCGCTCAGAGTCGGTTCCGGCGCCCCGGTGCCGGGAGTGAGGGGTCTCGGCTTGGGCGCGCCGACGCTTGGACTGAGGAGCGAAGGAGCGAAGCGGATGAGTGACGAGGGAAAGCGTCGGCTCGAAGCGCCCGAGCCCGCGACGCCGCAAGGCGTCGCAAAGAGACACAGCGCCCGAGCCCGCGGTGCCGAAGGCACCGCCATATCACCTAGAGCGGGTTTTCATCGCCGCCTTGCGGGCCGCCTTGGCGACCGTGGGGTCCGGGTGACGGGCACCCAGCAGGTCGAGCACGGCGATGGTGTCGGGGTGGTCGGCCGCGGCCATCTCCTCGGCCAGCCTGACCAGGTCCTCACCGGGTTCGAGCGCGTCGAACTCGCGGATCGCCTCGGCCGTCCTGCCGAGCTGGGCCAGCGAGGCGAGCGTGTCGACGGCGATCCAGGTGCGGTCCTCCTGGGCGAGGGCCGGGGCCGGGAGGTCGCGGATGTGCAGCCAGGAGGCGGCGTAACGCCACAGGGACGGCTCCTGGAGCGCCTCCCTGAGGGGGGCCTCCGCCTCGGGGCCCAGCTCTTCGAGGATCGTGCCGACGGTGCCGCGCTGGCCGGCCGTACCCGAGGCGGCGACCCTGACCAGTTCGCGGGCGGCGGTCTCCGGGGTGCGGGACTCAAGCCAGACGGTGACGGCGCTGGGAGCCGCGGAGCGCTTGATGATGGCGTCGACCAGCTCGGTTGCGCCCAGGTCGGCGAAGACGGCGACCTCGGCCCCCGTCGGCGCGTCGTGGCCCTCACGGATGAGGTCCTGGCGGACGGCCCAGACGCCCAGGGGGGTCAGCCTCGGCCTGCCCGTCTCGGACGGCTCGATGAGACCGCAGTAGCCGAGCAGGGACAGCGCGGCGTCCAGTTCGCCGGGCAGGGAGGCGCTCAGCGCCCGCATCTCGGCGGGGCGGGCCTGGCAGGCCACCTCGTGCGACTGGAGGATGCCCTTGACGAGGGTGGCGGCGGACAGGCCGTCGCTCACGGCGTACATCGTGGCGAGCATCTCGGCCAGGTGGTCGTCGACCACGGCGGAGCCGGTGAGGCCCTCGTCCGCCCGGTCGAGCACGTCCATGACCACGCCGTCCCAGAACTCCAGCATCGCCCGGTGCGGCAGCTCTGCCGACAGCGCCAGCGGACCCTCCGTCGCCATGCCCCTGGAGATGCGGAGCATGCCGGTGTTGACCGCGACGACCCACAGCAGGTGCAACCGAGCCGGGCCGGGCAGGCCGAGCTCGGCGCACGCCAGGAAGGGGTCGGGCAGCAGGCCCTCCGGGGTCACCGGCCTGGTGCCGGTCCAGACGGCCAGCCGCTGGGCGTCCAGCACCAGGGGGACCCTCAGCACGGCCTCGGCCAGCTCGCCGTCGGCGGCCAGCTCGACCGGTGGGAAGCTCAGCACCTCGGTGCCGCAGTCGGAGCAGTCGCAGTCGCCGTCCGCCTCGGTGGCGCCGACCGCGTCGAGCACGGCCGCGCGCAGCTCTCCGGGTGCCGCCCCGAGCTCGCCGACGAGCCTGCGCAACTCGCCGAGGTCGAAGACGTTGCCCGTGTTCCCGCTCTTTGCCACTCGTGAAACTTACTGCACTCAGGCCCCACGGGTGTACGGCTAGCCGATCGCGCGCGATCTGGCCTTGAAGGCGGCCTTGCGCGCGGCCTTGGCGACGTTCTGGTCGTGCAGGGAGCGGCCGAGCAGTTCGAGGACCTGCACGACGTCCGGGTGGTCGACCCGCCACATCTCGTCGATCATATGGGCGGGCGGACCGGACGCCGCCATGTTCTCGGCGAACGTCTCGGGGTCGTCCTCGGCCGCGGAGACGGCCAGGGCGAGGGTGTCCACGCTCATCCACAGGACCTCCTCCTGGGTGAGCGCCGGGGCGGGCAGGCCGCGCGCCGACAGCCAGTGGATGACGTGGGGGCGCAGCTCCGCCTCCTGCAGATGCCCTCTGACCGCCCGTTCTGCCTCGGGGCCGAGCCTGTCGACGATCGTCACGGCGATCCCCCTGGCGACGGAGGGGGCGCCGGTGACGGCGCCGAGGAGCTCGGCCGCGGCCTCGGCCGCGCTTCTGCTCCGCAGCCACTCCTCGATCTCGGCCTCGGCCAGTTCCGTGGGGATGCCGGACAGCAGTCCCTCGATGAGTTCGGAGGCGTCCACGGCGGCCAGGTCGGCGGCCTCGGGGGCGTCGATGCCGAGCCCGGTGTAGAGCTCCCGCAGGGCCCACACGGCCTGCGGGGTCAGTGCGAGCTCCATCCGGTCCGGTTCGACGACGCCGCAGTAGGCCAGGCGCCCGATGGCCTCCTCAGGGTCGAGTTCGGCCTCGTCGGTCAGCCCGGCCTCCTGGGCGTACTCCATCAGCAGCGGGACCGGCATCGGCGTCTGCAGCCGGTAGAGCACGTCGCACAGGCCGTAGAGCTCCTCGTCGAGGGCCGGATTGCCGGTGACGGCGCCGCCGGTCTCCTTCTCCACGACGAACTCGACCACCGAGGCCCAGACGTCGAGCGGGTCGAGGTCGTCGGCGTCGAAGACGGCGGTGCCCTCGATCTCGACCAGTCCCGCGTAGACCGCCAGGTCCCACAGCAGGGCGGGTTCGGCGACCGAGAGCTGGGCGGTGGCCTCGGCGGCGTCGCGGACTCTGAGGCGCCCCTTGACGGTCGGAGTGCGGCCTCCGGCGAGCATCCACTGCACCAGCCGCCGGGCGTCGGTCACCATGGGGACCCGTAGCGCCGCCTCGGCCAGTGCCTCGCGGGCGGCGAGCCGTACGGGGGGCAGGGGGGCGCATCCCGGGCAGTCGCACGGCCCGTCCTCGCTCTCCTCCCGGACGGCCTGCGCCGCGGGCCGTTCGGCCGGGGTGAGGGAGAAGCCCTGTTCGAGGGCTTCGGCGCCCATCGCGCTGAACAGGCTCTTGGCCATGCCGAACCGGGAGGTGTCGGCGAGCGCGATCGGCATCTCCGGTTCGATTCGGTCCAGTACGGATCGCATTCTGGTCGCCATCTTGCCGCCGATCTCCTCGGTCGCGAGGAGGAAGTCGACCAGGGTACGGGCGGCGGCGACGGTCTCTGGGGCACTCTCCGGCGGGGCGATGACCTTCCGCGGGTAGATGTTGAGCAGCAGTTCCTCGAAGGTGCCCGGGGTGAAGTCGCCCAGCTCGTTCACGTCCAGATAGTCGCTCGCGTAGTCGCAGAGCAGACGTACCTCGTCCACGTCAACGGCCAGGCCGTGCGCACGCCCCCACGCGCGCAGATCGTCTACGGCCTGATTCACCCATTCGATCGACACAGAGGAAAATTAACGGCTTACTGTCAGCACCGCGAATCGGGGAAACAACTCAAATGACGTCCAGGGGGTCAATGCACACCCGGACCACCTCCGGTGACTTACGGGCGGAGCGTACTCCCGCCGCCCCCTTCAGCGCCGCGGACAGCGCCGCCCCCGCCGCCTGCGGGACCCGTACCATGGCACGTTCCCGCACCTGGTCGCCCCTTGGCGTGTCGAGGGGGACGGGCCCGAGCACCTGCGCCTGCCCGGGCAGTTCGACGTCGCCGAGCATTTCCCGTACCGCGCCGGGGGACCCGGTCAGGGTGGCGATCCTTACCGCCGGGGGAAAACGGAGTTCTGTCCTGTCGGCCAGTTCACGTTCGGCGTGGGTGGCCGGGTCCCAGCGCAGCAGCGCCTGCACGGCGGGCACCGAGGAGTCGGCGAGCACCACCAGCTCCGCCCGTGGCCGCAGCAGCGCGGCCGCGTTCATCCACCGGCGCAGCGTCTCCTCGGCGGCCCGCAGGTCGGGCCTGCCCAGCATGGCCCAGCCGTCCAGCAGCACCGCCGCCGCGTAGCCGCCCTCCGCGACGGGCTCGGCCCCCGGGGTCGCCACGACCAGGGCACGCGCGTCACCGACCGCGGCGAGCACCCCGTCCCTGCCCGAGGTCCTGACCGGCACCGAGGGAAAGGCCCTGCCGAGTTCCTCGGCCGTACGGCGGGCGCCGACCACCTGCGCCCGCATCCGCGCCGCGCCGCAGGACTGGCAGCGCCACTGTCCCGCGATCCGGCCGCACCAGCGGCAGTACGGCATGGCGTGTCCCCCGCGCAGCGCGAGCGGCCCTCCGCAGTGCCCGCACCTGGCCGTGGTCCGGCAACTCTGGCAGGCCAGGCCGGGCAGGTATCCCCGCCGGGGGACCTGGATCAGCACCGGCCCCGTCTCCAGGCCCGCGCGCAGCGCCCGCCAGGCGAGGCTGGGCAGCCTGGCCGCCCGCGCCGCCTCGTCCCTGGCCAGTTCCGCGTCGTCCCCCGCGGGGCGGACCCTGGGCGCCCTGGCCCTGATCGTCTCCCGGTCCGCGACGATGGCACCGGCCCAGCCGGTGGCGACGAGCCTGGTGGCCTCGGCCGTACGGGCGTGCCCGCCGATGAGCAGTCCCGCCCTGCCGTGGTGGGCGCGCAGCGCGAGGACCTCCCTGGCGTGCGGGTAAGGCGCGAGCCGTTCGGCGTGCAGATCGTCGCCGTCGTCCCAGATCACCACCAGGCCCAGATCCCTGACCGGCGCGAAGACGGCCGCCCTGGTGCCCACGACGACGCGCACGTGGCCCCTGCGGACACGCAGCCAGCGCCGGTAGCGCTCCGCGGGGCCCAGGTCCGAGGTGAGCGCGACGTGCGTCCCGGGGTCCAGGACCGCGCCGAGCGCGGCGTCGGCCAGCGCGACGTCCTTGCCGTCGGGGAGGACGACGAGGGCGCCCCTGTCCCCCCGGAGGGTCTCCCGCACGGCGACCGCGACCGCCCTCGGCCATTCGAGGCCGTCCTGTCCCGTCCCGGGCAGCGCGCTCCACACCGCGCGGGGTGAGCGGCCCTGGGCCAGGGCCGTGAGGAAGGCCGCCCCCTCCGGATAGCCGGCCCACGGCCCCAGGTCTCCGCCGGTCTTCTCCCCGGACGGCTTCTCTGCCGGTTCCCGCTGGGGTTGCGGCTCGGCCTCGACCCTGGCGTGGCGGGGCGGGACGGCGAGCCTGAGCACGTCGGCCATGGTCCCCGCGTAGCGGTCGGCCACGATCCTGGCCAGCAGGGCGATCTCCGGGGTGAGCACCGGCTCCGGCGAGACGACCCGCTCAAGCCTGGCCAGTCCGCCCTCGTGCTCGGTGTTCTCGGCCCGTTCGAGCAGGAAGCCGTCCACGAGCTTGCCCGCGAACCTGACCCTGACCCGCGCGCCCGGGACCGCCTCGGCGTCCATGGACGCGGGCACGAGATAGTCGAACGGCCGGTCCAGGTGCGGCAGCGGCGTGTCCACGACGACCCGTGCGACCGGCAGCGTCGCGGCCGGCTCCGGCACCCCCCTGGCGGACCTGGCGGCGGGGACGGGCCCGCGACGCACGGCGTCGAGCGGAAGCAGGGCGCCGTCGTCCGCGGGGAGGCTGGTGTGGGTCACCCACTTGTCCTACCAGATGCGCGGGGACCGTCCCGCCAGACGTGGGAGGGGTTCGGCCAGTGGGTCACGCCCGACACAGGGAAAACCCCAACATACTTCAGGTGGAAGGGGACCCCTCCCTCAAGACCACCCGACGCTGCGGAACGCTGGAGCACACGGTGTCCCACTGGCCACCACCATGATGACCGCCGCCACCCCCCTTCCGCATCGGGCGATGTGCCTATGTCGAGGACTGATAATCGCTTTCCGCGACCCAGGCGGCGACCTGGGTGCGGGAGGCGAGGCCGCCCTTGGCGAGGATGTTGCGGACGTGGGCGTCCACGGTGCGTTTGGCGATGTCAAGCCGTACGGCGATCTCCGGGTTCGAGAGCCCCTCGGTGATCAGTTTGGCCACCTGGAGCTCCCTGGCGCTCAGGGTGCCCGCGGGCCTGGCCGTCCCGCCCGGCTGCCGGGGGGAGGGCAGCCGTCCCCCGCCCCGCAGCGGACGCTGTACGGCGGGCCGCCACGGGCTTCCCGAGGGTTCGAGGCCGACCCTTCTGTAGGCCTCCAGCATCCGGTACCTCTCGCCTGGTTCGCGGAGTACGACGGACCCCTCGACCAGCTTCGCCAGGACGGAAGCCACCCGTTCCCCGGGGAGGTGCCCCCGGCACGCCGCGCGCGCGTCCGCCAGGCCGAAGGAGCCCGGCAGGGCCGACAGCAGGGCCCACAGCTCGCGCTGCTCGGCGTCGCAGAGGTCGTAGCTCCACATGACGGCCGCCCGCAGGTCACGGTGGCGCGGCAGCACGGTCCTGCTGACCCCGGTCAGCAGGGTGAAACGGTGCCTGAGCTCCTCAAGCAGGTCCCTGGCCAGCATGGACCGCACCAGGGTCGCGGCCAGCTCGATCGCCAGCGGCAGCCCGTCGAGCCTGCCGCAGATCTCCGCCACGATCGGCGCCGTGGCCGGCGTCAGCGCGAACCGGGGGTCGACCGCCATCGCCCGGTCCTCGAACAGTCGCACGGCCGAGGTGAGCGGTAACGGCGCGAGCTGCAGCACCCGCTCCCCCGGCAGGCCGAGCGGCCTGCGCCCGGTGACGACGATCGCGGCCCTGGGCGCCTCGGCCAGCAGGTCCTCCGTCAGCGCGGCGACCTCACCGGGAATGTGCTCGCAGGTGTCGAGGACGACGAGCGGGCGCCGTTCGCGCAGGGCGGCCCCGAT
Organism: Streptosporangium sp. NPDC049376; assembly: GCF_044466505.1. Taxonomy (NCBI): domain Bacteria; kingdom Bacillati; phylum Actinomycetota; class Actinomycetes; order Streptosporangiales; family Streptosporangiaceae; genus Streptosporangium; species Streptosporangium sp. NPDC049376. Next base: position 652,627 of record NZ_JBITMT010000001.1, on the reverse strand, counting down.
CTCCCTGGCGGACGACGTCCGGGGCAGTTCGAGCGCCTCGGCCAGTGTGGTCACCGGGTCGGCGGTACCGGACAGTTCGGCCCTCCAGGTCCCGCCCGGGAAGCGGCGGCGCAGCCTGGCGGCCAGGCGCAGGGCCGTACGGGTCTTGCCGACGCCCGCGGGTCCTGTGACGGTCATGATCCTGGCCTCTGTGAGGTGGCGCAGGCCCTCGGCCAGCTCCTCCGCCCGTCCCACGAAACTGGACAGGTCAACCGGCAGGTTTCCCGGCCCCCGCACCATGTTCATCCTCCGCTTCCGCTTGGTGCCGTGCCCGGCGAAAGGCGAACGCCCTTGGCGCCGAATCGGCCGTGCTCTTCTGGAACATCCGTCTACGGCAAAAAATTCACGCCGACCAGAACATTCACGTCCAGCAAAATCGCCGGCTCTCAAGGCATACCTGTACACGCGGACACTTCATGCCCACCTGTACCTGATGTCCGGTCAGCCGTCCGTGCGGCCGGACCTCACACGTGTCCCCTGCGCTGCCTGATCGCCCAGGCCGCGATCTGGGTGCGCGCGGAGAAACCGAGCTTGGCGAGGATGTGCTCAACGTGGGAGTCGACCGTGCGCTGGACGACCACCAGCCGGTGGGCGATCTGCCGGTTGGTCAGCCCCTCCGCGACCAGTTCCGCGACCTCGCGCTCCCTGCGGGTCAGCGGCGCCCAGCGGGAGTCCCGTACGGCGGGCCCCGTGGCCACGTCCTCGCCGAGCGCGTAGGCGATCGCCCGTTCCGAGCCGAGCGCGGCCCCCTCCCTGACCGCCTGCTCGGCCTCCCTTCGAGGCAGTCCCGCGGCGACACGCTGGGCGCAGCGGGCGCTCTCCTCGATCACCACCGGATAGCCCTGCTCGATCAGCCCCTTGTCGAGCCGTTCCGCGCGCGCCGCGGCGAACAGCCGCCCTGCCCTGGCCAGGTCGCCCTCGTCGGCCGCGGCGCAGGCCAGCAGCTCCAGGCAGGAGACGACGCCCATGGTGTCGGAGAAGCGTGTCTTGACCCGCAGGGAGTCGCGGGCGTGCCCGACCGCCCTGGCGGCGTCGCCCTCCGTCCGCGCCACCAGGCCGAGGACGTAGTCGGCGTGCGCGTTCGCCCAGACCTCTCCCAGCTCGTCGCACAGCTCACGGCATTCGAGCAGGATCCGGCCCGCCGCCTCGGGCTCGCCGCCGAGCACCAGGCAGGTGCCCAGCTCGACCATCGCGGGCAGGAGCACCTCGGGCAGCTCCCGGTTGGGGCGAAGCCGTTCGATCACCGTGCCGAGCATGTCCTCCGCGGCCCGGGGGTCGCCCTCGACCGAGGCCAGTGTGCCGTTCATCTTGAGCTGGACCAGCTCGACCAGCTCGGCGCCCGGCGTCCCCGGCGGACTGTGCGCCCTGCACCGTTCCAGCAGCAGTCGCGCCTCGTCCAGGTCGCCTCTGGCGTTGGCGATGTAGACGAGGGTGAGCAGCCCCCATGACCAGGCCTGACTGCCCGGCATGGGCTGGGCGAGCAGCCGTTCGAGCTGGTCGCGGCCCTCCCTGAGCATCCCGCAGGCCACCCAGAGGTACCACAGGCCCGCGGCCATCATCAGGCCCGTCTCACGCAGTTCGGGGTCCTGGACGCACAGGTCCAGGGCGGCGCGGATGTTGGGCCACTGCCTGCGGACCCGGCTCCACGACTCGACCTGGTCGCCGTGCCGGCCCGACTCCTTGCCCCTGAGCGCCAGCTCGAAGTGGTAGCGCAGGTGCCTGCGGCGCAGCCATCCCTCGTCCCCGGTCTCGGCCAGCCTGGCCGCGCCGTACTCCCTGATGATGTCCAGAAGCCGGTAGGCCGTGCCCTCCTCGCGTTTGACCGGGATCACGATCGACTTGTCCACCAGGCCCAGCAGGGTGGGCAGAATCCGTTCCGCGGGCAGCGCCTCGTCGGCGCAGACCCCCTCCGCCGCCGCGGCGTCGAAGTCGGAGACGAAGACCGGCAGCCGTGACCACAGCAGCCGTTCGTCGGGGGTGCACAGGTCGTGGCTCCAGTCGACGGTCGCGCCGACCGTCGGGTGCCTGCTGGCCGTCACCCGGCCGGACAGCAGCCAGAGCCGGTCGTCCAGCAGGTCGCGGACCCGGCCGAGGGTGAAGGCGCGCATCCGGACGGCGACCAGTTCGATGGCCAGCGGGATCCCGTCGAGCTTGGTGCAGATCTCCGCGATCTCCTCGGCGTTCTCCCCGGTGAGGGCGTAGTCCGGCTTGACGGCGGCGACACGTTCGAGGAACAGCGTGACCGACTCGCACCGGGAGAGCGCGCCGACCGACTTCATGGCGCGCGGCCCCGGCAGGGCCATCGGCGGCAGGGCGACGATGTGCTCGCCGGGCACCCCGAGCGACTGCCTGCTGGTGGCCAGGATGCGCAGGTTGGGGCTGCTCTCCAGGAGGGTCTGGGCCAACCGGGCGCAGGCGTCCACGAGGTGCTCGCAGGTGTCGAGGACCAGGAGCATCTGCCGGTCGCGGAGGTGCTCGACCAGGACCTCGGTGTCCGGCCTCACGGACAGGTCGACCAGTTCGAGGGCGTACGCCACGGCCTGTTCGAGACGGTCGGGGTCGCTCACCCCGGCCAGTTCGACGAACTTGACGCCGTCGGCGAAGGTCGCGAGCACCTCGGAGGCCGCCCTGACCGCCACCCGGGTCTTGCCGATGCCGGCGACCCCGGTGACGGTGACCAGCCTGGAGACCTGGAGCAGACGCCTGACCTGACGAAGCTCCTCCTTGCGGCCCACGAAGCTTGTCGCCTCCATGGGCAGTTCGCCTGTCCCAAACCGCCTGATCACGTCTCTCCCCCAAGATCTCCAAAAGAGAAGTTACACAGAATTGGACGGTTCAGGGGACACAGTTGGTGGTCAGGCTCCATATGTGCGCTCTTGACCCGTGAAAGGCGGGACACAGCCGGTCACCGCCACGCCTCCGGCCCCGCACGCGGAGCCGGACACGGTCAGGACCACGCGGGGAGAAGGCCGGGAAAAACGGCACGGCCCCCGCGAGGGATGCTCGCGGGGGCCGTGCCTGCGGGGTCAGAGACCGGCGGCCTTGCGCAGGGCGTCGGCGCGGTCGGTGGCCTCCCAGGAGAACTCGGGACGACCGAAGTGACCGTAGGCGGAGGTCGCCGAGTAGATCGGGCGGAGCAGGTCGAGGTCGCGGATGATCGCGGCCGGGCGCAGGTCGAAGACGCTGAGCACGGCCTCCTGGATCTTCTCGACCGGGACCTTCTCGGTGCCGAAGGTCTCGACGAACACGCCGACCGGGTGCGCCTTGCCGATGGCGTAGGCGACCTGGACCTCGGCGCGGTCCGCCAGCTCCGCGGCCACGATGTTCTTGGCGACCCAGCGCATGGCGTAGGCGGCCGAGCGGTCGACCTTGGACGGGTCCTTGCCGGAGAAGGCGCCGCCGCCGTGACGGGCCATGCCGCCGTAGGTGTCGACGATGATCTTGCGGCCGGTCAGACCGGCGTCGCCCATCGGGCCGCCGATCTCGAAGCGGCCGGTGGGGTTGACCAGCAGCCGGTAGCCCTCGGTCTCGATCTCAAGACCGGCGAGCACCGGGTCGACCACGTGCTCCTTGATGTCCGGGGCGAGCATCTCCTTGAGGTCGATCTCGGCCGCGTGCTGGGTGGAGACGACCACGGTGTCGAGGCGGACCGGCTTGTCGCCGTCGTACTCGATGGTGACCTGGGTCTTGCCGTCGGGGCGGAGGTAGGGGACGGTGCCGTTCTTACGGACCTCCGACAGGCGCTCGGCCAGGCGGTGGGCCAGCTGGATCGGCAGCGGCATCAGCTCGGGGGTCTCACGCGAGGCGTAGCCGAACATCAGGCCCTGGTCGCCCGCGCCCTGGCGGTCGAGCTCGTCGGAGCCCTCGCCCTCACGGGCCTCGTAGGCGGCGTCGACGCCCTGGGCGATGTCGGGCGACTGCGCGCCGATGGACACCGAGACGCCACAGGAGGCGCCGTCGAAGCCCTTGTGCGAGGCGTCGTAACCGATTTCGAGGATCTTCGCCCGGATGAGACCGGGGATGTCGACGTAGGTCTCCGTCGTCACCTCTCCGGCGACGTGGACCTGACCGGTGGTGATCAGCGTCTCGACCGCGACACGGCTCCGGGGGTCTCCCTTGAGCATGGCGTCGAGAATCGCGTCACTGATCTGGTCGGCGATCTTGTCCGGGTGGCCCTCGGTGACCGACTCGGAGGTGAACAGGCGACGGGACAAGTCAGTGGCTCCTCATGCAGCGGCTGCTGGCGTCTGGGACTTCGGGGCACACGGCACCCGAAGCGCTCGCCGAATTCTAGCCCCACCAGGTACGGCGCCGCGAAATCACCCTGAATCCGGCGTGCCCGAATCCTGATGCCTTGCCGTCCAACCAGCCCAAAATCACACTAAACCAACCCATTTACCGGGATATCACGCTACGGACGGCGACCGGAGAGCAGGGTTCAGAGGTCGGGCAGGGGGTCGGCGGGCAGCGTCTCCGGCGCGAAGACCTCGGCGTCCGCGGCGCACACCACCGCCGCGTACTCCTCGTCGATCTCGAAGACCATCCCGCCGAACTCGATGGCCGCGCTCGAGGAGAACTCGACCGGGCCGAGCCGGGTACGGCGCGCGTGCGTCGCGTAGACCGAACTGGGCATGCCGTGGTCGAAGAACTTGGTGGACATCACCAGGATCGACCGGTCGGTGACCACGATGAGGAAGGCCGCCGTCCCCGGCGAGCTCACGGAGAGGGCGGGCAGGACGTAACTGATGTCCTCCCCCGGCGGAAGCAGGGCGCGGCAGCGCGCCCTGACGGCAGCGGAGACCGGCATGGTCGGGAACCCTCCGGGCGTGACGTTCCAGGTCGCTCCGGACGCAGTATCCGCCGCCGGCCGATCTCCGGCAAGGGAGTCAGGCCAGGCGTTCGGCGACGAGGTCCCAGACCACGTCGGCCAGGGCCTCCTTGGGGCCGCGCGGAATCTCGACCCGGCCGCCCTCCGAGGCCAGCACGACCGCCGCGTTGTCAGGTGTCCCGAAGGCGAGATTCTCCCCGACCTGGTTGACGACCAGCAGGTCACAGCCCTTGCGGGCGAGCTTGGCCTGCCCGTTGGCGATCACGTCGTCGGTCTCGGCCGCGAACCCCACGATGACCCGCGGGCTCGGCCCCTCCCCCTGCCTCCGGCGCTCACCCAGCTCAGCAAGGATGTCCGGATTTTTCACCAAATGGATAGGGTCGGGATCGGCCGAGGTCTTCTTGACCTTCGACTCGTTCCGCCGCGCGGGCCTGAAGTCGGCGACGGCGGCGGCCATGACCACGGCGTCGGCCTCCTCGGCCGCCTTCAGCACGGCCTCGCGCAGTTCGAGCGCCGACTCGACCCGGACGACCGTCGCCCCCGCCGGATCGGGCAGTGTGACGTTGGCGGCGACCAGGGTGACCTCCGCGCCGCGGGCCAGGGCCGTACGGGCCAGCGCGTAGCCCTGCAGGCCGGAGGAGCGGTTGCCCAGGAAGCGGACCGGGTCGATGGCCTCGCGGGTGCCCCCCGCCGAGACCACCAGCCTGCGGCCCGCGAGGTCGGCGGGCCTGCCCGCGAGCACGCCCCGGCAGAACTCGAAGATCTCCACGGGGTCGGGCAGCCGTCCCCTGCCCGTGTCGGCGCCGGTGAGGCGGCCGACGGCGGGCTCGACGACGAGCGTGCCGCGCTCGCGGAGGGTCGCCACGTTCGCGCGGGTGGCGGGGTGCTCCCACATCTCGGTGTGCATCGCGGGCGCGAGGACGACCGGGCAGCGCGCGGTGAGCAGCGTGTTGGTCAGCAGGTCGTCGGCCAGCCCGTGGGCGGCCCTGGCCAGCAGGTCCGCGGTCGCGGGCGCGACGACGACCAGGTCGGCGCCCTGGCCGATCCTGACGTGGGGCACCTCGTGCACCGACTCCCAGACGTCGGCGGCGACGGGGTTTCCGGACAGGGCGGCCCAGGTGGGCTCGCCGACGAAGCGCAGGGCCTGCCTGGTGGGCACGACGCGCACGTCGTGGCCCGACTCGGTGAACAGGCGCAGCAGCTCACAGGCCTTGTAGGCGGCGATGCCGCCGCCGACCCCCAGGACGACGGCCGGTCGGCGGCGCGGGCCGGGGACCGCCTGCTCCGCCGGGACGGGCTCCGTCCGGGATCGTTCCGCGAGGGAGGAGGGGAGGGCGGTCTCGCCCTCGCCAGGCGTCCGCATCGGCGGGACTAGCCCTCGATCGGCTCTGAGGTCAGCAGACCCTCACTGACCTCGCGCAGCGCGATGGACAGCGGCTTCTCCTGGGCGTGGGTCTCCACGAGCGGCCCGACGTACTCCAGCAGGCCCTCGCCGAGCTGGGAGTAGTAGGCGTTGATCTGACGGGCGCGCTTCGAACCGAAGATCACCAGACTGTACTTGCTGTCGACGATCTCCAGCAGGGCGTCGATCGACGGGTTGGTGATGCCTTCGGAGTAGGCCGCGTTCGTTGCCACGTTGTGTTTTCCCCTAGTTAGGTGAACGTCCGGGGCTCGAAGCCTCGGGAGCATCAGCCAACAAGGCTATCAGCCTGTGGCATACCTCCTGGACGGACGTGTTCACCAGGGAGAGATCGAACTCCTGCTCCGCGGCCATCTCGATCCGGCCCGCGGCCAGGCGGCGGGCGATGACGTCCTCGGGCTCGGTGCCCCTGCCCCGCAGGCGCTTCTCCAGCTCCTGCCAGCTCGGCGGGGCGAGGAAGACCAGCAGTGCCTCCGGCATGCTCGCCCGGACCTGACGGGCCCCCTGCAGGTCGATCTCCAGAAGCGTGGGCACCCCGGCCGCGAGCTTGGCGAGCACGGGACCACGCGGCGTGCCGTACCGGTTGCCCGCGAACTCCGCCCATTCGAGCAGCTCGCCCGAGGCGGCCAGGCGGTCGAACTCCGCGTCGTCGACGAAGAAGTACTCGACCCCGTGGGTCTCACCCGGCCGGGGCCTCCTGGTGGTCACCGAGACCGACAGCCACACCTGGGGGTGTGCCCGCCGAAGCTCGGCGACGACCGTGGACTTGCCAACGCCTGACGGCCCTGAGAGGACCGTCAGGCGGTTGCCGGTCGGCCCGGGGAAGGCTCCAGCCCCCTCCGGACCTGCGACCGGGGACACGGAGCCGCCGGACCCGCTCTCAGCGGTCTTCCCCGGAGCCCGACTCCCGTCGGACCACGATGTTCCGGTCAACTCCACAACCCCCCGTGATGCCGTTCCCGCGCCAGGCGCGGATGAGCGTGTCCGTACCGGACCGAGACTAGCCCTCGGCCCCGCCGAACTCACGCTCAAGGGACGCCCGCTGGTTGGCTCCCAGGCCCCGCACGCGGCGGGACTCTGCGATGCCAAGCCGCTCCATCAGCTGCTTGGCGCGGACCTTGCCCACGCCGGGGAGCGACTCCAGAAGAGCCGACACCTTCATCTTGCCGATGACGTCGTCAGCCTGCCCGTCTTTGAGCACCTCAGCCAGAGAGATAGCGCCGTGCTTCAGGCGGTTCTTAACCTCGGCACGCTCTCGGCGGGCCTTGGCAGCCTTCTCTAGGGCTGCGGCGCGCTGCTCAGGGGTAAGGGGAGGAAGAGCCACGCCGGGTCACCTCGAATTTCCTGTCGATGTACTCGGACGGGAAGGGAAACTAGCTGGTCATCGCGCTTCAAGCAACGTCAAGACCAGTTTCTTCCCTTAGAAAATCTACTTCGTCACTTTGTGTAGCGTGAAAGTCGCCGAGTGTCGATGAAACAACCCTCAACTCCGTGTTTTACGGGGGCGTGGATCACATCCCGGATCAGGCGTTCCCACCGGCCGAGGAGAGGGCTCTGCGCAGCGCGGCGGCGATTCCCGCGGCGGCCGCGCCGGGGTCGGCGGCGCCGGTGATCGGGCGGCCGATCACCAGAAGATCGGCCCCGTCGGCCAAAGCCCTCTCCGGAGTCGCTACTCTTGCCTGGTCCTGAGTCTCAGAACCGGCGGGGCGGACGCCGGGGGTGATCAGGGTGACGTCCTGGCCGACCTCTGCCCGCACCGCGGCGACCTCGTGGGGTGAGCACACGAGGGCCTGGGCACCCGCGCCCACGGCCAGCGAGGCCAGGCGGCGCACGGCGTCGTCGGGAGAGCCCTCCAGGCCGACGCGCTCCAGATCGGCCGCGGACAGCGACGTGAGCACCGTCACGGCCGCGATCCGGGTGTCGGGCAGCGCCTCGACGGCCGCCCTGATCATGGCGGGGCCTCCGGCCGCGTGGACGGTCAGGATGGCGGGCTTGAGCCGTGCCACGGCCCTGGCCGCGCCGGCGACCGTGTTGGGGATGTCGTGCAGCTTGAGGTCGAGGAAGATCTGGACGCCGCTGGCGCCCCTGACCGAGGCGATCACCTCGGGGCCGTAGCGGAGATAGAGTTCGAGCCCGACCTTCACGGTGCTGACATGCGGGGTGACCATGCCCGCCCAGCGGGCTGCGGTCTCCAGGTCGGGCGCGTCCAGGGCTACGGCGATGGGTGCGGGCGTCACAGGGAACTCTCCTCCAGGTCTATCCGGTTCCGGGCGGAAGCGCCCGGCGGGCGATGGGCCAGCCCGACCGCGTCGGCCAGCCGGTGGAAACCGCGCGCCGCCAGGAGCTCCTCAAGCTCTCTCAGGACACGCAGGCAGGCGTAGGGGTCGTGGAACAGGGCGGTGCCGACGGCGACGACGCAGGCGCCCGCCAGGATGAGCTCGAAGGCGTCCCTGCCGGTCAGCACGCCGCCCATGCCGATGATGGGCACGCTGGGCAGCGCCGCGTGCACCTGCCACACGCAGCGTACGGCCAGCGGCCTGATGGCCGGTCCCGACAGGCCGCCGGTGACCGCGGCCAGGGAGGGCCGCATGGCCTCGGTGTCGATGCTCATGCCGATCGGGCTGTTGATCATCGAGAGGGCGTCGGCGCCGCCGTCGACGCACGCCCTGGCCACACTCACGATGTCCATCACGTCCGGCGACAGCTTGGCCACGACCGGCACGTCGTAACGCATGACCGAGCGGACGGAGGCGACCACCTCGGCGGAGGCGGCCCCGTCACGGGCGAAGACCCTGCCCCGGTCCTCGATGTTGGGGCAGGACAGGTTGACCTCGACGGCGGTCACCCCGGGGGCGTCGGTGAGCCTGCGGGCCAGCGCGGTGTACTCGGCGACGGTTCCGCCCCCGATGGAGACCACGGTCCTTATCCCCCGCTGGGCCAGCCAGGGCAGCTCGCGTTCCAGGAAGGCGTCCATGCCCGGCCCCTGCAGGCCGACGGCGTTGAGCAGCCCCGAGGGGGTCTCGGCGACCCTGGGGGTCGGCCTGCCCGCCCTGGGGGCCATGGTGATCGATCTGGTCGTCAGGGCGCCGATCCTGGCCAGGTCGAAGAACTGGGCCAGCTCGGCCCCCGAGGCGGCGCACCCCGCGGCCGTGGTCATGGGGTTGGCCAGTTCCACGTGCCCCAGGTAGGTCCGCATGTCAACCGACATTCCGTGTTCCCCCACCCGGCGCTCCCAGCGCGTCGAACGGGATCGTCCCCACGTCGTCGAAGCGGACGCGCTCGCCTCTGAAGACCGGTCCTTCGACGCACGAGCGCACCATCCGGGTGACGCCGTCGTCTCCGATGACCGGCAGCACACACGTCATGCACACGCCGATCCCGCAGGCCATCCGTTCCTCGACGGCCACCTGCACCGGGATGTCGAACTCGACCGCGACGGCGGTGACGCCGCGCAGCGTCTCCATCGGGCCGCACGCGTAGACCGCGTCCGCCCTGACGTCGGCGATCACACCGGGCAGCACGTCGGCCACTCTGCCGCGCATACCGAGGGAACCGTCCTCCGTGGTCAGGGTGGTCGTCTCTCCCATCCTCCTGGCGCGCAGCGCGCCGAAGACCCGGTCGGCCGAGGCCGCGCCGAGCACGAAGTCGACGCGGCAGCCGCGCTGCTGGAGGGTGTCGGCCACGGTGAACAGTGTCGCCGAGCCGTACTCGGCGCCGACCAGGACGCAGGTCGCGGGGTCGCGGGGCAGCGGGAACGGCCTGCCGAGCGGGCCGACCAGGTCGAGGGTGTCGCGGGCACGGCGCTCGGCGAGCCAGGCCGTGCCCGGCCCCCTGACGGTGAAGACGAACTCGACCGTGCCGCCGTAGTCGGGTTTGACGTCGTGGACGAAGAAGACCCGGCGCGTCAGCATCGACGTCTGCGGCCCGCCGACGGCGACCGAGACGAAGTGGCCCGGCCTGAACCGCTCGGCGACGCCGGGCGCGACCACGGTCAGCGCGTGGTAGGCGTCGACCCGGCGCGTCGTCAGCACCGTGCCCGTCACCTGCACGGGAGTAACAGCCGTCTCTCTCACCTCCGCCTAGGCGTCGACCCCGCAGGTGTTCTCGTCTCCGTGACGTCCGGTCCCTCGCACGGCGCGGAGCGGGCCCCGCGGCCTGCCGCCGCTCACCCGTCCCGCCTGCCGGACGCGCCCGCGGTCCGCGTCCGGCTCCTCATTCTCCACGCCCGGGACCGGTCCTCGTCCGCCGCGGGAGGACCACCGGGCCGAACCGGGCCGGCTCAGCCCCGCAGCCGCCGCGCGTGCTCCTGCAGCGACCGCACGCCCACGTCACCGCGGACGATGGCCTGGATGCCCTGTACGGCCGCCGCCAGCCCCTGGACGGTCGTGATGCAGGGCACGCCCCGCAGCACCGCCGCGGTGCGGATCTCGTAGCCGTCCAGCCTGGGTCCGGACTGGCCGGGGCTGCCGAAGGGCGTGTTCACGATGAGGTCCACCTCACCGTCCAGGATGCGCCCGCCGATGGTCGGCTCCCCGTCGGGCCCCGGCCCCTCGCTCTGCTTGCGCACGACCTTGGCCTGGACGCCGTTGCGGTGCAGCACCTCGGCGGTCCCCTCGGTGGCGAGGATCTCGAAGCCGAGATCGGCCAGCGCCTTGACCGGGAAGACCATCGCGCGCTTGTCGCGGTTGGCGACCGAGACGAACGCCCTTCCCTTGGTGGGCAGCGAGCCGTAGGCGGCGGCCTGCGACTTGGCGTAGGCGGTGCCGAAGAACTCGTCGATGCCCATGACCTCGCCGGTCGAGCGCATCTCGGGGCCGAGCACGGTGTCGACGCCCCTGAACCGGTTGAACGGCAGCACGGCCTCCTTGACCGCGATGGGCGCGTCGAGCGGCAGGGTGCCGCCGTCGCCCTCCGCCGGGAGCATGCCCTCGGCGCGCAGCTCGGCCACGGTGGCGCCCATCATCACCCTGGCCGCCGCCTTGGCCAGCGGGACCGCGGTCGCCTTGGAGACGAACGGCACCGTACGGCTGGCCCTGGGGTTGGCCTCCAGGACGTACAGGATGTTGGCCGACAGGGCGTACTGCACGTTCAGCAGGCCCCGCACGCCCACGCCCCTGGCGATCGCCTCGGTCGCGGCGCGGATGCGCTTGATGTCGTGGCTGCCGAGCGTCATGGGGGGCAGCGAGCAGGCCGAGTCGCCGGAGTGGATGCCGGCTTCCTCGATGTGCTCCATCACGCCGCCGAGGTAGAGCTCCTCGCCGTCGAACAGGGCGTCCACGTCGATCTCGACGGCCTCGTCGAGGAACTTGTCCACCAGGACCGGGTGGTCGCTGGCCGCGCCCGCCCTGGCCATGTAGGTGGACAGCGTGCTGTCGTCGTAGACGATGGCCATGCCCGCGCCGCCGAGGACGTAGGAGGGCCGGACCAGCACCGGGTAGCCGATCTCCTCGGCGATCTCCAGCGCCTCCTCGACCGTGACGGCGGTGCCGTGCTTGGGCGCGGGCAGCCCGGCCTCGGCCAGGACCCGGCCGAACGCGCCGCGCTCCTCGGCGAGGTGGATCGACTCGGGCGAGGTGCCGACGATCGGCACCCCGGCGTCCTTGAGCGCCTGGGCCAGGCCGAGCGGGGTCTGGCCGCCGAGCTGGACGATGACGCCCGCGACGGGGCCGCTCTGCTGCTCGGCGTGGACGACCTCCAGGACGTCCTCCAGGGTGAGCGGCTCGAAGTAGAGCCGGTCGGAGGTGTCGTAGTCGGTCGAGACGGTCTCCGGGTTGCAGTTGACCATGACGGTCTCGTATCCGGCGGCCGAAAGCTCGAAGGAGGCGTGCACGCAGGCGTAGTCGAACTCGATGCCCTGGCCGATGCGGTTGGGCCCGGAGCCGAGGATGAGGACCTTGGGGCGATCGCCCTGCGGGACCTCGGTCTCCTCGTCGTAGGTGGAGTAGAGGTAGGGGGTCTGGGCGGCGAACTCGGCCGCGCAGGTGTCCACGGTGTTGTAGACGGGCCGTACGCCCAGCGCGTGCCGCAGGGCGCGGATCCCGGGCTCGTCGGCTCCGCGCAGCTCGGCGATCTGCGTGTCGCTGAAGCCGTACCGCTTGGCCCTGACGAGGATCTCGGCGGTGAGGTCCTCCGCCTGGCGCACCTCGGCGGCGATCTCGTCGATCGCGTAGAGCTGGTCGAGGAACCACGGGTCGACCGCGGTCGCCTCGAACAGCTCCTCGGCCGTGGCGCCCGCGCGGATGGCCTGCTGCATGGTCCGCAGCCTGCCGTCGTGCGGCGTACGGCAGGCGGTCAGCAGCGCGTCCTTGTCGCCGGGCTCCCCGGCCCAGGTGAAGGTCGACTCCTTCTTCTCCAGGGACCGCAGGGCCTTCTGCAGGGCCTCGGGGAAGGACCTGCCGATGGCCATGGCCTCGCCGACCGACTTCATGTGGGTCGTCAGGGTCTGGTCGGCCCCGGCGAACTTCTCGAAGGCGAAGCGCGGCACCTTGACCACGATGTAGTCGAGCGAGGGCTCGAAGGAGGCCGGGGTCTCCCTGGTGATGTCGTTGGGGATCTCGTCCAGGGTGTAGCCGACGGCCAGCTTGGCGGCGATCTTGGCGATCGGGAAGCCGGTGGCCTTGGAGGCCAGGGCGCTGGAGCGGGAGACGCGGGGGTTCATCTCGATGACGATCATGCGCCCGGTGGCCGGGTTCACCGCGAACTGGATGTTGCAGCCGCCGGTGTCGACGCCGACCTCGCGGATGACCGCGATGGCGACGTCGCGCATGTTCTGGTATTCGCGGTCGGTGAGGGTCAGCGCGGGGGCCACGGTGACGCTGTCGCCGGTGTGCACGCCCATCGGGTCGAGGTTCTCGATGGAGCAGACGATGACGACGTTGTCCGCCTTGTCGCGCATGACCTCCAGCTCGTACTCCTTCCAGCCGAGGATGGACTCCTCAAGGAGCACCTCGGTCGTCGGGGAGGCGTCCAGGCCGGCGCCGGCGATCCTGCGCAGGCCCTCCTCGTCGTGGGCGAAGCCGGAGCCGACGCCGCCCATGGTGAAGGAGGGCCGCACGACCAGCGGGTAGCCGAGCTCGCCCGCGGCGGCCAGGCACTCGTCCATGGTGTGGCAGACGAACGAGCGGGCCGACTCGGCGTTGAGACCGTGCTCGGCGGCGACCTTGGTCACGATGTCCTTGAACATCTCGCGGTTCTCGCCCGCCTGGATGGCGTCCACGTCCGCGCCGATCAGCTCGACCTCGTACTTGGCCAGGACACCGGCCTCGTGCAGGGCGATCGCGGTGTTGAGCGCGGTCTGGCCGCCCAGGGTGGGCAGCAGCGCGTCGGGGCGCTCCTTGGCGATGATCTTCTCGACGATCTCCGGGGTGATCGGCTCGACGTAGGTCGCGTCGGCGAACTCGGGGTCCGTCATGATCGTGGCCGGGTTGCTGTTGACGAGGATCACGCGGAAGCCCTCGGCGCGCAGCACGCGGCAGGCCTGGGTGCCCGAGTAGTCGAACTCGCAGGCCTGCCCGATCACGATCGGCCCCGAGCCGATCACCATGACCGACTGGATGTCCGTACGCTTAGGCACCCTTGTTCCCCCTCGTCGTGTTCCCTGTCTCTTCCTGCGTCGCTTCCATCAGGGCGCAGAAGCGGTCGAACAGCCCGGCGGAGTCGTGCGGGCCCGCCGCGGCCTCCGGGTGGTACTGGACGCTGAAGGCCGGCCTGTCGATCAGCCGCAGTCCCTCGACGCAGTCGTCGTTGAGGTTGACGTGGCTGACCTCCGCCGGGCCGTACGGCGTGTCGAAGGAGCCGTCGAGCGGGGCCCGTACGGCGAAGCCGTGGTTGTGCGCGGAGATCTCCACCTTGCCGGTGCGGCGGTCCTGGACGGGCTGGTTGACCCCGCGGTGGCCGTAGCGCAGCTTGTAGGTGCCGAGCCCGAGGGCGCGGCCGAAGATCTGGTTGCCGAAGCAGATGCCGAAGAACGGCTTGCCCGCCTCCAGGACGCCGCGCAGCGCCTCGACCTGGTGGTCGGCGGTGGCCGGGTCGCCGGGGCCGTTGGAGAAGAACACCCCGTCGGGGTCGAGGGCGAGGATGTCCTCTGCGGTGCTGGAGGCGGGCAGGACGTGCACCTCGCAGCCGCGCTCGGCCATCCGGTGCGGGGTCATCGCCTTGATGCCGAGGTCGACGGCGGCGACCGTGAAGCGCTTTGCCCCGACCGCCGGCACCACGTACGGCTGGGCGGTCGAGACGGCCTCGGCGAGGTCGGCGCCCTCCATGGCGGGGCTGTTCCTGACCCGGGCGAGGAGTTCCTCCACCGGCGCGAGGGCCTCGCCGGAGAAGACGCCCGCGCGCATGGCGCCGCGTTCACGCAGGTGGCGGGTGAGGGCGCGGGTGCCGGGGATGGCGATGCCGACGACGCCCTGGTCCCTCAGGTAGTCGTCGAGGGAGCGCCTCGAACGCCAGTTTGAGGGGATGCGGGCGGGTTCGCGGACCACGTAGCCGGAGACCCAGACGCGCGAGGACTCGGGGTCCTCGTCGTTGACCCCCGTGTTGCCGATGTGCGGCGCGGTCATCGCGACGATCTGGCGGTGGTAGGAGGGGTCGGTGAGCGTCTCCTGGTAGCCGGTCATCCCGGTGTTGAAGACCATCTCGCCGAAGGTCTCACCTTGGGCCCCGTAGGGGGTCCCGTGGAAGACGCGGCCGTCTTCCAGCACTAGCACTGCGGTCACTCGAACACCCCGATCATCTCGGTCATTGCTCCGCAAAGTATGAAATATCTGGCGCACCTGAGAGGTGTCTCTCCATGATGTGGGACGGCCTCGCGCCACCCGCGGCGACACCCTGCGACTGCGGGGTCGCGACGGCGCCCTGACGCCGCCGGGGCGACGCCGGGACGGCACAGCCGTACGGCAGGCCCGCTCGGGCCGGGCCTCACGCGATCTTTCCGTCCAGGACGGTCGGCCTGCCGCGCAGGAAGGTCGCCACGACCCTGCCGGGCAGGCTCCTGCCCTGGTAGGGGGTGTTGCGGCTCTTGGAGGCGTATCCGGCCGGGTCGACCTCGGCGCGCGCGGCCGGGTCGTAGAGGGTGACGTTGGCCGGGGCCCCCACCTCGATCGGCCCGCCGTGCTCGGCCACCCGGCCGATCCTGGCCGGGGCGGACGACATGCGCTCGGCCACACCCGCCCAGTCGAGCAGCCCGGTCTCGACCATGGCCTCCTGCACGACGGACAGCGCGGTCTCCAGGCCGATCATGCCCATGGCCGCGGCGGCCCACTCGGTCTCCTTGTCCTCCACCGGGTGCGGGGCGTGGTCGGTGGCGACGCAGTCGATCGTGCCGTCGGCCAGGCCCGCGCGCAGCGCCTCGACGTCGGCGCGGGTGCGCAGCGGCGGGTTCACCTTGTAGATGGGGTTGTAGGAGCCGACCGGGGAGTCCTCGACGAGGTCGTCGGTCAGGAGCAGGTGGTGCGGGGTCACCTCGGCGGTGACGTCCCAGCCCTTCGACTTGGCCCAGCGGACGATCTCGACCGAGCCCGCGGTGGACAGGTGGCACACGTGCAGGCGTGAGCCGACGTGCGCGGCGAGCAGGCAGTCGCGGGCGATGATCGCCTCCTCGGCGACCGCGGGCCAGCCGGTCAGCCCGAGCCTGCCGGAGACCGCGCCCTCGTTCATCTGCGCGTCCTTGGTCAGGCGCGGCTCCTGGGCGTGCTGGGCGACCACGCCGTCGAAGGCCTTGACGTACTCCAGGGCGCGGCGCATGAGCACCGCGTCGGAGACGCACCTGCCGTCGTCGGAGAAGACGCGCACCCGC
This sequence comes from Streptosporangium sp. NPDC049376, assembly GCF_044466505.1. Classification (NCBI taxonomy): domain Bacteria; kingdom Bacillati; phylum Actinomycetota; class Actinomycetes; order Streptosporangiales; family Streptosporangiaceae; genus Streptosporangium; species Streptosporangium sp. NPDC049376. The sequence goes on along the minus strand of NZ_JBITMT010000001.1, from coordinate 636,547 downwards.
GCGGCCGAGTCGGCCATCGCGCCGAGTTCGGCCAGGCGCTCGCCGTCGAGCCCGACGGTGACGGCGCCGACCGGGCGCACGTCGCAGTGGCCCGCCTCCTGGCCGAGGCGCCAGACCTGCTCGACGACGCCCGCGGTGTCGGCGACCGGGTCGGTGTTGGCCATGGCGTGCACGGCGGTGTAACCGCCGAGCGCGGCGGCGCGGGTGCCGCTCTCCACGGTCTCGGCGTCCTCGCGGCCCGGCTCGCGCAGGTGGGTGTGCAGGTCGACCAGGCCGGGCAGCGCGATGAGCCCGGCGGCGTCGACGGTCTCGTCCCCGCTCAGGTCCTGGCCGATCTCGGCGAAGACTCCGTCGCGGATCAGGATGTCGGCGGGCTCTCCGCCGAGGATCCTGGCGCCCTTGATGACGATGGTCTTCACTGGATCTCTCCTCCGAGGTCGGCGCCGCCGAGCAGCAGGTAAAGGACGGCCATGCGGGTGGTCACACCGTTGGTGACCTGTTCGACGATCGTCGAGCGGGGCGAGTCGGCCACCTCCGCCGCGATCTCCATGCCCCGGTTCATCGGGCCTGGGTGCATCACGATGGCCTCGTCGTGCAGCCGGGCGACGCGCTCGCGGTCGAGGCCGTAGCGGCGGCTGTACTCCCGCTCGGTGGGGAAGAAGGCGGCGTTCATCCGCTCGCGCTGCACGCGCAGCATCATCACCACGTCGGACTTGGGCAGCACGGCGTCGAGGTCGTAGGAGACCTCACAGGGCCAGGATCCGACGCTCACCGGCAGCAGGGTCGGCGGGGCGACCAGGGTCACCTCTGCGCCGAGCGTGGCCAGCAGGAGCACGTTGGAGCGGGCGACCCTGCTGTGCAGGACGTCGCCGACGATGGTGACCTTCCTGCCGTCGAGCGAGCCGAGGCGGCGGCGCATGGTGAAGGCGTCGAGCAGGGCCTGGGTCGGGTGCTCGTGGGTGCCGTCCCCGGCGTTGACGACGCTGCCGCGCACCCAGTTCGCCAGGCGGTGCGGGGCGCCCGAGGCGCCGTGCCTGATGACGACGGCGTCGGCGCCCATGGCCTCCAGGGTGAGCGCGGTGTCCTTCAGCGACTCCCCCTTGGAGACGCTCGACCCCTTGGCGGAGAAGTTGATGACGTCGGCGGACAGGCGCTTGGCCGCGGCCTCGAAGGAGATGCGGGTGCGGGTGGAGTCCTCGAAGAAGAGGTTGACCACCGTACGGCCACGCAGGGTCGGCAGCTTCTTGATGGAACGTTCCGAGATCTTCGCCAGTTCGTCGGCGGTGTCCAGGATCAGCAGGGCGTCGTCACGGCTCAGGTCGGCCGCCGAGATCAGGTGCCGCTTCACTTGTCGTCTTCCTTCAGCAGCAGGACGGCGTCGCGGCCGTCGTTCTCCTCCAGGTAGACCTTGACGATCTCGGACTTGGAGGTCGGGAGGTTCTTGCCCACGTAGTCGGCCCTGATCGGCAGCTCCCTGTGGCCCCGGTCCACCAGGGCGGCGAGCTGGACGGCCTGCGGACGGCCCAGGTCGTTGAGGGCGTCGAGGGCGGAGCGGACGGTGCGGCCCGAGTAGAGGACGTCGTCGACGAGGACGACGATCCTGCCGTCGATGCCGTCGGCGGGCACCTCGGTGCGGCCGAGCGCGCGGGCGGGCCGCAGGCGCAGGTCGTCGCGGTACATGGTGACGTCGAGGGACCCGACCGGCACGGAACGGCCTTCGAACTGCCTGATGTAGCCGGCCAGGCGGCGGGCCAGGTGAACGCCCCTGGTGGGGATCCCCAGCAGGACGATGTCCTCGGCGCCCTTGGTGCGTTCGAGGATCTCGTGGGAGATGCGGATCAGCGCGCGATTGATGTCGGGTCCTTCGAGGACCGCGTGCGCGCCACCGCGGGCATGCGAAACGGCATCAGCCAATGCGAACACCACCTTTCCCGCCTCACGGGACGGGTCTTAAAGGAAGCTGACGTCCTCACGTTAGCAGCCGCCCGGCGATGCTCCTGAAGCACCCCCTTGACCCTCCAACCACGACAAACCACACATACATCCCAGATGCCTACAATCCGGATATTTCATGGTATTGATCAACACCTCTGGACGGACGAAGATCTACCTCCCTAGCTTGGCAAAACCCGACAAAGTGCCATTAAAATCCTTCGGGTCATCGTCAGCCACCGGGGAATCGAGAACCATGGGCTTGTCCGCTCGCGAAAAGCGCGCCCTCGACGGGATCGCCGACCGGATCTACAGCGAGGACCCCCTCCTGGCCGAGACGCTGTCGTCGTTCGCGACCGGCGCGGTCACCGCCGAGCCCCTGCCCGCCCGCCGCGGCGCCTTCCCCGGCGTCCTGATCCCCGTCGCCCTGCTGGCCGCGATCATGGCGATCATGGCCGTGCTGCTTCCCCCGATCTCGGGTTCGGCCGCCGAGGTCGCCCCCTCCCCCACCCACGCGCTGACCCGCGGCTGACCTCCGGCTCCGCGCGCCGTCCGCCCTGGTAGGACGGGTTTCACACCTTTCCCCGTTGGGGACCCCATTGGTTATCGGCACCCGAAACGGGCAGTGCGGGGGATGCGTGCCAGGGGGCGTGGGATGGGAGATTCCTTCGGCGACCGTCCGCGAGGGCGCACCGCCGCAGAAGAAGGAGTGATCCGCGACGAGGCGGCCGAGGAGATCGCCGGGGAACACGGCAAACTCGGCCTGCCCGCGGCCATCGCCCTGATCGTGGGCAACATCGTGGGCACGGGCGTGTTCCTGCTGCCCGCCTCGCTGGCCGCCTACGGCACCGTCAGCATCCTGGCCATGGCCCTGGTCTCGATCGGCGCCGTCGCGCTCGCCGTGGTGTTCGGCAGGCTCGGCGCGCGCCTGCCGGAGGGCGGCGGGCCGTACGCCTACGCCAAGGACGCCTTCGGCGAGTTCTCCGGCTTCTGGAACGCCTGGTCGTTCTGGCTGACCGCCTGGATCGGCAACGCCGCCATCGCCGTCGTCTGGGTCAACTACGTCGGCTACTTCCTGCGCTGGGACTCCCCCGCCGCCCGGATCGCCCTGGCGCTCGTCGCCCTGTGGGTCCCCGCGCTGATCAACCTGAGCGGCGTGCGGAACATCGGCGTCTTCGCGCTGGTCACCACGGTGCTGAAGTTCGTCCCGCTGGTCTTCGTCGCGGTGGTCGGCCTGTTCTTCATGCGGGGAGCCGACTTCGGCCCCTTCGTGGCGACCGGCGGCTCCTGGATCGCGGCCCTGTCCACCGCGGGCGCGCTGGCGCTGTTCATCTACTCGGGCGTGGAGAGCGTCACCATCGTCGCGGAGAAGGTCAGGGACCCGGCCCGCAACATCGGCAGGGCCAGCGTCTACGGCGTGCTGATCTGCGCCGCGATGTACATGCTCAGCACGGTCGCCGTCTTCGGCGTCGTCCCGCACCAGGCGCTCGTCGGCTCCACCGCCCCCTTCGCCGACGCGATCAACGCCATGTTCGGCGGGAGCGTCGGCGGCGGTGTCATGGCCGCCTGCGCGATCGTCTCCGGCATCGGCGCCATCAACGGCTGGACCATGCTCGTGGCGGAGATGCCGATGGCCGCCGCCAGGGACGGCCTGTTCCCCTCCGTCTTCGCCCGGCGGTCGCGCCGCGGCGCCCCTTGGGTCGGCATCGTCGCCGGGACCGCGCTGACCTCGCTGGTCGTGTTCTACAACTATCTCGGCTCGGAGGGCGGCTTCGACAGGATCCTGCTCATCGCCACCTTCACCACCGTCATCCCCTACTTCTTCTCCGCCTGCGCCCAGCTGTTCTGGCTGGTCACCGGGGCCCGCGAGGTCAAGGGGGCCAGGCTCGGCCGCGACCTGGCCGTGACCGCCCTCGCCGTCCTGTTCGCCTTCTGGATGGCGTACGGCGCCGGCACCCAGGCCATCTTCGTCGGGTTCCTGATGCTCCTGGTGGGCATCCCCGTCTACATCTGGACCAAGGCCAGACGCGGCGAGTACGGCCCGGGAGGTGAGGCCGCCGTACCGGCGGCCGGGCACGACCGTTGACCGACCGGCCATCACGAGGCCAGCACGGAGGAAGAGAGATGACCTTTCACGTCGACTCCGAAGTCGGGCGGCTTCACCGGGTCCTGCTCCACAGGCCCGAGCTGTCCCTGAAGCGGCTCACCCCGTCGAACAAGGACGACTTCCTCTTCGACGACGTGCTGTGGGTGCAGCGCGCGGTCGAGGAACACGAGGAGTTCCAGCGGGTGCTGCGCGAACACGGGGTCGCCGTCCACCTCCTCGGCGACCTGCTGCGCGAGACGATCGACATCCCCGAGGCCCGCAAGTACATCCTCGACCACGTCATCGAGGAGCGTTTCTTCGGCCCCATGGCCGTGGACGCCCTGCGCAACGCGCTGGACGCCATGCACTCCGACGACCTGCAGCTCTACCTCACCGGCGGGATCACCAAGCAGGAACTCGTCGAACGGGGTACCGACCCCAAGAGCCTGGCCTTCCACACTCTCGGCCCCGACGACTTCGTCCTGCCCCCGCTGCCCAACCACCTGTTCACCCGCGACACCTCCTGCTGGATCTACGACGGCGTCTCCGTCAACGCGATGCGCAAGAAGGCCCGCCAGCGCGAGACCGTGAACTACGAGGCGATCTACCGTTTCCACCCGATGTTCGCCCCGGGCTTCGACAGGCCGCAGGAGGGCGGCTTCAACCTGTGGATGCCGGGCCTGGCCGCCGCGCCCGCGACCATCGAGGGCGGCGACGTGCTGGTGCTGGGCCGCGGGGCCGTACTGGTCGGGATGAGCGAGCGCACGCAGCCGCAGGCGGTCGAGATGCTCGCGCGCAGCCTGTTCGCCAAGGGCGGCGCGAAACGGATCGTGGCCCTGAACATGCCGAAGGCACGGGCGTTCATGCACCTGGACACCGTGATGACCAGCGTGGACGTCGGGGTGTTCGTCAAGTTCGCCGGGCTCGGGATGCTGCCCTCCTACACCGTCGAACCCGGCGACACGGAGAAGGAACTCAAGATCACCGATCACGCGCCCGAGGACATGCACCGGGCCATCGCCCGCGCCATGGACCTGGACGAGATCAGGATCCTCACCCCGACGCAGGACGTCTACGCGGCCGAGCGGGAGCAGTGGGACGACGGCTGCAACGTGCTGGCGATCAGTCCCGGCGTGGTCATCGCCTACGAGCGCAACACCACCACCAACAACTACCTGCGCGCCAACGGCGTCGAGGTGACCACCATCAGGGGCAGTGAGCTCGGCAGGGGCCGCGGCGGTCCCCGGTGCATGAGCTGCCCCCTCGAACGCGACGGCATCTGACCTCTCACCAGGGACAGGCACATGGCATTCAACCTGCGCAACCGCAGCTTCCTCAAGGAGCTCGACTTCACCCCCGAGGAGTTCGGGTTCCTCCTCACCCTCGCGGCCGACCTCAAGGCGGCCAAGTACGCGGGCACCGAGAGGCCGCGCCTGAGGGGCAGGAACATCGCCCTGATCTTCGAGAAGACCTCGACCCGCACCCGGTGCGCCTTCGAGGTCGGCGCGCACGACCAGGGCGCGCACGTCACCTACCTCGACCCCTCCGGCTCCCAGATGGGCCACAAGGAGTCGGTGCGGGACACCGCGCGGGTGCTCGGCCGGATGTTCGACGGCATCGAGTACCGCGGCAGCAGGCAGGCCTACGCCGAGGAACTGGCCGCCTACTCGGGCGTCCCCGTCTGGAACGGCCTCACCGACGAGTGGCACCCCACCCAGATGCTCGCCGACCTGCTCACCATGCGGGAGCACAGCGACAAGCCCCTGCGCGAGATCTCCTACGCCTACCTGGGCGACGCCCGCAACAACATGGGCCACTCGCTGCTGGTCACCGGCGCGCTGATGGGGATGGACGTGCGGATCGTGGCCCCCAGGCAGCTGTGGCCGGAGGAGACGGGGGTCGCCGGGCCCGCCAGGGACCTCGCCGAGGCGACCGGCGCCAGGATCACCGTCACCGACGAGGTCGCCGAGGGCGTCAGGGGCGTGGACTTCCTCTACACCGACGTGTGGGTGTCCATGGGCGAGCCGGACGAGGTGTGGGACCAGCGCGTCAAGCTGCTCATGCCGTACCAGGTGAACGCCTCGGTCGTCGAGGCGACCGGCAACCCCAGGGTGAGGTTCATGCACTGCCTGCCCGCCTTCCACGACCGGGAGACGAAGGTCGGCGAGGAGTTGTTCGAGAAGACCGGCCACGACGCCCTTGAGGTCACCGACGAGGTCTTCGAGTCCCCGCTGTCGATCGTCTTCGACCAGGCGGAGAACCGGCTGCACACGATCAAGGCCGTCATGGTCGCCACCCTGGGAGACTGAGGATGCGCGTCCTGGCCGCCCTGGGGGGCAACGCGCTGCTGCGCAGGGGGCAGAGCCCCGACGCGCTGCCCCAGCGGGAGAACGTCCGGATCGCCGCCGCCTCGCTGGCCCGGCTCGCGGAACGGCACGAGCTGATCATCACGCACGGGAACGGCCCCCAGGTCGGCGTGCTGGCGCTGGAGAGCGCCAACGACCCCAACCTGGCCAGGCCGTATCCCCTGGACACCATCGGCGCCGAGACCCAGGGCATGATCGGATACTGGATGCTGCAGGCCCTGCAGAACGCGCTGCCGGGGCGGCAGGTGGCCGCCACGGTCAACCAGACGCTCGTCTCGGCGGTCGACCCCGCCTTCGACGACCCGACGAAGTTCGTCGGCCAGGTCTACGAGCGGGCGGAGGCGGAGAGACTGGCCGAGGAGTACGGCTGGACCGTCAAGCCGGACGGACGGCACTGGCGCAGGGTCGTGCCCTCCCCCGCCCCGCAGCGGGTCGTGGAGACCCGGCTGCTGCGCCGCCTGGTCCGCGACGGCGTCGTGGTGATCTGCGCGGGCGGTGGCGGGATACCGGTGATCCGCAACGACCGGGGACAGCTCCAGGGGGTCGAGGCGGTCATCGACAAGGACCTGACCGCCTCCGTGCTGGCCGAGGCCCTCGAAGCCGACGTCCTGATGATCCTCACCGACGTGCCGCGGGTCGCCAGGCACTTCGGCACCCCGCGGCAGGAGGAGATCACCCACACCACTCCCCACCAGCTGCGCGCAGAACGGTTCCCTACGGGCTCCATGGGCCCCAAGGTCGAGGCCGCCTGCCGGTTCGTCGAGACCACCGGCGACATGGCCGCGATCGGCAGGCTGGACGAGGCGGAGCTGATCCTTGAGGGCGAGGCGGGCACCATCGTCACCCCCAACGCCACCTGGCCGCTGGCCAGCACCCTTTGACCTGTCTCTTCGAGGAGGGCGTCACGTGGACTCCGTGGTACGGCGGCTGCTGCGCACCAAACCCACCGAGCAGATCGTCGCCGAGGGCGGTCACGGCGAGGGCGGCGAGCTGCGCCGGACCATGACCCTGTGGCAGCTCACCCTCTTCAGCGTCGGCGCCACACTCGGCACCGGCATCTTCGTCATCCTCGGCCAGGCCGTGCCGAAGGCGGGCCCCGCCGTGGTCGTCTCCTTCGCCCTGGCCGCCGTCACGGCCCTGTTCTCCGCGCTGTCCTACGCCGAGCTGGCCGGGACCATCCCGGTCTCCGGCTCCTCTTACTCCTACGCCTACGCGACGCTGGGCGAGCTGGTCGCCTGGGTGTGCGGCTGGTGCCTGATGCTGGAGTACGCCGTCTCCGTCGCGGCGGTCGCGGTCGGCTGGGGCGAGTACCTCAACCACTTCCTCCGTGACCTGTTCGGCTGGCAGTTGCCCGCCGCCGTCACCCACTCCCCCGGCGACCAGGGAGGGGTGGTCAACGTCACCGCGGTCCTGATCGTCCTGCTGGCCACCTGGCTGCTGCTGCGCGGCGCCTCGGAGAGCGCGGCCGCGAACGCGGTCTTCGTGCTGATCAAGATCGCGGTGCTGGCGTTCTTCTGCGTCGTGGCCTTCACCGCCTTCGAGAGCGGCAACCTGACCCCCTTCGCCCCACTGGGCGTCGCCGGGATCACCGCCGCCGCCTCGCAGGTCTTCTTCTCCTACATCGGCTTCGACGCCGCCTCGACCGCCGGTGAGGAGGCGAGGAACCCCAAGCGCGACCTGCCGCTGGCGATCCTGCTGTCCCTGCTCATCGTCACGGTCGTCTACGTACTGGTCGCGCTGACCGCCGTCGGCGCCATGCCGTGGCAGCGGTTCGACCCGGACACGACCGAAGCCAGTCTCGCCCTGATCGCCGACCGCGCGACCGGCTCGACCTGGGCGGGCCTGATCATCTCCTTCGGCGCGGTCATCGCCATCGCCAGCGTCGTGCTGACCGTGCTGTACGGCCAGACCCGCATCCTGTTCGCGATGTCCCGCGACGGCCTGCTGCCGAGGATCTTCGAACGGATCGATCCACGCCGCCAGGTCCCGGTCGCGAACACGATCATCGTCGCCGCGTTCGTCTCCCTGCTGGCCGGGTTCATCCCGCTCGGCCAGCTCGCCGAGGCCACCAGCATCGGGACCCTGTTCGCCTTCGCCATCGTCAACGTCGGCGTGCTGGTGCTGCGCTACACCCGGCCGGACCTGCCGCGCAGCTTCAGGACCCCGTTCTTCCCGCTGACACCGGTCCTCGGGGTGATCTTCTGCGTGGTGGTGATGCTGGGGCTCGCCGGGGTCACCTGGCTCGCCTTCGCGATCTGGATGACCGTCGGCCTGCTCGCCTACTTCCTGTACGGCTACCGCCACTCACGCCTCAGCAGGAGCGTCCGATGAAGATCGAGCACATCCTCGCCGGATTCGTCCCCGGTGGCCGGGGCCAGGACGGGCTGACGCTGGCCGTACTGCTGGCCCGGCGGGCCGGGGCCCGGCTGACCGTCGCCCACGTCCACGTGCCCACCTGGCCGACCCCGGGACCGGGGAAGATCGACGCCGAGTGGCGCGCCTACGTGGCCGCGCAGGCGCAGACCGTCCTGGAGCAGGCCCGCGAGCTGCTGGCCGGCGTGCGGGACGTGCCGGTCGACTTCGTCTCCCACGGCCACCGGGGCAGCGGCAGGGGGCTGGTCCAGCTCGCCGGGCGGCTGGAGGCCGACGCGGTGGTCATCGGCCCCGCCCCCGGCGGCGGTAAGGGCCGCATCCGGGTCGGCAGCACCGCCGACCAGCTCCTGCACACCTCCCCCGTGCCCGTCGCCCTCGCGCCCCGCGGGTACGCCGAGAGCCATCCGCCGGCCCTGCGGAGGCTGACCGTGGCCTACCGCCGCGACCCCGCCTCCGACGAGGCCGTACGGCAGGCCTTCGAGCTGGCCGGGCGGATGGGCGTCCCGCTGCGCCTGGTCACCCTTGTGCTGGGCGGGGGACGGCGGGGCAGGGTCGAGGCCGAGATGCTCGGCAGGATCAGGGAGAAGGTCACCGCCGACCTCGACGAGATCGTCCGGGGGCACGACGACGTCCGGGTCGACGTGGAGGTGCTTGAGGGCAGGGACGTGGCCGCCGCGCTGGCGGGCACCGACTGCGAGGGGGCGATGTTGATCTGCGCCTCCAGCGAGACCGGGCCCCTGCGGCGGGTCTTCCCCGGCGACGTCTCGCTGAAGATCATACGTTCGGCCCCCTGTCCGGTGATGATGGTGCCCAGGAGTCCCGCCGGGAAGCGAGGGTCCGCCGGACGGCGCGGGAAACGGTGATGATTCACTATCCGCCATGGGACAAGCACGGCGTTTGAGGCGGACCACATCGGATCGGATTCGACATCTTTTTTCCAATCAGCTTGACCTTAGGCGCCCACAGCTTTACCGTCACTGTCCGTAACCACACCTCGCGGCGTTATCGGGTAAACCCCGACGCATCAGTCACCGAAGGTGCCTACCCCAGGCCAACCCGGTGGTTGGGGCATAAGTTGCGAGGGAGGACAATCAACTGAAAGCAGTACATAACCGAGCCGGGGGGCCACACGATGCCGTCTGAATACGCCAAGTCGCTGGGTGCAAGACTCCGCGCGATTCGCACTCAGCAGGGCCTGTCCCTGCACGGAGTCGAAGAGAAGTCCCGCGGTCGTTGGAAGGCCGTTGTCGTCGGCTCCTACGAGCGTGGGGACCGTGCGGTCACGGTGCAGAAGCTGGCCGAGCTGGCCGACTTCTACGGGGTTCCGGTCAATGAGCTCCTGCCCGGGGGCAGCGCGCCGAGCCCTCTTGGCCCCACGCCGAAGCTTGTGATCGACCTTGAGCGTCTTGCCCAGCTGCCCAAGGAGAAGGCGGGTGCGCTGGCTCGTTACGCCGCCACCATCCAGAGCCAGCGTGGTGACTACAACGGCAAGGTGCTGTCCATCCGTCAGGAGGACCTGCGCTCCCTGGCCGTGATCTACGACAAGTCCCCCAGTGAGCTCACCGAGGAACTCATCACCTGGGGTGTGCTCGACCCCGAGGCCCGCAGGGCCGTCGAGTCCTTCTGACGACCCGTCCGGTCGCGGGCACGCGCGGCTGGGCGTGCCCGCGAGCCGTGGTCTTCCTCTCTCGTTAGAACATGGCCCGCACGCCGCCACGGATCACCATCGCTGTGGTAGGAAAAGGCAAACATGGCATTTAACGAGATGTGGTGGACATGGCCCGGGGAGAGGATCGTCACGATCACTCTCGACCGCGCCCTGAAGGCCGTCTCGCCTCACTCAAGGCGGCCCTGGGCTCGACCAAGACCCGGGCGTTCCTGCGGCTGCTGACCTCCGTCGGGGCGACCAGGACCCAGGAGACGCTCAGGCTGCTGCCGTTCGTCGTCATGGCCCTGGTCGCGCTGATCGACTTCGGCTCCGGGCCGACCTCCGGGCTGCTGCCGCTGCTCGCCCTCGGCCCCGCCTTCGCCAGCGTGGCCTGCGGCCTGGCCAGGACCACGATCTCCGGCCTCATCGCACTGGCCCTGTGTGTGGCGCTCGGCGTCTACAACGACATCCTGTGGACGCCCCGCACCAACATCACCATGGCCGCCATCCTCGGTGTCACGGTGGCCAGCGTGCTGGCCAGCGCGGGACGCCTGCGGCACGAGCGTCAGCTCGCCGACGTCCGCTCCGTCGCGGAGGCCGCCCAGCGGGTGCTGCTGCGACCGGTCCCGCGCCGCGCCGGGCCGGGGATCGGCGTGGCCGTCTCCTACACCTCCGCCACGGCCGAGGCCCGCATCGGCGGCGACCTGTACGAGGTGGTGACCACTCCGCACGGGGTGCGCATCATCGTGGGAGACGTCCAGGGAAAGGGCCTGGAGGCCGTGGAGACCGCCGCCGTGGTGCTCGGCGCCTTCAGGGAGGCCGCCCACGACGAGGCCAAGCTGCAGGGCGTCGTGGCCCGCCTGGAGAACGCGCTGTCGCGGGAGCTGTCGGGCGAGCAGTTCGTCACCGCCGTACTCGCCGAGATCACCGACCTGACCGATCTCGGCGAGGCGCAGGAGGGCACCTCCATCACCGTCATCAACTGCGGTCATCCGCCGCCCATGGTGCTGGCGGCCGACGGCAGCCGTTCCTTCGCCGACCCGCCCGACGAGGCCCTTCCGCTGGGCATGGCGTCGTTGAAGGGGGCCGAGGCCGTGCCGTACCAGATCGGCTTCGAACCCGGTGACCAGGTGCTCTTCTACACCGACGGGGTCATCGAGGCGCGCGACGGGACGGGCCGGTTCTATCCGCTGGCCGACAGGGCGCACCTGCTGAACGGCTCCGACCCGCAGCTGGCCCTCGACGCGCTACGCGCCGACCTGCTGCGTCACGTGGGCAAGCCGCTGAACGACGACGCCGCCATGCTCCTGCTGCGCCACCGCGCCGCCCGCCCGCTGGCCTCATCGGCGGCCTAGAGCCGCTAGCCGGCCAGGGGGACGCGGGCCGGGAGGGTGGTCTGGGCGGGCAGGCCCAGGAGGGTCTCCACCGTGACGACGAACCGCTCGGCCTCGGAGATCAGCTCCTCGGCGTCCCTCGCCGAGACCATGCGGGTCATGCCCGCCTCGGCGGCGGCCCGTTTGGTCGCGCTGGTCTCGAAGTAGGGGGCCCACTCGGCCAGCCTGGGCTCGGCCTCGGGCAGCAGCTCCCAGGCGCTGCGCAGGCGGCGCCTGCGGCCGTCCATGGGCCGTGGCCGCGCGGCCAGGATCGCGGCCGCGGCTCTGAGCGCCGCCAGGTGGGCGGCGACGTATCGGGTTGCGGGGGTCCGGGCGGCGCCCGCCTCCTCAAGACAGTCGCGCGCGTCGGCCAGGTGCGCCCGCACCGTGGACGAGAGCCGGGGCCCATCGGAATCGCTGAGCCGAGGGGTCATGTGCTTCAGCCTCCTTGGTCGCAAGCGGCTCCCGGCGAATCCGCCGGTCAGGTCAACACTCGCAGACCCCACCGACAAATCCTCCGGGCGGCCGGACGAGGAGCTTCCCCTCTCCCCGCCCGCCCCGGCCCGGCCGGGCCGCCGTGGCCGACGGTCCCGGAAAGGCCAACCACCCTGGACGTGGACCGCGAGCCCCACGTCATCACATCGAACATAAATTCGATCACTGGTAGTGTCAAGTAAACGCACGAACAAAAGTTCGACACCACCGGGCAGCCTAGAACCATACGAATCACCCACCCCGGAAGAACCGCCGGAGAGTCGCCGGTCGCGCGCGGACAAGCCGGGGCGGTCACGGCCAAGGGGTTTCGGACATCCCCGGCTTCCCTCCCTCACCCAGCGGACGCACGGCCGCCTCCATACCCCTTTCCCTGTCGCATTGGCTGATTTATAGGCCTGTGCCTGCTTTAAATGTTCAAGGTGGAGTTTGAGCGTTGTGCGGTTTTCTGCGGCATCTCGGTGGCCGGGAGTCGTGGGCGCCGCGCGTTCCGCGTTGCCCACGAGTTCCCCATGACGAGAACACGGCCCGGTGTTCACAGGGCGGGGAAACAGCCGTCAAGACGGGCCCGCCACGGCGCCCTTTCCCGCGCCCCCGCGGCGGCCCCGGGAACGACCGTGCCCCCGGCCCTTGAAGGACCGGGGGCACGAAGAACCGCGTTCACTCCGTCAGCGAACGAATCTGCCCCGGACGTGCACCGGGACTCCCGTGCCGAGCATGCCGGGCAGGACCGCGGCGACGTTCATCGGCAGCCGCACACAGCCGTGGGAGGCCGGGGCCAACGGCACCGAGAGTGCGCCGTGCAGGGCGATACCGCCGTTGAAGAAGATCGGGTTGTAGAGCTGACCAAGGTATGACCTGTGCCAGCCGTTCCTGCGCCAGGTCGTCTTGTAGTCGCCCGTCGGCGTGCGGGCGCTTCCGCAGAACTTCTGGGTCTTGCCCTCCCAGGTGGCCGTCTCGCAGTACGGAATCCCGCTGCCCGAGGAGATGTGGCTGATCAGCTTCACCCTGCCGTCCACGTACAGGGTCATCACCTGCTGGGTGAGGTTGACCTCGACCCTGGTCGGCCTGCCGTTGGGCACCAGCACCTTCGGCGACCTGGGGTTCTGTAGAGCGTTCCAGGTCTTCCTGGTCACGGTGCTGGTCGGCGCGATGCCGTTGATCTTCTGGAAGGCCCACAGCGCGGTCAGCGTCGTGCCGCCGTAACGCCCGTCGGCCGTGCCCGGCAGGTAGCCCAGCTCCCGCAGCCTGGTCTGCAGCGCCTTGACCGCGGTCCCCTTCGCCCCGAGCCTCAGCGTCTGGCCGGGGGCGACGAACCCCGGCGCCGCCTGGGCCGTGACCGCGGTCGCCGCGGAGGTGACGACCTGAGCGTTCGCGACACCGGGAGAGGCCAGCAGCATCGCCCCCGCCGTCACCAGGGCGGCCACTCCGAGCCGTCCTCCAACCCCCATCACCATCATCCCCTCCTGTCAGTCAAGCCCGAACAACGGACCATAGCGCACCAACCATCCACTCTCCGGCAACGGTTATGAAGAGGTAATCGATGGTCAACCCGTTTAGAGTGACCGGGTGCCGGAAAAGTTGCATCCCAACATCGAGAAGGTCGCCGCGGCTCTGAGAGAGCACGGCGTCACCGGAGAGATCGTCGTCTTCGACGAGGCGACGCCGACGGCGGCGACCGCCGCGGCGCAGCTCGGCTGCGAGGTCGGCGCCATCGCCAACAGCCTGATCTTCGACGCCGACGACCGGCCGCTCCTGGTGCTGACCAGCGGCGCCCACCGGGTGGACACCGGTCTGGTCGCCGAGAAGGTCGGCGCGGCGCGGGTACGGCGGGCGACCCCCGACTTCGTCCGCGCGGCGACCGGCCAGGTCATCGGCGGCGTCGCCCCGCTGGGACATCCCGCCCCGATCAGGACCCTGGTCGACGTCTGGCTCGACAGGCACGAGGTGGTCTGGGCCGCGGCCGGCCACCCGCACACGGTCTTCCCGACCTCCTTCGCCGAACTCCTCCGCGTCACCGGCGGGACCCCGGTCGAGGTCGAGCGCTGAACGCCAGGCGGACACCCGCCAAACCCTGACGAACCTCTCAGATCCTCATGGTGGTCATCCTGCTAGGGTGCGTTGCGTGATCGAACTGCGACGGGTCGGCCCCGAGGAGTTCGCCGTGGGCCTCGACGCGGTCCTCGACGTCTACACCGCGGCGATGCTCCCGCCCGCCGACCAGCTCACCGGGCGAAGGGCGATCATGAGAGGCCACGCCTCCTACTCCCGGTTCACCTGCCTGTTCGCCGAACGCGCCGACGGCAGGACGGTAGGCTTCGCCTACGGCTTCCACGGCGAACCCGGCCAGTGGTGGCACGGCGTCGTCCGTCAGGCGATCACCGAGCACGACGGCCAGGCCAGGACCCGCGAGTGGCTCGACGACGCCTTCGAACTCGCCGAGGTCCACGTCCACCCCGACTACCAGGGCAAGGGCGTGGGCCGGGCGATGGTCACCGGCCTGTGCGCGGGGCGCCTGGAGCGCACCGCCGTACTGTCGACCCGTGACCAGGAGACGGCGGCACGTCATCTCTACCGGAGCCTGGGCTTCGGCGACCTGCTGACCGGGTTCGTCTTCCCCGGGGGCCAGGAGCGCTACGCGATCCTGGGCACCCCGCTCCCGCTGGCCCAGTACGTCTAGACCGCCAGCCGGTCGTCCGCCCCGGTCGTGACGTCGAGGGCCTGGAAGACCTCGCGGGTCGCGCTCGACCGGTTGAAGGTGATGAAGTGGATGCCGGGCGCGCCCTCGTCGAGCAGGGTCTGGCACAGCTCGGCGGCGTGCTCGATGCCCAGGTCGCGCACCGCGGCCGGGTCGTGGGCGACGGCCTCGAACCTGGCGGCGACCTCGGGCGGGAACGGCGCGCCGGAGAGCTGCTCGGAACGGGCGATCGTGCTCATCTGGGTGACGGGCATGATGCCGGGGATGATCGGGGTCTCGCATCCACGGGCGGTCACCCGGTCACGCAGCCTGAGATAGTCCTCCGCGCGGAAGAACATCTGCGTGATCGCGTAGTCGGCGCCCGCCCGGCACTTGCGCACGAAGTGCTCGGTGTCGGCCTCGACGGAGGTGGACCTGGGGTGCTTGTAGGGGAAGGCGGCCACGCCGACGCAGAAGTCGCCGGACTGGCGGATGAGCCTGACCAGCTCCTCGGCGTACTGCACGCCCTCGGGGTGACGGATCCACTCTCCCGTCACGTCGCCGGGCGGGTCGCCCCGCACGGCGAGGATGTTGCGCACGCCCGCCCCGGCGAACCTGCCGATCAGGTGGCGCAGCTCACGCAGGGAGTGGTTGACGGCGGTGAAGTGGGCGACCGGGGTCAGCGTCGTCTCGTGGGCGAGCCGCTCGACGATCTCCACCGTCCGGTCGCGGGTGCCGCCGCCCGCGCCGTAGGTGACCGAGACGAACGTCGGCCGCAGGGCCTCAAGCTCCCGGATGGCCCGCCAGAGCTGACGCTCCCCCTCGTCCGTCTTCGGTGGGAAGAACTCGAACGAGAACGAACGGCCACCGGCGGCGAGGAGCTCGCGGACGGTGGGCACACGTTCGGGGAAGACTGACGAGCGACCCAGAGCCATGCCCCTAGGGTACTGGCCGCCCGACGGAGCGCCACAACCGTGATCGGTTCAACACCCTTCCTCCTGCCGGGCCCCGGCGGGGACACCGCGGGCATAACCTCGCACCTCCGGGCCGATAATCTCGGGGTATGACCCCTTCCGCGGCTGCTCTCGACACCATCCGTTCCGAAGTGGATCGATCCCTCAGGGAGTTCGTCGACCGGCAGCGCCCCCTGGTCGGCGCGCCCGAACTGGTCCCGCTGCTCACCGCGGCCGAGGAGTTCCTCGCGGGCGGCAAGCGGCTGCGACCCGCCTTCTGCTACTGGGGCTGGCACGGCGCGGGCGGGGAGGACGATCCGGCGCTGTTCACCGCCGCGGCCTCCCTTGAGCTGCTCCAGGCCAGCGCCCTCGTGCACGACGACGTCATGGACGCCAGCGATCTGCGCAGGGGCATGCCGTCGGCGCACCGCAGGTTCCAGGCGATGCACGAGAAGGCGGGCTGGCGCGGTTCCGCCGGGCAGTTCGGCGAGGGCGCCGCCATCCTGCTCGGCAACCTGCTGCTCATCTGGTCCGGGGAGATGTGGCGCAACAGCGGGCTGCCCGTGGAGTCGCTGGCCGCTGCCCAGCGGATCCACGACCACATGCGCACCGAGCTGATGTGCGGGCAGTACCTCGACCTGCTGGAGCAGGCGCACGAGGAGAACACCTTCGACAGCGCGCTGCGGGTCGCCCTCTTCAAGAGCGGCAAGTACTCCGTCGAGCAGCCGCTCAGGCTCGGCCTGGTGCTGGCCGCGCGGGGCGTCGAGCCGTGGATCGACCGGCTCTGCGAGGAGTACGGCCGCAGCGTCGGCATCGCCTTCCAGCTCCGCGACGACGTCCTCGGCGTGTTCGGCGACCCCGCGGAGACGGGCAAGCCCGCCGGGGACGACCTGCGGGAGGGCAAGCGGACGATGCTCGTCGCCCGTGCCCTGGCCGTGGCCACCCCGCTCCAGGCCAGGACGGTCGAGGAGACGCTCGGCGACCCCGACCTGGACGCCGCCGGGGTCGCCAGGCTGCGTCAGATCATCGAGGAGACCGGGGCCCTGGCGGCGTGCGAGAGCATGATCAAGGAATATCTCGACCACGCCCTCGTCTCGCTCGACGGCGCCCCGATCACCCCGCGGTCCCGTACGGCCCTGGCCGATCTGGCCGTGGCCGCGACGTCACGTCGCACCTGAGGCCGGGCCCGGCGTCCACCGGGCCCGGACCGGTCGGATGCGGATCAGGTGAGCCCGGCGGTCAGGCGCCGCCTGAACTCCCCCGCGGCGACCTTCGGGTCGTCCGCCTCGGTGATGGCCCGCACGACCACGACCCGGCGCACGCCGTATGACATGACCTCGTCGAGGTTGGACAGGTCGACACCGCCGATGCCGAACCAGGGGCGTTCCGTCTCCAGCGCCGCGGCGTGCCTGAGCAGCGCGGGGCCGGGGGCGTGCCTTCCCGGTTTGGTAGGCGTCGGCCAGATGGGACCACAGCAGAAGTAGTCGACTCCCGCTTCGACGGCCGCGGCTGAGGCCTCCTGCGGGGCGTGAGTGGAACGCCCGATGAGGATGTCGTCGCCGAGGATGTCGCGGGCGGCCCGCACCGGCAGGTCGTCCTGTCCGAGGTGGAGCACGTCGGGACGGGCGGCGTGAGCGATGTCGGCCCTGTCATTGACCGCGAGCAGCTTGCCGTGGCGGTCACAGGCCTCGCGGAAGACCTCAAGGAGGGCGAGTTCCTCCCTGGCCTCAAGGCCCTTCTCACGTAGCTGGACGATGTCGACCCCGCCCGCGAGGGCGGCGTCGAGGAAGTCGGCCAGGTCTCCGCGCTCACGGCGCCCGTCGGTGCAGAGGTAGAGGCGGGCGTCAGAAAGCGAGCGCCTGGGCACGTCTCTTGACCTCGGTGTGGCGGCCCGCGACTATCGCGTCCACCGGGGACCCCGGGAGGGTCTCGTCTGGGGTGAAGAGCCACCGGAGCGACTCGACGTCGTCGTATCCGGCGTCGAGCAGCACGGTGAGCGTGCCTGGCAGCCCCTTCACCACGTCGTCCTTGCCGAGGAAGGCGGCGGGAACCTGTGGCTCGCCCCCGCCCCTTCGCACTCCGATGAGCTTGCGGTCCTTGAGAAGTTGCTTCGCGCGACCGGCGCTGAGGTTGAGTCTCCTGGCGACCTCGGTCAAGGTGAGCCACTCGCCCACCAGTTGGTCTGTTTCCCGGTCGATCTGCGCAACAGAAAGCGTCACGAATCCACCACTACCACATCGTGCCTTCCGCCAAACACCCGGTGGGCAGGTTAAGCGACCGTGCAGTCGCGCAGCGCCACCGCCGGATCGGCCAGGCGAACGGCGTCGAGCCGCTGGCCGCCCTCGATGAGACGGCGCCCCTGCAGGAGGTCGCGGGGGCGGTTCACCGCCAGGACCGCGGCCAGCCTGCCGTCGCCGCGGACCCAGCAGGCCCCCCACCTGGAGCCGCCCTCCGGGTCGCCGCGCAGGACGAGGCGCTCGCCGTCGTTGCCGTCGTCGTGGTGCCCGGCGTACTGCACCATGTGGCCGAACTGCTCCGACCAGAAGTAGGGCACCGGGTCGTAGACCGCGTCTCCGCCCATGAGCGCGGCCACCGCGACCTCCGGGGCACCCAGCGCGGTGTCCCAGTGCTCCACCCGCAGGCGGCGGTCGTAGCGGCGCGACCACCAGGCGGCGCAGTCGCCGACGGCGACCACCCCGGGCAGCGAGGTGCGCAGGTGCTCGTCGGTGACGACGCCGTTGTCCAGCTCGACACCGGAGCCCGCCAGCCACTCGACGGCGGGCCGTACGCCGACGCCGGTGACGACCACGTCCGCCCTGACCCGTGAGCCGTCGGCCAGGGTGAGCCCGTCGTGGTCGACGGAGGCGACCTGGACGCCCAGGCGCAGCTCGACGCCCGCCTGTTCGTACCAGCGGGCGGTGTGCCCGCCGACGGCCCCCAGGGCCTGGGAGAGCGGCAGGTCGGCCGCCTCGACGACAGTCACCTCGCAGCCCGCCCTGTGGGCGGCGGTGGCGACCTCGGCGCCGATCCAGCCAGCCCCGATGACGGCGACGCGCACGCCCGCGACGAGCCGCTCGCGCAGGGCGAGCGCGTCGTCGATGGTGCGAAGCACGTGCTGCTCGCCGTCGCCGCGCAACCGGACGGGACGGGCGCCGGTGGCGATGACCAGTCCGTCGTAGGCCACCTCGCCCTCGGTGGTCTCGACCACGCCCGGCCGCAGTCCCTTCGCGGCCACCCCCGGGCGGAAGTCGACCTCAAGCGCGTCGAGATCGGAGTCGACGACCGTGGAGTCCGTCTCCCCCAGCAGGACGGACTTCGACAGCGGGGGACGGTCGTAGGGGCGGTGTGCCTCCTCGCCCATCAATGTGATCGTGCCGGCGAACCCTCGGGCTCGTAACGCCTCGACACTGCGCACGCCGGCCAGGCCGGCGCCAACCACCACGACATGATTCACAACTCACGAGCCTAAGCGCCCTGCCCGATCCTCTGCCATTAGCTGTTTGATAACGAAAACGGTATTTAGCTCGCATCCAACGCAGTGAGGGCGTCACCACAGCCCTTAAGGTGGAAGCGAGCAGACGCGCGGGAGCCCGGAGCGCACCGGGCTGAGAGGAGGGCTACGGGGCGACGCGGACCATCGAAGGCCATTTGACGTGCTGATACACCGTGCCGGCGCACGGGGCGCGCGTCCGGCGGCGATGATCCCGGCGTGACCGTCAGCGGCCCTCGACCGCCAGGAACCTGATCCGGGTCATGCCGGCGAAGGGAGCGGAGGGTACGAATGTCACACCACTTCGACGTGCTCGTCATCGGCGGAGGCGTCGCCGGGCTCTCCGTGGCCTGGCGTGCGGCCAGGAGGGGCTCACGGGTGGCCGTGGCCGACCCCGACCCCGGCTCGGGGGCCTCGCACGCGGCGGCGGGCATGCTGGCGCCGGTCAGCGAGGTGACCTACACCGAGGAGCCCCTGCTGCGCCTCGGGCTGGCCTCCCTGGCCAGATGGCCCGCCTTCGCCGCCGACCTGACCGAGGACGGCGGCCTCGACCTGGACTACCGGGCCCTGGGGACGCTCGACGTCGCCTTCGGCTCCGACGATCTGGCCGCGCTCGACGAGTTGGCCGCCTTCGTCGACAAGCTCGGCCTGCCCGCGGAACGGCTCACGGGCCGCGAGTGCCGCCGCCTGGAGCCGATGCTCGCCCCGTCGGTGCGCGGTGGCCTGCTGGCCGGCGGCGACTCCTGGGTCGACCCGCGCAGGGTCGTCAAGGCGCTGCTGACGGCGCTGCAGCGGCGCGGCGGCGCGCTTGTCCGCTCCCGCGTCGCCGGGCTCACGACCGACGCCGCGGAGCGGGTCACCGGCGTACGGCTCGCCTCCGGCGAGACCATCGGCGCGGACCTGGTGGTCCTGGCCGCCGGCGCCTGGTCGGGCGGCCTTGAGGGGCTGCCGCCCGACGCGGTGCCGCCGGTGCGGCCGGTCAAGGGACAGATCATGCGGCTGCGTTCGGCCACCCCGATCCTGGGGCGGTGCGTGCGCGGCGTGGTGCACGGCTCCCCCGTCTACCTGGTGCCGCGCGGCGACGGGGAGGTGGTCGTCGGGGCGACCCAGGAGGAGATGGGCTTCGACACCCGGGTGACCGCGGGAGGCCTGTGGGAGCTGCTGCGCGACGCGCGGGAGCTCGTTCCCGGCGTCACCGAGCTCCAGGTCCACGACGTGGTCGCGGGCCTGCGTCCGGGCACCCCGGACAACCTGCCGCTGGTCGGGCCGTCGGCCGCCGCCGGTCTGTCGCTGGCCACCGGCCACCACAGAGGCGGCGTCCTGCTCGCCCCGCTCACCGCCGACCTTCTCTTCCCACCGTCCTCGTCCGAGGCGCACTCCCCCGGCGCGCCACCCGGCGAGGAGGACGAACTGCGGGCGATCTGCTCTCCACTGCGTTTCCAGGAGCACCGATGAACGTGACGATCAACGGAACCGCCCACGAGCTGCCCAGGGGGGCGACCGTGGCGCTGGCCGTACAGCGGCTGACCGAGGCCAGGAGCGGCGTGGCCGTCGCGGTGAACGACGAGGTGGTCTCACGCGGCGCGTGGGACTCCACGACGCTCGCCGAGGCCGACCGGGTCGAGGTGCTCACCGCGGTGCAGGGAGGCTGAGGGACATGCTTGGGGACACACTGACGAACCCGGACGACGACCTGGTCATCGGCGGGGAGAAGTTCTCCTCGCGGCTCATCATGGGCACCGGGGGCGCCCCCTCGCTTGACGTCCTCGAACAGGCGCTGGCCGCCTCGGGCACCGAGCTGACCACGGTCGCGATGCGGCGCCTGGACCCGTCCGCGCGGGGCTCGGTGCTCGACGTGCTGCGCAGGCGCGGCATCAAGGTCCTGCCGAACACCGCGGGCTGCTTCACCGCGGGGGAGGCGGTGCTGACCGCGCGGCTGGCCAGGGAGGCCCTGGAGACGAACTGGGTGAAGCTGGAGGTCATCTCCGACGAGCGCACCCTGCTGCCCGACCCCATCGAGACCTTCGACGCCGCCGAACGGCTGGTCGCCGAGGGCTTCGTCGTGCTGCCTTACATCGGTGACGACCCCGCCCTGGCCCGCAGGCTCGAACAGGCCGGGTGCGCGGCGGTGATGCCGCTCGGCGCGCCGATCGGTTCCGGTCTGGGTGTCAGGAACCCGCACAACATCGAACTCATCGTGGAGGCGGCGGGCGTTCCGGTGATCCTCGACGCCGGGATCGGCACCGCGAGCGACGCGGCGCTGGCGATGGAGCTCGGCTGTGACGCCGTCCTGCTCGCGACCGCCGTGACCAGGGCGAGGCGTCCCGACCTGATGGCCCGCGCCATGCGCTCCGCGGTCGTCGCGGGCCGTACGGCCAGGGCCGCGGGCCGTATCCCGCGCCGCAGGTACGCCGAGGCCTCATCCCCCATGACTCCTTAGGGATCGGTCAACTTCTCCGCATCGGTTTCGAACACGCCGACCCTGTGGGCGCCAAATCGCCCGTAAACTCTGCCGGGTGGACACGACGCTTACGGACCCCCTGGTCGGGAAACTCCTCGACGGGCGTTACCGCGTCGAGTCCCGGATCGCCCGGGGCGGGATGGCGACCGTATACCTGGCTCTGGACGTCCGGCTCGACCGCACGGTCGCCGTGAAGGTGATGCACCGCACTCTCGCCGAGGACCCCGCGTTCGTGCGCAGGTTCATCGGCGAGGCCAAGTCGGTGGCGAGTTTGTCGCACCCCAACGTGGTACACGTGTTCGACCAGGGCACGGACGGGGGCAACGTCTACCTGTCGATGGAGTACGTCCCCGGGCGCACCCTGCGCGACGTGCTCCGCGAGCGGGGCAGGCTGCCGGCCCGCGAGGCCCTGGAGGTCATGATCCCGGTCCTCGCCGCGCTGGGCGCCGCCCACCAGGCCGGGATGATCCACCGGGACGTCAAGCCGGAGAACGTGCTGCTCGCCGACGACGGGCGGGTCAAGGTCGTGGACTTCGGCCTGGCCCGCGCGATCGAGGCGACGAACCAGACGCGCACCGGTGTCATGATCGGCACCATCGGCTACATGTCGCCCGAGCAGGTGACCTCCGGCTCCGCCGACGCCCGCAGCGACGTCTACTCCGCCGGGATCATGCTGTTCGAGCTGGTCACGGGGCATCAGCCGTACGAGGGTGAGACGCCGATGTCGGTGGCCTACCGGCACGTCCACGACACCGTGCCCGCGCCCTCCTCGCTGCTGCCGGACATTCCGCCGCTGCTGGACACGCTGGTGGCCCAGGCGACGGCGCGCGACCCCGCGCTGCGCCCCGTGGACGCGACCGCGCTGCTGGTCGCCGCGGTCGAGGCGCACCGGACGCTGCCCAGGGACAGCGCCCCCGTGGCCGGGCACGCGGGAGGGCAGCCGACCGGGCCCACCGGAGGGCACACGGCCGCCGCCGGGTTCCGCCAGCCCCCCGCCGCCCCCGCGGCGGGAGGCGTCAACCACACGCTGATCCAGCCACGGGGTGACCTGCTCACCGGCCCCGCGGCCGACCCGCACCCGCGCCCGCCCGCGCCCGCGCGCAGGGGGTTCCGGCCGAACTGGTACCTCGTCGCGCTGGCCGTGGTGATGGTGATCGCGGTCGGGGTGACCGGCTGGCTGTTCTCCCAGAACACCACGATCGTCGTCCCGGTGCTCACCGGCAAGAACGTCAACGTCGCCCAGAGCGAGGCCAGGGCTCTCGGCTTCCTCGTCGAGATCGGCAAGCCGGAGAACGACGAGAAGGTGCAGAAGGGCAACGTGATCAGGACCGATCCGATCGCGGGCACCACGGTGGACAAGCAGTCCAAGATCGTCCTGTTCCCCTCGGGCGGCCCCAAGCGGGTCGTGGTGCCCAACGTGATCGGCATGACCGAGGCCCAGGCGAGGTCGGACCTGGCGAGAGTGACGCTGACCGTCGACGACGTCAAGAAGCAGCCCAGCAACACCGTGCCCCGCGGACAGGTCATGCGGACCGTCCCCGCCGTGGGCAACCGGGTCAAGGAGGGCACCAAGATCGACCTGCTGGTGAGCGCGGGCCTGGTCGCGCCCGATCTCAAGGGCATGCCCCGCGACCAGGCCGACGCCCTGCTGCGCGGCGCGGGTTTCGTGCCCGAGTTCGTCGAGCAGACCGACGCCGCCCAGCCCTGCACGGTCATCGCCCAGGACCCGCAGCCGAACGCGGAGATCGACGCGGGCGCGACCATCAGGCTCACCGTGTCGCTGTGCAACAACCCCCAGTGGCACTGGCCCTGGGAGATCAACAACTCCGTGCCGGGAGACGACGGCGGAGACGTGGCCCAGCCCCTGGCCGTCGTCCCCAACGTGATGTTCAAGGACGTCAAGGCGGCGCGCGAGGAGCTTCGCGCCGCGGGGATGAAGGTGACCGTGCGCAAGGGGCTGGGCAGGGGCAGGGTCCTGGCCCAGCGCCCGCCGGGCGGCCAGCAGGTGCCGTCCGGGACCCAGGTCACCATCTGGCACTGAAAGAGGCACTGAAAGAGGCGCTGAGGGGGCACTGAGGGGGCACTGAGGGGGCACTGAGGGGGCGCTGAGAGGCCTCCGGGCGGGCGGGGTCAGAGCCGTTCGCGCGCGACGGTCTCCGCGAGCCGTTCGAGCAGGGGACCCGCCTCGGCCAGGCACACGGCCGGGTCGGGTTCGACGGCGGTGAGCGGATAGGCCGCCGTGATGCCCGCGGCGTTCAGCTCCTCCTCTCCGAGGTCGCACCGGCCGCACACCGCGACGACCGGCACCCCCGCCTTCGCCGCCGCGGAGGCGACCCCGGCGGGCGCCTTGCCGCGCAGGGTCTGCTCGTCCAGCGCGCCCTCGCCGGTGATGACGAGGCGGGCGCCGTCGAGCCGCCGGTCGAAGCCGAGCAGGTCGAGCAGATACTCGATGCCGGGCCTGAAGGCGGCACGCAGAAAGGCCAGGGCCGCGAAGCCCGTTCCACCCGCCGCGCCCGCGCCCGGCATGCCCGCCACGCCCATGGAGCGGACGACGCCGTCGTGCTCGACGGCACCGGCCAGGCCGTGGGTGTGCGTGGCGACGGCGGCGAGCCTGGCCAGGGCCCGTTCCAGCAGCTCCACCTCCTCGGGACCGGCGCCCTTCTGCGGGCCGTAGACGGCGGCGGCGCCGTACGGGCCGAGCAGGGGGTTGTCCACGTCACAGGCGACGACGAACTCGACGCCCTCCAGGGGAACGGTCCCCGAGGTGTCGATCCTGTCCAGTTCGCGCAGGGCCGCGCCGCCTTCGGGCAGTTCCGCTCCCTCCGCGTCCAGGAAGCGGACGCCGAGGGCCCGCATCATGCCCGTCCCGCCGTCGGTCGAGGCGCTGCCGCCGAGGCCGAGCACGATCCGGCGGGCTCCGCGCCGCAGGGCGTCGGCGACCAGTTCGCCGGTGCCGCGGGTGGTCGCGGTGAGGGGGGCGAAGCCGGGGCCGTCTCCCCGCTGGGGCAGTACGCGCAGTCCGGACGCCTCGGCCAGCTCGACGACCGCGGTCGGCCCTGGCTCGCCCTGGGCGGCCTCCCGCCAGGCGTAGGCGGCGCGCACCGGCTCTCCCGTGGGGCCCGCGACCTGGATCTCCACCCGGGTGAACCCGGCCGCGACGACGGCCTCGACGGTGCCGTCGCCGCCGTCCGCGACCGGCAGCGTGACCACGGTGACGCCGGGGCCGAGCCCCCTCGCCACGTGCGCGGCGACCTCGGCCGCGCTCAGCGACCCCTTGAACTTGTCCGGGGCGACGACGACGTGGCCCGGCGACTGAGACAACCCTGCTCCCTGCGGCGAAAAACGGGCGGACGACGGCGTGCGCCGCGTTCCGCGTGCTGGACGCCCATCATCACACCACGCCGCCGGGACATGGGTGACGGGTGCGAGTCCCCGGACGGGACGCCCCTAGACTGGCTCCACCATGAGTTCCGTGTCCCTCATCGGCGGACACGTCTCCGTCGCCGGTGGCCTGGCCACGGGCGGCCTGCGGGCGGCCTCGGAGATCGGCGCCGAGGTGATCCAGGTGTTCGTCACCAATCCGCGCGGCTGGGCGCTCGCCGAGGGCGACCCCGCCGAGGACGCCCTGTTGCGTGAGTCCGGCATGCCGTGTTTCGTGCACGCGCCCTACCTCGTCAACATGGGTTCCCCCAACCAGCAGACTCTGGACCGGTCGGCGGACACCGTACGGCACTGCCTCCGGCGGGCCCACGCGATCGGCGCCCGGGGGGTGGTCGTCCACACCGGGTCCGCGGTGACCGACCCCCGCGAGAAGGCCCTGCGCAGGCTGCGTGAGCGTCTGCTCCCGCTGCTCGACGAGATCCCGGACGACGGTCCGGACCTGTTGCTCGAGCCGATGGCGGGACAGGGCGCGATGCTCTGCGCGACCGTCCAGGATCTGGAGCCCTATCTCGCGGCCCTCGACTGGCATCCGAGGGCCCGTGTCTGCCTGGACACCTGTCATGCCTTCGCGGCCGGGCACGACCTGTCCACCGCCGCCGGGGTCGCCGAGACCCTCGACGCCCTGCACGGGTTCGCCCCCGGACGGCTGGGGCTGGTCCACGCCAACGACTCCATGGACGTGTGCGGTTCCAAGAAGGACCGGCACGCGAACATCGGCACGGGCCACATCGGCGTGCGGCCCTTCGGTCACCTGCTGTGTCATCCGGTGGTGGCGGGGGTTCCGGTCTGCGTCGAGACCCCCGGTTCCGCCGCCCGCCAGGACATCGAGACGCTCAAGGGTCTCCGCCGGGCACCGGTGCCCTCGGGTCCCCGGGTGTGACGGGACGCCGCCGCCCGCAATCCGGCCGCCCCCGCGCGTGACCGGATCGCTCGGACCCGCCCCCGCGGGTCGGCGCGGGCGTCCCGTCACACCGGAGGCCGCCGGGCCCCCTTCCCCCCGGTTGGGGGCCCGGCAATGGGTGACCGCGCTTGGAGGTCACCTCGGGTTTCCGCGCACCAGGTGTTCTCGAGCCTTTCGGCTCTCTCCCCCTCTCCGGTGCCGCGGGTTTGGCTCTCCGACGTACGGAACACTAGAGGGGGTGCTCCGAGGACGACTCACCATTTTTTGACCAGCGCGATTAACGGTGCGTAGTCGTCGATGTACGGAGCGTTCCGAGGCGACGAGCGGCAGCGCCCGGACGACGAGCGGTAGCCCCTCCTTGGGACACCTCCCCCGGCCGGTCAGGCCGGTCCTGCGGCCAGCACCCCGGTGCGATGGAGGTGGTCGCGGGCCGCGGCGATGGCCTGCGGGGTGGTGGCGAAGACGTGTCCGGCCTCGTCGAGGTCCGCGATGACACCCAGGGCGTTCAGCGGCTGGTGGTGGCCGTCCCGGATGCCCGAGACGTAGACGGTGATGCCGCGCCGTCGCAGCCGCCCGATGGCGTCGGCCAGGACCAGGGCGCCGCTGGCGTCCACGGTGGTGACCCTGGACATGCGCAGGATGACCACCGAGACGTCGGCGACCTCCGACAGCTGCAGCAGGAAACGGTGGGCCGCGGCGAAGAACAGCGGCCCGTCCAGGCGGTAGGCGACGATGTGCTCGGCCAGCAGGGCGTGTTCCTCGTCGGTGTGGTCACCGGGCAGGTCGGGCCGCAGCGGCATGGCCTCAAGGCGGACGTCGCGGGCGACGGCCCGCAGCGCCAGTGCCCCGGCCACGATCAGGCCGAGGATGACCGCCTGGACCAGGTCGAGCGCCAGGGTGGCGACGGCGGTCAGCGCCAGCACCACGGCGTCGCCGCGGGTCGAGCGCAGCATGGCGACGACCGAGCCGACCTCGACCATCCGGATCGCGGTGGCCAGCAGCACCCCGGCCAGCGCGGCCAGCGGGATCCTGGCGACCAGCCCGGCGGCGGTGAACACGATCAGGCCCAGGATCACGGCGTGCGCCAGCGCGGCCAGCCGCGAACGGGCGCCCGAGCGGACGTTGACGGCGGTACGGGCGATCGCGCCGGTCGCCGGGACGCCGCCGAACATCGGCGCGAACAC
The DNA here is from genome assembly GCF_044466505.1 of Streptosporangium sp. NPDC049376. Classification (NCBI taxonomy): domain Bacteria; kingdom Bacillati; phylum Actinomycetota; class Actinomycetes; order Streptosporangiales; family Streptosporangiaceae; genus Streptosporangium; species Streptosporangium sp. NPDC049376. The sequence goes on along the minus strand of NZ_JBITMT010000001.1, from coordinate 609,170 downwards.
GTTGGCCAGTCCCTGCCCGAACAGCTCCCGGTCGGGGTCGTGCCGGTGGTTGACGCTCATTCCGTCGGCGACCGCGGCCGACAGCAGCGACTCAAGCCCGGCCAGCGCGGCCACCGCGACGGCCGGGGCCAGGAGCGACCCCAGGGCCGCGGGGTCGAGGAAGGACAGTGAGGGGGCGGGAAGCCCGGCGGGCAGTTCGCCGATCCGGCTCGCCTCGATCCCGGTCAGCTCGACCACGACGGTCGCGCCCGCCACGACCAGCAGGGAGAAGGGGACGGTCGGCCGCCATCTGGCGCCCACGAGCATCGTCGCGACCACCCCGGCCGCGATCGCCGGGGCCCATCCCCCGGGGTCGGCGGCGAAGTCGAGCACGGCCCGCCAGGCCACGACCGTGACCTTCTCCCCCTCGGGCGTCGGGACGCCGAGCGCCGCCGGGATCTGCTGGAGCCCGATCACGCAGGCGATGCCGAGGGTGAAGCCCTCGACCACCGGGGCGGGCACCAGCGCCATGTACCGTCCGGCACGGGCCAGCGCCAGCGCGATCAACAGCAGCCCGGCCATCACGCCGACGGTCAGTACTCCCGAGGCGCCGTGCTCGTGCACGATCGGCACCAGCACCACCGTCATCGCCCCGGTCGGGCCGGACACCTGCAGGCCGGATCCGCCGAAGAACGCGGCGACCGTGCCCGCGATCACCGCGGTGGCCAGCCCGGCCGCCGCGCCGAGTCCCGAGGAGATGCCGAATCCGAGGGCCAGCGGCAGCGCCACGATCGCCACCGTCAGCCCGGCCAGCAGGTCCCTGCCCGGGCGGCGGGCCATCGCGGCCATGTCCGCCCTGCCGGGCAGCAGCGCGCGCAGGCGGCCACCCGGCGAAACCACCGTGTTCACGACGTGCCGCTCCCCGCCCTGTCCCGCAGCAGTTCGTCGAGCAGTTCGTTCTGCCCGGCCAGCTTCTCCGTCAGGAGTTCGCGCGCCGCCCGCAGCAGGCCCGCGACGCGCCCACCGGCCAGCGCGTAGACCACGGTGCTGCCCTCGCGCTGCGCGGTGACCAGCCCGGAACGGCGCAGCACCGCCAGGTGCTGGGACAGGCCGGTCGGCTCGACCTCGATCTCGGCCAGCAGTTGCCGTACCGGCCTGGGGCCGTCCTGCAGCAGTTCCAGCACCCGGATGCGCACCGGGTGCCCCAGCAGCCGGAACAGTTCCGCCTTGGCCTCGTACAGCGGTATCGACATCACGAGTCCGCCTCCTCCTCGGCCTGGGGGCCGAGGTCGAGGCTCACTCCGTGTTCGCGGGCCAGACGCCGGACGTCCTCCCACTCGTTCTTGGCCGCCAGGCCGGCGTGCACGTCGTCGTCCTCACGGGCCTGCTGCAGGGCCTGCCAGGCCTGGCGCGCCCGTTCTCTGATCGCCGCGGCGAAAGCCGTACTCACGTCATCCCTTCGATCGCGGCGCGACCCGGGGGGACACACCTACGTAATTGCGAATTTTCGCAATTACGATACCTCGTGGCCGGACCACCCCGGCCCGCGAGGGGTCACTCCTCGCCGGAGAAGCGCTCCCAGGCCGACTGACGCGTCATGCCCAGGGCGGCACCGATCCTGGCCCAGGTGACCCCGCGCCCGCGCAGCCGTTCGATCCAGGCCCGCAGGTCGCCCTCGACCCTGGCGCTCGCCGCCGCAACGCGGGGCAGGTGGGCGAGGATCTCCTCCTCGGTCATGCCCTCGGGCCAGGGGATGCCGGGGACCTCCTCCTCCGGCTTCTCCGGCTCGCCCTGCTCGGCCGTGGACGTCCGGGTCTCGGCGAGGATCGCGACGCAGAGGTCGACGCACTCGTTGCAGATGTAGACGCCGGGACCGGCGATCACCTTCTCCACCTCGGTCTTCGGCTTGGCGCAGAAGGAGCAGTGGATCTCCTGCTCGGCGAAAGACGTCACGGGCATACGGCCCTCCACGCGTATGGCTGTCAGGCCCACCCTGACAAGCATCGTCGCGAGCCTATACCGTCAGGCAGCACCTGACAAACATCAACCGAGCGTCCCCTGGGAGGCCGGACGGTCCTGGAGCTGACGGACGAGCCGCTCCCTGACCCGGCGGGTGTGGCGGCGGCTGACGGGCAGCGTCTCCGCGCCCACCCGCAGTGTCACCCGGCCGCCGTCGAAGTGCAGTTCGCTCACGTGCCGCGCGGAGACCAGCGTGCTGCGATGCACACGTATGAAACCGGAGGAGGCCCAGCGGCGTTCGAGCGCGGCCAGCGACATGCGCACCAGGTAGTCGCCGTCGACGGTGTGCAGCCGCACGTAGTCGCCCTTCGCCTTGGCGAACCTGACCGCCTGCTGGGGGACGAACCTGGTCCTGCCGCCGAGCTCGACCGGGATGACGTCGTCGATCTCCGGTCCTTCCGACGCCTGCGCGGCGCATTCGAGACGCCGTACGGCCTCCGCCAGCCGGTCGGGCCTGACGGGCTTGAGGAGGTAGTCGACCGCCTCAAGCTCGAAGGCCTGGACGGCGCAGTCCTCGTGCGCCGTGACGAACACCAGCCGGGGCGGGTTGGGGAAACCGCCGATGAGACGGGCCATGTCGAGGCCGTCGAGGCCGGGCATCCTGATGTCGAGGAAGACTCCGTCGAGCCGTTCGCCCGCCCCGATCATCTGGACCATGTCCTGCAGCGCGTTCACCCCTCCCGAGGCGGTGAAGACGTGCTCGATGCGGGGGTCCTGACGCAGGAGGTAGGCCAGTTCCTCCAGCGCGGGGACCTCGTCGTCGACAGCCAGGACTCTCAACATGGCCCCACGCTGCCCGCTACGGCCGCCTTCCCGCAAGGGAAGAGGAAACTTAGCGTAACGAGATGACTACAATTAGCTATGCCCGGCAGGAGAGCTTGGGAAGGCGCAGCCGCACCTTGGTGCCCGCGCCGGGCGCGGTCTCCACGACGAGCCCGTAGTCCTCGCCGTAGATGTGGCGCAGCCGCACGTCCACGTTGGCCAGGCCTATCCCGCCCTCACCCCGTTCGTTCCGCGAGTCGTCGCCCAGCAGCAGCCTGGCCCGTTCCGGGTCCATGCCGAGTCCGTCGTCCTCAACGCTGACGTGCGCCTCTGAGCCCGCGTCCGAGGCCAGCACCCGCACCTCACCACACCCCCCGGTCTCGCCCATGCCGTGCTTGATGGCGTTCTCGACGAGCGGCTGCAGGCACAGGAACGGCACCGGGACCGAGAGCACCTCCGGGGCCACCCTGACGGTGAAACGGAGCCGTTCCCCGAACCTGGCGCGCTCCAGCAGCAGGTAGCGGTCGACGCAGTGCAGCTCGTCGGCGAGGGTGGTGAAGTCACGCTCACGGCGCAGGGCGTATCTCGTGAAGTCGGCGAAGTCCATCAGCAGCTCGCGGGCCCGCTCCGGGTCCGTGCGGACGAACGAGGCGATGGTGGTCAGCGAGTTGTAGATGAAGTGCGGGGAGATCTGCGCCCGCAGGGCCCGGGTCTCCGCCTCCATCGCACGCCGCCGTGAGGAGTCCAGCTCGGCCAGTTCGAGCTGGCACGACACCCAGCGGGCGACCTCGGTGACGGTCCTGACCAGTGAGGGGCCGACGGCCGAGTCGTAGGCGGCCAGCGCTCCGACGACCCGTCTGTCCACGGTGAGCGGGACGACGACCGCCCCTCTGATCGCGCATCCGGGGACGCCGCAGGACAGGGCGTGCCCGGTCACCACACGCGGCCTGCCCGAGGCCAGGACCGCACGGGCGTGGCCCGGGGCGTGCTCACGCTGGCAGTCCACCTCGCCGTCCCAGGCGAGCACGCCGTCCACGTCCGTCACCGCGATGGCGCCCGCGCCCAGCAGGGCGCGCAGGTGCCTGATCGTCTTGCGGGCCGAGTCGCGCGTCAGGCCCGCACGCAGGGAGGGGGCCGCCAGCGCGGCGACGTGCAGGGTCGCGAAGGTGGCCTCGTCCGGTGAGCCGCCCGCGCGCCGGGGGAAGACGGGGGTACGGCCCGGCACAACGAATCCCAGGAGAGTCCTGACGGCGCAGAGCAGCGCCCAGACACTGGTCGACATGCGGGAAACCGTAGTCAAACCCGCCTGTCAATCAGGCAAGAACGCCGATCACGGCGGCCCTTCACCCGGTTCCTCCTGATAGGAGTAGCGCTGCTCCCGCCACGGATCGGCGACGTTGTGGTAACCGCGCTCCTCCCAGAAGCCGCGCCTGTCCTCCACGAGGTACTCGATGGCGCGCACCCACTTGACGCTCTTCCAGGCGTAGAGGTGGGGAACCAGGGCGCGGACGGGGAAGCCGCGTTCCGGGGTGATCGGCTTGTCGCCGAGTTCGAGGGCGAACAGCGTGTGGTCGCGGGCGAAGTCGCTCATCCGCACGTTGGCGCTGTAGCCGTACTCGGCCCAGATCATGACGTGCCTGACCTCGGGGGCCGGAGGGACCAGCTCCATCAGCGTGGCGGCCGAGACGCCGCGCCACTCGTTCCCCATGACCGAGAACTTGGTGACGCAGTGGAAGTCCGCGACGACGGTGGTGCGGGGCAGCTCGGAGAACTCGGGCCAGGTGAAACCGTGCGGCTCCCCGGAGGCCGTGGCCCCCATCACCTGCAGCCGCCAGGAGGCGGGCCGGAAGGTGGGCACCCTCCCGTAGTGGATCACCGGATAGCCCCGGGGAACGTACTGGCCGGGAGGCAGGCGCGCATCCTCCCCCGGAGGTTCGGACTGCTCCACCATCACTCCCCTCGCCGTCGCGCCCCGATCACTCGGGGCAATCCTGCCATCGTGCGTCCACCGCCCTCGCGGCGGCCACCCGCTAACGCGTCGCCGGTGTCACCCGGCGTTCACGGGCCCGCCATGGTTCTCCGGCCCCTCGCCGTCGCCTCCCGGCAGTGCGCTACTATTGCCCGCGATGCGTACTGCGTTCTGGTTTTGGTATGGCGACGGACCCGTGGGTCGGACCGTTCGCCTCCAGATGCTGCGCTAGACAGCCAGGCGAACGTGAAGGCCCCGGGTCCGGACAACGGACTCGGGGCCTTTCGTTTTCCCGGAACTTCCACCGGATCAGCGAAGGAGAGACATGGTCATCGTCATGGGCCCCGACGCCACACAGGGCGACATCGAGGCGATCGTGGAGATCATCGGCACCGCGGGCGGCGACGCCTTCGTCAGCCGTGGCGTCAGCCGTACGATCATCGGCCTCGTGGGCGACGTGGAGCAGTTCGGCGCGCTCAACCTGAAGGGCATGCGCGGAGTCGCCGAGGTGATGAGGGTGACGGCCCCCTACAAGCTCGTCAGCCGGGACAACCACCCCGAGCGCTCCACGGTCAGGGTCGGCGGCGTGCCGATCGGGCCGGGCCTGGTCACCCTGATCGCCGGCCCGTGCGCGGTCGAGACGCCGCAGCAGACGCTCGACGCGGCGCTCATGGCCAAGGCCGCGGGTGCGACCCTGCTGCGCGGTGGCGCCTACAAGCCCCGCACCTCCCCCTACGCCTTCCAGGGGCTGGGCGAGGCGGGCCTGCGCATCCTCGCCGACGTGCGCGAGCAGACCGGGCTGCCCATCGTGACCGAGGTCGTGGACGCCCACGACGTCGAACTTGTCGCCTCCTACGCGGACATGTTGCAGATCGGCACCCGCAACGCGCAGAACTTCGCACTGCTGCAGGCGGTCGGCGGGATCGGCAAGCCGGTCATGCTCAAGCGCGGCATGAACGCCACCATCGAGGAGTGGCTGATGGCGGCCGAGTACATCGCCCAGCGCGGCAACCTCGACATCGTGCTGTGCGAGCGCGGCATCCGCACCTTCGAGACGGCCACCCGCAACACCCTTGACGTCTCCGCGGTTCCGGTGGCCCAGCGGCTTTCCCACCTGCCGGTCATCATCGACCCGTCCCACTCGGGCGGACGGCGTGACCTTGTGCTCCCGCTGACCCGGGCGGCCATCGCCGTCGGGGCGGACGGAGTGATCATCGATGTGCACCCGCAGCCCGAGCTGGCCCTGTGCGACGGCCCGCAGGCACTGGTCCAGAGTGATCTTGAGGAGCTCTCCGAGGTGATGCGCACCCTGCCCCCGCTGCTCGGCAAGGCGGCGACCGGCGACGCCCTCGCCACCGCCTGACGACCACCGGCGAGTACGGCCCGGCCCGTGGGCCGTACTCGCCAGTAGCATCGTACTCACCGGTAATTAAGTAGGAACACCCAGGCGTCACGGCCGGCTGCCGGGGATCGTTGGGGCATGACCAAGACGATCCAGCCACGGCACACCGGCGCCTTCTACATCCAGTCGGTCCTGTCCTTCTGCGTCTCCGTCTCGGCGGTCGCCATCGGAGTCGCCTACCTCCCGGTCGAGGCCTGGGTTCGCGCCTTCCTCGGCATCGGCGTCCTGTACGTCGTCACCTCGGCCTTCACCCTGGCCAAGTGCGTGCGCGACCGTCAGGAACTGACCGACGTCACCAGCCGCGTCGACCGGGCGCGGCTGGAGAAGCTCCTGACGGAGCACGACCCCTTCAAGCCTGTCTGAGGCCTCACACCTGCAGCTTGTACTCCTGCAGGGAACCGGCCAGCTGCACGGCGAGCTCCTCGGCGTCCAGGCGCCGCTCGATCTGCTTCAGATCGGCGATCTTGGCGGCGGTCTCCGCCCTGCGGGGCGCCAGGAGCGTGCAGCAGTCCTCGTCGGGCAGCTCGGAGATCTGCAGGGTGCCGATGCGGCGGGCCTCCGCCATGATCTCCGTCTTGTCGAGGCCGATGAGCGGGCGCAGGATCGGCATGTCGACCGCGTCGTCCTGGGCGGTGATGTTCTGCAGCGTCTGGGAGGAGACCTGTCCCAGCGAGTCGCCGGTGACCAGCGCCCCGGCCCTGAGGCGGCGGGCGACCTCCTCCGCGGTCTTGAGCATCAGGCGCCGCTGGGAGATGACCGCCAGCCGCTCCTGGCCCGAGGCCTTGATGGACTGCTGGGCCTTGCCGAAGGGGACGACCCACAGGCGGGACCTGCCCTGGAACTTGTCCAGCGCCCTGGCCAGGGCGTACGCCTTGTAGATCGACTCCGAGGTGGTGAACGGGATGCCGGAGAAGTGCAGGAAGTCCACCCGCAGGCCCCGGCGCATCATCCGGTAGGCCGCGACCGGGGAGTCGATGCCGCCTGACATCAGCACCAGGCCCCTGCCGCTGGTGCCGACCGGCAGCCCGCCCTGGCCCGGCTGCCCGCCGGTGAAGACGAAGACCTCGTCACGGTCGACCTCGATGGAGACCACGAGCTGCGGGTTCTTCAGGTCGACCGGCAGGCCGTAGATGTCGTTGAGCTCGCCGCCCACGGTCCGGTCGAGCTGCATCGAGGTCAGCGGGAAGCGCTTGTCGCGACGGCGTGAGCGGACCGCGAAGGAGACGCCCCGCCGGACGTCCTCCCGGTCGGCGAGCAGTTCGATCGCCGCCTTGGTGACCGCAGAGGGGTCCTTGGCGACCCGCCACGCGCGGTGGATCCAGACCAGGCCGGGCACGTTCCCGACGCGCTCGGCGACCGCGTCGGCCCGTTCGACCCCCGAGCCCTCCGGCAGGAAGAGCGCGATGACTCCGTGGCGCTGCCGCAGATCGACCTTGAAGTCCAGGTCCTTGACGGAGGCCTTGATGTTGGACTGCAGGGTGCGTTCGAAGAGCTCGCGGTTGTTTCCCTTGAGGACGACCTCGCCCAGTTTGAGCAGAACGCAGGGCTCGCCCAAGGCCGACATCGTCATGGCGTAACCTCCGGTGGAACTTCGAGGGGAAAAGGGGCGCACGGCACCGCCGTCACGCGGCGGGAGCCCTCAGGACCGCGCCACAACGCCAAGTGTCGCGCGTTACCTGATAAAGACAACTCACTTTAGTCGCCCCCGGGACCGTCGAGCCCCCTCTCGATGGCGTAACGGATCAGCTGGGCCCGGTTGTGCAGCTGGAGCTTGTTCAGGGTGTTCTGGACGTGGTTCTGCACGGTCCTGTGCGACAGGACCAGACGCTCGGCGATCTGCCGGTAGGACAGTCCCTTGGCGACCAGGCGGAGCACCTGCGTCTCCCGCTCGGTCAGCCGGGGGCCGTCCGCGGGAACCGGCTGGGCGGCCAGCCTGCGGTACTCCCCCAGCACGAGCCCGGCCAGGCCCGGGGTGAAGACCGCGTCGCCCTGCGCGGTACGGCTGACCGCGTCGAGGAACTCCTGCCTGCTCGCCGACTTGAGCAGGTATCCGGAGGCTCCCGCCTTGACCGCCTCAAGCACGTCCTCCTGCTCGCCGCTGGCCGACAGCACCAGGATGCGGGGCTGGGGGTCGTGCGCCGCCAGCCGCCTGGCCACCTCAACCCCGGACAGGTCCGGCAGCCGCAGGTCGAGGACGACCAGTTCGGGCCTGACCGCGGCCGCGGCCCTGAGCGCCTGGGCGCCCTCGCCGACCGTCGCCACGACCACGTATCCCGCCTCGGTGAGGTCCCTGGCCACGCCGTCCCGCCACATCGGGTGGTCGTCAACCACCATCACGCGCATCCGCCAAGCCTAGACCGGACGGGGACGGACATCTCGATCTCCGTCCCCTCGCCGGGGGACGACATGATCGTGACCGTGCCGCCCAAATCGGTGACGCGGCCCCTGATGGACTGGGCGACGCCGAGCCGCCCGGCCGCGGCGGCCTCCTCAAGGCGTCCGGCGGGGATGCCCGGCCCCTCGTCCCTGACCGTGACGGTGATCAGGCCGTCGTCGCTCTCGGCGAAGACCCAGGCGGGGGCGTGCGGGCCGCAGTGCCCCGCCACGTTGTCCAGGGCGGCGCCGACCGCCGCGGCCAGCTCCCTCGCGACGGTCTCGGGCAGGGACATGGGGGTCGCGGGGACCGAGACGGTCACCGAGGCCGAGCCGTACGCCTGGAGCAGGACGCGCAGGTCGGCGACGCCGTCGCGGGGCGGCTCAGGGCGGAGCCTGACGAGCTCGCGCAGCGCGGCCTCCTGCTCGCCCGCGAGCCTGCCCAGCTCGGCGGCCTCCCCTCCGATCTCCTGGCCCCTGCGCTGGACCAGCGCCAGCACCTGCAGCACCGAGTCGTGGATGTCCCTGGCGATCCTGTCCCGCTCGCGCCCCGCGGCCTCGATCTCGATGGCCCGCTGCAGGCGCGCCTCGGCCCTCCTGGCGAGCTGGGCGACGTGCCCGACCAGGACCCCGGCGAGGAAGAGCAGCACGCTGCCGTTGATCGGCAGGTTCTCGAAGCCGACACCGGATCCGCGCAGGTCGTGCAGCCACAGGTCGGCCACTGAGACGACCAGGGCCGCGACCGCCCCGGCGCGGCGCCCGCCGTACACGCCCCAGGCCAGTACGGCGCCGCCCATCCAGGTGCCGGTCACCGGCAGGCTGCCCGTCCGGTAGGCGCCCTGGACCAGCGGGGTGGCCAGCAGGCAGCCGAGCGTCACGACCATGTCGGCGACCAGCAGCGTACGGCCGCGCAGCTCGGGTGAGGAGTAGGCGAAGGTCGCCACCGCGCTCCACAGCGCCATGACGCAGATCACCAGCCAGCCGGTCACCGGGTGGGCGTATCCGCCCGCGCGCAGCAGCAACAGGACCGCGTAGACCAGGGAGGCGACGCGAAAGACCGCGATGACCCGCCAGAACGGACCTTCGATCCCCGTCACTCCTGGACCTTATCGCCACCCGCAACCCTCCCTTCTCTTCCGCGAAACCCCCTCTTTTACGCACAACGACCAACAACTGTCATAATCCAACAAATCACCCACTGACTCAGAAATTGGAACATGTCCCACGTAGACCACTTCTCATATGGCCTGGTCACCCCCATCGCGGCCTATATCGTCTCGACCATCGGGTGCATGCTGGGCCTGGCGCTCACCGCCAAGGCACGGGCCGCGACCGGGCCCGCGCGGGCGCGCTGGCTGGTCGGAGGAGCCCTCTCCATCGGGGGCACCGGCATCTGGGTCATGCACTTCGTCGCCATGATGGGCTTCACGGTCGGCGGCAACCCCATCCGCTACGACGTGCTCCTGACGAGCGCCTCCATGCTCCTGGCGGTCGTCATCGTCGGCGGCGGGCTCTTCCTGGTCTCCTCGAAGAACTACAGCGCGTCCCGGCTGGTGGTCAGCGGCATGGTCACCGGAGTCGGCGTGGCCGGGATGCACTATCTCGGCGTGTCCGCGATGAACATGTCGGCGACCGTCTACTACGACGTGACGCTGATCGCCCTGTCGGTCGTCATCGCCATGGTCGCCTCGACCGTGGCGCTCTGGTTCAGCGTCAAGACGGACGGGACGCTCGCCACCGCGGGCGCGGCCCTCATCATGGGTGTCGCGGTGTGCGGCATGCACTACGTCGGGATGTTCGCGATGGAGGTGCGCCCCCGCATCTCCCTGACGCCCGTCGACGGCGCGCGCGGCATCGACTTCATGCTGCCGGTCCTGGGAGCGGTCAGCCTGCTGACGCTGGGCCTGCTGCTCGCCGTCATCCTGGCGCCCTCCGAGCAGGAGATGCGTACGGACGCCGAACTGCTGGCCCAGCTGGAGAACCGCCGCACCACCGCGCGTCACGCCGCGACCGCGGCCGCGGCGAGCGCCCCCGCCGCGCAGAACACCGGGCAGAACACCGTGCGGAACGCCGGGCAGAACGCCCCCGCCGAGCAGCGACGTCCCTCCCTGTTCGACGCCCAGGACAGGTGATGTACGGCTTGCGCCCGGACGGGCCGCTGCTGAGGCGCAAGCCGTACATGGAGAGGTAGCGGATCGTCGCGCATCCGCGGCCCGACGGTATGCCCGGGGGGTTGCAGAACGTTTGCAGGCCGATACAAGGCGTGGGCGGCGCCCCGTCACCGGTGCGCCGCCCGTCGATCCCGCCGGTTTCCCGGCCCGTCAGCCGAAGAAGACCTCGGCCTCCTCGTAACGGCTGACCGGCACGGTCTTCAGCTCTCTGGTCGCCTCGTCGAGGCCGACGGTGACCACGTCCGTGCCGCGTAGCGCGACCATGGTCCCGAAGCGCCCCTCGTGCACCGCGTCGATGGCGTGCAGCCCGAACCGGGTGGCCAGCACCCGGTCGAAGGCCGTGGGTGTGCCGCCTCGCTGGATGTGCCCGAGGACCGTGGTCCTGGCCTCCTTGCCGGTGCGCTTCTCGATCTCCTTGGCGAGCATCTCGCCGATGCCGCCGAGGCGGACGTGCCCGAAGGAGTCGAGTTCGTTCGCCTGCAGGGTCATCTGCCCCTCGATCGGGTGCGCGCCCTCCGCGACCACGATGATCGGCGCGTAACGGGTCTTGAAGCGTGACTCCACATAGGCGCAGACCCGGTCGATGTCGAAGGGCTTCTCCGGGATGAGGATGACGTTCGCCCCGCCCGCCATGCCCGCGTGCAGGGCGATCCAGCCCGCGTGACGGCCCATGACCTCGCAGATCAGGGCACGGTGATGGGACTCGGCGGTGGTGTGCAGCCGGTCGATCGCCTCGGTCGCGATGTTGACCGCGGTGTCGAAGCCGAAGGTGTAGTCGGTCGCGTTGAGGTCGTTGTCGATGGTCTTGGGCACTCCGACGACGTTGACGTCCTTGTCGAAGAGCTGCTTGGCGACGCCGAGGGTGTCCTCGCCGCCGATGGCGATGAGCGCGTCGACCCCGGTGGCGGCGAGGTTGTCCTTGATTCGCTCGACACCGCCGTCGATCTTGATCGGGTTGGTCCGCGACGAGCCGAGGATCGTCCCGCCGCGTGGCAGGATGCCACGGACCGCCTGGACGTCCAACGGCATGGTCTCGCCTTCGAGCGGCCCTCGCCACCCGTCACGGAAACCGACGAACTCGTGACCGTAGACACTCACGCCCTTGCGCACTGCGGCGCGGATAACGGCGTTGAGGCCGGGGCAGTCGCCGCCCCCGGTAAGCACTCCAATACGCATGGCATCCTCCGGTGGTGGTTCCGAGGCAAGACGGCCAGACTTAAATGGGGTGACGCGGCCGGCGGTCGAGGGATTTTCGGACGCCGACGCAACGCATTCTGCCTGCCGACACGCCAATGGTCTAGACCAAATCGAAGGAGTCCCTCATATGTCGGTTCTCGCCATCGACGCCGGGACGACCGGGGTCACCGCGCTGGTCGTGACCGAGGACGGCCGGGTCGACTCCCGCGGCTACCAGGAGTTCCCTCAGTACTTCCCAGAACCGGGATGGGTCGAACACGATCCCGGGGAAATCTGGCGGGCGACCCTGGCGGCCTGTGGTATGGCGTTGGAGAGGACGGGCACGAGGCCGACATGTGTGGGGATCACCAACCAGCGCGAGACCGCGGTGGTGTGGGATTCGGACACCCTCGCCGCGCCGCGCCCGGCGATCGTCTGGCAGGACCGCCGTAGCGCGGGGATCTGCGCGCGGCTGCGCCAGGCCGGGCACGAGCCCCGCGTCAGCGCGCTGACCGGGCTTCGGCTCGACCCGTACTTCACCGCGACCAAGCTCACCTGGATCGCCGAGAACGACCCCCGCTCCTGGGCGCGGGTGCTGTCCGGCGAGGCCGTCGTCGGCACCGTCGACTCCTATCTGGTCGCGCGGCTGACCGGCGGCGCCCGGCACGTGACCGACGCCTCCAACGCCTCCCGCACGCTGCTGTACGACCTGGAGGCCGGTGAGTGGTCGGCGGAGCTGTGCGGGTTCTTCGGGGTGCCGCGCGAGGCCCTGCCGGAGATCGTCCCCAACCACGGGGTGATCGGTGTGACCGACCCGGACGCCTTCCTCGGTCTCCGCCTGCCGATCGGCGGCATGGCGGGCGACCAGCAGGCGGCGCTGTTCGGTCAGGCGTGCTTCTCCCCCGGCGACGTCAAGTGCACCTACGGCACGGGGTCGTTCGTGCTGATCAACACCGGCTCCAAGCCGGTACGGCCGGGCGGGGGGCTGCTGACGACCGTGGCGTGGCAGTCGCCCTCCGGTGAGATCACCTACGCCCTGGAGGGTTCGATCTTCGTCACCGGGGCCGCCGTGCAGTGGCTCCGCGACGGGCTCGGGCTGATCGGCCACGCGCCGGAGTCGGAGGCGCTGGCCCGTACGGTCCCCGACAGCGGCGGCGTGGTCTTCGTGCCCGCGCTGACCGGGCTCGGCGCGCCGTACTGGGACCCGGACGCCCGGGGCGCGATCCTCGGCCTCACCCGGGGCACGACCGCCGCCCACCTGGCCAGGGCGACGCTTGAGGCGATCGCGTTCGAGGTGCGCGACGTCGTCGAGGTCATGACGGGCTCAGCGGGCCTGCTGATGCCCTCGTTGAAGGCCGACGGCGGGGCCAGCGGCAACGACCTGCTCATGGAGACGCAGGCCGCCCAGCTCGGTGTGCCGGTCGAACGGCCCGCGGTCCAGGAGACCACCGCGCTCGGGGCGGCCTTCCTGGCCGGGCTCGGCACCGGTGTCTGGTCCTGCGCGGAGGAACTGCGCGAGACGTGGACCCTGGACCGGCGCTTCGAGCCCGCCGGGCGGGACGAGAAGGCTCACGAGGCCGCCGAGGCGGCCTACGCCCGCTGGCTCAAGGCCGTCGGCCGTGCCCGTTCCTGGGCGTGAACCGGTGCCGGTCGTGCCGGGCGCCGCGCGCGGCGGGGCGGTGCCCGGCCCGGTGGCGCTTCCAGCGGCTCATCGGCACGCGGTTCTTCGCGGCGTCGCGGGCGCGGTCCCGGACGTGGTCCCCGGCCCTCCGTACCGGGTTCAGGCCGAGCGCGGCGAGGTTGTCCCTGGCCGGGTGCCTGAGGGCCGCCGGGCCCTCGGCGAAGGCCCGCAGCACGTTCGTCGTCGCGGCGCGGACGAAGGCCCCGGCCCGGTCGGTGACGCCGTGGCCGCAGGCGGAGCCGCGCATCGCGCAGACCCAGCGCATCGTGCCCGTGCTGAACACGCCCGCGCCGCTCGGCGCGGTGTAGTAGGCGCTGTGCGCCGTCGTCGGCCTGCCGCTGCAGTCGACCGGGGAGACGGACAGGACCTCCATCGGGCGCGGCAGCGGCATCGTGGGCAGCACCTCGTCGGTCTCCACCCCCGCCAGGCCGGGGAAGGAGGTGCCGCGCCGTACGCCGGTCCCCTCGAAGACCCAGCTGTCGGGGGTGTGGACCACGTAGGTCGCCTCCGCCGGGAAGCAGGTGTACATCGGGCCGGTCAGTGAGCTCTCCGGCTCGGTCACCCGCCAGCGGTCGGTGGTCGGGTCGACCCTGCCGTCCTTGTGGCAGATGACCAGGCGGTTGGGGCCGAGCGGCGTCGAGGCGAAGCGGATGCGCCAGTAGACGGCGTTCGCGCCGAGGAAGGCGAGGTTGACGCCCTGGTCCCGCGCGTCCTCGACCGTACGGCGCATGCCGGCCGACCAGTACTCGTCGTGCCCGAGGGAGACCAGTCCCCTGGCCCCGTCGAGGATGTGCGGGTCGTCCTCCAGTTCGAGGCTGGTGATGTAGGCCAGCGGGGCTCCGCTGTGCTCGGCCACCTCGATCGCGGGGCGCTCCATGTCGAGGAACAGCCTGGCGCCCGAGGTGTCGTAGGGACGGTCGAAGCTGACGGCCGTCGACCTGTCCTCGAAGCCGCCCGGCCCCTGGTAGAGGCTGCGCCCGCCCCAGAGGTTGTAGGCCTGCCAGGTGGTGACGCCGTTGACGACGACCAGGCGTCCCTCGGTCGAGGCCGACCGCACCGTGATCGGGACGAACCGCCTGCCGCCGGTCGAGGCCTCAAGGCGGATCAGGTAGGAGCCCTCCGGCCAGTCCGCGGTGTCGACGACCGGGCCGGGCCTCCAGTGGGCCGCGGTGACCGTGCGGGTCCCGGGGATCGTCCTGGCGGGCTCCTGGACCGTCCCCGGCAGCTTGTCCGACCGCCAGACCCTCCTGGCCCCGGCGCCGCCGTACCAGCCCATCCTGAAGGCGGTCGCGGTGTAGTGGGCGGCCGTGGTGGACACGCGCAGCCGGAAGGTCTGGCCGGGCAGCACGCTCACCTTGTCGGCGTAGCCCTCGATCTCATGCTCGCCGCCCCTGGGGGTGGCCTGCCAGAGCGGGTCGCCCGGCTTGGCGTTCTCGGCCACGGTCGGGTTCGGCTCCGTAGCCGTCGCCGTGGGCGCCGTGCCCTCCAGGGCCGCCCCGGCCGCCGCGGGTGAGCCCTTCACGGACAGCGCCCCGCCACCGGCCGGGGCGCCGGGGAGATCAGGGGCCACAGCCGCGGTGCCGGACACAGTGCCGGCCGCGGTGCCGGTCGCCGGGGCGCACCCGGCGACCGCCGCGACCGTGGTGATCACAGCCAGTGTGACCGTCAGATGAGTGAACGCTCGGAACATGACATCCAGCATGATCACGGGAACCCTCCCCACCGGGGAGGCCTGTCCGTGATCGTCCGGGGACTTGGCCGGATCTTGGTCCGCACGCGCCCCAGGACGTTCCAGGGCCCCTCAGGACGGTCTCAGGGCGACTTTCAGGGCAGGGTGAGCACGCACGCGGGGGTCCCGGTGGCGAACACCACGGGGTCGGGCTGCGGGACGCCGTCCTTGAGCACCAGCACGGCGACGCCGTCGGAACGCTGGTTGGCCACGTACATCCGGTTGTCGGCGATGGCGAAGTGCCTGGGCCACGACCCGCCGCAGGCGACCTCGGCGACCGGCTCCAGGGTGTGCGGGGACAGGACGGAGACGGTGTCCGGGCCCCGGTTGGCGACGTAGAGGAACCCGCCGGAGACCTCAAGGTGGGAGGGATAGTTCGTACCCGGCGCCGAGCTGGACGGGGCCGCGGCCACCTCGTTCCAGGCGTCGTCGTAGACACGGACCGTGCCGTCGAGCTCCCCTGCCACGTACCAGTGGTCCGCGAAACGGGTCATGTGCCGGGGACCCATGCCCGGCGCGAGCCGTACCGGGCCGTCGGGGTGGGGGACGACCCTGTCGTCGTCCGGGTCGGTGAGGTAGCGGCGTACCTCGTCGGCGCCCAGATCGGGCACGTAGAGGACGCCGTCGGCGCCGAAGACCGTCTGGTGGGCGTGGGAGCCGTCCCGGTAGGGGAAGGAGCACAGCTCGGTCAGCAGGCCCGCGGCCCCGACACGGTGCACGCTCACCGTGCCGTCGCCGTAGTTGGCCACCGCGAGCAGCCTCCCCGACGGGTCGACGGACAGGTGGCAGGGGAAGGAGCCGCCGCTCGGCCGCTGCCCGAGGGGCGTGGGGGCGCCCTCGCCGAGGGCGTAGACGCCGACGGTGCCGCGCTCGCTCTCCCCGACGGTGTACAGGATCGGGAGGCGGGGGTGGACCGCGAGGAAGGAGGGCCCGCTGGCGGGCGTGGTGCCGAGCCTGGTGAGACTGCCCAGCTCGACCACGGTGATCCCCGTGCCCGATCCCCCGGTGTCGGGGGTGTATCCGCCGATGTACGCGACCTCAGCCATCATGCTCCCGTCACTGGGTCGGGCGGCCCGGGCCGCCCGAAATCTTCAACCGTTCTCGGCCAGTCTGCGAACTTAGCGCAGCGACTCGGCCCCTGGGCACCCGGCTTTTCCCGGATGCGATCCCCTGTCCCGCTCGTGGCTCCATGCCCCTCGCGGGGGCCTTCATTGACCTGGACAACGGGAAAGTTGATCGTGTCAACCATGGAGAACCTCGTCGCGCGGATACGCGCGTTCAACCACTTCTACAACGAGGTCATCGGCGCTCTCCACCGGGACATGGTCAACACCCCCTATTCCCTCACGGAGGTGAGGGTCCTGTGCGAGCTCAACCTGCGGGACCGCATGGAGACCGGCGAGCTGCGGCGGCTGCTCGAACTCGACTCCGGCTACCTCAGCCGGATGCTGGGGCGCTTCGAGACCGACGGGCTGGTCACCCGTGAGCGCTCGCCCGCCGACGCCAGGCGGCAGATCGTCGCGCTGACCGAGGCGGGCAGGATCGCGTTCACGAACGTCGACGAGCGTTCGGCCGCGCAGGTCCGGGACCTGCTCGAAGGACTGACCGAGGAGGAGCGTGACCGACTCGCCGCGAGCATGACGACGATCAGGGAGATCCTCTCCAGGAACAGGAGCGCGGCGCCGTACGTCATCCGTCCGCCCCGGCCGGGGGATCTGGGCTGGGTCGTGCAGCGGCACGGGGTGCTCTACAGCCAGGAGTTCGGCTGGGGCCTGTGCTTCGAGGCCAGGGTCGCCAGGCTCGTGGCCGACTACGCGGAGAAGTACGACCCGAGGCGGGAGGCCTCGTGGATCGCGGAGGTCGACGGCGACCGGGTCGGCTGCGTCTTCTGCGTCCGCAGGGACGACGAGACGGCCCAGCTCAGGCTGCTGCTCGTCGAGCCCTCCGCCAGGGGGATGGGCATCGGCGGGCGGCTCGTCGACGAGTGCCTGCGCTTCGCGGGCGAGGCGGGCTACCGGCGGATCATGCTGTGCACCAGGGACGTGCTGACCGACGCCCGGCGGATCTACCGCACGGCGGGCTTCGAGCGGGTCGAGGAGCACACCATGGGCGGCGTCGTCGAGGAGACCTGGGTCATGGACCTTTAGCCGGCCCCTTCCCGTATTAATTCCTTCTATTTTGATAGGTATTTTATGGAGGGGATCCGGGCATCCACGGGGAAGGAGGCGACGGTGCGGTTCCACCGGGCCGTCAGCGGGGGAAGGGGCCGGTGATCTCGTAGGTGACGCCGTCGGTGCCCGCGGCGTCGTCCCGGCGGCCGCGCTGGGAGGAGAAGTACAGGCGGGCGCCGTCCGGGGAGAGGGCGGGGCCGGTGATCTCCGAACCGGGGTGCCCCTCGACCCGCAGGAAAGGGGCGGCCGTCCGCCCGGGACCGGCCAGGACAAGTTCCATGAGGTCCCCGGCCTCCGCGGTCTCGACGGTTTCGAGCCGTTCCCGCAGGGTGTCGTAGGCCCAGACCCGTCCGTCGTCGCCGCTGGCGAACAGGCACACCCCGGCCGAGTAGTGGCAGGCGCCTCCCCCCTGGAACCTGTGGGCCGCGTCCACCTGGTGGCGGGTCGCCTCAAGCAGCGCGGCGGGGTTGGGCACCCGCCGCCAGGCCGTCGAACCGTCGTCCGGCAGGACGCAGAGCACCTCCAGCCTGCCGGTCGTCAGGTCTCCCCAGCAGGCGGGGACGAACCGGTAGAGGCAGCCGTCCGGTTCGTCCTCCGTCAGGTAGACCACCCGGTTGACCGGGTCGCAGGCCGCGCCCGCGTGCCTGAAGCGGCCCATGGCCAGGCGCGGCATCGCGGCGCGCACGCCGTACGGGTCGCACTCGAAGACCTGCCCGCGCGCGGTCTCCTCGCACGAGAGCCAGGTCTTCCACGGGGTCGCGGCCCCGGCGCGGTTGAGGTCGGTCCCCGACAGCACGCGGTAGGCGCCGTGCACGCTCCCGTCGGGCCGGAACCTGATGGCGGTCGCGCCGCCGAGCAGCGGGATCTCCGAGTTGGACACGTAGACCCAGCCGTCCCCGTCGGGGAAGCAGGCGCCGTCGCCGGGGGCCGGGTGCCAGAGCACCCCGCCGACCCGGTGGCCGGTGCGGGCGACGACCCGGCTGGAGAAGCCCTCGGGCAGCACGACCCCGTTGGCGTCCGGGGGCCTCGGCGGGCCGTACGGGCCGGACAGCACGGCCAGGCCGCCGCGAGAGGCGTCCGCGCCGGCGGCGCCCCACCGCAGAGGTCCCGCGAAGGCCGTTCCCGGCGCGGGCTCCCCGGTGCGCACGAACGTACGGCGAAGCATCGCTCCTCCTCGTCACCTTCACGGTAGGCGGCCAGTCGATCGGACCCACGTGAACAGGGCGACTCCCCCCGCTCAAACTTTGCGGAAACCGGAGAGCAAGCGTTTCCCAAAACCGGGCGTTTCATGCCCGATGTCCCCGATCACCGCCACCCGGGCGTTCACAGTGGAGATCACACCGTCGTCAGAGCGGGGGCACCGTTGAGCGAGGGACTCACGTTCGCCGATCCGGCGGCCCGGGCCGTTCCCGCCGAGGGAGGCCGCCGGGCCCTGGTCCTTCTCGACGCGCCGGACCCCTCCTCTCAGGAGGCCCCCGCGCGTCCCGACGCCCGCCTGGCGGGCGCGCTGCGCGCCGAGGGCTTCGCCGTCGAGGCCGAGTACGGCCGGGGCGCGCGGTGGGACGGCGAGCGGGTGTGGGAGTTCCTGGGTTCGGCCAGGGAGGACGACCTGCTGCTGATCCGGCTGCCCTCGGACGGCGGCTGGACGTCCAGGCAGCTGGGAGCCATGATCGGCGCGTTCGGCAGGCGGGTCGGCCGGTCACTGGCCACGGCCGTGCTGCTGGTCGTCGACTTCGGCTGGAGCGCCCTGGAGGAGACGGCCTCCCCCGTGCGGCGGCTCGCGGTCGCCGGTGAGCCCAGGATGGCCGCGGCGGCCCTCACACTGACGCTGAAGGTCGGCGAGGCGCCGAGGGGGCCCGCGCGGAGCCTGACGGACGTGATCGCGGAGGGGCTGGCGACCAGGGCCGCCGACCTCGACGGCGACGGCGTGATCACCGTCGGCGAGCTGCACGCCTACGCCCTGGAGCGCTACGCGGCGGCCTGCGCCGCCCGCGTCCCCATCCTGATCGCCTACGGCGCCGTGGCCGACGTCCCGCTGACCGGCGGTCCCGGCCCGGCCCGGGCCGTCCCCGCCGCCCTCGCGCGGGCCGCCGCGGGGCTCGGCGGCGCCGTGGCGCCCGCGTCGGGGTTCGAGGTCGTCAGGCGCGTCTACGAGCTGCACCTGAGCGAGGCGGGCAGACGGCTGCTGCGGGTGGCCTCGTTGCTGGCCGAGGACGAGTCGGTCGAGGAGGTCTTCGGCGACGCGGCCGAGCTCGGCCGGTGGGGGCTGCTCGGCGAGCGCACCACGTTCGCCCACCCGGACGTGCGGGCCTTCGGCTACTCACGGCTGACGCCCGCCGAGCGCGCGCAGACCTCCGCGCTGCTGCGCCGCAGACGGGCGGGGCTGCGGGCCGTACCGCCGAGGGCCCGGCTGACGGCCGACCGGTGGACCACGCAGGACCAGCTCGGGCACCGGCTCTACGCGGAGGCCGTGGCCGCGTTCGTCAGGCACCCGGAGACCCGGCCCCCGCTCACCATCGGCGTCAAGGGGCCGTGGGGGGCGGGCAAGACCTCCCTGATGCGGATGATCCAGGACCTGCTGGACCCGGGGGCCGCGGGGAACACCCCGGCGAGGATCCACCTGCCGGGAATCGGCCCGTCCGGCGCCCGTGCGGGCAGGACGCCGACCAACGCCGAGGTGCTCGCCCACGCGGGACGGCGCCGGGCGGAGGACGGGGAGGGCGCGGTGCGCGCGGAACCCGGCCACCTTCCCGTACGGCAGGCCGACTGGCGCCCGACCGTCTGGTTCAACCCCTGGATGTACCAGAACGGCGAGCAGGTCTGGGCCGGGCTCGCCCACGAGATCATCAGCCAGGTCACCGAGCGGCTGCCGAGGGCGGAACGGGAGCGTTTCTGGCTGCGGCTCAACCTGGCCAGGATCGACAGGGAGGCGGTCCGGCGGCGCGCCTACCGGCTGGCGCTGACCCGGCTCGCGCCGCCCGCCCTCTGCCTGGTCGCCGGGCTCGTGCTGACCGGCGCGCTGCTGGCGGCCTCGGCGCTGCTGCCCGCCGCCGGAGAGATGATCCGGCACCTCGCCGCCGCCGTCGGCACCGTGGGCTCGGCCGGTGTGCTCGGGGCGGGAGCCGTACGGCTGGCGCGGTTCTTCGGCGAGTCTGCCGACAACGCCTTCGCCGAGCTGGTGCGCAGGCCGGACCCGCTGGCCCGGGACGCGGGCGGGCTCTTCGCCGAGGCCGTGACCGGCCCCGGCTACCGGTCCAGGACCGGGTTCCTGCACCTGGTGCAGACGGACATGCGGCACGTGCTCGACCTGGTCGCCACCGAGGAACGGCCGCTCGTGGTGTTCGTCGACGACCTCGACCGGTGTTCGCCGGGGACGGTCGCGCAGGTCATCGAGGCGATCAACCTGTTCCTCGCCGGTGAGTTCCCCAACTGCGTCTTCGTGCTGGCGATGGAGCCCGAGGCGGTGGTCGCGCACGTCGAGGCCGCCTACCGGGACCTGACCGAGGCGCGGCCCGCCTCCGGGGCCGGGCTGGGGTGGCGGTTCCTGGAGAAGATCGTGCAGCTGCCGCTGAGTGTGCCGCTGCTCGACGACGCCGACCGGCTGCCCGCCTTCGTCCGGGCCCTGCTGGGCGTGCCCGACCCCGCGGAGGGGCAGGACGTGCCGTTCGTCGCGCCGCCGCGCTCCCCCGCCGACCCGCCGATCGCCGACCCGCTGCCCGGCCCGGCGGAGCCTCCGGACCCGGTCCAGGTGAGCCGTCTTGAGGAGGCGATCTGGGCGCTGCGGCCCACGGCCACGACCCTGGACGAGGCGGCGAGGCTGGCGCAGGAGAGGCTGGGCGTCGAGAGCCGCGACATGGTCGGCGGCCTGTCCTCGGCGGCGCGCGAGGCGGCCGACCGGGTCTTCGACGACCTCTACAGCGACGAGAACGCCTACCGGGCGATCGAGTTCGTGCTGCCCGCGCTGACGTTCTCCAACCCACGGCAGATCAAGCGCTATGTGAACGTCTTCCGGTTCTACTCGTTCCTGACCTACCGCCGGGCGCTGGCCGGGGCGGCGCCCGCCTCCGACGCCGAGGTCGCCAAGCTCGCGGCGCTGACCGTCAACTGGCCGCACCTGCTGTCGTCGCTGGTCACCGAGGCCGGGGGGCCGAGCGCGCTGGAGGGCCTCGAAGGCGCCGCGGGCACCGGCGACGACAGGATCTGGGAGCGGGCCGTACGGCAGGCGGGTCTGACGGGCGAGGGCCTCGGCGGCCCCAGGGACTCCTGGGGTACCGAGCTCGACGCCCTGCGCGAGTTGCTGTCCCGGCCGCACCCGATCGCGGGACTGGCCCGTCACCTGCTCTGAACGGCCCTCAGGACCCCTTGCCGAGGCGGGGCAGGCGGCGGATGGGCCAGGCGACGACGAGGGCCGCGGCGCAGCCAAGGGCGATCACGGCGGCGGCCAGCAGCATGTCCCTGATGCCGAACAGCGCGCTGGCGGGACCGGCGATCGCCTGGCCGAACGGGACGGCCAGGATCGACCCGGCGATCTCGTAGGCCGCCACCCGGTTGAGGCGGTCGGCGGGGATGTGGGTCTGCACGGTCGTGGCCCACTGGACACCCCAGAACGCCCAGCCGAGGCCGCTGACGCCGTAGCCGAGCATGAGCAGCGGCAGGGAGGGGACCAGCGCCGCCGCCAGCGGCATCAGCGGGAAGAGGAACATGGCGACCGCGCCGCCGAACAGGGGACGGGAGGGGCGCAGCCTGAGCGCGGCCAGCCCGCCGAGGACGCAGCCCGCCCCGAACGCGGCCTCGGCGAAGCCGAACGCCGCCTTGCCGTGGGCGGCGATGATGGAGGCCGCGCCGAGCGGGGTGATCGGCCCCCAGACGAACACCCCCAGCACCCACCAGATCAGGATGACCCCCCACAGCCAGGACCGGGAGCGGAACTCCTTCCAGCCGGTGCGCAGGTTCTGCAGGGTCGTGGCCGACCGGTCGACCTCGAAGGCGGGCAGCCGCAGCGCCACCAGGCAGATCCCGCTGACGGCGAAGGTCGCGGCGTCGATGGCGAACACCCAGCCCGCCGAGGTCACGGCCAGGAGCGTTCCGGCGATGGCGGGACCGGCCATCGTGGACAGGCCCTCGCTCACCTTCAGCACCCCGTTGGCCTGCTGCGGGTCTGCGGCGACCTGCGGCACCAGGCTGGAGACGCCCGGCTGGAACATCGCGGTCGCCATCCCGCCGAGCACCGAGGTGACGATGATGAACCACACCGGCGGATGGCCGAGCCCCAGATAGAGCGCGAGCGAGCCCTGGATCAGAAACCGGGCCGCGTCCGAGCCGATCATCAGCGGGCGGGGGTGGAACCGGTCCGCCAGCACTCCGCCGAACACCACGAAGAGGGCGAAGGCCCCCATCCAGGCGGCCAGTGCGAACCCCGCACCGCTCACCCCGTAGCCGAGGGAGAGCATCGCGACCGAGAGGGCGACCGGGAACATCGCGTCGCCCAGCATCGACACGATGCGGGCGACGAAGTAGAGGCGGAAGTTCCTGGTCCACAGACGGGTAGGGGCCGCGACGGGGGGAAGCACGCGGGCACTGTGTCAGAAACCGGCTATTCCGACAACCCTTTTTCTTGGCGACAAACCACCCATAACCCCTAAGTCGCGCCCCATGTACGGCGGGGCGCGACCGGCCGTCCCGGACTCAGTCTCCAGAGGTGGCCGGGGCGGTGACGTGCCGGGCGATCACCTCGTCGAGCCGGGTGATCGCGGGCCGCCAGTCGGCGGGCGGTTCGTGACAGCGGGTGGCGCTCCTGCCGTGGTACTCCAGGGTGTAGGTGAAGTGGTCGGGGACGTCACAGCCCGCCGTGGAGGACGACCACGTCCTGATGTGGTCCAGCCCCTGCCGCAGGGAGCCGAGCTCGGCCGGGGTGAGCCTGAAGGTCCTGGTGGCGCCCGCGGATCCGCCGCGGGCCAGGCCGTTCCCGTCGACGACGAGCGTCTGACGGATCCCGGCGAAACCGCCGGTCTTCCGGTAGGAGATCGTCCCCCAGGGGACCTCGGCCGCGCCGCCCTCCGGAACGCCGGCCCGCGCGGGCACCGGGCCCATCGTCGCCGCCGCCAGGATCGCGGCGGCGAGCAGGTGTCTCACCATGACGTCTCCCCTCGTCGATGTGGAACGTTCCATAGTTCGTCGGGAACCCCGGGACAAGGCTCTCGGCGACGACCGCGGAAGACCATCCGCCGCGCCGGTCACCCCCGGATCGCCGCGAGCACCCAGGACGGCCCCCACCCGAGACCGTGATCCCGCGGACGCGTCGTACGGGTGGAGGAGATCCTTCGACGGACCTGCCCGCGGAACGACTCCGCACACCGACCGCCGCCGATCTCCCCGCCGCCCTCCACGGCCCCGGCCCTGTTTTCCAGGCGGGAATTCCCCCGGCCGGGAAAGGCGCGTTTCCCGATGCCCCCGAGTGGCCGAGGCGTCGCCGAAGACGAGATCCGGACCGCCCGGCGACCACCGAGTCGCCCGTGGCGAACTGGCGAAACGCCCCGACCGCCCTTCGGGTAACCGGCCACCCGGAATGCCTTTCCGGGTGGGCGAAAATCCGGTCGGATATTCGGGAAAACCGGCCTACCGGAAAGAATTCCCTCCCCGCCGAAAACGTCATGTCACGAGCCTTCACGAGACCCTTTCACCACCGTGCCGATCACCCACAGTCACCACAGACAAGCCGAAAGTAAGGATAAAAGCTGCTTTTACCCCTCTTGCGATGGCCGGATTCGGCGATCTATGGTTCTCCCCGAAAACGACAACCGTTTTCACCATCGAAAGGAGAACCATGAACACGGATCTCGGCTTCGAGGAGCTGACCTCCGCGGCGGCGCTGCCCGCCTTGCAGGGGCCGGGCACCAACGCCCTCGTCCACACACCGTTCGGCTTCGAGGAGCTGGCTCCCGCCACGGCGCTGCCCGCTCTCCAGGGGCCGGGCACCAACGCCCTCGTCCACACCCCCTTCGCCTGGAACGCCTGAGTTCCAGAACGGACGGCCCGCTCCCAGTGCGGGCCGTCCGCCCATCCCATCCTTCCCCCTTTGTGAGTCGCGGAGAAGAACAGCCCATGGAGTCCATCACCCCCGGCCACCACCTGTACGTCGGCCCGGACGGGACGTGGCGCTCGTGCGACGAGAACGAGCGGTTCACCCGCCTGACCGGCCGGGCCGACCTGCTCGAACGCATGCGTGAGCAGTCCTACCTTGGTGGGAACGCCCCCGACCTCGAACCGCTGGCCACCGCTCTGCGCGAGCGGGGCGTGCTCACCGACGCTCCCTCCGGGAGCGAGGAGCCGCTTCGGGTGTGCGTGCGCGGGGACGGGCCGGTGGCCGCCGAGACCGTACGGCTGCTCGCCGGCACGGGGAACGCGCTCGCCGTGGACGACCCGGCCGCGGCGGACGCGCTGGTCGAGTGCGCGGGCTGGCTCCCTGACGGGCGTTGGCTGCGCCTCGACGACGACGGCGCCGTCAGGCACCGCTGCCACGTCGAGGGCCGCAGGCTGGTCGTCGGCCCCATGACCGTGCCAGGCCGTACCGCCTCCTACCGGGACCTGCGGGGACGCAGACTCGCCGCGGCGGCGCTGCCCGACGAGCTGGCCGGGCTGTGGACCTACCTCGACGAGGGCGCCGCCGGTACGGTGCCGCTTCCGCCGGTGCCGTGGCCGAACCCCGGCGCGATCGCGGTCGCCGCAGGCCTGCTGGTCAACGACCTGCTGACCTGGTGGACCGGTGACCTGCCCGCCACCGCGGGGCTCCAGCTCGTGGTCGATCCGGCCTCCGGACGGGTCGACCGGCACCCGGTGCTGCCGCTGCCGGTCCGATGAACCGGTTCAACCTGCGGCTGCCCGGCTGGGACGGCACCCTGCTCGCCCTCGACGTCCGCCTGCCGGACCCTTCCTCGTGGCCCGTCCCCACCGTCGTCACCCGCACTCCGTACGGGCGAGGCCGTCACCTGGCGGAGGGGTCGGGGTGGGTCAGCCGCGGCTTCGGCTACGTGGTCCAGGATGTGCGGGGACGCCACGACTCCGACGGCGCCTGGGAGTGCTACCGCAACGAGCGCGGCGACGGCGCCGCCCTGGCCGACTGGATCACCGCCCAGGAGTGGAGCGACGGCCGGCTGGTCGGCTACGGCGGTTCCTACGGCGGGTACACCGCCTGGGCGCTGGCCGTCGAACGCCCCGAGACGGTGCCCGCGGTGGTGAGCATGGGTCCGTCCATGGCACTGCACCGCACCAAGTTCGAGGACGGCGTGCTGCGGCTGGCCGAGCACGCGGCCTGGTGGCTCGAACGCGCGGACAGCCGTACCAGCAGGGACGGCCTCGCCGCCTTCCTCCTCAAGGAAGGAGACGCGCTGGCCCGTCTGCCGGTGACCGGCCTGCCCGAACGGCTCGGCGTGCGCCTGCCAGGCTGGGCCGGGGTCGTCCTGCGGGGTCCTGACCACCGCCCCGCCGAGGAGATCACCGAGGAGGAACTGGCCGCGCTGCCCACGGCGGGGCTGCACGTCGGCGGCTGGTACGACCTGCTGGCCGACGAGACCATCCTGCACTGGCGGACGGTCGGCTCCGCCCGCACCCCGCGCCCCCCGCAGCGGCTGATCATGGGACCGTGGGGGCACGACCTCGCCTTCACCGGACGGACCCGGCACATCGACCGGGAGCACGGCCCCCAGGCGCTGTTCGACCTGGGCGCGGCGCAGGTCGCGTGGATCCGCGCCTGCCTGGCGGGCGAGGACCCCGGCCCCGACATGGTCCTGCCCGTCGGCGGAACCTCCTGGCGGCCCTGGCCGGCCACGACCCGCGAACGCGTGCTGCACGCCCACCCCGGTAAGGGTGTCGACGAGGTTCCCGGGGACGGCTCACCCGATGGAAGTCTTGAGGAGGTCCCCGGGATCGGTCCGGCCGGTGCCTTCGTGTACGACCCGGCCGACCCGTGTCCGTCCCTGGCCCCCGGCACCGACCGCCGTGCCCTGGACGGGCGGCCCGACATCCTGCGCTTCAGCACTCCGCCGCTGACCGCGCCGCTGTCGTTCACCTCGGTCGCCGTCCACCTGGACGTCACCGCCTCGGCCCCCGACGCCGACTGGATCGTACGGCTCGCCGAGCACACCGTGGACGACCAGGTGTTCGAGCTGGCCAGGGGCAGGGCGGCGAGTTCGGGTCGTCTGGCGCTCAGCCCGGTCTGGGCGTGCCTGCCCGCCGGATCCCGGCTCCGCCTGGAGATCACCGGCAGCGACTTCCCGCGCCTGGCCCGCTCCCTCGGCACCGGCGCCGACCGCCACACGACCACCGCGACGGCCCCCGTTCGCCAACGGGTCCGCGCCGCCCGCCTGGTCCTGGAGACCCCGAGAAGCCCGCAAGACCTGGAGAACGCGTGAACAACCCGGAAGACCTGCTGGTCGACTCCCGTACCGGCGTGCTGACCGCGCTGGAACCACAGCCCCGACGCCCCGGCCTGCCCCGCTGGTGGACCGGATACGGCGCCGCCGTCGCCGACACCCGGCGGTTCGCCCCCTGGACCGCCGACCGGCACGGGTTCGGCGCGACCGTCGGCGACCCGTCGCACGCCCGCGCCGCGGCGCTCGGGGAGGCCGTCGAACGCTACTGCGGCAACGCCGTCCCCTCCGGGCTCACCGTCTCCTCCTGGCGTGACCTGACCGAGGCGGCCCTGGACCCGGAGACGATCCCGCTGTACTCGGCCGCCCAGTACCGCGAACCCGGTTTCCCCTTCGTCCCGTTCACCCGGGACCTGCCGGTCGCCTGGACTCCGGCGCGGGACATGCGTGACGGCTCCCGGGTGCTGGTTCCCGCGTCCCTGGTCTGGCTCGACTACTTTCACGGTCCTCGTGCCGCCGAGCCGCCGACCCACGCCCTGCCGTACTCGGGTATCGCCACCGGGCGCGGCCGGGAGCACGCGGAGCGGGCGGCCCTTGAGGAGCTGTTCGAGCGGGACGCCACCACGATCTGGTGGTCGAGCGGGGCCGCCTGCGAGGCCGTGGCCGATCCGGAGACGGTCACCGCGGCCCTCGGCGACGGGAGACAGGAACCACGGGTCCGGCTGCTGGCCGTACCGTCACCGTTCGGTGTGCCGGTGATGGCGGCCTTCCTTGAGGACCTCGCCGGCGGGATCGTGGCCTTCGGCAGTGCCTGCCGGGCCACTCCCCGTGAGGCGGCGGCGAAGGCGCTGGTCGAGGCCTTCGGCCTGTACTCCCTGACGCTCCAGCTCGCCGACCCGCGGGGCGCGGTGTGGCAGGCCGTGGCCGCCGGAGTGCTTGAGGAGCACGTGTTCCGGCCCTACCGGGCCGACCGTTCCTACCGGGACGCCTTCCGCCCGGACTACCGCGACCTGACCGACCTGCCCGCCGTCGCGCAGCTCTACCTCGACCCGCGCATGCAGGGCGAACCTCTGGCCCGGCTGCGCGCGGCTCCCGGCCCCCACCTGGACGACCTGCCCCCGGCCGATGCGGCGAGCTATCTCGACCGGCTGGCAGGGGCCGGGCTCACCGCCTACAGCGTGGACCTGACCACCCCCGACGTGGCCGCGACGGGGTTGTGCGTGGTGCGGGTCCTGGTGCCCGGCCTGGTGGGAAACGCCCCACCGGCCTTCCCTCTGCGCGGCGGCGGACGCCTGTACGAGGTGCCGGAAAAGCTCGGCCTCACCTCCCGCGTCCTGGACGAGGACGACCTGTTCCCCCACCCTCTCCCCCTGGCCTGACATGACTGCTCCCACCGCCCTGGAAACAGGGGCGTACTCCTCGCTGCTCGACTCCCGCACCGGGATCGTCCGCTCCCTGGTCCGCTCCGCCGCTCCCGGCCATCTACCCGCCTCGTTCGAGCTGGTCACCGCGGTGCTCTCGGACACCACCAGGTTCGGCCCGTGGCCCTGCGACTCCGCGGGTGCCGGATACGCCTTCGCCGACCCGCAGGCCGCGCGCGGCGCGGCGTTCGGCGAAGCCGCGGAGCGCTACTGCGGCAACCTCGTCCCTCCCCGGCTGGTCCTGGCCTCCCACGCCGACCTGACCGCCCAGGGGGCCCGTGCCCTCGACCCCGAGGACCTGGCGCTGTACTCCCCCGCCCAGCACGCCGCCCCCGGTTTCCCCCTGGCGCCGTTCACCCGTGACCTGCCGGTCGAATGGACGGAGGCGGTCGACCTGCTCGACGGCCGGGGGACGCTCGTGCCGGCGGGGCTGGTGTGGGTGTCGTACTTCTCCGCCGACGTCACCCCGCCGACGCCCCGCGTCAACCCGGTCATCCAGGCCGGACTGGCCGCCGGGCCGACGCGTGGGTACGCCGTCCGGGGCGCCCTGTACGAGATCGCCGAGCGCGACGCCATGACGCTGGCCTGGCACGGGCGGGCCGGGCTGCGCGCCCTGACCCCGCCGCCCTGGCTGGCCGACTTCGCCACCGGGCCGCTGCGGCGGCTGCACGTGCGTTTCCTCGGCTTCCCCACCGCCACCGGTCTGCACGTGACCGGTGCGCTGGTCCGCGACCGGGAGACCGGCCATCTCACTCTCGGCATGGGCGTACGGCGCGACGCCCAGGAGGCGATGGTCAAGGCCTACGGCGAGGCGCTGCAGTTGCAGTTGTTCACCGCCGGGCTCGACGACCCCGCGGGGCCGTACTGCCAGGTGGCCGCCGACCCGCGCAGTCCCCTGAAGCCGTGGCGGGCCGACCGTGCCTACGGCTCGTCCTACCGGTCCGACCTGGCCGACGTCGTGGACTACGGCTGCCACCTCCAGCTGTACCTCGACCCGGCCGTCCAGGAGGAGTTCGAGGAGGAGCTCGCCGAGGCGCTGGCCGAGCACGTGCCCGCCCGGACGGTGCCACCACCCGGGGACACCCGCGAGCTGGCCGTACGGCTGGGCCGTCAGGCGCTGTGCGCCGAGGTGACCACCCCGGACGTGCGGGAGGCGGGCCTGCGCGTGGTGCGGGTCGTGGTGCCCGGCACCTACTCCAACACCGCGGCCGGGCTGCCGTTCCTCGGCGGCACCCGGCTGGCGGAGACCCTGGGCGGCCGTCCCCGCCGTCGCCTGCCTCTGCCCCACTAGAGAGAGTCTCCCTTGGCCTCCTCCCGTCTCATCTCCGTGCGACGCCACCCGCTGGCGGTGGCGCTGCTGCTGGTCGCGGTCCCGCTCGCGATGGTGGCCGCCGTCAGCCTCGGCGCCGTCGACCTGCCCGCCGCGGATGTGTGGCACACGGTTGTCGCCCACCTGACGACCGGGCGGCGTCCCGCGGACGTCAGCGGCATCGACGACGAGATCATCTGGAACTCCCGGGCCCCGAGGACCGTCCTGGCCCTCGTCGCCGGGGCCGGGCTCGCCGTCGCCGGAGCCGTGCTGCAGGCGGTGGTGCGCAACCCGCTGGCCGACCCCTACGTCCTGGGGGTCGCCTCGGGGGCGTCGCTGGCCGCGGTCGCGGTCATCACCCTGGGCGGCGTCGCCGGGCTCGGCGTGCCGGGGGCGGCCTTCGTGGGGGCGTGCGCCACGCTCGCCCTGGTGCTGCTGCTCGGCAGCAGGCGCGGCACCCTGGCGCCGACCCGGCTGATCCTGGCCGGGGTCGCCCTGTCCTACCTGCTGCAGGGGGCCACCGGCTACCTCCAGTTGCGCGCCCAGCCCGGTCAGCTCTCCGGCATCCTGTTCTGGCTGCTCGGCTCGGTCTCCGGCGCGGGCTGGGACGACCTGACCGTGCCGTGCGCGGTGGTCGTGGCCTGTACGGCGTGGCTGACGGCGCAGGGCAAACGGCTCAACGCGATGCTGCTCGGCGACGAGACGGCCGCCATGCTCGGCGTCGCCGTACACCGGTTCCGATTGACGCTGCTGGCCGTCGCCGCGCTGTTGACGGCGGCCGTCATCTCGGTCGCCGGGGGCATCGCGTTCGTCGGGCTGATCGTGCCGCACACCGTACGGCTGCTCGCGGGCCCCGACCATCGCCGCGCCCTGCCGCTGGTCGCGCTGGGCGGCGGCCTGTTCCTGGTCCTCGCCGACCTGGCCGCCCGCATCCTGTCACCGCCGCTCGAACTTCCCCTCGGCATCCTGACCGCCGCGATCGGTGCGCCGTTCTTCCTGTGGCTGCTGCGCAGGGAAGGGCCGGTGTCCTGATGCGAGTGGAGGTCACCGGCCTGAACCTGCCGCTCGGCGGGGTCGAGGGGGTCGCGCTGCGGGTCGAGCCCGGCGAGTTCGTCGGACTCATCGGCCCGAACGGCAGCGGCAAGTCCACGCTGCTGCGCGCGCTGTACCGGGCGCTGCGTCCGGACGACGGCACGGTGCTGGTCGGCGGAGACGACGTGTGGCGAGCCCTGACGGCCCGTGAGTCCGCCGGGCGGATCTCCGTCGTGGCCCAGCACGGCGGGGACGGCTTCGACTTCACCGTCGCCGAACTCGTGGCCACCGGCCGTACCCCGCACCGGACCTCGCCCTCGGCCGACCGGGAGATCGTCACCGCCGCCCTCGAACGGGTCGGGATGACCGGTATGGCCGAGCGCCTGTACTCGACGCTGTCCGGAGGGGAACGGCAGCGGGCGCTGCTGGCCCGCGCCGTGGCCCAGCGGGGCGCCCTGCTCGTGCTGGACGAGCCGACCAACCATCTCGACGTCAACGCGCAGTTCGAGCTGCTCGGCCTGGTCCGTTCCCTGGGCGTGACGACGCTGGCGGCGCTGCACGAGCTGAACCTCGCCGCCGCCTACTGCGACCGGCTCTACGTACTTGAGGCGGGCCGGATCGTCGCCCACGGCTCCCCCGGCGAGGTGCTGACCCCGGCCCTGCTCGCCGAGGTGTTCGGGGTCCGCTCCCACCTGGGCGTCAACCCGCTCACCGGCCGGCCGAACCTCACCTTCGCCCCGTTGAAGGACACCCTCAAGGAAACTGGAGACCCCCGATGAGAACGCCACGAACGGCCCTGTGCGCCCTGGCCCTCCTCGCCCTGTCGGCGGGCTGCGGCGCCGACCCCGCCACATCCGCCGCCCCCTCGGCTCCGCGCGGTGAGGGCGTCTTCCCCGCCCAGGTCGTCAACTGCGGGCGGAGTGTCCAGGTGGACAGCCGGCCGAAGCGGATCGTGTCGTTCTTCCCGTCCAACACCGAGTTGCTGCTCGCCCTGGGGGTCAAGGACCGGCTCGCCGGCCAGGTGTGGGCCGGCCAGTCGGCGCCGAAGCCGGCCTACGCCGCCGACTACGCCGGGGTCAAGGTCCTGTCCGGGGGTGAGGTGTCGAAGGAGACGCTGCTGGCCGCCCGTCCCGACTTCATCCTGGCCGACGGGGAGTACAACTTCGACGGCAGGAAGCTGCCGACCATCGCCGAACTGGCCGCGCTGGGCGTGCCCGTCTACGTCGACGCCGCGTTCTGTCCGGGGACCACCGGCTCGGCGACCCTCGCCGACATCGGGCGCGACCTCGACGCCCTCGGCGGGCTGCTCGGCGTGCCCGGACAGGCCGCAGGCGCCAAACGCGACGTCACCAGGGCCCTTGACGGCCTGCGTCGCCGCCTCGACGGACACGCCCCGGTGCGCACCGCCATGGTGCAGGTCTTCGACAGGCAGCTGTACGGCCTGGCGGGCGGCCTGTACTCCGACATCCTGCGCGTCGCGGGCGGCGCCAACGTGCTCGACGGGCTGATCCCCCCGGGCAAGAACTTCGACGTCGTCTCCGTGGAGGCCGTCGCCAAGGCAGACCCGGAGACGATCGTCTACCACTACACCGACGAGGCCGACCGCGCCTCGGCCGAGAAGTGGCTGCGTGAGCACCTGGGGCAGACCAGGGCGGTCAGGAACAGCCGCCTGGTCGCCACGCCCGCCGCCGACTACTCGGGGCTGCGTGCCGTTGACGGCGCCCAGGCGATCGCCCGCGCCCTGCACCCGGACGTGTTCTGATGCGCCGTTACCTCGCCGCCCGGATCATCTCGTGGGCCGGGTCGTCGATCACCCTTGTCGCGTTGCCGATGCTGCTCTACCAGCGCACCGGTGACGCCGCCCTGACCGGCCTGCTCACCGCCATGGAGGCGGTCCCCTATCTGCTGCTCGGCCTGCCCGCGGGGGCGCTCGCCGACCGGTGGGACCGCCGCCGTGTGCTGACCCTCACCAGTCTGCTCAGCGCGCTGCTGGTGGTGAGCGTCCCGCTGGCCGCCGCGCTGGGGCTGCTCACCACGCCGCACCTGTTCGTCGTGGCCGCGGCGACCGCCTCGTCCTTCGTGTTCTTCGACGCCGCCGCGTTCGGCGCGCTGCCCGCGCTGGTCGGGCGGGAGGGGGTGGCCAGGGCGACCGGCGTCCTGATGACCTGGAGCACCCTGGTCTCGCTCGTCGGCCCCGCCCTGGCGGGGGTGTTGGTCGCCGCGACCGGCGCGGCCCCGGCGATGGGGCTGGACGCGCTGAGCTACGTGGCGGCGGCGCTGCTGCTGGCCCGGCTGCCGCCGGCCAATCCGGGGCCCAGGCCTCGCCGTGATCTGCGCGCCGAGGTCCTCGACGGCGTCCGCTACATCCGCGCCCACCCGGTGGTCGGGCCGCTGACCTTCCTCGGCGTCGGCAACAGCCTCGCCGAGGGGGCCGTGATGGGGCTGCTGGTCGTCGTGGCGGTCCAACGGCTCGGCCTCGGGCCCGCCGATCCGGCGATCGGCCTGCTGTTCGCCGCGACGGCGGCCGGCGCCATGGCCGCGGGCCTGGCCGTACCCCGGCTGCGGCTGCGTTTCGGCACCCCCGCGATCTCCCTCACCTCGTTGACGGCCGTGGGGATGCTGCTGGTGGTGTGGGCCCTGACCGAGCACCTGGTCGTGGGGCTGGTGGTGCTGGCCGTCTGGCAGGCGGCCAACAGCCTGGTCAGCCTGAACGGCATCATCGAACGGCAGGAGCGGACCCCCGACCACCTCCAGGGCAGGGTCAACACCACCGCCAGAATGATCGCCTGGGGTGGGCAGCCCGCGGGAGCCGCCCTCGCCGGGCTCCTGGCCGAGCTGACCTCTCCCCGTACGGCCCTGCTGACGACGGCGGTGGCCGTACTGCTGTCGCTTCTCCTGCCTCCGGCACGTGCCCTGGCCCGGCAGGCTCCCTTGGCGTCGCGGGACTGAACGAGGATTCCGGCCATGATGGAAATCCTCCGGCTGGAGGCATCCCCGACTAGTCCCATAAAGTGCAGATTTCGGGCCATATCAGGAAAATTCAGCATCGAGTCGAGCAGCCCATATTCCTCTTTACGGAAATATTGATCTTGTTATATTTTGATATTAAGACCGGTATTCCTCGGGGGCGGGTCATCCAGTGACGGATACAGACGAGGACATATGGCCAAACAGCTCGTACGGTGGGAGATCGACGGCGGAACGGTGGTCGTCGAAACGGACGAGGAGTACGTCACGGACTGGGTCCCGGTCTCCTCGACCGGTGACCGGGTCATCTACGACGCGAGACAACGCTTCGAAGAGGCCCTCAAACACGTCAGGGGCGCGGCGGAGACCGCCCTGAGGACCTTCCGTGAGAGCGCGATCGGCCCGGACGAGGTCGAGGTCGAGTTCGGCGTGAAGCTGGGCACGGAGGCGGGGGCCGTCATCGCCAAGGCGTCCGTCGAGGGGAACCTCACCGTCAGGGTCAAGTGGTCGGGGACGCACAACCACGAGCACCGCGGATGAGCCGTGCTCACCACGTGGCGGGCCCGGATCACCGGGAAACGTGACCGGTCACTGGTCACGGGCGCGGGCGTCCTGGTGGACGCCGGGCACCTGCTGACCTGCGCGCACCTCGTGTGGGGCTGCTCGGACCTCACCGTCAGCTTCGTGCAGACGGGCCGGGGAGACCTCCAGAACATCCCCGTGGGCGTCTCGTACACGGGTCCCTGGCGGCGTCCCGGAGACCCCGGCGACATCGCCGTTCTCGAACTGCCCGAAAAGGTCGATCTCTCTCCGGCCAGGTTCTCTCTCCGGCCCGGCACCGCCGCCGAGTTGAACGCTCACGGTTTTCCGAGGGACGCGGGTCCTTTCGGATCGGTTCTCCGGCTACGGGTGACCTCCTCACACGGAATCGGTGAATGGCTGCACATCGAGGCCGCCACGGGTCACGCGGAGTTTCCCCGGGAGGGGTTCAGCGGTTCCGGCGTATACGAGGAAAACAGCGGCGAGGTCCTCGGCGTGATCTCGGACGCCTCACACGCCGAAAGCCGTCGCACCGGCCGCATGATTCCCGTCGAGACGATCCGCCGCCACTGGGAGGACATCGACGACCTCCTCGACCTCTCCTGGCTGTCCAGGGACGCGCGGGTCCGGCTGCGGGCGGTCGTCCACGGCGCCGGGACCGGCGCCGACCTCGCGGAACTGGTCATGGGGACCTTTCCCGGCATTCCCCGGCCGAGGGACCTCCGCTCCCCGTGGGACGCCATCAGGTTCGTCGCCGAGGAACTCCGCGCGGAACCTCACGGAGACGACCGGCTCACCAGGATCGTCACCGCCCTGTCCACGCGGCTGACCGGCCCCGGTGTCCGGGCCGGGCTGCAGGAGTGGCTCAGGACCGCCGCGAGCTCTCCCCCGCCGGGGGAGGAGGCCACCGGTCCCGCCTTCTTCCTCTCCTCCTGCGCCGAGGACGCCGCCTACGCGGAGCGGCTCGGCGAGTACCTGCGTCTCCAGGGGGTGCCCGTGTGGCACGACGCCCATGTGAGGTGGGGCGACGACTCCGTCGAGGAGACCAGGCGGCGCATCTCCCAGGCCCTGGGCGTCATCGTGCTCGTCTCACCCGACGCCGAGAGATCCAGCCGGGTGATCGGAGAGGTCCTGGAGGGCCAGCGGCGCAACCGCAGGTTCTTCCCCATCCTCCTGCGCGGGGAACCCCTCTACATCCTTGGCGCCACCCGGCACTGTGACGCCCGCGACGGCGCGATGCCCGGCGATGACTACCTGCGCGTCCTGCGGGAGGTCCGTGACGCGGCCACCGGGACGGCTCCCCCGCCACCCGCAGAACCGCCTCGGAGAACACCGTCCTGGGAGGCACCGCCTCGAAGGACACCGCCCAGGGCGCCGATCCCGGTCCCGCACGTCACCGGCAGGGCCTCGGTAAGGAAACTCACCTCCCTCCTGGACGGCGGCGGCCTCGAACACGCCGACATCTGGACGACGACCCTTCTCCTCGACGCCGCCGGACGGCTCGGGGACGGCTGGATGCGCCGGCTCGACGGAGAGCTCCTGCCGTACGGCCTGCTGGAGGAGGTGGACGCGGTCTGGGCCCGCTCCATGGGCGGGACGCAGGGGTTCGGGGCGCAGCTGGCCCGCTACGGCGGCCCTCCCCCGGGTACGCCCGCCGGGCACGCCGGTGACTTCTTCGCACTGGCCGACGCCCTCGGCTGGCGCAGGGGCCGTCAGGCGACACCGAGATACGGGGAGTTCGTGCCGCCGGAGCCACTCCCCGCGGGTTTCTTCCCCACGCTGCGCAACCCGCAGCTCGAACACCACCGAGGCTGGCACGACCAGTGGAGGCAGACGGCGATGGCGGTCCATCTACGACTGAGGAAGATGAGAGGGCGGCGATGATGTCCGGGCTCGTCGTCAAGCTCTCCAAGGGAGAGATCGGCATCGTCCGCCGCAGGGTCGGCCGGATACACCCGGAGGACGAGGGCCGCGAGATCCGCGTCCAGGAGACCTCCCCGGGCGTCCAGGCGGCGGTCCTGCAGTCGGACCGCATCCACGTGCTGCCGGGTGTCCTGTACGAGGTCACGGTGGTCAGGCGGACCGAGGTGCCGCTCGGGACGATCGGCGTCGTCGTGGCCAGGGACGGCGCCCCGCCCTCCCCCGTCAGGAACCTCGCCCCGCACGTCGAGTGCCGTGACTTCCAGGACGGCGTGGCGTTCCTGCGCAACGGCGGAACGCGGGGCAGGCAGCCCGGAGTCCTGCGGGGCGGCGCCTCCTACGCCATCAACACGGAGCTGTTCGAAGTGATCACCGTGAACACCCCTGTGGAGGGCAGGCACGGCCTCACCGACGACGACCTCAGGGAGATCACCATTCCGGAGGGCACCACCGGGGTCGTGGTGGTCCGTGAGGGCGAACCCGCGGGAGAGGAGGAGGGGGCGCTCGGCCGCCGGGTGCCGGGGCACGCGAGCTTCCAGCTCCCCACGGTCTTCCTGGACGGCGGGGGACAGCGGGGGGTGCAGGAGGAGACCCTCGGCGGCGGCGACTACCGGATCAACCCCTGGTTCGCCAGGGTCGTGCAGATCCCCACCCGGGTCCTCGTCCTCGACTGGAAGAGGCCGGAGCAGAAACGGCCGACCAACCTGGACTCCTCACTGGACCAGATCCGGATCAACGTCGAGGGCTACTGGGTGCGCTTCGACATGAGCCAGACCATCCAGATCCCGGCCAGGGCCGCCCCCGTGCTGGTCAGCCGGGTCGGCGAGCAGAAAACCGCCCAGGACGACCCCCCGGTGCGGCGGTTCATCGACAAGGTCCTGGCCCAGACGGTCGAGAGCTACTTCCAGCGCGCGGCGGCGGGCCGCCTGACCCTCGACTTCCTCGACAGTCCCGAGCCGATCCGGCTCGAACTCGCCGGGCAGGTGCGCGAGGCGCTCGGCGACTGGCAGGTCACCGCGATCAGCACCACCATCGGCGAGTTCGAGCCCGAGGACACGACCATCCACGAGCTGCGCAAGGCCAACGTCGAGGCGCGCACCCGGAAGCAGCGGCTCCGGCACGAGAACGAGAACGCCGACATCGAGGAGGAGATCAACCGGAAGCGGATCAGGACCGAGCGGGAACGCCGCAGGCTGGAGGCCGTCATCCTTGAGGAGCAGGTCCGGCTCCTCGGCGCCGACCACGTCGCCATGGAGCGGTTCATGTCCCACCTCAAGGAGATAGGCGTGCCGACCTACGTCGGCGGCAACGCGGAGGGAATCCTGCAGTACATGCCGCTCCAGGTCGCGCAGGAGGTGATCAGCACCGCGCTGAACGGCCCACGGCGGCCGGAGATCGCCCGGGGACCGTCGGGAGGCCGCGTCGAGGCCGAGTTGAAGCGGGCCCTGACCGACCAGCGCTCGGCGTTGCTGGCCGACATGGGCGGTGAGCCGCCCCTCGAACAGCGCGTCATCCTCTGTCTCGGGCGGGAGGACGACCACGCCGACGTCCGGGACGCCCTCGACCGGTTCGTCCGGTCCTGCGGATGGACCGTCGCCGGGGAGTCCGAGCCCGTCACCGACCCGTGGTTCCAGACGGTCACGATCAGGGCGGCGGACGCGGGCAGGGCCGCCACCTCCGAGGAGCTGGAGGCCGAGCTGCGCCGCGCCACGGACCGGGAGGCCCCCGGCTCGGACCTCGCGGCGGAGCTGGTCGAGGTCCTGGAGGGCACGACGCCGGCCGTACTGCTCGTCGGGCCGGTCCTGCTCGCCGCGGCCGGCGGGGAGCACGCCGTGCTCCGCCTGGGGCACCGGCAGCTCAGCCACCTCATCCGCAGGCCCGGCCGGCTGCTCACCGAGCCGCTTGCCGTCGTCGCGGAACTCCGCGCAAGCAGCGGGGGCGCCGGATGACCGCCTACGGCATCGACCTCGGAACCACCTACTCCTGCATCGCCCGGGTGGACGAGACCGGCAGGCCCACGGTGCTGCGCAGTCTGGAGGGCACCGACACCGTCCCGTCCGTGGTGTTCTTCGAGTCGGCGGACAACGTGGTGGTCGGCGCGGCCGCCAGGGACGGCTCCGTCCTGGAACCCGGCCTGGCGGTCAGCCTGATCAAGCGGGAGATGGCGCACGGCACCCCGCACAGGAGACACGGCAGGACCTACACCCCCGAGGAGATCTCGGCGTTCATCCTCAGGAAACTGGCCGAGGACGCCCAGGTCGCGACCGGGGAGGCCGTGCGCGACGTGGTGATCACCGTCCCGGCCGACTTCGGCGCGGCCGAGCGCGACGCCACCCGCAAGGCGGGCGAGATCGCCGGGCTCACCGTCGTGGACATCATCTCCGAGCCCGTGGCCGCCGCCATCACCTACGGTCTGCTCAACCCGGAACTCGACCGCACGATCCTCGTCTACGACCTGGGCGGCGGCACCTTCGACACCACGGTCATCACGCTCAGGGGCGGGAGCATCAAGGTGGTCTGCACCGACGGCCACCGCGATCTGGGCGGCACCGACTGGGACGAACGGCTGATGGAGCACCTCGTCGAGGAGTTCACCCTGGAGCACCCCGACGTCGGCAGTCCGCTGGACGACCCGCAGGCCGAACAACAGCTCCGGGTCGACGCCGAGGCCCTGAAGAGGACCCTCTCGTCAAGGAACCGGCACGTCGTGCGGGTCGCCCACGAGGGCAGGGTCGCCAGGGTCGAGTTCACCAGGGAGACCCTTGAGGAGCTGACCAGGGACCTTCTCGACCGCACCGTGGAGATCACCAGGCGGACGATGGAGACGGCGGCGGCCAAGGGGGTGCGCGACTACGACCAGTTCATCCTGGTGGGCGGCTCCACGAAGATGCCCGCCGTCGCCGAGGCGCTGCGGCGGGCGTTCGGGGTCCCGGTCCTGATCCAGGACCCCGACCTCGCGGTCGCCAAGGGGGCCGCGCTGTACGCCTTCGAGGAGACCTACCGGCGCCTGCTGCGCTCGGGCGACCACGCCGGGGCCGAGGCGGTCGCCGCCCAGGCCGGGCTGACGGCGGAGCGGCGGGAGCTGATCGAGAACACGACGATCAGGACGGTCGCCTCCCGAGGCTTCGGCATCGTCCTGACCGGCGGAAACGGCGAGACACCGCACGTGCTCCACCTCGTGCACGCCAACGACCCCCTGCCCACGTCCGTGACGGAGGAGTTCTACACCGTCGTCCCCGACCAGGCCGTGGTCACCGTCGAGATCGTGGAGCAGGCGGGAGCCGCCGAGTCGCCGCGCCTCGACGACAACGTCAGGATCGCCACCGGGCAGCTGCCGATCCCGCCGGGCAAGCCGAGGGGCTGGCCGATCGAGGTCGCCTTCGACCTGGACTCCTCGGGCCTGCTGCACGTGACCGCCAGGGAACGGGAGACCGGCGAACGGCTCGACCTGCGGGTCCAGATAGGAGGCATGTCCGAGGAGAAGGTCGCGGAGTCCCGCACATGGCTGTCCCAGGTGCGGGTCGGCTAGGCGGCCCCGATGGCCTTCGACCACGACCGGTACGTCGAGGAGGTCCTCGAACCCGCCCGCCGCCCCGGTGGCGCCCTCCCCGACGATCCGCGTGCGCGCTACCGGGTGGACGAGACGATGAGCGCCGCCGAGGTCACCGAGACCGTCAGGCGGGTACGGCAGAGCTGGCGGCTGGCCAGGGGGCAGCTGAAGTTCAAACGGCTCGTCAACCGGCTTGAGGCCGACGACCAGGGGAGATACCGGGAGATCTTCTCCGCGGCCGAACGGGGGGATCTCGGCCCGCTGCGCACGGCCCTGGCGGAGACGGCGGAGCACGCGGCCAGGCGGCGCGCGGACGCCGAGGAGCGTCTGCGGGCCGCCGCGGGCCGCCTGCGCCTGGTCCTTCCCGAC
The DNA here is from genome assembly GCF_044466505.1 of Streptosporangium sp. NPDC049376. NCBI lineage: Bacteria > Bacillati > Actinomycetota > Actinomycetes > Streptosporangiales > Streptosporangiaceae > Streptosporangium > Streptosporangium sp. NPDC049376. The sequence continues at coordinate 569,265 of NZ_JBITMT010000001.1, read as the reverse complement.
GTCGTGGAACGCATCGCGCGGGACACCGGACTCGGGGCGGAGGAGACCCTCGCGCTGTGCGGCGAGCTCAGGATCGAGGCGCGCGAGCCCGACCGGCTGCCGCAGGCCCCGCCGTACGCGGGCTACGGCGAGGTCCGCGCGGCCCTCGACACGCTGGGCGAACGGCATCTGGCGCGTTTCGTGTTCGGTGACGCCTGCCGGGATACGCGGGTGCTCGGCGGCTTCTCCCTGCCGGACGGGACACCGCTCGGCGGTGACGCCCTCGAAGGGGTGCGGGCGAGGTGGGCGGCCGAGCCGAGGGGGACGCTGACGACCCAGGCCGAGACCGTGCTGACCGCGCTGGGCGCCGTACCCGACCCGGCTGAGCTGGTGCGTCACGACCTCGTGACCCGGGTGCGGGAGCGGGCCCGCGAACACGCCGACGACGGCACCCTCGTGCGGTACGCCGTCGACCGTCTCGGCCTGGCCCTCGACGAGGCGCGCGGGCTGGTCTTCGCGGTCCGGCACGAGAGCCGCTACGGCGGCGCGCCGGGTGACACGGCGGCCCGGCTCAAGGAGCTGATCGACGGAGGGGACGTCGTCGGCGCCGTCGATCTCGCGCGGACCCTCGACGTGGCCGCGATCGCCGGAGAGGTCGGCGACCTGGTGGCCGAGGCCCAGACCAGGCTGGACACGGCCGTGCGCCTGAGGGACGAGGCCGTACGGGACGGCACGGACCCCGACCGGGCCTGGCTGATGCTGCGGGACGCGCTGGCGAGCGTGCCCGGCCTGCCGGAGGCCGGGGAGCTCCAGGCGAGGCTGGCCCCGCACCCGGCCGGGCCGGTCACGGCCGAGGCGTGCGCGGAGGGCGTCCTGGTCTCGTGGGAGCCCTCGGCGTCCAGGGTCGGGGAGATCGGCTACGAGGTGCGCAGGAACGGCGTCCCGCTGGCCGTCGTCGCCGGATGTTCCCTCCTCGACGAGGCCCCCGCCGTCGACACCGCCCTGCGCTACGAGGTGGTCGCCCGCCGGGGCGAGGCCGCCGCAGCGCCCTCGGGCGCCGAACCACTCCTCCTGCGCCCGGAGGCGGTCCGCGCGTTCGCCCTCGAACCCGACCCCGAGGAGCCGGGGGCGTTCCTCGTGCGCTGCCAGGCGCCCACGACCGGCGTCCTGGAGATCGTCGCCCTGCCGGGTGAGCCGCCCTGGCCGCCGGGAACGACGGTCCCGGTGGCCGGCCTGCGCGCGGCGAGTCGTACCGTGCCCTCCTCCCCGCACCGGGACGGCCTGACGGTCCGGCCCGCCGGGGTCGGCGCCGTCCTGCTCGCGGTGACCGTCTTGGGCGGTCTGGCCACGATCGGCGGCCACCGTGAGCACGTGAGCCTGCCGCCTGTCGCCGGTCTCACCGCCGAACGCCGGGGCGAGGTCGTGTACGTGGGGTTCGCCTGGCCGTCCGAGGTGAGCGAGGCGCTGGTGCGCTGGAACGGCCGGGAGCGGATCGTCTCCTCCGCGCTCTACCGCGGCCGGGGCGGCGTCCGGCTGACCGTCCCCGAGGACGAGGAGCTGACCGTCGAGGTGGCCCCGGCCCTGTTCCTTGAGGGGGGACACGTCTTCGGGCCGGTGTCCTCCGTACGGCTGCCCGCCAGGCCGCCGGTGCGCTACGACGTGATGTGGCAGGGACCGCCCTGGCGGCGCCGCCTGGTGCTCACGTTCACCTGCGAACGCCCCGTACGGCTGGCACGCCTGTCTCTCGTGCTGCGGCGGGGCCGCGTCCAGCCCGTTTCCGCCGCCGACGGCGTCGTCCTGGCCGAGTGGAGCGACCTGGAGGTCCCGGTCACTCTGGAGGCGCCGGGGCCCGGCCGGGCGGGGCCGTACTGGCTGCGCTGTTTCGCCGAGGGCGAGGCCGAACTCGTCGATCCGCCGGTGCGGCGGCTGAGGGTGGGGTGAGCCGTGGTCACCTGTCCGCACTGCTTCGCGAGGCTGCGTCCCGGCCGGATCGAGTTCCGGTGCGTCGGAGCCTCGGGGCGCAGGGGAGGTTGCGACCCCGAGCCCGACGAGGTCCTGGCCCGCCATCTCGGCTCGTCCTCGGGGGTCTCGCTGCCTCCCGCGTTCGCGGTGCCCCGTCCCGGGAGCCGGGCCGAATGTCCCCGTTGTCACCGGCCGACCGGCCGCCGGGTCTGCCCCCGGTGCCACGGCCCGCTGCCCGCGGAGTACTGCCGGCGGCCGGGAAGGATCGTCGCCCTGGTGGGGGCGAAGGGCTCGGGGAAGAGCACCTACCTCACCGTCCTGCTGCACGAACTGGCCAACCAGGTCGGCGAGGAGCTGAACACCACCCTCATGGGCTGCGACGAACGGACCATCGAACGCTACCGGCGTGACTTCGCCCGCCCGCTCTACGAGGAGAACCGGCTGCTCGGCGCGACCCGCTCGGCGGAGACCGACCCCGGTGGGCCCCTGGTCTATCTGCTGTCCAGGACCGTCTGGTCGTTCGACCGCGCGGTGCGGCTGTTCGGGCGGGAGTTCCGGATCAGGTGGGACAGGACGCGCTCGCTGGCGCTGGTCCTGTTCGACGCGGCGGGTGAGGACCTGCGCAGCCGCGACCGCAGTGAGCTGTACCTGTCCTACCTCGGCGCGGCGGACGGCGTCGTCGTCCTCCTCGACCCGCTCGGGCTTCCCGGCGCGGGCCCCCCGGTGAACGGCGACCCCGGCGACGACCCCCTCGACGTGCTCGCCAGGGTCACCGAACTGCTGCGCGAACGGCACCGTTCGGGGTGGCTCTCGGGGTGGTTCCCGCGGCGGCTGCGGATCCCGGTGGCGGTGGCGCTCAGCAAGATCGACGCGCTGCGGCCCGAGTTCGGCCGCCAGTCGGCCCTGCACCGCGCCCGGCCCCGCACCGGCCGTCTCGACCTCGACGACCGGGAGGCGGTGCACGAGCAGGTGCGGGCGCTGCTCGACCGGTGGCAGGCGGGCGCGATCGACCGGTATCTGGGCCAGCACTACACCGGCCACGCGCTGTTCGGGCTTTCCGCCCTCGGCGGGGAGCCCGACCTGGGGACCGGCAGAGTCGGGCCGGGAGGCGTGCGCCCCTACCGGGTCGAGGATCCGCTGCTGTGGCTGCTGTACCGGTTCGGCATGCTGTGCGCGGGGCGGTGAGGCGGTGGCCTGGCAGCTGCACTACACCTCGGTGGCGGCGGGCCCGACGGGCCGGGCGGGGTTCCAGTTCGTCGCGGAGACACCGGGGCTGCCCGAGGGCCTGCGGTCGCGTGTCGCCCCTCTGCTGACCTACCGGCCGCCGCCCGGCGCCCCGCTCGCCCCGACCGAGCGGGAGGCGTCGCGTTTCCCCGTCGCGCTGACCTACGACCTCCTCGGCTCCCACCGGGTGCTGACCCGCTGCGTCCATCTCGGCCGGGACTACTCGGGGCGCCACGGCAACTTCCTCGGGCACGCCCTGGTGGTCTCCCCCGGCGAGCTGACCGGCCTGAGACCGGTGGAGCTGTGGCGGGCCCCCTTCTGGAAGGACTCCCCGGAGACGGCTCTGCCCGAGCTGACCGAGATCGTCCCCGGCGGCACGGCCGACCCCGAATCCCTCGGGGAGTGGCTCGCGGGCCAGGGCGACGGCGGTTACGCCCGGCTCGGTTTCCTGCTGGAGACGACGGTGCGGGCCCTGACCCGGGGGCACGGGCGGCTGGTCCTGGTGGCCGGGGACGTCGAGGAGATCGTCCGGTGGATCACCGTGATCTCCTACTCGCTGCCGCAGGCCGTCGCCCTCGGCCTGTCGTTCGCCACCTACAGCGCCGATCCGGCGGCGGCCTCGCAGATCATCGTGGGGACCACGCCGGACGTCTGGCTCCCCTCCGACCTGGACGCCGAGGTGGTCGATCTCACCCGGCCCGCGGCCGGCTCCGGGACCGGCCGCCTGGCCCGTACGGTCGTGGACCGCTGGCGGCGGATGGACATGGCCGCGCTGGACGGCATGGCCGAGCTGGGCCGTACCGACCCCGAGGCCGCCGCGGCCCTCATGGCCTTCTGCGACGGCGACGTCACCGTCACCCGCGCCGAGCAGCTGGACGCGGCACGTCTGCTGGAGGCCGGTCTTCCCGCCTGGGTGTGGCGGGCGTTGGAGGGCGCCGCCGGCCGGATGGAGTACGAGCTCGCCGCCGCCGCGAGCGCGACCGGCCCGCCGGACACGGCCGACCGCTGCGCGGCCCGGTGCGTGGCGCTGGCCCTGCGGGACCCCGAGCTGCCGTTGCCCGCCGTACGGCTGCGCGCGGCGACCCGCCGGGCGCTCGAACCCCGGGTGCGGGACGCGCTGGGCGGGGCGGAGAGCCTGACCGGTCTCGCCGCCGTGGCGCTGCTCGCCGTCGAGGCGGGGCTGGCCGTACCGGGGCGCGACCTGGAACGCCGGGCCGCCGCGCTCGTCCGTGCCGGGGCGGGTGATCTCCGGCGTGCCGCGGGGCGGATGCCGTACGGCTGGCGCGGCAGGCTTGTCGAGGGCGCGCTCGCCGGGCTGGAGACGGCGCCCGAGGAGGTGCGGGCCCGGCTGCTGACCGACGAGGTCTGCGACCTGCTCGCGCCCGCCGACCTGACACGCGCCCCGCGTACCGGAGCGGCCGTCCTCAACCGCCTGGTGCGGCGCGGCGCGCTCGGCCGGATCGACGCGACGGAACGGCTGGTACGGCTGGCGCCGGAACCCGGACGTGACACGGTGCTGCGCGAGATCTGGGCCGGGCCGCCGACGCCTGCCGAGTGCGGGGCGCTCGCGGAACGGCTGGGCGCCTCGGCCGGGGTCTCCCCGGTCCTGGCGGAGCTGCCGGGGCGCGCGTTCCTCAGCGGCGGGCCGCGGGAGGAGACGGCCAGGCTGGCGAGACTGGTGACGCCGACCGCTCCCGCCGGGAGCGCCGAGCTGGTGGTCGTCGTCGCGGAGATCTCCGGCGCGGTCCGGCCCGGTGACCTGGCCGGACCGCTCGAAAGGCTCCTCGACGCCAGGGAGACCGCCGGTCCCGAGCTGCGCGGGGCCGTGGCGAAGGCGGTGCTGGGAGTCCTGGACGCCAGAGGGCCCGAGTTCCGGGCGAAGGTCGTCATGACCGCCTCCCGCCGGGCCGCCGCGTGGCTGGTCGACCTGTGGCTGAGACGTGTCAGATCGCGGGAGGAGCAGGCGAGGCTCCTGGAGGTCGCGGTCAGGCTGCGGCTGGGCGGGGCCGGATCAGAACGGCTCGACGCGTGGGCGCGCGGGTCGCCCCTGGGCTCCGTGCGGGCCAGGTTCGCCCACGACCCCGACCTCCTGCGGGGCTACGAGGAGCTGGTGCGCCCGCGAACCGCCCTGTGGGAACGCCTGCGTCCCCGGCTGGTGTGGAAGCGGGAGTGAGCCGTGTCGATCTGGGTCGTGATCGCGGTCGTCGTGTTCCCCTTCCTCGCCGGTGCCGGGCCTGCGCTGGCGGTCACGGTCCTCACCGCCGCCGGGTACCACGTCCACCGGTCCTGCCGGGTGCTGCTCTCCCGTACGGCCGCCACGGTTCCCCGCCCCGGCGGCCAGGGCGGGGATCCCGCCTACCGGATCTACGCGCTGCGGCAGATATGGCGTGACTGGGCGGCGCTGGACAGGGCGAGCCGCCCGGTCGTCGTCGCCAGGGCCGGGGCCGTCCGGGACTGGGTCGGGCAGCGGTGGCGGGAACGGCCGCAGGTGTACTTCCTGTTCCCGCTGTGGCTCGGCGTCGAGACGGGCGTCGTGCTGGGCATGGTCGTGCTCGCCTTCGCCCTGGCCGTGTCGTTCGCGGCGTACGCGCTGGTCGCGGGCGTGGTCCTGCTGGTGTGGCTGCCCTGCGTCCTGGTGCTGCGCGGCCTGGACCTGGCCTTCACCGCCGTCCACCGGGTCCTGCAGGTCTGCCAGAACGCCGACTGCTACGAACGGCTGACGCTTCCCGAGTACGCCTGCCCCTCCTGCGGGGAACGGCACCGGCGGCTGCGCCCCAACGGGGACGGCGCGTTCCGGCACGTGTGCGTGTGCGGCGCCCGGCTCCCCACGACGATCCTCCTCGGCAGATACCGGCTGGCGGGGTACTGCCCCGGGTGCGGCAGGCCGCTGTCGCCGAGGACGGGACGGGCCAGGGCCGAGCCGCTGCCGTTCGTCGGCGGCCCCGACGTGGGTAAGACGACGTTCATGACGCTGGCGATCGCCGCGCTGCACGCCGCGGTCGAGGCGAACGGCGGACGGGCGAGCTTCGTGACCCGTCAGGACGGCCTCGCCTTCACCCGCCACCGGGACGAGATGCGGCAGGGCAGGGTGTCCAAGACACCGACTCCCCTGCCGACGGCCATGACGCTGGACGTCTCGCTTCCCACCGGGTCCCGCAGGGGGAACCGGATCATGTACCTGTTCGACCCCTCCGGCGAGCACTACACGGGGGCGGCCGCGGTCGAGGCGATGGGCTACCTGACGTACGGGGAGCGGATGGTCCTGGTCGTCGACCCGTTCGCACTGCCACTCGTACGGGGCGGCCTGACCACGGCCGAACGCGACATGCTCACCGCGGCCGGGGTCTCCTTCTCCTCGGAGGACCCGGCCGACACCTTCCAGCGGGTACGCAACGAGCTCGCCTCCCGTCCCTGCGGGGGCGGGCAGCGGCGGGTCGCGGTCGTCGTCAGCAAGGCCGACCTGCTGGTGCGGACGGGCGTCGGCCGGGGGGCAGGCCCGGAAGACGGTGAGGTGTCCGGCTGGCTCCGCACGATGGGCATGGGGAACATGGTCAGGGAGCTGTCCTCCACGGCGGGCGAGACCCGCTACCTGGCGTCGGGCCTTCCCTCCGACGCCGTGGCCGTCGCCCGGCTGGTCGCCTGGCTGGTCGACCTGCCGCTGGCCGTACCGGACGAGCTGCCCGAGGGGCGCCCGGTGACCGCCGATCCCCGCAGGCCGTGGCGGGTGTCACCGCGCCGGGACGGCCTCGTGCCGGTCGGTTACGTGGCCGCCCGGCGGGCCGTCCTCGCCGTCTCGATCCTCCTGCCCTGCGCCCTGGCCGCCATCGCGATCTCGGCCCTCATGTCCGGGTAACGTCGGGGAGAATGCCTTTCATGTCCCAGACGACGTTACACACCGGCCGCATCCTTCTCGTCCCGCTGGCCGACGAGCACCTTGAGGACGAGGTGGAGCTCGACTCCGACCCCGAGGTCATGCGTTATCTCGAAGGCCGGGCCCGTACCCGCGAGGAGGTCGAGCGCTTCCACCGGAAACGGCTCGCCGCCGCGGACCGGGTGCCGGGCCTGGGGTTCTGGGCCGGTTCCGTGGACGGGCGGTTCGTCGGCTGGTGGATCCTCGAACCACCGCAGCGGGCCGACCAGGGTCCGGTCGAGGGGCAGGCCGAGCTCGGCTACCGCCTCCTGCGCCGTCACTGGCGTCAGGGCCTGGCCAGCGAGGGCGCACGGGAGTTGCTCCGGCACGGCTTCGAGGATCTCGGGCTGAACCGTGTCTTCGCCGAGACGATGGCGGTCAACGCCGCCTCCCGCGCGACGATGGCCTCGGTCGGCATGCGGCACGTCCGCACGTTCCACCTGGAGTGGGAGGAGCCGCTTCCCGGCAGCGAGTACGGCGAGGTCGAGTACGCGATCACCCGGCAGGAGTGGCTCAGGAGTTCCACGAGGCCTTGACGTCCGCGACGGAACCGATCCGGGTGACGCGGCGGCGTCCCGGGTACGGCACCCGCGACCCGGTCGGCTGGAGGCCCGGCGCGTGACGGCCGCAGGGGACGTCGCCCGCGCCGTGCCGCCCGGCCGGGTCCTGCGTCTCCCGGGAGCCCGGCCTGGGCGAGGGGCGCCGCCGTCAGGCACCGGTCAGGAGACCGGGAAATCGAATTCACCGTCCTTGACGCCGCCGACGAACGCCTGCCATTCGGCACGGGTGTAGACGATCACCTCGGCGTCGCGGCGACGGCTGTGCCGCACCGCCACCCGGCCGCTGCCGTCCGCCAGCGGTCCGGCCTCCACACACTGACCGCCGGTGTCGGGGCTCTTCGAGCTGATGTGCCAGGCGACACCCGACAGTTCCTCGGGGGTGATCATCTGCTTCTCCCTGTCGTCTCATTTGAATCGGTCGACCGCGTTCTTGATAACGGTCGCGGAATCATCCGGGGTAAGCGCGGCGTTCAGCAGCGAATCGTATGCCTGGATGAAGTTTTCGGCACCGTCCGCCTCGGTGTAGACGGCCCCTGCCTTGGTCTCCACGTATGTCACGTCGGAGTAGGGCTCGGGCATGCGGAAAACCGTGAAGGCGCCGTCCACTCCGGCGTGCGCCCCGATCGCGAACGGCAGGACCTGAAGGGTCACATTCGGCCTGGAGACGGCCGCGAAAAGGTGCTCCAGCTGAGCACGCATCACATTCGGGCCGCCGACCGCCCGGTGAAGCACGCCCTCGTCGAGGACGATCATCAGCTTCGGCGGCGCCTCCCCGTCGAGCACGTCCTGCCGGGCCATCCGGAACGCGATCCACTGCTCGACTTGACGGGCGGAGGCCCCCGTGGCCCCCGCCGTGATGATCGCCGAGGCGTAGTCACGGGTCTGGAGGAGGCCGGGGACGACCATCGCCGCGTAGGAGTAGACGGCCCTGGCCCGGGCCTCCAGCCAGGCATGGTCGAGCATGCCGCCGAGGGAGTCGGCCGAGAAGCCGTCCCACCAGCCCTTGCGCCAGATGTCACGGCTGAGCTGTTCGAGCCCGTCGCGGATCCGCTCGTCGTCGATCTCGTACAGGTTGAGCAGGGCCATGACGTCGGACACCCGGGCCGGGATGATGCCCGACTCAAGGCGGCTGATGGTCGCCGCGTCACGCTGGAGATGGTCACCCGCCTGCCTGAGCGTCAGCCCGGCCGCGTCGCGGTACTCCTTCAGGTGCTTTCCGAGCCACTGCGCCCGCAGCGTCGGCCCTCTCTTCGCGGCCATCTCACTCTCCTTTGCGACCGTTTCCCCTTATGGGACCAATTCCAGGTAAATACGGATATTCTCAACTGCCCTTTTTCGTAAGCTTGCGCTTTTGTGAAGGCAATGTCACGCTACCACCGCACCAACGGTCACGCTCAGCATTGGCATGGGAGCGTAAAGGAACCTCCACGGCGTTCCATCCGTCATTCACACCCGGCGCCGGCCGGGCCGGGAGGCGAGGCTCCAGGAATGACCGCCCGCCTGCCGATCCGGTGAAGCCATGCACACGCCCCGAGGAGTCCGTGACGAATCAGGGCCGTCACGTTTCATTCCCTGGGCGGCACGAACGCTTTACCACGACGTTGACATCACCCGCTTCGCCCCCTCCTACAGTGGTTGAAACCCGGCGTACGCCCGTTCGCACCCCCGGAGCCAGGCGGAGAAAAGGGGAGGCATGACCCACGAACCGGTGACATCCAGTGGCCGCTCCGGGAACGGCAGCCGCGCGGGACACGCATCCATGTCCCCGCTCCTCAGGGAACGGCTCGACGCCGCCGTCGTCTCCGCCCGCGCCGAGCTGATCAGCGCGAGCGAGAAGAGAGCGGGCCTGCTGTTGTCATGGGCGGGCGTCGCCTACGGCGTGCTCGTCACCCTCATCCTCACCGGCCCGGCCCGCTTCCCCGGCATCGGGCGTTTCGGTGTCGTCCTGGCGCTGATCCTGCTGACCGTGGCGGTCACACTGATCCTGTTCACCATCCGCCCGCTGTCCCCCAGACGCGGCGGGCTACGGGTCCTCGGCTACGCCGACGTGCCGACACCACAGGCCCTGATCGAGCGGATGAACACCGAGACCTCGGACTACGAGCTGTTCCTGGCGACCGACGCCCTGTGGATCGCCCGGGTCGCCCGCACCAAGCACCGCAACCTGCGCTGGTCCGTCGATCTGATCGTCGCCGGCATCGTCACCATGACGGTCATGGTCTTCCTGGAGCGCCTGCTCTGACCTCCGGTTCCTCAGGTGAGGTCGCCTCGCCGGTGACCGAGCACCGCGGCGATCGGCAGGACCGCCACCAGGCCGCTGATCAGCACCGCGGCGAGCGCTCCCAGGATGGCCCGCGCGTCGTCGAAGGCGATCCCGACGGCGGCCAGCGGAGGCCCCACGTTGCGCACCGCCGTGACGCACCCCATGGTGGTACGGCGCGCGGACGGCCCGGTGGCCAGCAGGGTGCCGGCGGCGAAGGCGGCCACGGCCAGGACGAACCCCGCGAGCAGGGTGCGCGAGCCCAGCAACGCGACGACGTCGTGCCAGCTGCCCAGCAGCATGCCGGCCAGCACCATCAGGAACGTCACGTTCGACACCAGGGCGGCGACCGGGTGCCACGAACGCGCCGTGGAGCGCGCGCAGTGACGCACCACCAGCCCCACGGCGAACGGCACCAGTTGCAGGACGGCCACGGTCCGCACCAGCGCGGCGACGTCCAGGGAGATCCTGGCGCCGACGTCGGCCACACTGAGGACGGCCGTGCTCATCGGGCCGAAGGTGAGGCTCGCCACCGCGGCCAGCAGCACCTGCGTCGCCGTACCCGCGCTCACATCCCCCTTCTGCACCACGCTCAGCTTCGCCCCGAACGGCCCGCCCGGGGAGGTCGCGACCAGGATCAGGGCGATGAAACCCGCGGTGGGCAGGGCGAACAGCGCCGCCAGGCCCCAGCCGAGCAACGGGACGGCCACCAGGTTGGCCAGCAGGGCCAGCGCGAGCAACCGCAGGTCGGTGAGGACCGCCCGCAAGGCGGACAACGTGGTCGCCAGGCCCCCGGCGAACATGGTGACCGCGATGAAGATCACGGTGATCGCGTTGAACAGTGGCTGCAGCGCGTTCATGGAACCTCCGGCCCTGCGCCGTGCGTCAGCCGCCGAGTTCGCCCAGCCAGCGCAGGGCACTCAGCGAGGGCATGAAGCAGTACTCACCGCCGCGTGTGACCACGAACCGTGGCAGTCCCCTCAGGCGGCGCCGCAGCGGCCTGCGGGGAATCGCGAAGTCGCCGGAGCCGTCACCGGAGCCGACGACCGGGTCGCGCGCGCCGCCCGCGCCGAAGAAGACGCCGTCGTTCATCCACTCGGACTGGACGAACTCGAACTGCCTGCCGAGATGCGCCCCGATGAAGGCGAACATCAGCCCGCGGTCGGCCCCGTCGTCCTCCAGCACCCCTTCGGGCAGCGGCGGGCCGTAGGCGGTGCCGCGCCGGATCATCCGGTGCAGCCTCGGCACGCCCGCCACCGCCGCGTCGCGGGGATTGCCCCTGCGGATGTGACAGCCGCCGGGAGTGGTGAACCCCGCCGGGTCGTCCCGCTCGTAGCCGAAGACGTTGTTACGGGACGGATCGGCGCCCAGACCGGGATCGTCGTGGCCGGGGCTGAGCGCCAGCGGGGCGCCGCTGCGCCAGCGGCCCATGATCTTCGCCGCCAGCCACTCCTCGTCCGCCGGATCGGCCGCGTTGTCACGCAGGTAACGCCGGAACGCGGCGACGCGCTGGTGAAGCTTGCGGAAGACCGCGTAGCTGCCGTTGCGCCCCAGCACCTCGGGCTGCGGGACCTGGAGACCACCCAGCTCGTCGGGGTAGCCGAGCACGAACTCCCCGGCCCTGAGCGGCGTCTCCAGGCTGTTGGACCCGGCGATGCCGCTGCCCTCGACGGCCGGGTGGCTGATGCCGTCGCGGTAGCCGAACGGCTCGGTCTCGGTGGACAGCGCGTGACAGTCCTGCCGCCAGATCGCCGTGACGCCCGGCAGGGCGTGGTAGGCGGGCCGGGCGCGGCCGAGGGCCGCCTCCAGCCGCGCGTCGTCGGGGGCGAGGGCCACCAGCACCACGTGGACCTCGGAGGTGCCCAGCGGGGTCTCCCAGTTCTCCGGGGCACTCTCGCCGACGTCGCCCAGCGCGCGGGCGCGGGCGGCCATCCCCTGCCCGAACTCCCAGGAGAAGGTCTCCAGCGACTCCCTCGGCACCCCGAGCGCCGCCAGGCCGTGGTGGGTGAGCGCGACGCTGACCCAGGTCTCCCCCAGGGGGCTGGTCGTGTCGGCGGCCGAGGTGACCGCCGTGCTGAGGCGCCGCATCAGCTCCCGGCCGTGCGCGCGGTCGTCGATGCGGAACAGGACGTAGGTCGCCGCGTACGGGCTCGGCCGGGGGCTGAGCACCCCACGCTGGATGTCGTCGAGTTCGAGTACGGCCACCGCCCGCCCGGTCATGTCCCCCTCCGGTCCGTGACGATGTTCCGCCAGAAGGCACGAAGGCTCTCGTCGCCGCCGAACAGCGAGCTGAAGACCGTGGAGTCGGCCAGCAGCACGTCACCGGCCCGGTCGCCGCCCGGGGGCATCCACAGGACCACGTCGAACTCGGTGTTGCCCTCCTCGGTGAAGGGATGTGTCGGCCGGGTCAGGTCGATCGGCTGCCGGCCCAGCACACGGACGACGTCCGGGTCGTCGGTCGTCACGGCGTAGTGCGGCAGATGCATGTGGAAGTTGAGGGTGGTCACCCCCTCCAGCCATCCCGCGCCGTCCAGGTCTCGGGCGATGGTCAGGGGCGCGATCTGCTTGGGTCCGCTCACCGCGGGGCGCAGGCCGTAGCGGTTCTCCACCGGGATGCCGAGTTCTCCCATCAGGGAGCGCAGGTACCGGGCGAAGCGCTGCTGCCGGGGCACCAGGGGGTCACCGTGGTGGCGGTGTTCCCTCTCACGGACGGCCAAGTCGTCGGAGGCTCCGACGTCGTGGTGCGGCCCCAGCACCAGGCGGGTCCCCTCCCGGGCGAGGAAGGCCCGAACGGCCTCGACCTCCTCGGGCGCCGGTTCCTGCCCGGTGATCATGTGGTCCAGCCCGAACACCAGCAGGGTGTCGGTGTCGGCCAGCACCCGCTCGTCCAGCGGGGTGGGGAAGCCCGCCTGGTCGACGCGCTGGTACACCGGCACCGGGTGCCCGGTGACCTCCTCGGCGAACCGCTGGAACGGCAGCCAGCCCCAGAAGAACAGCTCAAGGGATCCGGCGACACCCTGCTGGAAGCGCAGCGGGTCGGACCACTTCGGATCCTCGTAGGCGGGCCAGGCCGTCCGCCGGACCTCGGTCATCGTGGAGAAGCGGTTGTCCAGTTCGGCCGGGTTCCTGCCCGCCTCCGCCGGATAGCTCCACGAGACGTAGACGCTCACCCGCCGCCCACCGGGGGTGTACGGACGCGGCACGTGGTTCTGGTTGTAGGTGCGTGCGGTCGCTGACCGGCTCATCTCGTCTCCCCTGTACGGCGGGACACGCGTGGCGCCCGGCCCGCCCTGGCGGCTCACGGCTCGGATCTCACTGCATCTGGTCGAGCATCTCCGACAGGGCGCTCTTGATCCGCAGCGCCTTCTTGATCTCGTCGGCGGTGACGTAGGGGTACTCCCCGTACTCGATGAAGCTCGGGCAGTGGTGCTCGCGGACGAACCTGACGAACGCCTCGGGGTTGGTCCGCCAGTCCTCGGGGAAGCCCTCAAGGTTCTCGAAGGCCGTGCTCACCCCCGACATGGTGAACAGCGCGACGGCGTCCTCGGTGTACTTGTCGAAGTCGGTGTCGAAGATCCCCTGGTACATGAAACGCGTGTCGTCGTCGAAGAGCACCCAGCGCAGGTAGTGCAGTTTGAGCGGGGCCAGCAGGTGCGGGTCGGCCTCCAGCGCCCTGGCCAGGGTGTGGCCGTGGTCCCTGATCGCCTCGGCCCGCCCCGGTTTGACGTCGGCGATGATCGTGAACCCGTAGCACGCCGGGGTCCTCGGGAAGACGGGGCCGTACTTACCCTGTTCGAGATGGTCGGTCTCCTTGGGGATGACGACCGCCCGAGGAATGATGTCCATGCCCGCTCCCCCTGTCACTCGGTCAGAGGGGAAGCAGGCGAAGCTGCCTGACCTGCAGAATTATCCCATGCCCTGGTCCGGGGACGGCGCCCGCCGTACGGGTTGCGCGGCGGGCGCCCGGTCCCCCGGGGCTATCGCAGCAGCCGCCTCATCGTGGCGATCTCCGCCGACTGGCCTGCGACGATGTCGGCGGCCATCCGCCTGGCCGGTTCGTGGACGCCTTCCGCCTGCTCCTGCCCGGCCATGGCGACGGCGCCCTCGTGGTGCTGGATCATCATCGTCAGGAACGCCCTGTCGAAGGCGGCGCCCTTGAGCCCCTTGAGCTCCTCCATGGCCTGGCCGGACATCATGCCGGGCATGTCGTGGTCCATGGGCATGCCCCGCTCACCCGGCACCTGCGCGCCCCAGGCGGTGAGCCAGCCGCTCATCGTCCGGATCTCCGGCTCCTGGGCCGCCTCGATCTTCCCGGCCAGCTCTTTGACCTGGTCGCTCGCGGCCCGGCCCTCGGCCAGCTTCGCCATCTCCACCGCCTGGCGGTGGTGGGGGATCATCATCTGGGCGAACATGACGTCCTTGCCGTTGTGGTCGGCGGCCGGAGTGGAGGCCGCCGGCGCGTCCGGGGCGGATTCCACGGCGAGTGTGGTGCGCCCGGTGGAGCCACAGCCGGTGGCCGGCAGACCGGCCGCCGCGAGAACGAGTGCGAGAATGACGATGCGCTTCATGACGAACACCCTTCGTGTTCAACAAGGTGAATGAGAAGTCGGCGCTCGACGGTCAGAACGGACCGCCGAGTGCGGCTTCTACACCCGGATCACACAAAGCTGGGCGAGGGTCGGCCCTCTGGGGCGGGCGGTGGGCCCGCGCGGCAGCCCCCGAACGAGCGAGCGGGCCCGCGTCGGCACCGGCCGGCCGAGAACCGTCACGGCGGCGAGGAGCAGGAGTGCCGCTCCGGTGAGCAGGAAGGCCAGGCAGACCTGGCCGCCCATGTGACCTTCGTGGGAGGAGTCCGGCATCGGGGCACCGGCGCCGGAGGCGTGACCGAGCCCCATGGTCAGAACGCTCGCCGTGGGTGCCGGGCCGGGCGAGGGCTGCACCCCGTGCATGACGATCAGTCCGCACAGGACGGCGGCGACCAGCAGCAGCCCGCCCAGCGGGGCGAGTCTGCGAGCCGCGTTGCCCATTGCCACAGTCGTCACACTACCGGCCGCCCGGTCACGAAAGTTCCTCGACGGCGCGCTGGTAGGCGCCCAGGGTGTCGAGGAACATCCGGCGCTGTTCCGGGGTGAGCGGTTCGAGCGCCCTGCGCCAGGCGACGGCCCCCCTGGCCAGCCAGTCGTCGATCGCCGGGCGACCGGCCGCGGCGATGCTGACGATCCTGCGGCGCCGGTCGTCGTCGTCCTCGCGCCGCTCCAGGACGCCCTTGCGGCTCAGCTCACCGACCATCAGGCTCACCGTCGTCGGCGCGACCTCAAGGCGCGCGGCCAGCTCGTTCACCGTCATCGGCCCGTCGAACAGCAGGTAGGACAGCAGCGACAGATGCCGTGGCCCCAGCGCGAGCGACTGGAGCGGCTCGGGGACCGGCAGCCGTTTCGCCCGCCCGACCATGCGCGGCATGAGCAGCAGCAACGCCCGGATCGCGTCGTCGACGCCCAGTCCGGGCCCCTCGTCTCCGCTTGACATGCCCCACCCCTCACAAATTACCTTTGCGAACAAAGATATTTGGCTTCCAAAGCAAATCCATCGTAGTCGTACAGGGAGAATCGATCATGACCATCCTCGTCACCGGCGCCCGGGGCAACATCGGCGGCCGTCTCCTCACCCTGCTCGCCGAGGGCGGCCACCGGGTGCGCGGCTCGGCCAGGGACACCTCCGCACTGCGGCTGCCCGAGGGCGCCGAGCCCGCCGAGCTGGACGTCACCGACCCGCGCGGCGCCGAGCAGGCCCTGCGGGGCGTCGAGACGATGTTCCTCTACCCCACCAGAGGCGAGACCGGTGCCTTCCTGAGGATCGCCGCCGAGGCGGGAGTGCGGCACGTCGTGCTGCTGTCCTCCCCCGCCGCCTACGAGGCCGGGGAGTACGACCGGCCCATCGGCCTCGTCCACCGGGCGGTCGAGCGGGCGCTGGAGGAGTCCGGCCTGCGGCACACCGTGCTGTATCCGAGCTGGCTGGCCACCAACGCCCGCCGAGACTGGGCCGGGGAGATCCGCGCCACCGGGCGGGTCGGCATCGCCCATCCCGACGCGCAGGTCAACCCCGTCCACATCGACGACGTCGCCGAGGTGGCCGCGCGCCTGCTCACCGAGGAGGCGCACCGGGGCCGGAGGCAGGTGCTCACCGGCCCCCGGTCGATGCGCCTGCGTGAGGTCGTCGCGGCCCTCGGCGAGGCCGTCGGCGCGCCCGTCGAGGTGGAGGAGCTGACCGTGGAGCAGGCGCTCGGACGGCGCGACCCCCGGATGCCCGAGCCGGTCCTGCGGACGCTCCTTGAGGTGACCGCCTCGGCCGTCGGCGTTCCCGCGCCCGTCACCAACACCGTCGAACGGATCACCGGCCACCCCGCCCGCGAGTTCGCCGAGTGGGCGAGCGCGAACCGGGCCGACTTCCGATGACGCGGGGGCGCCCCGGCCACGACGGTCCGGAGCGCCCCCGAGCGGATACGGCACCTGTTCTGTGGATCCTCACGTCCACCGCGGCCGCCCAGGCGGCGACCCACGGAACAGGTCCTAGCGCTGGGCCTCGATCATCCAGTGCTGTTCCTCCAGTTTCTGGGTGATCTCGATGAAGATGTCCTGGGTCACCGGATCGGCCTTCTCGGTCTCCTCGACGCGCTCACGCATCCTGCGGATGATCGATCCGAGGATGTCCGTCATCGCGGCGACGACCTTGCCGTCGTTGATGTAACCGGCCTCCAGTTCCGGCAGCTCGCTGGTCTTGGCGAGCGTCGAGGCGCGCCCGTCGGGGTTGCCCCCGAGAGCGACCGCCCGTTCGGCGACGGTGTCGGCGTACTCCCTGGCCGAGGCGACGATCTCGTCGAGCTGCAGGTGCAGCGAGCGGAAATGGTGGCCGATCACGTTCCAGTGGGCCTGCTTGCCCAGCAGCGACAGCTCCAGAAGATCCACGAGCGCGCCCTGGAGCGCGGTGATGACGACCTTCTTGTCCTCGCCCTTGAGCGAACTGGTGATCGCGGACATGTGGTGTCCTCCCCCTGCTTGCAGGATCGGTTTCCGTTTTGTACGGAAACGTCCCTACCCATCAATATGGCCCTTATGTTGACACTGTCATTGCGACAGTGTCACTATCGTCATATGGAATGGACCATCGGTGAGCTGGCGGAGCGGGCCTCCGCCGCGTTGTCCCCGACCGCCCAGCTCAACGGGCGGGTCAGGGACGTGCCCAACGAACGCCTCATCCGGTGGTACGCCACGATCGGCCTGCTCGACCCGCCCGCGTCCCGCCGGGGCCGCGTGGCCCTGTACGGCAGGCGTCACCTGCTCCAGCTCGTCGCCGTCAAACGCCGTCAGGCCGAGGGGCTGACCATCGCCGAGATCCAGGCCGAGCTGGCCGGGGCGAGCGACCAGACCCTTGAGGCCGTCGCCGACCTCCCCCCGCCGGCCTCTCCGAGCTCTCCGGGCCCTCCTGCGGGCCCTGCGGGCGGCGGAGGCGCGCGCCCGAGGTTCTGGGCCGAACCACCCAGGACATCCGCCCCCCGGCCGCGGGCGCGGCCCGTCCCCGCCCAGGTCAACGGCGTACGGCTGGCCGCCGGGGTGACGCTGCTGCTCGACGGCGGACATCCCCTCTCCCCCGGCGCGCTCGCCGACATCGGCGCCGCCGCGGAGACGCTCCTGGCGGTGCTGCGCGAGCACGGCCTTGTCCCCGGCGTCCCCGGCATCCCCGGCAAACCCGACAACCCCGATCACGGAGGGAACCAACCATGATCACCGAGATCACGGCGCTACGCCCCGAGGAGTGCGAGCCGGTCCCCGGCGCCGGTCTCGGGGCCCTCGTCACCGACCGGGGCAACCTGCCGCTGGAGAGCGTCGAGGTGACCGCGGGCGTCTGCGGCCTCGCCGCGGGGGTCGAGGTCGTCCAGACCTTCCGCAACCCGCACGAGGTGGCACTTGAGGCGACCTACGTCTTCCCGCTGCCCGACCGCGCCGCCGTCACCTCCTTCACGATGGAGGCCGACGGCCGGGTCGTCGAGGGCGTCCTGAAGGAGCGCGGCCAGGCCAGGGCCGACTACGACCAGGCCGTCGCCGAGGGCAGGCGGGCCGCGATCGCCGAGGAGGACCGGCCCGACGTCTTCACCATCAGGGTCGGCAACATCGTGCCCGGCGAGCGGGTCACCGTACGCCTCGGGCTCGACCAGCCGCTCCCCTACGAGGACGGCGCGGCGACCTTCCGCTTCCCGCTGGTCGTCGCTCCCCGTTACGTCCCCGGCGTCCCGCTGGACGGTGAACGGGCGGGTGACGGCTGGGCGTGCGACACCGACGCGGTGCCCGACGCCTCCCGGATCACACCCCCGGTGCTGCTGCCCGGATTCCCCGACCCGGTCCGCCTGTCGCTGGCCGTCTCCATCGACCCCGCCGGTCTCGACCTGCGCGAGATCCGCTCCAGCCTGCACGTGGTCCAGGAGGAGGGGAACACCGTACGGCTGCGCCCCGGCGAGCGTCTCGACCGCGACTTCGTCCTGCGCCTGGCCTTCGACGCCTCGACCTCGCTGGCCCTGGTCCCCGACCCCGGGAAAGACCCCGAGGACGGTTCCGGGGAGGGCACGTTCACCCTGACCGTCGTGCCGGGCCCGGCCCAGGTCACGGACAGGGCGAAGGACGTCGTGCTGGTGCTGGACCGCTCGGGCAGCATGACCGGCTGGAAGATGGTCGCGGCCCGGCGCGCGGCGGCCCGCATCGTCGACACGCTCACCACCGGTGACCGGTTCGCGGTGCTGTCCTTCGACACCGTCGTCGAGGGTCCCGAGGGACTCGGCGAGGGATTGTCCGAGGCGAGCGACCGCAACCGCTACCGCGCGGTCGAGCACCTGGCGCGTCTTGAGGCGCGGGGCGGCACCGAGATGCTGGCCCCCCTCGAACGGGCGGCCGGTCTGCTCGCCTCCGGCGGGAGAGGCGGGAGAGACCGTGTCCTGGTGCTCGTCACCGACGGCCAGGTCGGCAACGAGGACCAGATCCTGGAACGGCTCGCCCCCCGCCTGGCCGGGACGCGGGTGCACACGGTCGGCATCGACAGAGCGGTCAACGCCGGGTTCCTGAGCAGGCTGGCCGGGATCGGCGCAGGCCGGTGCGAGCTGGTCGAGTCGGAGGACAGGCTCGACGAGGCCATGGAGCACATCCACCGCAGGATCGGCTCTCCTGTGGTCACCGGCCTGTCCCTGGAGGCCGACGGGCTCGGCCTGCTCCCGGACGGCGTCAGCCGTCTCGACTCGCTCTACCCGGGGGTCCCGCTCGTCGTCAGGGGACGTTACCGGGGCGCCGCCGAGGGTTCGCTGGCCGTACGGGGGACCGACGCCGCCGGGAACGCCTGGCGGCGGCGGGTCGCGGGGAGCGTGGCGGACGGCCCGGCCACCGGGGCGACCCGGGCGATCTGGGCGCGGGAGCGCCTGCGGGCGCTTGAGGACCGCTACGCCGCCGGGGACCACTCCCTGGAGGAGGAGATCGTCGCGGTCTCCCTGAGGTACGGCGTGCTCTGCCGGTTCACCGCGTTCGTCGCGGTCGACAGCCGGGTGGTGGCCGAGGGCGGCCCCGGGCACCGGGTGATCCAGCCGGTCGAGCCGCCCAGCGGGTGGGAGCGGCCGCTTCCCCCGGCGGCGGCGCCGATGTCGCTGACCGGGATGGCCGCCCCCATGAGCGCCGCGCCCGGGTTCGCGGCGGCGAGCTTCGGGGGCGCCCCCGTCCCGCCTCCCGCGCCGGGCGCCGCCGCTCCGCGCTCCGTTGCTCCACGTGTCGCCGCACCCGGCCCCCGCCCCCGGCTCGCCGGCCCCGCCCCGGTGGCTCCTCCCGCACCCGCGCCGCTCGGTGAGCTGCTCGCCGGGGAGCTGCGCGGGCTGCGGGAGGCGGCGTCCCTGCCCGCCGCCGACCGGCTGCGTCATCTGGAGGACCTGGCGGGCAGGCTCGCCGCCCTGGCGGTCTCCCTGGGCGGTCACGCCGGGCTTGAGGCCCTGGTCGCACGGCTCCGGGCGGGCGGGGACGTGGAGGACCTGTGGCGCGAGACCCTCGAAGGGCTGGAGGAGCTGGGCCGTACCGGAAAACGCCGCTCTTTCTGGAGGCGATAACGGCCATTTCTTAGGAGATATAACCTATTTCATATGGAGGGTATAACGCGCCGCCACCACAGGGGATAGCTTCCTCTTATAAGGGTCAGGACGTTATGCGACAGGCGATTAGCCGCAGGTCAGGTTGGTTAAAGTTCCCGCGTGACCAGTCCCATTTTCTCTCTTTGTGATGAATATGTTTCGCGTTCGGCGGCGCTCGACCCGGTCGCCGCCGGAGCGGCGGGCATCGCCGTCGAGTTCGCCGCCGCGTCGGACTACGGCCCGGACGGCCACGCCGCGCGGGCCGCCCTGATCAGCGAGACATTGACCAGGCTCGCCACCCTGCGCCCCCAGGGTGAGGCGGATGTGCGGGCGGCCGCCCATCTGCGGGAACGTCTTGAGGCCGAACGCGCCTGGCACGAACTCGGCGAGCCGCTGCGCGCGGTGCAGGCGCCTTTCGGGCTCGTCAACGACCTGCGTGACAGCGTGGACCTCCTGCCGAACGGCACCGACGACGAGTGGCGTGACGTGGCGGCCAGGCTGGCGGCGATGCCCGAGATGCTGGACGGCTGGCGGACGAGCCTGGAGACCGGCCTGTCCAGGGGACTGCGGGCGGCCCGCCGCCAGGCTCTGGAGTCGGCGACCCAGGCCCGGCTGCTGGCCGACGGCGGCACCCACAATCCGCTGCTCGCCCGGTACGGCGACGGGCCGGTGCGGCAGGATCTGGCCAGGGGGGTCGCCGCCGCCCACGCCGCCTACGCCCGGATCGCCCGCTACCTGCGTGACGACTACGCGCCCATGGCCGAGGAGGCCGACGCGGTGGGCGCGGAGCGCTACGCGGCGGCCGCGAGGATCAGCCTGGGCGCCGACATCGACCTGGTGGACGCCTACGAGTGGGGCTGGGCCGAGCTCGAACGCATCGAGACCGAGCTCGCCGTCGAGGCCGACCGGGTCAAGGCGGGCGCCTCGGTCGAGGAGGCGACGGAGATCCTCAACGACACCCAGTACGTCGTGGGCCGCGACGCCTACCGCGACTGGCTTCAGGAACGCCACGACAGGGCGGTCGAGAGGCTGCACGGCACCCACTTCGACATCGCCGAGCCGCTGCGCCGGGTGGACGTCACGCTGGCCGTCGGCTCCTCCTCCGGGGCGCCCTACTACACCTCGCCGAGTGAGGACCTGTCGCGGCCGGGCCGTACGTGGTGGCCGGTCAGTGAGGACAGGAACCGGTTCGAGACCTGGCCGGAGCTGACCACGGTCTTCCACGAGGGCGTTCCCGGGCACCATCTGCAGTTCGGCGCGACCAAGGTGGCCGGGGAGAGCCTGTCCCGCTTCGGCAGGAACTCCTGGGTGAGCGGGCACGGGGAGGGCTGGGCGCTGTACGCCGAACGGCTGGCCGACGAGCTGGGCTGGTTCACCGAGCCGGGCACCCGCCTCGGCATGCTCGCCGGGTCGGCGCTCCGGGCGGCCAGGGTCGTCGTGGACATCGGCGTCCATCTGGACCTGCCGCTGCCCGACGGGTCGCGGTGGACCTTCGCCAAGGCCTGCGAGGTGCTGGGCGAGCGGGGCAGGTGTGAACCGCACCGCATCCACGCCGAGATCGTCCGCTACTTCGGCTGGCCCGGCCAGGCGATCTCCTACAAGCTCGGGGAGCGGGCCTGGCTGGCCGCCAGGCAGGAGGCCAGGACGCGCCTGGGCGCCGCCTTCGACCTGCGCCGCTGGCACACCTCCGCCCTTGAACTCGGCCCGGTCGGCCTGTCCAGCCTGGCCGAGGCCCTGCGCCGGATCGGCTGAGCGCCGGGTGGCCGGGGAGGGGGCGTCCTCCCCGGCCACCCGTTACACCCATAAAGTGATGGAATGACGGTTCTCGACGGCGGGCTGGCCACACATCTCGAAGCGCTCGGCGCGGACCTGCGCGACGAGCTCTGGTCGGCGAAGCTCCTGATCGAGAACCCCTCGGTGATCCGTCAGGCGCACCTCGACTACTTCGCCGCCGGGGCCGACGTCGCCACCACCGCCAGTTACCAGGCGAGCGTTCCCGCCTTCGTCCGGCGCGGGCTGAGCGCCGTCCAGGCCGAGCGGCTGATCCTGCTCTCGGTACGGCTCGCGACCGAGGCCAGGGACGCGACCGGCCGGGGCGCGGTCGCCGCCAGCGTCGGCCCCTACGGCGCGGCCCTGGCCAACGGCGCCGAGTACACCGGCGACTACGACCTCGACGAGGACGGCCTGTTCGCCTGGCACCGGGACCGCTGGCACATCCTGGCGGGCTCCGGGGCGGACCTGCTGGCCTGCGAGACCATCCCGTCCCTGGCCGAGGCACGGGCGCTGCGGCGGCTGCTCGACGAGACGCCGCAGACCCGGGTGTGGGTGAGCTTCTCCTGCCGCGACGGCGGTCACATCAGTGACGGCACCCCGCTGCGCCAGGCCGCCGCGCTGTTCGCCGGTCACCCGGGGGTGGTCGCGGCCGGCGTCAACTGTGTCGCGCCGAGCCACGTCCCCTCCCTCATCAAGGAGGTCACGGACGTGCCCGTGGTGGTCTACCCCAACTCCGGTGAGACCTGGAACGCCGCGGAGCACCGCTGGGAGGGCCTGGCCGACCCCGCCGAGTACGGCGCCGCCGCCGCGGAGTGGCACGCGGCCGGTGCCTCCTTCGTGGGGGGCTGCTGCCGTACGACGCCCGAGCACATCCGCCGGATCCGTGAGCGTCTGCCTGACTGAGCGGCGCTCAGCCCCGGCCTCCCTTGGCCGCCTCCCTGGCGGCACGGGCGGCCTCGACCTTGGCGCTCGCTGCGTACTTGTCGACGTACTCCTGGCCGGACAGCTCCATCAGGGCGTACATGATCTCGTCGGTGACGGCGCGCAGGACCAGGCGGTCCTCCTCCATCCCGTAGTAACGGGAGAAGTCGAGCGGCTTGCCGAACTTCACGCCGGGGCGGATGCCGAGCCTGGGCAGGGGGCGCCCCGGCGGCATCATCTCGAAGGTGTTGACCATCGCCCACGGGATGACCGGGACACGCGACTCAAGCGCCAGCCTGGCCACGCCGGTCTTGCCCTTGTAGAGGCGCCCGTCGTGCGAGCGGGTCCCCTCGGGGTAGATGGCCAGGACCTGCCCCTCGGTCAGGATGCGCTTGCCGGTGCGCAGCGCCGCCTCGCTGGCCTTCCCGCCGGAGCGGTCGATCGGGACGGTGCCGACGCCGCTGAAGAAGGCCCGGCTGAGCACGCCCTTGATCCCGCGTCCGGTGAAGTAGTCGGACTTGCCGAGGGAGATGACCTTTCTGGGCAGGAACAGCGCCCCGAAGAAGTGGTCGGCGAACGACAGGTGGTTGCCGGCCAGGATCACCGGGCCCTCTCTCGGCACGTTGTCCACCCCCTCCGCCCACGGGCGGAAGATGAAATGGAGGAAGGGCCAGAGGATGGCCTTCACCACCCAGTAGAACACGCGAGGCTCCTTCGGTCGGCATGTGGGACCTGGAGCAATCCTCCCACCTCCCGGACGGACCACCTACATCGCCAAACCACACATATCGACCTCTCGCAAAACACGCCCCAGTCGTGCGACGATCGGGCGAACCTTACAAGGAGCTGCGATGCCAGTCATGCCCGGCGCGGAGCCGTACCACCACAGAGGGGGACGGGTCGGGGTTCTGCTCTGTCACGGATTCACCGGGTCGCCGCAGTCGCTGCGTCCCTGGGCGGAGCACCTGGCCGCCGCGGGCCTGAGCGTCGAGCTTCCCCGGCTGCCCGGCCACGGCACCACCTGGCAGGAGATGAGCCACACCCGCTGGGAAGACTGGTACGCCGAGCTGGACAGGGCGCTGGCGGGCCTACGCGGCCACTGTGACGAGGTCTTCACCGCCGGGCTCTCCCTGGGCGGCTGCATGGCGCTGCGGCTGGCCGAGGTGCACGGCACGGGCATCAGGGGGGTCGTGGTCGTCAACCCGTCGATCGCCAACGACGTCCCCATGCTCGCCCTGGCGCCGCTGCTCGGGCTGTTCGTCTCCTCGGTGCGGGGCGTGGCCGGGGACATCAAGAAGGAGGGGGCGAGGGAACTGGGCTACAGCCGTACCCCGGTCAAGGCCGCCGCCACCCTCCCCCGGCTGTGGGCGCTGACCCAGTCGGAACTGCACAAGGTCACCCAACCGGTACTGGCTTTTCACAGCCCGCAGGACCATGTGGTGAAACCAACTAGTTTGCGCATTTTGCGTGAAAAGCTAACCGGGGGGAACCTTGATGTTGTGGAACTCAACGACAGTTACCACGTCGCCACCCTCGACAACGACGCGGACCGGATCTTTGCGGGGAGCCTGGAGTTCATCAACGCGAACGCCTCTGTACCCTTGCAGGGAGAGTGAAGGCAGGCGGGGCATGCGTGGTCTCCGGGAGGGACGGGCCAGCTAAGTGACACCCCAGAGCGATGAGGACGAGGTCTGGCGTCAGATCGTCGCCTCCTTCAACGACACCTCCGAGCTGGACTCGGCCGATCAGCCGTGGCCGGACAGCGAGAACCTCCCCGCCGGCCCTCCCAGGAGGGTCGTCAAACCGCCGGAGGAGGCGCGCCAGCCGCTGCCCGAGGAGTTCGCGGGCCTCGGCCGGGGCGGCGAGGCGGAGACCGAGGACGACGAGGGGCACTACGTCCCTCCGCCACCGCCTCCGCTGCCCAAGACCGACACCGCGACCAAGCTCGCGTGGCTGGCCCTGTTCGGCGG
Source organism: Streptosporangium sp. NPDC049376 (assembly GCF_044466505.1). Taxonomy (NCBI): domain Bacteria; kingdom Bacillati; phylum Actinomycetota; class Actinomycetes; order Streptosporangiales; family Streptosporangiaceae; genus Streptosporangium; species Streptosporangium sp. NPDC049376. The sequence continues at coordinate 544,559 of NZ_JBITMT010000001.1, read as the reverse complement.
CCCCGCCTACCTGCTGCTGAGCGCGGCGCTGAGCTGGCGGCTGCAGGGGTGGATGCTGTTCACCGCCGTGGCGGCCTTCATCGGCGGCTTCGTGGCGCTGGTCGTGCGGATGGGCGACGGCCCGCCGACCGACGGCTGGGACGACGGCGCCGTCGTCTGAGGACGGGCCGACGCAACGGCCCGGCTCCGATCCCGCGCGCCCCGGCAGCCGGGGCGGGCCTCAGGGCTCGACCGGCCGCCCGGCCGCGCCGAACCGCTCGACCACGTCTGTGTAGCGGCCCGAGGCGTCGACCACGTGGCCGACGGTCCACACCGTCCCGGTGGCCGTCAGGTAGGTCACCGACTGCAGCCTGATCGTCCTGGGGGCCGCGCCGTCCGCGCCGCGCACCGTCTTGACCCTGTGACCGTCGTAGGTGAGCAGGAACGCCTCTCCCGGGCGCTCCATGTCCACACCGGAGATCCAGAAACGGCCCTTCCTGTCGCCGGTCACGCCGTACAGGCGCACGTCGTCGCCGGGGGCCTTCACCCTCGACCAGCGTTTGCCGTTCCACGACAGGATCAGCGGGCCGACCCCGCCCGACCTCAGGTAGACGCCGCCGACGGCCAGCGCCCGCTTCGGCGAGTCGAAGTAGACATCCCGCAGGTAGCCGCCGGGCACCGCCGGGACGGAGACCTGCTTCCAGCGGTTCCCCGACAGCCGGACGACCAGCGGCCCCGTGCCGGTGTCGCCGACCGCCAGCCCGTCGCCCTTGCCGGACAGCGCGACGCCGTACAGGGTGCCCCTGCCCTTGATCTGGGTGAGCTTCCACTTCGTGCCGGTCTGGGTGAGGACCAGCGGCTGCTCGCCCCGGCGGCCGACCGCGGCCATCCGGCCGGGGAGCGCGGCGACCCCGGCGAGCCAGTCGCCGACGTGCAGCTTGTCGACGACCACCCGGTCGAAGGTGGTCCCGCTGCCCGAGGCGAGGTACGGCAGGCCGTCGTGGCCCTCACCGACCGCCCACACCTGGCCGGGCGCGGCGGCCACCGAACGCAACAGCCCCGCGCCCGTCGGATCGTTGCGGATGCCGACCTCGGTCCAGGTGCTGCCGTTCCAGTGGGTGAGCGCGCCGCGGCTCTGCCAGATGTCCCACACGCTCTCCTGGCCGACCGCCCAGATGTCGGAGGCCGAGACGCCCGCGACGTCGGACAGCGATCCGTCGCTGCTCAGCCGCGCGCTCGTCGGCGCCTGCCACGCCTCCGCGACGGAGGCGGGACGGGGGTCGGCGTGGGCGGGCGGCGACAGAGAGGCCGTCAGGAGCAGTCCTCCCGCGCACAGCGCCAGCGCACGCCGCGGAAGGCGACGGGTCATGCCCCAAATGGTACGGCGCCCGGCACGGCCCGTGTGCGTGCCCGCTGTAGTTGCCCTCCCGACGGAGATCTCGGGGAGAGGCCCCGGCCCCGTCCTTTCCCGATCTCGGCGCCCCGTCGCGCCCCTCAGCCGGGTCTCTCGCCGGAGAACGACAGCTCCGCGAGCACCGGCAGGTGGTCGGTCGCCAGCCGCAGGTCACCGGGATCGGCCCCGGCCACACCGCAGGAGACCACCCGCGCCCCGGGCGCCGCGAAGACCGCGTCGATGCGCACGCGCGGCGCCCGCGAGGGGAAGGTGAGGCCGTCGCCGCGCGGCGCGAGCGGGTAACAGTCGGTCAGCCGTTCCGTGATGAGCCGCCAGGCCGGCTCCCCCGCCTCCTCGTTGACGTCCCCGGCCAGCACGGGCAGCGCGCCGAAGCGCTCGGCGACCTCCCCGAGCATGGAGAGCGCCTGGCCCGCGTGGTGGGCCCTCGCGGCCGGGTCGAGGTCGAGGTGGACCGAGCCGACCGCGACCCGGTGCCCGCCGTACTCCACGACGGCCATCGCGATCGCGCGCTGTTCGAGGCCGGGAAAGAACCGCAGCAGCCGCCCCCGCCCGTGCAGCGGCCGTACGGCGGGGCCCGTCAGCACCGCCACCCCGCCCAGGCGGCGGCCCGCGACCACGGACATGCCTCCCGAGGCGGCCAGCCGCCCACGTCTGCGGCGCCAGCGCCAGAACCTCGGCGCCTCCTGCACGCACAGCACGTCGGCGCGCAGGGCGGTGATCACCCGCCCGAGCGCGGCCTGGTCGTCCTTCATCGAACGGACGTTGTAGGTGGCGATCCTGAGCGGCGCCGTCGGCGGCTCCCTCAGCGGATCCTGGCCAGGTCCGCGGCTCCGACCAGCCCGGCGGAGGCGCCGAGCTCCGCCAGGCGGATCTCGGCGATCGGGCGGTGCCCCCGGCCGGTCACGTTGGCGGCGAACGCCTCCCTGACCCGGTCGATCCACAGGTCGGCGGCGGTCGAGACGCCCCCGCCCAGGACGAAGCAGCCGGGGTCGAGGATCGCGGTCAGGTCGCACAATCCCTGGGCCAGCCAGTCGGCCATCGAGGAGAAGGCGGCGAGCGCGGCGTCGTCGCCCCTCCTGGCCGCCTCGGTCACGAACCTGCCCTCGATCAGCTCCGGCGTCCCGCCCGCGAGTTCGAGCAGCGTGGCGGCGCGGCCGGGATCGGCGCCGGCGATCAGCCTGGCCTCGGCGACCAGGGCGTTGCCGCTGGCGTACTGCTCCCAGCAGCCGAGGTTGCCGCAGCCGCACAGACGGCCCTCGGGGACGACCTGCATGTGGCCCAGCTCGGCTCCCATGCCCCAGCGGCCGCGGAAGAGCGCGCCGTCGAAGACGATGCCGCCGCCGATGCCGGTGCCGACCGTGACGCACACCAGATGGCTCTCGCCGCGTCCCGCGCCGAACCTCGCCTCGCCCCACGCCATGGCGTTGGCGTCGTTCTCCACCACGACGGGCAGGCCGACCAGGGCGGAGACCTTCTTCTGCAGCGGCTCCTCGCGCCAGGCCAGGTTGGGCGCGAAACGCACCAGGGAGCGCGTCTCGTCGACGAAACCCGCGGCGCCGAGCCCGACGGCCTCGACCTCCCGGCCCTCGGCCAGCTCCCCGACCACCTCGGCGATGCTCTCCGCGACCCGTTCGGGGTCGGTGGCCGGGGTCGGCCGCAGGAGATGCTCGACGATGCGGCCGTCCTCGTCCACGACGCCCGCCGCGATCTTGGTGCCGCCGATGTCAACGCCGATGGTCAGCGCCATTACCCGTCCTCTCTCCCCGGACTCATCCCAGGTCGATGTGCTCCACAGGGGTCTCCCGCTCACGCTCACGCGCCCGCTGCCCCGGCGAGGGCCGGTTAAGCCCGTCGACGGCCGACCTGAACGCGGCGAAGAGCTCACTGCCCGCCTGCGTCAGGTGATCGACGACCGCGCCGCCCGCCTCGCGCTGCGCGGCCATCGCCCGGCAGACGGGGCAGGCCCGGCAGATGTACTCGTCGTGCTCGGAGACCGCCTCCTCCCACACGTCCCGGCTTCTCCCGCCACCGGTGAAACCACCGGTGAAGGCGCCGCCGAGCCCGCCGATCGTGCCCTTGACCAGGCCCTTGCGCAGCTCTTTGGCCGCCTTCTGCTGGATCGTCTCGAAGAGTTTGAACGCCTCCTCGGCCGCGTTGCCCAGCGGGTCCCTGCCGTCGCCCGTGGCGCCGGTTCCCGTCGTCGTGTTCTCGGTCTTCTCAGTCATCAGGCCCTCCCGTCTCGAACCGTACCCGGAGAAGGCCGTCGCGGAGCACCGCCTCCCGTACGGCTCTGCGCGCCAGGGCCGCGGGCAGCGCCAGAACCCTGCGGTGGAAGCCCGCGTCGACGATCAGTTCGTCGCCCTTGCGCGCCACGTTCACCTGGCTCCTGTCGGCCAGCGGCAGCGCCAGGACGAGCTCTCCCTCCGGGGTGATCCGCAGCGGCGGATCGCCCTGCGGCGGGGCGAACGGATCGGCCTGGCCGTACATGGCCTCGGCGACCCGGGCCAGGGCCGCGGGGCCGACGGGCTCGGCCTCAAGGTAGGGGACCGTGTGCACGGGCAGCGGGGCGAAGGACTCGGCGACCTCGGCCAGCCGCGCCGCCTGGGCCCGCACCCACCCGCTGCGCCACGGGTCGGCGCCCTCACCCGGGAAGACCCGGTTGGCGATCACCGCGTCCACGCGGTAGCCGTACAGACTGAGGGAGGTGAGCGTACGGCGGGCCTCGGCGAGCACGACCGCCTCGGGGGTGAGCACGAGCCGGACGCTGGCCGAGGGGCCGGTGAGCAGCTCGCGGACCTCCAGCAGGCCGCGGTGGAACCGTTCCCCCGCTCCGATCACCTGGTCGTCGGGGACGCTGACCTGGGCCACCCTGCGCACCAGCGGCGCGACCGCGCGCAGCAGCCGCCTGCCCGCGGGCAGCAGCCGGTTGACGTGCCAGTCGAGGGCCTCCGGCAGGGCGAGCAGCCTGAGCGTCTCGGCGGTCGGCGCGCAGTCGACGACGACCACGTCCCACGCCCCGGCGCGGGCGTGCTCACGCAGCTGCAGCAGGGCGAGGACCTCCTCGGCGCCGGGCAGCACCGTGATCTCCTCGGCGGTGATCTCGTCGAGGCCGAGTTCGGCGAACAGTCCCCTGGCGTAGTCGCGCAACTCGCCCCACTGGCGTTCGAGCGCCCGCTGGGTGTCCACCTGGTGCAGGTAGAGCCCGGGGACGACCTCGGCCGGCTCACCCTTGGCGTCGACGCCGAGCGCGTCGGCGAGCGAGTGGGCGGTGTCGGTCGAGACCACGATCGTCTTCAGACCCTCCCCTGCCGCCCGTACGGCGGTCGCCGCCGCCGCGGTCGTCTTGCCGACACCACCCTTGCCGGTGAACAGCAGGATCCTGGTCACGAACCCTCCCCCTGGGTCAGGAACCCTCGACGCGCTTCTTCAACCCTCTCAGGGCGGTGTCGATGATGACCTTCTCCGCCTTACGCCTGACCATGCCGATCATCGGAACCTTGAGATCGACCGCCAGCTCGTAGGTCACCTCGGTGCCGCCACGCGTCTCGGTCAGGCGGTAACTCCCGGTGAGCCCAGAGATCATCCTGCCCGTCTCGGTGACACTCCAATCGACGGATTCGTCCCCGTGCCAGACGTAACCGAGGGTGTACTCGTCGCTGATCACCCCAGCGTCCAGGGAGAACCTGACGGTCTCCGGCAGGCCGTCGGACCCGGTGGACAGGACGCGCGCCGTTCTCACCTGTCCCGCCCACTCGGGATACGCCGGGAAGTCGGCGATCACCTTCATGACAGTGGGCCGGTCTGCGGCGATGACGATGTTCGAGGTGGTGCGGTCAGCCATGGGTTCACCGTACTCTTTCGACCGTTCCGCGACGATCTCCGGCTCACCACTCAAGCGCGAAGGGCACTCCCCTGCCGCGGAAGTGCCCGACGTTGAGGCACTCGGTCCTGCCGACGCGGGTGCGGGCGGCCAGCGGCTGGTGGACGTGGCCGAAGAGCGCGTAGCGCGGCTGGGTGCGCCTGATCGCCTCAAGGGTGGCCTCGCTGCCCCGCTCGAAGCGCCGGGCGACCACGTCGTAGAGCAGTTCGGGGATGGCCGGGGGGATGTGACAGCACAGCACGTCCACCTCGCCGACCGCCTCGACCTTGCGCGCGAACTCCTCGTCGTCGATCTCGTTCGGCGTCCGGTACCGCGTGCGCAGCCCACCGCCGACGAAGCCGAAGCGCAGGCCGCCGATCTCGACGCTCTGCCCGTCGAGCACGTGGTGCCCGTGCCGGACGTAGTCCGGCCAGTAACGCGGCACGTCCACGTTGCCGTGGGTGATGTAGGCGGGCGTCGGCATCGCGGCGAAGATCTCGGCGTACTGCCCGCGCACCAGGCGCTCGATGTGGTCGGCGGGATCACCGTCGAGCGAGGCCCACAGCTCGGCCGTCATCCGTCTGGCCTCGTCGAAGCGGCGGGCCGTCCGCAGCCCGACGAGCCTCGTCGCCGCCTCGGCGCCGAACAGCTCGGGGAAGATGCCCTGGGAGTGGTCGGCGTAGTCGACGAACAGGATCAGGTCTCCCAGGCAGACCAGCGCGTCGGCGCCGTCCGCCGCGCGGGCCAGGGCGTCCGCTCTTCCGTGTACATCGCTGACGACGTGGACCCGCATTCCGCCATCCTAGGTCGCCCGCGCCCCGCCGTCCCGGATGCCGTCTCGGGCGCCGCGACACGGACGGCCGGACATCGATCAGGAGGTCACGCCCGGCGGGGCTGATACCGTGAGACCGCCCCCGGGAACGCCTGGTGAGGAATCCGCCGTGACGACCTCCAGGCGTCCGCCGACCGCGCGTCCTCTGGAGTCACCCGTGCGTGAGTACAGCGTCCCCGTGCTCGTGGATGTCCCCCTCTCCTCCAGCCTGACCGACACGGTCTTCCTGCGCGGCGAACGGGAGCCCGGCAGGGTCTCGCTGCGCCGCAAGTCCGGCGACGACTGGGTCGCCGTGACCGCGGGCGAGTTCCGCGATCAGGTCCTCGCGGTGGCCAGGGGGCTGGTGGCGGCCGGGGTCGAGGCAGGTGACCGGGTGGCCCTGATGTCGCGGACCCGCTACGAGTGGACCGTGATCGACTACGCGATCTGGACGGCGGGGGCCGTCGGCGTGCCGATCTACGAGAGCTCCTCGGCCGACCAGGTCAGGTGGATCCTCTCCGACAGCGGCGCGCGGGCGGTCTTCGTCGAGCTGGACGCGCACGAGGAGACGGTGCGCGAGGCCACGACCGACCTTCCCGGGCTCGGCCACGTGTGGAACATCGAGGGCGGGGCCCTGGCCAAACTGGCCGAGGACGGCGCCGGGGTGGACGAGCGGACGGTCGAGGAGCGCAGGAGCGGGCGCGGCGGGAACGACCTGGCGACCATCGTCTACACCTCGGGCACGACGGGCCGCCCGAAGGGCTGCGCGCTGACCCACGACAACCTGCTGTTCACCGCGAGGAACGTCGCGGCGGGCCCGCTCGAACCGCTGTTCACCGCCGACAGCGCGGCGTTGCTCTTCCTGCCGCTCGCGCACGTCTTTGCCCGCATGATCCAGCTCGTGCTGCTGGAGACGGGCACGGTCCTGGCTCACTCCCCCAACATGAAGAACGTCGCCCCCGACCTGCGGGGCTTCAGGCCGACGTTCCTGCTGGGCGTGCCCAGGGTGTTCGAGAAGGTCTACAACGCCGCCGAGCTGAAGGCCACCGTGGAGGGCAAGGGGAAGATCTTCCACGCCGCCGCCACGACGGCCATCGCCTGGAGCCGCGCCGAGTCGGCGGGCGGCGCCGGGTTCGGGCTCAACCTCAGACGCGCCCTGTTCGACAGGCTGGTGTACGGCAAGCTCCGCGCGGCCACCGGCGGCAGGCTCTCCGCGGCCGTCTCCGGCGGTTCGGCGCTGGGTGAGCGGCTCTCGCACTTCTTCAGGGGCGTCGGCATCGAGGTCTACGAGGGCTGGGGCCTGACCGAGACCTCGGCGCCCTCCGCCGTCAACCAGCCGGGCGCCAACAAGATCGGAACCGTCGGCAAGCCGTTCCCCGGCGTCACGATCGGCATCGCCGACGACGGTGAGGTGCTGGTCAAGGGCCGCCACGTCTTCAACGGCTACTGGAACGACGAGAAGGCGACCGCCGAGGTCGTCGACACCGACGGCTGGTTCCACACCGGCGATGTCGGCGAGCTCGACCGGGACGGCTACCTGCGCATCACCGGGCGCAAGAAGGAGATCATCGTCACCGCCGCGGGCAAGAACGTCTCCCCCGGGCCGATGGAGGACCGCATCCGCGCCCACCCCCTGGTCAGCCAGGCGATGGTGGTCGGCGACGGCAGGCCGTTCGTCGCGGCGCTGGTGACGCTCGACCCGGAGGCGCTCGACCGGTGGAAGACGGCCAACGGCAGGGCGGGGGCGAGCGTCGCCGACCTCAGCCACGACCCGGCGATCCACGCCGAGGTGCAGAAGGCCGTCGACGAGGCCAACAGGGCGGTCTCGAAGGCCGAGCAGATCAAGAAGTTCACCGTGCTCGACATCGACCTCACCGAGGAGAGCGGGCACGTCACCCCCTCGATGAAGATCAAGCGCGCCGTGGTCGCCCGTGACTTCGCCGACCGGATCGACGCCCTGTACGGCGGCGCCGTGCACACCCCCTGACCGCTCCTCTCTCCGCCGCGGTGACCGGCCAGGTCACCGCGGCTTTCACATTCCCGCACCCCGAGCGTCGCGGATGCGGCACCAGGACGCCCTCTGGTCACGCGCCTGCGAGAGAGCCCGGCTCTTGTGCCTGGAATATGCGAAGGTATGGTGATTGTTCGTGACGACGTTTCGGATCAGCGAAGCCGCCACGCTGCTCGGGGTCAGCCCCGACACCGTCCGCAGGTGGATCGACGCCGGCAGGCTCGCCGCCCGCCGGGACGGCAACGGCCACCGGACGGTCGAGGGGGCCGACCTGGCCGCCTTCGCCCGCTCGCAGATCGAGACGGGCGGCGGCTCCGGGCGCTCCTCGGCGCGCAACCGCCTGCGCGGGATCGTGACCGAGGTGATCAAGGACTCGGTGATGGCCCAGGTGGAGATCGCCGCCGGGCCGTACCGGGTGGTTTCGCTGATGAGCCGCCAGGCCGCCGACGAACTCGGCCTGGAGGCGGGAGTGGTGGCGGTCGCCGTGATCAAGTCCACCAACGTCGTCGTGGAGATCGCCGATCCCGCTCGCACGGTGGGTCAGTAAGGAGACCTCGTTGCCCATGCGGCCGACCACCTTCCGCCCCGTCCTCGCCCTCGCCCTCGTGCTCACGACGGCCCTGTCCGGCTGCGGCTCCCGGGACACCTCCTCCGGCGGGGCGACGACGCTGACCGTGTTCGCCGCGGCGTCGCTGACCGGAACGTTCACCGAACTGGGCAAGGTCTTCGAGGCCGAGAACCCGGGCACCACGGTGCGGTTCAACTTCGGCTCAAGCGCCACGCTGGCCCAGCAGATCGTCCAGGGCGCCCCCGCCGACGTCTTCGCCGCCGCCAGTCCCGCCACGATGAGGACCGTCACCGACGCCTCCCTGGCCACGGCCCCGGTCACGTTCGTGCGCAACACGCTGCAGATCGCCGTGCCCGTGGACAACCCCGCCAAGGTCGACGACCTGAAGGATCTCACCGGCCCCGGGGTCAAGGTCGCCCTGTGCGCCGTTCAGGTGCCGTGCGGCGCCGCAGCCGCCAAGGCGCTCGACGCCGCGGGCCTCAAGGTCACCCCGGTCACCCTGGAGCAGGACGTCAAGGCGACCCTGACCAAGGTCGAACTCGGCGAGGTGGACGCCGCCCTGGTCTACAGGACCGACGTGATCGCCGCCGGGGGCGGGGTCAGGGGCATCGGCTTCCCCGAGGCGGGCAAGGCGATCAACGACTACCCCGTCGCGACGCTGACCAAGGCACCCGCCCCCGGCCTCGCCAGGAGGTTCGTCGACCTGGTGCTGTCACCCCGGGGCAGGGACGTGCTGACCAGGGCGGGCTTCGAGGCCCCCTGATCCCGTGACACGCTCCCGGAGCAGGACATACGGGAGCCGGGGCCGCCCGCCCTGGCTTCTGCTGCTGCCCGCCCTCCTGGGCGTCGTCTTCCTGGTCCTGCCGCTGGCCGGGCTGCTGCTGCGCGCGCCCTGGCCGACCATGGCCGCGCGGCTGGCCGAGCCCCAGGTACTGCAGGCGCTGCGCCTGTCGCTGGTGACCGCGACCCTGGCCACGCTCGCCTGCCTGCTGCTCGGCGTACCGCTGGCCTGGCTGCTGGCGCGGGTCTCCTTCCCCGGGCGGCGCCTGCTGCGCGCCCTGATCACCGTCCCCCTGGTGCTGCCCCCGGTGGTCGGCGGGGTCGCGCTGCTGCTGGTGCTGGGACGGCGCGGCCTGGCCGGCCGGTGGCTCGACGAGACCCTCGGCGTCAGCCTGCCCTTCACCACCGCCGGGGTCGTGGTCGCCGAGGCCTTCGTCGCCATGCCGTTCCTGGTCATCAGCGTCGAGGGGGCGCTGCGCGCCGCCGACACGCGTCTTGAGGAGGCCGCGGCCACGCTGGGCGCCTCCCGGCTGACCGTCTTCCGCCGGGTGACCCTGCCGCTGGTCGCCCCCGGCGTGCTGGCCGGGGCCGTACTGTGCTGGGCCCGCGCGCTCGGCGAGTTCGGCGCGACCATCACCTTCGCCGGGAACTTCCCCGGCAGGACCCAGACCATGCCGTTGGCGGTCTATCTGGCGCTGGAGACCGAGCCCGAGGCGGCCGTCGTGCTCAGCCTCGTCCTGCTGGCCGTCTCCGTGGTCATCCTGGCCTGCCTGCGTGACCGCTGGACGGGCACGCCGTGAGCCCGCGCGAGCGGTGGCCGCAGGGCCCCATGACCCTGCGGGCCCGCGTCGTCGTCACCAGGCCCTCCTTCCGCCTCGACATCGGCCTGACCGTCGCCCCCGGCCAGGTCGTCGCGCTGCTCGGCCCGAACGGCGCGGGCAAGACGACCGCGCTGCGCGCCCTGGCCGGGCTCACCCCCATGGACGACGGCCACATCACCCTGGACGGGCGTCCCCTGCACACGCTGCCGGCCGAACACCGCCCGGTCGGCATGGTCTTCCAGGACTATCTGCTCTTCCCCCACCTCTCCGCCCTGGAGAACGTCGCCTTCGGACCGCGCTGCCAGGGAGCAGGCCGGGCGCGGGCACGCCGTACGGCCGCCGAATGGCTGAGGCGGGTCGGCCTTGAGGAGCACGCGGCGACCAGGCCGGGGCGCCTGTCGGGCGGGCAGGCCCAGCGGGTCGCCCTGGCCCGCGCCCTTGCCGCCGAGCCGCGCCTGCTGCTGCTGGACGAGCCGCTGGCCGCGCTGGACGCCCACACCCGGCTGGAGATCCGCTCCCGGCTGCGCCGCCACCTGACCGACTTCGACGGCGCGACCGTCCTGGTCACCCACGACCCGCTGGACGCCATGGTCCTGGCCGACCTGCTGGTCGTCGTCGAGGACGGCACGGTCGTGCAGGAGGGCACCCCGGCCGAGGTGGCCCGCCGCCCGCGCACCGACTACGTCGCCCGCCTGGTCGGCCTCAACCTCCACCGCGGCGTCGCGACAGGCTCGCACGTCACGGTCGGCACCGGTGACGGGGTGCGCTTCAGCGTGGCCGAACCCGTCGAGGGCCCGGCGTTCGTCGCGTTCGCCCCCTCCGCGGTCGCCCTGTACCGGACCCGCCCCGACGGGAGTCCGCGCAACCTGTGGCGGGCCGTGATCGAGGGCGTGGAACGCCACGGCGACAGCGTCCGCGTGCACCTGGAGGGGCCGCTGCCCGTCGCAGCCGACGTCACCACCGCCGCGGTCGCCGAGCTGGGCCTGGCCCCCGGGCAGTCGATCTGGGCCTCGGTCAAGGCGACCGAGACCCACGCCTATCCGGCCTGACCCGGCCGCTCAGTGCCCGGCGTCGAGCAGATGGGCGAAGCGGCCGGTGACGTGGCTCCAGTCCCACTCCCGCTCGGTCCAGGCGCGCCCGCGCTCCCCCATCTCCCTGGCCCGCGCCGGGTCGCCGAGCAGGCGGACCAGTGCCCCGGCGACCTCCTCCGGGCGGGAGCCGTCGACGACCAGGCCCGTCTCGCCGTCCAGCACCGCGTCCGGGGCGCCGCCTGAGGAGCCCGCGACCACGGGCAGCCCGGTCGCCGAGGCCTCCAGATAGACGATGCCGAGCCCCTCCACGTCGAGACCCCCCAGCCTCGTACGGCACGGCATGGCGAAGACGTCTCCCGCGTCGAGATAGCCGGGCAGCGACGCCCACGGGACCGGGCCGGTCATCATGACCGAGCCGCCCAGGGGCCGGGCCAGGCGTTCCAGCGCGCCCCGGTAGGGGCCGCCGCCGACGATCAGCAGGACCGCCTCGGGAACCGCGCCGAGCACCCGGGGCCAGGCCCGCAGCAGGACGTCCTGGCCCTTGCGCGGCACGAGCCTGGACAGGCAGACCACGACGGGACGCCCCCGCAGGCCGAGTGCGGCGCGGACCGCCTCACCCCCGGCGCCGGGGCGGAACAGGCCGGTGTCGACGCCGGGGGCGAGCCGTACCAGGCGGTCCTGGGGGATCACCCTGGCCAGGCGCCGCCGGGTGTACTCCCCCAGGTAGGTCACCGTGTCCGCGTGCGCGCCGATCCTGGCCAGCAGTCTTCCGACGGCCGGGACCGCGGCCCAGGCGGCCTCGTGGCCGTGGGTGAGCATGACGATCCGCCGCGCCCCGGCCGCGCGCATCCTGGGCGCGAGCAGGCCGAGCGGCGCCGCCGCCCCGAAGACCACCGTCTCGCACTTGAACTCGGCCACCAGCCGGGCGGCCCTGCGGGCGACCTGCCGGGTGGGCAGCATCAGGGAGGTGGGGTGACGCACGACCGGGTACGGCTGCCGCGCGTCGAAGGCCGTGGCCCCCGGCCAGCTCGGGGCGTAGACCACCACCGTCTCCGGCGGGCGGCCCGCGGCCAGGCCGTGCACGAACGACTGGATGCCCCCGGCCCTGGGCGGGAAGTCGTTGGTGACGATCAGTGTGCGGGTCACGGTTCCCCGGCGCCGTTCAGCAGGGCCCAGGAGCGGGCCATGGCGATGCGCTGCGGTGTCGTGGGATGAGACACATAGAGCAGATATTCAATGACATCTGGGGACAAATCAGAAATGTTGGTGATCGCGAGCCGCTTCTGCATGGCCGTGAACGTCTCGGGCCGCCGTGTCAGGTCGAGCGCGTGCGCGTCGGCGCGGGCCTCGATGTGCCTGCTGATCACGTTCTGCGCCGGGCCCGACAGCACGGTCGCCAGACTCAACAGCCCCATCAGGAGCCCGACCGCCCTGGGGTCGGCGGCCGAGGGGACGCCGGTGCGGCGCCGTACCGGACCGGCCGAGGTGATCAGGTAGAGCAGACAGGCCCCGCAGGCGGCGCCGAGCGCGCCGACGAGCGTGCCGTACAGCACGTCGCCCGCCTTGGCGTGGCCGAGCTCGTGCGCCACCACCAGCTCGACCTCGTCGGCCGGGGCCCGCAGCAGCGTGTCGTAGACCACGATCCTGCGGGTCGCGCCGAACCCCGAGACGTAGGCGTTGAGCGCGGTCGTACGCCGGGAGGCGTCGGCCACGAGCACGTCCTCGACCGGGACGCCGTCCTTGGCCGCCATGTCGAGCAGGCCGGAGCGCAACTCCCCCGCGGCCATGGGCTTGAAGTCGTTGAACAGGGGCTCGACGACCACCGGGTAGGCGAAGGAGGCGAGCATGGTCAGCGCGAAGGCCCCGATCGCCGCGGGCAGCCACCACCGCCGGTAGCGGCGGGCCAGCCCGACCACGGCGACCACCATGATCGCCGTCAGCACGGCGCCGACCGCGGTGTTCTTGATCCGGTCGGCCGACCACGACGCCCAGGTCTGGGTGGACAGGCCGTACTCGCGCAGATAGGTCTCCGCCCACATGCCGAACGGCCAGCGCAGCACCGCGACGGCCGCGGAGATCACCAGCACGCCGAGCAGCGCCCGCAGCCACCACGGCCCCCGCAGGCGGCCCAGCAGCCGCGCGCCGAGCGGGGTGGCGACCAGTACCCCGGCCACGACCAGCGTCAGGCCCAGGGACAGGTAGGACGGCAGGCTCACCGCGGCGTCGAACGCCTCCGCCCTGGCGATCTGCGCCGGGGTGAAGTCACGGGCCGGGTCCGGCGCGACGTACGGCGCCGCCTCGGGCAGCGCCCGCCACGGCGTGGTGAACGCCACGACCGCCAGCGTGATCGCCCCCAGGACGGCGAGCGCGATCCCCGCTCCCCTGGCCCCGCCCCGCTCCCGCGCCGGTGTCTCCTCCACGCTCCGCGTCATGAGAGTTCCCTCCGGAGATGGTCGCGCCACGCGGCGGTGAACTCCGCGCGCGACAGGCCCAGCGTGCTGCCGACATCGCTACCGTAAAGCCTCACCAGCGCCTTCTCACCGAAGCGCTCCGCGACGTACCGGCACGCGAGCCAGGCCTCCTCGTAGGCCTGCGCGAGTCTGGGGGCGCCGGGGGCGAAGCCGTCCCCGGCGGGAAGCTCCGTGGGCAGGACGCCCGCGCGCACCTCGGCCGCGAGCTCGGCCGCAACGGTCCTGACGGCGATCCCCGCGTCCCGGTAGCCCACGTAGTCGGCGAACCCCTCCGACAGCCACATCGGGACCCGCCCGCCCCTGGTGGCGCCGGTCGCCAGATGGGTCAGCTCGTGGGTGATCACCACGTCCCTGCCGGTCTCGCTGAGCCTGGCGTATCCCGTCGGCACCACGATCACCCGGTCCGCGGTCGCCAGCGCGGCCAGCCCGCCGGTCCGCGCCGTCCCCGCGAGCTCCGCGGCCTCGTCGTCGGTCGCGGGGACCACGACCACCGCCCTGACCGGCCCCCAGACCCGCGCGATCGTACGGCAGGCGCGGTCGGCCCTGGCCGCGAGATCACGCAGTTCGGCGGGCGGGACACGGTGGCCGACGACAAGGGAGCGCTCGCCCCGGACCACCTCGGCGGCGCCGGGCCACAGGTCGCGGGCCGTCTGCGGCGTGGGCCTCGCCCCGCCGAACCCGGCGCCCGCCAGCGCGAGCATCCCGGCGAGCACGGCGCGGCGCCCCTTCGGGACGGACATGGCAGCCGATGCTAGCCGACGCCCCGGCCGGAACGTTCCCCGGCAGGCGGCGGCCCCGCCCATCCGCGGGAGGATGGGCGGGGCCGTCCGCCGCTGTCAGGTGCCGGGACGGACCGCTCCTGCGAAGGCGGACCTGTAGTACCCCTTCAACGTCACGATCCTGACCGACTTGCCGCTGCTCGGCGAGTGGATCATCTTGCCGTGGCCGACGTACATGCCGACGTGGCCCTTGCCGTAGAAGAACAGCAGGTCACCGAGGTGCAACTTGCTCCACGAGACCTTCTTCCTGACCGCGCGGTACTGGCTGCCCGTCACCCGGGGGAGGGAGACGCCCGCCTTGCGCCACGCGTACTGGACCAGGCCCGAGCAGTCGAACGCTCCGGGACCGGAGGCACCCCACCGGTACGGATCGCCGATCTGTTTCCTGGCCGTCGCCACGGCCGTCCTGGCCCTGGACCGCTGCCGTGCGGCCCGGTTCGTCGCGGCCTTCGCCGTGCGCTTGACACGGGCCTTCGCCGTGTTCGCGGCAGTACCCTCCGACGTGCCCTTCGATGCGCTCTTCGACGTGTCCTTCGCCGTACTCCTGACCTGAACCGCGACCGCGGTATCCGTCGTCGCCTGTGCTGTTGCCGGCCCCAGTGCCACCGCTCCGGTTGAGGCGGTCAGCGTGAGGACGAATCCGCCCAGGTAAAGGCGGAAAAAGCGCGACAAACGGGGGTTTTGCAGGGTGGTAGACAGGATTTCTCCTTGGGACTTCCACTGATGCCTACCGGGTTAGCTGACGGGTTCGGGCTGGGAAGACGCCCTACGACGGCAAACGCGTCGATTCACCCCTGGCCACATGTCAAGGGCCGATGGTTCCCCGGCTCCGTGCCTCCTGGCTGCACGAACTCGGCGGGCCGCCGTGATGGGAACCGATCCCTTCGGGGAACGGCGGCCGACTGGATATCTATACGGACACCGGCCCGCAGGACCGGCATTCGACGCGGTGGCATGGCTTGCTCACTGCGACCGCCAGAAGGTACCTCGATCACCAAGCCCCGGCAAAGACCCCATCAAATACGAAGATCCACAAAAAGGTTTTCATGTTTACGAAAGGCCTGATAGTGCGGCATCACGATCTTATAAATATGACCCTTGTCACATTCGAAATGATCTTCCAGAGAAGCACAACAAGTGTCACATAAATCACATTTATCAGTGACTTCCCAAAGCGCCCCTTCACCTACAAGGGCGTCGAACAGGACCACTCCGGCGATCCCGGGCATGCCAAACGGGCCGCCCGTTGAACGGACGGCCCGCGGTCGCGAAGGCGCTCAGACGGCCCCCAGAGGCCCCGTGGACGTGGACGGGACCAAGGGGGGTCAGGGACGGACGGCTCCGAGCAGACGGCCGCCGTAGGAGGAGAGGGGGACGACCTTGACGACGTCCCCGGTCTGGGGAGCGTGGATGATCTTGCCGTTGCCCGCGTAGAGGCCGACGTGCCCCAGGCCCTGGCTGAAGAGGATGTCCCCCGGCTGGAGGTCGCTCAGCGAGACCTTGCGCTTGGCGCCCCAGCTCCACTGCTCCCAGGTGGTGCGGGGCAGGCTCACGCCTCCGCTGCGCCAGGAGGCCTGCACGAACCCCGAGCAGTCCCAGCTGTCCGGGCCGGTGCCGCCGTACCGGTAGGGCTTGCCGAGCTGGGCGAAGGCGAAGGTCAGCGCGGCCCTGGCGTTGCCCGAGGCGGAGCCGTTGTACTGCATGCCGGTGCTGTTGGGGTCGCCCGGCCTGAAGGTGCCGAGGTCGCGCAGCACCTTCGTCTGGATTTTGATCATCTTCTCGACCTTCTCCTTCTCCTCGGCCAGCTCGTCGCGCGTCTGGTCCGCGTCGGCCAAGGCCTGCTTGGCCTTGTCGCGGTTGTCACGCAGCGTCTTGTTGGCCTCGTCGAAGGCGTGCAGGCTCTCGGCACGGGAGGCGGAGATCTGGTCGGCCGTGGCCAGGCCGCTCAGCACCAGGTTGGGGTTGACCTCACCGACGAGGTTCGGCCAGCCGATGGCGCCGCCCTGGTAGGTGGTGACGGCCATGGTGACGAGGTCGTCGCGGAGCCCGGCGACCTTCGCGGACTGCTTCGACAGGTCGGCGTTCAGGTCCGCGTACTTCTTGCGGGCCCTCTTCCACTTCTCGCCCGCCTGGTTGTACTTCTCGACGAGCTGGTCGGCCTGCTCGTTGAGCTTGGCCAGCTTCTGCTTGGTCTGCGCGACCGTCGGCTTCGGCTTGGCCGCCGCACTCCCGATCGGAGTCACGAGCAGGGCCAAGGCCAGTCCCGCAGCCATCGGCACACGCACGAACCCAACCGGCACACCCGCCACGGCCACGACGCCGCCTCCCCACGCAAAGACCACGTAAAGACCTGGGGCGAAATAGTACAGAACCGGTAAGGGTCAGCTCACCTTTTTGGCGGTTTTGTTCTTTACCTGTAGATGTCAGCCAGGAGGCGGCCCGGCCCGGGAAGGACGGATCAGGCGCGTCCGAGCCTGCGCAGGAGCAGCACCGCGGGAACGGGCCTGGCGCCCATCCGGCGGACCGACTCGGCCACCTCGCGGTCGGAGGAGACGACCGCGACGGCCCGTCCGACGGGCTCGGCCCGCACGAGCTGGCGGATCAGGTCGTCGGCGATCTGCCCGGGGGAGCTGAACATCACCCGGACGCCGCGCGGCGCGGAGACCGGCACCGGGCCGTTCAGCTCGGCGCCGTCGAAGACACAGGTCAGCTCGGTGCGGGTCTGGGCGTACAGCGCGCCGAGTCCGGTCAGCAGCCGGTTGCGCTGGTCGGCCAGGGTCAGCGCGCCGTATCCGGTCTTGGTCACGTTGTAGCCGTCCACGATCAGATGGATCTGCGGCAGCGCGAGCAACTGGTCGAGCAGGGCGGGGTCGTCGTCGGCCAGGGCCCGCGCGGGCACCGCCTGGACCCCGTGCCTGCCCGGCGCGACAGAGGAGACGGAGTCGGCGGGCCGGTGGATGCTCGACGGCAGCGCCAGCTCCCTGCGCAGCCCGGCCGCGGCGTCCTGCAGGGCGTCGAGCAGCATGCGGACCTTGGTGTCCTCCACGCTGCGGCCCTCACGGGCGGCCCTTCGCGTGGCCTCAAGCTGGCGTTCGGCGTCGGCCACCCGTTCCCTCAGGCGCCGCAGCTCGCTCTCCCCCGCGCTCCCCGCGGCGGTCGCGGCGGCCTTGGCCTCCTGCGCGGCCTCCTCCATCTCGGCGGCCCGCGCCTCGGCGGCCCTGGTGCGCTCCCTGGCGTCGTGCAGCCTGCGGCGCAGGTCGGAGATCTCGGACCTGGACCCCTTGAGCTGCTCGCGCAGCCGGTCGGCCTCCTCCTTGGCCGAGGCCTTCTGCGCGGCCAGCTGCTCGCGCAGCCGGGTGAGCGTCTGCTCCTGCGCCGACCCCTCGGCGACGGCGGCGGAGCGCTCAAGGTCGGCGCGGGCGGTCTCGACCATCTCCACCCAGCCGGGTGGCCTGGTCAGATAGGCCGCGGCCGCCACCAGCACCGGCTCGGCCGCGGGCGGCACGACACCCTCGGCGAGGCTCTCGACCAGCTCGGGCCAGCTCGCGGCCAGTGTCTCCGCGACCAGCTCGCGGAACTTCTTGTCGGTCTCCAGCTGGGCGGCGATCGGCGCGCCGCCCAGCCTGGCCCGTTTCCTCGGGTCGAACTTGGCGATCCCCCGTAGCGGCGCGGGCATCACTGCCTGCGGCATCGACCCCAGAACCTGGGACGCCAGCTCCACGACGTGTAAGCGGACCTGCTCGGGCAGTGGACGAGACAGGCCCTCTCCGGCTGAACTCATCACGGCCCCTACTCGGATCGGTCTTCACGTCAAGGGTACGGCTACCTCACCCGGGCACCGACCTGGCCGACGTCCGCCGCCCCCCTTCCCAGGCGAACGTGACATCGGCGGCGGGTGTCCGGCCAGGTGCCCCGGCCATGCTCGGCACGGTCGTGTCCATACCTGGCCAATTCAGATCAGAACAGGTCAGATCAAATGACCCGCGTCGTGAACGGTCAGCGCGATCTGGACCCGGTTGTTCAGTTCCAGCTTCGTCAGCACCCGGGAGACATGCGCCTTGACCGTCGCCACGCTCATGTAGAGCTCGGCGGCGATCTCCGCGTTCGACCTTCCCCTGCCGACGGCGAGCGCGACGTCGCGCTCACGCTCGCTGAGCACCGCGAGCGACGCCCGCGCCTGCTCCCTGCGGGTGCCCGCGCCGACGTCGGAGACGTGCGCGATGAGCTGCCTGGTGACGGCGGGCGACAGGATCGGCTCGCCCGCGCCGACCCTGCGGATCGCGGTGACCAGGTCGGCCGGAGGGGTGTCCTTCAGCAGGAACCCCGCCGCCCCGGCCCGCAGGGCCCGGAGCACCTGGGCGTCGGCGTGGAAGGTGGTCAGCACGACCACCTCGGGAGGGGCAGGGGCTGCGCGCAGCCGCTCGGTCGCGGTCAGTCCGTCGACCCTGGGCATGCGGATGTCCATCAGCACCACGTCCGGCCGGTGCGCGGCAACCAGCTCCGGTACCTCAAGCCCGTCCCCCGCCTCGCCGACGACGAGCAGGTCGGGGGCGCCGCCGAGGATCATCGACAGCCCGGCCCTGACGAGGGCGTCGTCGTCCACGATCAGCACGCGGATCGCCTGACCCGCGGGCGGGGAACTCATGTCCGCCACGTCAACCACACCCCGTCACCTCGGCCGTCATCGCCCCGCCGTACGCCTCACGTGGCCCACGGCAGCCACGCGCTGAGCCGGAACCTGCCGTCCTCACCCACACCGTAGGCGAGGCGCCCGCCCACGAGCCCGGCCCGCTCGGTGAGCCCGATCAGCCCCGTCCCGCTGCCCGGGATGGTCCGCCCGGAGGCCGTGGGGTTGCCGATCTCGACGGTGAGCCCGTCTCCCGGCCCTCCCCTGACGGTGACGTCGACCGGGGCCGCGGTCGCGTGCTTGCGCGCGTTGGTCAGCCCCTCCTGGGTGATCCGGTAGACGTTCCTGCCGAGCCCGGCGGGCGCCCTGCCCGGCTCGGCCACCCGCATGTCGAGCGTCACCTCCATGCCCGCGAGCCTGGACTCCTCGACGAGGCCCTCCAGGTCGGCGAGGGTCGGCTGGGGCCGGTCAGGGGCGGTCTCCTCGCCGCCGAGCCGCAGCACGCCGATGACCTCCCGCAGGTCCTGGAGCGCCTGGTGCGCCCCCGTCCTGAGCACCCCCGCCGTCCTGACCAGGTCGTCGCGGGGGATGTCGGGGCGGTACTCCAGGGCCCCGGCGTGCACGCTGAGCAGCGACAGGCGGTGCGCGAGGGCGTCGTGCATCTCCCTGGCGATGCGCTCGCGCTCCATGTGCCTGGCCCGCTCGACCCGCAGCTCGGCCTCGACCTCCGCCCGTTCGGCGCGGTCGCGCAGCGAGAGCACCAGCTGGCGCCTCGCCCTGACGAACATGCCCCACATGATCAGCAGCAGGTAGGACAGCACCGAGAACGCCATCGCCCCCCAGTAGGAGACCTCCGGGTCGGGCCGCCACCACAGCTGGGGGACGAGTGCGAGGACGTGCAACCCGGTGATCGCGGCGACCGTCTTGAAGGGGCGGTGCACCGCGACCGTGAAGAGCGCCACGGCGACGGCTCCGGAGGCGATGCCCGAGGCGAGCGCGGCGGGCACCATGACGAGGGCCAGGCCGACCGGCCAGCGGCGCCGCAGCCACAGCAGCGCGCACGCGGCGGCCCCGACGATCTGGTCGGTGAGGACGACGGCGTACGGGGTCGAACCTCCGGGTCGCATGGCCAGCGCGGTGGCGAGCCCCAGCAGCGCGGCCACGACGAAGACGACGATGTCGACACCCCAGTCGCGGGCCGAACGCCGCGTCGGGGACCGCTCGCCCGCCAGGTCACCGTGCAGGACCGCGGGCAGCAGCCACCGATACTCCGTCACGTTGTCCGAGGGTAGGACCCATCCGGAACGTCCGGTACCGACCAAAGTCGATGTTCCGCCGACTTTCGGCCGACGCGGCCCATCCGGCCCCCGCGTCACCATCGAGGGCATGAGAGCGACCCTGCGGATCCTCGGGAGCGTCTGCGTCGTCCAGGCCGCCGGCGGCGTGATCGGCGAGTTCGGGGGGCCGGGGAGCCTCGGCCGCGAGTGGTTCCTGGTGCACCGCGTGGGCCTGCTGGAGGGCTACGAGGTCTTCGCCTGCATCGTGCTCGGGGTGCTCGGGCTGGCGCTGTGGGCGGCGGGCGCGGCCGTACGGGACGAGTGAGCCCATCTGAGCCTCTCGTGCCCCATGGTGCCCGCGCGGTGAGATGAGGGTTACGTGAGGGTTGCCGGAACACCAAGGGGGAACGACGCCAGGCGGACCCCGGAGCGGTAAATGTCGGTCGATGCTCCTATGGTCGTGAGCCGTGGAGTACGCCGTGCAGGGGACGCTTGACGAACTGGGCACGCCGCTTGAGCAGATCACGTTCGTCGTGTTCGACCTGGAGACCACGGGGGTCTCCGCCGACGAGCACGCCATCACGGAGATAGGCGCGGTCAAGGTTCGCGGCGGTGAGGTGCTCGGCGAGTTCGGCACGCTGGTCGATCCGGGTTCACCGATCCCGCCTTTCATCTCGGTGCTCACCGGCATCACCGACGCCATGGTGACCGCCGCGCCGAGGATCGACTCGGTGCTGCCCTCCTTCCTGGAGTTCGCCAGGGGCGCCACGTTCGTCGCCCACAACGCGGGCTTCGACCTGTCGTTCGTCAGGGCGGCCTGCGCGGCCCTGGGCTACCCCCCGCCCGGCAACCCCGTGGTCGACACCGTCGTGCTGGCCCGCAGGCTGCTGACCCGCGACGAGGTCCCCAACTACAAGCTCTCCACCCTGGCCAGGGTCTTCAGCAGGACCGAGCCGTGCCACCGCGCGCTCGCCGACGCCAGGGCGACCGTGGACGTGCTGCACGCCCTGATCGAGCGGGCGGGCTCGTTCGGGGTGCACACGCTGGAGGAGCTGAAGGGCTTCGTGCGGGCGCCGACGCCCGAGCAACGCCGCAAACGCCACCTGGCCAACGGGGTGCCCGGCGAGCCGGGGGTCTACGTGTTCGAGGACGATCGGGGCGAGCCCCTCTACGTCGGCAAGAGCACCAACCTGCGCAACCGTGTCCGCAGCTACTTCACCGCCGCCGAGACCCGGCCGAGGATCCGCGAGATGGTCGCCGTCGCCGAGCGGATCAGGACCATCGTCTGCGCCACCCCCCTTGAGGCCGAGGTCAGAGAGCTCAGGCTGATCGGCTCGGCCAAACCGCGCTACAACCGCAGGTCGCGTTTCCCCGAGCGGATGGTCTGGCTCAAACTCACCGAGGAGCCCTTCCCCCGCCTGTCCGTCGTGCGCGAGGTCAAGGACGACGGGGCCGGATACCTCGGCCCGTTCGGCAGCGTCCGCGCCGCCGAGGACGCCCGCTCCGCGCTGCACGAGGCGATCCCCCTGCGCCGGTGCACGGAGCGGATCACCCTCCGCACGGGCCGGCCCGCGTGCGCACTGGCCGGGATCGGCCGGTGCGGCGCCCCCTGCGAGGGCCGTCAGAGCGTCGAGGAGTACGGCCTGCACGCCGCGGCCGCCCGCAGGGCGATGGAGCTGGACGCCTCGGAGGTCTTCTCCGCGATCGAGGCCAGGATGGAGCGCCTGTCCCGTGAGGAGCGCTACGAGGAGGCCGCGGCGGACCGCGACCGGCTGGCCTCCTACGTGCGCGTCTCGGCGCGCATGCAGCGGCTGCGCGGGCTGACCTCGCTGCCGCAGCTGGTCGCCGCGGCCCCGCTGACGGGCGGCGACTGGGAGATCCACGTCGTCAGGCACGGCAGGCTGGTCTCGGCCGGGGTGATGCCCAGAGGCGCCCACCCGACCCCGTTCGTGGACGCGCTGGTGGCGACGGCGGAGACCGTCGTGCCCGGCCCCGGCCCGGTCCCGGCCGCCGGGGCCGAGGAGACCGAGTGCGTGCTGCGCTGGCTGGAGGCCCCCGGGGTGCGGCTGGTGCAGGTCGAGGGCGGCTGGAGCCTGCCGATCGGCGGCGCCGGACGGTTCAGG
The DNA here is from genome assembly GCF_044466505.1 of Streptosporangium sp. NPDC049376. NCBI lineage: Bacteria > Bacillati > Actinomycetota > Actinomycetes > Streptosporangiales > Streptosporangiaceae > Streptosporangium > Streptosporangium sp. NPDC049376. The sequence goes on along the minus strand of NZ_JBITMT010000001.1, from coordinate 522,008 downwards.
TCCCGCATCGACCTGGCCTACCGCTCCCGTGAGCAGTACGGGGACGGCGAGGGCCGCAGGGGGCGCTGATAGCGTCGTGGGAGCAGTTCCCAACCAGGAGGAGAGCCAGTGGTCACCGCGATCGTGCACATCAACGCCGAGGTGGACCGGATCCCCGAGGTGGCCCAGACGATCGCCGAGCTCGACGGGGTGAGCGAGGTCTACTCCATAACCGGGGAGTACGACCTGCTGGCCATCGTCCGCGTCCCCGCCTACGAGCAGGTCGCCGAGGTCATCCCCGGCAGGCTGAACAAGGTGGCCGGGGTGCTGCGCACCGAGACGCACATCGCCTTCCGCACCTACTCCCGGCACGACCTTGAGGCCGCCTTCTCGATCGGCCTGGGCGAGTCGGACTGACCGGCCCCTCAGGTGGGCAGGCGGGCCCCCGGGCGTAGTTCGCCCGTTGTCGGCAGGCGGGCCCGCACCTCGAACCCCCCTTCGGGCATCGGCCTGGCCTCCAGGCTCCCGCCGAACATCGTGGCGCGCTCACGCATGCCGAGCAGCCCCGTCCCGGCGCCGGCCCCGGCGGGCGGAGGAACCACCTGGCCGTCGTCGCGGACGAGCACGTCGAGGAATCCGGGACGCCAGCGCAGCGTGACATGGGCCGTACTGGCTCCCGCGTGCTTGAGCGTGTTGCCCAGCGCCTCCTGGACGATCCGGTAGGCCGCCAGTTCCAGGGTCAGGCCGACCTCCGCCGGGGACCCGTCCTCGACCACCTCGACCCGCAGGCCCGCCGTACGGACCTGGGTCAGCAGGTCGGACAGGTCGGACAGCCTTGGCTGGGGGTGCCTGGTCGCCGCGGGGGCGCCCTCGACGCTCAGCAGGCTCAGGATCCGCTGTAACTCGACGAGCGCCTGACGGCCCGACTCCTCGGCGACGCGCAGTGTCTCGCGGGCCCTCGCGGGGTCCTTCTCCATGATCATCCGGCCTGCGCCGACGCCGAGCGTCATCATGCTGACCCCGTGGGCGACCACGTCGTGCAGTTCCCCGGCGATGCGGGCGCGCTCCCGCATCGCCGCGGCACGGCTCAGCGCCTCCCGCTGCCCGGCCAGCCTGGTGCGCTCGGCGGCCAGGCTCAGCAGCAGCAGGCGTCGCTCACGCGCCAGCCTCGCCGCGGCCAGCGAGAGGCAGACGACCGCGAGGACAAGCAGGCCGAGCGCCACTCGCCAGGCAGGAAGGTCAACACGCCACATGGGCGCAATCTAGGGCGGCCACGACCAGCGCGACATCCCCTCACGGGAGGATCTTGCGTCCGCCCGGGAGGGGAGGACTCGCGGATCAGGGCGTTTTCAGAGCCTGGCTGACCTCGACCCAGCGGTCGAGGAGCGCCCCGGCCTCGCCGGAGTCGACGGCCTGTCCCGCCCTGGCGTAGGCGCCCGCCATCGCGGCGTCCAGGTCGTCGCCCGCGGCGTCGTAGGCGACCAGGGCCGCGGCGGCGTTGAGCAGCACCGCGTCGCGGACCGGCCCGGTCTTGCCGCCCAGCAGGTCGCGTACGGCCTGCGCGTTGAAGGCCACGTCCCCGCCGCGCAGCGCGTCCTGGTCGGACCTGGGGATGCCGAGCACGGCCGGGTCGAAGACGGTCTTCCTCGCGGTGCCGTCACGCACGATCCAGACGGTCGAGGTCGTCGCGGTGGTGAGCTCGTCGAGACCGTCGTCGCCCCTGAAGACCAGGGCGGAGACGCCGCGCTCGGCGAACACGCCGGCGACCACGGGGAGCATGATCGGGTCGAAGATGCCGATGGCCTGGGCCTGCGGCCTGGCGGGGTTGGTCAGCGGCCCGAGGAAGTTGAAGACGGTCGGGATGCCGAGTTCCTTGCGCGCCGGCCCGACGAAGCGCAGCGCCGGGTGGTAGACGGGCGCGAAGCAGAAGGAGATGCCCGCCTCGACGGCGACCCTGGCGGTGTTCTCCGGCGTCAGGTCGAGCACGACTCCCAGGTGCTCCAGCACGTCGGCGGCGCCGCAGAGGGAGGAGGCGGCCCTGTTGCCGTGCTTGACGACCCGGGCGCCGGCCGCGGCGGCCACGATGGCGGCCATCGTGGAGACGTTGACGGTGTGGGCTCGGTCGCCACCGGTGCCGACGACGTCGACGACGGGCCCCTCGACCGTCAGCGGGGTCGCCCGTTCCAGCATGGTGCGCGTCAGCCCGGTCAGCTCGGCGACCGTCACCCCCTTGGCCCGCAGCGCCACGGCGAAGCCCGCGATCTGCACGGAGGTCGCCGAACCGGACATGATCTCGTTCATCGCCCAGGAGCTCTCGTCCGCGGTGAGGTGCTCACCCGCGAGCAGGGCGGACAACAACGCGGGCCAGGTGGTGCGCGCGTCCATGTGGGGTCTCCAGAGGGGTTCGGTCTACCGGGCGGTCAGGCGGGTCGACAGGCGGCGGCGCATCAGGTCGGCGACGGTGTCGGCCAGCACGACCGGGTCGATCGGCTGCGGCACGACGGCCTCGGCGCGGGACCACTCGGCCAGCCACCGGTCGTCGCGGCGGGCGATCAGCAGGCAGATCGGCGGGCAGTCGTACACCTCGTCCTTGGCCTGCCTGGCGACCCCCATGCCGCCCGCGGGCTGGGTCTCGGCGTCGAGCACGGCGACGTCGATCTCACCCGAGTCGAAGTGCTGGACGACCTTCGCGTGGGTGGCGCACTCCACGATCTCCACGAGGGGCACGTCGGCGGCGGGACGCCTGCCGATCGCCTGCCGCACCTTCTCGCGAGTGCTCGCGTCGTCGCTGTAGACGAGGACCCTCATCTTGTCGTCGGTGCTCACGGTGGCGCTCACTATCCCTTGTCGATGTATGGTCACCTGGGATGGTACCGGGCGGCTCGCCCGGAGACCCAGACCGGACGCATCCATGAGATAAATGCGCCATAAGCCCGGTTTTAGGGAGCGCGGGGACCCCCTAGTGGGGGGTCGTGCGGCGACCCGACCAGGAGAACCGCAATAATGCTGCCCGTGGCGACAGCATCCGCAATATCAACGACGACGACAGCGCATTCGTCCCGCAGGCCAGACCTGGTCAGCGTCGGGACGATCGTCTGGCTGTCCTCTGAGCTCATGTTCTTCGCGGCGCTGTTCGCGATGTACTTCACCATCCGGTCGGTCAGTCTCGGCCAGGGTCTCCCCTGGCCGGAGGCTCACTTGAACGTCCAGTTCTCGCTGGTCAACACGATCATTCTGGTCCTGTCGAGCGTGACCTGTCAGCTGGGCGTGTGGGCGGCTGAGAAGGGCCAGGTCGCCAAGCTGCGCTTCTGGTACATCGTCAGCTTCCTGATGGGTGCCGTGTTCGTCGCCGGCCAGCTGTACGAGTACAGCCAGCTGGTCGAGGAGGGGCACACCCTGTCGCACTCCGCGTACGACTCGGTGTTCTACCTGACCACGGGCTTCCACGGCCTTCACGTGACCGGTGGACTGATCGCGTTCCTGTTCATGCTGGGACGCACGTACGCCGCGAAGCGCTTCACCCGTGAGCAGGCGACCAGCGCCATCGTCGTGTCCTACTACTGGCACTTCGTCGACGTGGTCTGGATCGGCCTTTTCGTGACCATCTACGGCATTCATTAAGGAATCGGGGATCTCTGTGAATAGGATCACCGCTGGGCGGCGGCATCCCCTCGCGAGATACGCCGTCCTGCTTCTTGCCCTTGGGCTGCTCGGGGGGTTCTACACCCTCGCGGCTCCGACGAGCGAGCGGGCTGACGCGGCCATCGCGTCCGGCAGGGCCGACGACGTCGCCGAGGGTAAGAAACTCTTCGAGCAGAGCTGCTCCAGCTGCCACGGCCTCAGCGCCGAGGGCACCAAGAACGGCCCGACGCTCGTCGGCGTCGGCGCCGCCGCCGTGGACTTCCAGGTCAGCAGTGGCCGTATGCCCCTGGCCAACCCCGGCGCCCAGGCCCCGCGCAAGCCGACGGCGCCCTGGGTCAACGAGGACACCGTCCGGCAGCTCTCCGCCTACATCCAGTCGCTGGGCGGCGGTCCCACCGTCCCCGCCGACGAGCAGGTCGACCCGGCCAAGGGTGACAAGTCGAAGGGTGGCGAGCTGTTCCGCGCGAACTGCATCCAGTGCCACAACTTCGTCGGCGCCGGGGGTGCCCTGACCCAGGGCAAGTACGCCCCGCCGCTGAACGAGGCCACCCCGAAGCAGATCTACGAGGCCATGGTCACCGGCCCGCAGGCGATGCCGGTGTTCAACGACAGCATCATCACCCCCGACCAGAAGCGGGACATGATCGCCTACATCGTGGGCGTGCGTGACGAGCCCAACCCGGGCGGCGCCGGCCTCGGCCGCATCGGTCCGGTGACCGAGGGTCTCGTGGCCTGGATCGCGGGCATCAGCCTGCTCGCCCTGGCCGCTATCTGGATCACCGCCAAGAAGCGACAGGCCCACCAATGACAGACAACAACCACGACATCGAACAGCCCGAGGGGCGCGTGCCACACCGCGTCATCGGCACCCCGGCGCCCGCGACGGCCACCTCCCTGCTGGGCGAGGAGGAGCGCACCGAAGCCGCAGCCGACGTCCCGGGTGTGAACCTGCAGGACGAGCAGACCGCCAGGAAGGGTGAGCGGGCCGCGGCCCTGTGCTTCCTCATCACCTTCCTGGCCGCGGTCGCCTTCGTCGCCTCCTACGTGATCTTCCAGGTGGGCGACGTCGAGACGACCAAGACCTCGACCCTGGCGCTGGGCGGCTCGCTGACCCTGGCGCTGCTGTCGCTCGCGGCGGGCATCGTGTTCTGGGTCCGCATGGTCATGCCGAAGTACAGCCTGGTCCAGGAGCGCCACACGATGGCCTCCTCCTCCGAGGTCAGGGAGCAGGTCGGCGAGACCTTCCTGCAGGGCGCCGCCGAGAGCGGCATCACCAAGCGGCCGCTGCTGCGCCGTACGCTCCTGCTGGCCGCCGCCCCGCTGGGCGTGCTGCCGATAGTGCTGCTGCGCGACCTCGGCCCGCGCTACAAGAACTTCCCCGAGAAGCTGCGGCACACCGTCTGGGGCGAGAAGACCAAGGACGGCAAGGACCGCAGGCTCGTCGTCGAGGGAACCGGCGCGCCGATCCGCGCGGCCGACTTCAACTCCCCCGGCGGCATCCTGTCGGTCGTGCCCGAGGGTTACGAGCACGACCTCGACGCCCTGGCCAAGGCCACGCTGATCCTGATCAAGTTCCGCCCGGAGGAGATCAAGTCCGGGACGAACAAGAACTGGACGCACGACGGGATCGTGGCGTACTCCAAGATCTGCACGCACGTCGGCTGCCCCGCGGCCCTGTACGAGCAGACCACCCACCACATCCTGTGCCCGTGCCACCAGTCCACCTTCGACGCCGCGGACGGCGCCAAGGTGATCTTCGGTCCGGCCGCCAGGCCGCTGCCCCAGCTGCCCATCGCCGTCGACAGCGAGGGCTACCTGGTCGCCACGGCCGACTTCGCCGTCCCGCCGGGGCCCAGCTTCTGGGAACGCGGCGACGCCGAGGCCGAGGTCCGTGAGAAGGGAGGCCACGCATGAGCACCGGAACGGTTCCGAAGCCCATCGCGGGCGCGAGCGGTTTCCTCGACGACCGGCTCGGCGCGGGAAACTTCCTCAAGCGCAACCTGCGCAAGGTGTTCCCCGACCACTGGTCGTTCCTGCTGGGTGAGATCGCGCTCTACTCGTTCATCATCCTGCTGCTGACCGGCACCTTCCTGACGTTCTTCTTCAAGCCCTCCATGGCGCACGTCGTCTACGAGGGCTCCTACGAACCGCTCAAGGACGTCACGATGTCCGAGGCGTACGCCTCGGCTCTGCAGATCAGCTTCGACGTGCGCGGTGGTCTGCTGATGCGGCAGATGCACCACTGGGCGGCCCTGCTGTTCGTCGCCGGCATGATGGTGCACGCGCTCCGTGTGTTCTTCACCGGTGCGTACCGCAAGCCGCGCGAGCTGAACTGGCTCATCGGCGTGCTGCTGCTGACGCTGGCGCTGGCCGAGGGCCTGACCGGCTACTCCCTGCCCGACGACCTGCTCTCCGGCGCGGGTCTGCGCATCACCGAGGGTGTGGCGATCTCGCTGCCGCTGGTCGGCACCTGGATCACCTTCTTCCTCTTCGGCGGCGAGTATCCCGGCGAGGACGTGATCTCCCGGTTCTACTCGCTGCACATCCTGCTCATCCCCGGCATCCTGCTCGCGCTCATCTCCGCCCACATGGTCCTCATGTGGGTGCAGAAGCACACCCAGATGCCGGGCAAGGGACGCACCAACGAGAACGTGGTCGGCGCGCCGTTCTACCCGGCCTTCATGGCCAAGGCGGGCGCGTACTTCATGTTCACGTTCGGCGTCATCGCGCTGCTGGGCACCTTCGCCCAGATCAACCCGATCTGGCTGTTCGGTCCCTACACGCCCGCCGACATCTCGGCGGGTTCCCAGCCCGACTTCTACATGGGCTTCCTTGAGGGCTCGCTCCGTCTGATGCCCTCCTGGGAGATCAACGTCCTGGGCTTCACGCTGCCGATGAGCGTGCTGATCCCGGCGCTGGTCCCGATGGGCATCATCATGACCGGCCTGGCCCTGTATCCCTTCCTGGAGCAGTGGGTCACCGGGGACCGCAGCGAGCACCACGTCGCCGACCGTCCCCGCAACAACCCGCACCGCACCTCGATCGGCATCTCGGCCATCACGTTCTACGGTGTGCTGTGGCTGCTGGGCGCGAACGACGAGATCTCCTCGGTCTTCCACGTCTCGCTCAACTGGACGACCTACATCGGCCGGGTCCTGGTCTTCCTCGGTCCGCTGGTGGCCTACATCGTCACCTACCGGATCTGCCTCGGCCTGCAGCGCAGCGACGCGGCGATCATCGGGCACGGCGTGGAGTCGGGTGTCATCAAGCGCCTGCCCCACGGTGAGTACATCGAGGTCCACGTTCCGCCGGAGGCCTCCATCGAGGCGCACCTGCGGGGCAAGGCCCCGGTTCCGACCATCGCCGGGACCGACACCGACAAGGACGGCATCCCGCCCAAGGGGATGCGCGGCCCGCTCGGCAGGCTCCGCGCCAAGATGAGCAAGGCCTACGGCGGCGAGAAGATCCCGCTGGACGACGGCCACGGTCACGGCGTCGAGCACGGCGAGCACGCGCAGGTCGGCTCGGGCGGGGACGACAGGTCCCTGACCCACTAGAGGCCGTCACAAGCTTCGCCACACGACGGGGCCCGGACACCGATCAGGTGTCCGGGCCCTGTTGTCTGTCTCCGCCCGGAGCCGGCGACGAGCCCCGCCCACCCTGGAACGCCCCTGTACGGCTCACGGAGCCCCGGAAACGGCCTGGCCGCATTCCTCTTGACCCGAGAGCCGCAAAAGGCCTCTCAGCGGCCTTCAGGCGTCACAGGGAGTCGGTGGTGAAGTACTTGACGCTGCTCCACTTCAGCCACTGCTTCCAGTTCTCCTGCCAGTGGCCCCAGCCGTTGGTCGGCTCAAGCGGGCGAGGGGTGCCCGTGATGATGATCGGGTCACCGATGAGGGTGTTGTTGATGAACCAGACGGCGTTGTCCGGGCTGACGTTGACGCAGCCGTGACTGACGTTGGAGTACCCCTGGGAGCCGACCGACCACGGGGCGCTGTGCACGTACTCGCCGCTGTTGGAGATGCGGACGGTGTTGTAGACGGTCATCTGGTAGTAGCCGGGAGAGCCGGGGCCGATGCCGGGCGAGGTCATGATGGTCACCGGCTCCCTGGACATGGCCAGGTGCACGCCGCTGGTCGTGTAGTACTTCCAGGCGCCGCCCTGGCCCGCGCTCATCGGGATCTGCCTGACGACCTTGCCGTTGCGCCTGACGGTCAGGTGGTGGGTCTGGGTGCTGCCCCGGGTGATCTGGGAGCGGCCGACCCTGAAGCGGATGCTCTGGTTCTGCTTGCCGTACACGCCCCTGCCGCCCCTGACGCCCTCAAGGTTGGCGTCGACGCGGACGGTGGTGTTGGCGGGCCAGAACGTCTTGGGGCGGAAGTGCACGGTCTTGTCGTCGAACCAGTGCCAGGCCCCGAGGACCGGCTTCGAGGAGCGGATCGCCAGGTTGCGCTCGACCTCGACGCGGTCGGTGATGGGCTGGTCGAAGGTGATCATGACCGGCATGCCGACCCCGACCGTCAGGCCCGTCAGCTCCTTGTCGGGGAGGAACTCCTTGATCTCGAAGGTCTTCTCCGCCTTGACCGTGGAGAAGGAGGTGTGAGTCTCGCTGACCTTTCCTCCCGGGTTCACCGCGACCGCGGTGACCTCGTAGGTCGTCCCCGGCAGCGCGGTGTCCTGACTGTGCCACTGGGTCCCGTCGGCGCTCAGCACACCCGTCAGGGAGTTCCTGGGGCCCTTCACGGTGACGTTCCTGAGTGTCCCCCCGCTGGCCGCCACCAGGACGGTCGCGTGGGTGGGCACGTTGCCCGCCCTGTCGAGGGGGACCACACTGACCGCCGCGTCCGCGTGCGACACGGGTCCCGCCGGCCCGCGCGCGGCGGTGGTGGAACCGTCCGAGCATGAGGCCACCAGTAGCAGGGCCAGTAGCCCGGCCCCCGGAATCGAACCACGCATCGTCTGTCCCACGTGCCCCACGTGTACTCCCCTGTTCAGGACCGGTCCGGTGATCCTGTTATTACCCGTAGTAAGCGGAGCGCCACATATGGCGATGGGTGTGGGTCCCCAATAAACACCAAAAAACGGGCCACGGAATCTCCGTGGCCCGTTTCCGGAAGCCTGGGGTGGCGACGCGCTCAGTGCGAGAAGTGACCCCGGTAGTACTCGAAGACGAACCCGATCATGCTCATGATGACCGCGAACACACCGATCAGGAACAGCCACCAGCCGATGACCAGGCCGACCGCGGTGAGCGAGACGGCCAGGCAGACGAACAGCGGCCACCAGCTGTGCGGGCTGAAGAAGCCGAGCTCCCCCGCGCCGTCGCTGATCTCGCCCTGCTTGTCGTCCTCAGGCTGCTCGCCGATGCGGCGGGCGGTGTACATGAGGTAGTAGCCGATCATGAAGGCGAAGCCGACCGAGATCGCCATCGCCGTCGTGCCGACCGGTTCCCTTGACCAGAACCAGTAGACGACGTCCACCGCGGCGAAGAAGATGCCGCAGAGGATGAACAGCCAGCCCTGGACCTTCATCGGTTGTCCTCCAGCTCACGCGAGGCCGAGGTGATGTGCGGGTACTTGAGGTCGAACGCGGGGCGCTCGGACCTGATGCGCGGCAGCGAGGTGAAGTTGTGCCGCGGCGGCGGGCAGGAGGTCGCCCACTCCAGCGAGTTGCCGTAGCCCCACGGGTCGTCCACCGTGACCTTGGGGGCGGACTTGTGGGTCCGCCACACGTTGTACAGGAACGGCAGCGTCGATGCGCCCAGCAGGAACGCGCCGACCGAGGAGACCATGTTCAGGTTGGTGAAGCCGTCGGCCGGGCTGTAGTCGGCGTAGCGGCGCGGGAAGCCGGCCGCGCCGAGCCAGTGCTGCACCAGGAACGTGGTGTGGAAGCCGATGAACAGCGTCCAGAAGTGGACCTTGCCCAGCGTGTCGTTGAGCAGCTTGCCGGTGAACTTGGGCCACCAGAAGTAGAAGCCCGCGAACATCGCGAAGACCACGGTGCCGAAGACGACGTAGTGGAAGTGGGCCACCACGAAGTAGGAGTCCGACACCTGGAAGTCCAGCGGCGGCGAGGCCAGGATGACGCCGGTCAGACCACCGAAGAGGAAGGTCACCAGGAAGCCGATCGAGAACAGCATGGGCGACTCGAACGACAGGTGTCCCCGCCACATCGTGCCGATCCAGTTGAAGAACTTCACCCCGGTCGGGACCGCGATGAGGAACGTCATGAAGGAGAAGAACGGCAGCAGCACCTGGCCGGTCGGGAACATGTGGTGCGCCCACACGGTGATCGACAGACCGGCGATGGCGATGGTCGCGCCGACCAGGCCGATGTAGCCGAACAGCGGCTTGCGGCTGAAGACCGGCAGGATCTCCGTCACGATGCCGAAGAACGGCAGCGCGATGATGTACACCTCGGGATGGCCGAAGAACCAGAACAGGTGCTGCCAGAGCATGGCACCACCGGTGGCCGAGTCGAAGATGTGCGTGCCGAGCTTGCGGTCGGCCTCAAGCGCCAGCAGCGCGGCGGCCAGCACCGGGAAGGCCATCAGCACCAGGATCGAGGTGAGCAGGATGTTCCAGGTGAACATCGGCATGCGGAACATCGTCATGCCCGGAGCGCGCATGCACACGATCGTGGTGATGAAGTTCACCGAGCCGAGGATCGTGCCCAGACCGCTGATGGTCAGACCGACGATCCACAGGTCGCCACCGATACCGGGCGAGTGGATCGCGTCCGACAGCGGGGCGTAGGCGAACCAGCCGAAGCTGGCCGCGCCGCCCGGGGTGAGGAAGCCCGACAGGGCGATGGTGCTGCCGAACAGGAACAGCCAGTAGCTGACCATGTTCAGACGCGGGAAGGCCACGTCCGGGGCGCCGATCTGCAGCGGCATCAGCTCGTTGGCGAAGCCCGCGAACAGCGGCGTCGCGAACATCAGCAGCATGACCGTGCCGTGCATGGTGAACAGCTGGTTGAACTGCTCGTTGCTGGTGAGCTGCAGCCCCGGCTGCGCCAGCTCGGCCCGCATGATCAGCGCCATCACGCCGCCGATCAGGAAGAACACGAACGAGGTGATGAGGTAGAGGTGTCCGATGATCTTGTGATCGGTGGACGACATCCACTTCGCGACGACCGAGCCCTTGCGGGTCGTCACCGGGGTCAGAGCGATGGGCTCTTGAAGTGCGGTCACTGGGCACCCGCCTGACTAGCGATGTACTTGTCGAACTCGGCTGGGCTGACGAGCTCCACGTAGAAGAGCATCCGGCTGTGGTCGGTACCGCACAGCTCGGCGCAGCGGCCCGCGAACACACCGGACTTGTTCAGGGTCTCGACCTCGAACTTGTTCTCCACTCCGGGGATGACGTCCCGCTTGAAGTGGAAGGCGGGAACCCAGAAGGAGTGGATGACGTCGGGCGAGACGAGGTCGAACTCCACCTTCTTGCCCGCGGGAAGCACCAGCCGCGGGCCCTGGCGGTAGTCGCTGACGGGCATGCCGACCACTTCGGCCTTCTTGCCGTTGTAGTCGGTGGTGAAGCGCCAGCTCCACTGGAAGCCCTCGACCTTGACCTTGACGTCGGCCTTGCCGGAGACGGCGTTGATGTAGTTCTGGTCCCGCGCGGTGAAGTAGAAGAAGACGCCGACCATGATGATCGGCACAACCGTGTAGAGGATCTCGATCGGGAGGTTGTAGCGCACCTGCGGAGGCAGGCTCTCCTTGGAGTTCTTCCTCTTACGGTGGAAGGCCACGGACCACAGGATCAGGCCCCACACGACCAAACCGGTGGCGAGTGCCGCGATCCAGGAGCCGTTCCACAGGCTCTGGACGGTATCGGCCTGCTTGGTGATGCCCTCGGTCATACCGCCACGAGACCACTCCCCGGCGATGTTCTCAGCACTGCACGCCGACACGGAAACCAGCAGCAGCGCCAGAGCGGCAGCGCGTGGCACCCGGCGGCGGGCCAACGGACGCCGTGCGGAACGGCGGGTCGGACTCACGGATCGCCTACCCCACAGATGAAGCCCAGAAATCGCTCCTGGGCGGTCGTTTGTTCATGTTCACAACTTGTAGTTCACAGCTTTACGCTGGGGGACACATTAGCGCGGACCACCCTCGCCCCCCCGCGCAGCCCCCGATTGCGCCGCGTGTGATGCGACGATTGGGACGTGGCGTACTTCGACGCGGCCTCGACAGAGCCGCTGCACCCTCAGGCACGCGAGGCTCTCATCGCGGCGCTCGACGCCGGCTGGGCCGACCCGGCGAGGCTGTACGGCCCCGCCCGCCGGGCAAGGATGTTACTGGAACAGGCGCGTACAGAGGTCGCCGAGGCCCTGGGAACCCGCCCCGACGAGATCTCCTTCACCTCCTCCGGGACCCAGGCCGTGCACCTCGGCGTGCTGGGCGCCCTGCACGGGCGGCGCAGGACCGGGCGCCGCCTGGTGACCTCCGCCGTCGAGCACTCCAGTGTGCTGCACGCCGCCGAGGTCCACGAACGCGACGGGGGTAGCGTCGAGACGGTCGGCGTCGGCCTCACCGGCGCGGTCGACCCTGCCGCCTTCCGCGAGGCCGTACTGGCGCCGGGCACGGCGCTGGCTTGCCTGCAGAGCGCCAATCACGAGGTCGGGACGCTCCAGCCGGTCGCCGAGGTGGCGGCGGCGTGCGCGGAGGCGGGCGTGCCGCTGCTGGTCGACGCCGCGCAGACCGCGGGCCGGATGCCGCCGCCCGGCGGCTGGTCGGTGCTGACGGCCAGCGCGCACAAGTGGGGCGGCCCCGCGGGGGTCGGTGTGCTTGCGGTCCGCAAGGGCACCCGCTGGCGCAGCCCACTGCCCGAGGACGAGCGTGAGCGGCGCAGGGTCCCCGGGTTCGAGAACGTGCCCGCGATCGTGGCCGCCGCCGCCGCGCTGCGCGCCGTGGCCGCCGAATCCGCCAGGGAGTCGGCGCGCCTGTCCGCGCTGGTCGACCGGATCAGGGCCGAGGTCCCCCGGCTCGTCCCGGACGTCGAGGTGATCGGCGACCCGGTCTCCCGGGCACCGCATATCATCACCTTTTCCTGTCTTTACGTCGAAGGTGAAGCGTTACTGACAGAATTGGACAAGGCAGGGTTCGCCGTATCATCTGGCAGCTCCTGCACGGCCAGTACGCTTCGTCCGTCGCATGTTTTGGAGGCCATGGGCGTGCTTACGCACGGGAACGTACGGGTATCGCTGCCCCAGGGCGCGTCCGCGACGGATGTCGACCGTTTCCTCACCGTCCTGCCGGACGCGGTGAGGAGGATTCGTGAGGACGCGGGAGTCAAGTCGTGACCAAGATGTGGGGAGTGAGCGCTCCATGACGTCCATCCAGGCGGCTGAGGCGGAGGCGGGCCAGCCTCCCGCGCTGACCATCGACGCGCTGGGCAAGAAATGCCCGATTCCCATCATCATGCTCGCCGAGCAGATCAACTACGTGCCGCGCAACGCGATCGTCTCGGTCCTGGCCGACGATCCCGCCGCCTTCACCGACATCCCGGCCTGGTGCAGGCTGAAGTCGCACCACCACGTGGCGAGCTACGAGCTTCCCGACGGAGGCTGGGCCATCCACGTGCGGCGCAACTACTGACCGGCCCCTCCCGGCGCGCGGGAGGGGCGGTGCGCGACCTCAGGCGTGGTGGCACCGTACGAAACGGCCCGCCTCCTCGGCGGCCTCGGCGCCGTAGGCGGCGGCGAGGCGCTTGAGGAACTCCTCCTGGCCGAGTTCGTACTCCTGGCCGCCGACACGCTCAAGGACGTGGGTCGCGGTGAGGTTGCCGAGCTGGCCGCAGCGCTCCAGCGACAGGCCCCAGGCCAGGGCCGACAGGAATCCGGCCCGGAAGGCGTCGCCGACGCCGGTCGGGTCGGCCTTGCCGTTCTCCGGGGCGGGCGAGACGTGCAGGGACGGCTCGCCCTTGCGGTCGATCACCACGCCCTTGGGGCCGAGCGTGGTGACGCGGACGCCGACCCGCTCCAGGATCTCCTCGTCCGACCAGCCGGTCTTCTGCTCGATCAGGCCGCGCTCGTAGTCGTTGCCGAACAGGTAGGCGGCGCCGTCCACGAGCCTCCTGATGTCCTCACCGGGCATGCGCGCGAGCTGCTGGGAGGGGTCGGCGGCGAACGGGATGCCCCGATCCCGGGCCTCGTCGGTGTGCCTGAGCATCGCCTCGGGGTCGTTGGGGCTGATCAGGACGAGATCGAGGCCGCCGAGCCGTTCGGCGATGGGGCCCAGCTCGATGAGCCTGGCCTCGGCCATCGCGCCGGTGTAGAACGAGGCGATCTGGTTGTGGTCGTCATCGGTCGTGCACAGGAACCGGGCCGTGTGGTGGACCTCGGAGGTGTGCACGGAGTCGCAGTCGACACCGTGCCGTTCGAGCCAGGAGCGGTAGTCGGCGAAGTCCGTGCCGACCGCGCCGACCAGGACGGGCCGCAGCCCCAGGCTGCCCATGCCGAAGGCGATGTTGGCCGCGCAGCCTCCGCGGCGGACCTGCAGGTCGTCCACGAGGAACGACAGGGAGACCCGGTCGAGCTGGTCGGCGATGAGCTGGTCGCCGAAGCGCCCCGGGAAGGTCATCAGGTGGTCGGTCGCGATGGAGCCGGTGACGGCGATGCGCACGGGGTCATTCTCCTCGTTGTCAGCATCTTCTGGATGGACGGGGTTTGGAGCCCCGCAAGAATACGTGACCACATGGACGCACGGCGGCCCCGCGAGGTGAGAGATCTCACCCCGCGGGGCCGCCGTATGTCACTTGCCGCGGACTGTCCGCGTGCGTCCGTTAGTTGAACGAGTCGCCGCAGGCACAGGAACCGGTGGCGTTCGGGTTGTCGATCGTGAAGCCCTGCTTCTCGATCGTGTCGACGAAGTCGATGGTCGCGCCACCGAGGTACGGCGCGCTCATCCGATCGGTGACAACGCTGACACCGTCGAAGTCCGAGACGACGTCGCCGTCCATCGAACGGTCGTCGAAGAAGAGCTGGTAGCGCAGGCCCGAGCAGCCACCGGGCTGCACGGCCACGCGCAGCTTGAGGCCTTCCTCGCCCTGCTGCTCCAGCAGGCTCTTGACCTTGGCCGCGGCCGCGTCACTGAGGACCAGGCCCTGCGTCTTGGTCTCGCTGCTCTCAACCGACATGTGGTGACTCCCGCGTCTGCGTCAGCCGCCCGGACGGGTCGGCTGTCTGTGTGTGACGTCCTTCTTAGACGCTACCAACACGTGCAGACCGCTACACATTCCTGGGGCTTCGGCCCTTCCCCACCCCGGAATAAAACCCCCGGAGGCGTGTGTCATCATTAGTCGTCAGTTCGACGATAAGGGGGTGTGGTCGTGACGACCACCGAGACCGGCCTTCCGCTTTTCGTCCTCGGCAGGGGGACAGACCCGCACAGCGAGCGCGGTGTCGACTGTCCCGGGGAGCTGCCGACCGCCTCGGACCCGGCGCTCGTCGAGCGTGCCAGGCGGGCCAAGGCGGCGCTCGGGGAGCGGGTCTTCGTCCTCGGCCACCACTACCAGCGTGACGAGGTCATCCAGTTCGCCGACGTGACCGGCGACTCCTTCAAACTGGCCCGCGACGCCGCGGCCAGGCCGCAGGCCGAGTACATCGTCTTCTGCGGCGTGCACTTCATGGCCGAGTCCGCCGACATCCTCACCAACGACGACCAGAAGGTCGTGCTGCCCGACATGGCCGCCGGGTGCTCGATGGCGGACATGGCCACCTTCGACCAGGTCGAGGAGTGCTGGGAGGCGTTGCAGGACGCCGGGATCGCCGAGACGACCGTCCCGGTCACCTACATGAACTCAAGCGCCGACATCAAGGCCTTCTGCGGGCGCAACGGCGGCGCCGTGTGCACCTCCTCCAACGCCAGGCGCGCCCTCGAATGGGCCTTCTCCCGTGGGGAGAAGGTGCTGTTCCTGCCCGACCAGCACCTGGGGCGCAACACCGCGGTGCTGGAGATGGGCCTGTCCCTCGACGACTGCGTCGTCTACAACCCGCACCGGCCCAACGGCGGCCTGACCGCCGAGCAGCTCCAGAACGCCAAGATGATCCTGTGGAAGGGGCACTGCTCGGTCCACGGCCGTTTCACCGCCGAGTGCGTCGACGAGGTGCGTGAGCGCATCCCCGGCGTCAACGTGCTGGTCCACCCCGAGTGCAGGCACGAGGTCGTCACCAAGGCCGATTACGTCGGATCGACCGAGTACATCATCAACAGGCTGAAGGAGGCCCCCGCCGGGTCGTCCTGGGCGGTCGGCACCGAGCTGAACCTGGTCAAGCGGCTGGGGCAGATGTTCCCCGACAAGAACGTGACGTTCCTCGACAAGACCGTCTGCTACTGCTCGACGATGAACCGGATCGACCTGCCGCACCTGGTGTGGGCGCTGGAGTCGCTGGCGGCGGGCCAGACGGTCAACCAGATCACCGTGGACCCGGAGACCACCCGCTGGGCCAAGGTCGCCCTGGACCGCATGCTCGCCCTGCCCTGACCCTCTTTCGCCGGGGCCCCCGCTGTGGGGCCCCGGGCGGGGCTCAGCGGGGCTCAGTCGAGCCCGTAGACCACCCTGACGCTGACGGAGACGGTCTGCTGGCCGGGGCTGACGGAGGCCTTCTCCGCGGCGAACCCCGCCCCGTAGGACACCGGCCTGGGCGGGGTGACGTTCTCCTCGGCGATCGCCACGACCCGGCCCAGCCGGCGGCCCGCCAGCCTCGCGTACTGCTCGGCGCGGGCCCTGGCGTCGGCGAAGGCCAGGTCGCGTGCCGCCCCGAGCGCGCCACGGCTGTCGGAGACCTCGAAGGACAGGCCGTTCAGGCGCACCTCCTCACCCACGGCCACCGCGGCCTCGATGACCCTGTCGGCGCTCTCCAGGTCACGCACCACGGCCTCGACGCCCTGGGCCGCCCGGTAGGCGGAGACCTTGGGGTAGGTCTCGTACTCGGGCCCCAGGGACAACTCGTTCGTGCGCAGGTCCTCGGCGGCGACGCCCACCCCCCTCAGCGCCGTGGTCAGCCTGGCCGCGGCGGCCCTGGCCTCGGCGAAGGCCTGGCTCGCGCTCGCGTGGCGCACCTCGACACCGGTGTTCAGGCGCATGACGTCGGGAGCCGAGGAGACGCTGCCCTCCCCCACGACCGTCACCTGGTCTCGGTTCTCCTCCATGACCGTCCTCCCGGTGTCGAAAGCGGTGCCGAAAGCGGTGTCTGCGGACGCGGCCCCGCCGAGCGGCCCCGCGGTGACGAACACCGCGGCGGCCACGGCGGCCCCCGCGGCCGTGATGTGAGACAACTTGATCATAGGCTCATGGCACCACGGCGGAGCGGTGGCGCCGGGGAGAAGCCCGGCGCCGTCCGCCGTGTCTTGCGGAGACTTGGGGATCGGGCCGTCAGTCGGCGCGGGTGAAGCGCATGTACTGCTTCTTGTACTCCTCGGCGTTGGTCGTGGTGGCCAGGACCCGCTTGACGCGTCCCTCGAAGTCGATCACCACGGCCTCGTAGCCGCTCCCCTTGCGCCGCCAGCCCGCGATGTGCGTGTCGTCGTACCAGCCGATGAGCCGGTCGGTCTCGAACGGGACCCGGTGCTGGGCGTCCGCGTCGGCGACGGTGGACCAGACGCAGACCTTCTTGTCGTCCTGCTTGCAGTAGGTCATGATCAACGTGCCCGAGGGGGAGACGTCGTCGCCCTCGACGGTGAGCGGGGTGCCCACGTCGAGCAGGGTCTGCAGGACCGTGCCCTGCAGGTCGTAGAAGCGGATGCGCTTGGTCTTGCCGGTGAGCGCCCAGGTGCCGACCGCCTTGCCGTCCCCCCGCCAGAAGTAGCTCCACTTCCCGGCGTCCTTCTCCTTGACCCGGACGGTCCTGACCTTCTTCTTGGCTATGTCGATGATCGCGTAGCCGTACTCCTTGCTGGTCTTGCCCGCCGACTCGTACAGCGTCACCAGGCCACGGGTGCCGTCCGGGGACCACTGGGGGACGGTCGCGTAGACCGGCGTCTTGGCGATCCTGAGCGGCGTCACGGAGTTGTCGCTCCGGTCGACGAGGGAGACGACGGCGTAGTTGCCCGAGTCGTACTGCCTGTCGACCCCCAGTGCCTTGGTGCCCTCGGTGTTGACCACGTACTGGAAGTACTTGTCGTTCTTGCTGAAGGCGCCGGCCCGGGAACGCGTGTAGAGGGTCTTGTCCCAGTCGAGGCTGTAGGCGGTGAGCTTGATCGGGTCGTCCGGGTTCTCGTGGAGCGTGATCGAACTGCCCGGCAGCTTGATCTTGTTCGTCTGCCGCGGCGGGTCGGCGACCGTGGGGTCCTGCGTCGGCGGCGCGTCGCTCCGGTCCGGCTTCACCGGGTCACCGGTCTCCGCGACGTCGATCACGCCCGTCTCGCTGCCCGTCTCCGGCTCCCCGTTCACCAGCGTCAGCGCGAGGCCGCCCCCGGCCAGCAGGACGACGAGGCCCGCCGCGAGCGCGATCCAGACCCCCCGCCGCCCCTTGTTCCCGTACGGCGCCGCCCCGTGGGGCGGGTAGCCCGGCGCGGGCGACTGCGGGTAACCGGGCCCGGGAACCGGGTAGGACGGCCGTCCCGCCGGGACCGTTCCCAGCGCGCCGGGCCCCGTCTGGTCGGGGCGGCCGTAGAACGGAGCCTGCGGGTAGGCCTCCTGGACGGGCGGTCCGGGCTGCTGGTGGTGCTGCTGGGGGAACTGGGGCTGCTGAGGGGGCGCCTGGCCGTACCCGCCGGGGCCCGTCCGCTGGGCGGCGGCGGCCGACCCCTCGGCGAGGATGCCCCCGGGCGCCGCCGGTGCCGCGGTGCCTGGGACGGTTCCCGCCGCGGTGCCCGGCATGCCGCCCGGTACGGTGCCCGCGTGACCGAGCAGCCGCAGCAGGGCGTCCCCCGCGCTCGGCCGTACGGCGGGGTCCTTGGCCAGGCACTGGCCGACCAGTTCGCGCAGCGCCGGGTCGGCGATGGCCCGCAGGTCGGGCTCAAGGTTCATGATGCGGTTGAAGATCGCGGGCAGGCTGTCCGTGCCGAACGGAGGACTGCCGGTGGCCGCGAAGACCATCGTGCATCCCCAGGCGAACATGTCCGCGGGCGACCCCGCCGTCTCCCCGGCGAGTTGCTCGGGCGTCATGTAGGAGGGGGTGCCGATCGCCGTGGCGGTCAGCGTCGAGGTCCGGTCCAGCGCCTTGGCGATGCCGAAGTCGATCACCCGGGGCCCGTCGGGGGCCAGCAGCACGTTGGACGGCTTGAAGTCCCGGTGCACGATCCCCGCCTGGTGGATCGCGACGAGCGCGGTCACCGTGCCGATCGCCAGGCGGTGCAGCGCCGAGCCCTCACGCGGCCCCTCGGCGGCCACGACCTCCGCCAGCGTCGGGCCGTCGATGTACTCGCTGACGATGTAGGGGCGGTTACGGTCCATCCCGGTGTCGATGACCGCGGCGGTGCAGAACGGCGCGACCCGTCTGGCCGTGCTGACCTCGCGGACGAAGCGCTCCATCGCCTCGACGTCCTGTGCCAGATCGGCCCGCAGCAGTTTGACCGCGACCTGGGCACCCGTCGGGGAGACGCCGAGGTAGACCGTTCCCTGCCCGCCCTCGCCGAGCCGCGCGGTGAGCCGGTACTCCCGGACCTGCTCGGGATCTCCAGACCGCAAGGACGCAAGGTCCGGCATACCTACCCTCCCTTTAGGGGCCTTTTAGGCTCCATTGTGACGGCAAATAGTCACGGTCAGTGCATCAGTGCCCGGCCACGGGAGGTGTGTCGCGCGGGACGTCGAGTGTCCTGACCGCCTCGGCGACCGCCTCCGGCCGGTCGAGCTGTACCTCGTGCCCGCTGTCCGCCAGCGGGACCAGCCGGGCGCCGAGCAGCCGGGCCAGGTCGCGGTGGCAGGCGTCGCCGGATCCCGCGCTGAGCACGACGACCGGGACCGGGGGCAGGGGGCGGGCGCGGCGTAGTTCGTCGAGCTCCGCGGCCATCTCCGGGTAGGCGAGCCACTCGGCCAGTGCCGCGGCCAGCACCCGGCCCCTGCCGTACACGAGCCCGGCCTCCTCGTGCGGCCCCATGAGGAGGCGGTGCGCCGGAGGCAGGACCAGACGGGCGAGCGCGGTCGCGCCGAACGTCCCGCCCAACGCGGGCAGTGCCCTCTGCACGGCACCGCGCACGGCCCCCCGTGCGGCCCCCTGTGCGGCCCGTGTCCCGTCCCCGTGCCCGGCCGGCCGTTCGCAGCTCGGATCGACCAGGACCAGGCCCGCGACCCCGCCGGGGTTGAGTCTGGCGAAGGCCTCGGCGTGGAAGGCCGCGACGGAGTGACCGACCACGATCGGCCTGCGCGCCAGCGCGGCGATCCGTCCCGCCTCCTCGGCCAGGGACGGCGGCCCCGGGTGGCCCGAGCTGAGCCCGAGGCCGGGACGGTCGAAACGGATCACCAGGTGGTCGGAGCGAAGGTCCTCGGCGACCCGGTCCCAGTGGAACCACGCCCCGGCCATTCCCGCGCAGATCACCACCGGCGGCGTTCCCGTCCCCTGGAGCAGGACGTGCGACCTCTGCGGGACCACGCGTGTCCTGTCGCGCCACAGCGCGGCCCCGGCCAGCAGCAGCCAGAGCGCCACGACCCCGACCTGCAGACGCTGGGCGAGACCGACGGGGACACCGGGCACGCCTTCCTCCGTCTCGGCGACCAGGGTGAGTGTCCACGCCGTCGCGGCGGCCATCAGAACGGCCAGTACGGCACCGCCGTACCCCAGCGGGAGCAGGCGGCGGCGCCGCAGCGCGCTCACCGGCAGCGCGACGAGGCTGAGCCCGGCCCCCGCGAGGGCCAGGGAGCTGACCGCCGCGTGGACGGTGTGGGAGACGGACAGACGGCCCGCCGCCTCCGCCGCGGCACACGAGGGGTCGCTCAGCACCGCGCAGTCCAGCGGGAAGACACCCGCGTCCAGCACCGTCATCGTCCCGAACAGCGCCAGGCCGAGCCAGCCGGCCGCGCCCGCCCCACCGGGACGCTCGTCGGGCGCCAGGGCGACCCCCGCCAGACAGGCGGCCCCGGCCAGCACGTCGGCGCAGCGCACCAGCCACGACCACGGCTGGTCCACGGCGGCCAGTTCGCTGAGATAGGAGAGGGAACGGTCCACCCGCGGGTTGAGGAACTGCAGCGGCGCCCAGGCCGTGTAACACAGGCCCGCCAGGAGGAACGCCAGGGCGGCGGCCTTCGTCACACCTCGCCTGGAGCGCACCGGTCACAGCCCGGGGGCGCCCCAGAGGGGGAACCAGCGGCCGAGGTCGGGCTCGATCTTCAGCTCCCCGGCGAGCGCGCCGCGCACCTGAAGCTCCAGCGGGTTGTCCCTGCGCTGGCCGGGCATCGGCGCGAACGGGTAGAAGGTGCCCCGTTTGTAGAGGTAGACCAACGCGATCCCCCCTCCCGGGGAGGCCGAGCCGGTGAAGGTGACCAGCGAGCAGAGCAGGGACGGGCCGAAGCCCGCCACCTCCAGGGAGGAGTTGACCGCGTGCAGGTCGGTGACCAGGCCGCCGAGCGCGCCGGGGTCGCGGCGCACCACCAGCCAGGTGTAGCCGTAGGAGTCCCTGACCTCCTCGACCGGCGGTCCCTCGCCTGTGGCGAGCAGTTCCACGACGTCGTGTTCCAGCGCGCTGAACGCCCCGCCCTCCGCGGGGCGGAAGCAGACGGACCCCACCCCGTTCGGCTCAAGGCCGGTCGCGGCCTGCAGGGTCACCGCGGCCGAGGGCAGCGCGAACAGCGCGTCCAGGTCGGGCTTGACGGGGTCGGTACGGCCGAGCAGCGCGTCCCACCATCTGGCCACCGGCTCACCCCCCCTGGCCGAGCTGGCCGGAGATCCTCCGCAGCTGCTCAAGACGCCGGTCGAGCGGGGGGTGGGTGGCCAGCAGCGAGGCCAGGGAGGCTCCCGCGCGACCCGCGAGCGCGGGGACGAAGAAGAACGCGTTGAACGGCTCCGCCTCGCGCAGGTCCCTGGTCGGGATACGGGCCATGTCACCGGAGACCTTGACCAGCGCGCTGGCCAGGGCCGACGGCCGCTGGGTCAGCAGCGCCCCCGCGCGGTCGGCGGCCAGCTCGCGGTAGCGCGACAGGGCACGGGTGAGCAGGAAGCTGACCGCGTAGACCAGGACGGAGACCAGCATCACGATCAGGCCGATCGGCGGCCCGTTCTGGTTGTCCCTGCGCCCACCGAGACCGCTGTAGAGCGCGACCCTGGTCATCAGCCCGGCGACGATGCCCAGGAACGAGGCGATCGTCATCACCGCGACGTCACGGTGGGCCACGTGGGACATCTCGTGGGCGAGCACGCCTTCGAGCTCGGCGCGGTCCAGGCGCCGCAGCAGGCCCGTGGTCGCGCAGACCACGGCGTTCTTCTGGTTGCGGCCGGTGGCGAACGCGTTCGGGACGTCCGAGTCGGCGATCGCCACCCGCGGCTTGGGCATGTCGGCCATGGCGCAGAGCCGGTCGATCACGCCGTGCAGCTCCGGCGCCTCCTGGGGGCCGACGACACGCCCGTGCATCGCGAACAACGCGATGCGGTCGGACATGAAGTACTGCACCAGGAGCATGGCACCCGCGATGAGCAGCACCACGACGGCTTGGACGCCCAGCGCCACCAGTACGCCGACGAACACGACGTAGAGCAGGCCCAGCAGGAACATGGTCAGGACCATGCGGTTGGTCAGGCCCCGGTCCGGGGCGAACCGGGTATGTGCCATATGCCCAAACTATCCGGGAATCAGGCCCTCATCACCGAGCATCTCCCGCACTTCGTCCATGGAAGCGTCTGCCGGAGGCAAAATCAGCTCGGACGGCTCCAGACTGTCGTCGGGAAGCGCCTTGCCGACGTGGCGGACCTTGTCGAGCAGGTCGTGCAGCCTGCTCCGGAAGGCGGCCTCGTCCTCGGCGGCGATGGCGGCCTCAAGCTCGCCGTCGAGGGTGTTGAGAACGTCGAGGTCGGCCTCGTCGATGGCGATCTGCCCCTCGCCCATGATTCGTACGATCACAGCCCCTCCCCCGGCTGGCGGAACTGCTGGGTGCCCTGGGGCTGCTGCTGCGGCTGCTGGTGAGGCTGCTGCTGGTAGCCCTGCTGGGACGGGCCCTGCTCGATCGCGCTCTTCGGTGCGGGGCCCTGGCCGAGCTCGGCCTTCATCCGGGCGATCTCCAGCTCCACGTCGTGCCCGCCGCCCATGCGGTCGAGCTCGGCCTGGATGTCGTCGCCGCGCTGGCCGCTGAAGTCGTCGAGCGCGCCGCTGGCGAGCAGTTCGTCGATGGCGCCCGCGCGGGCCTGCATCGAGGCGGTCTTGTCCTCGGCCCGCTGGATCGCCAGGCCGACGTCGCCCATCTCCTCGGAGATGCCGGAGAAGGCCTCGTTGATGCGGGTCTGCGCCTCGGCGGCGGTGTAGGTCGCCTTGATCGTCTCCTTGCGCGTACGGAAGGAGTCGACCTTGGCCTGCAGGCGGTGCGAGGCGGTGGTGAGCTTCTCCTCCTCGCCCTGGAGGTTGTCGTGCTGCACCCGGAGCTCGGCGATCTGGGTCTGCAGGCTCGACCGGCGGGTCAGCGCCTCACGGGCCAGGTCCTCACGGCCGACCCCCAGCGCCTTACGGCCCTGCTCCTCAAGCTTGCGTGCCTGAGCCTCGATCTGGTTGATCTGCAGTTCCACCCGCTTGCGCGAGGTGGCGACATCGGCCACACCACGGCGCACCTTCTGCAACAACTCCAACTGACGCTGGTAGGAGTAGTCGAGGGTCTCGCGCGGATCCTCCATCTTGTCCAAGGCGTTGTTCGCCTTGGACTTGAAGATCATTGAAAGTCTCTTCATCACGCTCATGCGCGTCGGCCGTCCCCTTCTTCAAATGCGCTTCGGGTCACCCCAGTGATTCCAGCCCCCCAAGCTAAGCACCGGAGCCACCTAGGTTCACCCTACGCATAACGCACGAGGGCGTCACTAAGTTGCACTCCCGGTAGGCTGACGATGTGTTCCGACGTACCCAGACCACCGCGGACGACTCCCCCGTCTCCGTCAACGATCCTAAGCCTGCGGGCAAGGGGCGTCCCACACCCAAGCGCCGCGACGCCGAGGGGCGCCGCCGTCAGCCGGTGAACGCCCCCCAGAACCGCAAGGAGGCCTACCGGCAGCTCCGTGAGCGCCAGGCCACCGAGCGCGTCAAGGCCCGCGAGGGCATGCTGCGTGGCGACGAGCGATACTTCCCCGCGCGTGACCGGGGCCCGGCCCGCAAGTTCGCCCGGGACTGGGTCGACTCCCGGCGCCTGCCCAGTCAGTACTTCCTGCCCTTCTCCCTGTTCATCCTGCTGGTGACCTGGGTTCCCTTCCCCGAGCAGATCCGCGGCCAGATCTACGTCGCCGTCATCACGATCGGCTGGCCGCTCATGATGATCGGCGTGCTGATGACCTCGATCTGGGTGGGCTGGAAGATCAAGCGGCTGGCCGAGGAGAAGTTCCCCTCGGACAACCTCAAGGGCATCGGCTTCTACGCCGCGATGCGCGCGCTGCAGATCCGCAAGCTGCGCTTCCCGCCGCCGACCCTCCTGCCCGGCGGCAAGCCGGTCCCGCCCAAGAAGTAGAACGCGGAACGGGCCCCGTCCACACGGACCGGGGCCCGTGGCATGTCACGGCATGTCACGGATCGGCGTACTCGGCCTCGGCTCCGGCGTCGACGATCTCCCAGTCCAGCGCGCCACCGGCCGCCCTCGGCCTCCAGTAACCGATCCTCCCGCCGGTCTCCAGCGCGTCGGCGGTCGCCTTCAGCAGCGCGTAGTAGGACCTCAGGCGAACCCCGCCCGGCGTGAAGCCGATCGGCTCGTCCTCGCACTTTCCTCCCACGTCGCGCGCGACCGAGTCGATGAGCAGATGGCAACCGGTGCCGTCCGCGGTGAACGGGATCATCCGCCCGTCCCACCACTCCGACCTCTCTCCGATCTCCTCACCCGTGTATCCGTCGACGCCGTCGACCTGGCACAGCGTCCGCCAGGTGTCGCGGATCCCTCTGACGTCCAGCGGGCTCTCCCCCATCAGGAGAGGCGCCCCGCCGTTGTGCCGCAGCAGGGAGGCGCGCAGGTCGTCGGGCAGGCGCAGGCCCATCTGAGCCTCGGCGACGGCGATGGTCCCGGACCTGGCGGGGGCGCTGAGCGCGCGGTAGGTCCGCGGGGTGTTGGCCCTCAGCCACCTCTCTATCCTGTTCCACTGCCGGTCGACCGCCCTGGTCACCCTGGGGCTGACCGGCCTGCGGTGCGGGGTACGCGCCGCCGGGTCGCAGTCGGCGTCCGGGACGGCCGGCGCGGGCGTCTCCAGGATCTCCGTCACCGGCGCCGCGGCCCTCTGGCAGACCGTCTCCCCCGCGCACGGCTCCCCCGCGTGCCTCCTGCCGGAGAAGACCGCGTCGTCCAGGACCTGGGCGCCCACGGCCAGCAGGCCCAGCGCGCACGCGGCCGCGGCCCAGCGGGTCAGCATGCGCCTGGCGGCCCCGTCGAGCGGCGTGCGCGGTACGGCCTGCCGGGTGAGGAAGGCGGGAGGCCTGGTGACGGTCGCGTACCCCTTGAGGATCTCGGCGTTCGGCGTGCCGAGGATCGGGGCGGGAGGCCACGCCCTCGGTTCGGGGGCCGCCCACACGCCGGGGGCCGCGGCGGTCTCGGCGCGGGACGGTTCGGGAAGGCCCTCCTGACGCCGGACCGCCGGAGGACGGCGCAGGCGCAGGACCGCCACGACGACCGCCGTCACCACGGCGGCCACCAGTGCGAGCCGTACCCATCTAGAAGTGATCAACCGCGACACGCCGGGCAGAGTATCCCGAATCCCTCTGTTCTATGACGCCTACTAGGGTCAGGGCATGGAATTCCGTCACCTCGGCCGTAGCGGCCTCAAGGTCAGTGAGATCAGCTACGGCAACTGGATCACCCATGGCTCCCAGGTCGAGGAGGACGCCGCCAAGGAGTGCGTGCGGGCGGCCCTCGACGAGGGGATCACCACCTTCGACACCGCGGACGTCTACGCGGGCACCAAGGCAGAGGAGGTGCTCGGCCGGGCGCTGAAGGGTGTGCGCCGCGAGTCCCTGGAGATCTTCACCAAGGTCTACTGGCCGACCGGAAGCGGCCCCAACGACCGCGGCCTGTCGCGCAAGCACATCACCGAGTCGATCCACGGCTCGCTGCGCCGCCTGCAGACCGACTACGTGGACCTCTACCAGGCCCACCGGTTCGACTACGAGACTCCGCTCGAAGAGACCCTCAAGACCTTCGACGACCTCGTACGGCAGGGCAAGGTCCTCTACGTCGGCGTCAGCGAGTGGACCGCGGACCAGATCGCCGCGGCGCTGCGGATCGCCGACGACATGGGCTTCGACCGCCTGGTCTCCAACCAGCCGCAGTACTCGATGCTGTGGCGGGTCATCGAGGCCGAGGTCGTGCCGCTGTGCGAGAAGGAGGGCCTCGGCCAGGTCGTCTGGTCCCCGATCGCCCAGGGCGTGCTCACCGGCAAGTATCTCCCGGGTCAGCCCCCGCCCGCCGGATCCAGGGCCACCGACCCCACCGGAGGCGGCTTCATCTCCCGGATGATGGACGACGACCTGCTCACCCGGGTCCAGCAGCTCAAGCCGATCGCCTCCGACCTCGGCCTGACCATGGCCCAGCTCGCGGTCGCGTGGGTGCTGCAGAACCCGAACGTGTCCTCGGCGATCGTCGGCGCGACCAGGCCCGAGCAGGTCCGCGACAACGTCGGGGCCTCCGGGGTCAAGCTGGGTGAGGACGTGCTCGCCAGGATCGACGAGATCATCGGCGCCGTGGCCGAACGCGACCCGGCCAAGACCGTGAGCCCGCAGAAGCGCCCCTAGCTCACCCCTCTCCCGTG
The DNA here is from genome assembly GCF_044466505.1 of Streptosporangium sp. NPDC049376. Lineage (NCBI taxonomy): Bacteria > Bacillati > Actinomycetota > Actinomycetes > Streptosporangiales > Streptosporangiaceae > Streptosporangium > Streptosporangium sp. NPDC049376. Next base: position 495,539 of record NZ_JBITMT010000001.1, on the reverse strand, counting down.
GCCCCGGCAGGAGCCACGGGAGAGCACGGCTCACTCGGGGCGCAGCGACATGTTCGCGTACTCGACCCGGCCGTCCTCAAGGAGCGTGACGCTCTCGACACCCGCGTCGAGCAGCTCACGCCAGCTCTCGCCGAGCCACGACTCCGCGTCCGCCTGGCTGGGGAACGCGTCGGACGGCGTGACCCCCTCGGTCACCTCGCCGCCGTTCGCGTCTTCGTAACGCCAGTGCCACGTCATGCCACGCGCTCCTTCTCAGAGGTCCGGCTGTGCCTTCCGGTGTCTTCCCGACGTCTTTCCGGCGGCTCAGCGAACCCTACATCGCCCGAGGCCGCCCCGGGGGTTGGCCGTACGCTGGGCCCGTGAAGGTCCTGTTCTCCGGTACGGCGGGCGCCGAGGGATGGCCGGTTCCCGGATGCGGATGCGCCTCGTGCTCCCGCCTCTCCCCCGGCGACCGGCGCCCCGCCGAGATCCTCCTCGACGGAGCGGTACGGCTCCCGCACGACCTGTCCGGCGGCCCCCTCCCGGCGGGGCACCGGGTCTTCGCCGACCCGGGCGGCCTGCTGCTCACCTGCCCCGGCGGCCACCGCGTCCTGTACGCCGTCCCGCCCCATGTCCGGTCCTTGGACGGTCCCGCCGGGCGGGCGTGCGACCTGGTGCTGGTCGACGTGCTCGACCGGCCCGAGCTGCTCGGCGGCCTGCGCCGCCGGGGCCTGGTCACCGACGCGACCCACGTGGTCGCCGCACACCTGGACCACCGGGTGCCCTCCGAGGCGGAGCTGTCCAGGCGGACCGCGCTGTGGGGCGTGCGGACCGTACCCGACGGGACGGTCCTCGACCTGGACGAGCCCGCGCCCGCCCCCTGCGCACCTCCCCGGCGGACGCTGCTGCTCGGCGGGTCCCGCTCGGGCAAGTCGGCCGAGGCGGAGCTGAGGCTGGCGGCCGAACCCGAGGTCCGCTACGTGGCGACCGGCCCGAGCGGCGACGGGGACGACGAGTGGGCCCGCCGGGTCAGGGCGCACCGGGAACGCAGGCCCGCCCGCTGGGAGACGGTCGAGAGCACCGACCTGGCCGGGCTGCTGCGTGACTCACCGGTTCCGCTGCTCGTCGACGGGCTCGGGACCTGGGTCGCCGCGGTCTTCGACGAGTGCGGGGCCTGGTCCGGTGATCACGGCCTTCCCGCGGTCGAGGCCCGCTTCGACGAGCTGGTCGAGGCCTGGCGGCGGGTCCGCCGCCGGGTGGTCGCGGTCTCCGACGAGGTCGGGCTCGGCGTGGTGCCCGCGACGGCGAGCGGCCGGATGTTCCGCGACGCCCTCGGCGCGCTGAACCGACGGCTGGCCGCCGAGTCCGAGGACGTCGCCCTGGTCGTCGCGGGCCGCCCGATGCCCCTGCCCGTCTGATGAGGACCGCCTGATGAGGACCGACGACCGTGCCCGGTGACCCGCCGCCGGAGGGGCGGCCCTCGACGTTCGCCGACGGCCTGCGCCTGGCGGCCGGGACGCTGAGCGTCCTGCCCGCCGGGATCGGGGTCGTCGACCGCCGGGCCGGGGGCGTCGCGATGACGGTCGCCCCCTTCGCCGGGGCGCTGCTCGGCGGTGCCTGCGCGGCCGTGCTCGCCGTGGCGGTGTGGCTCGGCCTGGCTCCCCCGCTCGCCTCGGCGCTGGCCGTCGCGGCCCTGGCGCTGCTCACCCGGGGCCTGCACCTGGACGGGCTGGCCGACCTGGCCGACGGGCTGGGCAGCGCCAAACCCGCCGAACAGGCGCTCGACATCATGAAAAAATCCGACATCGGGCCGTTCGGTGTGGTGACGCTGGTCCTCACCCTGCTGATCCAGGTGACGGCTCTGGCGCAGGTGACGGCCTCGGGAACGGGCCCCGCCGCGCTGGTGACCGCGTGCGCCACGGGCAGACTCGCCCTCACCTGGGCCTGCCGTTCCGGAGTGCCCGCCGCCCGCCCCGGCGGACTCGGCAGCCTGGTGGCCGGCACCGTACGGCCCGGCCCCGCGCTCACGGTGACGGCGCTGACGCTCCTGGGAGCCGCCCTGGCCGGTCCGCGAGCCGTCCTCGCCGTCCTGGTGGGCCTGTTGGCGGCCTGGGCCCTGCGGCGGCGGGCCGTACGACGGCTCGGCGGCGTCACCGGGGACGTGCTCGGCGCGCTCGTCGAGACCGCGACCGCCGCGGCGCTCGTGGTGTGCGCGACGGGCGGCTGACTCAGTTCGGCGCCGGTACGGCGGGCCGCACCGGGGCGCGGGTGAACAGCAGGAGCGAGAGCACGGCCACCAGCGCCGAACCCACCAGGCCGGTGATCCCGGCGACGACCAGGTTCGGCGGGTGCGCCGCGTCGGCGACCAGCAGGATCAGGGTTCCGGAGGCGTTCAGGGCGCCGTGGCCGACGGCGGCGGGCCAGACGCTGCCCGAGCGAAGGCGCAGCCAGCCGAGCAGGGCGCCGAAGGCGACGCAGAACACCACGAAGAAGGGGGCCGCCCAGGCGCCGAGTTCCGGGTAGTTGTAGCCGCGCAGGGTGAGCGGGGCGTGCCAGGCCCCCCAGATCACCCCGGAGACCAGGATCGCCCGCCAGGTGCCCAGCGGCATCAGCCTCGGCAGCAGCCACCCCCGCCAGCCCCACTCCTCGCCGAAGGCCGGAATGACGTTGACCAGCGGCGCGAGGAAGACCGCGAGCGCGATCTGGACGGCGACCAGCGCCTCCGGCGACGACGGCAGGGGCCGTCCCGGGGCAGCCTGCTCCAGGCCCTGCCTGAACAGGCTGAACCCGTCGAGATCGAGACCGAACAGCCCCAGGGCGGCGCTGAGCACGATCGCCACGACCACGAGCAGCGGCACGCCGAACCAGGCCAGCGCGAAGAGAGCCGCCGTACGGCCCCGCCGCTCCCCCAGCGTCAGGCCGGTGCGCCCGGCCCACTCACGCCAGGTGGTGCCCGGCTCGCCCCGGTGCCTGCCGTACATCCGGACGGCCAGGACGCCGAGCGTGGGGGTGAACATCATCACGGCGGCCGTCACCACCAGCGACGGGGAGCCGAGCGGGGAACCGGTCAGCCAGACCGGCAGGGCGAAAAGCCAGGACAGGCCGAACGTGACGATCAGGAACAACCACAGATCCGTGGAACGACGGGGCATGACACCACTTCCTTGGAGGGTTCGCAGACGTGTCCCGCGAGTCAGTGGGCGGCTTCGGCGACGTAGGCGTTCAGCAGGGCGGCGCCGTGGCTCGCGTCGTCGACGGAGACCGCGAACTCGCCCCCGGTGACGCGCCGGATGACCAGGCACTCGCCACCGCGCAGCATGAACGTGACCCGGCCCGTGCCGGGCAGGCCCCGTATCCCCCAGCCGCCGACCTCGGCCGGGCTGCGCGTCTCGACCCAGGCGGACTCGATCCTGTCGATGGGCGTACGGCGCGCGAGGCCGCCGAACGGGCCGAGGCCGACGCGCAGGCCGTTCTCGTCGACCCGGACACGGGTCGAGCAGGTGGCCAGCCCGAGCAGCGCCGCCAGGGACAGCCCGGCCAGGGCGACCAGGCCGGGCCCGGACAGCAGCCCGATCACGGCGAGCCCCGCGCAGACCAGGGCTCCGGCCAGGGCCACCAGGGAAAGCCCGACCAGCCAGCCGTTGCTCGCGCGGCTCACCCAGACCGAGCGCCGCCCAGGACGCAGTCGCACGGCCGGCAGGGCGTCCGGGTCACGGCGCGGGTCGGGACCGCCCCTGCCCAGCGCCCCCGCCAGCACGCCGGCCGCGAGCGCGGCGAAGACGACCACGGCCACCTGCCAAGGGGGCAACCCGGCCTGGCGCCAGTCGGCGACGTCGAGGTTGGCGGCGACGGTCGAGACCTGCACGCCGATGGCCAGCACGGCCCAGCCGAACAGGAAGCCCGACCAGCTCGCACGCCCGAGGCGGGTGTCGAGCGCCGGTCCCCACAGGGCGAGGGCGGTCAGGACGACCCAGGCGACCCCCCACAGGGCCAGGCCCGCCCACAGGGAGGCGGTGAAGGAGAGGTGCCCGTCCGGGGTGCCCGCGCCGCTCCAGTGGGTGGCGAGCGGGTCGGGCAGACGGTCCCGCAGGGCGAGCGGGACGCCGGCGACGGCGGCGGTGACGAGGGTGCCCCAGCCGAGGGCGAGGGCGGCGCGGCCCTTGGAGGTCATCGCGCCTCCTTCCGTAGAGACGAGCGGGTCGGGAGCCGTGGCGCGAGGGGTCATGTCAGCTCCCTGATGATGTGGATCACTTCCTCGGGGCCGTAGCCGTACCGGTCGGCCTCGGCGAGCAGTTCACGCGCCGCCTCCGCCAGCACGGCCCTGGCGTCCGGCCTGCTGAGCACGCTGACCCCCCGGCCCCTGCGGAACTCCAGCAGCCCCTCGTCCCGCAGGTCGCGCAGCGCGCGCAGCACGGTGTTGGCGTTGATGCCCAGCGCGTCCGCCAGATCCCGGGCGGGCGGCAGCCGGTCGCCCGGCCGGTAGGAGCCATCCGCGATGGCGCGGCGGACCGCCCCCGCGACCTGGTCGTGCAGCGGCCGCGGATCGTTGAGGTCCAAAGAGAGCAACATAGTGATAGCGACACTAGCACCATCGCCCGAATGGTGCTAATTCGAGTAGCTTCATCGCCGTCCAGTCAATTCATAGGACGAACCCTCGTTTATGCGTACGGCGCAAGCACGGCTAGCATCGGGCGCGTGACCACTGTGCGGGTGAATTCAACTGACAACGTCGTCTCGTTCGAAACCGATGCGCTGGTCGTCGGCGTCCACTCCGGTGAGGACGGTCCCCGTCTCGCCCCCGGCGCCGAGGGACTGGACGATGCGCTGAACGGCAAGCTGGCCGCGACACTCGACGCCATAGGCGTCAAGGGCAGATCCGGCGAGGTCGCCAAGGTTCCGACCTTCGGCGCGCTGGCCGCCCCGCTCCTGGTGGTCGTCGGCCTCGGCGACGCCCCCGCCGACGGTGCGGGCTACGACGCCGAGGCGCTGCGCCGTACGGCCGGCGTGGCCGTACGCGCCCTGGCGGGCACGGCCCGCGTCGCGCTCGCCCTGCCCGCGGCGGACGCCCGGCAGGTCGGAGCTCTCGCGCTGGGCGGCCTGCTCGGCGCCTACTCCTTCACCAAGTACCGCACCGACGGCGAGCAGCCCGCCCCGGTCGGGGAGCTGACCGTGCTGAGCGGCGCCGAGGACGCCCAGGCGGCGGTCGAGCGGGCCGTCACCGTCTCGGAGTCGGTCTCTCTCGTGCGCGACCTGGTCAACACCCCGCCCTCCGACCTGTGGCCCGCCCGCTTCGCCGAGATCGCCGAGCAGACCGGCTCCGCGGCAGGCCTCTCGGTCGAGGTGCTGGACGAGAAGGCCCTCAAGGAGGGCGGCTACGGCGGCATCGTGGCCGTCGGCCAGGGCTCGGCCAACCCGCCCCGCCTGGTCCGCCTCGCCTACAGCCACCCCGAGGCCGCCAAGACGGTCGCGTTCGTCGGCAAGGGCATCACCTTCGACTCCGGCGGCCTGTCGCTCAAGCCGTCGGCCTCGATGGACTGGATGAAGTCAGACATGGGCGGCGCGGGCGCGGTCTTCGGCGCGCTCGTCGCCATCGCCAAGCTGGGCCTCAAGGTCAACGCCGTCGGCTACCTCTGCCTGGCGGAGAACATGCCCAGCGGCACCGCCCAGCGCCCCTCCGACGTGTTCACCAGCTTCGCGGGCAAGACCGTCGAGGTGCTCGACACCGACGCCGAGGGCCGCCTGGTGCTGATCGACGGCATCGCCAGGGCCGCGCAGGACTCCCCCGACGTGATCGTGGACGTCGCCACCCTCACCGGCGCGCAGCTCGTCGCGCTCGGCTGGCGCACCTCCGGGGTCATGTCCAACGACGACGCGCTGCGCGAGGAGGTCGTCGAGGTCGCGGGCGAGCAGGGCGAGGGCGCCTGGGGCATGCCCCTGCCCGAGGAACTCCGCAAGGGTCTCGACTCCCCTGTGGCCGACATCGCCAACCTGCACCCCGAGCGCTGGGGCGGCATGCTGACCGCGGCGATCTTCCTGCGGGAGTTCGTGCCCGACGGCGTCCGCTGGGCCCACATCGACATGGCGGGCCCCGCCTTCAACAAGGGCGAGGCGCACGGCTACACCCCCAAGGGCGGCACCGGTGCGATCACCCGCACCCTCGTCGGCCTCGCGGAGCGTTACGCGGGCTGACCCGTGCGGGTCACGAGCGGCACAGACAGATGAAAAGATGCGGTTGCCGAGGCCAGGCCACGGGCGGCAGAGCCAGGGGCGGGCAGCGGCGCGGCGGCGAACCGAGCGCCCCGGGACACGGCCGCGGACACCGACGGGTGTCCGCGGCCCCCGGGACACGGAGCGGGCGCGACCGCGAGAAGGTATTTCGATCCGACAAGGAGCTTTCCTGTGGCTGATGGCAGCGGCCCGTACGACATCGTCGTCCTGGGGGGCGGTAGCGGTGGGTACGCCTGCGCTCTGCGGGCGGCCGAGCTTGGCAAGACGGTCGTCCTCATCGAGAAGGACAAGATCGGCGGCACGTGCCTGCACCGGGGTTGCATCCCCACCAAGGCCCTCCTGCACTCGGCGGAGGTGGCCGACGAGACGCGGGAGAGCGAGACCTACGGCGTCAAGGCCCGCTTCGAGGGCATCGACGTGCCCGCGGTCCACGCATTCAAGGACAAGATCGTCACGCGTGCCTGGAAGGGCGTGCAGGGCCTGCTGAAGAGCAAGGGCATCACGATCGTCGAGGGTGAGGGCCGCCTGGTCGGCCCGAACCGGATCGCCGTCGGCTCCGACGTCTACGAGGGCCGCAACGTCGTGCTGGCGACGGGCTCCGCGCCCAGGTCGCTGCCCGGCCTTGAGATCGACGGTGAGCGGATCATCACCAGCGAGCACGCGCTCAAGCTCGACCGGGTGCCCGCCTCGGTGATCGTCCTTGGCGGTGGCGTCATCGGCGTCGAGTTCGCCAGCGTCTGGCGTTCCTTCGGCGCCGAGGTGACGATCGTCGAGGGCCTGCCGCACCTGCTTCCCCTTGAGGAGGAGTCCAGCTCCAAGCTGCTGGAGCGCGCCTTCCGCCGCAGGGGCATCAAGCAGGAGCTCGGCGTCTTCTTCGAAGGTGTCAAGACCACCGACACCGGTGTCGTCGTCACCCTCGCCAACGGCAAGACCCTTGAGGCCGAGCTCCTGCTCGTCGCCGTCGGCCGTGGCGCCGTCGTGACGGGCATGGGCTTCGAGGAGGCGGGCGTCGCCGTCGAGCGGGGCACCGTCGTGGTGAACGAGTACTGCCAGACCAGTGTCCCCGGCGTCTACGCCGTCGGAGACCTGATCCCCACCCTGCAGCTGGCCCACGCGGGCTTCGCCGAGGGCATCCTGGTCGCCGAGCACATCGCCGGGCTCAACCCGGTGCCGATCGACTACGCCGGTGTCCCCAGGATCACCTACTCCGACCCCGAGGTCGCCTCGGTCGGCATCACCTCCGCCCAGGCCAGGGAGCGGGGTCACGAGATCGTCGAGTTCACCTACGACCTCGCGGGCAACCCCAAGAGCCAGATCCTGCAGACGCAGGGCGCTGTCAAGATCATCTCGGAGAAGGACGGGCCCGTTCTCGGCGTGCACATGGTCGGCCGCCGTATAGGCGAGCTCGTGACCGAGGGTCAGCTGATCTACAACTGGGAGGCGCTGCCCGCCGAGGTCGCGCAGCTCATCCACGCGCATCCGACCCAGTCCGAAGCCGTCGGTGAGGCGATGCTGGCCCTGGCCGGCAAGCCTCTGCACGTTCACAGCTAGTTCGAAGCCCTCACTCGGAACACGAGAGAAGTCATCATGCCGAAGTCCGTACAGATGCCCCAGCTCGGCGAGAGCGTAACCGAGGGCACCGTCACCCGCTGGCTGAAGAAGGAGGGCGAGCGCGTCGAGGCCGACGAGCCGCTCCTGGAGGTCTCGACCGACAAGGTCGACACCGAGATCCCCTCCCCGGCCGCGGGCATCCTCACCAAGATCGTTGTCGGCGAGGACGAGACCGTCGAGGTCGGCGCCGAGCTGGCGATCATCGACGAGAACGCCACCGAGGGCGCCGTGCAGACCGAGGCGCCCGCCCCGGCCCCGGCCCCCGAGCCCGAGCCTGCTCCGGCGCCCGCCCCGGCTCAGCCGATCTCCTCGATCCCGCAGCCCGCGCCCGTCGCGGCCCCGGCTCCCGCCCCGGCCCCGGCTCCCGCGCCTGCCCCCGCTCCTGCTCCGCAGGCCGCTCCGGCTCCGCAGGCTCCCGCCCCGGCCGCCGAGCCGGTCTCCGGTGAGAGCCCGTACGTCACCCCGCTGGTCCGCAAGCTCGCCGGCGAGCACAACGTCGACCTGGAGACGCTGACCGGCACCGGTGTCGGCGGTCGCATCCGCAAGCAGGACGTGCTTGAGGCGGCCCGCAGCCAGCGTGAGCGCGCCGCCGCGGCCCAGGCCCAGGCCGTTCCGGCCCCGCAGGCCCCCGCCCCGCAGGCCGCCGCCCCCGCTCAGGCGCCCGCCGCCGCCCCGGCCCCCGAGCCGGTCGCGGTGGACACCACGCTGCGTGGCCGTACCGAGAAGATGTCGCGGCTGCGGCAGACCATCGCCAAGCGCATGGTCGAGTCGCTGCAGGTCTCGGCCCAGCTCACCACCGTGGTCGAGGTCGACGTCACCAAGGTCGCCCAGCTGCGCGACCGCGCGAAGGCGGAGTTCCAGCGGCGCGAGGGCGTCAAGCTCTCGTTCATGCCGTTCTTCGCGCTGGCCACGATCGAGGCGCTCAAGCAGCACCCCAAGCTCAACGCCACGATCAACAGCGAGACCAACGAGGTCACCTACTTCGACGCCGAGCACCTGGCCTTCGCGACGGACACCGAGCGCGGCCTGATCGTCCCGGTGATCAAGGACGCGGGCGACCTCAACATCGCCGGCCTCGCCCGTAAGATCGCCGACCTGGCCGAGCGCACCCGCACCAACAAGGTGAGCCCCGACGAGCTCGGCGGCGGCACGTTCACGCTGACCAACACCGGCAGCCGTGGCGCGCTGTTCGACACGCCGATCCTCAACCAGCCGCAGGTCGGCATGCTGGGCACCGGCGCGGTCGTCAAGCGGCCCGTCGTCCTGGACACCCCCGAGGGCGAGGTCATCGCCGTCCGCTCGATGGTGTACCTCGCGCTCAGCTACGACCACCGCCTGGTCGACGGCGCCGACGCCGCCCGCTTCCTGACGACGATCAAGCGTCGTCTTGAGGAGGGCCGCTTCGAGAACCAGCTGGGCCTCAACGTCTAGCCTCCGCTTCGCGTTTCCGGGCCGGTCCGCGTTCTCGCGGGCCGGCCCGGCCTTTTTCCTCCCCCGGAGAGACATCTGCGTCCGCGGACCGCCCGGTTCCCGAAAACCTCGGGGGAGGTTGTTTAGATTGAACGACATGACGATCATCGTGACCGGCTCCTCCGGCCTGCTCGGCTCGGCCCTGACCGAGGCCCTGCGGGCCGAGGGCGCGCGGGTGGTCCGACTGGTACGGCGTGAGCCTCACGGGCCTGATGAGGCGTTCTGGAACCCGGCGGAGGGGATCCTGGACCCGGCGGCCGTCAACGGGGCGCGGGCCGTGGTGCACCTGGCCGGGGCGGGTATCGGCGACCGGCGGTGGAACGCCGACGTCAAGCGTGAGATCGCCCGCAGCCGCATCGAGGGCACCAGAACCCTGGTCAACGCGCTGACCAGGGCGGACGCCAGGCCCGAGGCGCTGCTCTCCGGTTCCGCGATCGGTTTCTACGGCGACACCGGCGACAGGGAGGTCGACGAGACCTCCCCGCCTGGCGAGGGGTTCCTGGCCCGGGAGGTGGTCGTGCCCTGGGAGGCGGAGACCGAACCCGCGCGGCAGGCTGGCATCCGGGTCGCGTTGCTGCGCACCGGCCTGGTGCTGAGCCGCGAGGGCGGCATGCTGCCCAGGATCCTGCCGATCTTCAAGATGGGGCTGGGCGCGCCGCTCGGGTCCGGCCGCCAGTACTGGTCGTGGATCACGGCCGACGACTGGGTCGGGGCCGTGCTGCGCGTCATGCGCGACCCCGGCCTCTCCGGGCCGGTGAACCTGACCGCGCCGCACCCGGTCACCAACGCGGAGTTCACCAAGACGCTCGCCCAGGCCGTACGGCGGCCCGCCATGCCACTGGCCGTACCGGGGTTCGCGCTGCGTGCCGTCGTCGGCGGGTTCGCCGAGGAGGGGGTGCTCACCGGGCAGCGGGTGATCCCCCGGCGCCTGACCGAGGTGGGGCACACGTTCCGGCATATCCGTCTCGGCGACGCACTGTCCGCCGTACTCTAGGGTCCCTGTTTCCACCACATCAGCTGGGAGATCACCTATGGGCAGGTCCGGGCAGTCTCACATCCTCGCCATCGGGGGCGGTTCCTTCCGCGCCTCACGACGGCAAGGGGTCATTGAGGCGAGCGCCCTGCTGCGGTACGCCCTCGACCTGACCGGCCAGGACCGGCCAAGACTCGGTCTGCTCGCCACCGCGACGGGTGACGACTCCCAGTGGTTGCTGAGCATGTACGGCGCGTTCCGGGCCTGGGACGTCGAGATCAGCCACCTGACCGTCTTCCCGATGCCCAACGTCGACGATCCGCGCGAGTGGATGCTGAGCCAGGACGTCATCTACGTCAGCGGCGGCAGCGTTGCCAACCTCGCGGCGCTGTGGCGGCTGCACGGCCTCGACGAGGCCTTCGAGGAGGCGTGGCGGGCGGGTGTGGTGCTGGCCGGGCAGAGCGCGGGGGCGCTGTGCTGGCACGTGGGCGGCAACACCGACTCCTTCGGGCCCGAGCTGCGGGTGTGGGCCGACGGCCTCGGGCTGCTGCCGTACTCGTGCGGCGTGCACTACAACTCCGAGCCGCAGCGTCGTGCGCTGCTGCACGAGTCGGTCGCCTCCGGTGAGCTGCCCGGTGGTTACGCCGCCGACGAGGGGGTGGCGCTGCACTACGTCGGCACCGAGTTCATCCAGGCCGTGAGCGTCGACCCGAAGGGTTACGCCTACCGGATCGAGCACGACGGGCAGGGCGGGGTCAAGGAGTTCCGCATCGAGCCTCGGCTTCTCACGACTTGAGCATGAGCGGGTCAACTACTCTTTAAGCGTGACTGAGCTGGCGATCGTTCGTCTTGGCGTTGACTTCCCCTATGAGCAGGCTTGGGATCTTCAGCGGCGCATTCACGCCCGGCGCGTGGCCGACGAGATTCCCGACACCTGTCTTCTCCTCGAACACGCTCCGGTCTACACGGCCGGCAAGCGCACCGCCGCGCACGAGCGGCCGACGGACGGCACCCCGGTCATCGACGTCGACCGGGGAGGCCGCATCACCTGGCACGGTCCAGGCCAGCTCGTCGGTTATCCGATCATCAAGCTCGGTGACCGGCTGGACGTCACCGCATACATGGGACTGCTGGAGGAGACCCTCATCCGGGTCTGCGCCGACTTCGGCGTGCAGGCGGGGCGGGTCGGGGGGCGCAGCGGCGTCTGGGCCGCCGGAGACCCCTCCCACGGCCTCCCCGACCGCCAGCTCGGCGCGATCGGCATCCGCGTCACCCGGGGGGTGACGATGCACGGCTTCGCGCTCAACTGCTCCAACGACCCGAGCTGGTACAACCGCATCGTCCCGTGCGGCATCAGCGACGCCGGGGTCTCCTCGCTGTCAGCGGAGACGGGCCGCAGGATCGTGGTCGACGAGGTCACGCCGTACGCCGAGAAACGCCTGGTGGAAGCCCTGGACGCCCAGGCCTTCGACCTCCCGGAGGAAGACCTCTTCCGCCGCTGATCCCCGGGAGCCCTCGACGCCCCACCCAGGGGTTCGCCCGAGCCTTCCCCACCAAGCATGAGAACCGTCTCCTCCCGCTTCCGCGAGAAGCATCGGCTTGTGCCTTACCGGTGCCGTGCGCGGAGAGTGTCCGGCTTGGGCGCGTCGGTGCTTGGACCGAGGAACGCAGGAGCGCAGCGACGAGGGAAAGCGTCGGCTCGAAGCGCCCGGACTCGCGACGCCGCCAGGCGGAGCAAAGAGACACGGCTTGGGCGCGTCGGTGTCTGGACTGAGGAGTAAGGGAGCGCAGCGGACGAACGACGAGGGAAGACACCGACGCGCCCAAGCCCGCGACGCCGCCAGGCGTCGCAAAGGGACAGGGACACAACCCCGCGCGCGGCTCCCTTCCCGCTGGACATAAGCTGAACGATGTGACCGTTGCTCCTGAAGGCCGAAAGCTCCTCCGCCTGGAGGTGCGCAACAGCCAGACCCCCATCGAGCGTAAGCCCCCGTGGATCAAGACCCGGCTGAAGACCGGGCCGGAATACACCGAGCTCAAGTCACTGGTGAAACGCGAGGGGCTGCACACGGTTTGCGAGGAGGCAGGCTGTCCCAACATCTACGAGTGCTGGGAGGACCGGGAGGCCACCTTCCTGATCGGTGGCGACCAGTGCACCCGGCGCTGTGACTTCTGCCAGATCGACACCGGCAAACCCGCCGAGTACGACACCGACGAGCCTCGCAGGGTGGCCGAGTCGGTTCAGCAGATGGGCCTGCGGTACGCCACGGTGACCGGGGTGGCCCGTGACGACCTGCCGGACGGCGGTGCCTGGCTGTACGCCGAGACCGCGCGGCAGATCCACGCGCTGCTGCCGGGGTGCGGTGTCGAGCTGCTGGTGCCGGACTTCAACGGCGACCGGGGGCAGCTTGAGGAGGTCTTCTCCGCCAAGCCCGAGGTCTTCGCGCACAACATCGAGACCGTGCCGCGGATCTTCAAGCGGATCCGTCCCGCGTTCCGTTACGAGCGTTCCCTCGAAGTGATCACCAGGGGTCGTGAGGCCGGTCTGGTGACCAAGTCCAACCTGATCCTCGGCATGGGCGAGGAGCGGGAGGAGGTCGTGCAGGCCATGCGTGACCTGCACGAGGCCGGTTGTGACCTGCTGACCATCACTCAGTATCTCCGCCCGACCCCCCGCCACCACCCGGTGGACCGCTGGGTCAAGCCCCAGGAGTTCGTCGAGCTCCAGAAGGAGGCCGAGGAGATCGGCTTCGCCGGGGTCATGTCGGGTCCGCTGGTCCGCTCCTCCTACCGGGCGGGCCGTCTGTACCAGCAGGCCATCGAGGCCCGCAGGTACGCCTGACCGTCGTCGTCCGCGGGGCCCGGTGATCCTTCCCGGTCATCGGGGCTCCCGTGGGACGGCAGGTCACGTTTTCATTTCTTGACCCCGGAATTTGTATCCTCAAGTCATGGCGAAGAAGCCCGAAGACCAAGAGCGCCCGGGGCGCATCAAGCAGCTCCGTATGATCGCGGGGATCATCAAGCAGGCGAACCCGAAGGGTATGCCGATCGTCTACGCGTCAGCGCTCGGCACGTTCGCGCTGTGCGTCGTGATCGGCCTGGTCACGGGCTCGATCTGGTATCTGATCTTCATCGGATTGATGCTGTCGCTGACCGTCGGCCTGGTGGTCTTCGGCCAGCTCGCCCAGCGCGCGCAGTACTCCATGTTGCACGGCCAGCCCGGCGCGGCCGCCGCGATCCTGCAGGGCATGCGTGGCACGTGGGAGGTCGCTCCCGCCGTCGCGGTCAACCGTGATCAGGACATCGTGCACCGCGTGGTCGGTTTTCCCGGTGTGATCCTCGTCTCCGAGGGGCCGGGTTCCCGGGTGCAGAAGATGCTGGTCGCGGAGAAGAAGCGTGTCCAGCGTGTCGCCCTGGACGTCCCCGTCTACGACATCCAGTCCGGTGACGGCGAGGGTCAGGTGCCCATCGCCAAGCTGCAGCGGCACCTGATGAAGCTGCCGAGGAACCTCAAGAAGCCCGCGGTCTACGAGGTCAACAACAGGCTCAAGGCCCTGCCGCAGACGCTGCCGATGCCCAAGGGCCCGCTGCCGCGCGGTGCGAAGATGCCCCGCCCCAAGATGCGCTGATGGACGTGGCGGGGATCGACCGGCGCCGGGTGGGCGCCGAGGAAACCTCGCGGGCCAACCGCGGCTGGTGGGACGGCGCCGCGGACGAGTACCAGGCCGAGCACGGCGGTTTCCTGCGTGACTGCGGGTTCGTCTGGTGCCCGGAGGGTCTGGACGAGGCCGACGCCCGGCTGCTGGGCGACGTCGCGGGCAGGGACGTGCTGGAGATCGGCTGTGGCGCGGGCCAGTGCGGGCGGTGGCTGACCGGGCAGGGGGCGCGGGTCGTCGCCTTCGACCTGTCGTTCCGGCAGCTTCAGCACTCTCACCGGATCGATCTGGACAGTGGTTCCGGGCTGCCGGTCGTCCAGGCCGACGCCGAGGCGCTGCCGTTCGCCGGTGAGTCGTTCGACCTCGCCTGTTCGGCCTTCGGCGCCCTGCCGTTCGTGGCCGATCCCGGTGCCGTCCTGTCCGAGGTCCGCCGGGTGCTGCGTCCGGGGGGCCTCCTGGTCTTCTCGGTGAGTCATCCGATCCGCTGGGCCTTCCCCGACGATCCGGGCCCCGCCGGACTGACCTCCGACCGGTCCTACTTCGACCGCTCGCCGTACGTGGAGGTCGGTGCGGACGGGAAGGCCTCCTACGTCGAGCATCACCGTACGATGGCCGACTGGGTGGGGCACATCGTCGCCTCCGGCCTGGTGCTGCGCGGGCTGACCGAGCCGGAGTGGCCGGTCGGTCACGAGCGTGAGTGGGGAGGCTGGAGCCCGCTGCGTGGCCGTCTGCTGCCGGGGACGGCCATCTTCACCTGCGTGCGGCCGTAACTCACATACGGACGACCACGGTCGCGGCGGCGCGGTCGTGCAGGCCCCGCTGGTCGCGGTCCCAGATCAGGGCGGGTACGGCCAGGCACAGCAGCACGGTTCGCACGAGGATCGAGGGGAACGGGGCGCGCCCGCCGTTGAGCGCGGCGATCCTGATGCCGGTCAGGCGCATGCCGAAGGTCATGCCCATGGTGCCCGCGAGCAGGAGGTATTCGGCGGCGAGCACCGCGACCGGAACCCAGCTCTGGTGGGTCGGGTCGATCCGCAGGAGTCCCTGGGTGATGGCCCAGGTGCAGATCAGCCAGTCGATCACCAGGGCGCCGATCCTGCGCCCGAATCCGGCGACCGATCCGCTGCCCTCCTGGGGCAGTCCGAGCCTTTCCCCCGGGTAGCCCAGGTCGACTCCGGCGGATCTGACGCCGCCGAGCCAGGTCTGGGTCCAACGGGGCTGCTGCCTGCTGTTCATGGTTCAACGGTATCCGCCCCCGTGGTCGCCCTCGAACTCCCCCAAACGACCGCATCGGCCATGCGATCGGTACATCATGGTCATGATCTTTTTCGCCCTCCCCTCCCGGAGCACCCCCAATGACTGACAACGACGACATCAACCGGCGCTTCGAGGCCCTGACCTCGCAGATCGAGCGCAAGGAGCGGCGGAGGATGGAGAAGGCGTGGTCTCACCTGCCGCGTTACAGGCGTCGCCGCAGACGGCGGATCACCTTACTCGCGGCGTTCGTCCTCGTCGTGGCCGCCGGGCTGGTCGCCGTCTACCGGCCCGGGTGGGTCGCCCCGGTGGGCGAGGCCCTCTCCGCCCGTTTCCTTCAGGCGCGGGAGAACCACGGTGGCCCGGTTCCCGAGGAGACCGAGCCCGTCCCCGTCACCCCCGAGCCGGTCTCCCCGTTCGAGGGGTCTCCCGCCAAGGACTACGCCGAGGGTGTCAAGGGACTGACGTCGCCGAAGGCCCGGGCGACGGGCGGCCTGAGCCGCAAGGACGTCGCCACCGCCTTGAAGAGCGCCCGGGACATGCTCGCGGCGACCCATCTCGACCGTAAGACTCTCGCGGGTGGCAGGCCGACGGCGCTGGCGAGGCTCCTCCCTGCGGAGCAGCGCGAGTGGTTCCTGAAGGACCTGGACAACAGGAAGCCGAAGAAGGGTCACTTCAACACCAGATACTGGGTCACCAGCCTGGCTCCCAAGGCCGCCGAACTGGCCACCGACGTGATCAAGGTCAACGGGCGGACGAAGTACGCCTCGTTCCATGAGGATGGCCGCACCGGGGCGAAGATCACCGTGAACTATCTGTTCGTCTACGCCGTACGACGGCCGGGGGAGACCGGGCAGGGTGAGCGGATCATCGTGCACAGCGTCGGCGAGGTGATCGCCTACCGGGAGAACGGCCGGCTGGTGGTGTGGCCCGTCAAGTGGAACGGCGGGGCCGTCACGGGTGCCCGCTGCGACGTCGACGACGGCTTCGTCCACCCGTATTACGAGGACTCCGTCCCCGACAAGGAGCTCTCCAAGGCCACCGGCGCCCCGGTCGACCCCTACGAGCTCGACCGGGAACCGCGCGAGGAGGAGTGCACGCTCGCCTCCCGCACGTGAAAAGTCCGGCAAAGGAAGCGTTCATCCGCCCGGTACGGCCGCATTCCAGGACTAACGTGGGGCGATTCTCCTTAACACGGGTGAAACAAATGAGACACGGGGCGGTAACGGCTCAAGCCTACTTTCGAGCTGAAAGCTCGTCCCCCTTGGGAGGTTCGCGTGTTCAACTCCGCCGACGACGTCCTCAAGTTCATCAAGGACGAGGGGGTGCAGTTCGTCGATGTCAGGTTCACGGACCTGCCCGGGACGACTCACCACTTCACATTCCCCACGGAGAACTTCGGGGCGAACGTCTTCACCGACGGCCTCATGTTCGACGGCTCCTCGATCCGCGGCTTCCAGGCCATCCACGAGTCGGACATGCTGTTGCTGCCCGACCCCTCGACGGCCGTGCTCGACCCCTTCCGCCGGCACAAGACGCTCAACATCAACTTCTTCGTGCACGACCCGCTGACGGGTGAGGCCTACAGTCGCGACCCGCGCAACGTCGCCCGCAAGGCGGAGGAGTATCTCAAGGGGACCGGCATCGCCGACACGGTCTTCTTCGGCCCGGAGGCCGAGTTCTACATCTTCGACGACGTCCGCTTCGAGACCAGCGCGCACGCCAGCTACTACCACATCGACTCCATCGAGGGCGCCTGGAACACCGGCAAGGCCCAGGAGGGCGGCAACCTCGGCTACAAGCCGCGTTACAAGGGCGGCTACTTCCCGGTCCCGCCGATGGACCACTTCACCGACCTGCGTTCGGAGATGGTGCGCCGCCTCATCGAGGCGGGCATCCCGGTGGAGATGCAGCACCACGAGGTCGGCACCGCCGGGCAGGCCGAGATCGACTTCCGGTTCAACACGCTGCTCAAGGCCGCCGACACGATGATGCTCTACAAGTACATCGTCAAGAGCACGGCCATCGAGTACGGCCACACCGTCACCTTCATGCCCAAGCCGATCTTCGGCGACAACGGTTCCGGCATGCACTGCCACCAGTCGCTCTGGAAGGACGGCGCGCCGCTGTTCTACGACGAGGTCGGCTACGCGGGCCTGTCGGACACCGCCCGTTACTACATCGGCGGCCTGCTCAGGCACGCCCCGTCGCTGCTGGCCTTCACCAACCCGACGGTGAACTCCTACCACCGTCTGGTCCCCGGCTACGAGGCTCCGGTCAACCTGGTCTACTCCCAGCGCAACCGCTCGGCGTGCATCCGCATCCCGATCACGGGGTCCAACCCGAAGGCCAAGCGCATCGAGTTCCGGGTGCCCGACCCGTCCTGCAACCCGTACTTCGCCTTCGCCGCGCAGCTCATGGCCGGGATCGACGGCATCCGCAACAAGATCGAGCCGGTGGAGCCGGTGGACAAGGACCTCTACGAGCTTCCTCCGGAGGAGGCCCGCAGCATTCCGCAGGTTCCCGGTTCGCTCAGTGAGGTGCTCGACGCGCTGGAGGCCGACCACGACTACCTTCTCGAAGGCGGTGTGTTCACCCCGGACCTGATCGAGACCTGGATCTCCTACAAGCGTGAGAACGAGATCGACCCCATCCGCCTGCGTCCCCACCCCCACGAGTTCGAGCTTTACTACGATGTGTAGATAAGTGCCATGACCTGCGAAAACGCTGCTGTTTAAGGTCGCCGGGCGGCCTTTCACAGGTGTTCCTCCCCGCACGGCGGGGAGGAACGTGTCATGCCCGCATGATCCGGGCGTGCAGGGCGTCGGGGTCGGGCACCAGGTCGCGGGCGGCCAGCCACGCGGCGGCGCACGCCGCGTCGCCCGCCGTCGTCACCGGGGTGTTCCAGCGCCGGGTCAGCCGGTCCCGTACGGCGTGGCCGAGCGGACCGTTTCCGGTCAGCACGCTGCCCGCCAGGACGATCGGGCCGGTGTCCCCCGGCGCGCGTACCTTGGCGACGGTGTCGACCAGGTGGACGGCCGCCCGCGTGATCAGGTTCGTGGCGGTGGTGTCCCCGGCTTCGGCCGCGGCGGTGACGAGTGGCGCCAGCTCGGCGAGTGCCAGGGGCGCGCGGGCATGGACCGCCCGTATCACCTCGTTCACCCGATCGGGGCCGGGTGGTGTCCCCACGGCTCCCAGCAGCCGTTCGACCACGGCCTCCGCCAGTGTTCCGTACGGGGGCGCGCCGTGGCGCAGGGTGTCGAGCACGCTGCCGACCGCCTGTCGGCCGAGCCAGAACCCGGAGCCGGTGTCGCCGAGCAGCCAGCCGTAGCCGTCGGAGACGGCCGTGACCGACCGGTCCGCGATGTGCGCGGCGATCGCCCCCGTCCCTGAGATCAGCACCGTTCCCGAGGGGGCCGCGGTTCCGGCGCTGAAAGCGATCTCGACGTCTCCCACCACGTGGGGTGAGACACCGAGTCCCAGCGCGGCCCAGAGTTCGGTCAGGTCATCGGGAGAGGCGGAGGATCCGGCCACACCGGCGACCGCCGCGCGCACCGACGCCGGATCGTGGGCGCCCAGCGCCTGACGCACCGCCGAGGCGAGGTTCGAGCGGGCTACGGCCGCTCCGTGCGCGGTGGGGTTGCCGCCCCCGGAGCGGCCGTAGCCGACGGGGTCTCCATGGAGGGTGCGAACCGCACAGCGGGACGACGTGCCGCCCGCGTCGATGCCGAGAACCAGGTCCATGGCTCGACATCCTGGGGCTTGACGCGACCTTGGGGCGGTACCGACTCTCACCGACGTCCGCCCGAGGTGAAAGTCCGTCGGATCCAGGCGGAACCGAACCGCTCGCCCGAGGCGTTTCGCCGCTCCCGAAGGCCGTCGCGTCGAGAGAAACCGATCCATTGCCGGGCGGCGGCCTGACCGTCCGAGCCTGATGCGCACGGCTCTCCACCGGCCAGGGCATCCGCCTCGCCCGGTTCGTCTGTTCCCGCGACGCCTCGCGGATTCCGCTGCCACATGCCGCCGGGTGTCGCGTAGAGTGCGATCTTGTCGTGCGCGCTTCGCCGTATTCGCGGCGGTTGCCGGGGTTCGCTCAATCAGGGGGACACGGTGTTCCGGTGGATGACCAGGACGGCCACGCCGGTGCCGTCCGATCCCGAGACCCGTGCGCGCGCGCACGGCAGCCGGATGCTCGCCGAGGCCCGTGAGGAGCTCAACCGGGCCGACGCCAAGGCACAGGTGCTGCTGGGTGTCGCGGGGGTGGGCATCGGCGCGGTCGCCGGCGGCCTGCTCGCGGGGAACTGGTCACCGCTGAGGCTGCACACGGCCCTGCAGTGGCTGTGGTGGGCGGGGGCGGGGTGCGCGTTGGCCGCCCTGTTCTGCCTGGCGAAAGCGGTGTACCCGCGCATCACCAGACGACCCCTCGGCATCAACTACTTCGGGGACGTCCGGCGCTACCGTTCCGCCGAGGAGATCGCCAAGGCGTTGCGCGACCGTACCGACGGCGACCTGATCGAACTGGCCGAGCAGATCAGGGCGGTCAGCGTGATCGTCCTGAGAAAGTATCTGCTCATCCGCTGGGGCTTCTGGCTGCTGCTGGCCTCCGTCGGGGCGACGGTCGGCTCCGCGGTTCTCCAGCTCGCCTTCTGACAGGTTCGTGCGACTGCCAAAGGAGCGCGTCCGACATACGCGTCGCGCCAACGGCTTCAACGGGTGGATCACTCGGACAGAAGTGGCGGTACCGTAACGGAATGCCCCGGAAGCAGCCTGACGACCGCGATGGGCGGGAACGCCGGAGGGCCTCTCCACGATGGCCGATGCTCGCGATCGTGCTCGTGGGGACCCTGCTGGTCTGCGGGGGGTCGGTGCCGGTTCTGCCCGCCCTGTTGAAGCGGGTGACCACCATCGCCTACGCGATCAAGGCCGGGCAGGAACAGCCCGGCTGGCGGGGTGGGCGGATCCCGTACTCCTGGGGCGGCGGCCACGACGAGGTTCCCGGGCCCTCCTTCGGCACCTGTACGGGCTACCGGGGATCGATCAGGCCGTGCCCGGCGACGACCACGCGGGGGCTCGACTGCTCGGGACTCGTCAGGTGGGTCTACTCGCTCGCCTACGGCGGGGACGTGCTCGGGCCCGGCAACACCGACGACCACATCCGGCGGCTGAGCAGGATTCCCGCTTCCGCGGCGCGCCCCGGTGACCTGGTGTTCTACGGCAGGCTCGGTGACCGGGTGAAGACCCACCACGTGGGCGTCTACGTCGGCGACGGCAAGATGATCAACGCGCTGCGAACCGGGACGAGGATCAGGATCGACCCGATCACCACCGTCAAGGATTTCGCCGGATATTTCCGCTATATGTAGAAATGCTCGCTCAAGCTCAAAGCTCCAGCAGGGCCGGGGCCAGCTCGCGCCACTGCCGGACGGGCAGGCCCTCCCCCGCCGACAGGACCTGGACGCAGACGTGGTCCGCGCCCGCGTCGAGATGCTCACGCACCCGTCCGGCGATGTCCCCGGCGTCCCCCCACGCCACCAGGGCCTCGACCAGCCGGTCACTGCCGCCCCCGGCCAGGTCGTCCTCCCCGAAGCCGAGCCGTTCGAGGTTCTCGACCTGGTGGCGCGCCTGGCCGTACCCGGCGACGAAGCCGCGGGCGATCTCGCGGGCGCACTCGGGCCGGTCGAGGACGACCGTCTGCTCGACCGCGAGCAGCGCTCCCGGCCCCATGACCTGCCTGGCTC
Source organism: Streptosporangium sp. NPDC049376 (assembly GCF_044466505.1). Lineage (NCBI taxonomy): Bacteria > Bacillati > Actinomycetota > Actinomycetes > Streptosporangiales > Streptosporangiaceae > Streptosporangium > Streptosporangium sp. NPDC049376. The sequence continues at coordinate 474,630 of NZ_JBITMT010000001.1, read as the reverse complement.
TGGCGGTGTGCTCGACCGGCACGAAGTAGGTGTGGGCACCTCGGGTGCGTTCGGCGGCGAGTTTGAGCATCCCGGGGCCGAGGGCGGCCAGGGCGCGGGGCGAGGGCTCGGCCGGCGCCGGGCTCTGCAGGGGCACCTGGTCCATCGCGTCCAGGTAGGCCCGCATGGTGGGCACAGGACGGCCGTGGTGCGGCAGGAGACCGGCGGGCTGGTCAACGGTGCGGTGCCCGCCGAGGCCCAGCAGGAAGCGGTCCGGGAAGGCCTCGGCGAGGGTGCGCTCCGCCGCGGCCATGGCGATCGGGTCCCGGAGGAAGACGTTGGCGATGCCGGTGGCGACGGCCAGCCGCCCGGTCGCCCCGAGCAGCAGCGCCGCCTGGGTGAGCGCCTCCCTGCCGAAGGCCTCACCGAACCAGATCGCGCCGTAGCCCAGCTCGTCCAGCTCGGCCGCGGCCTCCCGCACCTCGGTCGCGGGCCTGCCGTCGAAGGCGAAGGTCCACACGCCGATACGCCCGAGATCCACACTCATGGGTCGCGCTCCCCCGAAGGATTTTTACCGGATGCACTCTCCGGTTCACCCAACCATACGGAGGCACCCTCCATTTATCAACTCGAACGGCTGCCGCGGATGCCGGTGAGCCTGCGCAGGATGTCCCACCAGAAGGAGGCTCCGAACAGCAGGGCGAACACCGTGATCAGATAACCGGGCCAGTGGCCGATCGTGGTCAGACGGCTCCACCAGGCGCCGGCGTCGAAGGTGAAGGAGGGACCGGAGTCGCCCGCGGGGATCGTCACGCTCATCACCGCGTGGTCGAAGATCTTGACCAGCGCCGGAGAGCTGAAGACCTCGGTCACACAGGAGTACGGCTCGACGGACCCCGCGACGGCGCACCTGTCCCTCAGGGAGTCCTTCAGCTCGGCCGTGCTCTCCCCGCCGCCCGCGATGGCCGCGACCGCGGCCCGGTAGGCGTTGTCCCGCAGCAGGGTCTTGCCGTACTCCAGCGAGTCCATGCTGAACAGCAGGGTCAGCGCCACGGCCAGGGTGAAGACCACCCACTTGACGTAACGACGGTAGAGCCGCGACAGCCGCTGCATCTCCCCGTCGAACCAGTCCTCCACACCCTTGCGGAACCTGCCCATGTCGCGCTGGGCACCCTCCCAGACACCCCTCAGATGTCCGGCGAGCGGGCTGCGTACGGCCTCCAGCTTGGCGATCAGCCCCTCGACGCCCTCCTTCTCCGCGGCGACCAGTTCGAGCAGCGCCCAGGCGAACCGCTCGGGCGGGATGTCGGCGATGCTGGTCCTGGCGCCCTCGGGACGGTCGATCTCCTGCAGGCGTTCGTAGAGCCGCTTGGTCATGTCGACCGCGGGCGCGGGCGCCTCCGTGGCGAGCACCACCTCGGGATCGACCGGCACGGGCTCCACCACCGGCGGCGCGGGCTCGGGATCGTGCACGGGCCTCGGATCGTGCCTGGAGAAGGGGAGCCGCGCGAAGACGTCGAGGACCTTCGACGGAATCCACGAGACGCCCTTGCCCCGCCCGCCGTCGAGCGTGTCACGAAGATAGGCCCACAGGAACTTGCTGCGGATGCCGAGCAGTCTCACGATGGCCTCGTTGACACCGCTCACCAGGAGCGACAGCAGCAGGAAGGCCAGCACCAGGCCGATGGCCAGGTCAACGTATACCGATATCACAGTAGATCACCCGCACCGTTGATACACGTCCGTCCCTGGAGGCGCAACAACATCACCGGAAACCGGTAAAACGCTCACTCGCCGTAGAACACGCGTTCCATGACCAGACGGGCGCGGCGGGTGACCCGGCGGTAGTCCTCGACGAGGTCCCCGCTGTCGTCGGGCGGATAGCCGAGAGTACGGGAGATGAGGGCGCGTTCACGGACGTCGACCGGGATGGAGTCCGCGGCCCTGCCCCTGACCAGCATGATCGCGTCCCGGACGCGGGAGGCGAGCCGCCATGCCCCGGCGAGCGCGGCCTCGTCCGCCTCGGAGAGCAGCCCTTCGGCGAGCGCGGCGCGCAGCGTCTCCAGGGTCCGGGTGGTCCGCAGCGACGGCAGCGGCCCCGCGTGGCGCAGCTGCAGCAGCTGCGCGACCCACTCGACGTCCGACAGGCCTCCCCTGCCCAGTTTGGTGTGCAGGGCGGGATCGGCTCCCCGGGGCAGCCGTTCCGCCTCCATCCTGGCCTTCAGTTTGCGGATCTGCAGCACCGCCGCGTCGGGGATGCCCCCTGCCGGATAGCGCACCGGGTCGGCCAGGGCGAGGAACTCCGCGCCGAGCGCGGCGTCCCCGGCGGAGAGGCGGGCGCGCAGCAGCGCCTGGGACTCCCAGGGGGACGACCAGCGCCCGTAGTAGGCGGCGTAGGAGGCCAGTGTGCGCACCAGCGGCCCCTGACGGCCCTCGGGACGCAGGTCGGGGTCGATGAGCAGCGGCGGGTCGGGGGCGGGCAGCGCCAGCAGGCGGCGCAGCTCGTTGGCGACCGCGAAGGCCGCCTCCGTCGCCTCCCGCTCCGCCGCCCCCTCCAGGGGCGAGTGCACGAACATCACGTCGGCGTCGCTGCCGTAGGAACATTCGAGGCCGCCGAGACGGCCCATCGCGATCACCGCGAACCTGGTGGGGAGCGGGGTTCGCCGCTCCATCTCGACCTTGCCGATCGCGGCGTCGAGCGCGGCCTGGACGGTCACGTCGTTCAGCGCCGACAACGCCTGCCCCACCCGCTCCACGTCGAGGAGCCCCGACAGGTCGGCGGCGGCCGTACGGACGAGTTCCCTGCGCCGCAGCCCGCGGGCGGCGGCGACCGCGCTCTCCGCCTCACCCGGGTAGCGCCCGACGGTGGCCCGCGCCTCGGCCAGCAGCGCCTCCGGGGACCGGGGGGCCAGGTCGGCGTCCGAGCCGAACATCGCGACCGCCTCCGGGGCGTGCAGCAGCAGGCCCGTCACGTAGCGGCTGGTGCCCAGCAGCCTGGCCAGGCGTGAGGCGACGGCGGTCTCGTCGCGCAGCAGCCGCAGGTACCACGGGGTCGCGCCGAGCCTGTCGGAGACCTGGCGGAAGCCGAGCAGGCCCGCGTCCGGGTCGGGAGCGTCGGCGAACCAGCCGAGCATGACCGGCAGCAGGGTCCGCTGGATCGCGGCCCGCCGGGAGACCCCGCTGGTCAGCGCGCTGATGTGGCGCAGCGCCCCGGCCGGGTCCGCGTAGCCGAGCGCCTCAAGACGGGCCTGCGCCGCGGAGGCCGAGAGCCGGTCCTCCGACTCGGGCAGCCGGGCCACGGCCTGCAGCAACGGCCGGTAGAACAGCTTCTCGTGCAGGCGCCTGACCTCCATCGCGTGCCGCCGCCACCGGACGGTGAACTCCCCGACCGGATCGACGGTCATGCCCAGCCCGCGCCCGAGCCGCCGCAGGTCGCCCTCCCCCTCCGGCACCACGTGGGTACGGCGCAGCCGGTAGAGCTGGATCAGGTGCTCGACCCGGCGCAGGAAGGTGTAGGCCTCGGCCAGCGCCCTGGCGTCGTCCCTGCCGACGTAGCCTCCCCTGGACAGCGCGGCCAGCGCGGGGAGCGTGGCGCGGCGGCGCAGCAGCGGGTCGAGGCGGCCGTGGACGAGCTGCAGCAGCTGCACCGCGAACTCGATGTCGCGCAGCCCGCCGGGCCCGAGCTTGATCTGACGATCCGCCTCGTCACCGCGCACGTGGGCCTCGACCCTGCGGCGCATCGCCTGCACGTCCTCGACGAACCGGTCCCTGGTGGCCGCCTGCCAGACCATCTCGTTCGTCATCGAGACGTACTGCTCGCCCAGTTCGAGGTCTCCCGCGACGGGGCGGGCCTTCAGCAGCGCCTGGAACTCCCACGTCTTGGCCCAGCGGCGGTAGTAGGCGCGGTGGCTGGCGAGGGTGCGCACCAGCGGCCCGGACCTGCCCTCCGGACGCAGCGCGGCGTCCACCTCCCACAGCGCCCCCTCGGGGGTGCCCGCCGAGCAGACGTGCATCATGCCCTGGGCCAGGCGGGTGGCCAGCCGGATGGCCTCGGTCTCCTCCGCGCCCTGGCGGGGTTCGGCCACGAAGACGACGTCCACGTCGCTGATGTAGTTGAGCTCCCGCGCCCCGCACTTGCCCATGCCGATGACGGCGAGCCGTACGGTTCCCGGGTCGGCGTGTTCGGCCCGGGCCACGGCCAGCGCCGCCTCAAGCGCGGCTCCCGCCAGGTCGGACAGCTCGGCGGCGACCTCCGCGAGCGAGGCCTGGCCCAGGACGTCACGGGCGGCCAGGCACAGCAGGCGGGCCCGGTAGGCGACCCGCAGCGCGACCAGGGTCTCGGTGCCGGTGGCCGCCGCCCTGGGTTCGGGGTCCGCCGGGTCGGCGCCGACCGCCCGCAGCAGGCAGGCGCGGAGTTCGGGTGCGGCGGGACGCCTCAGGTCCCGCGCGCCGTCCAGCAGGTGCCGGTGTTCCGGGTGCCTGACCACGTGGTCGCCGAGCGCGGCGCTGACCCCGAAGACGCCCAGCAGGCGCGCCCGCAGGACGGGGTCGGCGGTGAGCGCCTCGACGGCCTCCTCGTCCCGTTCGGCCAGCCGGTTGAGCGAGGTCAGCGCCAGGTCGGGGTCGGCGGTCGCCACGAGGGAGTCGAGCAGCGGGTCGAGCAGGCCCGCCTCGCGCGCCGCCCGCGTGCCCAGTTCGCCGAACAGCCGGTCCGCCCTGGCCGCGTCGGCGAAACCGAGCCTGGCCATCCGTCCCGCGGTCGTCTCCATCCGGGGCACGGCGCTCACCCTCCCTCGTCCACGGTCACCGGGCACGGGTGTGGCCTTCCCCGATCACCGCCCCGTCATCCCCGCCCGGTACGGCCGCGCCGATCAGCCGGCGGCGTCCGTGCCTTCCCCGGCGGACTCCACGACGGCCGCGAAACGCCGGGCGAAGGTCCGCCAGGTTCGGGTCAGGTCCTCCTCGGCCGCCTTGACCCCCGCGTTGAGCTCCTCGACCGAGTGGCCGAGCCCGGTCAGGTGGTCGGCGGAGTGGCCGGTCCAGTCGGTGAAGACCTCGACGTCCGCCTCCGGGTGGAACTGCACCCCCCAGGCCCTCTCGCCCAGGCGGTAGGCCTGGTTGGGGTAGGGGTCGCCGACGGCGAGCGGCACGGCTCCCTCGGGCAGCCGGGTCACCGCGTCACCGTGGTACTGCACGGCGGGCACCGGGCCGAACCCGGTGAACAGGGGATCGTCGACGGCGGCGGGGAGGGGGACGACCTCGGTGACGCCGACCTCAAGGCCGTGCTCACCGCGTTCGACGGAGCCGCCGCAGGCGAGCGCCATCAGCTGGGCGCCCAGGCAGACTCCCAGGGTCGGCACGCCGTTCTCGACGGAGGACCTGATCAGGGCGCGGGTCTCGGGCAGCCAGGGGAAGCGCTCGTCCTCCCAGGCCGCCGCCGTCCCGCCGAGCACGATCAGGCCGTCCCGCGCCCGCCGCGGGATCGGCTCTCCAAGGTGGGGGCGGACGACCTCGCACTCGGCGCCGCTGTCGGCCAGCCATCCGGCGAAGGCGCCCAGGCCCGCTCCGGCTTCGTTCTCGACGACGGTGATTCTCATGCCGCAATTATCGGCGAAAGCCGTACCAGACCCCATATCGGTCTTCAATGGGATACGGGGGGTGCGGCCCCCGGTCCCGTACGACCTCAGGCGGAGGTGATCCAGACGGCCTTGGCGGCGGCGACCAGGGTGCCGTCGACCTCGTAGACGGCGCTCTCGCCGAAGAGCTTGCGGCCTTCGCGGCCCGTGGCGCGGGCGACGACGGAGTAGGTGCCGCCGGGGTAGACGCGCCGCTCGACCTTGGCGGTCAGCCTGCCGAGCAGGGCCGACTCACCGGGTCCGAAGTGGGCCCAGCCGGTAGCGCAGTCGAGGGCAGCCCAGACGAGCGCGTCGGGGACGACGCCGTCCTCGTCGGTGACGGTCATCGGCACCCGCCAGCCCGCGGCGACCAGCTCGCCGCCGGACACGGCGCCGGGGAAGATCCGCAGGCCGTCCCCCGGGTCGCGCAGGCCGCAGACGAAGCAGCCGGGGAAGGGGTGGCCGGTGATCCCGGCGAAACCGCTCTCAGCGCGGGCGGCCTCGTTGAAGGGCACGAAGTCGGGGGCGTTGAGCCGCTCGGCGACCGGGATGGCCTCGACGAGCAGGGTCTCCCCGTCGGTGAGGGTCGCGCTGTTGGCCAGGTGCCGCAGGGAGAGCTCGGTCTCCAGCGGTGTGGGGGCATGCAGTGTGACCTCGACGGCCGAGTCGTGCCGGGCGCCGTGCGACGCCTGGGAGACCGTACCCGCGATCCATCCGCCGTTCGCTGAGCCCTCGGGCCCACGGAAACGCGCCGGGACGGTCACCACGGTCTGCAGCTCGGCAGCCGTTGTCATACGGCACCTCCTAATCGCCCTTTACGGCGATTTGTCCTCGAAAATCCCTATAAATGGACCGACTGATTTTACCGGAGCCGCCACGGGACCGGCGAACCAGGTGACGGTGACGAGCGGATCAACGGCGCCTTGCCACCCGCCGTCCTGAGGGGAACCGCGGGGGGCGCGTCCTTGCCGACGAGTCTTTCGGGGACGGCCCGCCGGTCGTCGCCGCGAAACCTCGCCCGGCCCGCGCCCCGCGGACCGGCCGGTCGCGGGCACGCCGAAGCAGCCCGCATGATCGGGGGTCACAGGGTACGGGCGCCGGAACCGCCCGCGCGCTTGAACCCTACCGCGCCCGGGACGCCCCCGCGTGAGGCAGGTGGGGTACGGCCCCCTGCCGCGCCCCGGAGACCGTCACAGCACCGGAAGGTAGCGGCCGAGTTCGAACTCGGTGACCTGGCGGCGGTACTCGCTCCACTCGGCGCGCTTGTTGCGCAGGAAGTAGTCGAAGACGTGCTCGCCCAGGGTCTCGGCGACCAGTTCGCTGCGCTCCATCACGGCGATGGCCTCGTCGAGCGACTGCGGCAGCGGCTGGATGCCCAGCGCCCGGCGCTCGGCCGAGGTCAGCGCCCAGACGTCGTCCTCGGCGCCGGGAGGCATCTCATATCCCTGCTCGATGCCCTTCAGGCCCGCCGCGAGGATCACCGCGAAGGCGAGGTAGGGGTTGCAGGCCGAGTCGAGCGAGCGGAACTCGATGCGGGTCGAGCCGCTCTTGTGGGGCTTGTACATCGGCACCCTGACCAGGGCGGAGCGGTTGTTGTGCCCCCAGGAGATGTAGCTCGGCGCCTCGCCGCCCGCCCCGGCGATGGCCTCGGCGCCGCCCCACAGCCGCTTGTAGGAGTTGACCCACTGGTTGCAGACGGCGGTGATCTCGGCGGCGTGTGCGAGCAGCCCGCCGATGAAGGACCGGCCGACCTTGGAGAGCTGGTAGTCGGCCCCCGGCTCGTAGAAGGCGTTGCGGTCTCCCTCGAACAGCGACATGTGGGTGTGCATACCGGAGCCGGGGTGCTCGGTGAACGGCTTGGGCATGAAGCTCGCCCAGATGCCCTGCTCCAGCGCGACCTCCTTCATGACCAGCCGGAAGGTCATGATGTTGTCGGCCGTGGTGAGCGCGTCGGCGTAGCGCAGGTCGATCTCCTGCTGACCGGGGGCGCCCTCGTGGTGACTGTACTCGACCGAGATGCCCATCGACTCCAGCATCATGATCGCGCTGCGCCGGAAGTCGTGTCCCGAGCTGTGCGGGGTGTGGTCGAAGTAGCCGCCGTCGTCGATCGGCTCTGGCCGCCTGCCCGCCTCCGGCCTGTCCTTCAGCAGGAAGAACTCGACCTCGGGATGGGTGTAGAAGCTGAAGCCCATGTCGGAGGCCTTCGCCAGGGTCCGCTTGAGCACCCAGCGTGGGTCGGCGTGCGACGGCGAGCCGTCCGGCATGAGGATGTCGCAGAACATCCTGGCCACACCGGGTGTCTCGCTGCGCCAGGGCAGGATCTGGAAGGTCGAGGGGTCGGGCTTGGCGAGCATGTCCGACTCGTAGACGCGGGCGAAGCCCTCGATCGCCGAGCCGTCGAAGCCGATGCCCTCCGCGAAGGCCCCCTCAAGCTCGGCGGGGGCGATGGCGACCGACTTCAGGAACCCGAGCACGTCGGTGAACCACAACCGGATGAACCGGATGTCGCGCTCCTCAAGGGTACGGAGAACGAACTCCTGCTGGCGGTCCAAAGCCTCTCTCCTCCACTGCCGAGGCCGACACGGTGCACGTCTGCGGGCACACGCCTGGCCTTCTACCAGTCTGCCCGCTCAGTGTTTCGGACACGTTACGGAGAAGGCGGCGAGACGCCGTTTCGCCCCTTTCCTGCCCTTCCTGTGTCACCCGTTGTGTCCCTTCGTGTCCCCGCCCCCGCCGTACGGCCCCGCGGAGGCGGCGAGAGGTCGCCGCGAGAGCGGGACACGCCCGGCGCGAGAGGTACTGGAACCTGCGGTGACCAGGCGAAACAATGCGGGCCACCGGCCCGCGCGCACCGGCGGGCCGGGATCGGGGGCACCGTACGGCCGATCATCCGAACGGCCGTCCCGATGGCCCGCGGCGGCCGCGCCACGGCGAGGTGGGACACCCCGGGCCGTGACGGTCTCCCGGCTCCGCCCTCCGGCGGCCCTGCCCTCGCACACCACGTCCCGCCGACGTCCTTCTGGGGGAGAACGATGCGTACCCGGCTCAACGCGCCACGGGGGGCGGTCCCGCCCGGAGTCCCGCTCAGAGAACGGCTGGCGGCGCTGTCCGCGCCCTGCCCCATGCACCCGTCCGCGCACCGGATCGAGGCGGCGGTCATCGACTGGGCGCGCAGGACCGGCCTGGACGCCGACCCCGCGGAGGAGGTCCACCGGCTGGCCGGGCGGGCGTTCGCCCGGCACGACACCGGCACGGCCACGCTGTTCGCCCGCTGGCTGACCCTGCTGACCCGGCTGCGCCGCCAACCCGCGGCTCTTCCCGGGGTGCTCGCGGTCGCCGGGGGCGGCGAGCCGGGGCACGCTCCGGTCGAACGGGCCTTCGCCGACCTGTGGGGGGCCTGCGCTCCCGGGATGAGCCGGAGGTGGCGCGAGCGGTTCGTCTCGGGGCTCGCCGTACCGGCCGGGGCGGGGTTCGGGCGGCAGCTGCTGGACCTGGCCGAACCGTGTCTCGGGGTCGAGGTGCCCGCCACGCTCCAGGAGAGCCGCCGATGGCGCGCGGCGACCGAGGCGGGCGGTGACGTGGTGACCTGGTGTGACGCCCTGCTGACTGGCCGCCTGCCGGTCGTGGCCGCCCCGTCCTCCCCGCCCGTTCCTCCGGTTCCCGCCGCACGGGCTGAGGCCTTCCCGCAGGGCGCCCAGGCCCGGGCGGTCGACCGCGTGGTCGAGCGCATGGAGGAGTTGTGGGCCGCCGCCCGCGTCCTGCCCCCGCTCGTCGGACGCCACGGCCTCGGCCTGGACGCCTCCCGTGAGGTGATCCAGGTGGCCTGTGCCTTCTTGACGATTCCAAGGGCTTACCTGGAGGGACTTCTGGAATCCCGTCGCTATCGTCACCTAGAGTAACCGCCTGTGTCCCACAAGTAACGTGGAGGTGTAGGATGAGCACAGAGCTTCTCAAGAGCAGGTTGGATCATGCCTTCGGGCAACTGGACGCCGATGGCAACGGGCGGGTCGAGCGTGACGACCTACTCGGCCTGGGTGCCCTGATCCTGGTCGGTTTCGGCGAGTCGCCGACCTCGGCCGCAGGCAGCAAACTGGTCGACGGGTTCGAGTCGGTCTGGCGAGCCCTCTCCGGTGAGGTCGGCGACGGCGCCATCTCCCCGGAGGAGTTCAGAACCGGCATGTCCTCGGTCCTCTCCGAGGACGCGCGGTTCGACGCGGTGCTCCGCCCCGCCGCGGAGGCGGTCGCGGAGATGTGCGACACCGACGGCGACGGTGTCGTCGAGGCAGCCGAGCTCCGGCTTCTGCTGAGCGCGTTCGGCGCCCCGTGCGGTGAGGCGGAAACCGCCTTCGAGCGGCTGGAGCACGAGCGCGGGGTCTCGGTCGGCGAGCTGGTCGAGGCGACCAGGGCCTACTACACGCTCCCCTCCCGGCCCGGCGGTTCACTGTAGTGTCCGTCATCGACACGGCGACCAGGACCGGTGGACGGGCCTCCTCGGTCGCCGCGGCTCTGCTGCTGCCCCTCGTCGACCGGGTTCCGGTCATGGCCGCCCCGTGCCGCATGCACGCCTCGATCGACCGGATCACGGCCTCACTGGCGGACTGGACCCGCGAGATCGGGCTTGAGACTCCCGTGCTCGCGCGCTTCGACCGGATGGCGGGCCGCGCCTTCGCCGGGTTCGGCACCGATTCGACACTCCTGTTCGCCAAATGGCTGACCTGGCTGTTCCACTTCGACGACGAGTGGGACGAGAAACCCGCCGGGCGGGCGGCCGGGATCGTGGAGGCCACCTTCTCCCGTCTGGTCCGCCACACCGCGGAGGCCGTTCACGGTGAGACGCAGGCGGCCAGAACGGCCATGACGGCGTCGCTCACCGCCGCACGGCCGAGGCCTTCGGCACCGGTCATGACGCGGATCCCGTCCCCGCTCCCGGTCAGGACGCCGAGGCCGGAGGGGGTCTCCCCGGTCGAGGCGGCCTTCCGCGACCTGTGGGGAGCGACCGCCCCCAGGATGAGCCGCCGCTGGCGGGAACGTTTCGCCCACGGGCTGGCGGCCCAGGGAGTGGCGTGCCGTACCGAGGCGGAGAACCGGTGCGCGGGGCGGGTGCCCTCGATCACGGAGTACCCCGTGCTGCGCAGGGGAACGGTCGGCCCCTACCTGTTCGACCTGGTCGAACCGTGCCTGGGGGTCGAGGTCCCGGCCGAGCTGCGGGAGTGCCGGACCTGGCGGACGCTGGTCGACGCCTGCAACGACGTCACCGCCTGGTGCAACGACGTCGCCTCGCACCACAAGGAGCGGGCCAACGGTGACGTGCACAACTACGTGATGGTCGCCGCGCACGCCTTCGGCCTGTCCGACGCCGAGGCCGTGGCCTGGGTGAACGACCGGATCGCCGAGCGCTCCGAGGACCTGCGGGCCGCCGCGCGCCGGCTGCCCGGACTGTTCGACGAGTTCGGGCTCACACCCGTCGAGGCGAGGAACGCCAGCAAGGTCGCCTGCGCCTTCCTCATCGCGCCCAGGGCCCAGCTCGAATGGCTCCTTGAGTCAGAGAGATACGACGTCACGGCGTGAGGTTCGCGCCGCCCTCGCCCGCGTCCGCACCCGCGTGGCGAAAGGCGGCCTTCCCCTCACCCGGCGCGCCGGGGCGTGAAGGTGAGGTTCTCACGTTGATCATTGGTTGATTCTTTTGTGGTTCGTGCCGGTTAAGGTCCTTTTGAGCACGACATGGAAGGGCCGAGGCGATGCGCGGGCTGAGCCGGGTTTTCCCGACGGTGACGCCCGTCAGGGCGCGGATCTCGGCGGTACTGATCGCCGCCGTCTCCGTGGCCATGGAATGGGGCAACATCTGGGTGACGGCGCAACTGCCGCAGCCCTCCTACACGCCACTGCCGTTCGCGCCCGAGGACGTCACAGGCAGTGCCTTCCCGATCTTCGGGGCGCTGCTGGTGTTCCAGCGGCCCCGGCTGATGATCGGCTGGCTGCTGTGCCTGGGCGGGCTGTGCTCGGCGCTGAACAGCCTGACGACGAACCTCGCGCTGCTGAACGCTGTCGGGCACCTCGGCCTTCCCGAGCAGATCTGGACGGTCGCCGGTGTGAGCGGGAAGCTCACGATCCTGCAGCTGGGTGTGCTGCTGCCGCTGCTGTACCCGGACGGGCGTCTGCCCTCCCGCCGCTGGCGGCCGCTGATCTGGTTCACCGTCGTCGTGCTGACCGTCGACACGCTGCGCGCCGAGTTCCTGATCCCTCAGACACGGGACCGTTCCACCTTCCCCTGGCAGGCCCATCTGCTGATGGAGTACCTCGGCAACGTGGCGATGGTCCTGGCCTTCGTCTCGCTGGCCGTACGGTTCCGGCGGGCGGGGCTGGAGGAGCGCAGGCAGATCCTGTGGCCGCTGCTGGCGATGGCCACCGTGATCATCCCCTGGGTGGTCGGCAACCCCCTGTGGTGGCTGACCTCGTTCACGGTCCTGCTCATCCCCGCCGCGATCACCTTCTCCGTGCTGCGCCACCGGCTCTACGGCATCGACACACTGGTCACCCGGACGCTGGTCGGCGCGGGACTGGTCGGTGTGATCGGCGGCGTCTACATGGCGGCGGGCGCGGCCTCCAGCCTGTTCCTGTCCGACGTCTACCCGGTCGGCGGACTGCTCGCCGCGCTCTGCGCCGGGGCGTTCTTCCATCCGCTGCGCCGTCTGCTGCAACGCGGCGCGGACAACCTGCTCTACGGCAGCAGGGGCGACCCGGTGGCGCTGGCCGAGGGGCTACGGCGGCGCCTGCAGCGTGTCGATCCCGCCGGCGGGCTGGTCGCCGCGCTGGAGGTGCTCCGGGAGGGCCTGGCGGTGACCGGGGTCGCGGTGCGCTTCCCGGGCGGCGGGCCCGCGGAGGTGACGGTCGGCGAACTGCGGGAGGTGGTGCGCGACGTCGAGCTGGTCTGGCACGGCGGGCACGTCGGCGACCTGCTGATCGGACCGCCCGGGGCCAGGCGGCTGCCCGCCGCGCACAACGGACGGGTGATCGCCGCGCTCACGCCGTACGTGGCCGACGCCGCCCACGCGGTCAGGCTGGTCGGCGCGCTGCGGCGCTCCCGCGAGCGGATCGTCGCCACCCGGGAGGAGGAGCGCCGCCGCCTGCGGCGGGACCTGCACGACGGGCTCGGCCAGTCGCTCAGCGGGATGGCCATGTCCATCACCATGGCCAGGCATTCACTGCGCACCTTCCCCGAGACCGCCGAACGCGTGCTCAGCGACCTTCGCTCCGGCATGGACGCGGTGACCAGCGACATCAGGCACCTGGTCTACGGCCTGCGCCCGCCCGCCCTGGACGACCTCGGGCTCGCCGGGGCCGTCAGGCAGATGGCGGGCCCCGGAGTCGAGGTGAGCGGGGAACCGGCCGGGCTGCCCGCCGCGGTCGAGGTCGCCGCCTACCGGATCGTCCAGGAGGCGCTCACCAACGTCACCAGGCACGCCGGGGCCCAGGTGGTGCGGGTCGTCCTCGAACGGGTCGCACCGGACCGGGACGGGCAAGAGCACCTGAACGTCAGGGTGAGCGACGACGGCATCGGCCTGCCCGCGAGCAGGCGCTCCGGGGTCGGGCTCTCGTCGATGCGGGAGAGGGCCGCCGAACTCGGCGGCACCTGCGTGATCACCTCACCGCCGGAGGGCGGGACGGTGGTCGAGGCGGTGCTCCCGTTGAGCGCGAACGCGGAGACCTGATCTTTGGTGATTTCTCACAGGATGCGAACGATGGTGGGTATTACCGTATGACGTTAGCCCTGCTAGCCCTACGCTTACCCTGCGATGCTGATATTTCGTGCTCTCGGACCGTTCCAGGCTCGCCACGGCGACACGGTGATCGATCTAGGCGGCCAACGCCAGATGGCCGTGCTGGCCCGCCTCCTCGTCGCGGGCGGTCGCGCCGTGCCCGTAAGCATGCTCATCGACGAGCTCTGGCCGGGCGAACCCCCCACGCAGGCCCTGTCAACCGTACAGGGATACGTCTCGCGGCTGCGGCGCGCCCTCGAACCGGGCCGCGCCCCCAGGGAGGAGGCGGAGGTGCTGGTCTCGGCGCCGCCGGGGTACGCGCTGCGCGCCGACGCCCAGCAGGTGGACGCCTGGATGTTCGAGGACGCCGTCAAGACCGAGGGCGACCCCGCGACGGTGTGGAAACGGCTGGGAGAGGCTCTGTCGCTGTGGCGGGGACCGGCGCTGGCCGAGTTCTCCGACCTGCCCTGGGCGATGACCGAGGCGGGCCGCCTTGAGGAACTGCGGCTGATCGCGTTCGAACGCCGCGCGGACGCGGGGCTGGCGCTCGGCCGCTCCGGCGCGCTGGTCGCCGACCTGGAGGCGCACGTCTCGGCGCACCCGCTGCGGGAGGAGGCCTGGCGGCTGCTGGCGCTCGCGCTCTACCGGGGCGGCAGGCAGGGCGACGCCCTGGGAGCGCTCCGGCGCGCCAGGACGACGCTCCGCGAGGAGCTCGGCCTCGATCTCGGCGCGACCTTGCAACGGCTCGAATCGGACATGCTCTCGCAGGCCGCCCACCTGGACCCGCACGGGGACGCGCCGTCCGTCAGGGAGACCGTCACCGTACGGCCCGCCGCCCCCACGCTGCGCGTGGTCGTGGCCGACGACCAGGCCCTGGTCCGCACGGGTCTGCGCGTCGTGCTCGACAGCGAGCCCGGTTTCCACCTCGTCGGTGAGGCGGAGAACGGCGAACAGGCCATCACGGTCGTCCGTGAGACCCACCCGGACCTGGTGCTGATGGACATCCAGATGCCCCGTCTCGACGGCCTGACCGCCGCGCGGCGCATCCTGTCCGACGAGGCCCCGCCGAAGGTGATCATGATGACCACGTTCGGCACGGACGACAACCTCTACGCGGCGCTGCGGGCCGGGGTGAGCGGGTTCGTGCTCAAGACCTCCGCGCCGGAGCAGCTCATCAGCGCGATGCGTGCCGCGCAGGCCGGTGACGCGCTGATCGACCCCGCCGTCACGACCCGCCTGATCGCGGGCTTCGCCGGGCGGGCCAACCCCTCGGCTCCCCCCGGCCTCGCCGGTCTCGGCGACGCCGACCTCGACCTGATGAAACTGATCGCCAGGGGGCTCACCAACCGGCAGATCGCGGCGACCCTGGCCGTCCAGGAACGGTCGGTCGCCCAGTCGGTGGCCAGGCTCCTCGACCACCTGGGACTGTTCGACCGCGCCCAGCTCGTCGTCGCCGCATACGAGTCGGGCCTGGTCAACCCGGGTGACGTGGGCAGGTGACGATGCCGGTCGAGACACCTCCCGGCCGCCCCCCCGACGTCCCCGGAGCGGCCCCCGCCGTGGACGTGCCCGGGCGGGCGGCGCGGGGGCGGCGGGCGATCTCCCGGCCGCGCCTGGTGGTCATCGCACTCTCGGCCGCCGCCTCCGCACTGACGGTGGCCGCGCTGGTGGTCACCTGGGACCTGCCGTCCGAGTGGGGCGTCGGGCTGCTCGTCTCCCCCGACCTGTCGTGTGCCCTGACCTTCCCGCTGGTCGGCGCCTTCCTGCTGGCCCACCGGTCCCGCCCGCCCGCGGCGTGGCTGATGTGCGTAGGCGGGATCGCCTGCGCCGTCAACGTCCTGGGCACCGCCCTGATGCTGCGCTCGGGGGCCCAGGGCGACCTGATGGCGGCCGGGACATACCGCTACGCCGCCGGGATCGGCTGGGCCGTCGGCGGGCTGACGCTGGCGGTCCTGCTGCCGCTCTACTCCCCCGACGGCAGGCTGCCCTCCCGTCGCTGGCGTCCTGTCGTGGTCCTGACGGGCGTGGTGATGGCCGTCGAGGCGTTCCGCCTGGTCGTACGGCCCACACCGCCCCTGGACGGCTACCCGCTGCCCGCCCGGCTGCCCAACCCGCTGGCGATCGAGGCGCTGAGGCCGTACAACGCGGCGCTGCAGAACGTCATGCTGGGGATGATCATGGGCATGGCGGTGCTGGCGATGCTCTCCCTGGTACTGCGCCTGCGCCGGGCCGACCCGGTGATGCGCCGCCAGATCGCCTGGCCGCTGGGCGCGTTCGCCGTCTACATCGTCTGCATGCTCGCCGGGAAGGACTGGGTCCTGACGGCCACCGTGTGGACCGGGCTGATCCCGATCGCCATCACCTTCTCCGTGCTGCGCCACCGCCTGTACGGCATCGACACCGTGATCAGCCGTGCCTTCGTGGCCGCCGGGCTGATCGCCGCGGTCAGCGTGGTCTACTTCGGGGCCGGGGCCATCGCCGGGTTCGCCCTGTCCGGCTACGACCGGATCGGCGGCCTAGCCGCCGCCCTGCTCGCCGGGGTGTTCTTCCACCCGCTGCGCGGGATGCTCAGGCGCTGGGCCGACCGTCTCATGTACGGCACGCACGGAGATCCGGCGGCCCTGGCCGCCCGGCTGACCAGGGAGGTCGGCCAGGCCGAGCCCGCCAACGCGCTGGCCGCCGTGGCCGCGGCCGTCAAGGACGGCCTGAGCGTCACCGGTGTGGCGGTCGAGGCGCGGGCCCCGGGAAGCAGGAGGGTCGAGATCGGCCTGCTGGGACCCGCCCCCCGCGTGGTACCGCTGGTCTGGCACGGCGAGCCCGTCGGACGGCTGCTGCTGGGCGCGCCCGGCCCCCGCAGGTTCGCCGCGGCCCACAACGACCGGCTGATCGCCGTGGTCACGCCGTACGTGGCGGACGTGGTGCACGCCGTGACGATGACCGCCGACCTGCGGCGCTCCCGCGAGCGCATCCTCACCGCCCGTGAGGAGGAGCGCAGGCGCCTGCGGCGGGACCTGCACGACGGGCTCGGCCACGCGCTGACCGACATGGCGATGTCGATCAACATGGCCAGGATCAGCCTGCGCTCCGCCCCGGCCTCGGCCGACCGGCTTCTGGCCGAGTTGCGCGAGGGCATGGACACGGTCGGTCAGGAGATCAGGGAGCTGGTCTACGGCCTGCGCCCGCCGACCCTCGACGAGCTCGGCCTGGCCGGGGCCGTACGGGCGCTGGCCGCCGACGGCGGGCCCGAGGTGGCCGTGGAGACCGAGGGCGACCTGTCCGACCTGCCCGCGGCCACCGAGGTCGCCGCCTACCGGATCGCGCAGGAGGGGCTCACCAACGTCCGCAAGCACGCGGGCGCCAGCTCCGCCGTGGTCTCGCTGCGCCGGGGCGAGTCGCTGGTCGTCCGCGTCCAGGACGACGGAGGCGGGCTGCCCGAGGGGCGCCGTGCGGGCGTCGGCCTGCTGTCGATGCGTGAGCGCGCCGCGGAGCTGGGCGGGACGTGCGTGATCGGCGCCGCGCCGGGAGGCGGTACGGTCGTCGAGGCCGTGCTGCCGATCTCCGCCGCCTGAGTGTGAACTTTCCGGTGCTCCCGCGTGTCTGACATGGCGTTGCTGAAATTATCCGAGGAGTTTCGCGTGAAGCACCTGGCCCTGGCCGTCGGCGCCGTACTCGCCGCGTCCACCGTCGTGTCCGTCGCCGCCGTCCCCGCCCCCGCCCGGGCCGCCACCACTCCGGGGGCCGTCTTCTTCGGCTACAAGGGCGCGGGGGTCGAGGTGGTCACCCAGCAGGGGGGCCTGAGTAAGCTGGCCGTCGGCGGCTCCTCCTTCGCCGGGCAGTTCGCCGCGGCGCCCGGCGGCGGGAAGGTCGCCTGGATCGACGGCAAGGGGCGCCTGCACGTCAAGAGCGCGGCCGGCGACAAGGTGGTCGCCACGAACGCCGCCTACGTGGGGCCGTGCCTGACCCCCGCCTGGAGCGCGGACGGCAAGCGGATCGCCTACGTGACCAGGGGCGGTTCGGACAAGGCGACCGTCGCGCTGGTCGGCGCCGGCGGCGGCAGGCCGGTGATCGCGGGCAAGACCGCGGGTGTGTGCCACCTGGCCTGGTCGGCCGACGGCAGGACGCTCGCCGGATACGCCGGGAACACCGACGGCGTCTACCTGCTGAACACCGTCTCGCACGTCTCGACCAGGGTCCCCGGGATCCGGCTCGCCAACCACGTCGACGGTCTGTCCCCCAACGGCGACCGGGTCGTGGTGAACACGATCGGCAAGAACGCCCCCGGCGGGGACGGCTCCTGGCCGCTGTCCTACACCCCGTCGCTCTACGACACCAGGACCGGCAGGAAGATCCCCATCCCGGTGCGGGGCACGCTGATCGGCGCCAGGTTCCTGACCGACGGCACCCTCGTGGTCCGGGTCAAGGGCAAGAGCGCCAACACCTGGGTCGTGCTCGACCCCGACACCTACAAGGTGAGCCAGCGCGTGGGCGAGATCCCGCAGGCCAAGAACCTCGGCCTGCTCAGCGTCATCGGCTGACCCACCCGTACGGCCCCCGCCGCGCCGGAGGGCGAGGCCCCAATAGGGTGGGACACGTGGCTCAACTGCGCATCGCCCTTGCCCAGACCAACCCCGAGGTCGGCGACCTGGCGGCCAACGCCGACAGGATCGTCGAGTGGACCAGGCGCGCCACCGAGCGTGGCGCGCATCTGACGGTCTTCACCGAGATGTCCCTGGTCGGATACCCGGTCGAGGACCTGGTGCTGCGGGCGTCCTTCGTCGACGCCTCGCTCGCCGCCGTCGAGGCCCTCGCGACGCGGCTGGCCGAGGAGGGGCTCGGCGAGATGCCGGTCGTGGTCGGCTACGTGGACCGGGCGAACCTCTCCCCGAGGCTCGGCCTGCCGAAGGGGGCCCCGCTGGACGCCGCGGCCCTCATCCACCGGGGCCGGGTCGTGGTCAGGACCGCCAAGCACCACCTGCCCAACTACGGGGTCTTCGACGAGTACCGCTACTTCGTGCGCGGTGACCGGCTGCCGATCTTCCGGCTGCACGGGGTGGACGTGGCCATCGCCGTCTGTGAGGACCTGTGGCAGGAGGGCGGGCCGGTCGCCGTGGTCGCCGAGGCGGGCGCCGGGCTGCTGATCACGCCGAACGCCTCGCCGTACGAGCGGGAGAAGGACGACGTGCGGCTTGAGCTCGTCGCGCGGCGGGCCAGGGAGGCGGGCTGCGCCCTCCTCTACGTCAACCAGGTCGGCGGCCAGGACGAGCTGGTCTTCGACGGTGACTCGCTGGTCGTCTCGGCCTCGGGTGAGCTGGTCGCGCGGGGCGCGAAGTTCGCCGAGGAGCTGCTGGTCGTCGATCTCGACCTGCCCGAGGCGCGGTTCGGCGGCCTGGGGACCTTCGAGACCGAGGCGGGCGACGGGACGGTCATCACGGTCGAGCGGATCGAGCTGTCCGCCCGCTCGCTCGAACCGTACGAGCCTCTGGCGCCCTCGGTCGCCGAGCCCATGGAGGACACCGCGGAGGTCTACTCGGCACTGGTTCTCGCGGTGCGCGACTACGTGCGCAAGAACGGCTTCCAGTCGGTCATCCTCGGCCTGTCCGGGGGGATCGACTCGGCGCTGACCGCGACGATCGCCTCGGACGCGATCGGCCCCGAGCGGGTGCACGCGGTGCTGATGCCCTCCCGCTACTCCTCGGACCACTCCCTGAGCGACGCCAGGGAGCTGGTCGAACGGCAGGGCATCAACTCCAGGGTCGTCCCGATCTCCGGTGTGGTCGACGCCTTCGAGAAGGAGATCGAGCTGTCCGGGCTGGCCGCGGAGAACCTCCAGGCCAGGGTGCGCGGCATGATCCTGATGGGCCTGTCCAACCAGCACGGTCACCTGGTGCTGACGACCGGCAACAAGAGCGAGCTCGCGGTCGGATACTCCACCCTCTACGGCGACTCCGCCGGTGGCTTCGCGCCCATCAAGGACGTGCTCAAGACCCTGGTCTGGGAGCTGTCGCGCTGGCGGAACGCCCAGGCGGGCAGGTCGGGCGAGTTCCTGTACGGCTTCGCGCGCCCGCCCATCCCGGAGAACTCCATCGAGAAGGAGCCGAGCGCGGAGCTGCGCCCCGGCCAGCGTGACACCGACTCCCTGCCCGAGTACGACGTGCTCGACCCCCTCCTGCACGACTACGTCGAGGAGGACATGGGATCGGCCGAGCTGGTCGCCGCCGGTCACGACCCCGCTCTGGTCGCCAGGATCATCCGCCTGGTCGACCTGGCCGAGTACAAGCGCCGCCAGTATCCCCCGGGCCCCAAGATCACGGCCAAGAACTTCGGCCGCGACCGTCGTCTGCCGATCACCAACCGCTGGCGCGAGACTCCCCTCTGACCTGCCTGAACGAATCCGGTGGGGCCGTGCATGAGCTTTGCGGGGTGGGTATCACCGCAGGGAGGGTCACCGGCGGCCGGGGAGAGGGCTGAGATCGGCCGCGGTGGTCCGGCGGGCGGCAAGCGGGCGCCGTCGACTCCCCTCCACCCGTCCGCCCGCGCTCGGCGGCCCGCCGGAATCCAGGAGACAGGGGGAGATCAGATGAAGGCAAAGGTAGGTGACAGGCTCGTCGTCGAGGGCACCCGGCACGGGGAGACCCGGCGGATCGGTGTGGTCGTGGGGCTTGTCCACGAGGACGGCTCCCCGCCCTACATGGTGCACTGGGAGCACGACGAGCACGAGACCATGGTGTTCCCCGGCCCGGACGCCCACGTGGTCTCCGAGGACCGGAAGGAGACCCCGCTCACCACCTCGTGACGTGAGGCGGGTCGTTCGCCGTCGTCCCGGCCCGGGGCGGCGGCGAACTCGTTTCCGCATCCCGGGCAGCAACTCTTTACGGCATAAGCTATTCTTGCGCCCATCAACTCCTTACGGCGTACGGAATTCCCGCCGCCGCTGCAAGAACCGGAGAGACGCCCATGCCCACGGTGACCCTGCACGACGCGAGTCCCATCGAGGTGGAGATCCACGGCGAGGGACCCGTCCTGCTGCTGCCCGTCAACCCCCTCCCTGCCGAGGGGCCCCAGGCCGAGGCGATGCGCGCCTGGGGCACGGACCCCGCACTCGGCCGCTCCCTCATCGAGGGCCTGCGCGACGCCTTCACGGTGGTCGCCTTCGACTACGAGAACCATGTCCTGGCCAACCCCAAGCCCGGCACCCTGACCCCCGCCAACGTCGCCCGCGACCTGCTCGCCGTCGCCGACGCCGCAGGGGCCGACCGCTTCGCCTACTACGGCTACTCCTGGCTGGCGTTGAGCGGACTCCAGCTCGCGCTCAGGACCGACCGGCTGTCCGCCCTGGTCATGGGTGGTTTCCCGCCACTCGGCGGGCCGTACGCGGAGATGCTGCGGGTGACCACGGCGACCCACGAGATGGCGCTCGCCGGGGCCTCGAAAAAAGCCGTGGAAAAAGCCACCGGAGAGGCCGCCGAGAAGCCCTCCGGGCCGCCGGAGAAGGACGACTGGTCGTCGGTCGAGGTGACGTTGTCGCCGGACCAGACCAGGCAGTTCGTCACGCTGTACGAGGAACTGCGGGGGTTCGACGACCTGGCCGCCCAGGCCCGGATCACCTGCCCCAGGCTCTGTTTCGTCGGATCGGCCGACGACATCGAGTACGGCGAGCGCTGGGGCGGGGTGCGTGTGGGCATCGCGAGCGCGGTCGTCGGGCGGCGGGCCGAGATCGAGGCCCTCGGCTGGGACGTGACGGTCCTGGACGGCCTCGACCACATGGGGGCCATGCAGCCTCCCACGGTCCTGCCCCTGGTGCGCCCGTGGCTGCGGGCACGGATCGGCGCCCTGCCCGCCGGGTGAGGCCTGAGCGGTGAGGCGGGGATCAGCGAGGGGACATGCCGACGAGCAGATGGTCGATGACCCGCTCGGCGGTCCCCTCGGGAAGATCCTCCTGATCGGGGCCGAAGCCCCTGACGTACCAGACCACGGTCCCGATCAGCGAGGCGATGGAGACCGGCACGTCGAGGTCGGCCCTCAGCTCGCCGGTCGCGATGCCACGCTGCAGCAGCGCGGTCAGCACGGCCCTGCGCGGCGCGATGGTCGCCTGGTGGATGCGCTGCACGAGGCGGGGATGCCGTTCGGTCTCGTTCATCGCGATGTTCATCACGCACCGCGACCGCGCGTTGCGCGCCTCCTGCAGGAAGACCTCGGCGCAGGCGACCAGGTCCTCGCGCAGCGACCTGCCCGCCAGCGCGGGCAGTGGCGCCTTGAGGGCGGCGAGGGCGTCGACGAGCAGATCTTCCTTGTTGGACCATCGGCGGTAGATCGTCGTCTTGCCGACGCCCGCGCGGGCGGCGATCGCCTCGATCGACAGCTCACCGAGGCCGCTGCTCTCGCTGATCAGATCGAGGGTCGCCTCAATGATCGCCTTCTCTGCCCTGGCGCTGCGGGGGCGGCCCGCGGGACGGGCCGCCTGAGTCTCATCCGTCGTGGTCATCGTATGTCCACATTACCTACACGCCGGCCGGTTCCTTATCGAGATCGTGCTGTTCCGCGACCGTCACCGGGGCGTTCTTTCCCGGCAGCCACCTGAGCACCACCAGAGCGCCGAGGAGCGCGATGGCGGCGGAGACCAGCGAGGTGACGTGCATGCCGTCGAGGAAGGCGTGCTTGGCGGGCTCTATCAGCGCGGCACCGCGCTCGCCGAGGGCCTTGGCCGCGCCGATCGTGGCCGTCAGGGACTCACCCGCCACGTGCTGGAGCTCGGCGGGCAGACCGGTCAGGCTGGGGGCGATCTCGTCGCGGTAGGTCGCCGAGAGCAGCGAGCCGAGCAGGGCGACGCCGAGCGCGCCCGCGACCTGGCGGATGGTGTTGCTCATGGCCGAGCCGACGCCCGCCTTCTCCCTGGGCAGCGCCTCCATGATCGTGGTGGTCGCGGGCGGCATGATGTTGGCCATCGCCGCGCCCTGGACGAAGAAGACGATCTCGATCAGCAGGACGGGGGTGTTCTGGTCCATCAGCGCGTACGAACCGAGGGCCGCGGCCACCACGACCATGCTCACGGTCGCGCTCACCTTGCTGCCGAAGCGCCTGACCATCTGCTGGCTGAGCGGGGCGAAGATGATCTGCGCCGCGGCGAACGGGATCATCAGCGCGCCCGACTCCATCGGGGTGAAGCCGAGGACGATCTGCAGGTAGAAGATCAGGAAGAACATCGCGCCCATCATCGCGAAGAACACGATGCCGATCATGCCGACCGCGGTGGAGAAACGGACGTTGGAGAAGTAGCGGACGTCGAAGGCCGGGTGGTCGATGCGGCGCTCGTACCAGACGAAAGCCGCGAGCACGGCCACACCGAGGATCGTCGGGACCAGCACCTCGGCGCTGGCGACCGTGGCCAGCTCACCGCCCCTGATGATGCCGTAGGTGATCGCCACGAGGCCGATGATGGACAGCAGCACGCCGACCGGGTCGAGCCTGGAGGGCTTGGGGTCACGCGACTCGGGCACGACGAGGGCGATGAGCACCATGCTGACCAGCACGATCGGCAGGTTGACCAGGAAGACCGAACCCCACCAGAAGTGCTCGATGAGCAGACCGCCGGTGATCGGGCCGATCGCCACGGCGATGCCGACGCCTCCCGCCCAGACGCCGATCGCCTTGCCGCGTTCCTGCGGGGGGAAGACGTTGGAGATGATCGCGAGGGTGGCCGGCATGATCGCGGCGCCCCCGACGCCCATGAAGGCGCGCGCGACGATCAGCTGGGTCGGGTCCTGGGCGTAGGCGCTGGCCAGCGACGCCAGGCCGAAGAGCACCATGCCGATGAACAGCATGCGCTTACGGCCGGTACGGTCGCCGATCACACCGAAGGTGAACAGCAGACCGGCGAAGACGAGCGTGTAGGAGTTGATCGCCCACTCAAGCTGGCTCTGCGTGGCCCCCAGACCCTCCTGAGGGTCGGCGATCGTCTTCAGCGCGACGTTGAGGATCGTGTTGTCCAGCACGACCGCCAGGAGGCTGAAGACCAGCACCCCCAGGATCTGCCACCGTCTCGGGTGGCCGGTTTGGTGTTCCATGGATGCCCCGTTTCGATACACAAAAGTTTCGAAACAGTACCGTATCGGTAGATCATACGATACGCAACCGTTGCGTTTCGTATTTGCCGGATATTTCCGGCAGATTCACGTGGAAACCGGCACAGATTCCTCAACCCGGACACCGGTTCGTCGCCAGAACGGCAAGGCGAGCAGCACCATCGCCACCCCCACGAGGCCCGCCACGGCGAAGGCCCAGCCCGGCCCCCAGGAGTCGATGAGCGCCCCGCCCATCGGCGCCGACACGGCGCCGCCGATCAGCAGTGCCGTACCGTGCAGGCCCATCGCCTCACCGCGCGCCCCCGCGGGAACCCAGCGGCTCAAGGTATCGACCGTGGCCGACAATCCCGGCGCACACAGCACCCCGGCCGGGACGAGCGCCACCATCAGCCAGCGCCAGTCGTCGCCGACCAGCCCGACGGGAATGGTGAGCGCGCCCATGGCGCCGATCAGCAGCAGCGGGGAGAAACCTCGCGGCAGGCCACCGTACACGAAGCCACCGAGCAGGGAGTAAGCGCACCAGACGCCGATCGCCAGGCCCGTCCAGGCGGTGTCGCCCGCCTGCTTCATGACCGCGACCAGCGAGAGCTCGGTCGTGGTGAGCACGAAGGTCGCGGCGCACACGGTGCCGAGCAGGCCGACGAACGCCGGGGTCAGCCAGGCTCGCCTGGACACCCGCTCCCCGGCCTCAGCCATCTCCCGCGCCTCCTCCGCCGAGCGGACGGGCGGGTTCAGCGCGAACAACGTCGCACCCGCCCCGACGAGCCCGACACCGACCACGCACATCGTCCACGTGCTGCCGATCAGGGTGACGCCGAGGACGCCGAGCGCGGGGCCCGTCATGTAGGACAGTTCGATGATCATCGAGTCGAGGGAGAAGCCGAGCCTGCGCTGTTCGAGAGGGACCATCGCCGCGACGCACTGCCTGATCACGCTGAACAGCGGCAGGCTGAGCAGCCCGGCCAGCACCGTCGCGGCCAGCAGCGCGGGGAACGGCAGCGCCCAGGCCGTCGCCCAGAACGCCAGCTGCGCCAGCGAGGTCACCAGGATCACGGGCCGCAGCCCCCTGCGGTCGATGAACCGCCCCGCGAGCGGCGAGCCGACGGCCGTGCCGACGGCGCTCGCCATCGCGGCCAGTCCCGCCTGGGCGAATCCGAGACCCAGCCCGTTGACCACGTGCAGGGTCAGGGTGATCCCGGTCGCGGTCGCCGGAATCCGGGCGACCATCCCCACCAGCAACAACGACCGCACACCGGGAACGGACAGCAGACGACGGTAAGGCTCCAATGCCATTTGATTGCTTACCTCCCCACGTATTGTGTCGTATGGCACTGACACGCTCCGCACCGGATTACGGTCGGGGCCGGGGGTGTTTATCAAGACGTCCGCGTGCAATCATCGGAAGCAGTCCGGGGACGTCACAGGGACGCCTCGAGACTTCACTGGAGGCTTTCCATGCCCTCTTCTGTGTCTTCGTCCATGCCCTCCTCCGGGCCCTCCACGGCCGGCCAGCCGACCGCCCTCTACGGCGGCAAGGCCGGGCGAAGGGTCACCGTCCGCGACATCGCCGCGGCCAAGGAACGGGGCGAGAGGTGGCCGATGGTCACCGCCTACGACGCCATGACGGCGAGGGTCTTCGACGAGGCAGGCATCCCGGTGCTGCTCGTCGGCGACTCGGCCGCCATGGTCGTCTACGGCCACGACTCCACGTTGCCGGTCTCGGTCGACGAGCTCCTCCCGCTCACCTCGGCCGTGGTGCGCGGCTCCTCCCGCGCGATGGTGGTCGCCGACCTGCCGTTCGGCTCCTACCAGGCCTCTCCCCAGCAGGCGCTGGAGACGGCCGCCCGCTTCATGAAGGAGGCCGGCGCCCACGCGATCAAGCTCGAAGGCGGGCGCCGGGTCCTCCCCCAGGTCGAGACCCTGGTCTCGGCGGGCATCCCGGTGATGGCCCACCTGGGCCTGACCCCGCAGTCGGTCAACGCCTTCGGCGGCTACCGGGTGCAGGGGCGCGGCCAGTCGGGTGACGAGCTGATGGCCGACGCCAAGGACCTGGAGTACGCCGGGGCCTTCGCCGTGGTCCTGGAGTGCGTCCCCGGCGACCTCGCCGAGCGGGTCACCGCCTCCCTGTCGATCCCGACGGTCGGCATCGGCGCCGGTCCCGCGACCGACGCCCAGGTCCTCGTCTGGCAGGACCTGATGGGGCTGACCCCCAACCCGCCGAAGTTCGTCAAGCGGTACGCCGACCTCGCGGGCGAGATGGACCGGGCGGTACGCGCCTTCGCCGACGAGGTGACCGGCGGCGCCTTCCCCACCGTCGAGCACAGCTACCGCTGAACCACCGCTGACCCACCGCTGAACCACTGTGTACGGCCCGGTGTTCGCCGGGCCGTACACCCCTCAGCGGATCGTCATGAGAGCGCCTGGGAGAAGTCGTCCCACAGGTCCTCGATGTGCTCGATGCCGACCGCGACCCGGACCGTGCCCTCGCCGATCCCGTGCCGGGCCAGTTCCTCCGGCGTCAGCGACCGGTGCGAGGTGGTCGCCGGGTGCAGGACGAGGGTCTCGACGCCGCCGAGTGACGGGGCCAGCAGCGCCAGCCGTACCGAGCTCATGAACTTCTCGCCCGCCGCCCGCCCGCCGACGAGGTCGAAGGAGAAGACCCCGCCGAAGTCGGGCAGCAGCTTCCTGGCCAGGGCGTGCGAGGGGTGGGAGGGCAGGCCGGGCCAGTGCACCGCGACGACCGCGGGGTGGTTGTCCAGGCGCAGGGCCAGCTCCCGGGTGTTGGCGCAGTGGCGTTCCATGCGCAGCGGCAGCGTCTGCATGCCGCGCAGGGTGAGCCAGGCCGCGAACGGGTCGGCGGTTGCGCCCAGTTCGACCGCGAAGTGCCACACCTTGCGGTACAGCTCCTCCGAGGCGAAGACCGCGACGCCGCCGAGCACGTCGGTGTGCCCGCTCAGGTACTTGGTCGTCGAGTGGACCACGATGTCGGCCCCGTGCTCGATCGGACGGCACAGCACCGGTGAGGCGAAGGTGTTGTCCACCACGGAGACCAGCCCCGCCTCACGGGCGGCGGCGCACATCCCCGGCAGGTCGGCCACCTGGGTCACCGGGTTGGCGATGGTCTCCAGATAGACCAGCCTGCTCTCCGGCCGTACGGCGGCGCGCAACGCCTGCGGGTCGTCCTCCGAGACGTAGGAGACCTCGATGCCGAAGCGCGAGGCCAGGTCGTTGAGCATCGCCGCGGTGCCGCCGTACAGGGGCTTCTGCGCGATCAGGTGGTCGCCGGGCTTGAGCAGCCCGAGCAGCACCGAGTTGATCGCCCCCATGCCCGAGGCGGTCGCGACCGCCCCGACGCCGCCTTCCAGCCCGGCGACGGCCTCCTCTAGGGAGCGGACGGTCGGGTTGGACAGCCTGCCGTACACGAAGGCCCCGTCGGGACGGTTCATCCCGTCGGCGAAGACGGCCGGGTCCTCAAAGGAGAAGCCCGAGGTCTGGTAGATCGGCACGGCGATGGGGCGGCTGCCGTTCAGCGACGGCCTGGGCAGGTGGACGGTGCGCGTCTCCGGGCGAAGTTCAGTCATGTGTCAAGGATGTCCACCACGCCGTGGACCTAGTCGAGGAGGGTCCGAGGACTTTGCCCTGATGCGCCAGACATGTGAATTCCTCACTGCCGCGGCGGCAGCCGGAACCGCATGCTTTGAGCTGTGACAGCGATTCAGGTGGACGGGCTCAGGAAGAGCTACGGGGACTTCACGGCCGTCAGGGACGTCTCGTTCGATGTGGCGCAGGGAGAGATCTTCGCCCTGCTCGGGCGCAACGGCGCCGGGAAGACCACCACGGTCGAGGTGCTGGCCGGGTTCCAGGAGGCCGACGAGGGCACGGTCCGGGTGCTCGGCCTCGACCCGGTCAAGGACCGGGTCAAGATGCGCCGCAGCAGCGGCATCATGCTCCAGGAGGCGGGGTTCTTCCCCGACCTGACCGTGGCGCAGACGGTGGACGCCTGGCGGGACTTCGTGGCCGCCCCGAGGCCCAGGGACGAGGCGCTCGGGCTGGCGGGGCTCGACGCGAAGGCGGGCACCAGGGTGCGCCAGCTCTCCGGCGGGGAGAAGCGCCGTCTCGACCTCGCTCTGGCCATTCTGAGCAGGCCGGACGTGCTCTTCCTCGACGAGCCGACCACCGGGATGGATCCGAGGGCCCGCCGGGACACCTGGGAGATCATCCTGGAGCTGGCCGGGCAGGGCACGACCATCCTGCTCACCACGCACTACCTGGAGGAGGCGCAGCGCCTGGCCTCCAGCATGGTGATCATGGACCGTGGGACGGTCGTCGCGGGCGGCGGGATGGCCGAGACCCTGGCCGCCCAGACGGGCCGGGTCGCCTTCGAGCTGCCCCCCTCGACCCGCCTGGAGGACCTGCCCGTCCCCGGCGCGACGGCGGAGGGCGACCTCGCCGTCTACCGCGTCCCCGACCCCGACCTCACCGCCCACGCCCTGCTGAACTGGGCGGCCGGTCACGGCCTGCGCCTGCGCGGCTTCGAGGTCCGTACGGCGACGCTCGAAGACCTGTTCCTCGACCTCGCGACCGGCGAGAAGACCGACGAGACGAAGAAGAAGAAGAAGAAGGAGGTGGTGTGACCGTGTCCGCACGCGACCTGGCGGTCGTCACCCGCTTCGACGGCCGCCTGTTCTGGCGGGACCGTACGGCGCTGAGCACGTCCGTGGCGTTGTTCCTCCTGCTCGGCACCGGGATGCCGCTGCTGATGGACCGGCTGGGGGCCGGCAGCCAGGAGCTCCTGGTCAACATGCACCTGGGGATGCTGACCACGGTCCTCGTCATCTCGACGTTCCAGCAGACCACGGTCACCCTGTGCGTCCGGCGCGACCAGCTCCTGCTCAAGCGCCTGCGGGCCACCGGCCTCAGCGACCGCGACATCCTCGGCGGAGAGATCGCCAACCTCGTCCTGCAGAGCACGGCGCTGACCGTGCTGGTCTCGGTCGCGCTGTACGGGCTGACGAGCCTGCCGGTGCCGCGTGACCCGCTGCTGTACCTGTTCGCCGTGGTCGCGGGCGCCCTCGTGCTGTGCCTGCTGGGCGCGGCCTTCACCGTGGCCGTGCCGCGCAGCGAGCTGGCCGCCCCGATGGCGATGCCGTTCTTCCTGCTGGCGGGACTCGGCGCGGGCGGCTTCGGCCCCATCATGCAGGTGCTGCCCGGCTGGGTGGGCACGGTCCTCGGCCTGTTGCCGACCGACGCCATCGTGGACATGGCCCGCACCGCCTACGCGGCGCACGGCAGCCTGGGCGGCGACCTGCGGGCGGCCGCCGTACCGACGCTGAAGCTGGCGGTCTGGGCGGCGATCGGGGCGCTCGTCATCGTCCGCAGGTTCCGCTGGGAGAGCAGGAAATCGTAGGTTGGTAGGTTCCTGACATGCGGATCACCCCCCAGCACGTGGCCGTGGGCACCGTCTACGTCATCGCCGTCGGCTTCACCCTGGTCATCTTCTCTCTGGTCACGACCCCCCTGGAGGCCGTGATCCTGACGGTGGCCGCCCTCGCCTTCCTGGTTCCGCATCACCTGGTGGTACGGCGGGCACTGCGGGGGCGGGAGCCGCGCGGCGTGCCGGTCGCCCTGATCGTCGAGATCGCCGTCACCTACGGGACGATCCCGGTGCTGTTCTCGCTCTCGCCCTTCCTCGGCTACAACTGGGCGTCGAGCATGCAGACGATCCTGGCCTCCGCGGTGCTCCTCAGGCTGCGGCTCGGAGCGGCGATCCCCGTGATGGCCGTGATCGGGGTGATCGACCTGGGGATGGGGTTCGTCGTCTCCGGCGGCAGCGTGCCGCTCGCCCTGTACAACCTGGTCACCGTCGTCGTGACGAGCGGGGTGACCTACGGGGCGGTGCGGCTGGCCGTCGTCAGCGAGCAGCTCGCCAAGGCCAGGACGGAGCTGGCCGAGGCCGCGGTGCTGCGGGAACGGCTGCGGATCTCCCGTGACCTGCACGACGGCCTGGGCAGCAGCCTGACCGCCATCGCCCTCAAGGGCGACCTCGCCCACCGGCTCGTGGACGCCGACCCCGGGGCGGCCAAGACGGAGCTGGCCGAGCTGGCGGCCGTGGCCAGGGACGCCGCGCAGGAGGTGCGGCAGGTGGCCAGGGGATACCGGGAGATGTCACTGGCGCAGGAGGTCCACCGGGCGGTCGCGCTGCTTGAGGCCTCCGGCGTGAGCTGCCGGACCGACCTGGCCGAACTGGCGGTCCCCCGCCCGGTGGACGAGGCCCTCGCCTGGGCCGTGCGCGAGGGGGTCACCAACGTCGTACGGCACAGCCAGGCCACGACCTGTTCGATCAGCACCTCGGCGGACGAGGGCGCGGTGCGCCTTGAACTGGTCAACGACCGCGCCCGCAGAGGGGCCGGGCGCGGCAACGGGCTGACCGGCCTGCGGGAGCGGGCGGAGGGACTCGGCGGCTCGGTCAGCGCAGGCCGGACCGAGGGCGGCGGGTTCCGGCTCGCGATGGAGGTGCCCGCGTGATCAGGGTGCTGCTGGCCGAGGACATGCACATGATCAGGGCGGCGCTGGTCGCGCTGCTGCGGCTCGAACCGGACATCGAGGTGGTCGCCGAGGTCACCGGGGGCGACGAGATCGTGCCCGCCGCGCTGCGGACCCGTCCTGACGTCGCGGTGCTGGACATCGAGCTTCCCGTCGTCGACGGCATCACCGCCTCCGTCGAGTTGCGGGAACGGCTGCCCGGCTGCCGGGTGCTCGTCCTCACCGCGATGGGTCAGCCGGGGCAGGTGCGCAGGGCGCTGGCCGAGGGCATCGAGGCGTTCCTGGTCAAGGACGCCCCCGGCGACCGGCTGGCGGACGCGATCCGCCGGACCGCCCAGGGCCTGCGGGTACTCGACCCCGAACTGGTCGCCACCGCCCTCGCCTACGGCGCCAGCCCGCTGACCCCGCGGGAGACGACCGTGCTGAGGGAGGCCGCGCTCGGCGCCCCCGCCGAGGAGATCGCCGCGAGGCTGCACCTGTCGGCGGGGACGGTCCGCAACTATCTGACCGGGGCGATCGCCAAGACCGGCGCCAGGAACAAGGTCGAGGCCATCAGGATCGCCCAGGACGTCGGCTGGATCTGAAGCCTGTCCGTGGATCTCCACGCCTGCCGCGGTCGCCCGGGGGCGCCCCCGGGCGACAGGACCCGGCCGGTGACGAGACTCAGACGTCGGTGACGCGCAACCCGGCGTGGGCCTTGTAGCGGCGGTTGATCGAGATGAGGTTGGCGGTCAGCGCCTCGATCTGGTGCGCGTTGCGCAGGCGGCCGCCGTACACGCCGCGCACACCGTTGATCCGGGAGGCCAGCGCCTGCACGGTGTCGGTCGCCTCGCGGTCGTCACCCAGGACGAGCACGTCCAGGTCGATCTCCTCGACCTCCGGGTCGAGCAGCAGGACGGCGGAGACGTGGTGGAAGGCGGCGACGACCCGGCTGTCGGGGAGCACGGCGGCGGCCTGCTGGGCGGCGCTGCCCTCCTCCACGGGCAGCGCGTAGGCCCCCTGCTTGTCGAAGCCGAGCGGGTTGACGCAGTCGACGACGATCTTCCCCGCCAGCTCGGCGCGCAGGGACTCAAGGGTGGAACGGTGGCCGTCCCAGGGGATGGCCACGATCACCACGTCGGCCTGGGCCGCCACGGTCGCGTTGTCCGCGCCGCTCACCTGGCCGCCGAGACCCGCCGCGGCCTCCTGGGCGCGTTCGGCGCTGCGCGAGCCGATCAGCACCGGATTGCCCGCCAGGGCGAACCGCCTGGCCAGTCCCTTGCCCTGGTCACCGGTGCCGCCAAGGATTCCGATGGAGATGCCGCTCACGTCTGGAAGATCGGTGCTCACTGGTCGCTCCCCGCTCACTGTCTGCCCTCACGGCAGCCCTGCCCGGCGTTGTCTGTCCAGATCATGCCAGGGTCGTGTTCCTCGGGCCGTACCGGGGCGACGGGGGGCACCATGGAGGGATGGACTCTCGGTCAGCGGAAATCCTACGTGAGATCCTTTCCTCCTCCGGCTGGGTCGAGCGCACCCGCGAGTTCGGTCTCACGCTGCGCGCGACGCGCTCACCCGGCGGACTGCTGGTCGTCGGCACGCCCGGCGAGGAGCCCTGGCACCTGGCCGCGCACCTGGGTGACGAGGCCAGGCTCGCCGGGCTTCCCCAGCTCGCTCCGACCCTGGTGCGCTGGGCCCCCGCCCCCGACGCCCCCGAGCACCTGCGTGTGGGGCTCGACCGGATCGAGCGGGCGAGGCGGGGCGAGACGCTGTTCGTCGTGGCCGAGGAGCGGGCCCCGGCGCCCCTGCTCGAACGGGTCAGCGACGCCCGGCGTGTCGGGGCGACCGTCCTGGCGCTCGACGGCGGCGACCCCGAACTTGAGGGCCTCGCCCACGACGCGCTGGCCGTCACCGAGCGGGCACCGCTCTCCTTCGACGGCGCCCAGCACCTCATCAGCCTGGCCGCGGGTGAGACCGGGAGACGGCCCGGCCTGCGCGACAGGCTGGCCAGGCTGCTCGAACGGGTCAGCGGCCCCCGGGTCCCCTCCTACTGACCGCCCCTGCCTGTCCACCGTCCGTGCCCCAGGTGAAGCGCCGTCGTCGCGGCGTCCCGTAGCGCTTGCCGACCCGGGCGCCGAGAGCCTGCGCCGCCTCCCTGAGCGCGGCGATGACCACCGCCTGCACCGGTCCCGGCTCTCCCGAGCGGGCACGGCTGATCCGGGTCACGACGCTGAGACTGCGGGCTCCCACGTTGGAGATGCCGGTCACCACGACCTCCCCCGCGGGGACCTCCAGCAGGGCCAGCGAGGGGACGATCGCCACCCCGTGCCCCGCCGCGACCATGGAGAGGGTGGGCGGGAACTCCTCGATGACGTGCGCCCTGCGCGGGGTGAACCCGTGCAGGGCCGCCAGCCGTTCGAGCGCCTGCCCGCAGGCCTGGTCGGCCGGTCCGGCGATCCACGGCATCCCGCCCAGGTCCGTGACGGCACGGGGGATCTCCGCCCAGCCGGGAGGCGCCACGATGCGGTACTCGTCCACGTAGAGCGGGTGCGAGACGAGCGCGGAGTGCGTGGGGACGGGCTCGTCGGCGTCCTGCTCGGTGATGGCCAGGTCGATCCCGCCGAGCCTGAGCTCCCGCAGGGCGGGCGCGCCGTACAGCTCGTGGACGCGGGGGGCGACCTGGGGGTGGCGCTCGGCGAGGGTGACCAGGGCGGGCAGCACCAGGTGCCGGATGACCGTGGGGAAGGCGGCGATCGAGACGGGACCGGCCAGCAGTTCGGTGAAGCGGGTCAGCTCCCGCCTGGCCTCGCTGAGCTCCTCCTCGATCCGCCCGGCGTATCCGGCCAGCACCCGGCCCGCGGGGGTGAGGGCGACCCGGCGCTGCGAACGGTCGATGAGCGCGAGACCGACCTCCCGTTCGAGCTGGGCGAGTTGCTGGGAGACCGCGGAGGCGGTCAGGTGCAGTGCCTCGGCCGCCCGCATGACGCCGCCGCGGACCGCCACCTCGTGGAGCACCAGCAGCCGCCGCGGATCGATTTCCATGCAGCTCAGCTTACGCTCCTGTTTAGAAGACTTTATTTGCGCTTCAACAAGGGAGGCCGGGACCATGGAGGCATGAGCACCCTCCCCACCGGGGCGTGATCCTGTGCCCCTCCTCGTCGACGTCCTCGGCTGGTCCGGCGCCGCCGTCATGCTGTACGGCTACGCCATGGTGTCCTCGTCCCGGATGGCCGGGGACGGCCTGCCGTACCAGGTGATCAACCTCGCCGGATCGGCCGCCCTGATGGTCAACGCGGCCTGGCACTCCGCGTGGCCCTCGGCGATCCTCAACGTCGTCTGGGCCGCGATCGGGCTGACCGCCGTGCTCAGAAACGCCCGGAACGACAGAAAGACGATGGGTCTCCCATGACACGGCTGATCGAGCTGAGCCACCGCATCACCGACGGCATGCTCACCTACCCGGGCGTCCCCGGACCCCGGCTCGGTGTGCACCTGAGCAGGGAGGCCTCACGCGAGGTCTACGCCCCGGGCACCGAGTTCCACATCGGCACCGTCGAGCTGGCCGCCAACACCGGCACCTACCTCGACACCCCCTACCACCGTTACCCGGACGGCCCCGACCTGTCGGGGGTGCCGCTGGAGGCGGTCGCCGACCTTCCCGGACTGGTCGTCAGGGCCGAGGGGGAACGGTCCGTCGGAGCCGACCGGTTCACCGGTCTTGAGGTGCGCGGCAGGGCCGTGCTCGTCCACACCGGCTGGGACCGGCACTTCGGCACCGAGGCCTACTTCCACGGCCACCCCTACCTCGAACCGGAGGCGGCGCGGTGGCTGCAGGAGCAGGGGGCGGCCCTCGTCGGGATCGACTCGCTGAACATCGACGACACCCCGCCGAGGGGCGAGCGCCCGGCTCACACGCTTCTGCTCGGCGCGGGCGTCCCGATCGTCGAGCACATGACCGGCCTGTCCGCGCTTCCCGACACCGGGTTCCGCCTCCACGCCGCTCCCCCGATGGTCGTGGGCCTGGGCACCTTCCCGGTCCGCGCCTACGCCGTCGTCGAGGAGCGGTAGCGTCCGCTCAGTCGTCGTCCCAGGCCTTGTCCTGCGCGCGCCAGGACTCGTTGCGCTCGGCCGCGGTCTTCAGGGCGTTGGCCGCGGCCTCCCGGGTCTCGTAGGGACCCATGCGGTCCTTGTTCGGGCAGCCCTCGTCGGGCTCGACCGCCATGTGCGTGAGACAGAACCACCATCGATCGCTCATACGATCAATCCTGCCCAGTGAGAACCGCAACTAGACTGGGGGACCATGACGACACTGCTCCAGCCCGGGCGGATCTCGCCCACCCGAAAGGTTCCCGCCCACATCGAACGGCCGGAGTACGTAGGGAAGAAATCCCCCAAGACCGGGGAGCCCGATGTCAAGACCCCCGAGATCATCGAGCGGATGCGGGTCGCGGGCAAGCTGGCCGCCCAGGCGCTCGAAGAGGTCGGCAGGCACGTGGCGCCCGGCGTCACGACCGACGAGCTCGACCGGATCGGCCACGAGTTCCTCTGCGACCACGGCGCCTACCCCAGCACTCTCGGCTACCGCGGCTACCCCAAGTCGCTGTGCACCTCGATCAACGAGGTGATCTGCCACGGCATCCCCGACGACACCGTGCTGCGCGACGGCGACATCGTCAACGTCGACATCACCGCGTTCATCGGCGGCGTGCACGGCGACACCGACGCGACCTTCCTGGTCGGCGAGGTCGACGAGGAGTCCCGGCTGCTGGTCGAGCGCACCCGCGAGGCGACCAACCGGGCCATCAAGGCCGTCGCCCCCGGACGCCAGCTCAACGTGGCGGGCCGTGTGATCGAGGCCTACGCCAAGCGGTTCGGCTACGGCGTGGTGCGCGACTTCACCGGGCACGGCATCGGCACGACCTTCCACTCCGGGCTGATCGTCCCGCACTACGACGACCCGTCGCTGGCGGTCACCCTCGAACCCGGCATGACGTTCACCATCGAGCCCATGCTGACGCTCGGCACGATCGACTACGAGATCTGGCCCGACGGGTGGACCGCGGTGACCCGGGACCGTAAGCGGACCGCCCAGTTCGAGCACACCATCCTGGTCACCGAGAGCGGCCACGAGATCCTCACGCTTCCCTGACGGCCGCGCCCGGCGTCTCCCGGGCGGCCCGCTCAGCGTCCCAGGCGTCCGATGGGAACGGTCCCGGTGACGGTGGTTCCCCCGCCCGGGACGCCCTTGACGCTGAGCGTCCCGCCGACGCCGGCGAAGTGCCCGCGCATGGCGGCGACCCCCCTGCCTACGGCGGAGCCGTACACTCCGGCCCCGTTGTCGCTGACCGTCATGCGCAGGCCCGACTGTCCCAGGGTCACCGCGACGGAGACGACGTCGGCCCCGCTGTGCCGCAGGACGTTGGACAACGCCTCCTCAAGGGTGGCCAGGAGGGCGCCGGTGACCTCGGCCGGCACGTCGCGGGCGGGCAGCGCCCAGATCTCGACGGTGACGTCGTTGTCGCGCGCCCACCCGGTCAGGTGTTCCTCAAGGGCCCGGGCAAGGGTTCGGTCCGCGTGCATGCTCAGTTCCTTGGCCACTGCTCACCCCTTCCGCCGCGTACGGCGGTCACCGGCCTCCCTGTCCGGACACGTGGACCCCCGTATGTGTCCGGGTACGGCGCGTGGCGATCGGTGTGCCGTCGCGGTGGTGCTGATCCCCGTTTTCTCCAGGTTACTTGCCGGAGCCGCCAATGGCCTTGGTGGACAGGATCACCTGACGTCCGGGCGACCGGACTCGGCCGCCGTGAGGCATATCGCGGAGCGGGCCGTGGAGACGGCCGCGGTTCACTGGGAGCTGTCGCGCTGGTTGAGCTTGGCCAGATAGTCGTTGTAGGCGTCGAGCTGCGCGTCGCCGGTACCCCCGGTGCGGGCCGCGGCCGCGTCGGCCCTGCGGTCGGCTCTGCGGGCCTTGCGGTCGTCGTCGCGCCACCACTGGAAGGCCAG
Organism: Streptosporangium sp. NPDC049376; assembly: GCF_044466505.1. Lineage (NCBI taxonomy): Bacteria > Bacillati > Actinomycetota > Actinomycetes > Streptosporangiales > Streptosporangiaceae > Streptosporangium > Streptosporangium sp. NPDC049376. The sequence continues at coordinate 438,678 of NZ_JBITMT010000001.1, read as the reverse complement.
CGCGATCAGCACGATCAGCGTCGGGATCTCCCCGAAGCCCCAGGCGATGGCGCCGCCGGTCTGCTGGTCGGCCACCGAGGAGGCGCCCCACGTACGGCCGAGCTGGTCGTACCACTCGGCGGCGATGACCGTCCCCATGCTCATCAGCGCGATACCGAAGAACGCGTGGAACGGCATCGTGACGAACAGGACGATCAGCCGGGCCACGTGGGGCAGCGTGTGGGGTGAGGGATCGACCCCGATGATCACCCAGAAGAACAGGCAGCCGCTCAGCAGGAAGTGCGCCGTCATGGCCATGTGGCCGAGGTGCTCCTCCATCGCGGCGGTGAACAGCGGGGTGAAGTACAGCGCGTAGGTCGAGACCACGAAGATCGCGGTGGCGATCGCCGGATGGGTGACGAACCGGACGAACCTACTGTGCAGGATCGTGGTCAGCCACTCGCGGGGACCCCGGTCGCCCCTGCGGGCGGCGGGCTTGAGGGCCCGCAGCGCCAGCGTGACGGGAGCCCCGAGGACGAGGAAGATCGGCACCAGCATGGCCAGCGTCATGTGCTCGGCCATGTGCGCGCTGAACAGCACCTTGGCGTAGCGGGCGACCCCGGTCTGGGTGGCCAGGACCAGGATCAGCAGGCCGACGAACCAGGCGGCCGTACGGCCCGCGGGCCAGTGGTCGCCGCGCCTGGACAGCCGTACGACCCCGGCCAGGTAGAAGCCGCCGAGCAGGGCGATCATGGTGCCGGTGAACAGGTCGAACCACCACAGCGACGCCAGGTTCGCCACCGAGATCTCCGGCGGCAGGGGGTAGCCGAGCAGGTCGACGACCGGGTCGGTCCGCAGGACCTCCTCGGGCGGGGCGGTGCGGGCGAGCACGACGGCCACGCCGACGGTCGCGAACATGATGAGCAGTTCGACGGAGGCGAACCGGGCGAACACCCTGGGCGTCCCCGCGGAGAGCTGCGGCAGCGTGTGCTTCCTGTGCCACCAGCCGAACACGCCGAGCACCGCGAACGCCGCGGTCTTGGCCAGCAGCATCAGGCCGTAGGCGGAGGTGAACAGCTCCTCGACCGAGGTGAGCCTGGCCACCGTGCTGAACAGGCCGGACAGGCCGACGGCGACGAAGCACCACAGTGCCAGCGTGGAGAAGCGCGTGGCCGCGGTCTCCAGGAGCGGCTGCCGCCGCAGCGCGTGCAAGCACAGCACCGCCAGGCCGCCGACCCACAGGGCCAGGGCGAGCAGGTGCGCGGCCACCCCGGTGGTCGCGAGGTCATGGTTGGGGGCCGAGGAGGAGTGCCCGGTCAGCGCCGGGGGCAGCAGCGTGGCCATGGCCAGCACCAGCAGCCCTCCGCAGGCCCCCACGGTGATCGTCCCCCGGGCGAACAGCGCGATCGCTATCGAGAACAGCACCACGAGGGTGAGCGCGATGCCCTGGGAGATCTGGCTGGCGTAGCTGGTCAGCTCGTCGCCGCCGAGCACGTCGGCGACGGGGACCCTGAGCGCCTCGGACAGGCTGAAGATCATCGTCGCGGCGGCCGAGGCCGCCCAGGCGAGCGCGAGCCACGAGGCGCCCTTGACGTAGGCGAGGGCCGGCTTGCCGAGCAGTCCCTTGTCGCTGGGCAGGAAGACCGTCGCGGCCAGCAGCACGCCGACGGTGAGCACCCCCGACACGTCCATCAGCATCTTCGACAGCGGCAGGCCCCAGCGGGTGAACGCGCCCTCGTCCGGCAGACCGGGGATGACGCGCGGGGTCGCGGCGCCTCCGGCGATCATGGCGATCACCAGTGCGACGACGGCGACAGCCGCGCTCGCGAGGGCGATCCTGACGACCTTCCCGTTGTCCGCCGTCTCCTCCACGGCGGGCACGGCCCGCTCCCGCCTGCTCATGACCGCCTCTTCCCGCGCAGGCTGAACATCAGCCCGATGCCGATTCCGACGAGACCGCCGACGACGATCCACACCCAGCCGGGGATGCCCCTCGAAGGTTCCTGCGCCGCCTGGGCGACGGGGGCGGCCTCCTGTGACGAGGGAGCGGCCTCGGCGGCCGGCGCGGCACTCGGCTCGGTGCCGGGGTCGGCGGCCGGGGCGCTCCGCGAGGGAGACGGATCACCGGAGCCGCTCAGCGTGAAGGGGATCTCCCCGTCGATCGGGTGCCCGTCCGAGGAGACCACCTGGTAGGCGATGACGTACTCCCCGGGCGGCAGGCCCGGCTTGAGCCGCTGGGTGACGACCGGCCCGTCGATGACGGGCTTGCCCTCCTGGTAGGCGGCGCCTTCCTTGGCGTGCACCACGACGATCGGGAAGTTGACCTTGGAGGTGAAGGTCAGCTTCACCCGGTCCAGGCCGTCCACCGTGGCGCCCTTGGCGGGGTCGCTGCTCTTCAGCGAGTCGTGCGCCAGGGCGGGTGAGGCGAGAGCCGTACCGAGGAGGAGAGCGGCCAGGAGCGTGAGGGCTGCCGCGGCAGGGGAAGTCTTCATGGCACCCCCAAGGCTACCGACGCCCTCATGCGGTCCCTACCTCCGTGTCTGCACGCGCCGGCGACCCGCCTCTGCGGCCGTCCGTAAAACGTCCGAGGCCATGCCCGGCAATCCCCGGGCATGGCCTTTCGGATGTCACCTTTTCCATTCCGCTCCGCCGAACCCGTGAGCCCGGCGGAACGGAGCGGTTCCTACAGCCCCACGCAGGCCAGCGCCCTCTTGTAGGCGTCCACGCTGCGGACGGGCTCGTCGATGCGCTCCAGGACCCGCGCCGCCGTCAGCCAGGCGTGGGCGGTGTAGCGGGTCGCGGGCAGCTTGTCGAGCGCCTCGGCCGCGGCCTGCAGCTCGTGCAGGGCCCGCTGCTGACCGTCCAGCTCGGCGGAGGTCTGGCCGTGCAGCAGGCGTGCCTCCATCTGCAGCGGCCTGGGCATCCCGTCGAGCATGTCGCAGACGGCCTTGATGTGCTCTCCGGCCCGCTGGGGGTTGGCGAGCAGCAGCTCGGCGCGGGCGAGGTTCATCGCGCAGCGCATCTTGTCCATGGGGTTGGCCGAGCTCTCCGAGAGCTCCTTCTCGACCTTGGCCAGCAGCTCACGCCAGGCGCCCGCCTGCATGGGCCGTACGGTCAGCATGACCTGGGCGTAGTCGTTGCGGAGACGGGCCAGTCTGCGGGGGTCGCCGTACTCGGACTGGATGGCCAGGGCGCGCTCGACGTGGGTGACGGCCTCGTCGCCGCGCCCGCTCTCGACCGCGACGATGGCCGCGCCCCAGTGCGCCAGGGTGAGCGCCTGCGGGGTGCCGAGGACCTCGGCCGCGGCGAGCACCTCGGCGGAGAACTGCCTGGCCCGCAGCAGGTCGCCCCGCTCGACGTAGGCGGCCAGCAGCTGGCCGCCCAGTCTCATCAGGCCGTCGGTCCAGGCGGGCCTGACCGCGCCGCCGAGGATCTCCTCGACGACGTTCACCGCCTGGGCCAGGTCTCCCTGCTCGCGGTAGCAGCGCGACAGGGCGACGGCCACGGCGATGTGGCGTTCGGGGCTCATCGTGGCGGGGTCGTTCTCGCGCAGGCCGTTGAGCAGGGCGATCGCGCCGTCGAGGTCGCCGCAGGCCTCCGTGGCCAGGGCCAGGCCGTACTCGGCGTCCTGTCTGTGCTGGGGCAGGCCCGCCAGGCCGCTGTCGGCGAGAAGCTCGGCGTAACGCGTGCGCGCCTCGCCGACCTCGCCGTTCTCCATGGCCAGCCGGGCGTAGCCGAGGCCCAGCTCGATCTCCTGCATCTGCTCGGCGGTCACGCCGTTGATCAGGTAGGTGAGGGAGCAGTCGAGCTTCTCGGCCAGCAGCTCAAGGACCGCCGGAGTGGGCGTACGCTTGCCGCTCTCGATCAGCGACACATAACTGTCGGATAGTTCCGGATGGGCGAGTTGCGCCTGGGAAAGACCACGTTGACGTCGGACGGTCTTGATGCGTTGCCCCACCAAGTCTTGACCAGCCACGTTACCCCTTGAAAGATATCGTTCGAGCAGCAGAACCCACGACAGGAGCCTCCCCCGTGCGCCGACGCCTCGCTTTGTCTGCCCTCGCCGTCCTATTTACGGCCACATTTGCAGCCATGAGCAATGCTACGACTGCAAGTGCTGATTCGTCTTCCCCCTCGCAGAGCACCAGTCAGTATTCTTTGCAGCTCAACCAGGAGAACAAGACGAGCTGGAGCTATCCCGACTAGCAGCGGGTCAGCCCGCCTGTAAAGCCGGTACCAGACCGGCACGGCCCGTCACCGTGGAGAGATCCCGACCGGTGAGCATCGCGATCCGGCGGATACGGCGGCGGGCCGTTCCGGTTCCCGGAAGGGGAACGCCCGGCCGAGGCCCCGTCGGATGTCGCGCGGCGAAGGAACGCTCCAGAGCCTGGAATCGGTGCGCCGATCCTAACCCACCCGAACCCCCCTGCACAGGGCGAATCATCTCCGCACGTCACCTTCCTCCCATCCCCGCTTCCCGCCCGGACCGTACCGCTCCACGATGGAATGGAACGGTCCAGGCCGTAGCCCCTGACATCGCGCCGGAACCGCGGGGGTAGGAACCCGATCGTCCTTCAGGGCGATGGGAGGCTCATGGACCGGTTCTTCGAACTGTCGGCGCGTGGTTCGACGGTCGGCCGCGAGGTCAGGAGTGGGATCACCACCTTCATGGCCATGGCCTACATCATCCTGCTCAACCCGATCATCCTGGGCGGGGCGACGGACGTCACCGGCGCGAAGCTGACGATCACGCAGCTGACCACCTCGACGGTCCTCGCGGCGGCGGTGAGCACGCTGCTGATGGGAGTGGTCGGCAACGCCCCCTTCGGCCTGGCGGCCGGGCTCGGGCTGAACGCCGTCGTCGCCTACCAGGCCGCCCCGCACATGACCTGGGCCCAGGCGATGGGTCTGGTCGTACTGGAGGGCCTGGTCATCGTGCTCCTCGCGGTCTCCGGGTTGCGCAGGCTCATCATGAACTCCATCCCGCTGGCCCTGAAGCACGCGATCAGCGTGGGCATCGGAATGTTCATCGCGCTGATCGGGCTGGTCGATGCCGGGTTCGTGGCACGCGGCACGGGAACGCCGGTGCAGCTGGGCAGGACGGGACACCTGACGGGCTGGCCGGTCACGGTCTTCTGCTTCGGCCTGCTGCTGATGATCGTGCTCTACGTGCGCAGGACCAGGGGCGCCATCCTGATCGGCATCGCGATCACCGCCGTGCTGGCGATCGTCGTCAACTCCGTCGCCAGGATCGACCCGGCGAGCTGGGGCGTCGTGGTGCCCCGGGTGCCCGAGGGCGTGGTCGCGGCGCCGGACTTCGGACTGGTCGGGCAGTTCGACCTCTTCGGTGGCTTCTCCCAGGCGGGGCCGGTGACCGCGACGGTCGTGCTGTTCACTCTGGTCCTGTCCGGGTTCTTCGACGCGATGGGCACGATCATCGGGGTGAGCGACGAGGCGGGACTGGTCGACGAGCAGGGCCGGGTGCCCCGCCTCGGCGCGATCCTGACCGTGGACGGCGTGGCCGGGGCCGTCGGCGGCCTGTCCAGCGCCTCGGCCAACACGGTGTTCGTCGAGTCGGCGGCCGGGGTCGGCGAGGGCGCGAAGACCGGCCTGGCGGCGCTGGTGACCGGCGCCCTGTTCACGCTGAGCCTGTTCTTCACCCCGATCGCCTCCGTCGTGCCCGCCGCGGCGGCGGCCCCGGCGCTGGTGCTCGTCGGCGCGCTGATGATGACCCAGGCCAGGAACATCCCCTGGGAGGACCTGACGCTGGCCGTACCGGCGTTCCTGACGATCGCGCTGATGCCCTTCACCTACAGCATCACCAACGGCGTGGGCGCCGGGGTGATCTCCTACACGGTCGTCCAGGCGGCCGTCGGGCGGGCCGGGCGGATTCCGTGGCTGCTGTGGGCGGTCACCCTGGTCTTCGCCCTCTACTTCGCGATAGAGGCCGTCCAGGGATTGCTCTAGCGGGCCTGGAGGTATCCCTCCTCACAGGCCACGCCGTCGCCGTCCTTGTCGGGGTACCAGTGGTACTCCTTGTGGGTCTCCTTGAAGTAGGGGCCGCGTCCCGCCCTGGCCACGCTCGCGCAGTCCGGATAGCGGGGATCGGTCCCCCGCGCCCCGGCGGCGGGCGCGGCGGCTCCCGTCGTGGGCCCCGTCGTGGGCCCGGTGGTGGTTCCCGTGGTGGCGGCCGGGGTCTGTGGTGCCTGACCGGTGGGCGCGTTCGTGGCCGGTGGGGTGATGGGCGCCGTCGTGGGAGGCGTCGTGGTTCCCGGGGTCGCCGAGGGCTGCGCGTTCGCGGCACCGAGCAGCCGGGCGACCATGGCGTCGGCCTGTTCCTTGGTGAAGGAGCCCGCGATGCTCAGACTGTCCTCGGTGATCACCTGGGCGACCCTGGGGGCCGCGACCACCCGTTCCCCGACGACGATCGCCATCTGCTGCGTGACCGTCTCCTGGGTCAGGTCGTTGATCTGGTCGCGGAAGGTGGGCGCGAACACGATCTTCACCGAGTAGGAGCCGCCCCGGTCCTGGACCGCCTCGATCCTGCGCACCGCGTCCACGCTGACCCCGGCGGCCAGTGTGTAGCAGACCTGCCCGAGGTCGTCGGGCCTGGCGTCGGGGTCGGTGCACGGCCCCTGCTGGGCGCCCGTCACCGGCGCGAAGTGGATGGGTACGGCCAGCCGCCGGGGCGGCGTCGCGCCCAGCGGCAGGTCGGGGTTGCGGGTCATCAGCACCGCGAGGGTACCGAGCACGCCCGCGGTCAGCACGACGATGACCAGGGCGACGACCAGGGCGATCGTGGTGATCCTGGTGGCGCGGGGCGGCTGCGGGGCGTATCCGGCCGCTCGGGGGTCGCGGGGGTCCCGTGGGTCGCGGGGCCCTCCGGGGGGCGTGGGACGGCCTCGGCCGCCCGGCGGGCCGGACCTGTCCCCGCTCCCGCGCCCCGGTCCCGTCGGGTCAGGCCGGACGCCCTGGTGACGGCCCTGGTGATGGCCGTGACGGGCGGGTGGAGGCCCCTGCGGCACCGGCGGGTCGTCCGTGCCGCCAGGACCGGTGCGCATCTCCATCGTCTTCGTCCCCGTATCGTCGCGTCCCTCGCGAACGAGCCTACCGATCACTCAAAATCCCCGGTAATCGGACGGTCAATCGGGCATCCAGAAAGATGACGACTTCCGCAGTTTGACAGCGTGTTATCAACGATGAGCGATTCATTGCACCTTGCGCGTAGTGCCCTCTTTCTCGGGAACGCAGAGTGAAGGTGACATAGGTGCACGAATCTGGAGGAGCCGTGAAGATCGCTGTTCCCCGCGAGGTCAAGAACCACGAGTACCGTGTGGCCCTGACCCCAGCCGGCGCCCAGGAGCTGGTCCGGCATGGTCATCAGGTGTTCATCGAGAAGGACGCCGGAGCGGGGTCGTCGATTCCCGACTCCGACTTCCAGAGCGTCGGCGCCGTCATCATCGACTCGGCCGACGACGTGTGGGCCGAGGGGGACCTCGTCCTGAAGGTCAAGGAGCCCGTCGCCGAGGAGTACCACCGGATGAGCAAGGGGCAGGTGCTCTTCACCTACCTGCACCTGGCCGCCTCCGAGGCCTGCACCCGGGCCATGCTGGAGTCCGGGGTCACCGGCATCGCCTACGAGACCGTGCAGAACGCCAACGGCTCCCTGCCGCTGCTCGCCCCGATGTCCGAGGTCGCCGGGCGTCTCGCCCCCCAGGTCGGGGCCTACCACCTGATGCGGCCCGAGGGCGGCCGCGGGGTGCTGATGGGCGGCGTCTCCGGTGTGCACGCCGCGAGCGTGGTCGTGATCGGTGCCGGGGTCTCCGGCATGAACGCTGCGGTGATCGCGCTCGGCATGCAGGCCGAGGTGGTCCTGCTGGACAAGAACATCGACAGGCTCCGCCAGGCCGACGTCATCTACCAGGGCCACTGCCAGACGGTCGCCTCCAACAGCTTCGAGGTCGAGCGCGCGGTCCTCAACGCCGACCTGGTCATCGGCGCGGTGCTGGTGCCGGGCGCCAAGGCCCCGAAACTGGTCAGCAACGAACTGGTCTCACGGATGAGGCCGGGCTCGGTCCTGGTGGACATCGCCATCGACCAGGGCGGCTGCTTCGAGGACTCCCGGCCGACGACCCACGCCGACCCGACCTACCGGGTGCACGACTCGATCTTCTACTGCGTGGCCAACATGCCGGGCGCCGTCCCGCACACCTCGACCTACGCGCTGACCAACGTGACCCTGCCCTACGTCCTGGCCATCGCCGACCTCGGCTGGCGCCAGGCGCTGCGCGAGGACCCCGTGCTGGCTCCCGGCCTCAACACACACGCGGGGCACCTGACCAACCAGCCGGTGGCCGAGGCCCACGGCCTGGAGGCGGTTCCGCTGGAGCGGGTACTCCGATAGTCCGGTGGTTCAGGACCACCCCCGGCACGCCGTGCGGGGCTGTTCGGCGCCCTGTCAGCCCCGCCGTCCCGGAAACCGGCACCGCGTTACCCCCTCCCAAAGCAGTCAATCTGTGAACCATTTCACATTGCACAAATGCTTGACCGACCCGCCCATTCATCGGACAATGCGCTCACATAAAGTAATGGTTTCCATACGGAAATGCTTTCCAAGCCATTCACGGAAACGTCACAGAAATGGCACGGCCGGTGACACTCCGCCCATCCGTCAAACGGGCAGAGAAAACAGCAGGAAGTGATACCCCAAAAGGGCGGAACAGCCCGAACCGGCGGGCCGAAAAGCTGGAAAAACGCGACCGGTTCGAACAGGCGGGTCGCACCCCGGGGAGGGCGGGAGCCCGTCATGACACAGAAAGGCCGTGCTCGCCACGCGGGACGCCCCGGGAGGCGAGCGAATATTCGCAGCTCACGACCCCCGGCCAGACCGGACGAAGGCCTCCTGCGGGCCCCCGGCGGCCCCGGGGCTCACGTCCGCCCAGGTTACCCGACAGGAGAGTCGGGAATTCGAAACCAAATCCTTCCAAATCAATGAATAACCGGCCTCCCGGAATTGCAATTGCCATTCCTCGGCAAGGATCTATTGTTTTGCCGATAAGCGGCGGTTAGCGTGAACAACGTGCCGCCCCGGAGACCACTCCGGCCGCATATTAATCTCTCACGCGCGGAACCGGCGGCCGGAGGAAGGGTCTGCGACATGCTTAACAAATTGGGAGTTCTGGGGGACCGGCTGCTGAGCCGGTTCGTGCCCGCGTCGAGCGCGGCCGCGAGCTGCCCCTGTGGCTCCTACCCCTACACGGGGCCGTGTCTCTACGAGATTCCCTGCGGAGGTGGCCTGACCAAGCTGTGCCTCTGCGAGGACAGCGCCCGCCGTATCACGTGCAGCGTCTGCTCCTAGTCCCCGCCTAAACGACCAATGGCACTCGTCACCCTGGGCTGCCAGGTGCTCGTGGCGAGCACTTTCGCCGTAGCGGCGATCAGCAAACGGCCCGGTAAGGCGTTTGCCGAATTCACGAGATCGACCGGCCTGCTGTTGCCTCCCCGCGTGGGCAGGTGGCGGCGGCCGGTCGCCCTCGGAGTGTTCGTCGCCGAACCGGCCGTCGTCGTCCTGACCCTCCTTCCCGCAACCGCCGCGGTGGGATTCGCCCTCGCCACCGTGACGACCACCGGGTTCACGATCGCGATCGCCGCGGCGCTGCGCCGGGGTGAACGCGCCCCGTGCCGCTGTTTCGGGGCCGGAGGCACACCGCTGGGACCGGTGCACCTGGCGCGCAACCTCATCCTGATCGTGGTGGCGGTGGCCGGCCTGCTGACGGCCCTGCTCTCCCCCGCCGGGCCGACGGAGCCGGCCCTCGCCGTGGTCACGGTGATCGCCGCCCTCACCGTCGCGTCCCTGGTGATCCGCCTGGACGATCTGGTCGCCCTGTTCGCCCCGTCTCCGTACCACCCGAACAAATCGAAGTGAAGAAAGCAGTGGACATGTTTGTTGCCGCAGCCGTGATTCTCTGTGTCGTCGTCACCGTCTTGAATCTCGTCCTCACGCTGGGCGTGATCCGCCGGCTACGGGACCACACAGAACGTCTCGACGGCCTGACCCATCCGAAGTCCATGATCGAGCCGATCACCGGTCCCGGGACCCGCCCCGGTCCCTTCACCGCCCGCACCGTGGACGCCGAGGCGGTCACCGGGGCACAGCTGGCCGGTGGGCTGGTGGGGTTCTTCTCCCCGACCTGCGACGCGTGCCACGAGTGGCTTCCCAGGTTCGCCGCGGCGGCGCGGGCGCTGCCCGAGGGCCGTCGGCAGGCGCTGGCCGTGATCGTGACGCCGACGGACGAGGTCGCCGCCGACATGGTGTCGCAGCTCCGGGAGAACGTCATGGTCGTCATCGAACGGGATCGCGGGCCGCTGGCCGCCGCCTTCAAGACCTCCGCCTACCCCGCCATGTGCCGTCTCGGCGCGGACGGCGCGGTGACCCACACCGGGCGAGGTGCCGTGGCCGTACCGGCGGAGATGTGAGGCAGGCCGGAGCGACGGCCGGGCTCACCCCCAGAGCGGCGTTCGGCCACACCCTCATGGCGGCGCGGCTGACGCTGGCGGCCGCTCCGGGGGTGCTGGGCGTGTTGGTGCTGCTCTCGGCCGCCGCGGGGCTCGCGCCGGTGGTGGTCGCCTGGCTCACCCGGCTGACGTTGGACGGCCTGGTCGGCGGCGTCTCCGGAACGGCCCTGGTCTGGGCCGCCGTGGCGCTCGCTCTCGCGGGGGTCTGCGCCGTGGTCGTGCCACGGCTGTCCCAGTACACCGAGGCCGAGGTGGGGAGGCGGGTGCGGACGGTCGCGGTCGACCGGCTCTACACCGCGATGAACGACCGGTTGCGGGGGCTGGCGACCCTGGAGAACCCGGACTTCCACAATCGGATCAGCCTGGCGCAGCAGGCGGGCAGCACCGGCCCCGTGCACCTGCTGAACAGCGCCACCGGCATCGGAAGGAGTCTGCTGACCCTGACCGGTTTCCTGGTCACCCTGCTGTTGATCAACCCCTGGCTGGTGCTGGCCGTCTCGGTCACCGCGATCCCCACCACGCGGGCGGAGGTCCTGCTGGGCCGGCGCCGGGTGGGGGCGATGTGGCGGACCGGCTACGCCGAGCGGCGGCAGTACTTCTACGCGAACCTGCTCAGCTCCCCGCGGGAGGCCAAGGAGGTCCGTCTCTTCGGGCTGGGGGACTTCTTCAGGAACCGGATGCTCTCCGAGCTGCGCTCGACCAACGCCGTCAACCGCGCCCTGGACCGGCGCGAGCTGGGAGTGCAGATTCTCCTGGCCCTCCTGGGGGCCGGAGTCGCGGGCGGCGGGCTGATCTGGGCCGTCCTGGCCTGCCGGGCCGGACGACTCACCGTGGGTGACGTGACGGTGCTCGTGGCCGCGGTCGCCGGGGTCCAGAGCTCCCTGTCCGCGATCATCAGTCAGCTGGGAGCCTCCTACCAGGCGCTGCTCATGCTGGACCACTACCACGTGGCGACCACGGTCGAACCCGACCTGCCGGTCCCGGCCTCTCCCCGCCCGGTACCGGCGCTGACGGGAGGGGTCGAGTTCCGGGACGTCTGGTTCCGCTACGGTCCCGACCAGCCGTGGGTGCTGCGTGGTGTGAACCTCACCATTCCCGCGGGCCGGGCCACCGCGCTGGTCGGGCTGAACGGCGCGGGCAAGAGCACACTGGTGAAGCTGCTCTGCAGGCTCTACGACCCCACCCGCGGCCAGGTCCGCTGGGACGGAGTCGACCTGCGGGACACCGACCCCGCCCAGCTGCGGGAACGGATCGGCACGGTGTTCCAGGACTACGTGGAGTACGAGCTCTCCGCGGCGGAGAACATCGGCCTCGGTGACCTCGCCCGGCTGGAGGACCGAGATCGGATCGAGGCCGCCGCGCGGCGCGCCGGGGTGCACGAGGTGCTGGCCGCGCTGCCGAACGGCTACGACACCATGCTGACCCGGATGTTCCTGGCAGGGATCGACGAGGAGCATCCCGAGATGGGCATGCTGCTGTCCGGCGGGCAGGGGCAGCGGCTGGCGCTTGCGAGGGCGCTGCTTCGGGACGACCGGGACATGCTCGTCCTCGACGAGCCCAGCTCCGGTCTCGACGCGGAGGCCGAGGCCGAGGTTCACGCCCGGCTCCGCGAGCACCGCGGCGGCCGTACCAGCCTGCTGATCTCCCATCGCCTCAACACGGTCCGCGACGCGGACCAGATCGCGGTCCTCTCCGACGGGGAGATCATCGAGTGCGGCGACCACGCCCGGCTCGTCGCCGAGGGCGGCGTCTACTCCCGGCTCTTCTCCCTGCAGGCCCGCGGCTACGAGACGACGCTCACATGATCCAGACCGCGCTGGCCCTTGTCGCGCTGGCCTGCCTCGCGGGCTGGCTGAACCGGCTTCGCCGGGGATACCTGGTGGTCACGGTGCGGGGCCCCAGCATGACGCCCACCTACCGTCACGGCGACCGGCTACTGGTACGGCGCCGCCGGGGAGGCCGGATCCGGGCGGGTGAGGTGGCCGTCGTCGACCTGCCTGAGTGGATACGGCCCGTTCCCGGAGAGCTGGGTCCCCGGGAGGCACTGCGCGCCCGGCGGGTCATCAAACGGGTCGCGGCGATCCCCGGAGATCCGGTGCCCTTTCCCTTCGAAGGGGCCGGGGCGGTGGTCCCCCCGGCCAGTCTGGTGCTCCTGGGAGACAATCCCGACGGCAGCGGAGACTCGCGACAGTACGGTTACGTACCCGCCGACGCCGTGGTGGGAGTGGTCCTGCGCCCCCTGAGAGACCGCTCGTGACCCTCGGCGCCCGCGTGGCGGAGGGCGGCGAGGTCGCCGCCCTCCCTGTCGTCAGGAGGCGCTTGAGGAGGGAGCGGGCGTGGCGTCGGGAATGGGGTTCTGCGACGCGGGCTTGTCGACGCTGTTCGGACCCTCGCAGGAGGCGCCGAGCTCGGGGGTCTCAGGACTGTTCTTGTACTTCGCGACGAACTTGGCCAGTCGCGGATCGTCCGCGCTGTCGAGCTGCAGCTGCTTGTTCCAGGAGCTCAGCACGACGGGCTTGGGGAGACCCGGGTAGGGGCTGAGCAGCATGTAGTCGCTCGATGCGGCCTTCTTCAACGTCTCGACCTGGTCCTTGGGAAGGTCGGGCCGATAGGTGATCCACACGGCGCCGTGCTCCAGGGAGTGCACGGCGTTCTCGTTGTTCACGGGCTCGTCGTAGATGCCACAGCGCTGCCATACGGAGTTGTGCTCCCCGCCCATCGGGGGGTTCTCCGCATATTTGATCTTGGTTTCCTTGTGCGATCCGCCCGCGTATTTGGCGCTTGTCACCGAATCCAGTGAGGTCTGCGCCCGCTCGTTGACGAGGTAGAAGCCGACCACTCCGACGAGCAGCAGAACGACCAGGCCTCCGGCCCCCCACATGATGATCCCGGCACGGCGCTCACGGCGCTTCTGCTGTTCACGCATCTGGTTGAGACGCTCACGTCTCGACCGTGCCTCTTCCTTGATCATCAATCCTCCAGGGGGCAAACCATGTCCGAGTCACCTTATGCGCTACCTACGTATAGCGGGAATAAGTACCGCACTCCCTCCCCACAGCTGGTAACCGGTAGGCTGACTAGGCGATGGAGACCCCCGTAGAACGCCCCAGATCACGTCGGCCGTGGACGATCCTTGCGATAGTCATCGTTTTCGCGCTCGTCGGCTCCGTGCTGTTCCTGGGGGGTAGGCAGTCCCCCACCGACTCCTCTGCCGAAGCCGGCTATGCCCGTGACATGGCCACGCACCACTCGCAGGCCGTCGAGATGGCCTTCATCATGCGGGACGACACGACGAACGATCCCCTGCGGGTGCTCACCTACGACATCATCGTCACGCAGACCGCCCAGCGCGGGATGTTCGGCGGCTGGCTCCAGCAGTGGGGGCTCAACCAGTCGACCGAGCGCCCGCCGATGGCCTGGATGTCCGGTCACGGCCACGGCGTAACGGCGGCGGCCCCGGGTGCGATGCCCGGTATGGCCAGCCAGGAGGAGCTCAAGAGGCTCCGCGAGGCCACGGGCAAGGAGCAGGAGATCCTCTTCCTTCAGCTCATGATCCGCCACCACGAGGGCGGCGTGCAGATGAGCGAGGGGCTGCTGAAACTGTCGGACCGCGACGAGGTGGCCACCCTGGCGCGGCACATCGTCGCGGGCCAGACGGGAGAGATCAAGCTGATGACCGACATGCTGGCCCAGCGCGGGGCCAGGCCACTGCCCTCGATCCTCTAGCTCTCCCCGGTCGTTCCCGGGCCCACCCCCTGTACGGCGTCCGCCTCGACGAGGTCGGCGCGCCCCTGCGCCGCCCGTTCCCCCGGCCAGGGCAGCATTGAGCAACCTGGCCGGAGGAGATAGAACAGAAATGGTGAACGACGAACCGGAGAACCGCCTGGAGGTGAGCATCTCCGCCGAGGTCGAGGCCGGGCAGTACGCCAACTTCGCATCGGTGTGGCACACCGAGGATGGCTTCGTCCTGGACTTCGCGGTGATCACCAGGCCGCCCCAGCTCGCCAACGACCCCTCGTCGGGCCAGCACTTCGTCAGTGTGCCGACCAGGATCGTCAGCCGGATCCGCATCCCCCCGAGCCAGGTGTTCGAACTCATGAAGGCTCTGGAACAGCAGCTGACCGCATACGAGAAGGAGACGGGCAGGAAGTCCTGACCCGTCCCCGCGCGGCTCTCCCCCCGGCGTCAGCCGTACGGGACCGGGCCGCGTGTCCTCACGCCTGCGCGCGCATCTCCTCGGCCACGGCGGCGGCGAAGGCGTCCACATCCGCCTCCGTGGTGTCGAAGGCGGTCATCCAGCGGACCTCCCCGGCGGCCTCGTTCCAGGTGTAGAAGCGGAAGCGCTTCTGCAGCCGCTGCGTCACCTCAGCGGGCAGGACCGCGAAGACGGCGTTGGCCTGCACGGGCCTGGGCACCTCGACCCCGGGGATCTCCCGTACGGCGTCGGCCAGTCTGCGGGCCATGGCGTTGGCGTTGCGCGCGTTGCGCAGCCACAGGTCACCGGCGAGCAGCGCCTCGAACTGCACCGAGACGAATCTCATCTTGGAGGCGAGCTGCATCGCGCTCTTGCGCAGGTAGCGCAGCCCCCTGACGGCGTCGGGGTTGAGGACCACGATCGCCTCGCCGAACATCAGCCCGGCCTTGGTGCCGCCGAAGGACAGCACGTCCACCCCGGCGTCCGTGGTGAAGGCGCGCAGCGGCACCCCGAGCGCGGCGGCCGCGTTGGCCGCGCGGGCGCCGTCGAGGTGGACGAGCATGCCGAGCTGGTGGGCGTGCTCGCAGATCGCCCTGACCTCGTCGGGGGTGTAGAGGGTGCCCAGCTCCGTCGCCTGGGTGATCGAGACGACCCTGGGCTGGGCGCGGTGCTCGTCGCCGAAACCCCAGGCCTGGGTGTCGACCAGCTCGGGGGTGAGCTTGCCGTCCGGGGTGGCGACGGTGAGCAGCTTGAGGCCGGCCGACCGTTCCGGGGCCCCGCCCTCGTCGGTGTGGATGTGCGCGGACTCCGCGCAGACGACCGCCTCCCAGGGGGCGGTCATCGCGCGCAGCGCGACCACGTTGGCCCCGGTGCCGTTGAAGACCGGCCACGCCTGTGCCAGGGGGCCGAAGTGGCCGCGGAAGACCTCCTGGAGGGCCTCGGTGTAGACGTCCTCGCCGTAGGAGATCTGGTGCCCCTCGTTGGCCAGGGCGAGGGCCTGGAGGATCTCCGGGTGCACTCCGGCGTAGTTGTCGCTGGCGAATCCCTTGACCAGCGGGTCGTGTCTGCGGATGGCGTCTGTCACTTCTTCCCCTTGGTCGGGCGGCCGCCTTTCGGTGTCCGGCCGCCCGCGTCGTTCTCGCCGTCCCGCCTCACGGGGCCAGGACGATCCTTTCGCCGTTCCTGTCGGTGTCCCACAGGCCGTCGATCGCCTCGGCGAGGTCGTCGACGTCGGTGAACCCGGGGAAGGTCCGCTCGGGGGCGGCCTCCCGCATGGCCTGGTTCACCAGGGCCTTGACGACCAGGACGTTCGCCGTCGAGCCCGAGCCCTCAAGGGCGTCGGCGAAGGCCAGGGTCCAGGCCTCGGCCGCGGCCTTGGCGGCGCCGTAGGCGGCGTTGCCCTGGGTCGGCCGTTCGGCGGCCAGCGCGGAGACGATGGCGAACCTGCCCCGTCCGCTCGCCCTCAGCAGCGGCTCGAAGGCGAGGGTGACGTGCTGCAGGGTGCGGACCAGCAGGTCGTGCAGCAGGTCCCAGTCCTCAAGCCTGGTCTCGGCGAAGGTCTTCGAGCCGCGCCAGCCGCCGACCAGGTGCACGACGCCGTCCAGCCGGCCGTGCTCGGCCTGGACGTCGGCGGCCAGCCGCCTGACCGCCTCGGCGTCGAGCAGGTCGACCGGGAGGGTGCCCTCCGCGCCTGACCTGTCGACACCGATGACGGTGTGTCCCTTGTCCGTGAAGCGGCGTACGACCGCCCTGCCCGCGGGCCCGGCCGCGCCCGTCACCAGAATGATCATGCCCGGATTCCCCTCGTGGACTCGACGACATCGCCGAGCTTACGGCGCAGGGCCTCGTAGAACATGCTCAGGGGGAACTCGTCGGGCAGCACCGCGTCCACCACGGCCTTGGGGAAGCCCTCGACCGGCAGCGCGTCCACCCCCCGGTGCCAGACGGAGGCCGGGTGCGGCTCCACGTAGGCGGCGACGAGCTGGTGGGCGGCCAGCCAGTGGGCGAGCTTGGAGCGGTCGATTCCGTCCCGGTAGAGCTTCTCCACCTCGCCCCGCAGGTCGGCGACGCCGTCGGCGACCCGGTCCCAGGCGACGCTGAGCCGGTTGTCCGTCCACCTGACGATGTCGTTGCGGTGCAGGTAGGCGAAGAGCAGCTGCCCGCCGAGACCGTCGTAGTTGCGGATCCGGTCACCGGTGATCGGGAAGCGGAACAGCCGGTCGAACAGGATGGCGATCTGGACGTAGCGGGCGTGCGGGACGCCCTCCCGCTCCAGCTTCACGGCCTCGCCGAACGCGGTCAGGTCGCAGCGCAGCTCCTCAAGGGAGTAGAGCCAGTACGGCATGCGCTGCTTGATCATGAACGGGTCGAACGGCAGGTCGCCGTGGCTGTGCGTGCGGTCGTGGATCAGGTCCCAGAGCACGAAGGTGTCCTGGGCCAGTTCCTGCGAGGCGACCAGCCGCGCCGCGTCCGGCGGCAGCGCGAGTTTGAGCGTCTCGGCGGCGGCCCCGCTGACCGCGCGGAAGCGAGCGGCCTCCCGGTCGCAGAAGATGCCGCCCCAGGTGAAACGGGCCGGGGTCTGGCGCACCGCGACGGTCTCGGGGAACAGGACGGCGGAGTTGGTGTCGTAGCCGGAGGTGAAGTCCTCGAAGGCGATCGGCACGAAGAGCGGGTTGTCGTAGCGCTCGTTCTCCAGGTTCGCCAGCCACTCGGGCCAGACCGTGCGGATCAGCACGGCCTCCAGGTGGCGGCGGACGCTTCCGTTCTGGGTGTACATCGGGAAGACGACCAGGTGTTCGAGGCCGTCGATCCGCTGGGTGTCGGGGTGGAAGGCGTCGAGGGAGTCCAGGAAGTCGGGGACGCCCAGGCCCTGCTCGACCCACTTGCGCAGGTCGGCGACCACCGCGGTGAGGTAGGCCTCGTCGTGGGGGAAGCACGGGGCGAGCCGTGCGACGTGTTCGACGATCTCGGCGATCAGCTCGACCGCCCTGTCCCGGTCGCCCTCGACGGAGCCGTCCTTGGCCTGCAGCGGCTGGAGCGCCTCGACGGCCGCCTTGAGTGCCTGGAAGGACTCGCGGACCACGGAGACTTCCTGGACCTCCTGGATCTCCCGGCGCCCGGCGGGGACGGGCACCCGGGCGGCCCAGGTGACGAGGTTGCCCCAGAGCACGGCGTGGTCGTAGTCGCCGATCGAGTCGTCACCGAACAGGTCGGAGTCGGCGACGACCACGACCCTGCCCTCGCCGTGCCGTACGGCCAGCGCCAGGGGCGCGTCGGCGGGGTCGGCGGTCCGCGAGGTCCGGAACAGCACGTTCGCGTGCTCGGGGCCGGTCAGGACACCCGCCCGGTAGAAGCACGCCCTGCGCGCCCCGGCCAGCGGGTCCTCCCGCTGCGAGGGGTCGCCGGGGACGCCGAGGACCCAGGAGGCCACGCCGTTGTGGGAGTTCCCGGGGTCCTGGACGGTGGTGTGCTCGACGGTGACGCCGAAGCGGCCGAGCAGTTCGGCGAGGTTGCTGCCGTACTTCTCCTGCTCGCACTCGGCGAGCACGACCAGGCCGCCTCCGGCCGTGACGTGGTCCTCGATCGCGTCGAGTTCCTCGACCGGCAGGACGGGGCTGCCCAGGCCCGTGGTGCGCTCCCAGCGGTCGGCGGAGGGGTGGGCGATCACGAGAACGTCCTGCCCGGCGAGGAGGGCCGGGGTGATCGGTCCGCCGGTGTGCGCGGCCACGGTGTGCCCGAGGCGGCGCAGCGTCTCGGCGGCGCGGGCGTAGCTGTTGTCGTCGGGATGCCCCGGATTCATCGTTTCGGCCACGTCCCTGCGGATGGTCCATGACTCGTTGTGTGCCTCGTCGAAGAGCACCCGTGGGAACGCTCGCACGATAAATCCTCCCTCAGATGTGAGCCAACGACGGAAAATATACACAAGATGCCCGAATATTGACACACCTCTTACGGCAGGAGCGGTGTGGATCACCCGGGCAAGGGCACGGCAACGCCCCCGGGGAGGAGGTTTCGGACGGACCAATACACGTGGCCGTACGGGATGGGGGGCGGGCCCGACGCGGCGGGCCCGCCCCGGGAGGTCACCTAGCGGCGAAGTAGTCCGCCACGACCCTGGTGTGCAGCGGGAAGGCCAGCTCGCGTGGGCCGTCGATCGTCAGCCACTCCGTCGTCTCATCGGTCGGCACGACCGGCGGGAGCGCGGCGGAGGAGGTCTCCGGCCCCATGGCGAAGATCAGCACGGTGCCGTCGGGGGCGCTGAGCACGTCGAGGAGCCGGACGTCGTCCGCGCCGACGACGACCCCCGTCTCCTCGCGGAGCTCCCTGACCGCCGCCTGCTGCCAGGACTCCCCCACGTCGACGAAGCCGCCCGGCAGGGCGAGGCCGCCCCGGTGCGGTTCGACGCCGCGGCGGATCACCAGCACACCGTCGTCGACGGGCAGCAGCATCACGGCGACCGGCAGCGGGTTGAGGTAGGCGGTGTTGCCGCAGAAGGAGCAGGTGCGCGGCCACGCCTGGTCGAGGGCGTATGCACTGCCACAGAAGGAGCAGTGCGAGTTCCTGGTCATCACGCCGCGAGACTACGGCTCACAACCGCTTCAGCGGCCCGTGCCTTTCCAGCCAGTTCCGGTAGGCGGGAGCCCGTTGCGACTCCGTCCAGTAGGTGGTGGTCAGCGCCCGCACCAGGGCGTCGGCGTGCGCGGTGATCGGCCCGGGAGCGGTCCATCCGATGAGGTGCCGGAAGCGCAGGGGCGAGCCGGCCAGCGGGCGGATCGCGATGCCCTCCCTGGCCGGGACGGTCGCCTGGAACAGGCTGACGCAGCGCCCCTCCGCGACCAGGTCGACCCCGACCTCCAGGTTGACGCCGTAGGCCACGCGCGGGGCGAAGCCGTGCGCGGCGCAGGTGTTCCAGAAGTACTCCCTGGGCCCCGACTCAAGCGGGGTCGGCAGCGCCCAGTCCTCCTCGGCGAGGTCGCGCAGCTCGACCTCCTCGTGCCCGGCCAGCGGGTGGCCCGCGGGCAGGCCGACGAAGAGCGGCTCCACCGCGATGGCGGTGTACACCGCGCCGGGCGGCGCGCAGAGCCGGTGGTCCGGATAGTCGTCGAGGGTCGCCAGCTCGATCCGCTCCGATTCGAGCAGGCCGGGCAACGTGTCGATCGTCTGCTCGGTGAGCAGCCTGATCTCCGCGCCGGGCAGCAGCCTGCGGAGGGTCTTGGCCAGGTAGATCCGCAGCCGGGTCGGGGCGCAGCCGACCCGGATCGGCGCCGTCTCCACCTGCGGGGGCGCGTAACGCCTGGCCGTCCGCTCCAACTCGTCGACGGCCGAGACCAGGGAGCGGGAGCGGACGAGCAGCCACTCGCCGAGCATGGTCGGGCGGGCACCCTCGGGGCCCCTGTCGAACAGGGGGTCGCCGAACATCTGCTCGATACGGCGCAGCTGAGCGGTGAGCGCGGGCTGGGACATCTTCAGGGTCACGGCCGCCCTGGAGATGCTCCCGCTGTCCGCGATCGCACACAGCACCCTCAGATGACGAACCTGGAGATCCACGCATCGAGAGTAAAAGCAAAGAAGCTTTCCAGTAAGACCTAATCGGCGAAGAGCCCGGGGCACGCGCGGTTGACACCCTCCCGCTCCGCGCCCCATCATGAACATACGTTCATGAACGTTCGTTCATATCAGTTCGGGAGGAAGCATGGGCTCCGTCGTCAACGTCCACCAGTCCGAGGCCTGGAACGGCTACGAGGGCAACCACTGGGCCGACCACCAGGACCGCTACGACGCCGTGAACGACGCCTTCAACGAACCCCTGCTCGCGGCGGCGGCCGTCGGGGAGCGGGACACGGTGCTGGACGTCGGCTGCGGCAACGGGCGGGTGACCAGGCTGGCCGCCCTGCTGGCCCGGCACGGCCACGCGACCGGCCTCGACCTGTCGGCCCCCATGCTCGCGCGGGCCCGCGCGAGCGCGGACGCCGAGGGCGTCGCCAACGTGACCTTCGAGCGGGGCGACGCCCAGGTCCACCCGCTGCCCTCCGGCCGGTTCGACGTGGCGACGAGCCGGTTCGGGATCATGTTCTTCGCCGACCCTGTCGCCGCGTTCGCCAACATCGGCCGCGCGCTGCGCCCCGGCGGGCGCCTGGCCATGCTGTCGCTGCGGAACCTGGACGACCAGGACCTGGGCCGCGTCCTCGCCGCGATGACCCCGCACCTGCCACGTCGCCCCGCCACGACAGAACCCGGCGGGCCCGGCCCCGAGTCACTGGCCGACCCCGTCCGCGTCCACGAGGTGCTCACCGCCGCGGGCTTCGAGAACGTGGCCGCGACCCCCGTGGACGCTCCCCAGACATGGGGGGCGGACACCGAGGACGCGGCGGCCTTCCTGGGAGCCTGGGGTCCCATCCGTTTCATGCTCGGCCAGGTCGATCAGGAGTCGGCCTCCCGCGCCCTCGACGCCCTCACCGAGGCGATGCGCCCCTTCGAACGGGCCGGTGCCGTACGGCTGCGCGGCGCCGCCTGGCTGATCACCGCCACCCGGCCGTGACCCACCCGGCTCACTAGGATGCGGGGTGATGTCACCGAGAAAAGCGGCCGCCCTGCGTGACGGCACCGACGGCCTGAGCCTGCGCGAACACCTCGTCGCCACCGCCGGACGGCTCATCGCCGAACGCGGCACCACCGGACTCACCGTCCGCGACATCGCCCGTGCGGCACGGGTCGCGGACGGCGTGCTGTACAACCACTTCGAGGGCAAGGAGGAGTTGCTGGCGCTGGCGCTGCACGCCCACGTCCGCTCGGTCGAGCGCGACCTCGGCCCGCTGCCCGCCAGGCCGGGTGAGGGCACCGTCGCCGGCAACCTGCGCGCCTGCCTCACCTACGGTCTCGCCCTGCACAAGGCCTTCCTGCCCGCCTTCGCGGGCCTGCTCCCCCAGCCCGAGGTGCTCGCCCGCTTCGACGCGCTGCCCAACCCCCTCGGCGAGGGCAGGGGGCTGCAGGCGATGCTCGCCGGCTATCTGCGCGCGGAACGCGACCTCGGCCGCCTGACCCCCTCGGCCGACCCCGAGGCCGCCGCCACGCTACTCGTCGGCGTCTGCCACGAACTGGTCCTCCCCCGCCTCCTGCGCGGTGCCCCCGTCCCCGCCGACGTTCCCCCCGCCACGGCCGACGCCCTGATAGCCACCCTGATGAACGGCCTCGCATGCACGTCGTGAACGAGGCCAGGAGCGGCGCCCCGGCCCTTCCTCCGCTCCCTCCGGCCGGCAACACCGGCTCGGGCAACGCGGGATATGTCATCCGGGCACGTTCCGGACAGGTGAGCGACGGAGGCGGGAACCAGGGCCCCTGTCTGCCGGGCAGCGCTCCGACCTGTTTCTAAGGAACGGCGTCGCGGGATGATACGCCGCCGGGTGGAGAGTGGGTCCCTCCCCCGGCGGACGACCCGGCGGCGGGGACGGGCCTACCTTCCTTGCATTGGTTCCGCACAGCAAGGCACAGCAAGGAATTCCCGATGTTCAAGGACTCAGCCGACTTCAGGCGTATCGCGTCCGGCACACTGCTGATCGTCGCGCCCCTCCTGCAGACGATCGCCGTCATCATCGACCCCGGCACCTGGGGCGACGACCGGGAGGCCGTCAGCTACGGCGACAACCCGGCCCTGGCCCAGGCCCAGTCGGCTCTGTACCACTGGTCCTACCTGCTCATGGCCCTGGCCGCCATCGCCCTGTTGCATGTGATGCGCCGCAGGGCCGTGCTCTTCGGCCACGTCGTGGGCCCACTCACCGCGCTCGGCTACATCAACCTGTCGGGCATGCTCATGATCGATCCGGTGGAGTGGTGGCTGGGGCAGCGCAACACCCCCGAGCAGGCCGCCAAGATCCTCGACGAGATGCTGAACCTGCCCGGCGTCGTCTTCGGCTTCCAGATGCCCTGGCTCTTCTTCGCCATCTTCGGCATGCCGGTCCTGCTCGCCGGCGTGTGGCGGGCCGGGTTCGCGCACTGGTGGGTGCCGCTCGTCGTCGCGATCGGTTACGGCACCTCCCTGGTCGTTCCGTACGGCCCCGCCTCGGTCGCGCTGTGGGGCGCCAGCGCGGTCGCGATCGGCTCACTCGGCGTCAAGATGCTCAGGATGAGCCGCACGGAGTGGGTCTCCCACTACCCCACGGACGCGCCCGGCCGTACCACGCCCGACTCGTACGCGAACACCACGGCCTGAGCCCGATCCCGCAGATGAAGCTTCATGAGCACCCGCGCGACGTGCGTCTTGACCGTGGCCTCACCGACGAAGAGCTCCCCGGCGATCTCGGCGTTGGTCATGCCTCTGGCCAGGAAGCGCAGCACCTCAAGTTCGCGCGGGGTCAGCTCGGCCAGCTGCGGCGGGGGCGCCGGGTCGTGGCGGCCCGCGAAGGAGGCGATGACCCGGGTGGTGACCGCCGGATCGAGCAGCGCGTCACCGCCGACGACGACCCGGATGGCCTCGACGAGCTGCTCGGGGGGCGAGACCTTCAGCAGGAACCCGCTGGTCCCGGCGCGCAGCGCGGCGTAGAGGTTCTCGTCGGTGTCGAAGGTGGTCAGCATCACCACCTTCGGCGGGGCGGGCTGGCCGAGGAGCTGCCGGGCCGCGGTGAGGCCGTCCATGCGCGGCATGGAGATGTCCATCAGCACGATGTCAGGCCGGGTACGGCGGGCGACGGAGACGGCTTCGAGCCCGTCCGCCGCCTCCCCGACGACCTCCATGCCCGCCTCGCTCTCCACGACGAGCTTCAGCCCGGCGCGGACCATGGCCTGGTCGTCGGCGATCACGACACGAATGCTCGTCTCAGTTGATCCGTTCATCGGCGAACACCTCCTGGTGGGAGATAGGCAGGGATGCGTGGACACGGAAACCGCCCTCCGGGCGGGGGCCCGCTTCGAAGCGGCCGCCGAAGAGCGCGGCGCGCTCGCGCATGCCGACGAGGCCGTTGCCCGTCGACAGCTCGGACGGGGCTCCGCCGCCGCCGTCCAGGACCTCAAGTTCGATGTGGTCACCGTGGTAGGTGATGGTGATCGTGATCTCGGACTCGCCGCCGTGCTTGACCGCGTTGGTCAGGGCCTCCTGCGCGATGCGGTAGGCCGACAGGTCGAGGCCGGGGGGCAGCCGTACCGGATCGCCGACGACGTCGAGGCTGATCCGCAACCCGGAGGAGGCCAGCGAGGTGACCGTGCCGGCCAGCAGGTCGAGTCCCGGCTGCGGGATGGCCTCGTCGAGCGGCATGCGCAGCGCGCCGAGCATGACGCGCAGTTCGTCCACCGCCTCCCGGCCCATCCGCTCGATGCCGAGCAGCATGTCCTCGTGCGGGCTTCCCATCCGGCGCATCACCCCGGCCTGCATGACCATCATGCTGACGCTGTGGGCGACCACGTCGTGCAGCTCGCGGGCGATGCGGGTGCGTTCCTGGGCGACGGCCTCGGCGGCCTGGCGTTCCCTGTCACGTTCCAGTTGTACGGCGTGGGCGGCCAGACGGTGCGCCCTGGTGGCGTAGGCGCGCACGGCCAGGCCGGTGAGGTAGGCGGCGCCGAAGACGACGGTGAGGAAGATGACCTCGTCGAAGGGCAGCAGGCGGTGGTCGACGGCACCGGAGTCGAAGACCAGGATGCCGGTCACGGCCCAGGCCAGGCCCGGCTTGACGGGCAGCTCGGCGGCGACCGTGTGGAAGACGATCAGCAGGGAGGCCAGCTGCCAGGTCTGGCAGCCTTCGTAGCCCTGCCGGTGCCAGGCGTACTGGGCGAGGATCATCAGGATGAAGACCGCGACCGGCGCCTTGCGCCGGAACCACACCAGTACCCCGGTGACGAGCGCCTGACCGATCCACCACAGTTCGGGGGTCTCCGCCGCGCCGTGGTCGGCGGCGACGGTGAAGGCCTCCAGCGTGCCGAGTGCGATGACGGCCAGGCCGATCAGCAGATCAGCCCTGGGCACCGTGCGGAGGTGCCGGGCGAGGAAAGCGGCGCCGGAGCGTCGCAGGAGGGGAGAGGGAACCGCCATGCGGGGAGACTAATCCCTTCCGCCCTCCGCGCATACAGGACAAAACGCCCAGGCAAGTGGCTTACAAGTGGGCCACAAGTCAGGAGGTCCCGAAGGACACGCTCCGCACGAACCGATTGGCCAGCGAGCCGTCACAGGTGCCAGGCGCGCAGAAGTAAATCATGAGGGCGGGTTTGCCCGGTCGTTCCACGGCCCATCCGGTGAAGTCCAGTCTGCCACCGCGCTGCGGGTCGGTGATCGAGCCTTCGAGCCGTACGGCCGGCTTGCCGCCCACCAGCACCTGGACGACCTCGGAGGAGACGTTGACCGTGCCCGGCAGCGAGGACTGCAGGGTCTCCTGGAGCTGCTGGGCCCCGCTCCGCGGGTCGAGGGTGTCGAGGGTCTGCGCGTAGATCCCGGTCGCCTCCGCCGGGGAGGCCTTGATGATCTCGTTGACCGCCGCCCAGTCGGCGGTGACCGGCGTGCCGAACAGCGCGTCGAACTCCCCGGCCTTCGGGGAGGCGACCACGAACACGTCGGCGTGCTCGCGGGGGGACCAGCTCGGCGGATGCTCGAAGGCGACCGGCACCGCGGACGATCCCGCGTACGGCGTCCACTCGCCACCGCCCCTCAGGACCGTGGCGAGCACCGCGACCAGCGCGACGACGGCCGCCACGGCGACGCCCGCGCCGACGACGATCCCCCGCCTCTTCCCGCGTTTGCGCGGGGAGGCCTTCCGCGAGGCTTCCGGCGCGGGCCTCCTCGTGGGTGCCTCCGGCTCGGCCTGGGAGGTCCGGGAGGCCTGAAGGTCCTGGGGGGCCGCCTCCGCGAGCCGGTAGGACTGGCCGCTGATCGCGTCCCGCAGTTCGGTGACGAACCGCGTGCAGGTGTCGTAGCGCTGCTCGGGTGACTTGGCCAGCGCCCGCGCCATGACGCCGTCCACCTCCATCGGCAGCTCGGGCCGCAGCGAGCTGAGCGGGGTCGGCGTCTCGGCCAGATGCGCCCACAGCAGCGCGATCTCGTTGTCCCGCCGGAACGGCAGCCGCCCGGCCAGCGCCTCGTAGACCACGCACGCCAGGCCGTACTGGTCGCAGCGTCCGTCGACGCGCTCCTTGTTGATCTGCTCGGGGGACATGTAGCGGGGCGTGCCGATGAACTGGTCGGCCTGGGTCAGCCCGGAGAGCGAGGTGAGGTGCTTGGTGATGCCGAAGTCGGTGAGGTAGGCGTGGTCGCCCTCGGTGTGGCCCGCGATCAGGATGTTGGCCGGTTTGACGTCGCGGTGGATGAGGTCATGCGCGTGCGCGGTGTCCAGCGCCGCCGCCACCTGGGCGAAGATCCTGTTGGCCTGGCCGACCGGCATCAGCCCCCGGTCGTAGAACAGGCGCCGCAGGTCGGGGCCGTCCACGTAGCGCATCGCGATGTAGAGCGTGCCGTCCTCGGCCGCATCGGCCTCGTAGACCGGGATGATGTTGGGGTGGTCGATGCTCGCGACCGTCCGCGACTCCAGCACGAAGCGCTGGCGGAAGCGCTCGTCCTCGCCCAGCAGCGGGTTGAGGACCTTCAGCGCCACCTTGCGGTTCAGCCGGGAGTCGATGGCGAGGTAGACCACCGCCATGCCGCCCTTGCCGATCAGGTCCTCGACGCGGTATCCGGCCACCTCCTGACCGATCAGGGCTCTGTCGTTCTGGGCCATCACGCCTCCGTGGGGTGGCCGCAGTAGCCACAGAAGCGGTGCGCGGGCCCCAGCCGCATCCCGCAGGCGGTGCAGTACTTCTGTTTGACGGTGACGGCGTCCGGCCTGGTCTCGGTCTCCCTGGTGCCGGGCCCGCCGCCCGGGTCCCGCGCGACCAGCACGGGAGTGCCCGGCGCGGTGGTCGTCCTGGGCAGCGCGGGGAAGGAACGGCCGACCACGACGGTGACGTCGGCCGTCTCGTCCGGCGCCCCGTGCCTGGCCGACTGTGCCTCGGGGCGGGGTACCGGCCGAGGTCCGGGAGACGGTGGCGCGTTCCGTACCGGCTCCTCCTCGGCCTCCTCCTCTTCGTTCCCCCTCCGGCGCCACAGCAGGAAGGCCCCGGCCAGTACGGTCAGCACCAGCCCGCCTCCCGCGACGAGGAAGGGCCACAGGGGAGGCCCGGCGGCGCTGTCACCGGCGGCGGCCGCGGCCCGTCTGGCCCCCTCGTCCTCGGCGGTCCCGCGTTTCTGCTGGGACGTCTTCAGGTGCGCCGCCGCCAGGACGTGCCCCGGGTAGAGGTCGAGGACACGCTGGAAGGCGGGGACCGCGTCACCGTAGTAGTGGGTGTGGAAGCGGGTCAGCGCCTGCTCGAAGGCCGCGTCGATCGGCCCTCTCCTGGGAATGACCCTGGCCTCGGCCAGGGCCTTGGTGACCTCCCGGACCCCGATCATGCGGCCGTCCTCGCCTCCTCCGACGAGCAGGCCGACGACCTCCCCCTTCTTGTCCTCGATCACCGGGCCGCCGCGCAGGCCCCGGTCGACGAGCGCCCCCAGTTTGCGTGGCTCGTCCACCTTGTTCTCCGGGTCCCGGAACCCTCTGCCGCCCTCGCCCGCGCCTCCGGCGCTCAGGTGGGCGATGTCCACGGTCTCCGGCAGGCCCGCCGCGGGCCGTCTGGTGAATCCGGCGACCGCGACCGGCCAGGATTCCTTGTCCGGCACCTGGGCCGCGAGCGGCGCCGTCGGCAGGCCCGCGCTGGCGTCCGCTCGTCCGACCGGCACGAGCACGGCGGGACTGTCCGGCTTGTCCCCCACACGGGTGATCTCGGCCTTGAAGCCCTCGTCGTCCGGCCGGGAGATGTTGGGGAAGACACGGATCTCGGTGGTGACGTCGACGATGCAGGTGGCCGTCGGCAGCTTCGGCGGGTAGCACTCCTGCAGGTGGTGGTTGAGCAGTTTGTCCTTCAGGGTGTGCCGCTTGAAGTCGTCAGGGATCTTGACCTTGTGGTGCTCGGCGAAGATCTTGTTGGCGGCGTGGACCGCCACGTCCTTGTCCGTCCTGACCACCCTGGTGAGGGTGACGACGGCGCCCTCGGGGTTGACCACGGTGCCGGTGCCCTCACCGATCGGCACGTCGTAGGAGCGTTCGACGTGAACCAGTTCGCCGATGTGGTCGAGCAGGGTGATGTCGACGCGTGCCTTGGCCTCGACCCTGACGACCGCCGGGGTCACCAGGTCGGTGATGCCACTCGGATGTTCGTGCGCGAACGCGGGGACCGTCGCGGCGGCCACGGGGACGACGACGCCGAGGAGCGCGAGAGCCAAGACGAATCGCCGCATAGCCACTCCATAGGGGGGATTAGGACAAGCGTGGCAACCGTAGTGCAGAAGTCAATAGAACATCACCCGGATAAGTATTCAGTAGACAAACAATCACCGTTCGACCAGGACACATCCCACCAGACCCCGAAAACAGCGCCTAGATCAACTACCAATCCCTACATTTCGGACAGCCCTGAAGATGGTTCCCGAGCCGCCTGGCCGTTCCTGCCCATCCAGTCACGGGCGCCCTGCCGTACGGCGGCGTGCACCGCGCGGGCGACGCGGGCGCCCCAGGTCGAGCGCGGGCCGCCGAACAGCTCGGCCCGCCCCTCTTCCCGTACGGCGACGCAGACCGCGTCCGAGGCGGTGCCCGTACCCGGGAAGCCCTCCTCGGCCAGCGCCTGGGACTTGGCCTCGGTGACCGTCATGACGGCGTTGACCAGGGCGGCGTCGGTCATCGCCACCGGGACGGCGACGACGATGTTGATCGTCCCCGGCAGGTACATCGGCGCCAGCTCGGGGTCGGGGGTTCCCTCGGGGGCCGCCGCCCAGGTCGGCACGCGCAGGCCGACGGTCGCCGCGACCTCGACTCCCCCGTCTGCGGCCGTGGTGAACCGGTCCACGGCCGCCGCGGTCAGCATGCCGACCCCGGGCCCCGGCGGGGCCATCTCCAGCAGGTGCGCCACCGGGTCCATCCGCGAGTAGCCCCCGGCCACCTGGGCGTTGAGCACCCACCCGACCGGCCCGATGCCGCCGCCCAGCATCGCCGAGGAGATCGCCCGCCAGCCGGGGCCGCACTCCCACAGCAGCGAGGCCAGCCTGGCCCCGTCCTCCTCACGACGGCTCAGTCCGAGTCTCACGGACGCTCCAGGTGGACCTGTGGTCTGCCGCCCGCGTCGGCCACCACACGGACCCGGGCGTCGAAGTGCTCACCGATCAGCTCCTCGGTGAGGACGTGCGCGGGAGTGCCCGCCGCTGCGGCCCCACCGCCGGCGACCAGCGTCATCGTGTCGGCGTACTGCCCGGCGACGCTCAGGTCGTGCAGCGTCGTGACCACGGTCAGGCCGTCGGCCAGCCTGAGCCGGTCGAGGAGTTCGAGGACCTGCTGCTGGTGCCCCAGGTCCAGGGCCGTGGTCGGCTCGTCGAGCAGCAGCACCGACGCCCGCTGGGTCAGCGCCCTGGCGAGCACGACCCGCTGGCGCTCCCCGCCCGACAGGTGGCCGAGCGCGCGGGCGGCCAGCGGGGACAGGTCGAGCCGGTCGAGCACCGAGGCGGTCACCTCCCGGTCCTCCCGGCTCTCCCTGCCCAGGTGCGGGATGTACGGCGTGCGGCCGAGCATCGCGTAGTCGAAGACCGTCATGTCCCCGGGGAGCGCCGGGGTCTGCGGGGCGTAGGCCAGCAGTCGCGCCCGTTCCCTCGGCTTGAGCCCGCGCACCGGCGCGCCGTCCACGAGCACCTCACCCGAGTGGGGCAGCAGCCCGGCCAACGCCCTGAGCAGGGTGGACTTGCCCGCGCCGTTGGCCCCGATGACGGCGAGCCACTCCCCCGCGCCCGCCCGCAGGTCCACACCGGACAGCACGGCCCGCCCGCCGAGGACGACGCCGAGCCCCCTGGCCTCGACGCGGCTCATGTCTCCACCCGCCGGGTGAGGCGGAGCACGGCCACGAAGAACGGCGCCCCCGCGAAGGCGGTGACCACCCCGATGGGCAGCTCGGCCGGGGCGATCACGGTCCTGGCGGCCAGGTCGGCCAGGACCAGGAAGACGGCCCCGCCGACCAGGGACAACGGCAGCACCACCCGGTAGGACCCCCCGGCCAGGCGACGGACCACATGTGGGACGACGATGCCGACGAAGCCGATGAGCCCGCTGACCGCCACGGCGGAGGCGGTGGCCAGCGAGGCGGTCAGCAGCACCACGAGCCTGACCCTGGCGACGTTCACGCCGAGGCTGGCCGCCTCGTCGTCGCCGACCGACAGTACGTCGAGCAGCCTGCCGTACAGCAGCATGACCACGACGGAGACCGCCGCGTACGGCAGGATCAGCCTGACCTGCTCCCAACCGCCGCCGACGTTGCCGAGGATCCAGCCGTAGACGCGCTGGAGCTCCTCCACGTCGAGCTGCTGGAGGAACGTCTGGACCGCGGTGAGGAAGGAGGTCACGGCGACCCCGGCCAGGACCAGCGTCGCGGTGCCGCCGCCCCTCCCCGCGACGTTGCCCAGCGCGTAGGCGAGCAGGACACCGCCGATCGCCCCGGCGAACGCCGCGCCGGGCACCAGGAGCGTGTCCCCCTCGCCGGTCGTGAACACGATCACCGCCGTCGTCGTCAGGCCCGCCCCGGCGGCGGCCCCCAGCAGGTAGGGGTCGGCCAGTGGATTGCGGAACACACCCTGGTATCCGGCGCCCGCACAGGCCAGCAGTCCGCCGACGATCGCGGCGAGCAGGACCCTGGGCAGCCTGAGTTCCAGCAGCAACGCCCGCTCGACCGGCGCGAGCCCGGAGTCGGCGGAGACGAACGGCAGCCAGTCGAGCAACTGCAGCGCGGCGCCGCGCGGCGCGATGTCCGCCGCGCCGACCAGCAGGGCGGCGAGCATGCTCGCCAGCAGCAGCAGGCAGGCCGCCAGTGTGACGAACGGGCGCGGTCCCGCGGTCCGGTGGGGAAGCCGCTTGCCCGCCGTCCGGAGAAGGCCGGGGGCCACCTCGGGCGAGGACGAGCCCGTTGAGGGACGGGAGAGATCGGTCACCTAACTGGTCGCGGTCTTCCGGACGGCCTCGCCGACCTGCTTGACGAGGTCGACGACGCGGGGACCCCAGCGGGAGGCGAGGTCGTCGTCGAGGGCGACGACCCGGTCCTTCTTGATCGCCGAGAGCCCGGACCAGCCGGGACGCTTGGCGAGGGTCTCCCGTGACTGGCCGCAGCACTTGGTGTCGGCGAGGAAGACGATGTCCGGGTCGGCCTTGACGACGAACTCGGCGGAGAGCTTGGGGTAGCCGCCCGCCGCGTCGGGGGCCTTGTCCGCGATGTTGGTCAGCCCGAACAGCCCGTAGATCTGGCCGATGAAGGTGGTCGAGGTCGCCGAGTACGGCGTGCTGTCCAGTTCGTGGTAGTAGGTCAGTTTCTTGTCCTTGGGAGCCTCGGCGGCGAGGGCCTCGATCTGCTTCCTCATGCCGTCGGCGACCTCCTCGGCCCGGTCCACGTTGCCGGTGGCCAGGCCCAGGTCGGTGATCTGGTCGTAGGCGTCGTCGAGTTTGGCCGCCGCGGGCTCGACCAGCACGGGGACGCCGAGCGCGCCCAGCTTGCCGACGACGCCGTCGATGTCGTTGGCGAGCACGACCAGGTCGGGCTTCTTGGCGACGATCGCCTCGACGTTCGGCTTGAACCCGGACAAGGTGGTCTTCGGCGCCTGCGCGGGGTGGTTCGACTGGTCGTCCACCGCGACGACCTGGGGGCCGGCGCCGACGGCGAAGAGGTTCTCGGTCGCGGTCGGCGACAGCGAGACGATGCGCTCCGGGCGCTTCTGGACGACGACCGGGCCGTTGCCCGCCTGAACGGTGACGGGGAAGGCCGCCCCCTGCGGCGACTGCGCCGTCGTCGCGGACGGGTCGGCCGTGCTCCCGGTGTTTCCGGCGCCTTCGGTGTTCCCGGCGCATCCGGACAGGGCAAGCACACCGGACAGCGCGCCGACGAGGGCGATACGTACGGGCCTCACTCGGGGGGGATCCTTTCGGTCATCGGAACAGGAGAGACCCGTGAAGGGACGGGGTCACCCTTTCCACGAGGGCAGACAGCGTCGGCACAGCGGAAGGCGACCTGGCTCGATCAGGGAGAACGCTCCCCTGACCATGACAGTTGCGGGACAGCGCCGGGCTCGCACCGGACTTCGCTACACGCTGTGCAACAAACCAACGCTATCAATCCCCCCGATCCTCTCCTCCGTCAAGCCCGCCCTCCCAACCTCCGCGAACCCGGTGCCGTGCGTGAGGGGTGTCGGCTTGGGCGCGTCGGTGTCTGGACTGAGGAACGCAGGAGCGAAGCGACGGAGTGACGAGGGAAGACGCCGACGCGCCCAAGCCCGCGACGCCGCCAGGCGGAGCAAAGAGACACAGCTTGGACGCGTCGGTGCTTGGACCGAGGAGCGAAGGAGCGCAGCGGATGAGTGACGAGGGAAGACACCGA
Organism: Streptosporangium sp. NPDC049376; assembly: GCF_044466505.1. Classification (NCBI taxonomy): domain Bacteria; kingdom Bacillati; phylum Actinomycetota; class Actinomycetes; order Streptosporangiales; family Streptosporangiaceae; genus Streptosporangium; species Streptosporangium sp. NPDC049376. The sequence continues at coordinate 406,550 of NZ_JBITMT010000001.1, read as the reverse complement.
CCCGAAGCGCCCGAGCCCGCGACGCCGCCAGGCGGAGCAAAGAGACACAGTCAAGCCTGGTCCTCCAGCTCCCGTTCGGCCTCGGCGATCACCTCCTGGAGGCGTAGGCCGTGTGCCGCGTCAAGGGGATGGCCGCCGCCGCGGGCGACGGTCTCGGCGAACTCGGAGAGCATGACGGTGAACGAGTCGGAGCCGAGGCGGTTCCCGTCGAGGTGCTCGCTGCCGAGCCTGCCGTACACGTCGACCCTGGAGGGCGGCGTCTCGCCGGGGACGCTCATGCACAGCGACGCCTCGCTGACCGCGCCCGTCTCGTGTTCGAGCAGCAGGCCGACCCAGCCGCGCGGGTTGCCGTGGGCGCGCACGCCGGTGATCCGGCCGAGCGCGGCGTCCAACATGTCGATCATGTGCGGGCCGATGTCGAGGATCGCGCCTCGTTCGAGTCGCCAGGGGGTGGCGAAGTCACCGCCCAGCATGGAGCCGGAGACGCTGACCGCGTTGCCGCCGAAGGGCTCGATGGCCGAGACCCTGGCCAGGAAGGCCCTGGTCGCCGCGGAGTAACGCCAGGTCAGGACCATCTGGGAGGGCACGCCTGCCTCGGCGACCGCCTCGGCGAGCCGTCTGGCCCCGTCGAGGTCGGCGGCGAGTGGCTTCTCCAGCAGCAGCGCCTTGCCCGCCCGCGCGGCGAGCACCCCCAGCTCGGCCTGTACGGCGGGCGGCACGGAGAAGGCGACCGCCTCGCAGTTGTCGAACAGTTCCTCGATCCGCTCGTAGACCGGGACCCCGAACCGGGCCGCGGCCTCGGGGCGCCGCGCCCACACACCGACCAGGCGCGTGTCCGGTCCGGCCGCGAGAACCGGTGCGTGCACCATCTCCGCCCACGGCCCCGCGCCCACCAAACCCACAGATATCGTCACGGCCCCAGCTTCTCACGACCCCTTCCGCCGGTCGCGCGCTCATCAGGGACCCACCCCACCAGAACCAGGAGGCCGTACCGGCATGATGGATCACATATGGACGAGATGATTCTGCTGCGGCACGGTGAGACCGAGTGGAGCAGGGACGGGCGTCACACGGGACGTACCGACCTGCCGCTGACCCCCAGAGGTGAGGAGCAGGCGCGGGCGCTCGCGCCGCTGGTCGGGGGCAGGTCCTTCGGGCTGACCCTGGTCAGCCCCGCGTCGCGGGCCCGCCGTACGGCGGAGCTGGCCGGACTGACGGATTACGAGGTCGACCCGGACCTGTGGGAGTGGGACTACGGCGGCTACGAGGGCATCACGACCGTGGACATCCGGCGCACGCGCCCCGGCTGGTACCTGTGGCGTGACGGGGTCGTCCCCGGGGACGCCGAGCATCCCGGTGAGAGCGCGCAGGAGGTCGCGGAGCGCGCCGACCGGGTGATCTCCCGGGCCCGCGCCGCGGACGGCACGGTCGCCGTGGTGGCGCACGGTCACCTGCTGCGGGTGCTGTGCGCCCGCTGGCTGGGACTTCCCGCGCGGGACGGCCGCCTGTTCCGCCTGGACACCGGGACCTACTCCCGGCTGGGCTTCGAACACGGCGAACCGGTGGCGCTCACCTGGAACGCCCCCGTCTGAGAGCCGGGCCGCGGTCCGCGGCCCGTCAACCACATCAGCACTTCCTGGTGGCCCTCGCGGGCCTCCTCGCAGTGCCTCCATCTCCAGTGGCAGGGCTGGTCGCGTACTCCGGTGACCCATGTGCGGTAGGACACCGGAGTGGTCGCACCGTCGCCTGTGGCCTGCGAGGCGACACCATATGTGCGGATCACGACGCGACCGCCTGGTGCGAACAGCACGTCGTCGGCCACGGGATACAGGGTCATCCGGTCGAGCATGGCTTGAGCCCCCATTCGCTGTTGGCTCACACTCTTCCCCGCCGACCCGCTCCCCGGGTTACGTCATCGACACGGCGAGGTTAACCACTCGCCCCGATGTGAAAACGGCGTTACACCGTAAGGCTGTCGAACTCCCCGTCTTTCACCCCGAGCACCAGCGCACGGATCTCGTCGCGGGTGTAAATCAGTGCCGGACCCCCGGGAAAGCGGGAGTTCCGGACCGCGATACTGCCGTCGGGCAGTTCCGCCAGCTCGACGCAGTTGCCCGTCGAGTTGCTGTGACGACTCTTACGCCAACTCGCCCCGGCCAGGTCCGTGGCGGGCATGCCGTTGTAGGTGTGGTTCATTTAGATCTCTCTGAGAAGGTCGCCGAGGATCTCGGCGGTGCCCCCAGGCGTGGTGCTTTCCACGCACAGCTGCTCCATGGCCGTGAGGTATGGATCAATGTCCTCACGTTTGTCCAGGTAGAGGGCACCCCAGAGCTGCTCGACATAAACGACGTCCGACAGGTCGGACTCGGGAAACCGCAAGATGCTGAACGCACCACCCTCGGCCGCGTGCATGCCGAAGCGGAAGGGCATCACCTGGATGGTGATGTTGGTCAGCGCGGCCACCTCCAGCAGGTGCTGGAGCTGTTCGCGCATGATCTCCCGTCCTCCGATAGGGCGCTTCAGGGCCGCCTCGTCGATGACGGCCCACAGGCGGGGGCCGTCCTTCTTCGTCAGGCGCTCCTGACGCTGCATGCGCATATGCACACGACGCTCGATCTCCGCCTCCGGCACGTCCGGGTAGCCCAACCGGATCACGGTGCGCGCGTAGGCCGCCGTCTGCAGCAGGCCGGGAACGAACTGCACCTCGTAGGTGCGGATCACGTTCGCCGCCTCCTCCAGCCCCACGTAGGTGGTGAACCAGTTCGGCAGGAGATCGCCGTACTTGTGCCACCAGCCGGGGGTGTTCGCCTCGCGGACCATCTCCAGCAGGCCGCGCCGTTCTGCGTCGTCGAGCACGCCGTACAGGGTGAGCAGGTCTTCCACGTCTCGTGTCTTGAAACCGACGCGACCCAGTTCCATCCGGCTGATCTTGGACTCCGAGGCCCGGATGTGGAATCCGGCCACCTCACGGGGAAGCCCCTTCTCCTCACGCAGGCGACGCAGGCTTGCGCCGAGCATGATGCGCCGAACGGTGGAACCGGTACCGGGCGGGTCCATGGACACGTGGTTGCTCCTCGCTCGCTTTCCTGATCGACAGTCTGTCACTTCGCGGCCCAAGATTTCCCAGCCGCGGACAAGATCCCCTTTCTGTCCGATTGCCGATTTCATGGGTAACCGTAGCGGTTGCACGCACCTTATGCACGTGCATTCGCTCTTGCACCTGCACGGGAGTTTGCACCATGATGATCGCTGTGCAGTCCGCCCACACCGCGCTCTCCCGGACCTCCTGGACGGCGCTCGACTGGTGGCCCCCCGTCGGCTGGTGGCCCGATACGGCACGCGATCTCCTCTCCGGATCAGCGGCCATGGCGAGCGCCACCTTCGTGCTTCCCCCGCAGGCGGAGTCGGTGCACTCCGCCCGCAGCTTCGCCACGGGGACACTCACCGGCTGGAAGCTCACCGACCTGGTCGAGAACATGGAGCTCATCGTCTCCGAACTGGCCACCAACGCCTTCAGACACGGCCTGCGCCTGGCCGAGTCACGCGCCAAGGAACCCATCAGGCTCTCGTTGCTACGCCGGGGAGGTCTGGTCACCTGCGCGCTCAACGACCCGGGATCGGGTTTTCCCGCGCTGCGCGATCCGTCACCCCTGGACATCGGCGGGCTCGGACTGCACATCGTCGAGTCGCTGAGCGTGCGCTGGGGCTGGGCTCCCCTGGCCCCCTACGGCAAGATCGTCTGGGCCGTCCTCGGCTGACGCCCCCGTCGTACCCCCGCCAAGACCATCCCGGACGGCGCCGCCTCTTCCCTCATTGGCGCCGGCCGGTCCCGGGCCCGTGACGCACCCCCGCGAGCGGCCCCGGGACCGGCCAAACCCGTGCCGATCCCGGCCTCCCGCCCGTCGCCGATCCACCGCCGGCCCGACGGTGACCTGGCGGTGACCATGTGCTGACCTGGCGGTGACACGGTGAACATCCTGTGAACCTGTCGCATTCTGCGCGGTGCGTCCCCTGGCGACGCCCTCTGCATTACCGTGGATGTTCATGGCTCACGGAGAGTCCCCGTGTGAGATTCCTGCAGAGAGCTGCGAGATGGACGATCACCTGCTCGGCTGGTTGAAGACCCTCGACGAAGAACGGCTCACCCGAATCCTGGCCAACCGGCCGGACGCCATCGCCGCACCGTGGCCGCGGCGCCTCGACACCCTGGCGCAGCGGCTGGGCAACGGATCCGCGATCTCCGCGGTCATGCGCGCTCTTCCACTGCCCTCCTTCGAGGTCGCGCAGGCGGCCCTGGCCCTGGGCGACCGCGTCGACCTTGAGACACTGGCCGGGTTCATGGGTGTCTCGGAGGCCGAGACCGCCCCCTGGATCGACCTGCTGTCCGACCACGCCCTGGCCTGGCCCGACGACGAGGGACGCATCCGGCTCGCCGGGGGCCTGGCCCGTTGCTGGACGGCCCCATGTGGCCTCGGCGAATCGCTGGCCCACTACCTGAACTCGTGGACCGTCAGCGCCGACGCCCTGCGCGCGCTGGCCAGGGCCCTCGGCCTGCCCAACGGCCAGAAGCGCCAGACGGTCATCAAGATCATCGAGGTGCTCTCCGACCCGGGCCGCCTCGCCGCCCTGCTGGAACGGGCTCCCGAGGGAGCCAGGAGACTGCTCGACGAGTTCGCCTGGGATGGCCCGTCCCGTGGCGTCGACGGCGGCCGGTTCGTGGTCCCCGGCTCCCCGGAGAAGTGGGCGGGCGACCACGGCCTGCTCTTCCGGCCGAGCTGGAACACCGCCGAGATGCCCAGGGAGGTGGCGCTCGCGCTGCGCGGGGCCGACTACCACCCCCCGTTCACCCCCGTCCCGCCCGACCTGGCGACCGTCCCCGTCGACCCCGAGGCCGTCGACCACCTGATGACCCTGGCGGCGCCCCACGTGGTCGAACGCTGTGCCGCGATGCTGGAGAACACCGCGAAGATCCCGTTGCCGCTGCTGAAGGCGGGCGGGGTCGGCGTGCGCGAGGTGCGCAGGCTGGCCAAGGACATCGGCTGCGACGAGGACGAGACCCGGCTGCTGCTGGAGATCTGCGCGGTCGCCCGGCTGCTGGCCTGGGACGACACGGCGGGTGGCCTGGTGCCGACCGAGAAGTTCGACCGCTGGCGGCTGGACGACGCGGCGGCCAGGCTCCGGGTGCTGCTCGCCGCCTGGTGGCGCATGGAACGCTCATCGCTGCGCCGGATCGACGGCAGATACGGCACGGTGCTCGGCGACGACCCCGCGGGGGTCATGGTCGCCCGCGCCAGACGGGCGGTGCTGGGCGTGCTGGCCCGCCTGCCCGCCAGTACGGCGTGCGCCGACCAGGCCGGGCTCGTCGAGGCGGCCCACTGGCACGCCCCGCTGCTCGAACGCCCGCTGCTGGGCGAGTGCGCCCCCGCCGCACTTGAGGAGGCCAGGATGCTCGGCCTGGTCGCCTACGACACGATCACCGACCTGGGGCGCGCGCTGGCCGCGTTGCAGACGGCCGGTGACGAGAACGACGACTCGGTGCCGCTCGTCGAGAACGACCCGCTCCTGGTCGAGTGCTCGATCAGGGCCCTGGCCAGCGTACGGCGCAGCGCGCTGTTCGGCGCCGACCTGACCGCCGTGGTGACGGGTCCCCCCTCCGCCGAACTGGCCGAACTGCTCGACCGGACCGCCGACCGCGAGTCCAGGGGCGCCGCCTCCGTGTGGCGCTTCAGCCCGGCGAGCATACGGCGGGCGATGGACGCCGGATGTTCCGCCGACGACCTGCTGGCCGATCTCGCCGAGGTCGGCACGGTGCCGCAGCCGCTCGACTATCTCGTGCGCGACATCGCCAGGCGGCACGGCGAGGTCACCGTGACCACGGTCGCCTGCATCGTCCAGGCCTCCGACCCGGTGCTGCTGGCCGAGATCGCCGGTCACCGGCGGCTGGGCAGGCTGGGGCTCAGGCTGCTCGCGCCGACCGTGCTCGCCAGCTCCGTGCCCGCGGCCAAGACCCTGGCCGCGCTGCGGGAGAACGGTTACGCCCCGGTCCCGGTCGAGGACACCGGGGAGATCACCGTCCGCCGTGCCCGGATCGAGGAGCCCCAGGGCGGGCGGCTGATCCTGCTGCCCGGGGGGCGGGTGGCCGAGTTCGAGCAACCGCCCTACCCGGTCCTCGACACCCCGCCGGACCCGGGTGAGCACGCCAGACGGCTGCTGGCCACCGGGGACGGCGCCCGGGGCAACGGCAGGACGTGGGCGGTGATCGGCCGCATGGCCTCCCGCCTGCCCACCGCCCAGCAGTCGCTGCTCGGTTTCGTGGTCGACCGGGGCGTGCGGGCCGCGATCACGCTGGCCGACGGACTGACCGCGACCATCAGCCACGGTGAGCTGCGCGGCGGGACACTGGACGCCTGGTGCGAGGAGGCCGGCGACTATCTGGAGTTCCCGCTCGCCGACATCGTCGAGGTCCGCGGCACCTACGTCTGACACCGCTTCTCCGACAGTCCAGGGCGAATCGGGCATCTGCACGTTCGCCTGCACGTTCGGCTGCACGATTCTCACCCCGTGACGAGCGCGCGCACGGCCTTTCTGGCGCGCGCCGGGCCGTACTCGGCGACCAGGGCCGTCATGTGCTCGGCGGCCAGCGGCGCGAGCAGGGCGTGGGCCAGGGGGTCGGCGTCGCAGCCGGGACGGGCCTCGGCGAGCAGGATCGCCACGTGCCGGTGCCAGAACCGGTAGGCGCCGATGCGGTAGCGGGCGCCGGGACTCGCGGTCTCCGACATCCTGACCAGGTCGAGGTGGGCCAGCAGATAGTCGAGGTAGGCCTCGACGAACGCGGCCAGCCGTTCGGCGGCCTGCGCGCCGGGCCCGAGGGGTGCGGGACCGGCCAGGATCGCCTCCTGCAGTTCGCGTTCCCGTTCGTCGAGGAGCGCGACGGCCAGGCCCGACCTGTCGCCGAACCTGCGGAACAGCGTCCCCTTGCCCACGCCCGCCTCGGCCGCGACCGCGTCCATCGAGACGCCGTCCACACCTCGTTCGCGGAACAGCCGCGCCGCGGCGGCCAGCACCTTCGTACGGTTGCGCGCGGCGTCGGCGCGTTCCCTTGGCGGCTCGCCCATCAGCACGCGCAGCGGCTCGGTTGACGAAGCGGACTGCGGTCCGTTAAGTTCTCTCCCGTTCACACAAACGGACTATAGTCCATTTATCCTTCGGGAGGCCGGTCATGACCCAGTTGATCACCCGCGACGAGCTGAGGACCGCGATCGAGGCGGGCTCCGTAATCGTCCTGGACACCCTCGGCGGCGAGTACTACGCGCAGCAGCACCTGCCGGGGGCGATCGCCCTGGTCGAGAGCGAGGTCGCCGAGCGCGCCGCCGGGCTGCTCCCCGACAAGGACGCCGCCATCGTCACCTACTGCTCCAACCCTTCCTGCGGCAACAGCGAGGCGGTGGCCAGGCGACTGACCGCGCTCGGCTACACCCACGTCCGCAAGTACCGCGAGGGCATCCAGGACTGGGCCGAGGCGGGCCTGCCCATCGAGTCCGGCCTGCCCGCCTGACACCCACGTCGGCCGGATCCCCTGCCTCGCCGAGGACCCGGCCGACGTCCTACCCCTCCAGGGCGACCCTGCGGGCCAGGCCGAGGGGGAGGCCGCCGGAACCCGCCAGCCTGTCGTGGAAGGCGCGCAGGTCACCCCGTCCCGCGGCCAGGTAGTCGTCCCGGATGCGGTCGATCTCCAGGGCGCCCGTCAGGTAGGACGGCGCCTGGGTGGGCCAGGCGCAGTAGCGGTCCACCTCGCCCTTGGCGGTCCCCGGGGTGAGCGTGGACCTCGTCGTCATGAACTCCTCGGCCTCCTCGACGGTCATGTCACCGCAGTGCAGCGAGGTGTCCACGATGATGCGGGCCGCCCTGAAGAGCCGGAAGTCCAGATGGGCGAGCTCCTGGGCCGCCGTGGTGAAGTAGCCCTGCTCCCGCATGACCTTCTCCACGTACAGGCCCCAGCCCTCGACGAAGTACGGCGTGCGGAACAGCTTGCGGACCCGGCGGGGGCTGCCCGCCACCCAGGACAGGTGCCAGTGGTGACCGGGGTAGGCCTCGTGGACGGCGATGGAGGGCATCTGCGCCCTGGCGTTCGTGCGCAGCCGCTGGCGGACCTGCTCCCCGGTGAAGGAGTCGGGGGTGAAGGGCACGAAGAAGTGCCCGATCCGGGAGGTGGACAGCGGCGGGGGCTGCAGATAGGAGGCGACGGCGAGGATGGGCCGCTGGAACTCCGGAGAGGGCACGACGCGGCACTCCTCCCCCTCCGCGAACGTCACCAGGCCGCGTTCGCGCACGAACCGCCTGGCCCGCTCGGTCTCGGCCTCGTACTCGGCCCGCATGTCCTCAAGGGTCGGCGCGTGGTCGTCCTGGAGCGCGGTGACGGCCGCGTGCCAGTCTTCGGTGCCGCCGGGCAGCCGAAGCGCGACCTCCCGCATCTGCGCGTCCAGTTCCTCGTAGGCCTCCTGGCCGCGCTTGAGCAGTTCGGCCGCGCCGTACCCCAGTGTCTCCCGCTCGTACAGCAGCCTGGAGTACAGCTCCTCCCCCATCCGCCAGGTGCCGCCCGCCCGGAAGCCCTCAAGGAAGACGACCAGGTCGTCGAAGGCCGCGGCGGCGGGCTCCGCCGCCTCGGCCAGGCGGGCGCGCAGCCGTTCGTCCTCGACCAGGCCGGGGACCGTCACGGTGAGGAAGTTACGCGCGGTGCGCGCCTGACCGAGCCCCCGCCTGACCAGCAGCTCGGAGGCCAGCGCCGGGTCGAGGTTGGCCCGGCAGGCGGCCAGGACGCCGGGGACCTCGGCCAGCCGGGCCACCGCCGCCTCGACCAGCTCGGCCTCGGGCGCCAGGCGCTGCAGGAACGGGCTGAACATCGAGCCGAAGACCGTGCCCACGTAGACCGCGGGGTCACGCCGCCAGGTCGGCCAGTCCTCGTACGCCAGGGCGCCCCGCAGCGTCGAGACGACGAGTTCGCGGTCGATCTCCTCCTCGAACCCCTCCCCCTGGGGGGCGCCGGCGAGGCGTTCGAGCCAGCGCCGGGACTCGCCCTCCCTGGCCAGGAAGCCCGCCTCGGAGAGGTCGCCGAGGGTCCGGTCGTAGCCCTCGGCCCCCAGCAGGGTGGCCTGGACGGGGTTGCTCTCCAGGTGCCAGGCGACGAAGTCGTTCACGAGCTCAGAGGACGTCATAGCGGAAAATCCTACTTTCGGCCCCTCGGGGAACTTCAAGGCTCGCCTGGGCCCTGCGCCTGACGGGTCCGCCGGATCACCGGTGGCCCGGGGGCGCCGTTCCCATAAGCTTCTACTGTGGGTGACCCGAAATTCGAGATTCAGATGCTCCACGACCGTGTCATGGTCAAGATCGAGCAGGAGTCAGAGGAGCGCCGCAGCACCGCGGGCATCGTCATTCCCGCGACGGTGAAGATGGCCAACCGGCTGGTCTGGGGTGAGGTCTGCGGCGCGGGGGCGAACGCCCGTTCCGTCAAGGTCGGCGACAAGGTCCTGTTCAACCCCGAGGAGCAGTACGAGGTCGAGGTGCACGGGCAGCTCTATCTCGTCATGCGCGAGCGTGACCTGCACGCCATCGCCACTCCGCAGACCGACAACGGCACCGGCCTGTACCTCTGAGCCATCAGGCGCGCCGCGCCGCCAGGACTCGCCGGACGGCGCCCATGCGTCCCGGGACGGTCCCGTACGGCCGGGCACCGCGAGGCGGCGCCCGGCGGAGCGGTCAGCTACGGGTGTAGCTCAGATAGATCTTCCTGTTCCAGTCGCGCGCCGAGACGTCGGCCAGGACCCGCAGGCCCTTGCCCTTGACGTCCACGACCACGACCTTGTAGACGCCGGAGCCGGGCAGGACGGCCACGAAGCTGCGCTCGTCCCACCAGCCGAGCAGGGCCTTCGGCTTGACGCCCTTCACCTTGACCGCGATCTTGCCCGAGCTGCGGTCCCAGACGCAGACGTCCTCGGCGTAGCTCGCCGGGCACCAGGTCATCAGCCCCTTGCCTGAGGGGGAGAAGACGTCCTCTCCTCCGCCCGGGGCGCCGGTCTTGGCCAGGGTGCGCCTGGCCGTGCCGTCCTGGCCGTAGAAGCGGACGCCACCCTGGTGGGCGGCGACCAGCTGGGCGTTGTCCGGGGTCCAGCGGAACGTGGCGGCGGGGTCGACCCCGGAGACGGTCACGGTGCGGGCGGTCTTCGCGGCCACGTCGACGATCACGAACCCGGTCGTCGTCCAGCCTCCGGCCGCCTTGCGCTGGACGGTCAGGACCACCTTGCGGCCGTCGCGGGACCAGTGGGCGAAGTGGGCGACGAACGGCTTCTGCACCGTCTGGATCTTGACGGCCTTCTCCGAGACCAGGTCGGCCAGCAGCACCGAGTCGTGCCCCGAGCTGTAGGAGCTGGGCACCGCGAGCGCCTTGGTCCCGCCCGGCGCCACCGTGATCTCCTGGTACCCCTTCTGCTTGGCGAACGCCTCACCTCTGCGCAGGTAGGCGAGATTGCCGAGGGTGTAGGAGGAAACCGTTAGCGGGTCCGCGGAGCTCTCCCTGACGGTCACCCCGGTGTCGGGAAGGGTGACGTCCGCCGGCAGGGCGGCGTGGGCCGCGGACGGGGCGAGCACGGTCAGGCAGGCCGCGATGACAGCGCCACCGAGCGTTTTGTTGATTCCAGGAGTCACAGGCACGGGCGCAGCCTAGGGCGGGAGCTACTCATAGTTTGTGATCTATACCGAATCGGTTTCCCTGACAAGGGCGGCCTTCGGGAACGGACTGCTGGGATTCGCCCAAAGAGGACCGAGAAGGGGATGGTTGGGGGTGATTCCAATGGGGAACGGGAGAAATCGGAGACACGCGGGCCGGGCGGGGCTGATCGTCGCCATCCCCCGTCCGGCCGGGCGTGTACCGCGAGCGCGACCGGAGGTCAGCGGCTCAGGAAGGCGCGCGCCTCGGCGATCAGGTCGATGTGGAGGCTGAGCCTCAGACCGTAGTAGACGATCACCGTCGCGGTCGCGGCGGCGGCCAGGACCACCAGGATCTTGACCGTCCAGCCCTGGCGCCCGAGCCAGGCGGTCCAGGCGGCCAGCGTCCGCCTGCCGAACTGCAGCAGGCGGTGCGCCCAGTGGAACTCCGTCGCCAGCACGGCCAGGCCCGCGAAGACGACCAGCCAGCCGGGCCCGGGGAAGGGCACCATGATGAGGCCGGCGACGACCAGCACCGATCCGATGACCCCGATGACGATCTTGAGGGTGAGGCGGCCGGTTCTGGTGGACCTGACACCGTCGAGCCAGCCGTGAATGCCCGAACGCCGGGCCGCCTCGTCCTTCAGGACGTCGGCGTCTCCGGTCTCGGACGGACGCCCGGAGGCGTCACGTTCGTCATGCATCCCGTTGGAAGTGGCCACTCGATCCCCTGGACGTTGGTTTCGTCAAAGAATAGGCGCCTTCGAGTGGATCGCGCTCAATCCTCAGCCCTTGAGCTCGGCGACGATCAGCGTGTTGCCGTCAGGATCGGCCAGGTGCAGCGAACGACTCTCGGCGTCCTCCCGCTCGTTCCACACCCGCACGCCGTACTCATCCAGACGCCGGGAGAGGCGGCCGAGGTCGGTGGTGTAGAGCACGAGCGACGGCCTGCCGCCGGATGCCCGCTCCCGGCCTGCGGCGGGCATGAGCCACACCCCGACCGGCTCCTGCCCCGGCAGCCCGACGTGCAGGTAGCGGTAGCCGTCGTCGGTCCGGTCGTGGAGCACGGCGAAGCCAAGGACGTCGCGGTAGAAGGAGAGCGCCACGTCGAGGTCGCCGACGGGCAGGACCATCCGGCCGACGGCGGAGAGCGGGGTTTCCGGTGAGGTCGCGATCACGGGAGGGACCCTAGCCGGGGTGACCGACGTTTTCCGGCCGCGACCGGGCGTTACGCGCCCTTGGGGATGACGAGACCTCGAAACAGCCCCGACAAGTCAAAGGTAAAAACCCTGGTGAATTGGGTGATTTTAGCCCCAAAAGTGGGTTAATGTCCGTCCATGTCTGAGGCTCCCCTTGTCAAGACCGTCAGTGTGAGGACCGTGAGCGGCCCCTGCGCCGTGTCCGCCATCACCGGTTCGGTCCTGCCCCGCGAGCGCCTTCGTGCCGACCTGCGTTGGGCGGCGGGTGTCCCGTCCGACCCGCACCGCTGGCTGGACGAGGAGGACGCGGCCTCCGTGGAACTGCGCGAACTGCGCAGGTCCGACGGGCTCGGCCTGGTGGTCGAGCTCAGTTCCATCGGAACCGGTCGCGACGCCGCGACCCTGTCCAGGATCTCGGCGTGCAGCCGGGTGTCCGTGATCGCCGGAACCGGCTTCTTCGCCGGGCCGTTCAGCCCGCCGTGGGCGTTGACCGCCGACGTGGACACGCTCACCGCCCACCTGATGGACGAGATCGACAACGGCCTCGACGGGACCAGTTCCCGTCCCGGGGTGATCGGCGAGATCGGCTCCTGGGACGAGGAGCCGACCCCCGCCGAGGAGCGGTTCGCGGTCGCCGCCGCCAGGGCCTCCCTGGCCTCCGGCCTGCCCCTCGCCGTCTCCGAGCGCGGTGGCCTGCCCCTGCTGGAGATCCTCCTGTCCGAGGGGGTCCCCGCGCACCGGATCAGCGTCGCCGACGCGGGCACCGACCCCATGACCGCGCACAAGGTCGTCGAGTCGGGCGGTTACGTCTGTCTCACCTCCATGGGCGGCGACCGGCTGCGGGACGCCCTCGACCTCATCGAGGACGGCTACGCCTCCAGGCTGCTGCTCAGCAGCGGCCTGTCCAGGGTCTCCGAGATCGAGCGGTACGGCGGCGCCGGCTACAGCCACCTGTTCCGCACCCTCCTGCCCAGGCTCCGCGAGGCGGGCATCGGTGAGGGCGCCATCCGCATGATCACCCATGACAACCCCCTCCGCTGGCTGACCTGCACGACATAGGCCATGTCGATCAAGGTCGCGAACGCGCCCGTCAACTTCGGGATCAACCGGGCAGGGGGCGGTACACCGAGCCCCGACCTCCTGCTCGACGGGCTGGCTGAGGCCGGTTACGAGGGAATCGACTCGGGGCCGATCGGCTACCTGGGCACCGGCGGCGGACTGCTCGACCGGCTGGCCAGGACCGGGATGGGCCTGGCGGGCGGCCAGGTGGACCTGCGTTACGACGACGAGGACGCCTTCGCCGCCGGACTGGCCGGGCTGTACACGGCGCTGGCGATCTTCGCGAGCGTTCCGGTGGCCGACCCGCGCTTCGCCCCCCGCCTGACCCTGGCCTGTCCGCCGCACCGCAGGCGGTTCGCCCAGGGTGTCGCCCCCGGCCTGCCCGGCGAGGCGTGGGCCGACTTCGCCTCACGGGTGCAGGAGGCCGCCGACCGCTGCCGGGACCGCGGTCTCGAACCCGTCTTCCACCACCACCTGGGCACTCTCGTGGAGACCCCCGAGGAGGTCGAGAGGCTGCTCGACCTCACCGACGTCTCGATCTGCCTGGACACCGGCCACTTCTGGCTCGCCGGAGGTGACCCCGTGACCGCGCTGCGGCTGTGGGGCGACCGGATCAGGCAGGTCCACCTGAAGGACGCCAGCAGGCGGGCCCGTGACCGGGCGCGGGCCACGGGCGGCGACCTGGCCGCGGTCATCGCGGGCGACGCCTTCCCCCCGCTCGGGGCGGGCGAGGTCGACCTCGCGGGTGTCCTGCGCGAGCTGCGCGACTACGAGGGCTGGCTGGTCGTCGAGCAGGACGCGCCCGGCCCCGGCCAGGACGTCGGGCGCGCCATGGCCGACCAGCGCGCCAACCGGCTCTGGCTGAGCGCGCACGGCCTCTGAGGACGGTCCTCAGGCGACCCCGGCCTTCGGCGGGTCGCAGTCCACCGGGCACTCCCGTGGGCGCAGCATCAGCCGTGAGCCGGGGCCGCCGGCCGCCGCCTTGTCGTCGGGGTTGATCAGCGCGCAGCGGTCGAGGGACAGGCAGCCGCAGCCGATGCAGTCGGTCAGACCGTCCCTGAGCAACTGCAGCTGCCTGATGCGGTCGTCCAGCTCGCTCTGCCAGGCCGCCGAGAGCCTGGCCCAGTCGTCGCGGGTCGGGGTGCGCTCGTCCGGCAGAGCCGACAACGCGTCCTGGATCGTCCTCAGCGGGATGCCGACCCGCTGCGAGACCCGGATGAAGGCGATCCTGCGCAGCGTGTCACGGCTGAAACGGCGCTGGTTGCCGGCCGTACGGCGGCTGCTGATCAGGCCTCTGGCCTCGTAGAAGTGAAGGGCGGAGACGGCGACCCCGCTGCGCGAGGCGAGCTGGCCGACGGTGAGCTCCATATTCGCGGACACATTCCACTCTAACGCGACCTTCACCTTGATTGAGGTTGCGCGCTGGAATCACGACCTTTCCCCATCCGGCGTGGATCGTCCTCCCGGGGGCTCGAACCGGCCGGGGATGCGCGACACAGGCGGACACTCCCCGCGACCGCGACAATGGGGACATGACGAGAGCACTGGTGCTTGGCGGCGGAGGAATCGCGGGAATCGCGTGGGAGGCGGGCATCGTGACCGGCCTGCGGCGGGCGGGCCTTGACCTGGGTGAGGCCGATCTCGTGATCGGCACGTCCGCCGGATCGGTCGTGGGGACCCTCATGACCACCGGCGTCGACCTGGAGGAGGCGGTCGTCGCGCAGGCGGAGGCCGAGCCCGCCGCGTCCCCGCAGGTCGACCCCGAGGCGGTGATGACCGTCTTCGGCCTGCTCCACGACTCCTCCCTCGACCCGGAGGAGGCCAGGCGGCGGGTCGGCGCGCTCGCCCTCGGCACCGGGGACACCGGGGCCAGGACCGAGGAGATCGGCAGGCGGCTGCCCGTGCAGGAGTGGCCGGAGCGCCGGCTGCTGGTCACCGCGGTCGACACCGCGACCGGCGGGTTCGTGGTCTGGGACCGTCACTCGGGTGTCCCGCTGCCCTCGGCCGTCGCGTCGAGTTGCGCCGTGCCGTGCGTGTTCCCGCCCGTGGAGATCGGCGGGCGCCACTACATGGACGGCGGAGTCCGCTCGGTGACCAACGCCGACCTGGCCGCGGGCAGCTCCGCGGTGGTCGTCGTCGAGCCGCTGGCGCATCTGGAGACCAGGGAGCGCTTCGAGGCGGAGGTCACCACGCTCGGGGACGCGGCGGTCGCCCACGTGGCGCCCGACCAGGCGGCGATCTCCGTCTTCGGGATCGACATCCTCAACCCCACCCTGTGGCGGCCGGCCTTCGCCGCGGGCCTCGCCCAGGCCCCCGACGTCGCCGAGGTCGTGGCCAAGGTCTGGCGGTTCTGACCGTACGGCCCGGCGGGCGCGGACCCGTCGGGGAGGTCAGCGCTCGACGCTCCAGTCGTGACGGCCGATGGCGTAGGACCCGCCGTCGGCCGTCAGCCAGCCCGCCTTGGTGAGGGTCTCGACGCTGTGCCGTACGGCCTGCTCCGGCAGGCCGGTGGCGTGGACGATCTCCTCGACGTTCGCGGTCCTGGTGTCGACCGCGAGCACGGCCACCGCCTCGTAGACGCGGGTGTCGGTCGTGGACAGCGCCTGGACGTCCGCCTGTCGTTCCTCGCTCATGCTCCGCTCTCCTTCCCGGATCGGCTTACGGCCCCAGGACCTTGTCTCACCCCTTTCGGGCGTGTTACTCCGGGTGATCCCCGAAAGCCTTTCCACGGCCCCCTGTGGCCCCCTGTGGGCCCCCTGCGGGCCTTCCAGGAGCCCTGGCCGGGACCCGCGGCGTCGTGTACGGCCTACGCCCCGGTCCGTATGGCGACGGAGATATTCATGTTCGTGTTTCTCTGGTGTGATCTATCGACACTTCGCCCGATGCGTGCATAAACGTCCCATTGCGAGTAACGTGCGGATGACAGGGCTCTCGGAGCAGGTCTTCCCCGGTGGGACCGCGTGGATCGGCTCCCGTTGTCACGGGCCTCCACCTGCCCCGTCCCGCCTGCGCCGCGCCTCTCGGCATTCCTTGTTCCCTTCCATTGGAGCGCTTTCACGAAATTGAGTCAGATTTCGTGACACGGTTTGCATTGCGGCCATAACGTCTTAGCCTTACCTTCCCGGTATGGATCTCGAGCTCCGACACCTCAGGATCGTGCGCGCGGTCGCAGAGGCCGGGAGCGTCACCAAAGCTGCCAGCCATCTCGGGCTGGCACAGCCCGCGCTGACCGCGCAGCTCAAACGGATTGAGCGAGTGCTCGGGGGAGCTCTTTTCGAACGCGACCACAACGGTGCGCGGCCCACACCTCTCGGGGAACTGGTGTTGTCCAGGGCGATGGTCTTGTTGCCGGCCGCCAGGGAACTCCAGGAGGAGGCGGTCCGCTTCGCCAACGCCACCGGTGACATCCCCCGTTACCGGCTGGGAGCCACCAACGGTCCCATTCTCGGCGGGCTGGTCGACCGGCTCGCCAGGGCGTGGCCGTCGACACCGGTCAGCACGTACACGTCGTGGTCGGCCAGGGAGCTGACCACGATGGTGATGCTCGGCCGGATCGACTTCGCGCTCATCGGCGCCTGCGGGGAGAGCGCCCCGCCGGTCGAGGGACCGGTGGTGTGGCTGACCGTGGGCATGGACCCGGTCTTCGTCCTGCTCAACGAGGACCATCCCCTCGTGGATCGGAAGGAGGTGACACTGGCCGAACTGGCAGGCGAGAGCTGGGCGGTCACCCCGGGTGACAGTTGCTTCGGGGACTGCTTCGCCACGGCGTGCGCCCGCGCGGGCTTCACGCCGCAGACCATCTACGAGACGGACGTGGCGACATGCATGCACCTGGCCAAGGTCGGCCGCGCGGTCGTGCTGTGCCAGGCGACCTTCCAGCCGACACCGGGAGTGGCGCTGGTACCGCTTGTGGACGCGCCGCTGCGGTGGCGGCAACTGCTCGGCTGGCATCCGGAAGGCCCGGGTGCGCGAGCCGCCGCCTCGATCGTCGAGCACGCCAAGGCGGCCCACGCCGACGCGGTACGGCAGAGCGTCCGCTACGCCGCGTGGCTCGCCGACAACCCGCGTTTCGGCACCTCTCCGTGACGCGACGATGAGACATCCGGCGCGGAGCCCGCGGAGAACCCGTACCCCCCGCGTTCACCACCCGCCCGGCCAGAACGGCCGGGTCCCGACCCCCCGTCCCCGAACGCCGCCGCCCCTTTCCGAAGGGACGGCGGCGTCCTGACGTTCCGGCCCCGGCCGGGGCCCGGTGCGGCGGAGCGGGAACGTCGAGAACAATGGACGGGTGAGTGAGCTTCTTACGCTGAGCGAGGGCGCGGTGCTGACGCACCTGGCCACCAGGGCCGAGCTGACGGACGGCACGCTGCGGGCCGTGGACGACCTGCGGCTGTGGGCCCGTCTCGCCGACGGCGACGGGCTGCCGCTCGCGGGGGGCGGCACGGTGCGCACCGTGGTCGAGGCCGGCGAGCCGTACCTCACCGGGCCTGAGGGCTGGCTCTCGGCGGTGCGGCCGGAGGAGGTGGTCGCGCTGCGCCTGCGCGGGGGCGGGTTCGAGCTGTCCACCACGACGCTGGCCGGGTTCTCCGCCGAGCGGGCGGTCCGGGTCGCCGAGGAGTTCGCCCAGCGGGCCTTCGAGGCGCTGCGCGCCTTCGCCGAGGGGCTTGAGCCGAGTCCCGGGGTCTCGATCGACGTCGCGGTCCTCGGTCTGCTGGCCAAGGACCCCGAGACGTTCGCCGATCCGCTGCCGCCGCTCGCCCCGCTGCTGAACGGCGCCTCGCTGGAGGTCCGGGGCGGCCGGGTCGGCATCGTGGGCGCGCCGTGGGAGCCGGACTCCGTCGCCGACCTCGCCCCGCTCGACGTCGTCAGGCTGGCCCTGGTGCGCAGCGCGCTGCGCACCTACGGGGAGGGCGCCGACCTGTCGCGGGCGCTGACCTACCTGGGCCGCTCGGCGGCGGTGCTCACCAGGATCGCCGACGAGGTCGAGCGGGAGCCGCTGCCCGCGCGGCTCGTCGAGGCCCTGCCGCGCACCGACCCCGCGGCGCTGCTGCTGGCCGCCAGGTCGGCCGAGGGTGAGGGCCGCTCGTTCGAGGCGTCCGGGATCATCGCCGAGGTGCTGGCGCTGTCGCCGGGGCTGGCTCCCGCCGAGCGGGACGCGGCCGAGTACGCCGCGTGCCGTACCGACCCGGGTGATCCGCTGCCCGCGCGGGCAGCGCACCTGTTCCGCGGCCTGCTGGCCTACGGAGACCGCCCGGCCAGGCGCCGCCTGATCGACGACCTGGTCGGGTTGAGCGTCCGGGTCGCCGAGCCCGCCCTGGCCGACCTGGCGCTGTTCGAGAACGACGTCGTCGGCGAGTTCCTCGACGCGCGGGGCGAGTGGCTGCGCGAGGACGAGGTCCGGCTGCTCGATTCGTGGCGCGGGACGCCGCTGCGCCTGTGGGAGGTGCTGGGTGTCCACGACGACCGGATCACCCTGCGCGACGCGGCGGACGAGGCCGGGCGGCCGGTCACGCTGGCCGACGAGCTGCTGCCCTCCCAGGCGCGTCCGGGCGACCTGATGCTGACCAGGCTGCTGGACGACGGGACCGGGCCGCACGTGTTCGGCCATCCCTTCAAGGTGGACCCGGCCCGCCGGGAGGAGATGCTCGCCCTGCTCACCGACCCGGTCGACCCCTACGCGATCGCGGCCTTCTTCCGGCGCGCCGCCCGTCCCGCGCCGCCCCGGTGACCCCGGCCGGGACCGCCCGCCGGGGTGTCAGCCGCCGTTCTGCGGGACGATCGGGCCCTCGCTCGCCTGGACCAGGACGAACCCCTGCCCCTGGAAGGCGAGCTGGACCGCCTCGCCGCTGCCGCGCCCGATGAGCGCCGAGGCCTTGAAGGTGCGGTTGACGCCGACGCGCAGACCCGTGCTCCAGCACACCGCGGACTGGCTGTCGGCGTAGGTGGGCATACGGGAGGCGTCGAGCAGGACCGGAGCCCCGTGCGCGGTCACGGCCACCCACCCGGTGCCCTGGACGGTGGTGTTGAACAGACCGCCGGTGGCGATGCCCGCGCCCTGCACCCGCTGGATGTCCCAGGTGAGCTGCGGATCGAAGGCCAGCAGGTTCCTGCCGTTGACGGTGATCGCCTCATTCTCCAGGTAGAACAGGTGGACGTCGTCGGCGTTGTCGGCCAGGAAGAGCAGGCCCTGGCCCCGCACGCGCATCAGGGGCGCGCCCTCCCCGGTGACCATCTTCTTCAGCAGGCGGCCCACGCCGCCGCCCTCGTAGTCGAAGTCCATCTGCCCCTGGAAGGCGACCATCGACCCCTGCCGGGCCAGAACCTCCCCGTTCAGGTGCACCCGCAGCATCTTGGCGTTCTGCAGGGCGAAGTGACCGGGAACCTGCCCCTGGTCGAGGTTTCCGAAGAACGAGCTACGCACAGGCGATGCCTCTCGGTGTCGGGGGATTCACACCGGAATGACGCGTGGGACGACAGAGGAGTTCCCCCCGAGCCCAAAATGCCCAACCATCAGGCGAATCACCGAAAAATCACTACATCTGGTCGTTACGCTACCGCCTCGTGAGCGAGTCCGGACGGGCGGGTGGCGAAGACCGGCCATCGGCCCGTCCCGCCGGGCCCGTCCTGCCGTGACGGTGGGCGACCCGCCCCCTGTCGACAGGACCGGAATTGCGATTAATGATCGTAAATAATCGCGACTGCCGCCGGGGCAGCGCATGTCCAAGGAGATGACGTGACCGCCGAGATCGCGGGCTGGCTGTTCCACACCATCAGGCGCGAGGTCGCCGGAGCCGAAGCCCTCGCCGCGGAGACCGACCTCGTCGCCACCCTCGGGGAGAGGACCCTCGGCCCGGGAAGCGGCCGAGGGTTCATCGACCACATCCGCTCGAACAGCGAGGCGAAGATCAGGATCGTCGAGATGTTCACCAGGAACCGGGCCGTCCTCGACGGGCTCGAAGGCCGCATCCGCGAGGGCGAGAGCCTCACCGCGGGTGAGGCGCACGCCCTGGCCGTCGCCGCCATCCGCGACGAGGTGCTCACCGAGGCGCTCACCGAGACGGCGTACGGCTACCGCCTGCGTCCCGGCTGGAAGGAGGAGTGGAAGCCCTGACCGGGGCCCCGGCCGCCCGTCAGGTGAACGCGTAGCACTCGACCTCGGCGCGGCGGTAGGTCAACCCCTTGGCGACCGAGTCCCGCACGCACGCCCGCTCGGCGGGGCTCAGCCGCAGCCTGCCGCACACGGAGACCCCGGAGTACTCACGGCAGTCCAGGTCCGGGTTCTCCTCGCCGCCCGCCCGGTAGTCCTGCCTGACCGTGTCCCGGCACTCGGCCCTGCGCCGCGCCGTCGCGGCGTAGGAGCACTGGTTGAGGAGCGTCTCGTACTGTGACCGGCTCACCGGTGTCCTGCCGTTGTCCTTCGGCAGCGCCCGCGCCGCGGTCCCGGTGCCGGTCCCGGTGACGACGAGCCCGACCGTGGTGACCATGACAAGAGCCGTGACGGCGATGATGCGTTTCATGGCGCCCCCCTGTGACCAGTCATGACATCCCTCTGTGACCAGCTCTCAATCCACAGTAACGGGCGCATGGCAAAGAACACTTCCGGGGCGTGAGACACCGGCTGGGGCCGCCGTGAACCGCCGTCCGGTCAGCCGGCTCCGACGGCTCCGGCGGCCCTGCCGCTCCCGGTGACGGCGTTCCTCGGGGAGCGCCTCCCCCGGCCGCCGACGACGACCAGGATCGAGGCCAGGACGAGCGGCCCCATCACGATCAGGTCGGTCGCCGAGCCGCCGAACCGCGCGCCCTCCTTCCCCAGCAACATGCCGACCAGCAGGAACAGGACCATGTTGTTGCCCGCGTGCGCCAGGCTCGACGGCCAGATGCTGCCGCTGCGCTGGCGGAGCCAGCCGAGAAGGATCTCCTGGAACTGGAAGGAGACGGTCCAGATCAGCAGCCCGGCCACGACGTCGGCGTACTCGACGTACCCGAGGAAGGCCAGGGGGTAGTGCCAGGCGCCCCAGATGAGGCCGGTCACGACGGAGGCCAGCACCGGGCGGCCGGGAAAAAGGCGCAGCCGCAGGTAGCCGGTCCAGCCGAACTCCTCCCCCCAGTAGAGGGGGGACAGCAGGGGGATCAGGCCGACCAGCAGCAGCAGGAAGGCCCACCCCGGCAGGCCGGGAAGCACGTCGTCGAACGACGCCAGGCTCGGGTCGGCCAGTCCCGTGGCCGCGGCGATCCCGGCGGACATGACCACCAGCGCGGGCGGGCCGAACCAGGCGGCCAGGTAGTAGGGCCAGGCACTTCGCAGCCGGAGCGCCAGGCCCGCGTCGCCGAACCCCTCCCCTGTCACCCAGCGGCGTACGACGAACGCCGCGATCGCCGGGACGAAGGCCATCGACAACTGCGCCAGCGGGTCTGCCAGGGACATCCCCAGCAGCAGCCGTACGGCGAACATCCCCGCCCAGGAGACCCCGAAGGTGATGAGCAGGTAGGCGAGCACGCCCCTGTCCTTCCACGCCACCGCCGTTCCGCCTTTCTCTCGTTTCCGTTCACATCCGGGACCGTCCCGGACGCCGCGTCAGCACATCACCCGCCCCGAGCCACGGTCACTACGCCGGAACACCCGATCCGGGGGTGGCCGGCCGTACCCGGGAACTACCGCCAGACGGATGGGACGGGACGAGCGGGCGGGCTAGCGTGGGGCGCGTGCCGTCCCGAGAACCGAGAACCCCGCTTGAGGCGGTCACCGACCGCCGTTTCCTGGCCACGGGCTGGCCGTGGCGCTCCGCGGGCTACCTGCTGACCGGGATCCCGCTGACGGCGGGGGCCGTGCTGGCGCTGGGGGCGCTCGCGTGGCCGTGGGGCCTGGTGCTGCTGCGGCAGGCGCGCGGGCGGCCGCTGTCCCCCGGCTCCGCCGTCGCGCTCATCCTGCTCGGCGCCGGGCTCGTGGCCCTCTGGCCGGTCGTGGCGACCGCCCTGGCCAGGGTCGAACGGCTGCGCACACGCATGGTCGGCTCCCCGCCGCTGGTCTCCGGGCACCGCGCGCCGCCCGCGCCGGGGGCGTGGCCGTGGCTGCGGACCCGTTACACCGAGGCGGCGACCTGGCGCGAGCTGGGTTACGCCCTCCTGCTCGCCACGGCCGGGCCCGTGGTCTACGCCGTCGTGCTGCTGCTGGCGCTGCTGACGGTCTCGTTCCTGACCGCCCCCTTCCTGGTGGCCGGGGAGATGGACCCGGTCTCCCTGGGCTTCACCGAGGTCGGCGGCCTCGGTGAGGCGCTGCCGTACGCGTTGGCCGGCCTGCTGCTGCTGCCGCTGCTGCCCTACCCGATCGCGGTGCTCGCGGGCGCGCAGGCGGCCCTCGCGCGGGCGCTGCTCCAGGGCGGCCCCGGCGAACGGCTGCGCGCCCAGCTGGTACAGGTCTCACGCTCCCGCGCGCGGCTGGTCGACGCCTTCGAGGCCGAACGGCGGCGCATCGAGCGCGACCTGCACGACGGCGCCCAGCAACGGCTCGTCGGCCTCACCCTGCAGATCGGCATGGCCAGGCTCGACGTCCCGCCCGGCTCCCCCGCCGCCGAGGCCATGGCGCAGGCCCACGGCCAGGCGAAACAGTTCATGGCCGAGCTGCGGGAGCTCATCCACGGCATCCACCCCCGGGTACTGTCCGGCCAGGGGCTCGCCGCCGCCTTCGACGAACTCGCCGACCGCTGCCCGGTGCCGGTGACCGTCCGCGCCGACCTGCCGGAACGGCTGCCCGCCCACGTCGAGGGGACGGCCTACTTCGTGGCGGCGGAGGCGCTGACCAACATCGCCAGGCACAGCGGCGCCACGCGCGCCGCCCTCACCGCGAGCGCGCCGGGCGGCCTCCTCGTGGTCGAGATCTCCGACGACGGCCGGGGCGGGGCGGACCCACAGGAGGGAACCGGTCTGACCGGCCTGGCGGACCGGGTCTCCGTCGCCGGCGGCAGAATGCTGATGTCCAGCCCGCCCGGCGGACCGACCCTGCTACGTGTGGAGATCCCTTGCGGTCAGAACGACCCGTCCGAGTAGTCGTCGCCGAGGACGCCGTGCTCCTGCGGGAGGGGCTCGCCGGGCTGCTCGCCAGGTTCGGCTTCGAGGTCGTCGCCGGGGTCGGCGACGCCGAGGCGCTCGTGGCCGCCGTCGCCGAGCACTCCCCCGACCTGGTGGTGACCGACATCCGGATGCCTCCCGGCTTCACCGACGAGGGGCTGCGCGCCGCCGTCGAGCTGCGCCGCGCCCGCCCCGGGCTGGCGGTGGTCGCGCTCAGCCAGTACGTCGAGCAGAGTTACGCCTACGAGCTCATCGACTCCGGGGAGGGCAGGGGGATCGGCTACCTGCTGAAGGACCGGATCGTCGACGTCGAGGAGTTCGCCGCCGTACTGCGCCAGGTGGCCGACGGCGGCACCGTGGTCGACCCGTACGTCGTGCGCAGGCTGTTGCGCCGCCACCACGACCCGCTCTCGGCACTGTCCGAGCGTGAGCGCGAGGTCCTGGCGCTCGTCGCGGAGGGCCACTCGAACACCGCGATCGCCAGGATGATGTCCATCTCGGAGACGGGCGTGGGCAAACATGTCGGCAACATCCTCGCCAAGCTCTCACTCCCGCCGGACGAGGGGACCAACCGCAGGGTCCTCGCGGTGCTGGCCTACCTCAGGAGCCAGGAGGACCACCCGGGAACCTGAGCACCACGGACAGGGCCGGTAGCGTTGCGGGGACGGGTTCCACCGGAGGGGGAGAGTTGGACGACCACGAGTGGCTGCGGCTCGCGTGTGACCTGGCCGGGCTCTGCCCGCCCTCCTCGACCGCCTTCTCGGTCGGCGCCGTGGTGGTCGGCGCGGACGGCGTGGAGATCGCCAGGGGGCACTCCCGGGAGACCGGCCCCCACCTGCACGCCGAGGAGGTCGCGCTCTCCAGGGTCTCCCCCGGTGACCCCCGGTTGCCCGGCGCGACCGTCTACAGCAGCCTGGAGCCGTGCAGCGTGCGCCACTCCCGCCCGGTGCCCTGCAGCACGCTGATCATCGGCAGCGGGGTGCGGCGGGTCGTGCTGGCCTGGCGGGAGCCCCTGCTGTTCGTCGACTGCCGCGGCGCCGAGGAACTCACCGCGGCGGGCGTCACGGTGCTGGAGATCCCGGGGCTGGCCGAGGCCGCGCGCAGGCCGAACGCGCACCTCCTGGCGTCCTGAGGACGGGCGAGCCGTACGGCCTGCGAGGGGTCGCGGGGTCAGGCCAGGCAGCGCAGGGCGGCTCTGACCTTGCGGTCGATCGGGTAGTCGTCGGGGAGCCTGCCGACGGTCGCCTCGACGAAGATCGGTACGGGCAGCTGGGTGGCCGTGTCGTAGGCGTACACCCAGATCCGTTCCGCGGTCGGCTCGACCTGGGCCTGCGAGCCCTGCTCGGCGAGCACGAAGACCGCGACCCTGGCCCGCCACCAGGCCCGGTCGTCGGCCTCCTCCTCCGAGACGGGCGCCCCGACGTCGTCGGCGTGGGTGGCGTACTCGGAGTCGTAGTGGAAGGTCTGCAGCCCGACGGGGTACGGCCCGGCCAGGGTCGGCAGCGACGCCTCCCGGCCGAGTGCCCGCATGCGCGCGCGGGTCTCGCCGTTGGCCTCGCGCCACTCCTGGAGCACCTCCTCGACGGGCAGGTCCCTGCGGCGGCGCACGCACCAGTCGTTGAAGGCGTTGAACCCGCCCTCGACCCCCTCGCGCCTGAGCATCGCCGAGAACCCGTCGAGGTCGTCGTCGAGGCAGGCGTGGTTGTACAGCTCCTCCCCCGCCAGGTGCCCGAGGACGTCGCGCACCGACCAGCCCGCCGCGCGGGAGGGGCGGTTCCAGCCCTCCTCGTCGAGCCCGGAGAAGTACCGGTCGAGACGGGCCGCCTCGGTGTCGAAGATGTCGAAGGGGTCGAGATCCGGCAGGGGATCCTTGGGTGATGAGCTCATGTCATGAGCGATACCCCGCCCGGCGCGAGGGGCAACAGGCGGCATCACCGCAGGTCAGCACCTGTGATGATGCCTGTGGTCACGCCGCTCACGGCCGGGTGCCCGGTTCCGTGCCAGGGCTTCGGACCCCGTCGCGACCCGGACCGCGCCGCCGGGCCCGTGGGGTTCGGCGCCCTCAGCCGGACGCTCCCCGATCCGGCCCTCGGCGGTGACACGGCCCGGCTCGCCGACGCTCCGGTCGCGGGCCCGATGGCGTGGTCTACGACCGGGGAGCCGGGGAGGTGAGGTGGGCGAGACCGGCTCGGGCCAGTTCGTCGCGCAGGTGCGCCGCCGACTTCGGCAGCCCCGGCCCGCCGCCGAGGTCGTAGGCGGTCAGGAAGCTGCTCAGGCACATGTGGAAGACCGTCAGCAGGGCCGCCTCCGGGTCTTCGTGCCTGATCTCGTCCTCGTGGCGCAGCACCGCCAGCCTGAAGGAGGCGAACATGCGCTCACGGGCGCGGAGTTTGCGCGCCCTGAGCGGCTCGTCGTCCGTCGAGTGCTCGGCGAGGGGGTGCACGGCCTGGGAGGCGACGTCCTCGGACAGGCAGGTGACGAACGCGAGCACCACGTCCGCCAGGGTCGTCTCGGCCCGCCCCAGCCGTTCGGTGAGGTCGTCCTCAAGGCGGGTGAGGATCATGTCCCCGACCGCCCGCATCAGGCCCTGCTTGCCGTCGAAGCGGCCGTAGATCCCGCCGATGGAGATGCCCGAGGCCTCGGAGACCGCGGCCATCGTGAAGCCGTCGACGCCGTCGCGTGCCAGCACCGTTCTGGCGGCGTCGAGGATCTGCAGGGCGGAGCGGCGGCTGCGGCGCTGCTGGGGCTCCTCAAGCAGACCCTCGTGCAGGCCGGGCAGCCAGCTGCCCCCCGCGTGGTCCTCGGGGCCGCCCTTCCCGGGGGCGGTCGCCGGGCCTCCCGACATGCCATTCCCTCCGCCCAGCGTGGACGCGCGAGGGGCCCCGTCAGTGCTGCCGTCAGTGCTGCCGACGGTGTCGCCGTCAGCGGTGCCGTCGCCCCTCGGTCCGGTTGTCAGCGCGTTCCCACCGTAGCAGTATCCGAAGATCCGTTCTGATGTGCGCCGCGTACCCCCCGCGGCGGGGGGACGACGCCGCGCCCGCAGACCTCGAATCCCACGGTGCGCAGCTGGGTGAGCACCCGCTCGTCGGGCCTCCAGCCGCGCCCGTCACGACCCTCGGCGACGTTGAGGGCCGCGCCGAGGGGGGTGGGCCAGCCCCGCAGCGCGTGCACGATGGTGCGCAGTGCCTGCAGCGTCGTGACGGCCGCCTGCCAGCCGTACGCGGTGGTGACGCAGCCGACCGCGCGGCCCGTCAGGTAGGGACGGGCGTCGTCCCTGAGGTCCTCGGCGTAGTCGAGGGCGTTCTTGACCAGACCGGAGACCGACCCGTGGTAGCCGGGAGAGCAGACGATCACACCGTCCGCCGAGCGCAGCGCCTCGACCAGGCGCCTCCCCGGGCCTCCCGGTGGGCGCGCCGGGTCGTACATCGGCAGGCCGGACAGGTAGTCGGCGCCGAACAGCTCGGTCCTGGCCCCGGCGGAGGCCGCGGCGTCGAGGGCGAGGCGCAGGGCGTTCTCGCTGCTTGAGGAGGCGCGTGTCGTGCCCCCGAGTCCGACGACGAAGGGCTGCATTCCACTGTCTCCTCTGTGGGGAGGGGGTTCGGCCGGTCGTGCGGCGGGGACCCGGACCGACGACATCGGTCAATCCGAATCAGTATTCTTTTTCGAGTATCCGGCGCTCTCCTCGCTCCGTCAATACCGCGCAACCGACAGCCCGGGCACTTCGGTCAAGCCTTGACTTAGAATCCGAATACGGATTTTACTTAATTCGAAGCGCGGGTACGGCTCTCGCGCGGCAGGTCCGGCGGACGGTCGCCTCGACGTCCGGTCCGGACCCCACCGGGCGGCGCGGCCCGGCCGGTTGACGGACGTCCCGGCGCGGCGGTGCGCGCAGGTCGAAGGCCCGGGTTCCAGCTGCTCGTCGGGTACACGACCGCAAGACGGGAGAGGTCATGACTTTTCAGGAAAACGGGGCGACTTCCGCTATGAATGGT
Source organism: Streptosporangium sp. NPDC049376 (assembly GCF_044466505.1). Classification (NCBI taxonomy): domain Bacteria; kingdom Bacillati; phylum Actinomycetota; class Actinomycetes; order Streptosporangiales; family Streptosporangiaceae; genus Streptosporangium; species Streptosporangium sp. NPDC049376. The sequence continues at coordinate 379,537 of NZ_JBITMT010000001.1, read as the reverse complement.
GAGGACACCGTCAGACAACGGATAACCGACCTCACCCGCAGAGCCGCGCTCCTGCGCAAGGAGCTGCCGGAGAGCGCCGCCGAGGTGGACGCGGCCAACGTCGACACCACGTTCGCAATGCGGCGGATCTGGGAGGAGGGCCTGTTCGCCTTCTGCCTGCCCCACAGGTTCGGCGGGATCAACGACGCCAGGCCCGAGCTGTACACCGAGGACTTCTTCAGGATCGCCCTGGACATCATGGCGGGCGACTCCTCGGCCGGGATGAACTTCGTGGTCCAGGCGCTCGTGACCTTCGAGATCTTCCGGGAGGGCAACACGCTGCCCGAGTCGACGAAGGTGGAGATGGCCCGCCTGATCCGCGACGAGGGCGTCAGGCTCTGCGCCTCGAACTCCGAGGCGGGGGCGCCGGGACCCGTGACGGCCAGGCGCGTCGAGGGCGGTCTCGTCGTCAACGGCACGAAGGCGTTCAACACCAACAGCGGCGGGGGCGGGTGGGCCTCCGTCGGCCTCACCCTTGAGGGAAGGAGGGGCCGCTACAACGCGCTGCTCCCCCTCGACCAGCCGGGCGTGACCATGAAGCACGACTGGGACACCATGGGCCAGCGGGGCACCCACAGCCAGACCGTCGTCTACGACGAGGTGTTCGTCCCCGACGGCTACCACTTCAACGGCAACGGCGCCTCCCCGTCCTTCCTGTCCTACGTCTTCCTGATGCACGCGGCGATCATGCTCGGGCCCGGTCTCGGCGCGTTCGACGCCGCCCTCGACTACGTGCGCAAGCTGGACCGTCCGAGCTTCCCCGAGTTCGAGAGCGCGACGGAGGACGTCCTCGTCCGCCGCCGTATCGGCGGTTGCGCGGTCGACCTGCGCGCCGCCCGCGCCTTCCTCCTGGACACCGCCCGCAGGATCGAGCGGTGCGACCTCGACGAGGATCCGACGGAACTGTTCGTGGAGGCGTTCGGCGTCAAGGTCGCCTGCATCCGGGCGGCGCTGAGCGTGACCCAGGAGATCTTCGATCTCACGGGCGCGCGCAGCACGGCCAACAAGTACCGCTTCGACCGTTTCTGGCGTAACGCCCGCACCTTCGCCACCCACGACCCGACCGACGCCAAGGAAGTCTGGATCGGCGACTGGTACCTCACCGGCAAGGAACCGCCGATGGCGGCGATGCTGCGAGTCTGAGCCCGCAGGCCGTACCGCCGTGCTCTGTGAACTATGTTTGGCGGGAGCGAACAAGGCGGAGGAGGAGAGCCGGTGGCCGTGCCGGAGCACCAGGGCGACGCGAGAGCGGGGGTCCACGGCGACGTCGGCGCCAGGATGCGGCGCTTCCGCAAGGAGCGCGGCCTGACGCTGCGCGGGCTCGCCGCCGCCTCCGGTCTCTCGATCGGGTTCCTGTCCCAGGTCGAACGGGGCATCTCCGCCATCGGCCTGACCGCCCTGAACGGCGTCGCGGCGGCGCTCGGCCGCAGCGTCGGGGACTTCTTCGGCGAGGAGCCCCGGCAGGAGGAGCCGCAGGCCCCGCAGCCGCCCGGCCACTTCACCCTGACCCGGGCGCAGGCCGGGGCCACCGAGTACATCTCGGGACAGCAGACCTACCGCATGCTCTCCGCCCGTGGCCGGAACCTCGTCCTCGAACCGCTGCTGGTGCGCATCGCCCCCGGCGGGCGGCGCGAGGACGCCTACGGCCACCCGGGTGAGGAGTTCGCCTTCGTGCTGGAGGGCGAGCTGATCTACGAGGTCGACGGCGTCGAGCACCGCCTGTACCCGGGTGACAGCGTGCACCTGAGGTCCGCGGTCCCGCACAGCATGTACAACGACACCGACCGGGTCACCACCGTGGTCTCGGTGGTCACCCCCCGGCTCTTCTGAACCGCTACATCGCCGTCCTGGCCGACCACAGCTCGGGGAAGACCTCCCGGCGCAGGCTGCGCTCAAGCCAGCTCAGCCCGCTCGAACCGCCCGAGCCCGGCTTGGCCCCCATGGACCTGCGCACCGCCATGAGGTGACGGTAACGCCAGTCGGAGAAGCGCTCGGACAGGTCGGTGAGCGCCTCGCCCAGGGCCCACAGCTCATCGCCCGGCCCCCGCTCGGCGTAGACCCTGACCCAGGCCGCCTCGACCAGCGGGCTGGGGACGTACTCCGCGGTGAGGTCGTGCCGCACGGGGATGTCGAAGCCCCTCCTGGCCAGCAGGGCCAGCGTGCTGTCGTAGAGGCTCGGGGCCCGCAGGGCGTCGAGCAGCTCCTGGTGGACCTTCGGGTCCCGGCGGTGCGGGCGGATCAGCGACTCCGACTTGTTGCCCAGCAGGAACTCCAGGTGCCGGTACATCGCCGACTGGAATCCCGAGGCCTCGCCGAGCTCGTCGCGGAAGGAGTTGAACTGGGCGGGGGTCATCCAGCCGAGTGCCGTCCAGGCCGCGTTGAGCGCCTCGAAGTGGCGCACGCTCCTGACGATCACCGTGGTGGCCCCGGTCACGTCGTCCTCGTCGAGCAGCCCCCTGGCCAGGGTCCACTCCGCGCGCAGCAGGCCGAAGTAGAGCTCCATGACCTGGGTGGTCACCAGGAACGCCAGTTCCTCGGGCACGTCGGTGACCGTCCGCTGCAGGCCGTGCAGGACCTCGGTGCCGACGTACTCGTCGTAGGGGGTCCGTGCCGTGAACTCCAGTGTGGGCGCGCCCGCGTTGGCCGCCGCCCGGTCGGCGCGCCCGCGTTTGTCCATCACCCCGACCCGGCCTGCCCCCGGGCCTCTGGTGCGCCTCGTCGTCATGTGGCCTCCTTCGTTCAGCTATATGTTCACGCTTGCTGAACGTTCCTGAAATCAGGACTGTGAGGTGATTAGCGCCTTTCGCCTTATGCACCGAAGGTTATCGGCGGATTGGGTTTCGACATGACGGAACGTGACTCCCTCGTGCTCAACCGGCCACGACACGCGGGGAACGGTCGAGCAGCGCAAGCACCGCGCCGCCGAGCAGATCGACGCCGCCGTCGTCGGTGAGGCCGTGCGGGGTGCCGAACTCCACGCGCCGCACCCCGGCGTCGATGAGCGCCTGCGCCTGCGCGGCGACGTGCTCGGGATCGCCGGAGAAGGCGAACAGGTCGAGCAGGTCGCCGGGGATCAGCCGCCCGGCCTCCTCGTGCCGTCCGGCGTCGACCAGTTCCTTGACCCGGGCCAGCAGGTCGGCGGGGACGTTCGCGGTCGGGTCGAGGTCCGCGACGACCGCGAGGTACATGGCGACCTCGGTGCGGGCCCTGGCCCTGGCCGCCGCCCCGTCCCGGTCGACGACGGTCACCGCGCCGAACACCAGCCCGACGTCGGCGGGGTCGCGCCCCGTCTCCGCCGCGCCGCGCGCGACCCGTTCGCGCATCACCGGGACCATCGCCGGGTTGGCACTGCCGCCGACCTTCAGCTCGTCGGCGATCCGCCCGGCCAGGGCGGCCCCCTTCGGCCCCCACGCGCCCAGCAGCAGGGGCGGGCGTGGCCTGTGCACGGCGTAGCGCAGCGCGGTGCCCGGGGCCAGGCGGAACATCTCCCCCTCGAACCCCTCCCGGTCGCCCGCGAGCAGCAGGTGGACCACCTTCACCGCCTCGTCGAGCGCGGTCAGCGGTCTGGGCTGGGCGATGCCGACGGCACCGAGCCAGGTGCCCCTGGCCAGTCCCAGGTAGGCCCGGCCGTGCGAGGCCAGGTCGAGCGCCGCCACCTGCCCCGCGATCTCGTACGGCGCCGCCGAGTAGGGGTTGAGGCAGGCCGGGCCGAGCCGTACCCGGCGGGTGGCGGCGGCCATCTCAAGCAGCGGGAAGATCGGGGGCTGGTACATCAGGTCGCCGAACACGCTCAGTACGTCGAAGCCGTGCTCCTCCGCGCGGCGGGCGAGCCTGGCGTAGTCGCCCGCCCTCTTGTCGCTCTGCAGGCCGAGGCCGATCTCGGCGACGGTCATGGGGGCTCCTTCAGGTCAGGTCGGCGGAGTTCATCCTGCGGCGGCCGGTGCGCTCGACCCGCATCACCAGCCGTTCCTCGGGGTCGGGGCAGGCGAACAGGGAGTCCTGGGCCAGCCAGTCCCCCGAGGCGAGGTCACGCTGCTTGGCCGCGAGGAAGGGCAGCACCGAGGCGAGCGCGTACACGCAGAAGTGCCCTCCGTCGGGCAGCCGCAGGTGCGCGCTGTTCTCCAGGGTGAAACAGTCGCCGACCTCCATCCCGCAGACGGACCTGCCCTCGATGCGGTCGACCACGACCCGCAGGTCGTAGAGCTCCATGTCGCCGTCTTCCGTGTTCTCCACGGGGTTCTCCACGGTGACGTCTCCTTTCAGGGCCTCAGGGTCCGAGCAGTTCGGCGTGGTGGTGGACGATGAGCCACGTGTCACCGGTACGGCGCAGCACGTCGGTCACCCTGCTGTACTCGGCGGGGGCGCCCGGCGGTTCGGCGACGAGCACGTAGCGGGCGACGCCGGTGTCCCCCCACACGTCGATCCGTCTGTCCTGCGCGCGCAGCCCGTCGAGGACGGGCCGGGCGCCCGATTGGTCCCTTTCTTCACGATATGCATCCAGCTCGGCGCGGGTGCGCAGCGGCCCCGGCAGATGGGTCTCCCAGACGGTGACCTCGGCGTGCAGATGGGCGTCGAAGCGCGCCCGGTCGCCCCGCAGGAACGCCTCGTACATGTCGTCGATGCCCGTCGAGATCGCCTCGACGTCGGCGCTCGCGGTCCCGGACGCGCTCTCAGACATGGTTCGCCTCTCCGGCCCGGTCGTCGCGGACGACCCGGCCTCCCTTCATCACCCAGCGGATCGTGCGGAAGGCCGATGCCGAGTCCAGCGGGTCGGCGTCCATGGCGACGAGGTCGGCGTAGCGGCCCTCCTCGACGGTGCCGATGTCCTGCGCGGCGCCGAGCCAGCGGGCGGGGCCCAGCGTGGCCGCGTGCAGCGCGCGGGCCGGGCCGAGGCCGCCCTCCGACATGTGCTCAAGCTCCCGCACCGTCGCGTTGGTGCCCTCGAAGTCCCAGAAGGGCGGCATGTCGCTGCCCAGCAGCATCTCGACGCCCGCCTCCAGGGCCATGGCGTAGCTCTCCAGGTGGCGCGGGCCGGCCCCCAGGGAGCGGCACTGCATCCACTCGGGCACGCCGAGTTCGTCGAAGAACTCCTCGCACCTGGTGACGATGAGGGTCGGCACCAGGGCGGTGCCGCGCGCCGCCATCGCCGCCGCGACCTCCGGAGTGAGCTGGTAGCCGTGTTCGACGCAGTCGAGGCCGAGTTCCACGGCCTCGGCGATCACCGGGGCGGGGCCGGCGTGCGCGGTGACCTTGCGCCCCCAGGCGTGGGCGGTGGCGAGCACCGCGGCCATCTCGTCGGAGAACAGCTGCGGGGTGTCGATGCGCTCGTGCTCCCCGGCGATCCCGCCGGAGATCATCACCTTGATCAGGTCGGCGCCCGCCCTGAGCTGCGTGCGGACGCCACGCCTGAACCCGTCGGCGCCGTCGCACTCCAGGGTGTCCGAGCCCTCGTGGCCGTGTCCGCCGGTGCAGACCAGCGCCTGCCCCGCGGTGAAGATGCGCGGTCCCGTCGCGGTGCCCGCCTCGATGGCGCGGCGCAGGGCGAAGTCGGCGTGGTCCTTCTCCGCCACGCACCGCACGGTGGTGACGCCGCAGCGCAGGGTGCGCCGGGCCCCGTCGGCCATGTGCAGGGCCAGTTCGTGGGGGTTGAGGTTCTTGACGCCCTCCCCGGCGCCGCCGGGCAGCGACAGCGAGAAGTGGGTGTGCATGTTGACCAGGCCCGGCGTGAGGTGGGCGCCGTCCAGGTCGATCACCCTCGCCCCCTCGGCGTGGGGCAGGACCTCCTCCCGGGGGCCGGTGAGCACGATGCGCTCTCCCCTGACCAGCACGGCCGCGTCGGTGAGCACTCGCGCGCCCTCGGCGGTCGTGCCGTCCGCCCTGCTGTCGACCACGGTGCAGTTGACGATGACGAGGTCGCCCATCGGCCGTCCTTTCCGTCGCCGGGCCTTCCTGGCCACGGCCCGTCCGTTCTATCAGGCATAAGTTTCATGAACAAGGGATGGCATGTCGTTCACGGGTAAAGCCCGATCCGAGGTGAGCCTTGCCGGACGACGTTCACCGTTTTTCACACGGGCGTTACGCCCCTCCGACGCTTGACGCCGCGTGTGGCGGGCAGGGCCGATAGGGCGGGATTCACCACCGGAGGAGGCCGGACATGGGCAAGCGGCAACGGATCGTCGTGGTGGGAGGGGGCTTCGCGGGCTTCAGCGCGGCCCGGACCCTCTCCCGGATGGCGCGCGGCGCGATCGAGATCGTCCTGATCAACCCGACCGACTACTTCCTCTATCTCCCGCTGCTGCCGGAGGTCGCGGCCGGGATCCTCGACCCACGCAAGATCGCGATTCCCCTGACGAGCGTCTGCCCCGGGGTACGGCACCTGCTCGCCTCGGTCGAGACGATCGACGTGGCGGGCAGGCGGGTGCGGTGCGTCGACCCCGAGGGGCGAAGCCGTGAGATCGGCTACGACCGCCTGGTGCTCTCGGTCGGCAGCGTCAACAAGCTGCTGCCCGTTCCCGGGGTGGCCGAGCACGCCCACGGTTTCCGCAGCCTCGCCGAGGCCCTCTACCTGCGTGACCATCTCATCCGGCAGATCGAGCTCGCCGACGCCTCCGACGACCGGGAGGAGCGCCGGGCGCGGTGCACGTTCGTCGTCGTCGGCGCCGGATACACCGGGACCGAGGTCGCCGCCCAGGGGCAGTTGCTGGCCCTGGACACCTGGCGGCGCCGCCCCGGCCTGCGAGAACAGCCGGTCCGCTGGATCCTGGCCGACCTCGCCCCGCGCATCCTGCCCGACCTGGACGAGCGGCTCTCCCGGGTCGCCCACCGCACCCTGGCCGAACGCGGCGTCGAGATCCGCACCGGCACCAGCGTGGCCGAGGCGACCTCGGACGGGGTCAGGCTCTCCGACGGGGAGTTCGTGCCGACCCGCTCGCTGATCTGGTGCGTCGGCGTCCGGCCGGACCCGCTGGTCGAGTCGCTCGGGCTGCCGACGGAGCGGGGCAGGTTGCTGGTCGACGAGTATCTCGGCGTCCCCGGCCATCCCGAGATCCTCGCCTGCGGGGACGCGGCGGCCGTACCCGATCTGACCAGGCCGGGCGAGTACACCGCGATGACCGCCCAGCACGCCGTACGGCAGGGCGCGCGGGCCGCGCTCAACCTGGCCGCCTCCTACGGCAGGGCGGAGCGGGAGCCGTACCGGCACCACGACCTCGGGTTCGTCGTCGATCTCGGCGGGGTCAAGGCCGCCGCCGACCCACTGGGGGTGCCCCTTTCCGGGCTGCCCGCAAAGGTGGTCACCAGGGGGTATCACCTGCTGGCGATCCCCGGGGGCAGGACGCGCATCGCGGGCGACTGGCTGCTGGACGCGCTGCTGCCGCGCCAGACGGTCCAGCTCGACCTGGTACGCGGACAGCAGGTCCCGCTGGACTCCGCCTCACCGCTTCCCACGCTCTCCGGGCAGCGGCCGAGGGAACACGTCCGATAGCCGGTTCCGGGAGGGGGTTCACGGTCGGCCGAAACTACTGTGCCGTCGGCCCTTGACTCATCTTCCCAGGCAAGTATCTTCCTATTTAGGAAACTTTCCTAAAGGAAAGGCCCGATCGGCGCTTCCGACACTCCAAGTCCCCCCGCGGAGGAAGAAGACGTGAAAGCCAGAACATGGGCGATCGCTCCCCTGAAGCCCGCCGGGCGGATCTCCTCCATCACGAACTCCAGCACGGCCGTCTCCGTCGGCGCGCCCGCGCGCTGACCCTCCAGCCTCCGTTCCCTGGTGTGTGCCACCCCAGGAGAGCGGACACCGGAGCACACGCTCCGGCCGCCACGCGGGCGGCTCCGCCGTACCCGCGAATCACCCCCCACCTCTCCACCCCCTCGGAGGAAACGCTCTTGAAACCCCGTATCCGGGCACTGTCCCTGTCCGCGGCGACCCTGCTCACCGGCGCGCTCCTGATCGGCGGGGCCTCCGGCGCCAGCGCGGCCCCCGAGAGCTGCAACGTCTCCACCTCGGGGTCCTACGCCTCCAGCTACTGCGCCTCGGGCACCGGTCAGCACCGGGTCGGCGTCACCGTCCTGCACGCCAACCCCTCCGTCGGTTACGTCTACAGCGTGGGGCCGTGGGTCTCCGCGGGCGCCACCTCGACGGCCTACCTCCCGCCGGGGACCATCGTCTCTCTCAGGACCGAGAAGCGCTGACCCGCTGTCCGTACGGCTGACGCACCCCCTGGACCATCACGATCCCGCCAGCCGGGACACCACATAGAGAAAGGGACGGCCACCCACGGCCGCCCGGCACCCGCCGGACGGCCACCGGGTGGCCGTTCTGTCGCCCTAGGCGTCCTCGTCCGCCAGCCAGAGGTCGGGACCGAAGACCTCGTAGTGGACGTCACGCGCCGCCACCCCGGCGTGGATGAGCTGGGTACGCGCCCGGCGCATGAAGGGCAGCGGCCCGCACAGGTAGGCGACCGCGCCCTCGGGCACCTCGACTCCGGCCAGGTCCATCAGCCCGGTCCTGGCCCCCTCCGGTGCCCCGTCCTCGTACCACAGGAGGCTCTCGGCGCGGGACAGCGACCCGAGGTGCTCGGCCGTCTCCTCGCGCAGCGCGTGGTTGGCCGGGGAGCGGTCGGCGTGCAGCAGCATGATCTGACGCTCGGAACCGGTCTCGGCCAGGTGCCCCAGCATCGCGGCGATCGGGGTGCACCCGATGCCCGCCGAGGCGAGCACGAGCGGGCGGTCGCCGTCCTCAAGCGTGACCTCCCCGAACGGCGCGGACAGCGTCAGCTCGTCACCGGCTCGCACCGTCTCGTGCAGCAGACCGGACACCTCGCCCGCGGGCGAGCCGTCACCGCGCACCCGCTTGACCGTGATCCGCCGCAGGCCGTCCCGCCCACCGGACAGGGTGTACTGACGGAGCTGACGGACGCCGTCCGGCATCAGCACCCGGACGCTGACGTACTGTCCCGGCCGCGCGGGCGGCACCGGCTCCCCGTCGAGCGGCCTCAGCAGGAAGGAGGCCACGTCGGGTGTCTCCTCGCGGCGTTCGACGACGCTCCAGCGCCGCCAGGTCCTCTCCCCCTCGCCGGCTCCGGCCTCGGCGTACAGGCGTGCCTCCATGGCGATCAACGCGCCCGCCATCAACCAGTAGACCTCGTCCCACGCCTGCGCGACCTCGGGGGTCACCGCGTCGCCGAGCACGTCGGCGATCGCCCCGAAGAGGTATTTGTGCACGATGACGTACTGGTCCTGGGTCACCCCGACCGCGGCGTGCTTGTGCGCGATCCTGGCGAGCAGCCGGTCGGGGCGCTCGTCGGGGTGGTCGAGCAGCGCGGTCGCGAAGGAGGCGATGGACCCGGCCAGTGCCCTTCGCTGCTCACCGCTGGCCTGGTTGCCGCGGTTGAAAAGACCGTCGAGCAACTCGGGACGGTCGGCGAACATCGTGGCGTAGAACCGCGTGGTGATCGCGTCGAGCGAGGCTCCGATGACGGGAAGCGTGGCGCGGACGGTCTCGGCGGACTCCGGGGAAAGCACGTGGCCTCCAGGGGAGGGGATGGGAGAGAACGGGAGGAAGTTAAATATTCATCTGACATGCAAATTAAAGCCCGTGATCTCCACCGGCCACCGGGGCCGAAAGCCATCTCCTCTAGGGACGAAGGTCCCCCTCCCGCCCTTCCTGCCCCGGACCCCGTCCGAGCAGGACGAGCGCGGGGCCGGTCGGGGAGGCCACCAGGGACTCGACGGTGATCCGGTCGAGCGAGGCGAAGAACGCCTCCCTGGCCTCGGCCAGCGCCGTACGGAGCCTGCACGCCGCCCGCAGCGGGCACGGCGGGTCGTCCTCGCATCCGGCCAGGTCTCCCCCGCTCTCCAGCGCGCGGGCGATGCCGCCGATCGAGGCGTCCCGGCCCGCGCCGGTGAGCCGGAGCCCGCCTCCGCGTCCCCGCCTGGTCTCGACCAGGCCGAGCTCGACCAGGCGCGCCACCGCCTTCGCCGCGTGTGAGTACGGCACCGCCAGCCCCAGCGCGACCGTACGGGTGGTGAGCAGGTCCTCTTCCCGTGCCACGGCCAACCGCATCACGATACGAAGTGATATGTCGGTGAAGGCGGTCAGGCGCATGTCCTCACCGTAGGCCTTCGGGAGGCCTGCGGACCCGTTCCCCGGACACGACCGGGGAACGGCGGGGACGGGGGAGAATCGGGGTGTGGAACGCACCAGAGGCCGCATTCCCGGACGCACCGGATGCTGAGGCTGGACCGGCTGGTCAACGTGCTCGGCGGGTACGGCGCCCGGCTGTGCTGCGCCCCTGCCTCCCGGGACGTCGAACTGCGCAGTGTGGTCGTGCACGACCCGACCGACGCCCGTCCCGCGACGGGTGAGGTGTTCCTGGCCGTCGGCGTGGACTCGGCGGCCGAGGCGGTCCGCCTGGCGCGGGCGGCGCGCGCCGTCGCGATGCTGGTGCGGGTGAGCCCGCCGCTCGACGAGGCCGTGCTCGCCGAGGCCGTGGGCGCCGGCATCGCCGTGCTGCTGGTCGAGCCCGAGGTCTCCTGGAGCCAGCTGTCCGGGGTGGTCTACGGCCTGGTGCTCGAAGGGCGCGAGACCGACGCCGGGCGGGGGCCCACCGACCTGTTCGCCTTCGCCGACACCCTCGCCGACGAGGTCGGCTCCGCGGTGACGATCGAGGACCAGATGTCCCGCGTCCTGGCCTACTCGGGCTCGCAGCAGACCGCGGACCCGGCCCGGCTTGAGACCATCCTGGGCAGGCGGGTGCCGGATGCCGTACGACGGCTGTTCGAGGGCAAGGGGGTCTTCGCGCACCTGGCGACCTCCGACGAGCCCCTGTTCGTCGGCCCCTCCCCCGAGCACGGCCTCAGGGGCCGCATGGTGGTCGCCGTGCGGGCGGGGCGTGAGCTGCTGGGGTCGATCTGGGTCGAGTGCGAACGGCCCCTGCCGGAACGGCACAGGACGGTCCTCGGTGACGGGGCCCGGGCGGTGGCGCTGCACCTGCTGCGCTCCCGGGTCAGCGCCGACCTGGAGCGCCAGGTGGAGTCCGACCTGGTCATCCGCCTGCTGGAGGGTACGGCCGACGCCCACGCGGTGATCACCAGGCTCGGCCTGCCGAGGGGACGGTTCCGGGTGATCGCGCTCCAGGCGCACATCGCCGAGGAGCGGCACGCCGCGGTGCTGCTGGCGTTCGAGCGGGCCACCACCGGTTTCGGCTGGTCACGGCCCGGGCGCAGCACGCTGTTCGGCAACACCCTGTACACGCTGCTGCCCTGCGGCAACGACGTGACCCCCGCCCTGGACTGGCTGGCCGCGATGGTGCGGGTGCTGCCCCGGCAGGTCACCGTGCTCGCGGGCGTCGGCGGCGCCGCGGACCCGGCGCAGCTGCCCTCCTGCAGGCAGGAGGCCGACGAGAGCCTCGCCCTGCGGGCGGCCCGGCCCGGCGGCGGCGTCGCGGTCGTCTACGACGAGTCGTGGGATGAGATCCTGCTGCAGCGGCTACGGGCCGCGGCCTCGGCGGGGCGCGTCCCCTCCCGGGGCCCCGTCGCCGACCTGACCAGGCACGACGCCGAGCACGGCACCCGCCACATCGCGACGCTGCGCGCCTGGCTTGAGGCGCAGGGGGACCTGGCCGCCGCCGCCGAACGTCTCGGCGTGCACCCGAACACGGTGAGATACCGGCTCAGGAGGATGGCCGAGATCACCGATCTGCGGCTCGACGTGCCGGAGAAGCGGCTGGCGATGATCATCGCCCTGGCCGTCGGCCGCCCCTGATCTTCGGTCTTTGTCGTTGTCCGTCAAACCTCCCCGATCCACTTGTCCGCGGCATACAGTTCATTTCCCCTCTGTTCCGACGATGCTCGAATGGTAGGAACCCCTCAAGAAGCGAAAGAAGTGGTCATGGGTGTCGACGGTGGGCCGCGCTCGGTCGTGGTGATCGGTGCCGGTGTGGTGGGCCTGTCCACCGCGTGGTTCCTGCGGGAGCACGGGGTCGAGGTCACCGTGGTCGACCGCGACGGCGTCGCGGCGGGCGCCTCGTGGGGCAACGCGGGCTGGCTCTCCCCCGGTCTGGCGATCCCGTTGAACGAGCCCGGCGTCCTGAAGTACGGCCTGCGCTCCCTGCTCGACCCCGGCGCGCCGCTGCACGTGCCCGCCACCCCCGACGTCAGGCTGTGGACCTTCCTCACCCGGTTCGCGGCGAACTGCACCTGGAGGTCGTGGAACCGCGCCGTTCGCGCCAACCTCGCCTTCAACGAGGAGTGCCTCGCGGCGTTCGACACCCTGACCTCCAACGGTGTCGAGGCCCCGACCATCAAGGCCCCCATCACCGCGGCCTTCGAGAACGTACGGCAGGCCACCGGCCTGCTGCACGAGCTCAGGCGTATCGACGGCTCCGGCCTGAAGATCGACTACACCGCGCTCGACGGCGACGCCCTGCGCGAGCAGATGCCGCAGCTGTCCTCCAAGGTGCGGGCGGGCATCCGGCTCGACGACCAGCGTTACGTCGACCCGGGACGGTTCACCCACTCGCTGGCCGAGTCGGTCGTCGCCAAGGGCGCCGTCATCCGCTCCGGCTTCCGGGTGACCGGGGTGCACGAGGAGGCGGGCGGCCTGGCCGTACGGTCGGGGGCCGGGGAGACGGTCGTCGCGGACGCCGTTGTCCTGGCGACCGGCGCCTGGCTGAACGATCTCGGCGCCGCCTGGGGGGTCCGGGTCCCGGTGCGCGCGGGACGCGGCTACTCCTTCACCGTCCCCACCGACAAGCCCGTCCCCGGGCCGGTCTACCTGCCCGCCGTCCGGGTGGCGTGCACGCCGTACCAGGACAAGCTGCGGGTCGCGGGGACGATGGAGTTCCGTGACGCGGACGCCCCGCTCGACCGGGCACGCATCGACGCGATCATCGCCTCGGCCAAGCCGCTGCTGTCCGGCGTCTCGTGGGACGGGCTCACCGACGCGTGGGTCGGCCCGCGTCCCGTCACCCCCGACGGCCGTCCCCTCGTCGGGGCGACGAACGCGCCCGGCAGGTTCGTCGCGGGCGGGCACGGCATGTGGGGGCTCACCCACGGCCCGGTCACCGGGCGCCTGCTCGCCGAGCAGATCGTCACGGGCAGGCAGCCCGCCGCCCTGCGGGACTTCGACCCTGTCCGCTGAAGGTCCGCTGAAGGGTCCGCTGCAGGACCCACTCCGTGAGGCCCGGTGGATCCGGGCCTCACGGAGTGGTCGTCAGGCCAGGGTGACCGTGACCGGCAGGGTCTTGATGCCGTTGACGAAGTTCGAGCGGACGCGGCGCGACTCGCCGGCCGGCCTGATGTCGGAGATCCGGGGCAGCAGTTCCTCGAACATGACCCGCATCTCCAGCCTGGCGAGCGCGTTGCCCAGGCAGAAGTGCGGGCTGCCCTTGCCGAAGGTGATGTGGTCGTTGTCGGCGCGGGTGACGTCGAACCGGTAGGGGTCGTCGAAGACCCGCTCGTCCCGGTTACCCGAGGCGAACCACATGACGACCTTGTCCCCCTCGCGAATCCGCCTGCCGTGCATCTCCACCTCACGCGTGGCCGTACGGCGGAAGTGGTAGACCGGGGAGGCCCAGCGCAGGAACTCCTCGACGGCGCCCGGCATCAGCGACGGGTCCCGGCGGAGCCGCTCGGCCTCGCCCGGGTTGTCGATCAGCGCGCGCATGGAGTGCGTGATCGCGTGCCTGGTGGTCTCGTTGCCCGCGACCACCAGCAGCAGGAAGTAGTTGTCGAAGTCGCGCTCCGACAGCGGGACCCCGTCCGCGGTCGGCTCGTTGACGAGCTTGCTGACCAGGTCGGTGCCGTCGCCGCCCCGGCGCTTGCGGGCCAGCTCCCGGCCGTACTCGAAGACCTCAAGGGAGGCGGGGCTGCGGAAGGGCAGGTCGCGGTACTTCTCGCTCTCCTGGCTGTGCAGCAGCACGTCGGCGTAGTCGGGATCGGTGTTGCCGATGATGCGGTTGCCCCAGTCGATGAGTTGCTGGGTGTCGTCCTCGGGGACGTCGAGCATCTTGGCGAGCACGTTGATCGGGAAGTCCGCCGAGACCTCCTTCACGAAGTCGAAGGTGCCCTTGGCCAGGGCGGCGTCCAGGGTCCTGGCGGTCAGGCCACGCAGGAACACCTCGTATCCGGCGATCGCGCGGGGCGTGAACTGGCGCTGCAGGATCCGGCGGAGCACGCCGTGCCGGGGGCCGTCGGTCTCCAGCAGGGAGCGCCGGATGGTCGCCTGGCGCTCGTCCACCTCTTCGAGGTTGGTGAACTTCGTCGAAGTGAAGGTCTCGGCGTCGCGGTCGACGGCCACGATGTCGGCGTGCCGGGTCACCGACCAGAAGCCGCTGCCGTACTCGCCCTCGTCCTGCCAGTGCACCGGCGCCTCGGCCCTGAGCACGTCGAACATGCGCCAGGGGGTGTCGCCGTCCAGGAACTTGTCGTTGTCCGCCAGGTCGACCTCGTCGAGGCGCATGGATCTCCTCCGGATGGTGTTCGGATGACGTCCCGTCACTCCTGGACGGGGTCGGTTTCGAGCAGGTAGTAGGGACCGGCGCCGAGCAGGTAGCTGTCGAGCTCGGCGCCGGTCGGGAAGCTGTTGAGGACGGCGGCGTCCCGCTCCCCCGGATGGCCGGCGGCGCCTTCCACGGAATCCATGCTCATGGTGTCTCCCTCGACTCGCCTCATTTGGCCTCGAACCATATGTTCGACGTCAGTCCCGAAAAGGACGCAAAGGCCAGGAAAAAACCACCTCTGAGCGGACTTTTCGCAGCTCAGGATGGATCGTACGGGTCCGAACAAGTATAGGTCACCCTTGCCGGAGCCCCGATCCCCCGATCGGCGCCGCCGCACACGGCCGTCAGTCCCGCACGGGCGCCCCCTGCCCGATCCGCGCGTAGGCCCGCGGATCGGCGGACCTCAGGTAGGCGCCGTAGACCAGGCCGACGACGCCGACCAGCACCACGACTGCGGGCAGCGCCCAGTTGAGCGCCGAGTCCGGCGGGGTGCCGAGCAGGGCGGAGAAGTTGGTGAACGCGACGTACAGGACGGCGAACAGCGCCAGCCCGGCCAGCACCGGGGCGATCGCCACGTTCCAGGCGCTCTCCCCCCGTCGTTCCCTGCGGAAGAAGCCGACGACCGCGACCGAGGTGGCGACCAGCAGCAGGATCACGCCCAGCGCGCCGAGGTTGGTGAACCAGTTGAACAGCGTGCCCATCGGGTCCCCGCCGAACAGGCCGAAGGCGAGCACGACGACGGCCGCGAAGACGGTCTGGCTGACCGACCCCATGTACGGCGAGCCGTGCCTGGGGTGCGACAGTCCCAGCTTCTGCGGCAGCACGCCCTCACGGCCGAGCGCGAAGAAGTACCGCGCGACCGCGTTGTGGAAGGAGAGCGTGGCGGCGAACACCGCCGTGATCAGGAAGACCTGGCCGAGGGTCGAGAAGGCCGGGCCGAGCGCCCGTTCACCGAGCACGAAGACCAGTTCGGGGCCGTGTTCGCGGGAGGCGGCGATGACGTCGCCCGGCCCGGCCCCCATCGCGGTCGCCCAGGCGGTGAAGGCGTAGAAGACACCGATCACGGCGACGGCGATGTAGGTGGCCCGGCTGACGGTCCTGCGCGGGTCCCGGCACTCCTCGCTGTAGATCGCCCCGGACTCGAAACCCATGAAGGCCGCCATCGTCCACAGGAACGCGGCGCCGACCGCTCCCGTGGTCAGCGCGCTCCAGCCGAACGGCTCCAGCGACAGCCCCTGTGGGGCGGTGGAGATCTGGGAGATGTCGAAGACCAGGACGAGCAGGCCCTCGCACACCAGCAGGACGGCGAGCACCCTGGCGTTGAGGTCGATCCTGCGGTAGCCGAGGAGGGCGATGACCGCCAGGAAGACGAGCGAGACGATCCACCAGGGCACCTCGACACCCAGGGTGCCGGAGAGGAATCCCGAGGTGCTGAAGCCGAGCAGGCCGTACAGCCCGACCTGCATGGCGTTGTAGGCCACCAGCGCCACGAAGGCGGCGCCGACACCGGGGACACGGCCGAGGCCGTGGGTGATGTAGGCGTAGAAGGCGCCCGCGTTGGAGATGTGACGGCTCATCGCGGCGTATCCCGCCGAGAAGAGGGCGAGCACGGCGGCCAGGATGAGGAACATCAACGGCACGCCGAGCACACCGGTGGTCGCGAAGTTCTGTGGGGTTCCACCCGCCGCGACGGTCAGCGGGGAGGACGCGGCGACCACGAAGAACACGATGTCCGGCACGCCGATCCGTCGGCGTGACAGCGTGGCCGGGGTGGCTGCCGATTCGTTGACGGCCATGGCGACCCTCCATTGGGACAGAACAGAAGCATGGGGCGGCACGGAGACATGTTTCGTTCGTACCCGTACGAACCACGTGGCCGGGATCGTATGTGCTCAAATGAAGTTGACGCAAGAGCCCATTCCCACGGATCGAAAATCCGGCCCGCATGTCGTCGGTGAAACCAGGGCGAACGGCGGAACCTCCCCCAACCCATCCCGCCGACCTGCGAGTTCACCGACATACCACGAAAAATCGCGACATTGTTCGAGCGATTCGTTTGACTCCAAACGAACTGTCACCGGCCTTGACCGTCACCATTGGCAGGTCCTAGTTTGTTTGGAGTCAAACGGTTAGGAGAAGCGGATGGCCACTGTCGCCGGTATCCCCGTCCGCAACGACCACCGGATCGGCGGCGAGCGGGTCGGTGCCCGCCCGACGGCGGGGACGGTGTGGGCGAGCCACCTCTCCATGCGGGGTCTCAAGGCGCCGATCGGCGGAGCCCGGGGCCTGCCGTGCGGGCGGTTTCCCGGCGCCGCACCGACCCCTGTCCCTCCCCGTATCACCAGGAGTAGTGAAATGAAGGTCATCGTCGACATGGGCGTCTGCAAGGACCACGGGCAGTGCGTCTTCTCCGCGCCCGAGGTCTTCCGGCTCGACGAGAACGGCCGGCTGGCCTACGAGCCCGACGTGGACGAGGCGCTGCGCGACGCCGTCGAGGAGGCCGCCGACGTGTGCCCGCTGCAGGCCATCACGGTCGAGGGGTGACGGTGGCAGCGAGCCGGATCGTGATCGCGGGCGCCTCCATGGGCGGCCTGCGAGCGGCGGAACGACTGCGGGCGGGCGGTTTCACCGGGGAGATCGTCGCGGTCGGCGACGAGCGGCACCTGCCGTACAACCGGCCGCCGCTGTCGAAGGAGGCGCTGGCCTCGGAGGTCACGCACGAGGCGGTCGCCTTCAGGCTCCGCCCGGCGGTGGCCGACGTGATATGGCGGCTCGGCGTCCCGATCGCCTCGGCCGACCTGGCCGCGCGCGCCGTACGGCTCGCCGACGGCACCGAGATCGGCTACGACGGGCTGGTGGTGGCGACCGGGATGCGTCCGAGGCGGCTGCCCGTACCCGGCCCCGAGGGGCGGCACGTGGTGCGGACGCTTGAGGACGCGGCGGCGCTGCGCGCGCGGCTGCTGCCGGGGACCAGGGTGCTGGTCGTCGGAGCCGGGTTCATCGGCTGTGAGGTCGCGGCGACCGCCCGCGTGCTCGGCTGCCGGGTCACCGTGGTCGCCCCCGAGACCGAGCCGATGCTCCGCCCGCTCGGCGCCGGGTTGGGGGCCGCGCTCCGGCGCCGTCACGAGGAGGAGGGGGTGCGGTTCCTGCTGGGCCGTACGGTCAGGCGCTTCCTCGGGGAGGGTTCCCCCGCGGGGGCCGAGTTGTCCGACGGGACCGTGGCCGAGGCCGACGTGGTCGTCGAGGCGGTCGGCTCCACGGCCAACACCGAGTGGCTCGGGGGCAACGGCCTGGACCTGTCCGACGGTGTGCTCTGTGACAACGCGCTGCGGGTCGAGGGCCGTCCCGGCGTGGTCGCGGTCGGCGACGTGGCGCGCTTCCCCAACCCCCGCTACGACGACGTCGCCCGGCGGGTCGAGCACTGGAGCGTTCCTACGGACACGGCCAAGCGCGCGGTGCCGACCCTGCTGGCCGACCTCGGGCAGGCCGGGCACGATCCGGCCCCGTTCACGCCGCTGCCGACCTTCTGGAGCGACCAGTACGACCTGCGCATCCAGTCCTTCGGCGCCCCGGGGCTCGGCGGCGACGACATCCGGGTGCTGGAAGGCGATCTCGGCGGGGAGGTCGCGGTCGGTTACCACGACGGCGGCGGACTCGTCGGTGTGGTCATGATCGGCCTGCCCTCGGCCCTGGCCCGCTACCGCGCCGAGCTGATGCGGGCGCCCGCGGCGGTCTGACCCCGCGTCCCGCGGGACGCTCACCCGTGCGTCGGCACCGCTGTGCGGCCGTGCCTTCCGGAGGCCGGGAACACACGGATGCCCGGCGGGGCACGGCTGGCGCCGGGCGGCGTGACGTTGTTCAGTGAGGGCATGAGCGCGGGCAGGGGCCGGGTCGCCGTCGTCGTGATGACGCCGGGCGGTACCCGGCCGCCCGTGGACGGCGACGTCTCATGGAGGCCTCAATGAGTGACACCCCCGTCCTGGCCGACTCCGTCAGGATCACCGACGACGCGGTGGAGATCCTCGACCGGCGCGTCTACCCGTTCGAGGTGCGCTGGGTGCGCTGCACGACCAGCGAGGAGGTCGCGACGGCCATCGAACGGATGGTCACGCAGAGCTCGGGACCGTTGTTCGCGGCGACCGCCGGACTCGTCCTGGCCGCCCGCGAGGCCCGGCGGGAACCGCCCGAGGAGGCCGTCGCCCACCTGCGCCGGGCGGGTGCCAGGCTCATCGCGACGCGGCCGACGAACAACCACATCCGCGACGCCGTGCAGGGAGTGCTCGGGGTGGTGCTCGACGGGCCGGAGGCGGCCTCGGGCACGGAGCTGGTCGAGGCGGTCACCCGGGCCGCCCACGCGCACGACGCCGCCTACCGGGAGCGCAGCGCCGCCCTGGGCCGTCACGCGGCGAGCCTGCTCGGTGACGGCGCGCGGGTGCTCACCCACTGCTGGGCCGACGCCTTCCTCATCGCGACCGTGCGGGCGGCGCGGTCCGCGGGCAAGCACCTGGAGTTCGTCTGCACCGAGACCCGCCCCTACCTGCAGGGGGCCAGGCTCACCGCGGCCACGCTCGTCGAGATGGGCTACCGGCCGACCCTGATCACCGACGGGATGGTCGCGGCCGCGCTGGCCGACGGGCTCGCCGACGTGACGCTGACCGCGGCCGACCGGGTCACGCTCGACGGTCACGTGGTCAACAAGGTCGGCACACTGGGGGTCGCCCTGGCCGCGAACGCCTTCGGCGTGCCGTACCACGCGCTGATCGACGCGCCGGACCCGCAGGCGCGCACGATCGACGACGTCGTGATCGAACGGCGTGACGGCGACGAGGTGCTGCACGTGCTGGGGCGGCGCACCGCGGCGGAGGGGGTCGTCGGCTACTACCCGGCCTTCGACGCCACCCCGCCGCGCCTGGTGACCAGAATCGTGACCGAGCACGGCGTCTACGAGCCGTCCCGTGTCCGCGACCACTTCGCCGTTTCCGGCCGCACCGAGGAGAGCTGATGGTTCACGGCATCGAAACCGACGCCCCGTCGCACGCCCCCGACCTCGTGGAGGTGCTCGCCCGATGACCGGATGGACCGTGCTCGACATCGAGGGGACGACGAGTTCCACCGAGTCCGTACACGTGGGGCTCTACGCCTTCGCCAGGCCCAGGCTCGGGCCGTGGATCGAGGCGAACCGGGACGACCCCGAGGTCCGTGCCGCCGTCGAGGAGATCGGCGGCGCCACGACCGAGGAGGTCGTGAAGGTGCTGCACGACTGGATGGACCACGACGTCAAGGCGACGCCGTTGAAGACGCTGCAGGGGCGGATCTGGGCGGAGGGGTTCGCGGCGGGCGAGCTGACCGCGCACTTCTTCCCCGACGTGGCCCCGGCCCTGCGCGCCTGGCACGCCGAGGGGAGGCGTCTGGCGGTCTTCTCCTCCGGCTCGGTCTCCGCCCAGCGCCCGTGGTTCGCGCACACCGGGGACGGGGACCTGTCCGTCCTCATCGAGGGGTGGTTCGACACGGTGAACGCGGGGCCGAAACGGGAGGCGTCGTCCTACCGGCGCATCGCCGCCGAACTCGGCGGGACGGACCTGCTCTTCCTGTCCGACGTGCCCGCCGAACTGGACGCGGCCGCCACCGCGGGCTGGCGGACCACGGGCCTGCGCCGTCCTGGCGAGCCAAGTGAGAACGCCGACTTCGGCCCGCACCCGGTCGTGGCGTCCTTCGGGGAGCTGAGTTCCGGGGAGCCGGGCTTCGGGGGGCCGCGATGAGCGCCGGGCGGGACTTCCGTACGGCGGAGCTGGTCCTCGGGGCCGGTGCCCGGCTGGCGGCCGAGTCGGCGCGTTTCGCCGGGCTCGGCTGGATGCGCGGCACCTCGGGCAACCTCTCCGAGGTCGTCAGCCGTGACCCGCTGCGGCTGGCGGTCACCGCCAGCGGCCTGGACAAGGGTGAGCTGACCGCCGCCGACGTCTCGGTCGTCGGCCCCTCGGGTGAGATGGTGCCGGTCGAGGGCGTCGAACCGCGCAGGCCCTCGGCCGAGGCGGGCCTGCACGCTCGGGTCGCGGCGCTGACCGGCGCGGGCGCGGTCGTGCACGTCCACACCGTCAACGCCGTCGTCGCCGGGCACCACTGGCCCGCAGGCGTGCCGCTGCGCGACATCGAGATGCTCAAGGGCATCGGACGGCTGGCGCACGACGACGAGGTGGTCGTCCCGGTGATCGCCAACAGCCAGGACATGGCCGAGCTCGGAGACCGTTTCGAGGAGGCCCACGACGCGGCCGTCCCGGCGGTGATCGTGGCCCGGCACGGCCTGTACGCCTGGGGCCGGGACCTGACGCACGCCAGGCACGTCACCGAGTGCGTCGAGTGGCTGCTCGCCTACGCCGTCGCCGTACGCTGAGGCACCGCGCCGGCCCTCGGCGTACGGGGCCTGCGGCCGTGACACGGCGCGGCACGGGCGGAGGCCGTCGCCCTACCCGGCCGGTCGCCCCGCGCGGATAACCGCTGGCCGCGTGCCGACCCTGCGTGGCAGGGTGTGACGGTGCCCGACCTGACCGGACTGCCGCGTTCCGTCGCCGAGGCCGTCGCCGCCGAGCGTGACGGCGGACGGCTGCGTTACCTGTTCTTCTGGGGTCACCGGCCGCCGCGCGGGGGCGGCGCCGGTGCCGGATGCCTCAGCCAGTGGTGGCGGGCGCCCTTCCCTGCGGAGAACGCCTTCGGCGGCGGCGAGCACCTCTTCCCCTCGGCGGAGCACCACATGATGGCGCACAAGGCGTGGCTGTTCGGCGACGACGAGACGGCGGCGGCGATCCTCACGGCCACGCACCCCGGCGAGGCCAAACGACTCGGCCGCGAGGTCCGCGGCTTCGACGAGGCCGTGTGGGCGGAGCACCGGTACGCGACCGTCGTGCGCGGCAACACCGCCAAGTTCGGCGCGCACCCGGAGCTGGGGGACTTCCTGCTCGGCACCCGGGACCGGGTTCTGGTCGAGGCCAGTCCCGTCGACCCGATCTGGGGCATCGGACTGACCGCCGACGACGAACGCGCCGCCTCCCCGGCCACCTGGCGGGGTCTGAACCTGCTCGGCTTCGCCCTCATGGACGTCCGCGACGTCCTTGCGGGAACCCGCTGAGGGCGAGTCCGTGAAAGCGATCCGGTGGATCGGGTGAGAAGGGGTGACCGCCGACCGCGTTGGAAACGGGAGACCTTCGTGACCTCGATCTCATGGGCCGTCCGTACGGGGAGCCCCGAGGCCGTGCCTCACTCCCTCGACGAGGCCGAGTGGTTCGGCGCGATCTTCGACGCCCACTTCGCCGAGATCCACCGCTACGCCGCCCAGCGGCTGGGCGACGACGTCGCGGAGGACATCGTCTCGGAGACCTTCCTCACGGCGTTCCGCAAACGGTCGCGTTACGACCCGTCCCGCGCCGGGGTCCGCGCCTGGCTGTACGGCATCGCGACCAACCTCATCGGCAGGCAGCGCCGCGTCGAGGTGCGCACGCTGCGCGCGCTCGGCCGGCACGGCCCCGCCCCCGACGCCCCCGGGCACGAGGATCGCGTCGCGGCGCGGGTCAGCGCGGAGAGCCTGCGGCCGAGTCTCGCCGCCGCCGTCGCCGAACTCCACCAGCGTGACCGCGACGTGCTGCTCCTGGTCGCCCTCGCCGACCTCAGCCACGAGGAGGTCGCGGCGGCCCTGGGCATCCCCTACGGAACCGTGGGATCACGCCTGAACCGGGCCAGGCGGAAGCTGCGCGCCGTCCTGGGTGAGACCAATCCGATGCTCGACCCCGAGGAGACCCGCCGTGGATGAGCTGGAGACGCTCCGCGAGCTGTACGGCGAGCCACGGCCCGACCCGATCCTCAAGGCCAAAGTGCGCCAGGCCCTGGACGCCGAGGCCAGGCGGCCACGCCTGAGGTTCGTCAAGGGGATCACCGGGGTGCTCGCCGCCACGGCGACGGTGGGCACGGTGGTGGCCACGGCGGTGGCGGTGGCGGTCGTGGTCACGGGGGCCACGACCGCCGGACCGGGGCGGGCGCCCTCCTCGGCGGCGTCGCCGTACGTCACGGAGAGCGCGACCGGCTCCGGGCGGTCGATCCTGCTGGCCGCCGCGGTGACCGCCGAGGCGGACGTCGCCGCCGACGGCCCATACTGGCACGTCAGCAAGCTGAACCGGCGGACCTACCCGGAGTCGTTCGGCGACGAGGGCGACCGTTACCGGGTCGTCGAGTCACGGCTCACCGAGCAGTGGGTCGCCGAGGACGGCGACGGGATCTGGGTCGGGACCCGCTCCCTGGGCGCGCGTCCGGCGGGCGAGGCCGACGAGGAGGCCTGGCGTCGTGACGGCTCCCCCGCCACGTGGCCGGTGCCCGGCGGGACGTTGTCCGCCGCACCCGACCGGGGCCGGCTCAGGGCCGTGACCGACGGGACGGCGTTCAGCATGGCGGGAAAGCCGATGACCCTCGAACAGATCAGGGCGCTGCCCACCGACCCCGGCGCCCTGCGGGAACAGGTCGCCGAACTGGTCAGGGACGCGCCGGGCGGCTCTCTCGACGGCGTCGTCGCGGACGCGCTCAGCGGCCTGCTGTGGAGCAAGCCGTCGCCGCCGAAGGTGCGCGCCGCCGCCTACCGGGCGCTCGCCGACCTGCCCGAGGTGCGTTATCTCGGTGAGACGAAGGACGAACGGGGCAGAGCCGGGGCGGCCTTCTCCTTCACCCTGCAGACCGCAGGCGCCACACGGCTCCCGGTGGCCGTGCGGCGGACCCTCGTCATCGACCCCGTCTCCTCACAGGTGCTGTCCTCGACCGTGACCGGCAAGCCGGGCAACGGGGACGACCAGGTCGAGGTGGTCCTTGAGGCGGGCTGGACGACCGGAAGACCGGCCGTCCCCGCCCTCCCGGTCAGCTGAGACAGGCGGGCTCGGTCGCCAGGTCGCGGAGCAGGTCGGCGAAGGCGAGCGCCTGCTCGGCCGTCATGCGGGGCTCGGGGCCGACGTAGAAGACCACGATGTCGCCGTTGAGCGACGTCGTGGCGGTGAACGGAAGCGTTGGGGAGATAACCATGATGCTCCGCATTCTTGCCTGCCCCACCGACAGTTCGCACATGGTTTACGCCCGCGGAGCCCGGCGGAGGCCGTGACGGGAGAGGGCGGCGCCCCACCGGCCGAAGCCCCGTCGGGCGGTGGGGACGCCGTCCGTACGGCGCGGTCCTCACGCCAGGCCCGCGATGTCCTCCGCCCAGTGGCAGGCCACGCGGTGCCCCGGAACGACCTCCCTGACCTGCGGGACCTCCTCAGCGCAGCGGGTCTGCCTGCGGAAGGGGCAGCGGGTGTGGAAGGGGCAGCCGCTCGGCGGGGCGGCCGGGCTCGGCAGGTCCCCGCTGAGGATGATCCGCTCCCGCCGCGCCTCGGCCACCGGGTCGGGCAGCGGGACCGCCGACATCAGCGACACGGTGTAGGGGTGCAGCGGGCGTTCGAACAGCTCCCCCGAGTCCGCCTCCTCGACCAGCCTGCCGAGGTACATCACACCGACCGTGTCGCTCATGTGCCGCACCACGGCCAGGTCGTGGGCGATCAGCAGCGTCGTCAGCGACAGCGTCCGCTTGACCTCCTGGAGCAGGTTGACGATCTGCGCCTGGACCGAGACGTCGAGCGCGGAGACCGGTTCGTCGGCGATCAGCAGGTCGGGTTCGAGGATGATCGCCCTGGCGATGCCGACCCGCTGGCGCTGGCCGCCGGAGAACTCGTGCGGGTAGCGGTGCTCGGCCGTGCGTGGCAGCCCGACCTGGTCCAGCGTGTTCAGCACCTTGGCGCGCCGCTCCCCGCGCCCGCCGGGCACGCCGTGCACACGCAGCGACAGCTCCAGGATGTCGCCGACGCTCTGGCGCGGGTTGAGGCTGGCCATCGGATCCTGGAAGACCATCTGCATCCGGCGGCGCATCGGGCGCAGCGCGCGTTCCCGCATCCCGGCCAGGTCGACGCCGTCGAAGAGCACGCTGCCCGAGGCGACCGGTTCGAGGCGCAGCAGCGCGCGGCCGAGGCTTGACTTGCCGCAGCCCGACTCCCCGACCAGCCCGTACGTCCGCCCCTTCGGCAGGTCCAGGCTGACCCCGTCCACGGCGCGGACGTACTCGACGGGGCGGTTGGTGACCGCGGCGCGCCTGGCCGGGTAGCGCACCCGCAGGTCGCTGATCCGCACCAGCGGCTCGGGGCTCTCCCCCTCGGCGGGAGCGGCGGACTCCCGCGCCGTGACAGCGGCGGAGACGGGGACGGGGGCGTCGCCCGCCGGGTGGACGCACCGGAACCGGTGGCCGGGAGAGTCTTCGGTCATGGGCAGGCCGGGGACCATGCAGGCCTCGTCGGCCACCGCGCACCGGGACGCGAACGAGCACCCCGACTCCCAGGGCAGCCGGTCGAACGGCGAGCCGGGGATCGGGGTGAGCGGCGTGTCCCGCGGGGAGTCGAGGGCCGGGATCGAGGCGAGCAGGCCACGGGTGTAGCGGTGCATGGGCCTGCGGAACAACTCCTCCGCCGAGGCCGTCTCGACGACCCGCCCGCCGTACATCACGCTGACCCGGTCTGCCAGGCCCGCGACGACGCCCAGGTCGTGGGTGATCATCAGCAGGGCCGCGCCGTGGTCCCGGGCCAGCCTGGCCAGCAGTTCGAGGACCTGGGCCTGGATCGTGACGTCGAGCGCCGTGGTCGGCTCGTCGGCGATGAGCAGCTTGGGGCCGCACGCGATCGCTGTGGCGATCATGACGCGCTGGCGCATGCCGCCGGAGAGCTGGTGCGGGTACTGCCGCATCCTGCGGCGCGGGTCGGGGATGCCGACCTCGCGCAGCAGCTCCTCCGCGCGGGCCCCGGCCGCCGCCTTCGACAGGTCGGTGTGCCGCAGCAGGACCTCGGTGATCTGCACGCCGATCGGCACGACCGGGTTGAGCGAGGTCATCGGGTCCTGGAAGACCATCGCCAGGTCACGGCCGCGCCTGGCCGACAGCTGCCGGTCGTTCAGCGTGGTCAGGTCCTCGCCGTCGAACACGATCTCGCCCTCGACCCGCGCCGAGGCGGGCAGCAGCCCGAGCAGCGCCAGCGCGGTCGCGGACTTGCCGCAGCCGGACTCGCCGACCAGCGCCACGACCTCCCCGGCCTCGACGGTGAGGCTGACGCCGTCCACGGCGGCGATCGCGGGCTGGGCGGAGGCGAACCGTACCCGGAGGTTCCGTACGTCGAGCAGGGACATGGTCACCTCGTGGTCTTCGGGTCGAGGACTTCGCGCAGGGCCTCACCGACGAGGGTGAAGCCGAGCGCCGTGACGGCGATGCAGGCGCCGGGCAGCAGCGCCAGATGGGGGGCGCTCTCCAGCCTGGCCTGTGCCTTGACCAGCATGCGGCCCCACTCGGCGACCGTCGGGTCGGCCTGCCCGAGGCCGAGGAACGACAGCGCGGCCACCTCGATCGTCGCCGTCGCCAGGACGAGGGTGGCCTGCACGATCACCGGACCGACCGAGTTGGGCAGCATCTGGCCGAACACGATCCGGCTCGTCGGCACGCCCACCGAACGGGCCGCGACCACGTAGTCCAGGCCTCGCTGGGCCAGCATCGACCCTCTGAGCAGGCGGGCGAAGACCGGCACCTGCGCCGCCGCGATGGCGATCATCACGGCGACCGGACTGCGGCCCATCACGGCGGCGACGCTCACCGCCAGCAGCAGCGCGGGGATCGACAGCATCACGTCGGTCACCCGCATCGCCAGCGTGTCGACCCAGCCGCCGAGCCCTCCGGCGAGCAGGCCGACCAGCGCCCCGACGAGCAGGCCGAGCCCGGTCGCGGTGACACCGATCACCAGCGACTGCCGCGCGCCGTACACGAGCTGGGTGAACAGGTCGGAGCCGAAGCTGTCGAGGCCGAGCAGGTGGCCGGGGCCCGGCCCCGGCACCGACGACGGGGTGATCCTCCCCGCCCACTCGGCGCTGCCCGGCTCGTACGGCGTCAGCAGCGGCGCGGCGAGCGCGATCACCGTGAACAACAACACGATGACGCCTCCGGCGACCGCGGACCTGCGTCGGAGCAGGCGGCGCAGCGCGACCCCCCACGTCCCGCCGGCCCGCGCCGGGACGGCTGCGGCGGTCGGGGCGCTCATCGCTGCCTCGCCCTGGGGTCGATGACCGCGTACGACACGTCGACCAGCAGGTTGACGATCGCGTAGATGACCGCGATGAACAGCACGAATCCTTGGAGCACCGGATAGTCCAGATGGTTGACGGCGGTGAACAGGAACTCCCCGACCCCGTTGAGCGCGAACACCGTCTCGGTGAGCACCGCCCCGGCCAGCAGGGCACCGGCCTGCAGGCCGATCGTGGTGGAGACGGGCAGCAGCGCGTTGCGCATGACGTGCCTGCGCCGGATCACGGCCCGGGTCAGGCCCTTGGCGCGCGCGGTGCGGACGAAGTCCTCGTTCATCACTTCCAGCACCGAGGCCCTGGTGATCCGCACGATGATCGCCAGCGGGATCGCCCCGAGGGCCATCGCGGGCAGGATCAGGTGGCGCAGAGCGTCCCAGGCGGCGTCCCACTCCCCGGTCAGCACCCCGTCCAGCACGTACAGGCCGGTCGGGTGGGTCGCGTCGAGCCTGACGTCCTGGCGTCCCGCCGTCGGCAGCCAGCCGAGCCGGATCGCGAAGACGTACTTCAGGAGGTAGGCCAGGAAGAACACCGGGACCACGACCCCCAGCAGGGACGCCCCGACGGACAGGTGGTCCAGCGGACCGCCCCTGCGGCGGGCGGCGAGGTAGCCGAGCGGGATGCCGGCCACGACCGCGAGGCCGAGCCCGGCGACCGCCAGCTCGACGGTCGCCGGGAAACGCTCAAGGAAGCTGTCCACCACGCTCTGGCCCGTCCTGATGGAGGAACCGAGGTCGCCCCGCGCGAGCCGCCCGAGGAAGAGCAGGAACTGCTCGGGAAGCGACCGGTCGAACCCGTACAGGTGGTTGACCCGGTCGATCCCCTCCTGGGTGGCCCGCTCGCCGAGCAGTGCCCGCGCCGGGTCCCCGGGCAGCAGCCGCAGCCACACGAACAGCAGCAGGCTGAGGCCCAACAGCACCGGCACGACCAGGGCCAGGCGCCGGGCGACGAAGGCGATCATGTCGTCTGTTCCCTAGCCCTTGATCTGGAGGTTGTTCCACACCTCGGCCGCGAGCGGGCTGGTGACGTAACCGGAGATCCTGGGCGAGAGCGCGAGCGAGGGGACCGGGTGGGCCACCGGGATGCCCGGCAGCAGGTCCATGAGCTCCTTGCTCACCGTGGCGTACTTCTCGCCCTGCTCGGTGAGGTTGCGCGCGCTGCGCGCCGCGGCGACCGACTCGAACAGCTTCTTGTCCTCGAAGCCCCACTCGACGGTCTTGCGGCCGAAGAAGATGCCGAGGAAGGTGTCGGCGCTGTTCATGATGCCCGTCCCGCCGAGGAGGTACAGGCCGTGGTCGGTCTTGGCCTTGATCCTCTCCAGGTACTCGGGACTCCACTTCTCCGGTACGGCGTTGACCTTCAGCCCGACGGCCTCAAGCTGGGTGCGGATCGCCACGAAGGTGTCCTCCGGACTCGGCATGTACGGCCTCGACGTACCGGTCGGGTAGTTGAAGGTGACCGTCTTGCCGACCGCGCCCGCCTCTTCGAGGAGCTTCTTCGCCTTGGCCGGGTCGTGGTCGTAGGTGGCGACGCTGTCGGCGTAGCCGTTGACCGGCGGCGGGATGAACTGCTCGGCGGGCTTGGTTCCCGCGGGCAGCGTCTGGGAGACGATCGCCTGCTTGTCCAGGGCGTGGGCGATCGCCTTGCGGACCCTGATGTCGGCCAGCAGCGGGTCGGCCTGGTTCATGCCGAGGTAGAGGATGTTGAGCGGTTCCCTGGGCAGGACCTGGAAGCCCGCGCCGGACAGCCCCTGCACGTCCGCGGGCGCGACCAGGTCGTAGCCGTCGATCTCACCGCTCTGCAGCGCCTGCAGCCGGGCGGTGCCGTCCGGGATGATCCGTACGACGATCTTGTCGATCTTCGGCTTCCCGCCCCAGTAGCCGGGGTTGGCGCGCAGCGTCAGCCGCTGTCCCTTCTCCCATGACTCGAACAGGTACGGTCCCGTGCCGGTGGGGTGGGCGGATGAGTACTCGTTGCGCCGGACGTCGCCGGAGGCGCCGGGGTCGTCGGCCTTGTACTGCTTCAGGGCGGCCGGGCTCTGCATGGCGAACGACGAGATGGCCAGCGCGGGGATGAGGCTGCCGTAGGGGCGGGTCAGCGTGATGGTGACCGCGTCGCCCTCGGCGGCGCAGCTCTTGTAGATGCTCTTGGTGAGCGCCGGGTTGTCGCTGGTCTTGAAGCCGGCGAAGACCAGTTGGTACAGGTTGCTGATGTTCTCGGCCTGCAAAGGACCGTTCCAGTTGTACCAGCGCTCGAAGTTGAAGCAGACGGCCTCGGCGTCGAAGGGTGTGCCGTCGGAGAACTTCACACCCTTGCGGAGCTGGAAGGTGTAGTTCAGGCCGTCGTCGGTCTGCGACCAGGAGGTCGCCAGGCCCGGCGCGGGCTCGGCCGTGCCGGGCTTGATCGACACCAGACCTTCGAAGATCTGGTTGGCGACCCGTGTGCTCTCGCTGTCGGCGACGAACGCCGGGTCCAGCGCGACCGGCTCTGAGGCGGCGGCGAAGACGAACGTCCCCGCCTTGTCGCCGCCCGCGGCCGTCTTCTGCGTGCCGCGTTCGCTGGAACAGGAGGTGATCGCCAGCGCGAGACCGGTGGCACCGGCGACTGCGATCAGGCGTCGGATGCGCGTGGTGGTTGGGCTCACGGGTCGGCCTTTCTTCAAAACAGATGGTTGGAGCTTGTCCCCCGACGGGTGCGCTCGCGCGCGGGTCAGCCCACGGCGGGCTCGGTGTCGATCTCTCCGACCCGCAGCTCGTCCGGGTTCTGGGGCAGGTCGGCGACGGCGGCGCGCACGCCCTCCGTGCCCAGCCTGTTCACCAGGTCGAGCGCGCCGAGGTTGGCCTTGAGCTGTCCGACGCTGCTGGCTCCGAAGAGCACCGAGGCCGTACGCGGGTGGGTGAGGGCGAAGGCGATCGCGAGCTGCGCGGCGGTCGCGCCCAACGCCTCCGCCCGTGCGGCGAACGCGTCGCGGACCTTCTCGGCGTGCCTGGTCATGCCCGTGGGGCCGAGCGGGCGCTCGCTGCCGGCGGCGCGCCGCCCCGCCAGCACACCGACGGCCAGCACGTTCGTCGTCTGGATGACCAGGTCCCAGCGCTCCATGACCTCGGCCAGCTCACTGTCCTCGCCCATCTTCCTGGCTATGGCCGAGTACGGCAGCTGCAGCACGCTGGGCAGCGGCATGCCCTCCTGGTGCGCGTAGGCGCAGGCCTCGTCGATCTCGGCGGGGGTCGCGTGGTTGATGCCCCAGTACCTGGTCAGCCCTGCCTCCACCAGCCCGGCCATCTGACGGACGATGTCCTTCATGTCCACGACGGTCTGGAAGTAGTAGGCCGTGTCCGGGTTGTAGATGACGCAGTCGGCCGCGTCCACCCTGGCCCGGGGCAGGGACTCCGCGAGCTGGTCGCGGAAGGAGGGGCGCGGCCCGCCGTACCAGAGCTTCTCGGTGTGGAAGTAGTCCTCCCTGGCGATGCCCGCCGCGTCCCGCGCCGCCGCGAACCGCATGTCGGTCTCGGAGACCGGATCGTCCGGCCGGGCGGCCGAGGTGTAGTGGCCCACGTCGAACCACGTCACCCCCGCGTTCCTCGCGGTCGTCAGGAACTCGACGATGTCCTCGTGACGCATCCGGTCGTAGGTGTGGTAGGAGCCGATGCTCAGCGCGGACACCTTGGGACCGTTAACGCCCAGGGAGTGATACCTCATCATGCGGCGGTGTCTCCGTACTCTCGGTTGGGTTCGACCAGCGTGGGCAGCGCCGCAAAATTTGTCAATAGATTGACCGTCAATACATTGGCAGTCATCATGATGGTTGAATGTCCTGATCGTTCCCACCACCCAGACAAGCGGAGCCGTGCCGTTGCCCAGTGACCGCGCACCGAACGCCGAGACCGCGCCCGACGCCGTGGAGGACACCACCATGTGGTCCCTGATCGGCCAGGCGGTCGAGTCCGTCCCCCCGCAGATCCCCGGGGTCGACGACGAGGCCATGCGGCTGTGCATGACGCTGCACTGCGCGACGAGCCTCGTGTTCTACGACCTGTCCGCCACCCTCAGGCGCGCCGACGCCGTCGCCGCCCCCACGCTCAAACTGCTGCTGATCCTCTACATGTACGGGGAGATGGAGTCCCGGGACCTGATCAGGCTCTCCGGGATGAGCAGGGCCGCGGCCTCCGCCCTGCTCGACAGGATCGTCGGCCAGGAGATGATCGAGCGCCGCCTGTCGGAACGCGACCGCAGGACCCACGTCGTCACCCTGTCGGAGAAGGGCAGGACCGCCTTCGTCGAGGCGTTCACCGTGTACAACGCCAGGGAGCGTTACTGGGCGGAGACGCTGACCCGCGCCGAGCGCGACCAGCTCATCGGTCTTATCGGCAAACTGGTCAACGCCCGCCTCGACGACGGCAACCTCCGCCGCAGGCAGTGACACCCCACCGGCGGGAACCTCGGGGGTCTTGAAGCCTCGGGGTCCTCGGGACTTTGGGATCTTGGAGCCCCGAGGGTCCCGAAGCCTGGAGGCCTGGGCCCTGAGAGCCCTGGAGTCCTTGGGGTGCCTGGGGTCCTCCGAGGCCTGGGGTCCTCGGAGACCCTGGAGCACGACATGATCACGACGTGTCCGTGCGGGATCACCGCTCCCTACGATCATGATCTATGACAACTCGCCGTGTTTTGACGGTCTCCGCCGGAGTCCTGGCTCTGCTGTTCTCCACCCCGGTCGCCGCGGGCGCGTACCCCGTCGTCGGCGCGCCCGAGCTGACCCAGAACCCGCTCTACACGGTGCCCGCCCTGCCCTCGATCTCCTGCAAGGCGGTCAAGGGCACCACCAAGGCCTCAACGACGGCCTACCTCAAGAAGGTCGTCGGTTGCCTGAACACCGCCTGGGGCAAGCGGGTGAAGGACTTCGTCCCGGCCGAGGTGACGATCAAGGACACCTACGAGCACAGCCCCTGCTACACCGGCATCAAGGTGTCCGGCTCCCTCGCCGCCGGCTGCAACCGCTCCGTCGAGGTGCAACTGCGCTCCGACTGGATCAAGGCCAAGTCCGAACTGCCCGTCCTCGTCGGGGTCGCCCGCGCCTACGCCGGGTTCGTCCAGACGCAGACGGGCATCAGCGAGGCCTGGTGGGCACTGCGCTACGACGGCGAGGAGGCCGAGATGAACGAGCAGACCCACCGCTTCTACCAGCAGGCCGACTGCCTGGCCGGAGTGTCCGTCAGGAGCCTCGGCCGTACGGCCCGCGACTGGGGGCGTCTGCTCTCCGCAGGAACGCCCAAGGAGTACGGCAGGTTCATCCCCAGGTGGTACGGCAAGCCCGCCAACCGTCTCGCCTGGTTCAAGACCGGCTACGGATCGGGGAAGCCCGGCGCCTGCAACACCTGGAAGGCTCCCTCCCCCAAGGTCGCCTGACCTCCGAGCGGCGCGTCCCCTGGGACGCGCCGCACCCGGGGAACGTCAGAGGCCGCCATCAGGGAAGGGGTGAAATATCGGTATGTTGCTCCACAACGCCTCCCCCACCGCGGTCAGCGCCCACCACACACCCCCCGCCACCAGCAATCCGAGCAACACCGCCACCACGACCAACCGCCCAAGAGAACCCCAGGACCCCATACCGACTAAGACTCCGGCACAGGGCACGGAGTTCGACGCTTCCGGGAGATCACGGCCTTCCCAGCAGAAGCCGTTCGACGTCTCAAGAAGCCTGGGACCGAGAGCGGCCGGACAGTCGTCATCTGAGTCGATCAGCAGTAGGATCCCTCCCGCACCGGTGAGCTGGTAGGACGCCTGGAGGACCGCGTTCTCGACCCCGCCACGGGCGACAAGTCCGCTGCGGGGGACACGGCGGGGCGGAGAGATCCGTACCTCCCAGCGCGAAAGCGCCCCGGCGATCCTGCGAAGCAGGACAGGAAGCGCGGACACCTCACCGTCGCCCTCCACGATGGAGGCGATCGTGACCGGGCCGCTCATGCGCCTGTCTCCGGCCGGAGCTGACCGTCGCGCAACGGTTCGCCAAGGGTGGCGTGCCCTCTTCGAGAAGGGCGCGGCTGACCCCGTCGATCTCGCCGACCACGGTCACCCCGTTCCCCATCGCCACGACCCGGACGGAGGCCGGATCGATGCCGTCCCGGTCGAGCAGTTCGGCGCTCTGAGTAGCGATCACGACCTGGACGAACTCACTCGCCTCCGTCAACGCGTCGAACAACGCCCCCGCCGCGGCGGGGTGGAGCGCGGTCTCCGGTTCCTCGCGGCCACCAGTTCCGCCTGCCCGTCGAGTACGGCCGGCTGGAACAACGCGGCCGGCACACCGGCCGCGTGCAGGATCCCCACGGAGATGGCCTCCGGCCCGAACGGCCGCTCCGCGTCCCGGGTACGGAGTTCCACGGCCGAGTACTTGTCGACGAGCCGCTCGTCCACGCCCAGCGCCTCCGGGACCATCGCGCCGAGATAGTCGTCGATTCGGGCCTTGAACACGGGATACCGGAACGCCGGCTCTCCCGGCGTCGGCCCGATGTGCTTTCCCGAGTAGCCGACCCTCCCGGTTCGCCGGCTCGGATGGAACCGCCGCATCTGGTCGACGTCCCACCGTACCCGCGGACCACCCGGCTCCGCCGTACCATCCGCCGGGACACAGCCTGGCTCCCGCGGCTCGGATGTCACGGCCATCCGCTTTCCGGCCAGAGGCCATGGCCGAGACGACGCGAAAGCACGTCAAGCAGGCCTCGGCGGGCAAGGTTGTCCGTTCACACCTACGAACCGGGAAGTTCGCCTGGTTTGCCCACAATGCCTTTGGCGAGTTCGGCGGTGGCGTAGAAGCTGCCCGCCGGGAAGGCGATCTCACCGTTGATGAGTTCGTCCCGTACGTAGTCCACCCGCGTGCCGAGAAACTCGTACGTCGTGGCGTCAAGGACGAGGTACGACCTGGAGATCACCTGACCGTCCGTGTCGTGCTCGGTGCCGACTCCCGGGGCGCCCCGCTCGTAGGCGATCCCGATGCCCGCCCTGCCCGCCGCGTCGCGCACGCCGGAGTCCACCCGCACACCCGGGATCCTGGCGAGGGCCCGGAAGATCGCCCCACGCAGCCTGGGCGGCACCGGCACCTCCTGGTCGAGGTAGACCGACAGCACCCGGAAGGCCCGCGCGTCCGGGGGCTCGCCGGTGTCCCACCTGGGCTTGGTCTCCCAATGCCGGTCACCCCTGACATGTGCCAGCAGCCGGTCGGGGTCGGTGGGCAGTCCGGCCAGCCTGGCCGCGTACTCACGCGGGGTCAGGTCGTCGTCGTCCGGGTCCGGCGTGGAGCCGAACTGCTCCAGTGGTCCCCGCCCCCACCGTACGGCCCGCCGCGTGCCGTCGTAACGGATCCAGGACTCCTGCGTCTCGGGCGCCGCGTCGTTCGGCTGTTTGACCATGTTCTTCCGGTACAGCCACTGGTCGGCGCGTGGTTCCGGGGTGAGCGCGCGCCGTTCGGACACCTGGGCGGCCCGTACCAGCACGACCGCCGCGTTCATGGGCCTCGTCTCGACGGCGACCGAGGGGCGTGCTTCCTGAGGCGGCGGGACGGCGCCGTTCACCACCACCGCGACGGCCACCGCACCGGCCGCCGCACTGACCGTCACGAGCAGGGACGGTACGAGCCGGAACCGGCGGCGAGGCCTCAGCACGCGGGCGCGCAGGGCGTTCAGCCGGTCCGCGCCGGGCTCGGGCGCGTCCGCTCGCATGCCGTTCAGCAACTTCAGGTCATCCACGGGTGTCCTCCTCAACGACGGCTGACGGATCGGCACCCAGCGCCGCACGGGTCTTCCTCCTGGCTCGGTGCAGCCGCGAACGCACCGTGCCGACGGGTACGCCGAGCGCCAACGCCACCTCCTGGTAACTGAAGTCGGCCCAGGCCACCATCAACAGCACCTCGCGGTCCTGCGGTGAGAGCACCGCGAGCGCCTCGGCCAGCTCCCGGTGTGCCGCCGAGGCCGAGACGCGAGCCTCCACCCGGTCCGCGTAGCTCTCCGCCACCGTGTCCGTCCCGGTCCTGGCCAGCGCCCGGTACGCCCTGACCTCGGCGCGGCGGTGTTTACCGATGAGGTTGGCGGCGATCCCGTACAGCCACGGGCGGGCGTCGCGGTGGGCGGTGTCGTAACGCCCAAGCCTGCGGAAGGCCGCGAGGAAGGTGTCGGCCACGACGTCGTCGGCCAGCGACTCGCCCAGCCTGCGGGTCACGTATCGATGGAGCGCGGGAGCGTGCCTGTCGAACAACACGGAGAACGCTGCGGGATCACGCCGGGCGCGGGCGATCACCTCCGCGTCGTCCGGTTCGGTTTGGGCGATCAAACGTGGGCTCCGTTCGTGAGAACTGGTCACCCTCCTTCACCCGATCCCGGGCTCCGGGTTCTCGCCCGCTCTCAATGACGAGAGGCCGCCCCCCGGGTTCCCGTTGGACGGCCCCTCATCATGGCCGGTCACGCGTGCTCCGGTGTCCGGAGGTCAGGGGGAGGTGAGCAGGGTCAGTCCGTACCGCCGCAGGATCTCGTTGATGGGCACGTAGTAGGAACGGCCTCCCGCGCTGCAGTTGCCGGAGAAGCCGAGCAGGATTCCCTGCAGCTGGCCGTTCGCGTAGAGGGGAGATCCCGGCGGGGTGCCGGGCTCGAAGCAGATGCTGGTCACGAGCAGGCCGGTCACCGTTCCCTGGGGCAGGCTCAGCGAGGCGTTCCTGCCGAGCAGGGTGCCGCACCGCCACCCGGTCGTACCGCCGAAGCCGCAGACCTGGGAGCCGACGGGAACCGGGGTGCTGCCACGAACCGGCAGGTCACGACCGCCGGGGACTCTGAGTACGCCGACCGGTTCCCAGGCGGAGGTCACGCTGACCCAGGCGCTGGAGGGGATGGGGTGGGTCGAGGCACGGATGGTCCCCACGACCGCCCCGTTCGCCGCACGCACGGTCTCGCCCGGAGAGCCGCAGGTCCCGGAGGTGACGAACCCGCCGGGAACGGCCGCTCCGACCGTGCAGCGGCCGTTGGTCCCGAAGGAGTCGCCGACGTAGATGGGGGTGCCCGTCTCGGCGAAGGCCACTCCAGGAGTGGACAGAAGAAGGCCGAAGATCAACAGAAGAGATATCCGTCGCATCATGAACTGACGGTAATTTTCACAAAGACAACTGCCAATAGTCATCCCTCCTGATCCGTCACATATCGCCGTCCCACACCACGGCGAGGACACGGGTATCCACGCGAACCGTCCGAGGCCGTCCGGTCTCGGACCCCGCCGCTCCCGTTCTCACGAGAGAGCCGGAAGGCCAGGTCAGGGATCGCCGATCCGGCCCCGCGGAGAAAACCGTTCAGCAGGCCGGGTCATTCGAGCCGGCCCTTGACCATCCCGACGATTTCGTGGGCGGCGAAGTCAAAACGGATTGTCAGAAACGACAAGGCGTCACCGCAGGGCGTTCTCGGCCTGGTGAAGGCACAGAAAGCGCTTGCCTGACTCCTCCTGGTCCGTATTGTCCATTTAGGACAATTTCATACCGGAAGTGGCTTTGCCGTTGAAACCGGAGGAAGCACACATGAGAAGTCGATTTACGGCCATGTCCGCCACCGCCTTGCTCACCGCGTCGCTGCTGGTGGGCACCGCGTCCCCCGCCCACGCCACCCTGACGGGCTGCACCACCTGGCAGGAGGGGTACGTCGTCCACAGCAAGTGCACGGGCGGCACAGGCACACAAGCGGTTTACGTGAGCGGCGTGCACGTGAACCCCGCGGTGGGATGGGTCGCCATGACCGGCCCCCGGGTGGGGGTGGGCGAGGTGTCCTCGGTCAACTTCCCGGGCACGGTGTGGTACCGAAGCACCACCCTGTACGACTGATGCGACCCCGAGCGGCATAGATCTCTGCGGAGGACCGGCACAACCGGAAGGTCGGCGAAGCCCCTGGCCGTGGAACACCAGGCCAGGGGCTCTTTCCCGGTGGTCGTGAGAGGCAGGAGAGGTGGACTCGAACCCACGGTCCGGAGACCATGAGGCACCCGCGCCCCTGTGACACGGCGTGCCGTCTGCCCCTGGGTTTGCGGTTGGCGACCTGCTTCCCGCGCTCAAGGACGACCGCCTCCATACCGTGCCGCCGGATCTTCCTGGAGGAGTGGCCCTTGTCGCCCGGCACACGATCCGGGCGGGTGCGGGGCCGGTCGACGCGGCGCAGCCGGAAGGCGGCCGCGACCGCGTCGAAGACGGTGCCGTCGGCGATGTCACCGCCGGTCAGGTGGGGCCTGGTGGTCAGTCCTCCGCGGGAGCGTCCGAGGGCTTGTCGTCTTTGCGATTGTTCCGCGTCTTCCCCCTCTCTGGCTCCGACGGCGTGCTGGTGAGGCAGGCGATGGTCGATCCGATGCCGCCCTTGACCTGCGGTTCTTCCAGTCCCCTGGCCCAGGCGCCGTCCTCGTCCCAGCGCTTGAATCGTTCGTAACGGATCTGCCAGGGACCGTAGCGCTCCGGGATGTCTTCACCAGGGGCTCCGGTGCGTAGCCGCGCAGGATCCCGTTGACGACCTCACGGTAGGTCACGCCAGGGGGCGTCTCCCCTGGCGTCCGTCGCGGCCAGCGGGAGCTCGATCCGTTGCCAGGCCCTGTCGGTCAGCTCACCCCGTCGCACCACGGACGATCACCCAGCCGCGTCCGAGGCGATCGTTTACAGGCATTGCCTAGAGTTGGTGGCCGACGCCACCTCTGCCCCGGAGGCACGATGAGTGTGAATGAGCGGCCGACCGGTTCCCGCCCGGCCTGGCGGGACGTACGTGGCTACATGAACGGTCGCCGCCACGACCTCGTTCGCGTCGCCGGCCGATTCCATGACGGCTACCGGCGGGTGGGGGCGACGCCCCTGCTGACCCGTGAGGACTGGCTGCTGAACGAGCCGCTCCCCCTCGACCGGGTCACCCTGAAGTGGAGCGATCAGGCTTCTTCCCCGGTGGTGAC
The DNA here is from genome assembly GCF_044466505.1 of Streptosporangium sp. NPDC049376. Classification (NCBI taxonomy): domain Bacteria; kingdom Bacillati; phylum Actinomycetota; class Actinomycetes; order Streptosporangiales; family Streptosporangiaceae; genus Streptosporangium; species Streptosporangium sp. NPDC049376. The sequence goes on along the minus strand of NZ_JBITMT010000001.1, from coordinate 341,897 downwards.
GGGCGAGGAGCCGGAAGCCCGTCCGGCCCTTCCTGAGGACAGCGCGAACTACTCCGAGGCCATCGCCCGTCACGACAGACCCGCCCTGTTCGAGAACCGGCCGTGCTACCGGTTGCTTGACGTGTCGTGGCCGACGTTGAGCTTCACCGGCGGTTCCTACTTCGACGGTGTCAACGTCGGGGAGACCGCGGCGCACGAACTGGCGTCGGCCCGGCTTCTCCATGAAGAACGGCTCCCTTTCCGGTCCCTCGTCGGAGACCCCACCGACCTGAGTAGACGTGTCGTGCTCCCCGCCGTCTCAATGCTGACCTTGCGGCAGGACCGGACCGGAGACATGACATTCGTCCTGCACTGGCGCGACCCCGCCAAGGTCGCGCACGCGGGTGGCCTCTACCAGGTCATGCCGGTGGGCGTCTTCCAGCCGATCAGCGCCGCGTCGTCCAGCCAGGACTTCGACCTCTGGAAAGGCATGGCGCGGGAGTACAGCGAGGAGTTCCTGGGGCGCTCCGAGGTGTACGGCGAGGCCTTCTCCTACGGGTCCTGGCCCTTCTACCGGCGGATGGAGCAGGCGAAGGCCGACGGCCGCCTCCGCTCCTTCGTCCTTGGCCTGGGGATCGACCCGCTGACGTTCGCGGCGGACATCCTGGCCGTCACCGTGATCGAGGCGGAGGTGTTCGACGAGCTCTTCGAGGACATCGTCAACGACAACGACGAGGGGCGGGTCGTCGAGGTCGCCGGCATCCCGTTCCAGGCCGACCAGGTGAGCCGATACGTCCACCACGAGCCGATGCAGGCCGCGGGCGCGGCCGTACTGGACCTCGCCTGGCAGCACCGGCAGAACCTCACGCCATAAACCGGGCCACCGTGTGAACTGACGGCTTCCTAGAAACTCCGGCACGTATTGCACGACCGAGAACCCTGGCAGGGAAACACCACGTCAGAGGCGCTTTCCTGATGGTCGCAAGAGGTAGGGCGGGCGGGACTCGAACCCGCGACCCAGGGATTATGAGTCCCCTGCTCTAACCGGCTGAGCTACCGCCCCTCGCGCACGCCGTACTGCCGCATTCAACCAAAGGTCGGCGCCGTTCGCACATCGGCCGAGCGGGACGGGGCCAAGATGTGACCTTGAACGGCGACGCCGGGTTTCGGTGGAGTCGCTACCCTACGGGGGGACCTTGTTGGAGGATGTTCGATCATGCGCGTTGTTGAGGCTTTTCGTGAGACCTTCCAGGCGGAGCCCGAGGGGGTGTGGCATGCCCCGGGGCGGGTGAACCTCATCGGTGAGCACACCGACTACAACGACGGGTTCGTACTGCCGTTCGCCGTCCCGTGGGGGGTCACCGCGGCGGTCTCCCCCAGACGGGACGACCTCATCAGGCTCCGCTCGCTGCAGGCCGACGGGGTCGTGACCCTCGGGAGTCCGGACGAGGCCGAGGGGTGGGCGCGTTACGTCGCGGGGGTGTTCTGGGCGCTGCGCGAGGCCGGGCATCCGGTGCGGGGGGCGGACCTGGTCGTCGACGGGAACGTGCCACAGGGCGCGGGGCTCTCGTCGAGCGCGGCGCTGGAGGTGGCCGTCTGCGTGGCCCTCAACGACCTGTACGGCCTCGGCCTGGAGGGGATGCGGGTGGCGCTGGCCGCGCGGCGGGCGGAGAACGACTTCGTCGGCATGCCGTGCGGGATCATGGACCAGGCCGCCTCCGCGCTCGCGCAGGAGGGCCGGGCGCTGTTCATGGACTGCCGGAGCCTGGCCATCAGGAACGTCCCCTTCGACCCTGCCGGGCACGGCCTGCGGCTGCTGATCGTCAACACCGGGGTGCGTCACGCGCTGGCCGACGGCCAGTACGCCCGCCGCCGCCAGGAGTGTGAGAACGCCGCCAAGCGCCTCGGGGTGGCCTCCCTGCGCGACGTCACGGATCTGGCGGGCGCGCTCGGCAGGCTCGACGGCGACGAACGCAGGCGGGTCCAGCACGTCGTGACGGAGAACCACCGGGTCGAGGCGCTGATCGGGTTGCTGAGGGCCGGGGCGGTGCGGGAGATCGGCGCGCTGCTGAACGCCTCCCACCTGTCGTTGCGCGACCAGTTCCAGGTCTCGTGCCCGGAGCTGGACGTGGCCGTCGAGGCGTCGGTCAGGGGCGGGGCCAGGGGTGCCAGGATGACCGGTGGCGGCTTCGGCGGCTCGGTCATCGCACTGGTCCCCGACGAGCGGGTGGAGGCCGTACGGGAGTCGGTGAGCGCCGCCTACGCCGAGCGCGGCTGGGCCGCCCCCGGGATCCACCCGGCGGTCCCGTCGGCGGGTGCCCGCCGCCTGGCCTGAGGACGACCGGTCCGGGAACCGGAACGGCGCTCTCGAAGCGTCCCAAAACCCCGCGGACATCAAAAGACGACACGGCCGCCTCCGAGAACATAAGCAAGACGGCCACCCGAGAAACGCCAGAAAACGACGTGGGCACCTGAGAACCACGACAGCGACCAGGAAGCGAGACGGCCGCCGGTAGACCGACGAAGGACAGCCGGTGGACCGACGGAGGACAACGTGGCGCTTCGAGAACGCGACAGCGCCGAAACGTCTCAGGAGGTGGTCGCGAGTTTGGGCACCGCGCCGAGCAGCTCCCTCGTGTAGTCGTGCCTGGGCAGGAAGAACACCTCGTCCACGTGCCCGTCCTCGACGACCCGTCCCTCGCGCATGACCACGACCCGGTCGCTGATGTGGTGGACGACCCCCAGGTCGTGCGAGATGAAGATCAGGGCGGTCCCGTCGGCCGCCTGGATCTCGCCGAGCAGGTCGAGCACCTGGGCCTGTACGGAGACGTCCAGCGCGGAGACCGGTTCGTCGCAGACGAGCACCCGTGGCCGGGGGGCCAGGGCTCTGGCGATGGCGACCCGCTGCCGCTGGCCGCCGGACAGCGCCCGAGGGTGACGTCCCGCGATGTCCGCGGGCAGCCCGACCCGTTCGAGCAGTTCGGCGACCCCGGCGGCGCGTTCCCGTCCCGGCCCGCCGAGAGGCTCGGCGACGAGACGGCCGACGGTGTAGCGGGGGTCGAAGGAGTCCAGCGGGTTCTGCGAGATCACCTGGATGACGGAGCGGCGGGGGCGGCGTTCCCGTTCGGACAGCTCCGACCAGGGGGAGCCGTCCAGCCGTACCCGCCCGGCGACGGGCCTCATCAGGCCCATCACGAGCCGGGCGACGGTCGTCTTGCCCGACCCCGACTCCCCCACGACACCGACGGTCTCTCCCGCGTGGACCTCGAAGGAGACGTCGTCGACCACCCGGCGGGAGCCGTACTCGGCCGACAGGCCTCTGACCTCGACGACCGGTGAGCCGTGGTCGACCTTCCGTTCCGGCAGCGGGGTGCGCAGCGGGACGCCGCCGGTGGCGATGGCCGACAGGCGGGTTCCCCTTGAGGCGGCGGACGGTACGGCGGCCAGCAGCAGTCTGGTGTAGTCCCGCTCCGGGGCGGAGAGCACCCGGCCGGTCGGTCCCTCCTCGACGACCACGCCGTCCTTCATGACGAGCACCCGGTCGGCGATGGAGGAGACGACTGCCAGGTCGTGGCTGATCATCAGCAGCGCGGTGCCCTCGGCCCTGCGCGCGGCCAGCAGGCGCAGGATCTGGGCCTGTACGGTGACGTCGAGGGCGGTGGTCGGCTCGTCCGCGATGAGCAGCGGCGGGCCCGCCGCGATGGCCGAGGCGATCAGCGCTCGCTGGCGCAGCCCGCCGGACAGCTGGTGGGGGTACTGCCCGGCCCGCAGCCCAGGTTCCGGGACGCCGACCGCGTCGAGCAGTTCGAGCACCCTTTCCTTACGGCCCGCCCGGGGCACGACGTCGTGGGCGGCGAGCACCTCGGCGATCTCGGCTCCGACGGTGCGCAGCGGGTCGAGGGAGACGAGGGCGTCCTGGAGTACGAGCCCGGCGAAGCGCCCGCGCAGCCTGCGCCAGTCACGTGGCCCGAACCGGCGGGCGTCCCTTCCCCTGACGTCGAACCTTCCCGCCGTCACGGTCGCGCCCTGTCCGGTCAGCCCGACCAGGGTCCTGGCGGTCACGCTCTTGCCCGATCCGGACTCCCCCACGATCGCCACGCACTCGCCTTCGGCGATCGACAGGTTCACTCCCCTGACGGCCTCGACCCCCGCCCTGGGGAAGGTCACACGCAGGTCCTCGATCTCGATGAGGTTCACGGGAGTCTCCCCTCGAAACGGCGTTGGAGGCGTCGTCCGACCACGGTCAGGCTGACGACGGTCAGCGTGACGGACAGGCCGGGGAAGAGCACGGTCCACCAGGCCACACGCAGGTAGTTGCGTGCCTCGGCCAGCATCGAGCCCCATTCGGGGTCGGGTGGCTGCGGGCCCATGCCGAGGAAGCTGAGTCCCGAGGTGGCGATGATGGCGGTGCCCATGCCGATGGTGGCGAGTACCGGCAGCGGCCCCAGGATGTTGGGCAGCACGTGTCGTGCGACCAGGACCGGCCGGCGCAGTCCGAGGGTGACGGCCTGTTCCACGTAGCCGGAGCGGCGCACGACGAAGGTCTGCCCTCTGATGACGCGGGCGTAGTTGGGCAGCTGGACCAGTCCGATCGCGATGATCACGTTGCCCGCGCCGGGGCCGGTGACGCTGATGACGAGCATGGCGAGCAGCAGTTCGGGGAAGCTGGCCAGCACGTCGAACAGCCGGCTGAGCGGCTCGTCGACGTAGCGGGGGGACAGCCCGGCCAGCGCGCCGAGGACGGTGCCCAGGACGGTGGCGAACAGGATGGCCGCGGCGCCGATGCCGAGCGAGTACCCCGCGCCGTGGACGACCCGGGAGAACACGTCACGGCCGAGGTGGTCGGTGCCGAACCAGTGCGGCGCGCTCGGCGGGGCGAGCGCGTGCAGTGGGTCGGCGGCCAGCGGGTCGGCGTCGCTCAGCAGGCCCGGGGCCAGGGCGGCGACCGCGACGACGGCGAGGATGAGCAGTGAGACCGCCTGTCCGGGGCGCACGCCGTACCGGCGTGGGACGACGGCGGGAACCGGCCCGTCGCCGGTCAGCGGCGGCGCCGTGGCCTGTTCCCTGTCGGAGACGGTCATCGGCCCTTCCTCAACCGGGGGTCGATCACGAGGTAGGCGAGGTCCACGAGGGTGCTGACCGTCACGTAGACCGCGGCGGCCAGCATGATGACCGCCATGACCACCGGCATGTCCTTGCCGGTGACCGCGACGAGGGTGATCTGGCCCAGGCCGGGCCTGCCGAAGACGGCCTCGACGACGATCGCCCCACCGAGCAGGACGCCGACGAACCAGCCGGTGAGGGTCACGGCGGGCAGCAGCGCGTGCCGCAGGGCGTGCCTGGCGACGAGTCGCCACTCGGTGATGCCGCGCGAGCGGGCGGTCACCGCGAACGGTTCCTCAAGCGCCCGTTCCAGGCCTTCGCGCAGCACCTGGCCGAGTGTTCCGGCGATCTGCAGGCCGAGGGCCAGGGCGGGCAGCACGAGGGAGGCGAAGCCGCGGTCGCCGGAGACGGGGAACCAGCCGAGGGTGAAGGAGAAGACGGCCAGGAGCAGGAGACCGGCCAGGAACGGCGGGACCGAGGCGGCGGTCAGCTCGGAGAGTCCGGCGAGCCCGCCGGCCCAGGAGCGGCGCCCCGCGGTGGTCAGCGCGAGTACCAGGGCGATCGCGACGCCGAAGGCCGCCGCGGTGAGCGCGAGCCTGACGGTCGGCCAGACCTGCGAGGACAGGATCTCGGCGACGTCGCGCTGCAGGACGTAGGAGCGGCCGAGGTCGCCGTGCAGCAGCCGCAGCAGGTAGTCGGCGTACTGCTGCGGGACGGGGCGGTCGAGCCCCCATTCGGCGACGATCGCGGCCCGCCGCTGCGGGGTGTCGAGGCCGTCGGCGATGAGGACGTCCACGGTGTCGCCGGGGACGAGCAACAGCGCGGCGTAGGCCGCGGTGGCGGCGACCCAGAGCACGACGAGTCCTGCTCCGAGCCGCCTGACCACCGGGCCGGTCCACCCGGCGGCGGCCAGCCCCCGCCGCCGGGTGAGTGTGAGGGTGCTCACGTGCCTGTCCGGACGTCGTAAGCACTGTTGGGGGTGCCGGAGACCGGCTCGAAGGTGATCCCGGTGACCCCGGCGCCGTAGGCGACCTGGTCCGCCGGGACGTAGAGCGGCAGCAGCAGCGCCTCCTCCGCGACGACGGTCCGCTGTGCCCTCGCGTAGAGCTCCTTGCGTCTGGCCTGGTCGGAGGTGGTCGAGGCCTCGGCGAGCAGCTTGTCCAGGTCCGCGTCCTCGAAGTGGGTGCGGTTGATCGCGGCGCCCTTCGGCAGGATCAGGTTGAGCGCGGCCCCCGCGTCGGTGTCGCCGCGCGAGTTCTGGAACAGTTCGTACTGGTCGTCCTCCAGGGCCTTCTGCTGGGTGCCCTGGTCGACCACCTTGGGCTGGAAGTCGATGCCCGCGCTCTGTTTGACCGCGGCCTGTACGGCCTGCGCGAGGACGTCGCGGCGGTCCCTGACGTAGGGGGCCGACTCGACGGATCGGACGGTCAGCCGCTTGCCGTCCTTGACCCGGAAGCCCTCGGCGTCGCGTTCGGTCCAGCCCGCCTCGTCGAGCAGTTCGTTGGCCCGTCGCGTGTCGTTGCCGTAGGTGTTCTCCAGGGAGGCGTCGTAGAACTGCGGGCTGCCCTGGCCGACGATGCTCCAGGCTCGCCTGGCCGTGCCCTGGTAGACCGAGTTGAGCACGGTGTCCACGTCCACGGCGTCCCTGAAGGCCTCTCGCACCCGTTTGTCGTCGAAGGGCGGGTGCGAGACGTTGAAGTAGTAGGAGAACGCGCTGCCCGAGTTGAGGCTGGTCTCCACCCTCACGCCGGGGTCGGCCTTGAGCAGGCCGAGTTCGGTGGCGGGCACTCCCTCGATCACCTGGACCTGTCCCGAGGTGAGCGCGCCGACCCGGACCGCCGCCTCCGGCAGGAACCGGTAGGTGATCTCCGCCAGGTAGGCGGGTCCCTGGTGCGCGGCGTTGGGCGGTGCCCAGTTGTAGGCGGGGTTGCGCCGGTAGTGGGCCTCCTGGCCGGGGGTGAACCGGTCGAGGATGAACGGTCCCGTGCCGACGAGGTCGGGACCGCCCGCCTTGAGGTCCTTGGCGTTCCTCAGCGACTTCGGGGAGACCTGTCCGGCGTACGGCGAGGCCAGGAAGTCCAGGAACAGGGCGTCGGGCGCCTTGAGTGTGATCTTCAGCGTGTAGGGGTCCGTCACCTCGGCCGAGGAGTACTCACGCAGCTGGATGCCGGCGACGGCGGGGTTGTACCCGGGCGCGACGAGCTGGTCGAGGTTGGCCTTGACCGAGGCCGCGTCGAACTTCTCCCCGTCGTGGAAGGTCACGTCCCTTCTGAGCTTGAAGGTGTAGGTGAGGCCGTCCTTGGAGACCTCCCACGAGGTGGCCAGCCACGGCAGGAACTCACCGTCCCTGCCCCTGGCGACGAGCGCGTCGAACTGGTTGTGCACCAGCAGCCTGGCCTTGTTCTGGCCCCACTGCTGGGGGTTGAACGTGATGGGCTGCGTCTCGATCGCCCACACCAGCGAGTCCCCCTCGGTGCCGCCGCCTGAGGCCGGGTTCGCGGCCCCGGTCTCGGTTCCGCACGCGGCGAGCGTCAGCATCCCGGCCAGAGCCAGGACGCCCCGTTGCGCTTTCACTTACCTTCTCCTCGGGGAGTCGTGCGCCGCCTCAGGCGACATGTCTGATCTCGGTGGTGACGGCCTCGGACAGCACGATCCGGGCCAGGGCGTCGGCGTGGCGGAAGAGCGGGGCGTCGAGGCCGGGTCTGGCGAAGCCGCCGGTGACCCGTCCGCCGACGACCCAGGGGCCGAAGGCGAACCTGCGGGGGTGCGGGGTGTCGAGGCGGTCGAGCAGGCGGCGGTCGGCGGGCCGTACCCTCAGCAGGCCCGACGACTCGTCGATCTCGCCGCGGTCGCGCAGCGCGGAGATCAGCGGGTCGGTCGAGCGGCTCACGCTGGGTGCGGGCAGCCTGGCCTCGACGAGGGACCTGGCGGTGACGGCGCCGGGCAGGGTGGGGCTCTGCGCGACCCATCGCCCGCCGCGGTGCTCGACCCTGACGTCGGCGCCGAGGAAGGTGACCACGCCCGCCCTGGCCAGGGCCTTGAGCTCCTCAAGCCGGGGGCCGGGCGGGCCGCTGGCGACGTAGCTGAAGAAGCCCTCGAACCACCGGTCGGAGATTCCCCGTTCGGCGAGGACGCCGTTGACGGACAGTAATCCGAGGATCAGGGCGTGGTCGGCACTGTACGCGGAGTCGGAGCGTCGTTGCAGGTCGGCGGCCATGTAGCCGTCCATCCACCGCCGCAGTCCCGCCTGGTCGCCGAAGCGGATCCGCTCCAGCGGCCGGTCGAGCCGGTCCAGGTCGAGCCGGTCGGCGTGCCGGGGTACGGCCTTGCGGATCAGCAGCCGCATCCCGGGGCTGCGCCATTCCTCTGCGGCGAACCGTTCGGCGAACTCCGGCCAACCGGTCCTGACCCGTTTCGGATGGCTGTTGAGGAGTTCGTGGTAGTAGGCGAAGGCGAGTTCCTTGGCGGCCAGGGGCCACACGTCCCGCCGGAAGTTCCACGGCCCCTCCCCCAGCGCCCCCGCCGTCAGGAAGCGCGGCGCGGGCGGCCGGAGCCCCTGGAAGCGGTAGGCGGTCTTGGCGTGGTATGGCACACCGCGCCGAGACCCCACGTGCAGCAGCGGTTCCCGCCCGCTGGGCAGGTAGACGAGCTCCCCGTCGTGTTCCCTGACGAACCGGCCGCCCCTTCCTGAGGTGAGCAGCACCATCAGGTCGACGAAGGCCAGTCCCAGGCCGCGCACGATCACCGGTTCACCGGCGGGCAGCCGGTCCAGGCCGAGGTCGAGGTCCGCGGTGTAGCCGGTCGGCAGGTAGCGCAGGCCGCTCTCCCTTGCCAGGGCCGTCAGCCCGCGTTCCTCCGCCGCCGGGGTGACGTCGCCGTGTCCCTGCGCGAGGATCACGGCGCCCACCTCAAGGGTCGTCCCGTCCTCAAGCAGTACGGCCTGGCCTCCCGGGACGTCGGTCAGGTCGAGTGCCCGGGTCCGGTGCACGTGCACCCGGACACCGCGGGGGGCGGTGTCCACGGCTCGCCGGAAGGCGTGGGTGAGGTAGGCGTTCTGCACGGGCCGGGGGACGAAGCGTCCGGGGTCGCAGCCGAGCCACTCGGCCAGCGAGGGGCCGGGGCGGATCGGGCCGACGCACCGGACGGACTCGTCGGTGAAGAGCGTCACGTCGGCGGCGGCGGAGTTCATCCAGAGCAGGTCGGGTTGCCGCTCGCGCCAGACCCTGCCGCCGCCCGGCGGGTAGGGGTCGATCACGTGGACGTCGAGCGACGGCCAGCTGAGCAGTTCGGCGGCGTTGGCGCAGATCCGCTCGACCAGGCAGGTGCCGGTCGGCCCGGCGCCGACGATCGCGATGGAGGCGCTCACGCCGACCACTCCCCTCTCGTACGGTCCGTCACAGCGCTGCTCTTCGATGGGGCAGGTCCCAGTCGGGGGTGGCGGGCTCGACCGGCACCCGCCACGGGTCGGTCTCCCCCGTGGGGGAGGCGAGCACGGTGAGGTCGGTGTTCTCGCGGAAGGCGGGGTGCTGGTAGAGGTCCCTGGCGTAGTCCCACAGGTTGGGGAAGGCGGTCAGCGGGCGCTCGCTGATCCTGGCCGACGGGTTGTCGCTCACGTCGAACCTGACCAGGGTGGGCCAGAGCCGTACGTCGGACTCGGTGACGGCGGAGCCGAACAGGAACCTGCGGCCGGCGAGCCTGGCGTCGAGTTCGTCGAGGAAGCCGATCACGGCCTTCCTCGCCCGGTGGTACTCCGGTTCGGTCGTGGCGGCGGAGACCCGGCCCGCGGCGGTGTTGGCGTACTCGTAGATGCGCGCGTTGAGCGCGTCGATCTCGGTCCGCAGTTCCTCGGGGTAGAGGTCGGCCTCGGGGTCGCCGCCGAAGCGTGTGCCCAGGTCGATGGTGATGTCCGGGAAGTTGTTGCTGACGATGCGCCCCCCGTGCCGGTCCCACAGCACCGGCACGGAGACGTGTCCGTCGAATCCGGGTTCGGTCGCCTCGTAGGCCTGCCTGAGGGTCGCGAAGCCGTTGACCGGGTCGGCGCCGCGCCGCTCGCGGAACGCCCACCCCCTGCCGTCCCGCTCGTCGTCCACGTAGGACAGCGAGACGACGTCCTGCAGCCCTTTGAGGGAACGCACGATCGCCGTACGCTGCGCGTAGGGGCAGACCGCCGCAACGTAGAGGTGGTAGCGCCCGGCCTCGGCGGGGAACTCCCCGGTGCCGTCGTCGGTGATCCGTCCCTGGAAGGGGTAGCGGGGGCCGGGCCTGCCACCGGGCCGGTAGCGGCCGTGGGTGTCCAGGTCCACTGGGCTGGCGTAGTTGAGTGTGATCTCGGACATGTGACACTCCCAGGGCATGCCTCGGTGACCCGTGCGGGTCCGCGCTTGCGGCACGCCGACCGTGCCACCCGGTCCTCCCCGGGGGCACCCCGCCGCGGTGCGAGGGTTGCCGGTCAGCGAGCCGGGGCTTTGCACTGACACTCTTAACCTAGTTAGACGGTAGGAAATACATAGATCTCTGTCAACCCTTAAAGTCGGGGGATGTCTCATGAGATCGTCCGCGTGGTCTACCGCAAGTACGACGGCTCGCTGCACTGGAACCACCCGGCCCTGCTCCTCGGCGAGGACGAACACGGCGTGTGGGTCGGCTGCCCGCCCGGCAGCAGCGGCAGGCGGGGGCAGGAGCCGCCCGTCGTCTGGGACGAGCCGTTCGTGATCCTCTTCCCCCGTGACGCCTGGTGGACGGCCACCTTCAACGCGGCGCCGTACAAGGCCGAGATCTACTGTGACGTCTCGACCGTGCCGCGCTGGGACGGCGACGAGGTGACCATGGTCGACCTCGACCTCGACGTGATCCGCATGCGCAAGGACGGCCGGGTGCTCCTGGACGACGAGGACGAGTTCGAGGAGCACCAGGTCCGCTACGCCTACCCCAGGGAGATCGTGGAGGGCGCCCGCGCCTCGGCCGCCGCGCTGATGGAGGCCGTCACCGCCAGGACGGCCCCCTTCGCCTCACCTCCGCACTGGCTCTCCCTGGTCTCCGGGAACCGCTGAGAAGGACGTCACCGCCCCGGGCTCCACCGGCCCGCCGACCGCTCCCTGGAGTCGGGGTGGGTGACGAAGTTCGGCGAGAGCCGCTCCTGGTCGTAGTACCGGTGGAAGACCGGGGTCGCGGCCCCCGAGATGGGCGGGACGATCCAGCTCCAGTCGGCCGGGCAGATCCTGCCCGCGCTCTCCTCCCGCGCCACGTGCGTCAGGAAGCGCCTGGACTCGGCGTGGTGGTCGGTTATGGTGACCCCCGCCCTGTCGAAGGAGTACAGGACCGCCACGTTCAGCTCGACCAGCGCGTGGTCGCGCCACAGCGAACGCTCGTTACGGGTGTCCAGGCCGAGCCGCGCGGCGACCAGGGGCACCAGGTTGTAGCGGTCGGGGTCCGCGAGATTGCGCGCCCCGATCTCGGTCCCCATGTACCAGCCGTTGAACGGCGCGGCCCGGTAGCAGACCCCGCCGATCTCCAGGCACATGTTCGAGATCGCCGGTACGGCGTGCCAGCGCAGCCCCAGCCGCTCGAACCACGGATAGGCCGGGTGGGACAGCGGCACCTCTAGCACCGCGTCCCCGGGGATCGTGGACAGCACAGGCGGCCCGTCGCCCATCGAGACCGCCAGGGGAAGCACGTCGAAGGGCGTGCCCCGGCCGCCCGGCCAGCCGAGTTTACGGGCCATCGTGGTGAACCCGGCGTTGCGCGGATCGCCGACGACCGAACCGTCGTCCATCGCGTACCCCGCGTAACGGATGAGCTGCTCGTTCCAGATCCTCGGCCCCGGCGCCCCCGGCCGGTCCTGGGCGAAGATCGTGATCATCGGCCGGATCCGGCCGTCGGAGACGGCCTCACGGAGATGGTCGACGCACTCGACGGCGACCCCCTCGACCGTGTTCACCCGGCGCCGGTCGCGTACCCGCAGTGACTTCCAGTACAACCGCCCGATACACCTGTCGCTGTTGCGCCAGGCCACCCGGGCGCCGAAGACGAGTTCCTTCGGCGTGTGGGTGTAGGTCCCCGTCGCGGCGATCTCGGCGCGCACCTCGCGCAGCCTGGGCTTCACAGGGCCCGCGTCCGGGTTCTCCTCGTGGAACAGCGTCAGGAACTCCTCGGCGGCCGTCACGTCCACCGGCGGGGCCACCGGTTGGGAAGGCGGCTGCCACGGCGCCCTCCCGTCGTCCCGGTGGGCCCCCGCATAGCCCTGCGCGCGTGCTCCCTGTTCCCTCGCCGGCGTCTGGCGCCGGGGTTTCGGCCAAGTCGGCACAGAAAAACCACCTGTATACGTCTAACGGGTACGGCATGCCGTTCCGGGCGGCACGGTTCCCTCGGCGTGATGTCCCGCGTGATGTCTCCGGCCCGGCGGTGATCCCACTGCGGTACGGCGCCCACGACCCGGTCACCGAGTGCGAGCGGAAGGACACGAGGCGATGCGCCCCCTATTTTCCGTGATTCACCGGGATTTGTCCGCGAAATAGGACACGAAACGGCGAAGGCCCCGGGAGCTGTGCTCCCGGGGCCTTCCTGATGGCTCCCGCGATAGGACTCGAACCTATAACCTGCCGGTTAACAGCCGGCTGCTCTGCCGATTGAGCTACACGGGATCGTGCTTCGCGCTGTTCGGACCTGGGGTTTTCCCCCGCTCCTTGCGGCGCAGGAATAGATTAGCGCACTCCGGGAGTGTGTGTCGCATCGATGCTCCGGGGTAGGGCCGAGACAACTCACGATCCGCGGGTAGGGTCCCGCCCAGGACGCTTGTGGAGGTGGAGATGCGTTACCGACTGATGTTCGGTGTAGGCCTCGCGGTCGGCTACATCCTTGGGAGCCGCGCAGGCCGGGAGCGCTATGAGCAGCTCAAGCGGATGGCGCGCCGGGTCTCGGACAACCCCGCCGTCCAGGAGGCCGCGGGGCTGGTCGGCGCCCAGGTTTCCAGGGCCACCGACGTGGCCAGGACGAAGGTGAGTGACGTGGCCAGGGACAAACTGCCGTTCCTGCAGCCGCGCGACGGCAGGGGGCCGGAAGAGCACGACGAAACGGGCACCGGATGGCCACGGGAGGAGAAGGCCGTCACCCCCCACTGATCCCGCCGCCCGCGCGGGTCACGGCGCCCACCGGACCCGCGCGGGCTCCTTTCGCGTTCCGTACCGAGAAAAGCCGGTCGTGGGACGCCCTCAGACGCCGAAACTGCGGCGCGTCTCCTCCAGGGCCTGCTCGGCGAGAGCGCGCAGACCGGGGTCCTGCGGGTCCATCCCGGCGTCGAAGACGAACTCCCAGATCATCTGGTCGTCGTCGGTCCTCCTCGCCACCAGCCGCACTCCCCCTCTGGCGTCCAGCGGGGCGTACTGACTGACCACGATCGAGGCCATGACCCGCTCCCGCACGGCCTCCGGCACCCGCCCCGGCTCGGGCAGCGGCGCCCGGAGCGTCCGACCCTCCGTGGTGACGACCGTCAGCCCCTCCTCGTCCCACACCCCCCGGTCGATCCGGAACCACGACAGCCTGGTCTCGCCCAGATAGAGCGCCTTGTCGGTCGCGACCACGTAGCCTTCGGGCCCCTCGGCGTAGGTGAGCACCCGGTCGGTCGGCGCCACGGCCGCGCGGACCCCCGCGGGCGTCCGATTGAAGAGCTTCATCCCTCCACGTTATCGGCGAGCAGATCGAGGGTGAGCGCGGCGGACCAGGAGAAGTCCCTGCTGCCCCTGCCGCTGCCGTCGAAGGGGTCGAAGCACTCCCTGAAGCCCGCCTGCCGTACTAGGCGCAGGGTGCAGACGCCGAGCAGCCGCGCCAGGCCGTCCAGCCCGTGCACGGCCGCCGCCCGCCGCAGCAGCCAGTTGGTGTTCACCCAGGACGGCCCTCGCCAGTAGCGCGACCGGTCGAACTGGGTGGCGCGGATCTCACAGCTGGGCACGGGATATCCGGCGGCCCCCATGAACCGGGCCGATTCGAGCACCCCGACCAGCTTGGCCACCCGGTCGGCGGGCAGGCCGGGGTCGAGCATCGGCCCGAAGGCGCCCACGGTGCACATCGGGCTGAGCCGTCCCGAGCGCAGGTCGAGGGCGTGGAAGGCCTCACCGCCCCAGAGCCGTTCGAGCAGCCCGGCGCGGATCCGCTCGGCCGCCTCCCGGTGCGGCGCGGGATCGGCCCCGGCCAGCGGGGCCAGCTCGGCGAGCGCCTGGCAGGAGGCCAGCCAGATCCCGTTGAACAGCGGGTCCTCGACCGCGAAGGGATGCTCCGCGCGCAGGTAGGCCGGGTCATAGCCGGAGTCGCGGTAACGCTGGGCCAGCCAGACGTAGCGGTCGGGGAACGGTTCCTCCCCGTGGGCGCCGGAGGCCTGGGTCACGGCGTCCAGCGGGGCGTCCCACACCGGGCTGTCGTCCATCCCCGACTCCCAGGGGTGGACGATCGCGGCCAGTCCTCCCCCTCCCAGGTCCCTGGCCGTGGCGAGGTAGTCGTGCTGGGCCACAAGCATGGGGTACAGCCTGCGGACCAGGCCGCGCGCCTCCTCGCGGTTCCTCGCGTGCCGCCACATCCACCAGGTGGCCAGGGCGTGCAGGGGCGGCTGGGTCAGCCCGGAGGTCGGCACCCCGTTGGGGGCGGCGGGATGCTCCCCGGACCGCCAGACGGAGGGGCCGGGGAAGTAGGCGTCGGCGAGACCCCGGTTGAAGACGATGTGGGGCACCATCCCGGTGTGCCACTGCCCGGCCAGGAGGCTGAGCAGTTCCGTGCCCGCCCGGCGGGTGTCGCAGCGGGAGACGCCGATCGCGACGAAGGTCGAGTCCCAGTTCCACTGGTGCGGATAGAGGCCGGGCGCGGGCACGGTCACGGCGCCCGCGCGATTGGCGTCGAGTACGGACCACGCCTCGCGTCCGAGTGCGACATCGTCCACCGCTGTCCGCCCCTCCATTCGCCCAGTCTGGGCCAGTATTCGCCGGGAGAACAGCCCTTCGCCCCTTCTGCATGCTTCTGGCATGTCTCTACCCGACCGTCCACGCGTCCCCGAGGACCGTTTCCCATCGGCCTGTCCTATCGGCCATTCGGCGTACGACACACATCTATCGGGCAGAAGACTAAAAAGGGGTCATTTATGGATATAAAGCGGAAAATCATGATCGGGAGGTTGTCTTTGGCGGTCACCGGCGCCGCAGGCGTGCTCTCCCCGGCGTTCCTCCAGCCGTCGTCCGCCCTCGCCGACGTCTCCCCTTCCGGAACACCAGGGACACCGGGGGCACCGGCGGTACCGGAAGCACCCGGGACGCCCGGGATGTCGGGGACGCCCGGCACCGGACGCGCGACCACCCCGCCCGGCGAGGCGCCACACAGCGGCCAGAACGGCCGGGACGGCCAGGATGGACGAGAGGGCCGGGGCGGGGGCGGTGACGGCGGCTCAGGGGGCTCAGGAGGCGCCGGAGGCCAGGGCGGCGCGGGGGGAACCGGCGGGGACGGGATGGGGGAGACAGAGGGGACGGTGGCCCCTGAAGGCCCCTGAAAGGCCACCGAAAGGACGCTGAGACCGGGTTCGGCTCAGCCCGCGATCACCGCGGCCAGATTGGACAACGGCTCGGCCAGTGCGTTGAGCCCGTCGGAGAGCTCCTTGATCTGCTCCTTCGACAGGTCGTTGTAGGCGGCGAACCCGTCGCCCCTGGCGTGCTTGGCGAGCAGGGCCCGCATGTCGGCGAACTCGGTGTCCAGGGTGGCCGAGAGCTTGGGGTCACGCCGGAACACCATCGGCCGCAGCAGCCGGTAGACCTCGAAGGCGCCGTCCACGTTGGCCTTGAAGTCCCACAGGTCGGTGTGCGAGAAGGTCTCCTCCTCACCGGTCACCTTGCCGATCGCCACCTCGTCGAGCAGTTCCTTCGCCCCCGCCGCCATGGAGGCCACGGTGATCTCCGCCTGCGGCAGCAGTGCCCTGAGCCTGCTGAGATCGGCCAGCAGGGTGTCGCCGTACGCGGCCTCCCTGCTGAGGGTCTGCGGTGCCCGCCACAGCGCCTTCTCCAGCCGGTGCCAGCCCGTCCACTCCTCGCCCTGGCTGAGGTCGGCCTCCCGCGAGTCCACCCTGGTGTCGATCTCGGGGAAGGCCCCCACGACCGGCTCGACGCTCTCCCAGCCGACCCTGCTCGGCGCGTAGAGGGCCTTCGCCTTCTCCACGTCGCCCTTCTTGACCGCGTTGACGAACTTGGCGGTCTTGGCGATGGCGTCGTAGATCCGCTTCTCCGCGTAGGTCCGGTACTCCCCGACCACGCGCGCGGCCTCCAGCACCTCCTGGCCGGCGTGTTCGCCCGGCGGCGCGGCGGCGGGAACGGCCGGGACGACCGGGGCGCCGCCGGTGCCGGTGCCGGCCGTGCCGCACGCGGTCAGGACGAGGGCGAGCAGGCCGCAGGCCGCGGCCGGACGAAGGACAACGGACATGGACGGCTCCCCGAAGATCTTTCCCGAAGCATCCATAATCCTGTAACCGCACGTCACAGCCTCGGCGACGTGCCGAAGCACCCGGCGATCCTCATCAGGAACGGCAGGGAGGAACCCCTCGAACCCGCTCGTTTCCCGGCAAAGGATCAACGCCTCACGAGGTACGGCGGAGGCCCCCGGAACGGGTTCCCCGGGGGCCTCCGCCGTACGGGACGTTCAGTCCAGGTAGTCGCGCAACATCTGGGCGCGGGTCGGGTGACGCAGCTTCGCCAGCGTCTTCGACTCGATCTGCCGGATGCGCTCCCGCGTCACGCCGAACTCCCTGCCGACCTCCTCCAGCGTCCTGGGGTGCCCGTCCGCCAGGCCGAAGCGCAGCTGGATGATGCGCTGCTCCCGTTCGGACAGCGTCGCGAGAATGTCGTCGAGCTGGTCCTGGAGCATGATGAAGGCCGCGGCCTCCATCGGCACGACGGCGTCGGCGTCCTCGATGAAGTCGCCGAGGTCGGAGTCCTCCTCGCCGATGGGCGACTGCAGTGAGACCGGTTCCTGCGCGATGCGCTGGATCTCGATCACACGCTCGATCGGCAGGTCCATCTCCAGCGCGATCTCCTCGGGCGCGGGCTCCCGGCCGAGGTCCTGGTGGAGCTGGCGCTGAACACGGACCAGTTTGTTGATGGTCTCGACCATGTGCACCGGAATGCGAATGGTGCGCGCCTGGTCGGCGATGGCCCGTGTGATCGCCTGGCGAATCCACCACGTGGCGTACGTGGAGAACTTGTATCCCTTGGTGTAGTCGAATTTCTCGACCGCTCTGATGAGCCCGAGGTTGCCCTCCTGGATGAGGTCCAGGAACAACATCCCGCGCCCGACGTACCTTTTGGCGATCGAGACGACAAGCCGCAGATTGGCCTCGATCAACCGTTGCTTGGCCCGTGTGCCCTCCCACACGAGCTCCCTGAACTCGGGGAAGGACATTCTTGAGACGAGATTGGTCAGCTTGTCCTCGGCGAACAGTCCCGCCTCGATGGACTTGGCGAGCTCCACCTCCTCCTCCGCCGTGAGCAGGGGCACCCGGCCGATCTCCCGCAGGTAGATGCGGACCAGATCGCTGGTCGGGGCTCTCTTACCGACATCCTCCTCATCGGACCGGACGGCGTCCTCGTCGCCCTGTGGTTCGAGGACCTCCACTCCGTGTTCGGCGAGCATGCGCACGACGCGTTCAAGCGCGTCCGACGGCAGCTCGGATTTGTCGAGGGCGGCGGCTACGTCATCGACCGTGACGCTTCCGCGCTCTCTTCCCTTCGCGACGAGGTCGGCCACCTGGTCTACCGATGGCGGCCCACTTGGCAGCACCGATGCACCCACGGGAGACAGTCTGCTGTATTCGGTCCCCTAAATGGCAGACCTATTTTTGTCACCGAAGGTAAGGCGGCGATCATTATCGAACCGAGACCTTATTGGGGTTTGGTCGAATCGCCGTATGGAAATCAAAGCACATTACGTGATCAGCTGCCCGAGGCACGATCCTTCAGCACCCGGCGCTGCTGTTCGAGCGCGACGAGCTCGGCGAACAGCCGGTTGAACCCCTCCTGCTCCTCGACGGGATTGGTCCGCTGCATCTGCGACTTGAGCTGCTCGACGGCTCGCTCGACCGAGATCAGTTCGAGCGCGGTGAGCATCCCCGAGGCGTATCTCTCCTCGTCGTCCAGGTCGACGCGCAGCCCCTCGACCGCGAGCCGGGTGACCAGCGGGCGCAGCGCCTCGGTGGCCAGGCCGAGCAGCCGGTCGACCCACTCCCGCCCGCCGGGGCCCGCCGTGGCCGTACCGCCCGCCTCCAGGATCAGCTTGTGCAGGGCGACGTGCTCGGGCAACGTGAACGCCTCGGCGCCGATCGTGTCGTAACCGGGCCCCAGCAACGCGGGCCGCTGCACGGCCAGCTTCAGCACCTCGGCCTCGGTCCGCACCGCGGGGTCGGTCAGCTCGGCGACCTTGCGCGGCCCGGCGGGCCGTTGCGGGCGCTGCGGCGCCCCCTGGGCGGCGACGGAGATCTCGGCGATGCGGTCCACGACGAACTGCTCGTTGTTGAAGCCCAGCCAGCGGTCGAGGTCGACGGCGTACAGCTGGCGCAGCGCCCTGTCCTTGATGCCGGCCACGATCGGGGCCGCGGCGTCCAGCGCGGACAGCCTCCCCTCGTTCGTGCTCACGTCGTGGCGGAGGATCACGCTGCGGATGGCGAAGGCGAACAGCGGCTCCCGGCTGGCGACCAGGTCGCGGACAGCGGCCTCGCCACGGGTGACGCGCAGGTCGCACGGGTCGAGCCCGTCGCCCTGGACCGCGACGAAGGTCTGCGTGACGAACTTCTGCTCGTCGGCGAAGGCCCGCAGCGCCGCCTTCTGCCCCGCGGCGTCGCCGTCGAAGGTGAAGATCACCTCGCCCTGCGAGCCCGACTGGTCGAGCAGCAGCCGCCGCAGCACCTTGATGTGCTCCTGGCCGAAGGCGGTGCCGCAGGTGGCGACCGCCGTCGGCACCCCCGACAGGTGGCAGGCCATCACGTCGGTGTATCCCTCGACGATCACCGCCTGGGACCGCTTGGAGATCTCCCGTTTGGCCAGGTCGACGCCGTAGAGGACCTCACTCTTCTTGTAGAGCGGGCTCTCGGGGGTGTTGAGGTATTTCGGGCCGTCCTCGGCGTCGTTCAGCTTGCGGGCGCCGAATCCGATGACGTCGCCGGTGATGTCGCGGATCGGCCAGACGAGCCTGCCGCGGAAGCGGTCCATCGGCCCTCGCCGTCCCTCCTTCGCCAGGCCGCCCTTGATCAGCTCCGCGGCGGTGAAGCCCCTGGCCATCAGGTGCCGGGAGAGGGCCTCCCACTCGGCGGGCGCGTAACCGACCCCGAAGTGCTCCGCGTCGGCCCGCTCGAACCCGCGCTCGGACAGGAACCTGCGCCCGGCCGCGGCCTCCGGGGACGAGAGCCGCTCGGCGTAGAACTCCGCCGCCGCCCGATGCGCCTCGATGAGGCGGCTGCGTTCCCCCTGCTCGCGCCCAGGCACGTAGCCGCCCTGCTCGTAGCGCAGCTGGATGCCGGCCCGGTTGGCCAGCCGTTCGACGGCCTCGCCGAACGACAGGTGCTCAAGACGGCGGACGAAGGTGATGACGTCGCCGCCCTCGGCGCAGCCGAAGCAGTACCAGTAGCCGCGGGCGGGGGTGACGTTGAAGGAGGGACTCTTCTCGTCGTGGAAGGGACACAGTCCCTTCATGTTGCCGCCGCCCGCGTTGCGGAGCTGGATGTGCTCACCCACGATGTCCGCGATCGGCGAGCGCTCCCGCACGAGCGCGATGTCCTCGTCACTGATCCGGCCTGCCACGCCGTGAGTCTAGTGCGGTCCTCCGACATCCCGGGGCGCCCTGGAGCGGCCTCGGCTGGGACGCCGACTTTCCCGAACAGGTCGTGACCAAACGGAAGGTCGGCTACAAAGGTAAAGGCTGGTTATCGATAACGTTAGCCTGGTGGAGATCATGCGATCGGGGCACATAGCTCGACTGAGTGTGACGGTGGGCGTTCTGCTCGCCACCGGGGCCTGCGCGTCCCCGGGAGGGGTCGCGGGTGTCAGCACCCTTCCCCCCGCGGCGGAGGTCGCGGCCACGGGGCCGGGCAAGGTCACGGCGACGATTCCCACCCCGTCCCCGACGCCCGCCGCGCAGGCGAGCGTGACCCGGCCGGCGGGCGACGACCCGGTGCGGGTCCCACCGCCGAAGCTGTCGAACTTCAGCTACGTCTTCCCGGTCAAGGACTGCAGGGTGAGCTACGAGAGCAGGCTTCTCGTGCTGCCGAAGACCACGATCTGGACCGGGAAGGGCTGCTCGTTCGTCTCCCCGGTGAACGGGGTGGTCGACGAGGTCAACGCCAAGAACCGGTGGAAGCCCTCGACCGACCGGGGCCCCGACCGGGAGGGCCGTTTCGTCACGGTCATCGGCGACGACGGCGTGCGCTACCTCGGCGGCCACCTGGACAGGATCACCCCGGGGATCAAGCCCGGCGTCAGGGTCTCCGCGGGTCAGGTCCTCGGCCAGGTCGGCAACTCGGGCAACGCCCGCTCGACCGCGAGCAACCTCTACTTCGCGATCTCCTGGAAGACCGACCACTCCCTCTGGTGGGTACGGCGCGGCATGGTCCCGCCGTGGAACTACCTGGACGCCTGGCTGGACGGCAACCGCACGCTCTCGCCCGCCGAGGAGTCGCGGGCCGTGATGAACCGGGTCGGCGCCTCCCCCAAGTGCTCGACCCTGTGCGCCGCCAAGCCCGGTTCGACGGACAAGCCGGAGAAGCCGTCCCCGACGCCCGAAGAGAAGATTCCCCTGGGCAACTGACCCCGTTCCTGCGGATCCTCTCCGCCGGGGACGGGGTTTCCGGCGCCTTTCACCGTTCGCACGGCCGGCGCGGACCGCAAGAGCCGCGCCGGGATATCACGGTTTCCATGAGTACGGCGACCCGCCGGGGCCTTCCGGCATTCAGGAACGGCCTTCCATTGAGCGGAATGACCCCTGTGACCGGCTCATTCACCGCGCCGCCGACCGATTGATCATCACCCTCATCCCCAAATCCGAAAAATCACTCTAATAAATAAATATCATCTTTTCGGCCACCCAAAAGCGACACCTTGACAGACAGGTAACTTTTGCTACGTTCTCCGAAAAGAACAAATGTGGCGGACCTTTGGGAGCAAGATCAAATGACGACAGATTTCCCAATTTCTCGCACTTGTCCTTTTTCTCCGCCGGACGAGTACGAACGGCTCCGCGAACAGGCCCCACTCGTCAGAGCCAGGATCGCCAGAGGCGAGGTCTGGCTGGTGACCCGGCACGCCGAGGCGCAGCAGGTGCTCAGCGATCCCACGGTCAGCACCGATCCGGCGTCCCCCGGCCATCCGATGCCCGCGATGCGGCCCGACGACCCCTCCGAGGAGGAGCTGGAGATCCGCAGGAGGTTCCAGGCCGGCCAGTTCATCGACATGGATCCGCCGGAGCACAGTCTCTACCGGCGAATGCTGATCCCCGAGTTCACCGTGCGACGGGTCAAGGAGATGCGCCCGGCCATCCAGGAGGCCACCGACCTGCTCATCGACGACATGCTGAAGGCGGGCTCTCCGGCCGACCTCGTCGACGCCTTCGGCTTCGCCCTGCCGTCCATGGTGACCTGCGCGCTCCTCGGCGTCCCCTACGCCGACCGCGACTTCTTCCGGGCCAGGACCCGCAAGATGATGGACACCGGCGTCGGCTCCTCCGCCGACGGGATCGCCGCCGCCATCGAGGTCTGGCACTACCTCGACAAGCTGATCACCGAGGCGGAGAGCGAGCCGGGCGACGACCTCATCGGACGCCTGGTCACCGCGCGGCGGGAGACCGGCGAGCTGACCCACGACGCCATGGTCGGCATGGTCTTCCTGCTGCTCATCGCCGGGCACGAGACGACCGCGAACATGATCCCGCTGGGCGTGCACACCCTGCTGCGTCACCCGGACCAGCTCGCCGCCCTGCGCGCCGACCCCACCGGCTGGCCCCTGGCCGTCGAGGAGTTGCTGCGCTACCACTCGATCGTCGACTGGGTGGGTTTCGACCGGGTCGCCACCCGGGACATGGAGATCGGGGGCCAGGCCGTACGGGCCGGGGAGGGCATGTTCGTGCTCGGCGCATCGGCCAACCGCGACCCCCGGGTCTTCGACCGGCCCGACGACTTCGACATCCGCCGGGGCGCCCGCAACCACCTGGCCTTCGGCTACGGCGTCCACCAGTGCCTCGGCCAGAACCTCGCCCGCGCCGAACTGGAGATCGCCTACCGCGCCCTCTTCGACCGCCTTCCCGCTCTCCACGTCATCGGAGACGACGACGACCTGCCCTTCAACTACGACGGGGTGGTCTTCGGCACCCGCGCCTTCCCCGTGAGCTGGTAACCCGTACGGGGCGGCCTCGGGAACGCCGTTCAGGCACCGGTTCGCTCCAGCCACTCCTTGGCCGCGGCCGGTTCGGCGGGCACCTCACGCCGCAGCCACCGGGTGATGTCGGCACGTTCGTCCCCGGTACGGGTCATCCGGTGACTGGTCAGGGGTCCGGGGGTTCGGGCCCTGAACCTGAGTCATCCTCCTGGCGAACCCGCCGGACGGCTCCGATCCTGTCGTCGATGACGGCGCAGGCGCGAGGGTCCGGAACCTCTCCCGCCGCCCGGCGGACGAGAGCGCGGGCCTCACCGTATGCCAACGCGGTGTCCTGCGGCATGTGCGCGAAGATACGCGATCAACGGACCCCGGAGCCGTCCTCGTCCCCCGGCCGTCCCGGTCGGGGAGCCACGGCGTGGGAGGTTCCGGGCCTCGACGGCGGTCACCGGAAACCGCCTTTACAAAGTATGGTGAGCACGTTCCGGGGAGGGTTCTCTTCCCGGTCTGACGAGCGCCTCTCCCAGGCCCGCTCCACCGGTCTCATCCGGATGAGATCCGGGCGCGCGCCTTCCCGGCCTGTGGGTCCGTTTCGGTCCACAGGCCGGGTTACAGGCCGGGCTTCCGCGTTCGCCCTGTCAGCAGGGTGCCGCCGCGTAGAGGGTCCCCGCCTGGGTGGTGATGCGGGAGGCGGCGTCGGCCCAGGTGGTGCCCAGGGGGTTGAGGGTCAGCACCACCATGATCTTCCGGTCGTTCGCACAGAGGGTCCCGGAGGTGTGCATCGCGGGGCTGGCCAGGTCGACGCTCGCCGTACGGGCGGACGGGCTCCGCGTACCGGCCGCCACCGGGCACCGCGGGTCCTCGTCGAAGGCGGACCAGCCCTGCTTGACGGCCCAGGGGGCGGAGACGGCGCTCGGGATGCCGAAGTACTGGTCCCAGCCGTCGTCCGCGCACCGGGTGGCCTGGCGCAGGTGTCCCATGATGAGGTTCCTGAAGGACGGGTCCGCTCTCTCCAGGATGTAGCGGTAGATCTTCACCACGTCGGCGGCGCTGATCTCGGTGTAGCCCCACATCCCCCGGTCGGCCGGTGGCGCCGTGTCGGTCAGGCCGATCTTGGTCACCATCCGGCTCACGATCGTCTCCCAGCCGCCACGCTCCCACAGGGCGCTCGCGGCGTTGTCCTTACTCGAACGCAGCATGCTCTGCAGCAGCTGGGCGTCGGCGGTGGGCACCGCCGTACCCGGGCCGAGGGTTTCGAGGTAGTCGAGGGCGATGAGCAGTTTCACCAGCGAGGCGGAGCGGAACCTCTTGTGCTCCTCGCTGCGCACGGACGTGCCGGTGACGCGGTCGTAGACCATGTAGGCGGTCGAGCGATCGGCGGGCAGCGACGGGCACTGGGCGAGCCTGGCGTCGTCCGGGTCCAGTGAGGTGTTCAGGTAGAGCGCGGGCACGAAGCCGTAGCCGTGCCGCTCCGGGTTGCTCACCACCCGGTCTCCCTGGGTGTAGTACCACACGTTGTTGCCACCGCCGTGCTGCTGGCCGCGCGTCCAGCACAGGAACCAGCTCTGGGCGGTGTCCATGACCCCCACCTGCGGCGACGAGCCGTCCGGGGTGGCGTGGACCGGGGCTCCCGTCTGGTTACCGCAGACGGAGTCCTCGGTGAACGTGTTCGGGAAGATTCCGCCGCCATGGCTGACACCCGTACGGTGCTGACACACCTGGGCCTGCGCGGCGGAGGTGGGTAACAGGGCCAGGGCTGTGGCGACGAGCACACCGACGAGCAGCCCGCTGAAGACTCGCATGGGTTCCCCTCACTGGTTGAAGGGCGTCGCGTCCCGTGCGCGTCACCGGAACGCGCGCCCGTCCCCGATGGGTTCACGTAATCATGACCGGGAAACCCCGACAATCCTTGATCCAGCCATAAACCACAGGTTTCCCGACATATCGGAACGCCAGCCGCGAACGAGTGCCGCAACCCCTCTTGGACCTTTCGTGAATTTCGTCGGACTTTGTGGCGTTTGCCGGTCGGGTAGGTAGCCGATGGACCCCGGCACCGTACCGCCGACCGGGCCTGACCCGGCGAACAGGAGATCCACATGCCCCTGCACAAGGTCACCTCCTGGGACGACGTGTACACCTCGCCGCTGAGCGAACGGCCGCTGCCGAAACGCCGCCTTCCCGACTCCCCCGCCGAACCACGCGCGGTCTACGACCTCGTCAGTTCGGAACTCCTGCTCGACGGGAACTCCGCGCAGAACCTGGCGACGTTCTGCACCACCTGGAGCGACGAGGAGACCCATCGTCTGATGGATCTCTGCCTCGGCAAGAACATGATCGACAAGGACGAGTACCCGCAGACGGCCGAGATCGAGTCCCGGTGCGTGCACATCCTGGCCGACCTGTGGAACTCCCCCGACGGCATGGGCACGATGGGCTGCTCGACGACCGGGTCGAGTGAGGCGGCGATGCTCGGGGGGCTGGCGCTCAAGTGGAGATGGCGCCGTCGCCGCCAGGAGGACGGCAAGCCGGCCGACCGCCCCAACCTGGTCTGCGGCCCGGTGCAGGTCTGCTGGGAGAAGTTCGCCCGCTACTTCGACGTCGAGCTGCGGCAGGTGCCGCTCGAACGTGACGCGACCGGTCTGCGCCCGCACCAGCTACGCGACTACGTCGACGAGAACACGATCGGCGTCGTGGCGATCCTCGGCGTCACCTACACCTGCGACTTCGAACCGGTCGCCGGCATCGCCGGGGAACTCGACGCGATCCACACCGAGACGGGCCTGGACGTGCCGATCCACGTGGACGCCGCCAGCGGCGGGTTCGTCGCCCCGTTCGTCCAGCCCGACCTGCCGTGGGACTTCCGGCTCGAACGGGTCGCCTCCATCAACGCCTCCGGCCACAAGTACGGCCTGGCGCCGCTCGGCGTCGGATGGATCGTGTGGCGCTCCGCCGACCTGCTGCCGAAGGACCTGATCTTCGACGTCAGCTATCTGGGCGGTGAGATGCCGACGTTCGCCCTCAACTTCTCCCGTCCCGGCGGCGAGATCGTCGCCCAGTACTACACGATGCTGCGGCTGGGCCGGGAGGGATACCGCAGGGTCCAGCAGGCGTGCCTGGACACCGCGCGGTTCCTGGCCGACCGGATCGCCAAGATGGGGCCGTTCGAACTGCTCTACGACGGCCGGGGCGCCCTGCCCGCGGTCTCCTACACCCTGGCCGACCCCGACCCCGGCTTCACCCTCTACGACCTGTCCGAACAGCTGCGCGCCAGGGGCTGGCAGGTTCCCTCGTACCCGCTGCCGCCCGACCGGCAGGAGACGGTCGTCCAGCGGGTGCTGATCAGGCACGGCATCGGCCGTGACGAGGCCTCCCTGCTCGCCGAGGACATCCGGCGCTGCCTGGACCGGCTCCACCGGGGCGGCGAGGCGGAGCACAGGCCGGGGTTCCACCACTGAACCACGGGCCGGGACTCAGCCGCCGGACAGGCGCCGGTGCCAGGTGAGCGCGGAGGTGTCGGTGAGCGAGGCGATCTGGTCGACGACCACCCGCAGCCGCCCGGCGTCGGTCTCCGCCCTGGTGAAGGCGGGACGCAGCGCGGGCTCCAGGGTGAGCGGCGCGCCGAGCATGATCAGGTGGGCGAGATCACGGACGATCTCACGCTGCCTGGCCTGGTTGGCGCTGTGCGCGTCGCTGGTCATCACGTAGTGCGCGGTCAGCCCCTTCAGCAGGGCGCATTCGAGGCGGGTGCGCCGGGGGACGACCAGGTTGGCGCCGTGGCGCCCCGCGGCCTCGCCGTACGCCTCGCGGGTCGCCTCCTGCGCGGAGCGGCACAGGTGGCCGATGAGGGAGCTGGTGAGCGCCTTGGTCGCGACGAGGTCGGCGAGTGTGCCGTCGAAGTGCCGGGGCCACAGCGGCAGGGCGAACAGCCCGCCGAGGACGTCGTCGAGCTCCGCGGGCTCGGCGTCGGGAGCGTACCAGGCACGGGTCGTCGCGCAGACGCCCCCGCGCTCCGCCGGGTCGCGCAGCACCTGCGGTATGACGGCGCCGGAGTGCAGGGCGTCCTCCAGGTCGTGCACCGAGTAGGCGACGTCGTCGGCCCAGTCCATGATCTGGGCCTCGAAGCTGACGCTGCCCTCGGGGGCGCCCCGCCTGATCCACTCGAAGACCGCCATGTCCTCGGGGTAGGCGCAGTACTTGGGACTTCGCTCCCTGGTCCAGGGATACTTGGTCGCGGCGTCCAGGCAGGCTCGGGTGAGGTTGAGCCCGGCGCTGCGGCCGTCCTCGGTGAGGACCTTGGCCTCAAGACGGGTCAGCAGGCGCAGGCTCTGCGCGTTCCCCTCGAACCCGCCGCACCCGGCGGCCAGTTCGTTGAGGGCGGTCTCCCCGTTGTGCCCGAACGGCGGATGCCCCAGGTCGTGGGCCAGGCACGCGGTCTCGACCAGGTCGGGGTCCCTGCGCAGGGCCTGGCCCATCTCCCTGCCGATCTGCGCGCACTCCAGGGAGTGGGTCAGCCGGGTGCGCGGGATGTGCTGCCCGCTGCCGAGCGTCTCCGCCGGTCCGACCACCTGGGTCTTGGCGGCGAGCCTGCGCAGCCCCGCACTGTGCAGCACCCGCGCCCGATCGCGTTCGAACGGGCTTCGTTCGGGGTTGCCGGGCGGTTCCGGCACCCATCTGGCCTGGTCATGCTCGTCATAAGCGTGCATAAGTGCAGTGATTTTATCCAGGAAAGGTGCCACCTATGCGAAACGTCGTGGAAACACCTGGTGACTCCTGGAAACCCCGGCCTCCTCCAGGGAGGCCGGGGCGCACGATCCGTCAGCGGGTGTCCGAACCCGTGCTCACCAGGGCCGCGCGGCCCGCCTCAAGACGGGCGACGGGGATGCGGAACGGCGAGCAGGACACGTAGTCGAGCCCCACCTGGTGGCAGAAGTGGATGGAGTCCGGGTCGCCGCCGTGCTCGCCGCAGATGCCGAGCTTGAGGTCGGGCCTGGTCGCGCGTCCCTCCTCCGCCGCGATCCGCACGAGCCTGCCGACTCCGTCGCGGTCCAGCGACTCGAACGGCGAGACGCCGAAGACGCCGAGCTCCAGGTACTTGGAGAAGAACGCCGCCTCCACGTCGTCCCGGGAGAAGGCCCAGGTCATCTGGGTCAGGTCGTTGGTGCCGAAGGAGAAGAACTCCGCGGCCTCGGCGATCTGCGCCGCGGTCAGCGCCGCCCTGGGCACCTCGATCATCGTGCCGACCAGCGCCTCGACACCGACCTCGGCCAGGATCCGCCGCGCCTCGTCCCTGACGTGCTCCAGCTCCTGGACCGCGCCGACCAGCGGGATCATGATCTCGGCGCGGGCGCCCTCCACGGCCTTGGCGGCCTCGGCGATCGCCCTGACCTGCATGGCGAACAGGCCGGGGATGACCAGGCCGAGCCGTACACCGCGCAGGCCGAGCATGGGGTTCTGCTCGTGCAGGCGCTTGACGGCGGCCAGCACCCTGCGGTCCTTCTCCTCGGCCTGGTCCCCGGCGAGGGCCACCTTGACCGACAGCTCGGTGTAGTCGGGCAGGAACTCGTGCAGCGGCGGGTCGATCAGCCGGATCGTGACGGGCAGGCCCGCCATCGCCTGGAAGATCTCCACGAAGTCCGCCTTCTGCAGCGGTTCGAGGGCCGCCAGCGCCCGGTCACGCTCCTCCTCCGAGGAGGCCAGGACGAGGTCCTCGACCAGCTGCCTGCGGTCCCCGAGGAACATGTGCTCGGTACGGCACAGCCCGATGCCCTCGGCTCCGAACCTGCGGGCACGGGAGGCGTCCTCGGCGTTGTCGGCGTTGGCCCGCACCTTCAGCCGCCTGGCGGCGTCGGCGTGGGTCATGATGCGGTGCACCGCCGCGACCAGCTCGTCGTCCTGGTCGGTCGCGCCCTCGAAGTACTCGACGACCGGGGAGGGGACGACGGGCACCTCGCCGAGGTAGACCGCGCCGCTCGACCCGTCGATGGAGATGACGTCCCCCTCGGAGACCACGACGCCGCCGGGGGCGGTGAACCTGCGCTCCTTGGTGGAGACCTCAAGCTCCTCCGCGCCGCACACGCAGGTCTTGCCCATGCCCCGGGCGACGACCGCGGCGTGGGAGGTCTTGCCTCCCCGGCTGGTGAGCACGCCCTGGGCGGCGATCATGCCCGCCAGGTCGTCGGGGTTGGTCTCGCG
This sequence comes from Streptosporangium sp. NPDC049376, assembly GCF_044466505.1. Classification (NCBI taxonomy): domain Bacteria; kingdom Bacillati; phylum Actinomycetota; class Actinomycetes; order Streptosporangiales; family Streptosporangiaceae; genus Streptosporangium; species Streptosporangium sp. NPDC049376. The sequence continues at coordinate 313,254 of NZ_JBITMT010000001.1, read as the reverse complement.
GCGGACCAGGATGACGGCCTCTCCCGCCGCGGCCAGCTCGACGGCCCGCGCGGAGGAGAAGACGGCCTTGCCGACGGCGGCGCCGGGCGAGGCGTTCATCCCGGTGGTGATCCTGGCGCTCTTCGCGTCGCCGTCGAAGCGCGGGAACATCAGCTGGGCCAGCTGGGCGCCGTTCACCCGGGTCACGGCCTCGTCAAGGTCGATCAGGCCCTGGTCGACCAGCTGTACGGCGATGCGGAAGGCCGCCCCCGCCGTCCGCTTGCCCACCCGGGTCTGCAGCATCCACAGCTTGCCGCGCTCGACCGTGAACTCGATGTCGCACAGGTCGCGGTAGTGGTTCTCCAGCGTCTCCATGATCTTCATGAGCTCGTCGTAGACGGACTTGTCGATGCGCTCCAGATCCTGCAGCGGCATGGTGTTGCGGATGCCCGCGACCACGTCCTCACCCTGGGCGTTCTGCAGGTAGTCGCCGTAGACGCCCTGGTGGCCGCTGCCGGGGTCGCGGGTGAAGGCGACGCCGGTGCCCGAGTCCATGCCGCAGTTGCCGAACACCATCGAGCACACGTTGACGGCCGTGCCCAGGTCGGCGGGGATGCGCTCCTGACGGCGGTAGAGGACGGCGCGCGGGGCGTTCCACGACTCGAAAACCGCCATCACGGCCATGCGCATCTGCTCGTGTGGGTCGGCGGGGAAGTCCTGGCCGGTCTGCTCGCGGACGATGCCCTTGTAGGTCTCGACCAGGCGCTGGAAGTCGGCGGCCTCAAGCTCCAGGTCGTCACGGCCGTTCTTGAGCTCCTCCAGGGCCTCGTCGAACAGTTCACCGTCGATGCCCTGGACGGTCTTGCCGAACATCTGGATGAGGCGCCGGTAGGAGTCCCAGGCGAAACGCTCATTGCCCCCCGCCTGCTTGACCAGGCCGTGCACGGACTGGTCGTTGAGCCCGATGTTCAGGACGGTCTCCATCATGCCCGGCATGGAGAACTTGGCCCCGGAGCGCACGCTGACCAGCAGGGGGTCGTCGGCCTGGCCGAGACGCCTGCCCATCCGGCCCTCCAGCGCGGCCAGGTGCCGGGAGATCTCCTCCTCCAGCCCCTCGGGGAGCCCGCCGTCCTCAAGGAAACGGCGGCACGCGTCGGTGGTGATGGTGAAGCCGGGGGGCACCGGCAACCCGAGATTGGTCATCTCGGCCAGATTGGCCCCCTTACCGCCGAGCAGATCCTTGAGATCTTTGTTGCCCTCGGTGAAGTCGTAAACGTACTTGGGCACGGTTGCTCCTTCTGCGACTTCAAATGACGTGTGGTCCCGCCTTGGTTGGACTCTACCGACGCAGAAGAAGACGAAACGCCACCCACCCCACGAAAGAGCGTTTGCCCAGGTAGAAGGCTACATGGCGGTCTAATCCAATTTAAATGAGCAGCAAAGCCGCAGTGATATGGACCACCCCAAGAATTGGTATAAACCAATTGGTATAAACCAATTGTCTCAGCATTCAAACGCGTTCACGGAGGGTTCAACCCATGCTGTATGGGGTACGGAACGGCCTTCCCGCGCATCCGATGTAACGCGCGTCACACACGCTCCCGGGGTCACACGGGAAACGACCGGGTCCCGATTGTCGAAGATCTCCTGGCTCACCCCGGCTTCGCATGGGATTGTCACCTTTGTGATGAGTAGTGGCGAAGCGAGGAACGACCACCCCTGGGCCAGGCCGGACAGCCGCGAGGAGGAACGACAGACGGCCAGGCCGCCGTGGGAGGCGGGACGGCCCGGCTGGGCGGCCCGCGCCGGGGAGCAGGCCGGCCCTCCGAAGCGGGCCGTGCGGACGGGACGCCGTACGAGAAGGGTCCTCGCCTGGGTCCTGACGGGAACGCTCGCGCTGGCCGCCCTGCTCGCCGGCCTGGCCGTTCTCGTGCCGCGTCTGCTGTCACGCCCCGGGCCGGGCGTCCTGGCCTCCTCAGGCCCGGCCTCCGCCGAACGGTCACAGGAGCCCGGCGCCGTCACCTACATCGACGACGTCCGGCTCGGCACCTGCGTCAACGAGGTCTCCGACAGCACGACCTCCGACAAGAACAGCGGAATCCTGCCCCTGGTGAGCTGTTCGGCACCGCACGACGGCGAGGTGCTGGCCAGGTTCCTGTTACCCCCCGGGATCTGGCCGGGCGAGGCGAAGGTGCGGGAGACGGCCGCGCGGGGGTGCCGGGGACGGCTTGAGCCGCTCTTCGAGAACAGTCCCGCCGGAGACCGGCTGGCCACGCTGGCCTTCGTCCCGTTACGGGAGGAGTGGCCGGAGGACCGGCTCGTGGTCTGCGTCGCCGTGCATCAGGGGGTCGCGCCTCTGGTCGGGCCGGTCGTCCCGGGCGGCTCCGGGCCTCATGACGCCGACCCCCCGCGGACACAGACGGCCCCCGCTCCCGTGGTCGCCGGGGCGGGGGCCGGGTGGGTCAGTCGTTGAGGTGCTGACGGAGGTAGGCGTCGACCTTGTCGAGGGCCACGCGCTCCTGGGTCATCGAGTCGCGCTCGCGGATGGTCACCGCGTGGTCCTCAAGGGTGTCGAAGTCGACCGTGACGCAGAACGGCGTGCCGATCTCGTCCTGACGACGGTAGCGACGGCCGATGGCGCCCGCGTCGTCGAACTCGACGTTCCACCGGCGGCGCAGCTGGGCGGCCAGGTCCTTCGCCTTCGGCGACAGGTCGGCGTTGCGCGACAGCGGCAGCACCGCGACCTTGACCGGCGCGAGGCGGTGGTCGAGCCGCATGACCGTGCGCTTCTCCATGACGCCCTTGGCGTTGGGCGCCTCGTCCTCGGTGTAGGCGTCGATCAGGAAGGTGAGCGTGGCGCGGTCGACACCGGCGGCGGGCTCGATCACGTAGGGGACGTAGCGCTCGCCGGTCTCCTGCTCGAAGAAGCTCAGGTCCGTGCCGGAGGCCTTGCCGTGGGCCGTCAGGTCGAAGTCGGTGCGGTTGGCGATGCCCTCCAGCTCACCCCACTCGCCACCGGTGAAGTTGAAGCGGTACTCGATGTCGACGGTCCGCTTGGAGTAGTGGGAGAGCTTCTCCTTGGGGTGCTCGTACAGACGCAGGTTCTCCGGGGTGATGCCCAGGTCGGTGTACCAGCGGAAACGCTCGTCGATCCAGTACTGGTGCCACTCCTCGTCGCTGCCCGGCTTGACGAAGAACTCCATCTCCATCTGCTCGAACTCGCGGGTGCGGAAGATGAAGTTGCCGGGAGTGATCTCGTTGCGGAACGACTTGCCGATCTGGCCGATGCCGAACGGGATCTTCCTGCGCGCCGACTGCTGCACGTTGAGGTAGTTGATGAAGATGCCCTGCGCGGTCTCCGGGCGCAGGTAGGCCAGGCCGGACTCGTCCTCGACGGCGCCGAGGTAGGTCTTCAGCAGGCCGCTGAACTGCTTGGGCTGGGTGAAGGCGCCCTTGTTGCCGCAGTTGGGGCAGGTGATGTCGGCCAGGCCCTCGGCGGGCTGCTTGCCGTGCTTGTCGGCGTAGGCCTCCTCAAGGTGGTCGGCCCGGTAGCGCTTGTGGCACGACTGGCACTCGGTCAGCGGGTCGGTGAAGGTCTCCACGTGGCCGCTGGCCTGCCACACCTCGCGGGCGAGGATCACGCAGGAGTCAAGACCGACGACGTCGTCGCGGCCCTGCACCATGGTCTTCCACCACTGCCGCTTCACGTTGTTCTTGAGCTCCACCCCCAGTGGGCCGTAGTCCCAGGAGGCCCGGAGGCCACCGTAGATCTCGCTGGAGGGGTAGACGAGCCCACGTCGCTTGGCGAGGCTGACGATGGTGTCCATGATGTCCGTACGGCGTGCCATAAGGGAAAATCTCCATCCGGCTGGAGGTCGGCGAGGAATTGGTCGAGACCCCAGCTTAGGGGAGCCGCACCTGCGCCAGACGCGCATTGCCCCCACGCCGCCCGTGCGGCGGGTCCTACGGACGTTCGGCGTCCTCGAAGGCGCTGGGCTCGTTGAGCATCAGGGGCATCAGCGGGTACATCGCCATCCTGGCCGCGCCGAGCGCGCGCCGGTAGAACCCCGCCCCCTCCCACTCGCTGACCAGCGCCCACAACTCGGGCTCGTCCACCGACCTGACCACGCGCCCGCGCACGTATCCCGGCTGCCCCGCCAGGGTGTCGACGATGTCGTGCGCCTGGGCGAGGAACTCCCCGGTACGGCCTGCGGGCACCGAGTAGCGGATGAGAGCGAGCATCCGCCCAGAATGCCAGAGCCCGGCCCGCCGCCGCGCACCGGTGCGGGAGCTGCCGCCGGGAGGGGTCACGGCGTTAGGCTCGGGCCGTGGCCGAAAAACGCCGTGAGCGCCCCGCACACCCGATGGCCAGGCCCCGCCCCACCCGGGGCGCGGCGAGAGGCCCCCGTCCGCTGCCGCCCGGCGAGCAGTTCTTCACGCCCGGAGCCACGGGGCTGCGGCGCGAGGTCGAACGGCGCAGCGCGGCCCCGCTCGTCTTCCTCTTCCAGCTTCCCCGCTGGATCCTGCCGGTGGTCCTGGTGGCGTTGCTGCTGGCCGGGTTCGCCGTGCCGTCCTTCCTCGGCGGGATCGCGGTGCTGCCGGTGATCGGGTTCGTCGGCTGGCTGGCCTACATGTCGTGGCCCTCGCTCGGCGTCAGGGGGCGTGTCCTGCGCGTCGCCCTGCTGACCTTCCTGCTCCTGCTGGTCGCCGACAGATTCGGGGCGTTCTAGACGATTTTGACAACCATTTTCATTTACGCGCATACTGGTGAGCATGATGTCCGGCTCCTCCCGACGTATGCACATGCGCACAGCAAGTCTGCTCGCCGCTCTCACCGCCGTCCTCACCGTCACCACCGCCTGCGGCTCCGGCCAGGCAGGACCGGCCGGAGCACAGGGAGGCAAGACCGACATCACCGCGGCCATGTACCCCCTGCAGTGGCTGGCGGAGCGGATCGGCGGCCCCGACGCCACCGTCACCACCCTGACCAAACCCGGAGTCGAACCGCACGACCTCGAACTGTCCCCCGCCCAGGTCGCCGGCATCGAGGCGACCGGTCTCGTCGTCTACGTCAAGGACGTGCAGCCCGCGGTGGACGAGGCCGTCGAACAGCACGCGGCCGGGCGGGGCCTCGACGTCGCCTCCCTGGTCAAGACCATCCCCTCCTCGGCCGGGGAGCAGGGCGAGGGTGAGACGGGCGACGCCGCCCACGACCCGCACGTCTGGCTCGACCCCTCCCGGATGGCCGTGATCGCCACCAAGCTCGGCGACAGGCTCGCCGAGGCCGACCCGGCCCACGCCAAGGGCTACCGGGACCGGGCCGCCGCGACCGTCGCCGACCTCACCACCCTGGACGGTGAGATGTCACGGGGCCTGAGCGGGTGCTCCTCGACGGCGATCGTCACCAGTCACGCCGCGTTCGGCTACCTCGCCGACCGCTACAAGCTCCGCCAGATCGGGATCAACGGCATCGACCCGGAGGCCGAGCCCTCCCCCGCCCGGCTCGCCGAGGTGGCGAAAGTGGCCAAGCAGGAGAAAGTGACTACGATTTTCAGTGAGGCCCTCGTCAGCCCGAAGGTCGCCGAGGTCCTCTCCACGGAGATCGGCGCCAAGACGGCCGTCCTGGACCCGGTCGAAAGCCAGCCGGCGAACGGCGACTACCTGTCCGCCATGCGCCAGAACCTCAGTGCGCTCCAGACGGCGCTCGGCTGCTCGTAAAGGCGACACGTGACATCCATCGAAACGGTTTTCAGCATGAGCGGCGGCCAGGTCAGCCTGGACCGCCGCCCGGTGCTCCGGGGCGTCGACCTGACCATCGGAGCCGGTGAGGTGGTGGCCGTGCTGGGCGCGAACGGCTCGGGCAAGTCCACCCTCATCCGCGCCCTGCTCGGCCTCGTCCCCCTGTCCGGCGGCACCACCCTGCTGTACGGCACGCCGCCCGCCCGGTTCAGGCAGTGGTGGCGGATCGGGTACGTGCCCCAGCGGCTCTCGGTCGGCGGCGGCGTGCCCACCACCATCCGCGAGGTCGTCGCCTCCGGCAGGATCGCCAGGCAGCGGCGCCTGCGCCTGACCGGCGCCGCCGACAAAGAGGCGACCTCCAGGGCGCTACAGGCCGTCGGCATGGCCGACAGGGCGGGCGACCCGGTCCAGGCGCTGTCCGGCGGGCAGCAGCAGCGGGTGCTCATCGCCCGCGCCCTGGCGGGCGAGCCCGACACCTTCGTCATGGACGAGCCGACCGCGGGCGTCGACGCCCAGAGCCAGCAGCTGCTGGCCGACACCCTGACCTCCCTGGTCGCCCAGGGCAAGACGGTCCTGCTCGTCGCCCACGAACTCGGCCCGCTCGAACCGCTCATCACCCGGGCCGTCGTGCTCAGGAACGGATTCGTGTGCCACGACGGCGCGCCGCCCCACGCGGTCGGCGCGCACGCGCTGCCCGGCCACGACCACGTCCACCCGCATGAGGCGGGCAAACCGCTGAGCTCGCTCGACTGGAGACCGACGTCGTGATGGACCTTCTGCAGTACGAGTTCATGCAGCGGGCACTGATCGCCGCGCTGCTGGTCGGCCTCGCCGCCCCGGCCATCGGCACCTTCATCGTGCAGCGCAGGCTGGCCCTGCTCGGCGACGGCATCGGGCACGTCGCCCTCACCGGTGTCGCGCTCGGCTTCCTGACCGGCACCGCCCCCGTGCTGACCGCCGTCGTGGTCTCGGTGCTCGGCGCGGTGGCCATCGAGCTGGTCCGTGAGCGCGGCAGGACAGGCGGCGACGTGGCGCTCGCCCTGCTGTTCTACGGCGGCATCGCCGGAGGCGTGCTGCTCATCTCACTCGCCCCGGGAGGCAGCAACTCCAGCCTGCTGTACTACCTGTTCGGCTCGATCAGCAGCGTCAGCGTCGAGGACGTCTGGGTGATCGCCCTGCTCGCGGTCGCCGTCCTGGGCGTCGTCGTCTTCTTCGGCCGCGAGCTGTACGTGCTCTGCCAGGACGAGGAGGTCGCCAGGACGTCGGGCCTGCCGGTGCGTTTCCTGAGCCTGCTGATCGCCGTCACCGCGGCGCTGACCGTGGTCATCGCGATGCGCGTGGTCGGCCTGCTCCTGGTCAGCGCCCTGATGGTGGTCCCGGTCGCCACCAGCCAGCAACTCACCCGGGGCTTCAGGAGCACGATGCTGTTGTCCATGGTCTTCGGGATGGTTTCCACGGTCAGCGGGCTTACTTCCTCCTTTTATGTCAAGGTGCCATCGGGCGCCATCATTGTTGTCATAGCGCTCGGAGGGTTCGTCCTGGCCCTCGCGCTCGGTAGATTCGTACGCCGAAGCCGACCACAGGAGTCCAATCCATGAGCAGCAGACGCGATGCCGTCCATGACGTCCTCCGCCACAGCGAGGGCTTCCGAAGCGCGCAGGACGTCTACGCCGAGATGCGCGCCGAGGGCGCCAAGATAGGCCTGACGACCGTCTACCGGGCGTTGCAGGCCCTGGCCGACAGCGGCCACGTCGACATGCTCAGGACCGACGACGGTGAGTCCGTCTACCGCGCCTGCGCCAGCGGCGACCACCACCACCACCTCGTCTGCCGCCGCTGCGGCAGGACCGTCGAGGTCGCCGGGCCCGCGGTCGAGCGCTGGGCCGAGACGGTCGGGGCCGAGCACGGCTTCACCGACGTCACGCACACGGTCGAGGTCTTCGGCACCTGTGCCTCCTGCTCGACCGCCGCCAGGACGCACGCGGCGGTGAGTCACTCCTGACGACCGCCCCGGCCACGGCGTGGCTGACGTACCGTGAAAAGCCCCTCACGCCCGCGTTACGGGGGATAATCATCCGAGACGGCGAGTCGCCGGACGCGCCCTCCCACGCCGAAACCGCCATCCTCAGGAGTCAACATGCCATTCGGACATGACATGGTGCACTCACTCGCGACCGTGGTCGACCTCATCAACACCTCCCCCGCCACCGGAGGCCCCGACAGGCTGACCGACCTGCGGGAGCTCGGTGAGTTCGTGGAGCGCCACCAGGTCAGCGGTGTCGGTGAGCTCTGCTCCTCCGACCTGAACCAGGTGCGCGCGGCACGCGAGGCCTTCCACAAGGTCTTCACCGCCCCCGACCAGGCGACGGCGGTCATCCGGCTGAACACGCTGCTGAGCGGGACCCGCATCACCCCGCGGCTGACCGAGCATGACGGACACCCCCTGCACGTCCACTACTTCGCCCCCGGCGCCTCCGTCGGCGAACACCTGTCGGCCGACCTGGGGGTCGCGCTGGCCCACCTGCTCGTCGAAGGCGAGTGGGAACGGCTGCGCACCTGCTCCGCGCCCGACTGCGACAACGTCTTCGTGGACGAGTCACGCAACCGCTCCCGCGTGTACTGCGACAGCCGCACCTGCGGGAACCGGATGCATGTGGCGGCCTACCGGGCGCGCCGGCGGGCGTAGTTTTTTGCGACGCCTTCGGCGTCGCGGGCTTGGGCGCCTCCGGGTCGGTGCTTTCCCTCGTCACTGCGTCGCTGCGCTCCTGCGTTCCTCAGTCCAAGCACCGACGCGCCCAAGCCGAAACTCCTCACACTTGGGGCCGGTAAGGCACAAACCCGAACCCTTCACATGTGGCACCGGGGAAATTCGGGCCGGAGCTCTTCGCGGTCGGCGCCGGGTAGGTCCGGGGCGGAATTTCCGGGCGGCACTCTCCGGAATTACCCATTGACCAGGTAGGCAATAGGGGTAGTTTGGGTGTGGCGTTGCCGTGAAAACCGACAGGAGAGTTCATGAGTGTCACCGACGAGCTTCTCGCCAACGCGGAGCGTTATGCCGCGGCGTTCGACAAGGGAGACCTGCCGTTGCCTCCGGCGCGCCGTGTCGCCGTGCTGGCCTGCATGGACGCCAGGCTGAACCCCTACGGCCTGCTGGGGCTCACCGAGGGCGACGCGCACGTCATCCGCAACGCGGGCGGTGTGGTGACCGCGGACGAGCGGCGCAGCCTGGCCATCAGCCAGCGCCTGCTCGGCACGCGGGAGATCATCCTCATCCACCACACCGACTGCGGCATGCTCACCTTCACCGACGACGAGTTCAAGCGGCAGATCCAGGCCGAGGTCGGGACGAAGCCCGACTGGGCGCCCGAGGCCTTCCCCGACCTGGAGGAGGACGTCCTGCAGTCCGTCAACCGGATCAAGAACGACCCGTTCATCCCGCACACCGACTCGGTCCGCGGCTTCGTCTACGAGGTCGAGACGGGACGGCTGCGCGAGGTCAAGGCCTGACAGGACCGGGTCGCCCGCCCCTGACCCGGAAGGGGGCGGCCCCGGAACGCCGGTCTCAGGGGAGTGGGGCCTGCGCCACGGGGTTCGGCACGGCTCCGCCGTACCTTCTGTCACGCTTGGCGAACAGCTCGCACGCCTCCCAGAGGTCGCGACGGTCGAAGTCGGGCCACAGGCGGTTCAGGAAGACCATCTCCGCGTAGGCCATCTGCCAGATCAGGTAGTTGGAGGTGCGCTGCTCGCCGGAGGAACGCACGAACAGGTCGACGTCGGGGATGTCCGGCTCGTCGAGATATCTGGCGAAGGTCTCTTCTTTGACCTTGCCCGGCTTGACCCTGCCCGCGGCGATGTCCTCCGCCAGGCGCAGCGCCGCGTCCACGATCTCAGCCCGGCCCCCGTAGTTGACGCAGAACTGCAGGGTCAGCGTCGAGTTGCCCTCGGTCATCCGCTCGGCGTCCTGCAACTCCTTGATGACGCTCTTCCAGAGCCGTCCCGGACGACCCGCCCAGCGCACCCGCACCCCCATCGCGTTGAGCTCGTCCCTGCGGCGGCGGATCACGTCGCGGTTGAAGCCCATCAGGAACCGGATCTCGTCCGGCGAGCGCTTCCAGTTCTCCGTGGAGAAGGCGTAGGCGGACAGGTAGGGGATGCCCAGCTCGATCGCGCCCTCGATCACGTCGAACAGCGACGACTCACCGGCCTTGTGCCCCTCGGTGCGCGGCAGGCCGCGCTGCTTGGCCCACCTGCCGTTGCCGTCCATCACGATCGCCACGTGCCGGGGCACGAGGTCGCGGGGGATGGGCGGCGGGGTCGCTCCGGACGGATGAGGCACCGGGGGACGGACGTTCACGTGGCGGGTTCCCTTTCTGCGCGCTCCCGCTCCACATGCCGGAGCGAGCGTATGCCGTGTTCGAGGTGCCATTGAAGGTAGGCGGCGACCAGGCCGCTGCACTCGGTGCGGTGCCTGCTCTCCGAGGCGTCCGCGCTCCGCCAGTCGCCCTTGAGCAGGGCGACCATCAACGCGATGGTCTCCCCCGCCGGTACGGCGGCGCCCGCCGGGCGGCAGGCCCCGCACACCACGCCCCCGGCCACGATGGCGAACGCCCTGACCGAGGTCGTCCTGCACCGGGCGCACTCCTCCAGGGCGGGAGCGTAGCCCGCGACGGCCAGTGAGCGCAGGAAGTAGGCGTCGAGCACGAGCCTGGCCTCGTGCTCTCCGGAGCCCAGCGTGCGCAGGCCCCCGACCAGCAGCAGGAACTGCCGCAGGGCCGGTTCCTTCTCCGCCATGATCAGCCGGTCGGCGGTCTCCAGCATCGCGCTACCCGCCGTGTAGCGCGGATAGTCGGCCACGAAGGCCTCGCCGTACGGGCGGATGGTCTCGGCCTGGGTGATCACGTCGAGCGTGCGGCCGGTGTGGAGCTGGAGGTCCACGTGGGTGAAGGGCTCAAGGCGGGCGCCGAAGCGCGACATGGTCCGCCGCACACCCTTGGCGACGCCCCGGATCTTTCCGGTTCGCCTGGTCAGGACGGTGACGATGCGGTCTGCCTCGCCCAGCTTGTGCGTGCGCAGCACGATGCCCTCGTCACGGTACAGGCTCACCGGATCAGTCTAGATGGCACGGCGGCATGCCGGTCCAACCATGATCAACGGGAACGGAAGGATCACGAGTGCGTGTTGTTCACCTAAAACTCATTAAACTTTGGCCCCTGGCGAGTTCCCCATGCCATGTTTCACCCCATCCCTGTACGAAAGGGTGCCATGCCCCGCGTGGTCCTGCTGGGTTCTTCACCCGGCACCTCAACCGCTTTCGGCCAGCCGACGCCGCCCGCCGCGCTGACCCTGCCCGCGCTCCCCGGCTCCCCCACGGTGATCGGCAAGCTGCACGGACAGATCGCCTCCCTTGATCCCGCGCCGGTGACGATCGTCCGTTCCGGCGAGGCCGCGGTCCACCGGGGTCTTCCCGGCCGCCTCGTCGAGACCGCGAATCTCGCGGACGACCTGCGCGCCGTCGCCGACGCGGTCGAGGACGCGACGGAGAACCTGCTCATCCTCCCCGCGAACTCGCTGATCCACGACGAGCTGATCTACCAGATCACCAAGTCGAAACGCGGCGCGCTCGCTCTGATCACCAAGGAGCCCCGTGAGGAGGACGAGAACGGCGACTTCATCGTCCCCGACGTCCCGATCGACGAGGCGCTGCCGGAGATCGGCGACCGGAGCCTGGAGGGCCTGCCGGTCAGGGTGCGGGCGAGCAAGTCCCGGGTGATCTCGGTCGGCTCCGCCTTCCACGCGGTGACCCGTCCGAACTCCGTCCTGCTCGGCCCGCTGCACCTGCACCACAAACACGCGGCCACGCTGGCCGAGGCGGCCCGTGAGCTGGCCGACATGGCCCACCTGTTCGGCCCCGAGGACGACCTGGTCCAGCTCCTCGTCCTCGGCCTGGTACGGCGTGGCGTCTCGGTCGGCATCCGGGGCAGGCGCGACCTGTTCTTCCGCCGGCTGAACACCCCGGAGGAGGCCGTGCAGGCGGTCGCCGAGATGGCGGGGTTCGACGAGGACAGAGCCCGCCTGAACAACGCGGTCAAGGGCGCCGACGGCTTCTTCACCACCTACTTCGTCAGCACCTACTCGCGCTTCATCGCCCGCTGGGCGGCCAGGCGCGGGCTCACCCCGAACCAGGTCACACTGATCTCGATCGCGCTCGGCGTCGCGTCCGCGGCGTGTTTCGCGACCGGCGCGCGGCCCGGCATGATCGCGGGTGCCATCCTGATCTACTTCGCGTTCGTCTTCGACTGCGTGGACGGCCAGGTCGCGCGTTACGCCCGCAAGTTCGGCGTGCTCGGCGCCTGGCTCGACGCCACCTTCGACCGGTTCAAGGAGTACGTGGTCTTCGCCGGGCTCGCGATCGGCGCGGCCGTCTCCGGGGTCGGCGACGTGTGGACGCTGGCGCTGACCGCGATCGCCCTGCAGTCCGTCAAGCACCTGCTCGACTTCTCCTTCGGCGCGGCCAACCGGCGCAGGCCTCCCGCCCCGCTGCCCTCGATGCCGCTGTCGATCAGCCCGGACACCGAGCTGCGCGCGGCGCTGGAGCAGCGCAAGATCGCCCGTAGCGGCGGCATCCGCGGCCTGCTGAAGATGTGGAGCAAGGCCGGCAGGAACAGGGCCGTCTACTGGGCCCGCAAAATGGTCGTCTTCCCGATCGGCGAGCGCTTCGCCGCCATCGCGCTCGTCAGCGCCTTCTTCGACGCCAGGATCACCTTCATCACCCTGATCATCTGGGGCGGCGTCGCCACCGCCTACACGCTCACCGGACGCCTGATGAGGTCGCTCGCATGATCACCCAGCCGCAGACAACCCCCGCCCCCGACCCCTATCTGGAGCGGCTGCGCGTCCAGACCGCCCGGCTGCTCGCCTACCGCGACGACGGCCCGCTCGTCGCCGCGCTGCGCGGCCGGATCGGGCCCGGGCTGCCCCCGGTGCCCGGGGCGCTCGCCGCGCTCGTGGTGATCGTCGCGGTCGCGGTCGCCGGGGTGCTGACCCAGGGGCCGATCCTGCTCCTGCCCGCCCTGGTCATGCTGGTCCTGGTGCTGCCGACGGCCGCCCGTGACCACCTGGGCAAGCTCGACTGGCTGGTTCCCCCGCTGATCAGGGCGGCCGAGTTCCTGACGATCATCCTCGTCGGCCTGGCCGCCGACGTGCCCAAGTGGCTGCTGTTCGTGCTGCTCTACGTGGTCGGCTACCACACCTACGACACGGTCTACCGGACGCGGCAGAGCATCTGGCCGCCCGACTGGGTGTTCAAGGCCGGTCTCGGCTGGGAGCTGCGGCTGCTGGCGATCGGCGCGGGTGCCGCGTTCGGCGCCGCCACCTGGGTCGTCGCCGTGCTCACGCTGTACCTCGGCGTGCTGTTCGCCGTGGAGAGCGTGACGAGCTGGGTGCGTCTGGACAAGGCCTCCGCGCTGGCCCAGGCCTCCGACGACCTTGAGGCCTCCCCTGAGGAGGCCCTTGAGCAGACGACGGGCGAGGCCGAACCCGCCTGATCCCGCTTCTCCAGCGAGGGCCGCGACGCGCGTCGCGGCCCTCGTGCTGTGTTAGAAAGCAGCGTGGAACTGGACCGGTTGGATCGTGACATCATCGGGGCTCTCGTCGAGGACGCCCGCGCAACCTATGCCGAGATCGGGCAGCGGGTGGGCCTGTCCGCCTCGGCGGTCAAGCGCCGGGTCGACCGGTTGCGCGAGGTGGGGGCGATCACCGGGTTCACCGCCAGGGTCGAGCCCACGGCGCTCGGCTGGACCACCGAGGCCTATGTCGAACTGTTCTGCGCGGGCAAGACCTCGCCGTCGGAGATCGGGGTCGCCGTCACCCGGCATCCCGAGGTCGTCTCGGCGTGCACCATCACCGGTGAGGCGGACGCGCTGCTGCACATCAGGGCCACCGACGTGCGCCATGTGGAGCAGGTGATCGAGCGCATCGCCGCCGAGCCCTTCGTGGTCCGTACGAAGAGTTCCATCGTGCTCTCCCGGCTGATCGACGCCCCTCTGCTGACATCGCGCAACGAATCGCCGTTCCTCGCCTGAATCACGCAAGAGACCTGCGGCAACGCGCAAGATCAGGCTATTGGCCCCGAATATGCCCCGTTTCTAGGCTGGTGCCGTCTCCCACCACAACATCCTTTACGGGGTTCTCAATGACGAGGCGCTACCTCATGTGTCGGCCCGACCACTTCGCCGTCGAGTACGCGATCAACCCGTGGATGGACCCGGAGGCGGGCGCGGACCGTGAGGTCGCGATCCGCCAGTGGGAGGGGCTCAGGGGCGTCTACGAGGAGCTCGGCCACCGGGTCAGCCTGATCGACCCGGTGGAGGGCCTGCCCGACATGGTCTTCGCCGCCAACGGCGCCCTGGTCGTGGGCGGCCGGGTGTACGGCGCGCGTTTCACGCATCCCGAGCGGGCCGCGGAGGGCCCCGCCTATCTGGAGTGGTTCACCTCCAACGGCTACACCGCCGCGCGTGAGGCCGAGTTCACCAACGAGGGTGAGGGCGACTTCCTCACCCTCGACCATCTGGTGCTCGCGGGGACCGGGTTCCGCACGGAGGTGGCGGCGCACGGGGAGGCGCAGGAGTTCCTCGGCCGCCCGGTGGTCTCGCTGCGGCTGGTCGATCCCCGCTTCTACCACCTCGACACCGCGCTCTTCCCGCTGAACGGGCACAACGTGGCGTACTTCCCCGAGGCCTTCTCCCCGGGGAGCCAGGAGGTGCTCAGGAACCTGTTCCCCGACGCCGTCGTCGCCACCGAGGACGACGCCGTGGTGCTCGGCCTCAACGCGGTCAGCGACGGCACCCACGTGGTGATCAACGCCGAGGCGACCGGCCTGCAGCTGGAACTCAAGCGGCGCGGCTTCGAGGTCGTGCCGGTCGAGCTGGCCGAACTGCGCAAGGCGGGCGGAGGACCCAAGTGCTGCACCCTGGAAATTCGGGGATAAAGCAGACAGAAGGCAACAAAAGGCAAGGAACGGCGAACGGACCGATGACGAGCACAGAAGAGTTCATCGAGCTCAGCGAGCGCCGCAGCGCGCACAACTACCACCCCCTCCCCGTCGTGATCCACGAGGCTCAGGGCGCCTGGGTCACCGACGTCGAGGGCAGGCGCTACCTGGACTGCCTGTCCGGCTACTCCTCACTGAACTTCGGCCACGGCAACCCGAGGATCATCGAAGCGGCCCAGGAGCAGCTGGCCAGGCTCACCCTGACCAGCCGTGCCTTCTTCCACGACCAGTTCGCCGCCTTCGCCGCCGGTCTCGGCGACCTCACCGGCAAGGACATGGTCCTGCCGATGAACACCGGCGCGGAGGCCGTGGAGACCGCGATCAAGGTGGCCCGCAAGTGGGGCTACGAGGTCAAGGGCGTGCCGGACGGCCAGGCCGAGATCATCGTGATGGAGGACAACTTCCACGGCCGTACCACCACGATCGTCAGCTTCTCCACCGACCCCGACGCCCACGACGGCTTCGGCCCGTACACCCCCGGCTTCAGGATCGTGAAGTACGGCTCGATCGAGGCGATCCGCGAGGCCGTGGGCCCCAACACGGTCGCGGTGCTGCTCGAACCCATCCAGGGGGAGGCGGGCGTGCTCGTCCCGCCGGACGGCTACCTCACCCAGGTCCGCGAGCTCTGCTCGGCGGAGAACATCCTGATGATCGCCGACGAGATCCAGTCGGGGCTCGGCCGTACCGGTGAGACCTTCGCCTGTGAGCACGAGGGCGTCGTGCCCGACGTCTACGTGCTGGGCAAGGCCCTGGGCGGCGGTGTCGTCCCGGTCTCGGCGATCACCGCCGACCAGGACGTGCTCGGCGTCATCAAGCCCGGCCAGCACGGCTCGACCTTCGGCGGCAACCCGCTGGCCTGCGCGGTCGCGAACGCGGTCGTCGAGATGCTCCGCACCGGCGAGTACCAGGCGCGGGCCAGGGAACTCGGCGCGGTGCTGCACGAGAGGCTGCGCGCCCTCGTCGGCCGGGGCGTGGTCACCGTACGTGGCCGTGGCCTGTGGGCGGGCGTCGACATCGACCCCTCCCTGGCCACCGGCAGGCAGGTCTCCGAGGCGCTGATGCGCCTGGGGGTGCTGGCCAAGGACACCCATGGCTCGACGATCCGTCTCGCCCCGCCCATCGTCGTCTCCGAGGAGGACCTCCTGTGGGCCGTCGACCGGCTCGCCGAGGCCCTGACGGAGTTCGCGAAGTAGGAGATCACCGGCCTCGGTTACGTTCCAGGCGATCTAGGCTGGAGTGGACATCACGCCGCCGCCGTGGAAGCCGCCGTACGGGCCGCCCCGGCGGACGCGGCGCGGGCGGTGACTCGGGGGGGTCGGCAGGTGGCGGCGTCGGGTGGGCTTGGTCGGCGTTCTCTCCTGACCGGGCCGGGCCCCGGCGTCAGGCCGCCCCTGCGCGCGCGGCTCACCGGCCCCGCGGGGCTTCTCATGGTCGCGATCTCCGTCGCGGCCATGCTCGCCGTCTCCCTGCTCGGGCCGTCCGCGGCGGTTCCCGAGTTGGGCGCCGGTGCGCCGCCCTGGTCCCTGCGCCTGGACCCGCCGCAGACGCCGGTGATCCAGCTCGGCTGGGTGGCCCTGCTCATCGGGGGCCTGGGGACGTGCGCCGCGCTGTACGCGCTGCGCCGCGGGTGGCTCCCCGTGCGGGGCCTGTTCGCGGCCGGCACGCCGCTCGTCGTCGTCCTCCTGACGCTCGTACCGCCCGCCGGGTCGACGGACGTGCTCAACTACGCGGTCTACGGACGGATCGCCGCCCTGGGACACGACCCGTACGTGACTCCTCCGGCCTGGCTGCACGGGATCGGCGACCCGGTCGGCGACCTGACCCCGCTCGCCTGGCGGAACACCCCCTCGGTTTACGGCCCGCTGGCCACCTGGGCGCAGCTCGCGGCCTCCCGGCTCGGCGGAGACTCCATGGCGGCGACCGTTTTCGCCTTCAAGGTCATCCTCGCCCTGGCGTTCCTGCTGTCGGCGGTCATGCTCGACCGGCTCGCCGGTCCGGAACGCGACCGGCGAGTCAGGGCGCACCTGCTGTGGAGCCTCAACCCGCTGATGCTGTGGCACGTGGTGCTCGGCGGCCACATGGACGGTCTGGGCGCGTTCCTGCTGGTGGCCGCCCTGTTCGCGCTGCGCAGGCCGGGGATGGGCTCCGGCCTGGTCTCCGGGGCGCTGCTGGGCGCCGCGGCGGCCGTCAAGGCGCCGTTCGTGCTGGCCGGGGCCGGGCTCGCCTGGGCCGCCCGCCACCGGGCGGGACCGTTCCTGACCCTGGGGATGGGCGCGTTCACCGCGCTGGTCACGCTGTACGCGACGCAGGGTCCCGAGGCGCTGGCGAACGTGGCGGGCAAGGTCGGCGACCGTTCGCTGGCCGACCCGTGGCAGGTGCTCGTCAAGAACCTGGGGCCCGAGGCCGTGGAGCTCGAAGGGCGGCTCGCCCTGGGCGCGGCGTTGATCGCCGCGCTCCTGCTGTGCTGGCGGCTGCCGCAGGGTCCGCCCGGCCTGCCCGCCGTACGGCCCGCGCTGGCGTGGTGCCTGGGCTGGCTGCTCACCTCGCCGGTGCAGCACCCCTGGTACGACGCGATGCTGTTCCCGCTGCTCGCCCTGATGCCCGCCTCCCGGCTCGACGGGCCGTTGCTCGTCAGGGGCGTCGTCACCGGGCTGGTCTACCTGCCGGGCGCGACCGCCCTGCTGCGGTTGCAGCCGACACCGTTGACCCGGTGGATCGCCGAGGTCTACCGGCCGTGGATCGCCCCGCTGGTCTCGGACGCCGTCATCCTGTACGTCGTTGTGCTCGCCCTGGCCGGTGCCCTGGGCCTGCGTGCCCTGCCCGTGGTACGGCGGGCCGCCGTACCCGAACGGGAGCCGGTCCACACCGGGTGAGCCGTCAGGTGAGGCGCACGGTGGTGATCTCGGAGACGTCGTCCCCGGAGATGGTCGCGGTGTCCCAGCGGGCCGAGGGCGGCGTGGTGTCCAGGGACAGGGTGGCCAGCGCGTTGGAGAACCACGGACCGTTGGTCACCCGCCAGGCGAACGGCGGCCTGGGAATGCGCGCCAGGCGTGCGAGCCAGCCGCCGACCAGGGTGGCCAGGCCGAACTGCGCGACGATGTTGGCCAGTCTGAGCGTACGGCTCAGCGGGTTGCGGATCGGCGAGCAGACGAGCTGGTGGACGGGCAGCCCGTCCACCTTGGCCACGTAGGAGTAGTGCACGTCACCGGAGAGCAGGATGACCGGTTTGCCGACCTTCGCCAGCAGCCGGGACAGGTCCTCGAAGGAACGGCGGAAGGCCGCCCAGTGTTCGAGGTCGAAGGCCTGGCGCAGGGCCTCCGACCAGCGGGCGACCGATCTTCCCCAGGCTCCCTGGGCGAGGGCCTCGTTCCAGTTCTGGACGTGGTGGATGCCCGCGGGCAGCAGGAACGGCACCGAGGTGCCGATCACGAAGCGCTCCGCGCCGTCCCTGTCGAGCTGCTCGACGAGCCACTCCCACTCGACCGGGTCGATCATGCGCCGGTCTCCGGGGGTGAGCTGCCTGGCGCAGCGGGAGTCGAGCATGATCAGACGGGTGTCGCCGAGGTCGCGGCAGTAGCTCCACCTGCTGTCCACCGGGACCTCGTAGGCGTGCTCGGCGAAGGCGTCGAGCAGCTTTCCCCCGTCGCCCTCGGCCGCGCGCAGCTCGCGGAACAGCCCGTCGGCGGCGCGCTCGGCCGGTGACATGTTGCCCAGGTGCTGGTAGATCCAGTAGGCGCCGAGGCCGGAGACCACCCGCCTGTGCCACCAGGGGACCCCGGCCATCTTCTCCCGCCAGTCGGCGGAGGTGTTGAAGTCGTCCCGCAGGTCGTGGTCGTCGAAGATCATCGCGGTGGGCACGGATGAGAGGATCCAGCGGATCTCCGGATCGGTCCAGGCGATCCGGTACAGCTCGGCGTACTCCTCGAAGTCGGCGATCTCGGTCCTGGGCTCGCTGTCCCTGCGCGCGGCGATGAACTTGAGCATCTCGGCGGACGGCTCGTCGGCGTAGACCTGGTCACCGAGCAGCAGGAGCAGGTCGGGCCACTCCCCTGGGGGCCTGCCGGCCAGGACGCGGGCGTAGGCGCGCAGCACGTCCACGCCGTGGGAGAGGGTGTGCGGGGCGTCGTGCGGCACACTGGTCCGGCACGAGCCGAACATCACCCTTTTCGGGCCGCCCGGATCCAGGAACCGGATGTGACCGGCCGGGCGGCCGGGCGGCGGCCACACGACCTCCCCGTCGAGACGGACCCGGTAGTCCCCCTCGCCCTCGACGTCCACGACGGCGTAGTGGTGGCCGTGGACGGAGAAGGTCGGCGAACTCGCCCGGGCCCCGTCCGCCTCGACGGTCACCTCGCACGGCACGCTGGTCTCGACCCAGATCGAGGCGCTCGTCGCGTCCACATGACGCAGCAGCGGACCGACCACAAGTTCCGGCACGTTCATCCCCTCAGGCCATCGCGGAACGGTTGGTTCCCGCCGTTTCGAGGTGTGCCTCTGCCCGGCGGACCGTTCGGATAACGACTGTCCCATCCCATTGGGGAAACGCACAAAAAACGGCCATCAGTCCGCAACATATCCATCATGACATGGCAAAGAACCCATAAATAGTGTGATCACCACAAACCATCAAGAGTGGAGCAATGGCGCTCCGCTCACCGCATGGAGGCCTGACCCTCATGACCCTCATGGTGCCGTCAAAGACGCCGGCGACCGCCCTCACCGACCACGATCCCCTCGAAGCCGCCCTGCGCCGTCTCGACGAGACGGCGCTCCTGCTCGGGCTGGACGACGGCCTGCGCGCGATGCTCGCCTCCCCCCGCCGCTCCCTGACCGTCTCGGTACCGGTCCGCCGCGAGGACGGCCGGATGGACGTCGTCCAGGGCTTCCGGGTGCAGCACAGCACCGTCCTCGGCCCGGCCAGGGGCGGCACGCGCTTCGCGCCCTCAGCAGGCCTCCAGGAGGTCACCGCGCTGGCCATGGTCACGACCTGGAAGCACGCGCTCGCGGGCGTGCCGTACGGCGGGGCCAGGGGAGGTGTCCGCGTCGACCCCGCGAGGCTGGACGCCCGGGAGCTGGAGCGGGTGACCAGGCGATACGTCAACGAGATCATGACGATCGCCGGTTCCGACGGGGAGGTCCCCACGCCCGACCCGGACGCCGACGAGCGGATCGCCGCCTGGATGGCCGACGGCCGTTCGGCACCCGGCACAACGGTCGGCACAGTGACCGGCACGGTGACCGGCACAGCGGCCGGCGAGGCCGTGGCGGCAGCCGTGCTGGGGGTCCTGGGAGAAGGCGTCCGTACGGTCGCGGTGCACGGCCCGGGCGAAACCGCCCGGCTGGCCGCGTTGCGCCTGGCCGAGGAGGGCTTCCGGGTGGTCACGCCCTCCGGCGGTGAGCCTCTCGGGCTCGGGGTGGACGCGCTCGTCCTGGCCGCCCCGGTCACCGCGGATCTGGCCCGCGACGTCAGGGCCTCTGTCGTGGTCGAGGCGGCCGACGGCCTGCTGTCCCCCGGGGCCGACGCGGTCCTCGCCGAGGCGGGGACCGTCGTGGTCCCCGACGTCCTGACGGGTGCGGGCGAAGTGCTCGCCGCCCGCCCCGACCTGGCCCGGCGGTGCTTCGACACGGTCGCGGCGACGGCCGCCGAGCGCGGGATCACCCTGCGTCAGGCCGCCTGGGCCGTCGCCGTCGGGCGGGTCTCCCGAGCGCACGGGGCACGGCTCCAAGACCCCCTGCCGTAAGCCTTCCGTGTCCCGCCCCGAGGCAGGGCGAAGGCCCGGTCCCCCTCGGGGCCGGGCCGTGAGACCTCCCGCCGCCCTCGGGGCGGCGGGGGAACGCTCAGGAGCGCAGCGCGGGAACGGCGGTGCCGTCTCGCTCGGCGAGCCTGCCCGCAGGCCGCTCGGCGAGCCGGTCCGACGGCCGCTCCGCGGGGGCCTCGTTCAGGGCCCTGACCAGTCGTTCGAGCTCGCTCATGAGTTGTTCGGTGCGTTCGGTGCCGTAGGCGGCCTCGATCTCCCTGTGGTGCTCCGCGATCGATCCCTCGACGCGGTTGAGCAGTTCGGCGCCACGGTCGGCGAGGAACACCGCGACCTTGCGGCGGTCGGCGGGGTCGTGACCGCGATAGACGAACGCGCGGTCGATGAGCCGGTCGATCGCCTTGGTGAGCGTCGGATGCGGCATCAGAACCGTCTCGGCCAGATCCCCCATCGAGTGACCACAATCGTCGGCGAGGGCACGAAGTATGCGCCACTGCTCGACGCTGACGTCCTCAGCGGTGAGCGCGGCGGCGAGACCCCGGTTGACACTACGCTCAGCTCGGCTGAGCAGGTAGGCCAGCGAGGATCCCAGCCCGGTCGTCACCATGTGAAGCTCCCGTCTGTATCCCGGGTGAGTAACGGGCCTCCCATACCCGTCCTTTCAGGAGGATACTCTGCAATGTGGCAGAAGCCATCACACCCGTGATCGAACCCCTGGAAGCTCAGCTCCTCCAAGGGGTCGCCCTACGTGTCGGGCTCGTGGTTCCCATCTCCGGGGTCCTCGGGCTTGTAGGTCCATGCGCGATCAACTGCGCCGTCCTCGCCTCCGACGAGGTGAACCTCACAGGCGGCATTCTCGGCAGACCGGTCGAGCTGGTCCTCATCGACGGAGGGAGACCCGCGGAGGAGGTGGCCGCCGAGGTCGGGGAACTGGCGCGCGGCAAGGTGATCGACGCGGTCGTCGGCACCTGTGGCAGTGACGTCCGGATCTCGATCGTGCGGGCGCTCGCCGGGCGCCTGCCGTTCGTCTACGCCCCTCCCTACGAGGGAGGCGGCCACTCCCCCGGCGTCTACTTCCTCGGGGAGACACCGGAACGGCAGCTCAAGCCGGGGCTCGACTGGCTGATCGAGCTGCGGCGGGCCAAGCGGTGGTTCCTGCTGGGCAACGACTACATCTGGCCGCGCCTGGTTCACGGGGCCACCCGGCGCTACCTCGCCTCGCGCGGGGCGTCGGTGGTCGGCGAACGCTACGTCCCGTACGGCAAGCCCGACCTGAGCAGGATTCTGGACCACCTGGTGGCCAGCAGGCCGGATGCCGTGCTTCTCAGTCTGATCGGCAGTGACCTGGTCGACTTCAACCGCGCCTTCACCGCGGCAGGCCTCGGCTTCCCCCGTCTCTGCGGGGCGCTGGAGGAGCACGGCCTGCTCGGCATCGGCGGCGACGACACCGGCGAGCTATACGGCGCTATGGGGTATTTCTCCAGTCTCGTCACCGATGACAGCTTGAGTCTGGGAGAGCGTTACACTCGCCGTTTCGGATCAAATGCGCCGTTGCTCAACGGGCACGGCCAGGGCTGCTATGAGGCGGTGCTGATGCTCGCGGCACTCGCGAGACGCGCGGGAACCCTCCACGTGCCCGCGCTTGACGAGGTCGCCGACGGCACCTCGATCATCACCGCGCGGGGACGCCTGACCCTCCAGGACCACGGGGTACGGCGTGGCGCCCACATCGGCAGAGCGGACGGTCTCGATTTCGACATCGTTCGATAAAAAGTTGCCTCTGCAAACTTTTCCTTTTCAAGGATTCGTCCTAAAGTGACGCTTGCAACATCTCTTTTAGGAGTAGTTCCATGACTACTGACCCCTCCCTGGAACAGTTCGGTTACCGGCAGGAGCTCCGAAGGACGCTGAGCTTCAACGACCTGCTGATCTACGGACTGATCTTCATGGTCCCGATCGCGCCCTTCGGGATCTTCGGAAGCGTCTTCCAGGCGTCCGGTGGCATGGTCGCACTCGCGTACATCATCGGTATGGTCGCCATGGCCTTCACCGCGTTCTCCTACGCGCAGATGGCCAAGGCCTTCCCGATGGCCGGTTCGGTCTACACCTACGCGGGCCGGGGAATCGTCGGTCCCGTCGGATTCATCGCCGGCTGGGCGATGCTGCTCGACTACGTGCTGGTGCCCGCGCTGCTGTACCTCATCGCCAGCCTGGCGATGGCGTCGTTCGTACCGCTGCCGGTATGGGCCTGGCTGCTGGTGTTCGTCGTCCTCAACACGGTCGTCAACTACACCGGCATCCAGATGACCGCGCGGATCACGAGGTACATGCTGATCGCCGAGCTCGTCGTGCTCGCGATCTTCATCGTCATCGGTCTGTTCGCGCTCCTTCAGGGCAAGGCGCAGACCGGCGCGTTGACTCCGTTGTTCAACCCCGACACCTTCTCCTGGCCGCTGGCCTTCGGTGCGGTCTCCGTCGCGGTGCTCTCCTTCCTCGGTTTCGACGGTATCTCCATGCTGGCCGAGGAGAGCAAGGTCGACAGCGCCAAGATCGGCCGCTCGATGATCGCCGCCCTGGGCCTGGCCGGTGCCCTGTTCATCGTGCAGACCTGGATCGGCGCGCTGCTCACCCCCAACCGCAGCCAGCTGCTGAGCGGTGGCGACCCCAACGGCACCGCCTTCTACGACATGGCCGAGTTCGCCGGTGGCCACTGGCTGAGCATCCTGACCGCGATCTCCACCGCCATCGCCTGGGGCTTCGCCAACTCCCTGGTCGCCCAGGCCGCCACCTCGCGTCTGCTGTACGCCATGGCCCGTGACCGCCAGCTGCCCGCCTTCCTCTCCAAGATCCACCCCAAGACCAAGGTGCCGGTCAACGCCACCATCCTGGTGGCTCTGGTCTCCCTGGCGGTCGGCATCTTCCTGGCCAACCGCGAGGACGGCGTCGCCCTGATCAGCGGCCTGGTGAACTTCGGCGCGATGACCGCCTTCCTGGCGCTGCACCTGTCGGTGATCGTGCACTACTTCTTCAAGAAGCGCAGCCGTGACCTGTGGCGGCACCTGCTCGCCCCGCTGATCGGCTTCGGCATCCTGGTCTACGTGGTGATCAACGCCAGCATCGCCGCGCAGGTCGTGGGCATCGTCTGGCTCGCCATCGGCCTGCTGGTGCTCGCCACCTTCTTCGCCTACGGCCGCCGCCCCCTGCTGGCCGCCCTCGGCGAGTCGCACGACGCCCCCCTGAAGTAGGTCCCCCGCGACGTCGCCGCACACCCCCCGCGTCACGCCCCCTTCCGATTCACACAAGGACAGTAGATGCACGAGATCTTTCTTGAGGTGGAGGAGGGTTCCACCTGTGCCCTCCCCGGTTCGGTGACGCGCCTCAGCCAGGCGGGTGTGCGGTGAACGTCGTCTCCTACCGTCCCTCCCCCGAGGAACTCAGCTACACCTTCGGCGGCAGGCCCGCCGTCGGCACGGTCAAGCCCGGCACGATCCTTGAGCTCTACACCGAGGACTGCTTCGGCGGCCGGGTCCGCTCCGTCGACGACCTGCCCTCGCAGGTCTGCGAGTTCCCCTACCTGAACCCGGTGACCGGCCCCTTCCACGTCGAGGGCGCCGAGCCCGGAGACACGCTGGCGCTGCACTTCGTCTCCATCGAGCCCGCCAGAGACTGGGCCGTGTCGGCGACGTTCCCGCACTTCGGGGCGCTGACCGGCACGCACACCACCGCCATGCTGACCCCGCCGCTCGACGAGGTCGTCTGGCGTTACGACATCGACGTGGCCGCGGGTGTGGCGCGTTACCACGCCCGCAACAGCGACTTCACCGTGGACCTGCCGCTCGACCCGATGCACGGCACGGTCGGCGTCGCGCCCGGCGCGTCCGAGGCCCGGATGACCATCACCCCGGACGCCCACGGCGGCAACATGGACACCCCGGAGCTGCGTGCCGGGGTGACCGTCTACCTCGGCGTCAACGTGCCGGGCGGCCTGTTCGCCGTCGGCGACGGGCACGCCCGCCAGGGCCACGGCGAGGTGTGCGGCACGGCCATCGAGTCGGCGATGAACACCGTGGTCGCAGTCGAGCTGATCAAGGGCGTCACCACCCCGTGGCCGCGCCTGGAGGACGACCACAGCCTGATGTCGACCGGTTCGGCCCGTCCGCTTGAGGACGCCTACCGGATCAGTCAGCACGACCTGGTCACCTGGACCTCGGAGGTCACCGGCCTGGAGACGCTGGACGCCTACCAGCTGGTCAGCCAGATCGGCGAGGCTCCGGTCGGCAACGTCTGCGACAGCAACTACACGATGGTCGCCAAGCTCCCCAAGGCCTACCTCGGCGGGGGCGGCGTCTACGAGTCGGCCCACGAGCGTCTGCGCGACCTGGGCCGGCAGTACCTCGCCCAGCGCTGACGGCGCGGGCCCGCGGGGAAGAGACGTCCCGCGCCGCGTACCGCCGGGGTACGGGGCGCGGGGCCTCCCGGAAAAGACCGGAAAAAACCGGAGAACGCCACGGGGCCGGTCCTCTCGGATCTGAGAGGACCGGCCCCGTCGTCGTTCCGCCCCGGCTCAGCCCGCGCCCGGGACCGTGACGTTCTTCTCCTTGAAGCCGAAGCCGCTGCCGGTGGCCTGCCGCTGCAGTTCGCCGAAGACGTCCTTGCTCGCGTCGAGGTCCTTCTCGGTCGCCGTCCCGCCCTTCAGTTTGCTGGTCAGGGCGGCGAAGCTGTTGGTCACGCTCTGCACCGCGTGGCACAGCGCCGGGTTGGCCTCGGCGAACCTCTTGGCCACCTTGAGCTCGTGGAGGGCGAACAGCCCGGCTATGGCGGCCTTGACGAAGGTGCGCTTGCGCTTGTCCGCACCCTCCTTGAACCCGCCTGCCCGCAGCGGCTTGTAGATGTAGCGGTGGAAGGCGCCCAGCGCGAGCCCGGCGTGCAGGGCGAAGCGTGTCTTGGCGAACCGCTTGGTGTTGCCCGTCGTCGGGCAGGGTGAGTTGTCGCCGGAGACCGTCGGCGACGGCGCGACCCCCGCCCCCTGCGCGCCGACCGGCCCGTTGGCCTGCCCGCCCGCCGCCGGCGCCCCGGCCGCCGGAGCCTTACTCGCCGGAGGCGCCATGGCCGAGGGTGCGCCGGTGCCGCAGCCGCCGAGCAACATCACCGCCAGGAACACCGCGGTCAGCGCGGCGCCCGATCGAGCACTCCGCTCAGTCACTTCTCCCCCTCGCTGGAAATCCGTGACGTCACGGCCGGTTTCCGCATGGGGGGATCATGGATGCCCGGCAACCGCCACAGACAGGATGAGACGGCTTTTCACCGCCCATGGCATCGTCTCCCACCTTCGGCCAGAAAACCGGCATCGACACACCCAGGGGACGACTCACCCCACGCAGGCGGCCACGATCTCCTCGCACAGGGCGTGGGTGGCCAGGGCGTCCCGCGCGTCCACCGGCGTGCCGGCGCGGACCGCGCCGAGGAACTCCAGGCAGGAGCGTTCGATGCCACGCTGGCGGGAGACGGGGGTCCAGTCTCCGCGCCGGGTCAGGGTCTCCGCGCCGGCGTGGTCGATCACGTCGGCGAGATTGACCACCCGCCGCTTGACTCCCCCGCCCATCACCTCGACCGTCTCCTCGGCGGCGCCGCTCACCCTGCTCATGATCCCGAAGGCCGTGAAGCCGTCCCCGGACAGTTCGAGCGTCACGTGTTCGAGCAGGCCGTCCCTGACCCTGGTCCTGATCCCGGTGTGGTCGACCCGTCCGGGCACCAGGAACCTGAGGGTGTCCACGACGTGGATGAAGTCGTCGAGGACGACCACCCGGGGGTCCTCGGCGAGGTCGGCCCGGTTCTTCTGCATCACGACCAGCTGGCGGGGCAGGCCGAGCAGGTCCGTGTACGGCGGCGCCCAGCGGCGGTTGAACCCCACGAAGAGCGAAACCCCCCGGTCGCGCGCGAGCCGTACCAGGCGCTCGGACTCGGCCAGCGTGTAGGCGATCGGCTTGTCCAGGTAGACGTGCACCCCGGCCTCGATCAGCGGTTCGGCGATCTCCACATGGGCCTCGGTCGCCGCGTGCACGAAGGCCGCCTCGACCCCGGCGTCGATCACCTCGCCGACCGAGGTGAGGCGGCCTCCGATCCGGTGGGCGTCGCCGAGGCGGTCGAGGGTGGCGCGGTCACGGGTGCACAGGTGCAGGTCGAGGCCGGGGAGCGCGGTCAGCACCGGAAGGTAGGCCTTGCGCGCGATGTCCCCGAGGCCGATCATGGCGATCTTCATGCTCAGAGCGTACGGCTCACGCCGCCCTGGCCGGCCGGTCGCGCCACCAGGCGATCGTCGCGGCCAGCGCCTCGTCCATCGGGGTCGGCGTCACGCCGAAGGTCGTCTGGAAGTCGGCCGAGTCCATGACGAAGGGCCGGACGAACTGGTAGCGCAGTTCCTCAAGCTCGGCGAGCATGGGGGACACGAGCCCTCCTGCGCGGATCATCCAGTGGGGCATGGACCTGACGCCGGGGTTCCTGACGCCCGCGATCTCGCACATCCGCTCGGCGACCTGGCGCGCCGTGATCGGCTCCGTCGTCGGGACGTGCCAGGCGCGGCCCCAGGAGCGGTCGTCGGTGGCGGCCGTCACCAGGGCGGCGGCCACGTCGGGCACGTAGGTCCAGCTGTGCGGCTGGTCGGGGTCGCCGATCATACGCACCGTCTTCCCGCCGAGCAGCCGAGGCACCAGCCGTTCCCCCAGGTGTGACTGGTCGAGGCAGCCGGGTCCGAAGTAGTCCGAACCCCGCACCTCGGTCACCCGGACCTGGCCCGCCCGGTGGGCCTCCAGCGCCTGCCGCCACATCCGCGCCCTGATCTCCCCCTTGGCGCTGGGCGGGGTGAGCGGGTCGTCCTCCCGCATGGGCCGTCCGGGAGCGGCGTAGACGTAGAGGTTGCCGAGGATGACGTATCCCGCCCCGCTCTCCCGTGCCGCGCAGAGCAACGACTCCGCCAGCGGCGGCCAGTCCTGCGCCCAGCGGTGATAGGGCGGGTTGACGCAGTTGTAGAGGGCGTCGGCGCCCCTGGCCAGGCCGGTCATCCGCCTCCCGTCGGCCGCGTCGGCGGCGACCCGGGTGACGCCCGGCAGGTCGGGACCCGATCCCGAGCGGCTGACGAGGACGACCTCGTGTCCCTGCCCGGCCAGGAGTCCGGCGACCTGCGAGCCGACCTGTCCGGCTCCCGCGACGACGTGCTTGCCCATGTCCGTTCCCTTTCCCTCGTTGTGCGCGGTCACTGGTTCCACACCAGCCGCAGCACGGCGTTGACGACGTAGACGGCGGCGAAGACGGCGCCGGGGGCCACGCGGCCCGCCATGACCAGCGCCGCGGCGCCGCCACCGAACCACAGGACCTCAAGGGCCACCCTGGCGAACCCGGTGAGCGGAATCATCGCGCCGTTGGCGGCGCCGAAGACCGCCCAGACCGCAATGAACAGGGCGGGCGCGCCGAGTCCGAGCAGCAGCCGCAGCGGCCAGTTCGACCCCACGGTGAAGCCCCAGTAGGCGGTCGAACCGAGAACGCCCAGTTCAAGCAGGAACATGACGAGGAGGTTGACGTTCTTGGCCAGGGACAGCATCGGGGGACTCCTTGCAGATTGCCATTCCGTTTCGAGAGCAATGCTCTCTCAGATCGGTCGCGCCGGTCAAGAGCAGTGCTCTCTTTTTCTTGCATCGCTCTGATATGGTCCGGACATGAGCTCAAGCCGCACGGCGCGCGAACGTGTCCGCGCCGAACTGACCAGGGAGATCACCGACATCGCACGAGGCCAGCTGGCCACGGATGGGGCGACGGGCCTGTCACTGCGCGCCGTCGCCCGGGAGATGGGGATGGTCTCCTCCGCGATCTACCGCTACTTCCCGTCCCGGGACGACCTGCTCACGGCTCTGATCATCGACGGCTACAACGCCCTCGGAGAGGCCGTGGAGCGGGCGGACGCCGCCGTCCCGCGCGAGGACCACACCGGCCGGTGGCTGGCGGTCTGCCACGCCGTACGGGACTGGGCGCTGGCCCACCCGCACGAGTACGCGCTGCTGTACGGCTCGCCGGTGCCCGGTTACAAGGCGCCGGTCGACACCGTCGCCGCGGCGATCCGCGACACCGTGGTCTACGGGCGGATCGTCTCCGACGCCCACGGCGCCGGGGTCCTGAACCCGCCGGGCGGCCTTCCCGCCCCGCCCGCGTCCTTCGGCGACGACGCGGGCCGGGTGCGGGACGTCATCCCCGAGGTCCCCGACGACGTCATCTCCCGCGCCCTGCTCGCCTGGACCGGGCTGTTCGGCTGGGTCAGCTTCGAGATCTTCGGCCAGTTCAACAACGCGGTCCTGGACCCCGCGACGGCCTTCGAACACACCATGCGCTGCCACGCGGCCCTACTCGGACTGCCCGTCTGAGTCACCGGCCGGTGAGCAGTGTCCGATACTCGTCGGGCAGGCCCGCCATGACGTCGAGGAAGCCCCGCTCCGTGGTGGCCTCGCGCAGCGTGGTGAAGACGGCCCTGGCGTGCCCCCGCACGTCCTGACCGTCCGCCCGCTGCCGCTCGGCCACCCGCAGCACGAAGTCCTCAAGCGGCATCCGCACGCTCTCCGCGCGTCCCTCCGCCGCCCCCCGCTTGAGCGGCTCGTGCAGCGGCACGGCCAGTTCGCCGATCAGGTTCTCCGCCCTGCCCTCGGCGACGCACTCGGCGAGCGTCTCCAGCACCGCCTCGGTCGCGCGGTGGGCGTCGGCGGCCTCAAGCCCGGCGCGGCTCGCGACCCTGGCGAGAAACTCCTCCGCGGGCATCACCCGGACGCCGCGCCGCCGGGCCTCGGCCACCAGGGAGTCGAAGTCCTCCGGCAGGCAGGCGGCCACGCCGTCGATCGCCCCGGGCGCGGTCACCTCGCCGAGCAGCCAGAAGACCTCCCGCGCGTGCCGCGCCGCCACCTCGACGTCGACCCCCTCACGCTCGGCGACCCGGCGCAGGAACTCGTCCACGTCGAAGGGCTCGGGAGCCCTGCCGGTGCGCATCCACGCGCGCACCCGCTCCGGTAACCGCCCGAGCAGCCCCTCGCCGACCGAGAGCCGCTCACCCAGCGTCCCGAGTGTCGCGCGCACCGCGCGTTCGGCCTCGTCCTCGCCCAGACCGGCGTACCGCCTCAGGGTGCCGATGAACTCCTCGTACTCCACGGCTCACTCCTCCCCCGGCTCCTCCGGCCCCTCCTATGGTCAGCTACCCCGAATCCCGAATCGGCCACCAACCGCCCCGGTCAACTCGGCGTAGAGGGGGAACGCCCCTCCTCCCGACCCCGCGGTACGGCCCGCGCGACCCCCGGGGAGGGCGGCGGATGCGCACTATGCGGAACTTTGCGTCCTACCTATTGACGCAAGAATTCAAATTCCTGTTAATTGTCGTCAATCCCGCGACGGCGACCTCCTGTGGAGCCCGTCCGCGGTGTCACCGTCCACCCCGGGGCCGGTCTCTTGTCGTTTCGTGCTCGTTTTTTCCGTCATGCAAGGAAGTGAAAGAATGCCGAGAAACCGCCTCACGTCATCCCTTTTCTCAATGGCGGTCGCCGGCGTGCTGGCCGCCGTTCCCCTGGCCTCCCCCGCCTCGGCCTCCACCGCCTCCGCCGCGCCCATCTGCGCGAGTGATTGGGATTCCGCCAAGGGCTACGCCGGTGGCCTGACCGCCTCCTACCAGGGCCACAACTGGCGGGCGAAGTGGTGGACGCGCGGCAACACCCCCGGCGGACCGTCGGGCATCTGGACCGACCAGGGCGCCTGTGAGGCGAGCGAGGGCAACTTCGTCGTCACCGAGGCGCAGTTCAACGAGATGTTCCCCAAGCGCAACCCCTTCTACACCTACAACGGCCTGGTCACGGCACTGAGCGCCTACCCCGCATTCGCGGGCACCGGCGGTGACACGGTCAAGAAGCAGGAGGCCGCGGCCTTCCTGGCCAACATCAACCACGAGACCGGCGGCCTGGTCCACATCGTCGAGGTGAACACCGCCAACTACCCCCACTACTGCGACACCGACCAGCCCTTCGGCTGCCCCGCGGGCATCTCCTCCTACTACGGCCGGGGCCCGATCCAGCTGAGCTGGAACTTCAACTACAAGGCCGCCGGCGACGCCCTGGGCATCGACCTGCTCAACAACCCCAACCTGGTGCAGACCGAGGCCTCCGTCGCCTGGATGACCGGCATCTGGTACTGGATGACCCAGAACGGCCCCGGCACGATGACCCCGCACAACGCCATGGTCAACGGCGCCGGATTCGGTGAGACGATCCGCAGCATCAACGGCCGCCTGGAGTGCGACGGCGGCAACCCCAGGCAGGTGCAGAGCCGCATCGACGCCTACAAGCGCTTCGCCGCGATCCTCGGGGTCGACCCGGGTGACAAACTGAGCTGCTAGCGGTCACGACGGGCGGGGGCGCGCACCCCCGCCTGTGAGGGCCGCCCGGACAGGCGTCCGGGCGGCCCTCACAACCATGTCACTCCTGGATCAGGCAGATCAGGTAGTGGCCGGGCAGACCCTCCTTGGCCCCGACGACCACCTTGGTGGGGTGGCTGTACCGGCAGGCGGCGACCGGGTCACCCGACCCCTTGTAGACGAGCCGCCCATTCCTGTCGGTGGAGTAACACCTGATGGAGCCGTACTCGTAGAAGCCCAGTTCTGAGCCGTAGCTGACCTTCGCGGCGCAGTACTCACCGGTGTTCATGGGCCCCTGCCCCTGCTCGACGACGGCGGCCTGCGCGGGGGCGGCCACCGACAACGCCGCCGAGGCGGCCAGCACGGCACCGGAGAGCAAAGTGAGAACACGTCGGGACATAGCTGTCTCCAATCAGAAAGGAAATGGCTGGTGTTTCCCGTTCTCCGCTGATCCCGAAGGACCGCCGGAAAGACTTCAGACCTCGACCAGGCAGATCAGGTAGTGGGACGGCAGGCCTTCCTTGACACCGACGATCACCCGGCCCGGGTTGCTCGACCGGCAGGCGTCGTAGGCGTTTCCCGTCCCCAGGTAGGCGAACCGCCCCCCGACGTAGCCGTAGCAGTTGAGGGAGCCGCGTTCGTAGAGACCGACGACGGAGCGGGAGTCGATCCGGGCGATGCAGTACTCACCCGTGGTGATCGGGCTCTCGCCGCGCTCGACGACGGCGGCCTGTGCGGGGGCGGCGACCGTGAGCGCCGCCGAGGCGGCCAGCACGGCACCGGAAAGCAACGTGAGAACACGTCCAGGCATGACTGTCTCCATAGGGAAAAGGCCTTCGGCTTTTCGTTCCCAGCTGTGCCGATATTCCCGCAGGACCATTTGACCTCAACGGTCCGCCACCGATAGCGGGACTCGCGTCGACGACAGAGCATCTAGACGAAGTATTGGATAGGAAACTTTCCTACGCAATACCATGGGGCCCGCCAAATTCCCGGTTCTGCGAGGTCCTCATAGCCCTCGGCGGTAAACAGCGCTTCACCCGCAAAGCGGGAAGGGACCCGCCCCCGCAGGCCCCTTCCCGGGTCAACCTTGGAAACGCCGTCCGGCTTACAGGTCCGGCAGCCAGGAGCCGTGGAAACCCGCCGGGACGCGGCGGGGAAGCCGGACCGAGGCGACGAACTCCAGATCCGCCGCGTCCAGGACGAGCAGCCGGGAGCCCTCCCCCGAGTGGTCGGTGACGATCGACATCAGCCAGCCGCCGTCCTCGGCCGCCGTGTCCGCCGCGGGCACGAAGATCGCCTCACCGGGGCGCCCCTCGGTGTCCCTGACCAGGGTCGCACCGGTCTCGGTGTCGTACTTCACGACCGCGTCGTCGGAGACGGTGTACAGCAGGCGGCTGTCACGGCCCAGCAGGTCCTCGTTGAACGTGGGGAACTCCACCGCGCGGTCGTCGCGCTGTTCCTCGGTCACCCCGCCGGTCGCCGGGTCGAGCACCCAGCGGTGCAGCACCGCTCCCCCGGTCTCGGCCGCGGGGTTGGCGGCGCCGCCGATCCTGCCCCAGATGGAGGTGAAGGACTCACGCGTGTAGCGGATCGCGTCGAGCACCACCCGCCCCGAGGCGTCCTCACGGGCGTTGCCCACGTGGAAGACGTAGCACGGGTCGACGTCGAACCACGTCACCTTCCCCGCGCGGTCCATCACGCCGATCCTGGCCCCGTAGGAGTCGCTCCACTGGAACGGCAGGCTCTTCCCGATCAGTTCCATGTCGAAGACGACCGGCAGGTCGAGCCAGATCACATGGTTCTCGGTGATCGCGAAGTCGTGGATCATCGTCGGCCCGGGCACCTCGACCTCACGGCTCTCCACCAGTTCCCCGGCCGCCGACAGGCGGTGGTAGGTCAGGTAGGGCGGCATGAAGCCGTACCCGAAGAAGTGCAGCTCACCGGTCACCGGGTCCAGCTTGGGGTGGGCGGTCATCCCCGTGGTCAGCCGCCCGCCGAAGTCGCACGGCCCGACCGTGTCGAGTTCGGGCGTCATCTCGTACGGGAAGCCGCTCTCGACCAGCGCGAGGATCCTGTCCGCGTGCCGGATGACCGAGGTGTTGGCGCTGACGGCGGTCCTGTCGAGGCCGTCCGGGCCGAGGAGCCTGGCGCCCTCGGTGAAGGAGCGGGTACGGACCCAGCGGTTGCGGTACCACTCCGCGCGGCCGTCGCGCAGCCTGACACCGTGGATCATGCCCGCCCCGGCGAACCAGTGCCCCGAGTCCTGGCCGGGCAGCGGGTTGGGCCCGTTGCGGAGGTAACGGCCCGTCAGCTCGGGAGGCAGGGTGCCGGTGACCGGCAGGTCGAAGGCGCCGATCTCGTCGGGGACCGGGGCGAGGTCACCGCTGAGGTAGGCGGGGGTTCCGGAGATCCCGGGAGTGGTGGTCACGTTCTGCTCCAGATGACTCGGTGGGAATCGCGAGGACGGTCAGGCCGCCTGGCCCCGGAACCGGGCCGCGGCGATCTTGGGATAACGGGCGGTGAAGACCATGGGCACCACGAAGGTGACGATCTTGACGGCGATGACGGCGGTGGTGGCGTGCGGAGCGACGCTCAGCAGGACGGCCAGCAGCACCGCGGCGACGACGAAGGCGGCACCCCACACCGCGGTGATGACCGCGTTGACCCGGTAGAACTGGGGAGTCCGCCAGATCTCCTCAGGGGCCATGCTCCTGGCGATGCCGAGGGTGAAGGGCTTGCGGACGGCCAGCGACCCCCAGGCGGTGAGCGCCAGCCAGGCGTTGACGAGGGCCGGGCCGTACGGGATGAGCGAGGAGGAGGGACTGGCGAAGGAGACGGCCGCGCTCAGGACGAAGAAGATCGCAGCACTGGTCTCGATCACCATCTGGTCCCAGTCCTTGCCGGAACGGCGGTCCACGACGATGAGCCCGAGCGCGATCACCAGCCCGGCCAGGGCCCCCCAACGCCACTCGTCACCGGTGGCGATCACGGCGTAGACGATCCACGGGAGGAACCCAAGGAAACTGCGGACCATGACTTGCTCTCTTCGCGCTCGACATTCCTGTGCAGACAGGTCAAAGGTAGAACTTCCTGTAATGACATGTCAACACAGGAATGTAGGATCGAGGCATGAGCCTCCGACACGCACTGCTCGGCCTGCTGAGCCAGGGACCCGCGAGCGGCTACGACCTGCTGAAGACCTTCGACATCTCCCTCGCCAACGTGTGGCCCGCCACGCAGAGCCAGGTCTACGCCGAGCTCGGCCGTCTGGCGAGCACAGGCCTGGTCGAGGTGACCTCGGAAGGCCCGCGGGGCCGCAAGGAGTACGCCGTCACCGAGGCGGGGCGCGCCGAGCTGCGGCGCTGGCTGACGGAGACCGACCCCGGCCCCCTGGCCAGGCGCAGCGAGATGCTCCTGCGTGTCTTCTTCCTCGGCGAGGTCTCCCACGAACAGGCCGGCGCCTACCTGCGACGGCAGGCGGAACTCGGTGAGGAGCGAATCGGCAAACTGGCCCCCCTGCGGGAGATGATCAGCGCGATGGACGACGGCCTGTCGGTGTACGGCAGGCTCGCGCTCGAATGGGGGATGCGCTTCAGTGCCATGCAGCGGGACTGGGCGCTGTGGGCGGAGCAGGAGATCGAACGGCTGCCCGGTGACCGGGGCTGCGAGCGGAGGCCGGAACCCGGAGCCGGGCAGGAGACGGACCGGACATGACTCGGCCGCGCCACGGGCGGATCTCGCCGTGGACGCGGCCAGGTTGAGGACACCGGGAACAACGGGGGCGCGACCGCCCGATCGGCGGCCTCCCGGGTGCGCCGCCCGGCGGATCACGCCGGGCGGGCGTCCTTCTTCGAACGGGAAACCCCGGGACAGAGGTCCTAACGACCGGCGCGGTTGACCGCGGAGATGATGGCCTTCAGGGACGCGGTCGTGGTGTTGGCGTCGATGCCGACACCCCACAGGGCCTGTCCATCGACCTCACACTCGATGTAGGAGGCCGCCTTGGCGTCGGTTCCCGCGCTCATCGCGTGCTCGGCGTAGTCCAGGACACGGACCTGGACCCCGATCCCGCTCAGGGCGTCGCAGAAGGCCGAGATGGGGCCGTTGCCGACGCCCTCGACCTCACGGATCTCACCGTCGACGCGCAGGTCGGCACCGATGGCGTCCTTGTCGTCCCCCCTGGAGACCGTACGGTGGGCCAGCAGGCCCAGGCGCCCCCACGGGCTGGCCGGGTTGGGGAGGTACTCGTCGGTGAAGACCTCCCACATCTGGGCCGGGCTCACCTCTCCCCCCATCTCGTCGGTACGGCCCTGCACGACGCGGGAGAACTCGATCTGCAGGCGGCGCGGCAGGTCCAGATGGTGGTCGGCCTTCATGATGTAGGCGACCCCGCCCTTGCCCGACTGGCTGTTGACCCGGATGACCGCCTCGTAGGTCCGGCCGATGTCCTTGGGGTCGATCGGCAGGTACGGCACCGCCCAGGTGAAGTCGTCCACCGGCACGCCCGCGGCGGCGGCGTCGCGCTCCATGTGCTCCAGGCCCTTCTTGATGGCGTCCTGGTGGGAGCCGGAGAAGGCGGTGTAGACCAGCTCGCC
Organism: Streptosporangium sp. NPDC049376; assembly: GCF_044466505.1. Lineage (NCBI taxonomy): Bacteria > Bacillati > Actinomycetota > Actinomycetes > Streptosporangiales > Streptosporangiaceae > Streptosporangium > Streptosporangium sp. NPDC049376. Next base: position 277,704 of record NZ_JBITMT010000001.1, on the reverse strand, counting down.
GCCCCAGGGGTGGCGCGGGTGGACAGGCAGCTGGTTGCAGTACTCGGTGACCCGGCGGACCTCGTCGATGTCGGAGAAGTCGATCTGCGGGTCAACGCCCTGCGAGAACAGGTTCATGCCCAGCGTGACCAGGCACACGTTGCCGGTGCGCTCGCCGTTGCCGAACAAGCAGCCCTCGATGCGGTCGGCCCCGGCCATGTAGCCCAGCTCGGCGGCGGCCACGGCGGTGCCCCGGTCGTTGTGCGGGTGCAGCGACAGCACGATCGAGTCGCGGTAGGCCAGGTTGCGGTGCATCCACTCGATCTGGTCGGCGTAGACGTTCGGCGTGGCCATCTCCACCGTCGCGGGCAGGTTGACGATGACCTTGCGCTCCGGGGTCGGCTGCCAGACGTCGTTGACGGCGTTGCAGACCTCGACGGCGTACTCCAGCTCGGTCCCGGTGAAGGACTCGGGCGAGTACTGGAAGTAGATCTCGGTGCCCTCCAGCTCGGCGGCGAGCTTCTTGCACAGCTTGGCGCCCTCGACCGCGATCGCGGTGATGCCCTCCCTGTCCTGGCCGAAGACGACCCTGCGCTGCAGCGTCGAGGTCGAGTTGTACAGGTGGACGATGGCCTGCTTGGCGCCGCGCAGCGACTCGAAGGTCCGCTCGATCAGCTCGGCCCTGGCCTGGGTGAGGACCTGGATCACCACGTCGTCGGGGATCCGGCCCTCTTCGATGATCTGCCGGACGAAGTCGAAGTCGGTCTGCGAGGCGGAGGGGAAGCCGACCTCGATCTCCTTGTAGCCCATTCCCACCAGCAGCTCGAACATCTTGAGCTTGCGGTGGGAGTCCATCGGGTCGATCAGCGCCTGGTTGCCGTCACGCAGGTCCACGGCGCACCACTGGGGGGCGCGCTCGATGACCTTCCCCGGCCAGGTGCGGTCGTCCAGTCGTACGGCGTCGAAGGGCTGATAGCGCGCGAAGGGCATGGAACTGGGCTGCTGCTGCGGATACATGAGGCTCCTCGGCTGGAAAGACGATCACGGCCGACACGCATGGCTCGCTCCGCGACGAGGGAGCCGGCCTGTTACAGGCCCTCGTCGCGGCAGCTAAGAAGCAGCCCGCGCAGCATGCCTAGCACGTTAGCAGACGGTTGCGAATACCTGAGACGCGGTCTCACATCGCGGGACGTGTGGGGCGTGAGCGGCGCGTGTGCCGTGCCCGTCCCCTGGGCGGCGCCCGGCGGGAGGCCCGCGGAGGGTCGCGGGTTACAGTGGCGTTACCGTGGCGCTGCTGTCGACGACAGGGGGATCGACCATGAAGGACGACGACATCCTCGCCCACATCCACGAGCTGATCGCGGAGGAACACGGCCTGCGGCGGCGGCTGGCCTCCGGCGGCATCTCCTCACACGAGGAGAACAACCGGATCAGGGAGCTTGAGGAGGCGCTCGACCAGGCGTGGGACCTGCTCAGGCAGCGCAGGGCGCACAGGGAGTTCGGCGAGGACCCCGACTCGGCGGCGCCGCGCCCGGTGCGGGAGGTCGAGGAGTACCGCCAGTAGCGCGGACCGGCCCGAGGGTCCTCAGCCGAGTGGCCTTCCCTGGCAGCGGGAGTCGACGGGGAGCATGGGCCGGGACGGGGCGATCCAGGAGGCCATGTTCTGCTCCACGTACCAGCCGTACAGGTTGACCTGGGTCCTGGGCACCTCGCCCGGATCGGGGCACAGCACCCTGGACTTGAGCTCGTCGTTGCGGACGAAGCTCACGGCGCCCTCCCGCCCGAGGACGGTGAACATCCGGTCGTCGCCCGCGACCAGGTAGCCGACGAGCACCCGGGGCTTGCCCTCCTCCTCGATCTGCAGCGCGGTCAGCGGCAGGATCGGCGCCCGCATCACGACCACCCCGATCAGGAACGGCGCGAAGACCGCGATGGCGATGGCGATGCCGTGGGTGAGCGTCCGCGCGGCGATCAGGGGGACGGGCCCGGTGAGCAGCACCGAGACCCCCGGCGGAAGCGTCAGCAGGATCGCGGTCGGCACGTCGTGGATGGTGAAGGCCGTGACGATCGCGGGCCACAGCACCACGTAGGACAGCAGCGCGATCATCAGCGGCAGCGCGTAGCAGAAGGCGGTGCGCAACCCCTCGTGGTGCGGGAACCGGTCGCGGACCGTGAGACCCGCCGCGGCCAGCGCCAGCATCACCAGCGTCGGCAGGAAGCGCAGCTGCCAGGAGAACAGGCCGACCACGACGGCCAGGACGACCACCCAGCTGGGAAGCCGCTGCGCGGTGCGCACCAGCCACGAGGAACGGCGCGCGCTGATCCAGTAGAGGGTGCCCAGCACCCTGCCGCCCAGGATGAGCGCGGGCAGCACCCACACGCTCGTGAGCAGGACGGCGGTCAGCATGCCCAGTGGACTGATGCTCTGCACGAGGAGGAGCAGCGTCTGGGTGTCCTGCCTGCTGGCGTACCACAGCCGCAGCACCAGCAGGACGACGGGGAAGACCGGCAGCAGCGCGAGCAGCCATTCCTGGTTCCTCGGCGTGGCCATGACTCGCCGGGGGCGTTTCACCGGGAGAGACACTCCTGGGCCGCGGCCAGGCCCCGCTCCCACGGCCACCTGCGGATCGGCGGGGGAAGTACACACGGCTGCTCGGACTGGGCCACGTTGACGTCGCGGCTGGCGGCGAGCATCGGTTCGATGTTGTCCTTGTAGGCGTCCTCCCAGCCGTGGTTCTGCGGGTCGGCGTAGGACCGGTAGAGGGCGAGGTTGACCAGGTCGCGCAGCGCGGCGTTCGGGCCCGCGTTGACCGCCCACATCTCGGTCTTCTCCAGCGCGATGTCGTGGTGGACCAGCTCTCCGGCCGACTCCTTGACGAACCCCGCCAGGATGGCCGCGTCGGTCGTCACCGCGTCGTACTCCCCGTTCTTCAGTCCCTCGATGCAGTCGCTGATCCGGTTCTTCGCGGTGACGTCCGCCCTGGTCGCCCGCTCCAGTTCGACCTCCGAGGTAGAGGTGCCGAGCGTGCAGACCTTCTTGCCCCTCAACTGCCCCAGCGAGGTGACCTTCCCCTCGTAGTCGGACCTGGTCACCACGGACTGCTCGGTGTAGAGGTAGGGGGTGGAGAAGCCGACTGAGGGGTCCCTCTGCCGCTCGGGCGTCACGCTGAAGGTGGCGACCACGAGGTCGACCCTGACGAACAGGCCGTCCTTGTCACGAGCCTGCATACGGGCCCTGTCCTCGGTCTCGATGGCCATGAAGGCGACCCTGTCCTTCGGATAGCCCAGATCCGCGGCGATCATGTACGCGATGTCGATGTCGAAGCCCCTGAAGACGCGTGCGCCGCTCCTGTCCTGCAGCGCGATGCCCGGGGTGTCGTCCTTGACGCCGATCCGCAGGGTCTCCTTGCCGAACAGGCCCGCCTTCTCCCGCAGCTCGGCCTCCGTCGGCGGTCCGTTGACCCACAGGACCGAGGCGCCGACCACGACGGCCGCCAGGACCAGCGCGATCCAGGCGGTCAGCCGGAAGCGCCGCACCCTGCGCCCTCTGCCCGTCGAGCCGCCGAGCTCCGGCGGGACGGGCTGGGGAACGTAGCGCTCCGTGGCGGGGGGCGGTTCCTCGAACGGCTCGGGCGTCCCGGGCGGTTCGGGCTCCGCCGGCCGTTCCGGCTCGGGCCGATCGGGCTCGGGCTCGGGTGGCTCCTGCCCCCGCGCGGGTTTCTCGGTCACTGCGCCCTTGACCTCCTCTTTACCCCGAAGGCTACGCCGGGGTTCCCGGATTCAGGAGGGCCTTCACCAAGACGAGATCGAACGGAGTACCGGGAAAACACCGGCGAAAACCTCCGGCAATGCCCCCCGGTTTCAGGAAGGCCCGCCGACCGGTCAGGATCACCGAATCAGTGGTCCCGAAAAAACACCACAAGACCAGGTCATCGGCCGTGGAAAACCCTTTTTGGCTCTCCCGGCCGCCCTTTCGCCCGCAGGCGTTTCCGACGGCGTCCGGCGCACGGCGAAACCCGGGAGAGGCCCGCGGGCCGGGAAAACCGGCCGTACTCCGGACCGTGAAGAAGACGCTCAGTCGTAGAAGCCGAGGCGGCGCAGCTGTTTGGGGTCGCGCTGCCAGTCCTTGGCGACGCTGATGCGCAGGTCGAGGTAGACCCGGCTGCCGAGCAACGCCTCGATCTGCTTACGGGCCCGGCTGCCGACCTCCTTCAGGCGCGTCCCCTTGTGTCCGATCACGATGGCCTTCTGCGACGGGCGCTCGACGAACATGTGCGCGTAGATGTCGAGCAGGTCGTCACGGCCCTCACGGGGCAGCATCTCGTCGACGACGACCGCGATCGAGTGCGGCAGCTCGTCCCTGACCCCCTCAAGCGCGGCCTCCCGGATCAGCTCGCCCACGAGCACCTGCTCCGGCTCGTCGGTGAGCTGCCCCCCCTCGTACAGCGGCGGGCTCTCGGGAAGCCGGTCGATCAGCACGTCCGCGACCACGTCCAGCTGCTCGCCCGACGCCGCGGAGACCGGGACGATCTCCGCGAACTCGGCGAGCTGGGAGACCGCGAGCAGCTGGGCGGCGATCTGCTCGCGGGTGGCCAGGTCGCACTTGGTCACCACGGCGACGACCGGGGTCTTCCTGACGGCGGCGAGCTTCTCGGCGATGAACCGGTCTCCCTTGCCGACGGGCTCGTTGGCGGGCACACAGAAGCCGATCACGTCGACCTCGGTGAGGGTGGACAGCACCAGGCTGTCCAGCCGCTCGCCCAGCAGCGTCCTGGGCCGGTGCAGGCCGGGGGTGTCCACGATGACGAGCTGGGCGTCGGGCCGGTGCACGATGCCCCTGATGGCCCTGCGAGTGGTCTGCGGCTTGGAGGAGGTGATCGCCACCTTCGTGCCGACCAACGCGTTCATCAGCGTGGATTTGCCGACATTGGGCCTGCCGACGAAGCAGGCGAAACCGGCACGGAAATCAGCAGCTGAGGAACTCACGCCAACCATTGTCCCCGATGGAACGGTCAGCTCTGACGCAGCGTTCCGTCGGGACCGGCGACCAGGAGCCGTTCCCCGCCCAGATCGCGGACCACGAGCACGTCCGCCTCCGCCGGGCCGTCCGCCGCCGTGACCAGAGCCGCCGCCTCCAGGGCCTCGGCCCCGCTGGAGACGGCCATCGCCACGGCCACCTGGAGCGCCGACAACCGCAGTGACGGCAGCGCCACGTTGGTCGCCGAGTAGGTCCGTCCCGTCTCGTCGCGTACGGCCGCCCCCTCGGCCGCGCCGTTACGGGCGCGGATGGAGCGGGCCAGCACGATGATCTTGTTGTCCTCTGGGTCGAGGGTCGTGTCACTCACGGCACAAGGGTATTCAGCCCCGGGAGGCGAGGCACGACCGGCCCGCGCGCCCGGCGGGACCGTTCACGAGGCCGCGCCGCCGACGAGCGACCGGGTGAGCTGCCCGGTACGGCCCGCGTCGACGCCTGCGACGCCGGTGTGCACCAGGGAGACCAGGGTGTCTCCCGTGAGGGCGAAGACGACGTGCATCTCGTAGGGGTAGCCGTTGAGCCTGCCCCGCAGCCGCCTGGCCTGGACCTCGGCCCCGGTGTCGCCCAGCCGCAACCGGGAGACCCGGAGCACGGTTCCTCTGCCCGCCAGGGAGTTCCTGGCCACCCGGCAGCCGTCCAGTGCCCGGGTCAGCTCCGCGAAGCGCAGTTCGGCGTCCTGCCCGGCGTAGGAGGCCATGCTGACCCCCGCCAGCTCGCCCAGCCTGTCGCCCGGGTAGGTCGCGGCCACCCGTGCTCCGCCGGGACCGGCTCCTGCGCCTGCTGCCGTGTCGAGCAGGAGTCTGCAGTCCTGGTTGACCGCCCTGAACGGCGGCACCCACCCGTCGCGTGGCTTGGCGGAGAAGCCGTCGGGAAGGTGCGACGCTCCTTCCCGCAGCAGTCCCCGCAGCCTTGTGAGCTCGGCCCGGGAGTCGCCCCCCGCTGGGGCGTCCCGCGCCGCCCCGCCACCGCACGCGGCCGCCCCCACGGCCAGCGCTCCGCAGATAGTGACCGCAATAACAACCTGAATCCCCCGCGTCATGACTCATCCCCCGATGTCACATGCGAGATGTCTTGTCCCCGCCGATCCGCTTTCTTCCCTGTCACCAAAAGCGGCAATCGCCAAGAAACGCCTAAGGGTGCCCTCAACCACCCCATGCGGTTGAGAACACCCTTCAGCGAGCGACGAGAGGCTGTCTGCCGGAGCCTCTCGTGCCTTTCCCCCGTGTTTTTCGTTCCGGCCCCGCGAACCCCTCACGGTGCCGGCCCCCATCGGCTCCGCGTGAGCGGCGCCGTGAGAACACAGTGCCCGGCCCCGGTTGCAGGACGCTTGCGACCCGCTTGAAAGCCGCTTTCCGCGGGGTCAGTCGTGTCCCGCCGAGGCCTCCACGGAGCCGGGCTCGGCGGGGGCGACCCGCCGGACGAGGACCGTGCCGATCCGGTTGCGACGGCCCGCGAGGCTCTCGGCCGTCAGGCTGAGCCCCTCAACCACGGCCTCCGAGCCCGCGATCGGCACCCGGCCGAGGGCGTGCGCCAGCAGGCCGCCCACGGTCTCGACGTCGTCCACCTCAAGTTCGACGTCGAACAGGTCGGCCAGGTCACCCACGGGCAGCCGGGCGGTCACCCGCACGGAGCCGTCGTCCAGTGACTCGATCCTGGGCGCCTCCTGGTCGTACTCGTCGGTTATCTCGCCGACGATCTCCTCCAGGATGTCCTCGATGGTGACCAGACCGGCCGTCCCGCCGTACTCGTCGATGACGATGGCCTGGTGGATCTGGCGGGCCTGCATCTCGCGCAGGAGCTCGTCGATCGGCTTGCTCTCCGGCACGTAGGAGGCCGGGCGCATGATCGTGTCGATCTGCTCCGAGCGGCTCTGCTCCCCGGTCTCCTGCAGGCGGCGCACGACGTCCTTGAGGTAGGCGATCCCGATGACGTCGTCCTCGTTCTCCCCGACGACGGGGATGCGGGAGAAACCGCTGCGCAGGGCGAGCGAAAGCGCCTGGTTCAGGGTCTTGGCGCGCTCGATGAAGACCATGTCGGTACGGGGCACCATGACCTCGCGCACCAGGGTGTCGCCGAGCTCGAAGACCGAGTGGATCATCTCCCGCTCGTCCGGCTCGATGACCCTGCGCTCCTCGGCCAGGTCGACCAGGTCGCGCAGCTCGGCCTCTGAGGTGAACGGCCCCTCCCTGAAGCCCTTGCCGGGCGTCACGGCGTTGCCGATCAGGATGAGCAGCTTGGGCAGGGGACCGAAGATCCTGGTCAGGCCGTACACGAGAGGGGCGCTGGCCAGGGCGATCGGTTCGGCGTGCTGACGGCCGAGGGTGCGCGGGGAGACCCCGACGATCACGTAGCTGATCACGATCATGACGGCCGCCGCGGCGGCGTACGCCCCGCCCTCGTCGCCGAGCAGATCGATGAAGAGCAGCGTGGCGATCACCGTGGCGACCAGTTCGCAGCTCAGGCGCAGCAGGAGCAGCAGGTTGAGGTAGCGCGGCGGGTCGGCGACGATCGCCTGCAGGCGCTTCGCGCCCCGGCGGCCCTCACGCACGAACTCCTCGGCCCGCACCCGCGAGATGCGGGTGAGAGCCGTCTCCGCACTGGCGATCAGGCCGCCGACCACGACGAGGACGACGGCCGAGAGCAACCACCCGTTGGCGAAGTTCACCGCTGGGGGCGCACCTTCCGCCACGATTCGAGAAGCTCGCCCTGCAGGCCGAACATCTCCTTGTGCTCCTCGGGCTCGGCGTGGTCGTAACCGAGCAGGTGGAGGATGCCGTGCGTGCACAGCAGCTCAAGCTCGGCCTCCGTGCTGTGCCCCGCCTCGGCGGCCTGCTTGGCCGCCACCTGCGGGCACAGCACCACATCGCCCAGGAGCGCCGGGTCGGCCGGGGCGTCGCCCTCCTGGCGGGCGCCGCTGCCGGGACCGGGACGCAGCTCGTCCATCGGGAAGGCGAGCACGTCCGTCGGCCCGGGCTCGCCCATCCACTGCTCGTGCAGCACCGACATGGCCTCCTCGTCCACGACGAGGATGGACAGCTCGGCGAGCGGGTTGATGTCCATCCGCTCCAGCACGTGCCCGGCCAGCGAGACGATGAGCCCCTCGTCGATCTCGACGCCGGACTCGTTGTTGACCTCGATGCTCATCGGTCGCTCACCGTTCTTCCCCTGGGACGCTTCACCACGCCCTTGATCGGCTGCGGCTCGTCACGTCGCAGCTCGTCGTAACGCCCGTAGGCGTCGACGATGTCGCTGACCAGCCTGTGCCGTACGACGTCGGAGCTGGTCAGACGGCTGAAGTGGATGTCGGGGATGCCGTCGAGGATCTCCTGGACCACCTTCAGGCCGCTCTGCGTGCCGCCGGGCAGGTCGACCTGGGTGACGTCACCCGTGACGACGATCTTCGAGTTGAACCCCAGACGCGTCAGGAACATCTTCATCTGCTCGGGCGAGGTGTTCTGCGCCTCGTCGAGGATGATGAAGGCGTCGTTGAGCGTACGGCCGCGCATGTAGGCCAGCGGGGCGACCTCGATCGTGCCCGCGGCCATCAGCCGGGGGATCGAGTCGGGGTCGACCATGTCGTGCAGCGCGTCGTAGAGCGGGCGCAGGTAGGGGTCGATCTTCTCGTAGAGCGTGCCGGGCAGGAAGCCGAGCCGTTCGCCCGCCTCGACCGCCGGACGGGTGAGGATGATCCGGTTGACCTTCTTCTCCTGCAGCGCCCTGACCGCCTTGGCCATCGCCAGGTAGGTCTTGCCGGTGCCGGCGGGGCCGATGCCGAAGACGATGGTGTGCCGGTCGATCGCGTCGACGTAGCGCTTCTGGTTCACCGTCTTGGGACGGATCGTCCGGCCCCGCGAGGAGATGATGTCGAGGGAGAGCACCTCCGCCGGGCGGTCCGAGCTCATGCGCAGCATCGCGATGCTGCGCTCGACCGCGTCGGGTGTGAGTTCCGCGCCCCCTCGGACGAGTTCGGCCAGCTCCTCGAACAGGCGCACCACGACGCTGCTCTCCTCGGGGCTGCCGGTGATGGTGATCTCGTTGCCCCGGACGTGGATGTCGGCTCGGAAGGCGCCCTCGACGACCCGTAGCAGCTCGTCACGCGAGCCCAGCAGGCTCACCATCGAATGGTCGTCCGGAATCACCACCTTTGCCTGGGTCCTACTGGGGCCCTTGGCCTTGGGCTGGGACGTTCTGCTGGAATCGTTTGTCTCGGACATAGGCGGGCCTTTCGGCCTGTTCGCCTCCAGATATCGGGTTCAGACTTCCCCGCCATCGTATCCGTGTTCGACCCGATCGCGCTTTCCCGTTTTCACCCGGGCGGCCAGGTCAGGCCGCGTCCGCCGAGCACGTGCCCGTGTACGTGGAAAACGGTCTGTCCCGCCCCGGGACCGGTGTTGAACACGATGCGGTATCCGGGCTCCGCGACCCCCTCCTGCTCGGCCACCGTGTGCGCCGTCCTGAGCACCTCGTCGGCGAGCCCGTGGTCGGCCGCGGCCAGCGCCGCCGCGTCCTGGTAGTGGTCCTTGGGAACCACCAGGACATGGGTCGGCGCCTGGGGGTTGACGTCTCTGAAGGCCAGGGTCCGCTCGGTCTCGTGGACGACGTCCGCGGGAATCTCCCCGGCCACGATCCTGCAGAACAGGCAGTCGGCTTCACTCACCATGCGGGCACCCTATCCCCCTGCCGTCCCGTGAGGCCCCTTCCCCACTCCCCGCGCCGTTGTCAATCGGTGATGGCACATCGTCAGCGAACAAAGATCCGCCCAGCTAAGGTAAGTGTGCAAAACTTCAACAACGACAGCCCATGCGATTAGCACGATGTGGCCGCCTGGCGAGGACACGACTGGGTCATGCCCCCTAATGAACCGGCAGAGCGTAAACCCTCTGGGAAGGCCGAGCGTCCCACTGATGTGACCACCGAGACCCTCGTGGCCGACAGGTCGCTGGGGGCGGTGCCCGTCGGTTGGGACGCCGACATGGCCGTGACCGCGCTCTACAGCGCGCACTATCGGTCTCTTGTGCGTCTCGCAGTTTTGCTCGTCCGCGACATGGCAACCGCGGAGGAAGTCGTGCAGGACGCGTTCGTCGCCATCCACGGCGCCTGGCGCCGCCTGCGTGACACCGACAAGGCACTCGCCTACCTGCGCCAATCGGTCGTCAACAGATCACGCTCCGTGCTGCGGCACCGGGCGGTCGTTGAGAAGTACGCCCCGAAGGGCCTGCCCGACGCGCCGAGCGCCGAGAACGGCGCCATCGGCGAACTGGAGAGGTCCGCCGTCATCGAGGCGCTTCGCGGCCTGCCCGCCCGGCAGCGGGAGGCCCTGGTCCTGCGGTACTACGGTGACCTGTCGGAAGCGCAGATCGCCCACGCGATGGGCATCAGCAAAGGCGCGGTCAAGAGTCACACGGCTCGCGGCATGGCCGCCCTACGAACCTCACTGGAGCAACTGTCATGACCGACTCCCCCGACGACGAGTACGGCGAGCTTCTCCGCCGTGCCCTGAGCGCGGAGGCGAACTCGGTCGTTCCCTCCCCGGACGGTCTGGAGATCATCCGCGCCCGCATAGAGCGACGCGGGCTCCGCGGGCTGATGTGGTGGCGCGCCGGAGCCTCCGTCGCCGGGGCCGTCCTCGTCGCGGCGGCGGTCGTGGTGGTCGTGCCGCAGTTCCGTCACGACACGAAGCAGGTCCACAGCAACGAGGTCAACTTCACCGTGCCGACGAGCCCGGAGATGTCCGCGACGTCGCGGCCTCCGCTGCGGACCGCCGGGCCGTCCCCCGCCCCGGCCAGGCCCGGCGTCACGCCTTCCGCGCCTCCGGTGGCCTCGAAGTCGGGGACGCCGAGCCCGAAGCCGTCGGCGAAGCCGTCCAGGACTCCCAAGCCGTCACCGTCGCCGACCTGCGGGACGACCTCTCCCGGCACCACGGTCGAACCCGAGGAGACGCAGAAGGGGTGTGGGGAGCCGACCGAGACCCCGGCCCCGCCGGAGCCCTCGGAGACGGGTGGCCCCTCCGAGGCTCCCTGCGCGGCCGGCGAGTGCCCTCAGGACCCCCAGCGGACCCCGGTGCAGACGGACTCCTCTCCCGCCCCCGCGGCCCGTCCCTGAGGCGTTCGCGCCCCGGCGAGCCCCGTCACCAGCGGCCGGTACGGGCCTGTAGCACTGCCGCGGCGACGACGCCCGCCGTCGAGGTGCGCAGCACCGTGGGCCCGAGCAGCGCGGCCACCGCCCCCGCCTCACGGAAGGCGGCGATCTCCTCCTCGGTGACGCCGCCCTCGGGACCGACGACCACGACGATGTCTCCGATGTCGCCGTCGTCCCCTGCGGGCAGGGGAAGGGTGGACAGCGGCGTGGCGGCCTCCTCGTGCAGCACGACGCCGAGCGCGGCCTCCGCCAGCAGGGCGGCGACCCGGGAGGTCGTCGCGGGTTCGGTCACCTCGGGCAGCAGGAAGCGCCGGGACTGCTTGCCCGCCTCCCGCGCGGTCGAGCGCCAGCGGGCCAGGGACTTGGCCGCGCGCTCGCCCTTCCACTGGGTGACGCACCTGGCGGCGGACCAGGGGACGATCACGTCGACCCCGGCCTCGGTCATCATCTCGACGGCCAGCTCTCCCCTGTCGCCCTTGGGCAGGCCCTGCACGACGACCAGGCGGGGGCGCGGCGGCACGACCTCGTAGCGGCGCAGCACCTCCACCCGGAGCGAGTCCTTGCCCGCGTCGAGCACGACGCACTCGGCGACCGCCCCCGCGCCGTCGGTGAGGTCGAGCCGCTCCCCCGCCCGCAGCCGCCGTACGGCAGCCGCGTGGCGGCCCTCGGGGCCGCCGAAGACGAACTCCCGCCGGGCCAGGTCACCCGGCTCCGCCAGGAAGACCGGAACCGTCATCGACCCTCACAGGCCCCGCGGGCGCCCGCCGGATCAGCGGCCATTGAAGGCGTCCCGCAGGCGGGAGAAGAAGCCCTGCTGGCCGGGGGCGAACTTGCCGGGCGGGCGTTCCTCGCCGCGGAGCCTGGCCAGCTCGCGCAGGAGCTCCTCCTGAGCCTGGTCGAGACGGGCGGGAGTCTCGACGTTGACGTGGATCAGCAGGTCTCCCCTGCCGGTCTCGTTGAGGCGCTGGATGCCCTTGCCGTACAGCGGGATGGTCTGCCCGGACTGGGTGCCGGGGCGGACGTCCAGCTCCTCGGCGCCGTCGAGTGTCTCCAGCGTCAGGATCGTGCCGAGCGCGGCGGCGGTCATCGGGATCTGCACGGTGCAGTGCAGGTCGTCGCCGCGGCGCTCGAACGTCTCGTGGGGGCGCTCGACGATCTCCAGGAACAGGTCACCGGGCGGGCCGCCGCCGGGACCGATCTCGCCCTCGCCGGCGAGCTGGATGTGGGTGCCGTCCTCGACGCCCGCGGGGATGCGGACCTTGATGGTCCGCCGGGTGCGGACCCGGCCGTCGCCGGAGCACTCCTGGCAGGGGTTGCGGATGATCGAACCGAACCCGCCGCACTGCGGGCAGGGACGGGAGGTCATGACCTGGCCGAGGAAGGACCGGGTGACCTGGGAGACCTCGCCGCGCCCGTGGCAGACGTCACAGGTGTCGGGGTGGGTGCCCGCCGCCGCGCCGGAGCCGGTGCAGACCTCGCACAGGATCGCGGTGTCGACCACCAGCTCGCGGGTCGTGCCGAAGGCCGCCTCCCGCAGGTCGAGCTCGACCCTGATGGTGGCGTTGCGGCCCCTGCGGGCCCGCGAGCGGGGACCGCGCCCCGCGCCGCCGCCCGCCGCGCCGAAGAAGGCGTCCATGATGTCGCTGAAGGGGAAGCCGGCGCCGAAGCCTCCGGCGCCCGCGCCGCCCGAGGAGAACGGGTCGGCGCCCATGTCGTACATCTGACGCTTGTTGGGGTCGGACAGCACCTCGTAGGCCTGGGTGATGTCCTTGAACCGCTCCTGGGTCTCAGGGTCGGGGTTCACATCGGGATGCAGCTCCCTGGCCAGGCGGCGGTAGGCCTTCTTGATCTCCTCCGCGCTGGCGTCGCGCCGCACCCCCAGGGTGCCGTAGTAGTCACTCTTAGTAGCCACTTAGTTGACCTCTTAGGATGCAGCCAGGATCTGGCTGACGTAGCGTGCCACCGCGCGCACCGCGCCCATCGTGACCGGGTAGTCCATACGTGTCGGACCCAGCACACCGAGCCGGGCCAGTTGCTTGCCACCCGAACCGTATCCGGCGGCGACGATGGATGTGCCCTGGAGACCCGTGTAGGGGTTCTCCGAGCCGATGCGCACCGTCAGCGCCGACAGGTCCGAGGTCTCACCGAGCAGGCGCATGAGCACCACCTGCTCCTCCAGGGCCTCCAGCACGTCGCGGAGCCCGACGGTGAAGTCGGCCCCCGCGAGATTGGCGGCCCCGGCGAAAACGATCTTCTCATCATGCCGGTCCACAAGGGACTCAAGCAGGACCGAAAGGATGGTGGCCGCGACGGGCCTGTCCTCGGCGGGCAGCCGTTCTGGCAGGTCGGCGACCATGTCGGGAACACTGGCCAGCCCGCAGCCGTCCAGGCAGGCGTTGAGCACCGCGCGCAGGTGCGCCACGCGGTTGTCGTCGATGACCTCCTGCAGCTCCACCACGCGCTGCTCGACCCGCCCGGTGTTGGTGATGAGCACGAACATCAGGCGGTGCTCGTTCAGCGGGACCAGCTCGACGTGGCGGACCTTGGAGTTGGAGATCGTGGGGTACTGGACCACGGCGACCTGACGGGTCAGCTGGGCCAGCAGCCGTACCGTGCGCATCACGACGTCGTCGAGGTCGACGGCGCCCGCGAGGAAGCTCTCGATGGCCCTCCTCTCCGCGCCGGACAGCGGCTTCACCTGGGAGAGGCGGTCGACGAACAGCCGGTAGCCCTTGTCCGTCGGCACCCGGCCCGCGCTGGTGTGGGGCTGGGCGATGTAGCCCTGCTCCTCCAGCACCGCCATGTCGTTGCGGATGGTCGCGGGGGACACACCCAGGTTGTGACGCTCCGCGAGAGCCTTCGAGCCGACCGGCTCATTGGTGGACACGTAGTCCTCGACGATGGCGCGTAGGACCGCCAGCTTGCGGTCGTCAACCAACGTGCTCACCTCCTACCTGCGCTCGGACGGGAAACGCCAGGTCTGGCACTCGGTGTTCCCGAGTGCCAAGTGTACGGCTCCAGCCCGGGGGGTGCGATAACACGGCACCAGGATGGGCGGGAGCGGGTCCTGGAGCAAGCCATTGTCAAGTCAGCTGCTATCGCTATCCAAGTGGTAAGGGCCACAATTAGGTATATGTCCAATGATTTCGGATCTCCTTCGGGTTACGGCACCCCCCAGCAGCCGTACGGCCAGCCCCACCAGCAGCAACAGCAGTACCAGCAGGGCGGCCCCTCCTTCGGCTACCCGCCCCCGGGATACGGCGCCCCCCAGGGCCCGCCGCCGAAGGTGAAGCCCAGCGTCGGCTGGATCGTCGGCGTGTGGCTGCTCTTCGTGCTGAGCGTGATCATTGGCTTCGTCGGTTTCGCGGGCGGTCTCTTCAACGCGGTCACCGAAGCCGCCCCGACCTCCTCCTTCGGCCCCGACCAGAAGACGACCGTCAGCATCGACCCGGCGAACAAGCCCGCCATCTACGTCGCCGCGGCCAAGGGCACGAACTTCGAGTGCCAGATCGAGGGCGCCCCGGGAACCGTCAAGCTCCAGCGGCCGAGCTTCCAGCAGACCGTCACCGCCGACGGGCAGCTGTGGGAGCTCGCCCTGCGGATCGGGGTGGACAAGGCGGGCGACTACCCGATCACCTGCACCACCTCGGGCGGGGTCGACGCCAAGTTCGGCGTGGGCAAGGAGATCGTGGCCGACTCGGTGATCGGCGGCACGCTGATGCTGTTCGGCGTGCCGGGGATCGGGTTCCTGCTGGCCGTCATCGTGACGATCGTCGTGCTGGTCAAGCGCAGCGGCGCCCGCAAGCGCCAGGCCGCGGCCGCGGCGGCCCAGTGGGGACAGCCCGGAGCCTACGGCAGGTGATGCCCGCTCTTTGCTACCGTCCCACGTGATCCCCTGCGAGAGGTGGCTGACGGCCGGTGATGTACGAGCGTGACGTGCTGGCGGGAAACTGGCGTCGTCCCCTCAAGGGGAAGATCCCCCAGGTCCCCGCCGAGCCCGACCTGGTCGTCGAGGACGCCGAGAGCGGCTTCTGCGGCGCCGTGGTCGCCTGCGACAAGGAGGCCGTCACCCTGGAGGACCGCTTCGGGCGGCGGCGCCTGTTCCCGCTCGACCCGGCCGCGTTCCTCCTCGAAGGCAGGACGGTGACCCTGGTACGGCCCGCCGCCGCGTCTCCGGGCTCCCGGGGACCCCAGGGGCCACGGCGCAGCGCCTCCGGCTCCATCGCGGTCGAGGGCCTGCGGGCCCGGGTCGCCAGGGAGAGCCGGATCTACGTGGAGGGCGTGCACGACGCCGCGCTGGTCGAGAAGGTCTGGGGACACGACCTGCGCGTCGAGGGCGTCGTGGTCGAGTACCTTGAGGGCGTCGACCACCTCCCCGAGATCGTCGCGGAGTTCGGGCCCGGCCCTGAGCGTCGTCTCGGTGTGCTCGTCGACCATCTGGTCGCCGGGTCCAAGGAGAGCCGGATAGCGGCCGAGGTCTCCTCGCCCCACGTGCTGGTCGCCGGGCACCCGTTCGTGGACGTCTGGCAGGCCGTCAAACCGTCGGCGCTGAGGATCGCCGCCTGGCCCCGGGTGCCGCGCGGCCTGCCGTGGAAGGAGGGCGTCATCGCCGCCCTCGGATGGGGCGTCGATCCCGCGGAGGCCTGGCGCCGCATCCTCGGATCGGTCACCACCTACGCCGATCTCGAACCGGAGCTCCTCGGCCCGGTCGAGCGGCTGATCGACTTCGTGACCGACCCCGCCCAGGACGACTGACCCACCCCATCGAGGAGATGGCCATGAGCGACAATCCCGAGCGGTTCCCGCACGAGGAGCACCCCCGGCCGGGGTACGGAGCGTGGCCCGGCCCTCAGCCCGGCCCCCCTCCAGGCCCTCCCCCCGGGTCCTACCCCGGGCCTCCTCCCGGGCAGGGATACCAGGGGTACCCGCCCCAGGGAGGCTGGCCGTACGGTCACCAGGGGTACGGTGTGCCCGGTTACGGCGGTTACGGCGGGCAGGGCCCGCGTCCGGGCACCGACGACACGACCATGGCGATGCTCGCCCACCTGCTGGGCCTGCTGACCTCGTTCGTCGGTCCGCTGGTGCTCTACCTCGCCAAGCGGGACGAGGCCCCCTACGTGCGGGCCCAGGCGGCCGAGGCGCTGAACTTCCAGCTCACCCTGATGATCGCCTATCTGGTCTCCTGGGTGCTGGCCTTCGTGCTGATCGGCTTCCTGCTGATGCCGCTGGTCTGGATCGGCTCACTCATCCTGATGATCATCGCCGCCGTCGCGGCCAACCGCGGAGAGAGCTACCGTTACCCGCTGAACATCCGGTTCGTGAGCTGAGTCCCGTACCGGTCAGGTCAGGTCGCGCACCAGGGCGTCGGCCAGCAGGCGGCCCCGCAGCGTGAGCACCGCCCGCCCGGTCTTGAACGGCTCCACTTCGAGCAGGCCGTCCGCCAGGGCTCTGGCGACGACCCTCGGCCTGTCCAGCTCGCGAAGCGGGAAGCCCGCGGAGAGTCTCAGCTCCAGCATCAGGCGCTCGACCGCCCTGTCCTGCGAGGTGAGCACCTCGCGGGCGTGCGCGGGCGAGGCACCGGAGGTCAGGCGCTGGGCGTAGGCCGCCGGATGCTTGACGTTCCACCACCGGGTGCCCCCGACGTGGCTGTGCGCTCCGGGACCGACCCCCCACCAGTCGCCGCCGGTCCAGTACAGCAGGTTGTGCCTGCAGCGCGCCGCCTCCGAGGTGGCCCAGTTGGACACCTCGTACCACTCGAACCCGGCCTCGGCGAGCATGCCGTCGGCGATGAGATAGCGGTCGGCGGCCACGTCGTCGTCCGGCATCGGCAGCTCGCCTCGCCGGATCCTGGCCGCCAGCCTGGTGCCGTCCTCCACGATCAGCGAGTAGGCCGACACATGATCGGGCCCCGCCTCGATCGCGGCGGCCAGGGAGGCCCGCCAGTCGTCGTCGCTCTCCCCCGGCGTGCTGTAGATCAGATCCAGGTTGACGTGCTCGAACCCCGCCGCACGGGCCTCCGCGACGGCCTGGGCCGGGCGGCCGGGGGTGTGCGCCCGTTCGAGGACCCGCAGCACGTGCTCGCGGGCGCTCTGCATGCCGAAGCTCATCCGGGTGAACCCGCCGTCGCGCAGCTCCTCAAGGTAGGCCGGGCCGACCGACTCGGGATTGGCCTCGGTGGTCACCTCGGCGCCCGGCGCGAGGCCGAACTCCTCCCCGATCACCTTCAGGATCGCGACCAGGTCGGCCGCGGGCAGCAGGGTGGGGGTGCCCCCGCCGAAGAAGACGGTCTGGACCGGCAGGTCGGCCTCGCCGAGGTTGGCGCGTGCTCGCCGTACCTCCCTGATCGCGGTGCGCGCGTAGTCCTCGCGGGAGGCGCCGGGGCCCAGCTCCGAGGCGGTGTAGGTGTTGAAGTCGCAGTAGCCGCACCGGGTCACGCAGAAGGGGACGTGGACGTAGAAGCCGAAGGGCCGCTCCCCCAGGCCGTGGAGCGCGCTCTCCGGCAGGTCACCCGAGGGGGGTACCGGATCGCCGTCGGGAAGTGTGGATGGCACGTGACCAAGTCTGCCGCCCCGGACGCGGTGCCCGGTACGCCGGATCCGGCCAGACCGTTGACGGGTAGATCGCCCAGGTCTACGATCCGGGAAAACTTAAAGGAAAGTTTCCTATAAGTTCCACCCCCCAAGGCCCCCCAGGCAACGTGGAGAAGCCCGTGCAGAGACTCCTCCGGAACACGCTCGCCGCGGCCCTGGCCGCCGGTCTCGCGGCCACCGCCGCCCCGGCGCCCGCCCAGGCCCAGACCAACACCGGCCACGGTGACCGCTTCAAGCGGGTCGCCTACTTCATCCAGTGGGGCGTCTACGGACGCAACTACCACGTCAAGGACATGGAGACCAGCGGCGCGGCGGCGAAACTGACCCACATCAACTACGCCTTCGGGTCCGTCAGCGCCGAGGGTACGTGCGTCTCCTCGGACGCCTGGGCCGACTGGCAGCGACCGGTACCCGCCGAGCAGAGCGTGGACGGCGTCGCCGACGCCCCAGGCCAGGCCCTGAACGGCAACCTGAACCAGCTCAAGAAGCTCAAGGCCAAGCACCCCGGCCTCAAGGCGCTGATCTCCCTCGGCGGCTGGAGCGGCTCGAAGTACTTCTCCGACGCCGTCCTCACCGAGGAGAGCCGCGCCAAGCTGGCCGCCTCCTGCATCGACCTGTGGCTTCGCGGCAACCTGCCCGACACCGCGGCCGGCACCGGGGCGGGCGTGTTCGACGGCATCGACCTCGACTGGGAGTGGCCCGGCAGCGAGGGCAACGAGGGCAACGTCGTCAGGCCCGAGGACAAGCACAACTTCACGTTGTTCACCACCGAGCTGCGCCGCCAGCTCAACCAGTACGACCGGCGCAGTGAGCTGACGGCCTTCCTGCCCGCGGGCGGACCGAAGATCGACGCGGGCTTCGAGGTCCGCGACGTCTTCAAGAACCTCACCTTCGCCACCATCCAGGGCTACGACCTGCGCGGCTCGTGGGACCCGATCACCGGTCACAACGGCAACCTGTTCACCGACCGGCGCGACCCCAACACGGTGAAGTACAGCGTCGAGCAGACCGTGCGCGACTACCTGAACCGCGGCGCCTCGGCGAAGAAGATCGTGGTCGGCATCCCGGCGTACGGCCAGGGCTGGACCGGTGTGACCGCGGGCGGCAACGGCCTGTTCAAGCCCGCGACCGGCCCCGCGCAGGGCACCTGGGCGGCGGGCACCGACGACTACAAGAACCTGGTCAAGAAGCCCGGAAAGCGCTACCGCGACGTGCTGACCGGCGCCAACTGGCTCTACGACGGCAACGAGTTCTGGTCCTACGACGACCCGGCCACGGTGCTCCAGAAGGCGGCCTACATCCGCCTGCGGGGCCTGGGCGGCTCGATGATGTGGTCCATCGACCAGGACGACGACAAGGCGTCCCTCACCTCGGCGCTCTACAAGGTCCTGCGCTGAGTCTCCCCTGAGACCGGGCGGGGCCGGCGATCCTGGGTCATCGGCCGCCCCGCCCGCACCACCCCGCGACGCCCCCGTCCGCGCTCCTCGCGGGCGGGGGCGTCGCATCTCACTTCTTCGGCTTGTCCGCCGAGGAGGACTCGGTGGACAGCGCGGCGACGAAGGCCTCCTGGGGGACCTCGACACGGCCGACCATCTTCATCCGCTTCTTGCCCTCCTTCTGCTTCTCCAGCAGCTTGCGCTTACGGGAGATGTCGCCGCCGTAGCACTTGGCGAGCACGTCCTTGCGGATGGCGCGGATGTTCTCCCTGGCGATGACCCGGGCGCCGATGGCGGCCTGGATCGGCACCTCGAACTGCTGCCTCGGGATGAGCTCGCGAAGCTTCTTGGCCATCTCGACGCCGTAGGAGTAGGCCTTGTCCTTGTGGACGATGGCGCTGAAGGCGTCGACCGCCTCGCCCTGGAGCAGGATGTCGACCTTGACCAGCTCGGACTCCTGCTCGCCGGAGGGCTCGTAGTCGAGCGAGGCGTAGCCGCGCGTGCGGGACTTGAGCTGGTCGAAGAAGTCGAAGATGATCTCGCCGAGCGGCATGGTGTAACGGATCTCGACCCGGTCCTCGGACAGGTAGTCCATGCCCTGCAGATTGCCTCTGCGGTTCTGGCACAGCTCCATGATGGCGCCGATGAACTCGGAGGGGACCAGCACGGTCGCCTTGACCATCGGCTCGAAGACCTTGTCCACCTTGCCCGTGGGGAACTCCGAGGGGTTGGTGACCGTGAACTCCTTGGCGTCCTCCATGATCACCCGGTAGATCACGTTGGGCGCGGTGGAGATGAGGGAGAGGTTGAACTCCCGCTCAAGACGCTCCCTGACGATCTCCATGTGGAGCAGGCCGAGGAAGCCGCAGCGGAAGCCGAAGCCGAGCGCCGCCGAGGTCTCCGGCTCGTAGACCAGGGCCGCGTCGTTGAGCTGCAGCTTGTCCAGGGCCTCGCGGAGCTCGGGGTAGTCGTCGCCGTCGATCGGGTAGAGGCCGGAGAACACCATCGGCTTGGGGTGCTCGTAACCGCTGAGCGGCTTCGCGGCGGGCTGCGCGCCCGAGGTGACGGTGTCACCCACCCGCGACTGGCGCACGTCCTTCACGCCGGTGATCAGGTAGCCCACCTCACCGACGCCGAGGCCCTTGTCCGCGATCTTGGGCTCGGGGGAGATGACGCCGATCTCCAGGGTCTCGTGGGTGGCGCCGCTGGACATCATCAGGATGCGCTCACGCTTGCCCAGGTGGCCGTCCATGACCCGGACGTAGGTGACCACGCCGCGGTAGGTGTCGTAGACGGAGTCGAAGATCAGCGCGCGGGCGGGGGCGGCGGCCTCGCCGACCGGGGCGGGGACCCGCTCGACGACGTGGTCGAGCAGCTCCCTGACGCCGACGCCGGTCTTGCCGGACACCTTCAGGACGTCCTCGGGCTCGCAGCCGATGAGGTGGGCGATCTCCGCGGCGTACTTCTCCGGCTGGGCGGCCGGGAGGTCGATCTTGTTGAGCACCGGGATGATCGTCATGTCGTTGTTCATGGCCAGGTAGAGGTTGGCCAGCGTCTGCGCCTCGATGCCCTGCGCGGCGTCGACCAGCAGGATCGCGCCCTCGCACGCCTGCAGGGAGCGGGAGACCTCGTAGGTGAAGTCGACGTGCCCGGGGGTGTCGATCATGTTGAGGACGTAGTCGGCGCCGTCGACCTGCCACGGCAGCCTGACCGCCTGTGACTTGATCGTGATGCCGCGCTCGCGCTCGATGTCCATCCGGTCGAGATACTGGGCGCGCATGGAGCGGTCGTCGACCACGCCGGTGATCTGCAACATGCGGTCGGCAAGCGTTGACTTGCCATGGTCGATGTGCGCGATGATGCAGAAGTTGCGGATCACCGCGGGATCGGTCTGGCCAGGCTGAATGCGCACCGGTGTCCGTTTCGACGGGATTGACGACGATCTACGGCTGGCATACCAGCCGTTCTCCATGGTGACATGTCCGGGTGATTACCCGGACCAGAGCACGACGCGGCCTGCGCCTTCTCGTGGCGGTCGCGGCCGTGCTCCTTGTGCTGCCCGGGGTGGCAGCGGCCACCCTCACGATCCAGTTTACCGGGACGCCCGCCCCGTGGGCGAAGAGCACGGGCCATGACGCCCTGTGGCTCGGTCACATGTGGGTGGACGGCCGCAAGGACGCCGCCGACGTCAAGGCCCTGGCCGTACGGCTGCGCGGCACCGGGATCAAGGACCTGTACGTCCATTCGGGCCCGTTCGGCCTCGACGGCGCGCTTTCCCCCGAGAA
The DNA here is from genome assembly GCF_044466505.1 of Streptosporangium sp. NPDC049376. NCBI lineage: Bacteria > Bacillati > Actinomycetota > Actinomycetes > Streptosporangiales > Streptosporangiaceae > Streptosporangium > Streptosporangium sp. NPDC049376. Next base: position 256,241 of record NZ_JBITMT010000001.1, on the reverse strand, counting down.
GTACTCCGGGGCCGCCGCCTTCCTCAAGGAGATCCACGCGCGGCTTCCCGGCGTCCGGGTCTCGGCGTGGCTGGGGCAGAAGGTGAACGGCCGCCTCAGCCTCGGCGACGCGGCCGCGCGCCAGCGGGTGCTCGACGGCGCCCGCGCGGTCATGGCCGTGGGCTACGACGGCGTGCACTACGACTTCGAACCGGTCGGAGACGGCGACGCCGGCTTCCTCGACCTGCTCGACCGGACCCGCCAGATCGTCGGCAAGGACCTGCTCTCCGTCTCGACGCCCCAGATCGAGCCGTTCCCGCTCACCCGGCCCCTCGCGCGTCTGGCCATCGGCCACGACAAGTACTGGTCCCCGGACTACTTCAGGGATGTGGCCTCCCGTACCGACCAGGTGGCCATCATGACCTACGACTCCTACTACCCCTCCACGATCCTCTACGGCGGCCACGTCGTACGGCAGGGCACCCTGGCGCTCGGCCTCGTGCCGGACGACAAGACGGTGCTGATCGGCGCACCCGCCTACCACGACCACGGCGTGGTCTGGGGGGACGCGGCGGAGAGCGTCGCGACGGCGGCCGAGGGCGCCAGACTGGCGCTGACCTCGCACGGGACCCGCCGGGAGCTGTTCGGGCTGGCGCTCTATGTGGACTTCGCCGCCACGCCCGAGGACTGGAAGGAGTATGAGGACTCCTGGTTCAACCCCTGACGCCACCGAAGCCCTCCTTCCAGACCGGCGGCCCCCTGACGGCTCTCCGGCGGCGATGCGCGCACGCGGCCGGAGGCGGACACGGTAAGCTGGGTGAACACTCCTACGCCCAGGTTGTCGATTTGAGCGACCACCCGGGTGATTGGTAGCCTATTCAACTGCGTGTGGCGCGCCCTCTCTGCCCGCGCGCCCCACTCCGACGACATTCACCGAGGCTTCTTCGTGGCGAACATCAAGTCCCAGATCAAGCGCAACCGGCAGAACGAGAAGGCCCGGCTGCGTAACAAGGCTGTCAAGTCTTCCCTGAAGACGGCCGTCCGCAAGTTCCGCGAGGCCGCCGACCAGGGCAACGTCGACGAGGCCGTCGTGCTCATGCGCGCCGCTTCCCGCCAGCTGGACAAGGCCGCCAGCAAGGGCGTCATCCACAAGAACCAGGCTGCCAACCGCAAGTCGGCGATCGCCCAGCGCGCCGCCGCCCTCGCGGCCGCCAAGTAATCCAGGGTTCTTCGGAACGCCGCGCCCTACGGGGCGCGGCGTTCTTGTTTTGTTCCCTTTGGGCGGCTCGGAGGGGTTCGCGCGATCACATAGCTTGATGTCGATTAACTCAATGCTAAGTTAATCGACGTCGAGGCTTCTGAAGGAGATCCCGTGCCCTCCCCCCGTGCCGCCCTGGTGGCCGTCACCGCACTCGCCCCGGCGGTCTGGGGCACGACCTACGTCGTGACCACCGTGCTGCTCCCTCCGGAGCGCCCGCTGTTCACCGCCCTGATGCGCGCGCTCCCCGCCGGGCTGCTCCTGGTGGCCGTGACACGCACGCTGCCCCGCGGCGACTGGTGGTGGCGAGCGGCGGTGCTCGGCGGGCTCAACATCGGCCTGTTCTTCCCGCTGCTGTTCCTGTCCGCCTACCGGCTGCCCGGCGGGGTCGCGGCCGTCCTCGGCTCCATCCAGCCGCTCATCGTCGCCGGGCTCACCCGCGCCGTACTCCGCGAGACCGTCTCGCTCCACCGTGTCGCCGCCGCGATCGCGGCCACCGTGGGCGTCTCCCTCGTGGTGCTGAGGGCCAACGCCGCCCTCGACGTCACGGGAGTCGCCGCGGGTCTGCTCGGCGCGACCGGCATGGCCGCCGGGGTCGTCCTCACCCGTGCGTGGGGCAAACCACCCGGCGTCGGCGACCTGACCCTCACCGGCTGGCAGCTCACCGCGGGCGGCCTCATGATCGCCCCGGTCGCCTTCGCCGTCGAGGGGCCGCCTCCCACGCTGGACGGCGCCGCCGTCGCCGGCTACGCCTGGCTGGGCCTCGTCGGTACGGCCGCCGCCTACAGTCTGTGGTTTCGCGGGGTCGGCCGTCTGGCGCCCCCGCAGGTCTCCCTGCTGGGCACCCTCAGCCCGCTCACCGCCGCCCTGGCCGGTTGGATCGTCTTGAACCAGTCGCTGAGCCCGCTCCAGCTGACCGGTTTCTTCCTGGCGCTGGCCGCGACGGTCGCGGGCCAGCTCCCGGCGTTCCGCCGCGCCCGCCTCTCCTCGACCCCCGACGCGGGCTAACGGCCGGTACGGCTGGCGACGACGATCTGCACCATGTGCTCAAGCGCGTAGGCGGGATCGGCGCCGCCACCCTTGACCTGTTCGTCGGCCGTCGCGGTCGCCTGAAGGGCGCGGGCGATCCCCTCAGGACCCCAGCCGTTCAGCTGCCGCTGTACCCGGTCGACCTTCCAGGGAGGCATGCCGAGGTGACTGGCGAGCTGCCCGCCACGCATGTTGCGCGGCGCCCCGCCGACCTTCGCCAGCGAACGCAGGCCTCCGGCGAGCGCGCTCACCAGCAGAACGGGCGCCGTGCCGGTGGCCAGCGCCCAGCGCAACTGCTCAAGGGCGTCACCCAGGCGCCCCTCGACGGCGGAGTCCGCGACGGTGAATCCGCTGACCTCGGCCCGCCCCCGGTGATAGCGGGCGACGGCCGCCTCGTCGATGGTCTTGCCCGGCGTGTCGAAGGCGAGCTGGTTGCAGGCTGCGGCGAGTTCCCGCAGATCGTTCCCCACCGCGTCGAGCAGCGCGGCCGCCGCGTCGCCGCCGATGGTGCGCCCCGCCCGCCTCAGCTCCGCCTTGACGAAGGCGAGCCGTTCCGCCGGCTTGGTGACCTTGGCCACGGTGACCACGTGGGCACCGGCCTTCTTGACGCCGTCGACCAGTGCCTTGCCCTTGACCCCGCCGGGGTGGACCAGGACCAGCACGGTGTCCTCAGACGGGTTCGCGGTGTAGGAGACGATCTCCGCGATCACCTCCTTGACGAGGTCCTGCGCGGAGCGGATCACCACCACCGACCTGTCGCCGAACAGTGACGGCGAGGTCAGCTGGGTCAGCTCCCCCGGCTGTACCTTCCCGCCGACCAGGTCGTGGACCTCGGCCCCCGCGTCGGACGCCCGCGCCGCGGCGACCACCTCGCCGACCGCGCGGTCCGCGAGGAGTTCCTCGTCTCCGACTACCAGGGTCACCGGTGCTGGGTTGGTCGCCGCCATGTCCAGCAGCATGCCACGTGCGGCCAGTCGATTGACGCGCTCCCCGGCATGAGTGCCGGAGATTCGGCCTGTGCCACGTGTGCGGCGCCTCGGCCCCCTCTCCGGCGACCCGCGCCGCCCGAGGCGAACAAACCCGAGTATCGATCGACAAGCGATTCGCAACCGATCCGCAGGCGACGTACGGCACACTCCAGGTGAACAGAGGAGAGATTCCCAATGAATTCCACCGTCAGCCGTCACACCTGTCCGCACTGCGGCACGGCCCTCGACGAGGGGCCGATCATGTATCGCTGCTCCCCCTGCGGCCGTTCCCTCTACGCCGCCGACATCGACACCGAGTTCCACCGTCCCCTTGAGACCGCGGTCCCGGTCTGACCCGGAGACCCGGCGGGCTCAACGGTAGGCGGACAGGCCGTCCGCCAGTTCTTCCTCGTCCTCGTCCCGGAAGGCGGACAGGGCCTGCTGCAGGGCGAAGGTCCGGCCGATCACGGTGACACGGGCCGCCGTGTCACCGGACCAGCCGCCGAGGGCGAACACCCGTCTCAGGAAGGCCCCGCCGTGACCGGCGCCGATCGCCGCCAGGTCCTCGGCCTGGTCTCCGATCGTGACCTCGTCCCAGTCGACCACCCCGCCGAGCCGGGGCCGTCCATCGACGATCTCCCACAGGACGTTCTCCACACCGAGGTCGCCGTGCACCAGCGCGTCGGTGAGATGCGGAAGGTCGTCGAGGGCCACGAGTTCCCGGTCTGCCCGCCGCCTCCCGTCCTGCGACATGAGCCCGAACAGCTCACTCCTGACATCCTGCGCGAAACACCGCCAGCGGTCCCGGGGCGCCGTCAGGGCGGCCCGCGCCCTCTCGTCCGAACCCGCCCCGGCCAGTGAGGCCAGCAGCGTGACGTACCGTGCCGCCACGGCCTCGGCCACGGCGGGGTCTTTGAGCGTGTTCACCTCGAGCGGAGCCCCGGGAACACGGCTGAGGACGAGAAAGGGCCATCCGTCCACGTCTCCGGTGCCGTGTCCGAGAAGCGCGTCCCCGGCGTCACCCCCGGGGGCCGATCGCCCGTCCGTGTACCGGGTGCCGTGTTCGAACAGGGGCGAGGGCGTGGCGAACCCGAGGTCGAGTTCCGCGAGCAGCCGCAGCACCTCCACGCGCCGGGGCAGCCGGGAGGCCGCCGCCCTGGTGCGCGGCAGGCACACGACCCGGTCCGCGCCGACGATCACCCGGTGGAACTGCCCTTCGTGAACGACAAGGTCCTCAGGCGCGTCCGGTAGCGGCCAGGCCGGAAGACCGTCGTTTCCCGTCGTCATGGGAATCGGGCCACGTAGCGGCGCTGCCAGGGCGTCTCGACGGCCCCTGCGGCGTAGTGCTCACGAACGTAGGCGACCGCCTCCGGGGCCGGAACCCCGTCCAGCACCGCGACACAGGCCAGAGCCGTGCCCGTACGGCCACGCCCACCGCCGCAGGCGACCTCGACCCGCTCACTTCCGGCACGTTCCCAGACCTCGCGCAGCGCCTCGACGGCCTCCGTCCGGTCGGACGGAAGCCAGAAGTCGGGCCAGCGGAGCCAGCGGTGCTCCCAGCTGACGGCGGGAGGCCGTCGTCCCAGAAGGTAGAGCGCGAAGACGGGTCTTTCCCCCTCGGGAAGCGGGTACCGAAGGCCCCGGCCCCGGACGAGCCGCCCCGACGGCAGTCTCATCACCCCCGGTGCCGTGGCGTCCCATGTTTTGATCATGAAGCAAAGCCTAACTCTCCGCCGGGCACGTCGATCGGCGTCCATGGACACCGAGAGCACTCAAGCCGCCCAAGACGCCGGGCCGCCCGACGGCGTCCAGGCCGTCCCAGGGCGGCCGAGGCCTCGGGGAACGTCCCAGAGCACCGGGATTCCTCGAAGACGTCGGCATCCGCCCGAAGGCGCCCGACTCCTCCGGGAGTATCCGGGCCGAAGGTCGTCCAGAGACGTCACCTCTCTCTGACGACGGCCAGTCCCGCCTCCCGTGCGACCACGGTCAGCGTGCCTGACAGGTCCGTCCGATAGACCCGCATACCGAGCGCCAGCAGCCCGGTGACGGTGGAGGGAGCCGGGTGGCCGTAGTCGTTGCCCGCACCCACGCTGATCAGTGCCGCGCGAGCACCGGTGGCCGCGAGAAAGCCGGGGTCATATCTCGCCGAACCATGGTGGGGGACCTTGAGGATGTCAGCCCGCGGCAGGCCTCTCCTGAGCAGCTCGGCCTGCGCCTCGGTCTCGACGTCCCCGCTGAGCAACGCGGTACCGGCCGCCCAGCGCACGTGCAGCACGACGCTGGCGTTGTTTATGGTCGTGCCCTCCCCTCCCCCTGGCGGGGACGTCCCGTCCCACGGTGCGAGGACCGTGAGCTCCGAGGGGCCGAAGCGCCACCGCGTCCCCGGCTGCACCGTCCACTCGGCGACTCCCCGGCGGGTCAGGTCCGCGCTCAGCCGGACGCTCTCGCGCTCGGCCACATCGCGCGGGGTGACCACGACCGCTCCGACCGGCCGGCCGCGGAAGACCCCGTCCAGGCCGCCGACGTGGTCGAAGTGCGGGTGGGTGAGGACGACGAGCGGGACCTGCCTGACCCCCATGGACCTCAGGCAGCGGTCCATCCGCACGGGATCCGGCCCCGTGTCGACCACCACGGCGCGACCGGGACCCGCGGCGACCAGCAGCGCGTCACCCTGGCCCACATCGCACGCGACCAGCAGCCAGCCTCCGGAGGAACGACGGGTCACGACCGATCCGGCCACGACGACGGCGAGGAGCACCCCGACGGCCACCGCGGCGACCACCCGGCGTGACCACCGGCGCCGCAGCGCCAGCACGGCGAGCGACGCGGCCACCAGCAGCGCGGCCAGTCCGGCGAGGCCACCGGGCCATGGGAACACCGCCAGGGGAAGGCCCGCCGCGCGTTCCGCCACACCGACGATCCACCCGGTGGCCAGACCCGCGGGGCGGGCCAGTAACCGCGCGGCGCCCATGTGCAGCGGCGCGGTCAGCGAGGCGGCGAACCCGAGCAGCGTCGCGGGTGCCACGGCGGGCCCCGCGAGCAGGTTCGCGGGGACGGCGACCGGGGCGATCTGCCCTGACATCAGGACCAGCACCGGGGTGACCGCTGCCTGTGCCGCCGCGGGCACGGCGACCGCCTCCGCGGCCCAGCGGGGCAGTCGCCCGGCGAGCCGGTCCCGCCAGCGCGGCGCGAGCACCAGGATGCCGCCGGTCGCGAAGACCGACAGGGCGAAGCCGTAGGAGCGCGCGAGGCCGGGGTCGAAGAGGATCAGCCCCAGAACGGTCACCGACAGGGCCGCGAAGCCGTCGCGTGCGCGGCCCGTACCGAGTGCCAGGGCGGTGACGCCGCCCATGAGCAGCGCACGGAGCACACTGGGCGAAGGCCGGGCGACGACGGCGAAGAAGACCATGGCGAGAACGGCGAGCGCCGCCCTGAGCGGAAGACGCAGGCCCATGATCCTGGCCAGCGCGACGGCCGCCCCGGCCACGACTGCGAGGTTGGCCCCGGACACGGCCGTCAGATGGCTGAGGCCGGCCTGCTTGAAGTCGGCCTTCACCTGTTCGTCCATCTGGGACATGTCACCGACGACCAGTGCGGGCAGCAGGCCGCGCTGGCCCTGAGGAAGCACCGCGGAGGCCTCACGCAACCCCGCACGGAGCGCTCCGGCGACGCGCTGGACCCACGACGGCCCGCTCAGCACCCGGGGCGGCCCCCGCACCAGCACCACCGCGGCGAGCAGTTCTCCGGGCTCCGCGGGCCCGAACCGCCCTTGTACGGCTACGCGCTGGCTGGGCAACAGGGAACGCCACTCCTCTCCCGTGGCCAGCAAGATGACCGAGGCTCGCAGCCTCACCGCACCTCCCGGTTCTCCCGCCGTGCCGGACGTCTGCCTGACCACCTCGACACGTGCGGGCACCACGAAGCCGCTCCTGCGGGAGAGGCCGCCACGCTGGGCGCGTTCCCGGGGGTCGTCCGTCACCACCGCCTCGAACGTCGCCGAGACCCGCCGCCGGGCCAGCTCGGCCACCGGCCCCGTATCGGCCGCGTGCACGTGGAAGGCGACCACACCGGCTGCTGCCGCCACGCACACCAGCACGGCGAGTGCCACCCCACGCCAGGCCGTACGGCCCCGGGCGCGGATCGCCACCGCCGTCAGGAGCGCGCCGCCGAGGGCGGTCAGAGCCGCGCAGGCCCCGATGGACGCGGGGCAGCCCACGAGCACGAGAGCGGCCATCCACGAGGCGAGGGCGGGCAGGACCAGATGCAGGGTGTGCGCCCGCGCGGGTGTGTCCTGGCCTGTGTCCTGACCGAGGTTCGCGGCCTGCCCGGTCAACCAGGTCATACGTGGACCCTGTCCTTCAGGTCGGCGTACTTCCGATCGCCGATGCCGCTGATCTCGCGTAGTTGCTCGACCCCCCGGAAACCCCCGTGGCCGTCGCGGTACTCGACGATGCGCTGGGCCAGCACCTCACCGACCCCGGGTAGCTGTTCCAGTTGCTGCGGGGTCGCGGAGTTGAGGTCGAGGACGACGGCCGCCGGGTCGGCGGGGACGGGCGCGATCGCGCCGACGGCCCCCGGAGCCCTGGGCGCTCCGACGACGATCTGCTCTCCGTCGACCAGCCTGCGCGCGAGGTTGAGGGAGCCCGAGGAAGCGCCTCCGCGCACGCCTCCCACAGCCCGGAGCGCGTCGGTGACGCGGGAGCCGCCGGGCAGGGTGACCACTCCTGGGCGACGGACCTTGCCGGTGACATGAACGGTGACCTCGGGGACCCCCGGAGGGCCGGTCCCGGCCCGGACCGCCGTCGTGAGCGGTGCGGAGGGCGGACGGGACACCGTTTCCTGAGAGGCCGGGGACGGACCGGCGATCGGTGTGGGCGGCGCGAGGGGCTCCGACTCCGGCCGGGACAGCCACAGGTGGACGCCCGCGACCGCGGCGGCGACGATCGCGACGAGCACGAGGGCTCGCAGCCCGGAACGGCTGAGCCCGAGCACCGGCCCCTGGGCTGCGACGGCCGTACGGAGGGCCTCGAAGGAGGGTGGGAACGGCGGCACCGGGGCCGACCGCAACCAGTTCGCAGGACCGCCTCCGCCCCTGGGACCGCCGTCCGGAGCGGCTTCGCCGTCTCCGCCCGCGGAAGGCGGGTCGTCCCCGAAGGCCACCCCGGCGTATGACGGCCCCGTCCCGCCCCCGGCTTCGGGGAACAGGGCCTCACGGCTCCCGGGACGCCCCGCAAGCGAGGGGAAGGTGGCCGGTTCGCGAGGGCCCGAGACCGTCAGAAGCCGTAGCCGTGCCCCTGCCGTGAACCGCTCGGTGGCCTGATCTGTTGTCCGCACGCCCAGGACGGTACGGCGGCGCCGTGGCCCCTCCGGCCACCGAACGCGGTTCTGGGGAAAACCCCACGTCTCACGAACCGCCTGTGGAAAACCCTTGAGTCGCGCGACGCCGTCCCCCCGTGGGGGTCTACGGGGGGGAGCACGGGAAACACGCCCCATGGGAAGAGGCGCGGGAGGTCACCGGTGACCCCGGCCGCCCGGCAGGTGCCGGGGGCCGGGGGAAGACCTACTGGACGGGGGTGCCGCCGCGTCAGACCCGGCGCGGCTTGAGGCCGAACGCCCAGGCGAAGGCACCCTCGTGGTCGGCGTCCCACTGGACGATGTCGGCCAGTCTGCCGGGGGCGAGGACGCCGCGGTCGGGGACGCCGAGCACGGTCGCGCCACCGAGCGTCGCCGCGCGCAGCGCGTCGTTGACGCTCATCCCGAAGGCCGCCACCGCGAGACTGATGACCAGGGCCATCGAGGTGATCCCGCAGTGCCCGGGGTTGTGGTCGCTGCCGAGCGCGACGGTGACGCCCTGGGCGAGCATGCGCCTGACCGGCGGCAGACTGCCGCGCTGGAGCGCGGTTCCCGGGCAGACCACGGCGGGGACACCGTAGCGGGACAGGATCGAGATGTCCTCGTCGGAGGTGTGGTGCAGCAGGTCGGCCGAGGCGCAGCCGAGTTCGGCGGCGAGCTGGACCGCGCCGCGACGGCTGTAGGCCCCGGCGTGCACGCGCGGCAGCAGACCGACGTTGCGGCCGGACGCCAGGACCCAGCGGGCCTCGTCGGTGGTGAAGTGCCCCTCGTCGCAGTAGACGTCGACGCTGTCGGCACCGGCCGCCGCCGCGTCGGCGCACCAGGCGCCCACCGCTTCGACGTAGTCACGCTGACGGCCGAAGTACTCCGGCGGGACGACGTGCGCGGCGAGGAAGGTGACGTGCACGCGCGGCATCATCGGTTCCTTCTCAAGCTCGCGCAGCAGCCGCACGTCGGCGAGCTCGCCGTCGCGGGTGAGGTGGTAACCGGTCTTGGCCTCGACGGTCGTGGTGCCGGCGAGCAGCCACTCGCGCAGGCGTTCGCGGACGCCGTTGCACAGGGTCCAGGGGTCGGTGCCGCGGGTCACCGTGACGGTCGAGCCGATGCCGCCGCCGGCCGCGGTGATCGCCGAGGAGCTGGAGCCGCCGGAGCGCATGGCCATCTCGGCGTAGCGGTTGCCCGCGTACACCGGGTGGGTGTGGGCGTCGATCAAGCCGGGTGTGACCAGCGCACCGCCAAGGTTCTCGACGTGGTCGACGTCGACGATGTCGTCGACCACCCCGGGAACGCTCTGTGGCAGGTCCGCGGCTCGCCCGACCCAGGCGATCCGGTCGTTGTGCACCAGGATCGCGGCATTGCTGCACACATCGTTACCGGTCCAGAGCCGGCCGATGTTGGTCAGAAGGCGGACCGTCATCGCATCACAGCCTTGCACGCAGGGAAGGACATCGGGAGGGACGCCGTTTCCGGAGACGGCAAACCGGCCTGGCGGACGCGGAGCGTCATGCCTGCTGGGTTCGCTGTGAGTCCGGACGACATCGGGGGTCTCCTGCTCTCATCCGCATATCGTTGTGCGGCGACAGTATCGCCGAGATCATGATCAGGCGATTTCAGTTCAGTTACGTTATTTCACAAGTGAGCTCGCTGTACAGGCTAATTGGGAAGAACCACCGCTTCACCGTGGCCACACCCGAACCACCGGCTGCACGGCCCCGTGCGACCTGAACGCATCTGCGCAGCTCAAGCCACTTCTCATCCATCCGTAACAGCGGTCACCGAGGCAACTTGCACCCCAGCTCTCCGCTGGATTTGCCTTATGGTAGCAATCCAAACCTTGCCCGACCACTGTCGCCTTTGGGGCTTTTGTACGATTTTCAGAGACCAATAGTGCACCCCACAAAGCCCCATCAAGGCAAGCTTTTCCATTGAAATAGGACAAGCCATCTATCTAGGCTGTTGGAACCAGGTCTCGGTATCACACCTCTCGAACGTCCGCGAGTCACGCACCGGCGCGAAGCCCCTCGCCGGACCGGCGGACCATGCCGGGGGAACCTCTGCCCGGCTTCCAAAACGGACATGCCATGTAGCCTTTCGTGCGAGCCGTCTGTCAGCCGTACGCATGGGAGTCATCTTGTCCGTCTCCGCAGACGCCGGTCGGCGTCGCATAGAACAGCTGCTGCAGGACAACGAGGAGGACGTTCTCCGGCGCTGGCAGGAAATAGCGGGTTCCTCCTCGGCGGGCAACGTGGACCGTGCCGCCCTGAGGGGACAGCTGCACGAGTTGCTCCAGGCGCTACGGCGGTCACTCGGTGAGGAGGGCGGCTCCAGCGACCTGCACGGCCTGCTCGCCGAGCTGTCCCGCAGCCGCGCCCGCCAGGGCTTCACGCCCTCGGAGACCGCCGTCGTGGTGTTCGGCCTGAAGGAGGCGGTCTACGAGAGCGTGGAGGCGGACGGTTCCCCCGAGGCCCTGCGGGGGTTCATCTGGTTCTCCCGGCTCATCGACGACCTGGGGCTGTTCACCATAGAGAACTACGCCGCCGCCAGGGAGAAGGTGATCGTCGACCAGGCGGAGCAGCTCCTCGAACTGTCCACCCCGGTGGTCAAGCTCTGGGAGGGCATCGTCGCGGTGCCGCTGGTCGGCACGCTCGACTCGGCCAGGACCCAGGTGGTGATGGAGAAGCTGCTGCAGACGCTGGTCGACACCGGCTCCGAACACGCCGTCATCGACATCACCGGTGTGCCCGCGGTGGACACCCAGGTCGCCCAGCACCTCCTCAAGACCGTGGTCGCGGCGCGGTTGATGGGCGCGGAGTGTGTGATCTCCGGCATCCGCCCGCAGATCGCCCACACCATCGTCACCCTGGGCATCGAGTTCGGTGACATCGTGACCAAGGCCTCCCTCGCCGACGCCCTGGCGCACGCGCTGCGGCGCAGTGGCGTGGAGTTCGCCAGCAGGAAGACCCGCGTCGCCGTACGGACCGAGGAGGGATGATGGACCGCGTCCCCATCCTCAAGCTCGGAGACATCCTGATCGTCTCCATCCAGATCGACCTGCAGGACCAGGGCGTCCTGGCCCTGCAGGAGGACCTGGCCGACAAGGTCGTCGCGACGGGGGCCCGAGGAGTGATCATCGACATCACCGCCGTCGAGATCGTCGACTCGTTCATCGGGCGCATGCTGGCGACCATCGCGGCGATCTCCCGCATGCTCGACGCCGAGACGGTGGTCGTCGGGATGCGTCCCGCGGTGGCGATCACCCTCGTGGAGCTCGGGCTTTCCCTCGGTGGCGTGCGCACCGCGCTGAACCTTGAGAAGGGTGTCGCGCTGCTGAACCATCTCGAAGGCGCCCAGATCGCCACGGCTGCCCGGTGACCACCCCCGCAGAACTGCCCGTCAACGGCAACAGCGACGTCGTCCTGGTACGCCAGCACGTCAGGACCGTGGCCGTGGACGTGGGGTTGTCCCTCGTCGACCAGACCAAGGTCGTGACCGCGGCCAGCGAGCTGGCCCGCAACGCGCTGGTCTACGCGGGCGGCGGCCGGGTCCGCGTCGAGATCGTGCACAACGGTCTACGCAAGGGGCTGCGCCTGACCTTCAGCGACGAGGGTCCCGGCATTCCGGACATCGAGCAGGCCCTCACCGACGGATGGACCACCGGCGGCGGCCTCGGGCTCGGGCTCAGCGGCTCCCGCAGGCTGGTCGACGAGTTCGACCTGAAGTCGGCTCCAGGAGAGGGCACGCTCATCACGGTGACGAAATGGGCGAGGTGATCGTCTCCCAAGACGACGTGTGGGCCAGGGCCGAGGACGCCAGCGCCATCGGTTCCCTGCGCCGCGCCGCGGTCGTGCTCGCCGAGAACCGGGGGTTCGACGAGGAGGACACCGGACGGGTCGCCGTGGCTGTGAGCGAGGCGGCCTCCAACCTGGTCAAGCACGCGGTCGAGGGCACCATGCTGATCCGTCCCCACCCCGAGCTCGGCTCGGCGGTCGAGGTCGTCGCCGTGGACCGGGGGCCGGGGATGCGCGACGTCGCCCGCGCCCTGCGCGACGGCTACTCGACGGCGGGAACCCTCGGCATCGGCATGGGCGGCATCGCGCGGATGGCCACCGGCTACGAGGTTCACTCGGTACCGGGACGGGGCACTGTGCTCGGCATGTACTTCACCGCACGTCAGAGCCCCAAGCCTGCCTGCCGGGTCAGCGGCGTGACGCGCCCGATCGGCGAGGAGAGCGTCTGCGGTGACGCGTTCGCGGCCTCGGACTCGGGCACCTCGGTGACCGTGATGCTCTGCGACGGCCTCGGCCACGGCCCCGCCGCCGCCCACGCCTCGCGGAAGGCCGTACGGCTGTTCACGGAACACGCCGCCCTGGCGCCCGGGGACATCCTGGAACGCCTCCACCGGGGGCTCGGCCAGACCAGGGGCGGCGCCGTCGCCGTCGCCCGCGTCGACCGGGTCACGGGCACGGTCGGCTTCGCGGGCCTGGGCAACGTCTCCGCCTGGATCGCGGGCCACGACGGCAGGCAGGGCATGATCTCGGTGCCGGGGATCGCGGGCCACCAGGCCAGGACCCTGCGCCAGTACGAGTACACCGCGCCGCCGCACAGCGTGGTCGTGCTCCACTCGGACGGCCTGTCCGACCGCTGGGACATCTCCGCCTACCCGGGGCTCGCCACCCGGGCCCCCTCGGTGGTCGCCGCCACGCTGCTGAGGGACGCGGGCACGCGCAGGGACGACGCCTGCGTGGTGGCCGTGAGGCCCGCTCTGTGAACCGCGGGGGCTCGGTACCCGACGGCGAGGAGCTGATCAGCGTCCCCGTCCGCGACGAGCGGGACGTGTTCGCCATGCGCAAGCTCGGCCGCGACGTCGCCGAGGCCGTGGGCCTTGAGACCCAGGACCAGATCCGCATGGCCACGGCGCTGAGTGAGATCGGCCGCGAGGTGCTGGGCGAGACGACGGAGACGTTCGCCACCTTCCTTCTGGGGCAGGACAGCCTGGTCGTCAGGATCGGCCTGCCCGAGCAGGCCGCCGTCCAGACGGCGGACGGTGTGACGCTGGCGGGGCGTCTCGTCGACGCGATCGAGCTGAGTCCCGCCAGGGGAACGATAAGCATGCTCAAACGGCTTCCTCCGGGCCGGCCGAGGCCGTCGGTCGAGGAGATACGCGCCAGGCTCGCGAAGCTGACCCCCACGACCGCCCTGGACGAGCTGCGCCAGCAGAACCACGAGCTGGCCGCGACCCTGGAGGAGGTCATCCAGCTCAACGCCGAGCTGCAGGAGACCAACCAGGGTGTGCTCGCGCTGTACAACCAGCTCTCCGAGGAGCTTGAGGAGACCAACCGCGGCGTCGTCGCGCTCTACGCCGAGCTGGATGAGAAGTCCGCCCAGCTCAGGGAGGCGAGCACCGCCAAGGACCGGTTCTGGGCCACGGTCAGCCACGAACTGCGCACCCCGCTCAACTCGATCATCGGCCTGGTACGGCTCCTGGTCGGCCCCGGCGGGGAGCCGCTGGCCGACGAGCAGCTCCACCAGATCCAGCTCATCGGCTCCTCGGCGGAGACGCTCCTCAACCTGGTGAGCGAGCTGCTCGACATGGCCAAGGCGCAGGCGGGACGGCTGGACCCGCAACCGTCCCAGGTGGACCTGGTCGCCCTGGCCGAACGGCTGCGCATGTCACTGCGCCCGACCGGCGGCAACCGGGTGCGCCTGACGACGCGGATCGCGCACGACGCGCGGGAGATGCTCGTCGACGAGACGATGCTCACCCGGGTGCTGCGCAACCTGCTGTCCAACGCGCTGAAGTTCACCGAGGAGGGCGAGGTCACGCTCGACGTGAGCTTCGACGCCGCGACCCACGAGGTCGTCCTGCTGGTCACCGACACCGGGATCGGCGTTCCCGAGGAGCACCAGGAGCGTGTCTTCGAGGAGTTCTACCAGGTGCCGGGGCCGATCCAGGTCAGGACGAAGGGCACCGGGCTCGGCCTGCCGTACGCCCGCAGGCTGGCCGAGGCGATGGGCGGCACGCTCAGGCTGTCCAGTGTGGCGGGTGCGGGGACGACGGTCACGCTCAGGCTGCCCAGCCGCGACGACGCAATGCCCTCCGTCGGGCGGGTGCTCGTCGCCGACGACGACGCGGAGTTCCGCGCGACCGTACGGCGGATGCTCTCCGGGGTCGCCGCGCACGTCGACGAGGCCGCCGACGGCCTGGTGGCGTTGGAGACGATGGCGGCGAACCCGCCGGACATCGCCCTGGTCGACCTTCTCATGCCCAGGCTGGACGGCGGGGCCCTGCTGCAGCGGATGGCGCGGGACGAGCGGCTGCGGCGGGTGCCGGTCGTCGTGGTCACCGCGGCGGGCTCGCACCAGTACCCGCAGGAGGCGAGCGCGGTCGTCCCCAAGCAGGGTCTGCGCAGGGACAGCCTGCTCGCGGCCCTGCGCCACGCCCTGGAGCAGGCGGAGGCACGGTGAACCAGGCGCAGGCGAGGGTGCTCGTCGTCGACGACACCCCGACCAAGCTGTACATCCTGTCGAGCTGGCTGCGGCGCGCGGGACACGAGGTACTGCAGGCGACGGGCGGCGTCGAGGCGCTCGCCAAGGTCAGGGAGCTTCGGCCCGACCTGGTCGTCCTCGACGTACGGCTGCCCGACATCAGCGGGCACGAGGTGTGCGAGCAGATCAAGGCCGATCCGGTGACCGCCTCGATCCCGGTCGTCCAGATCTCCGGGGCGGCGATCACCCCGGCCGACCGGGCGCACGGGCTCGAACGGGGGGCGGACGCCTATCTGGCCGAGCCGGTCGAACCCGACGAGTTCGCCGCGACGGTCGAGGCGACGCTGCGCTACTACCGAGCCAGGCAGCGGGCCGAGCGGATCGCCGAACGGCTGGCCGCGCTCACCGAGGTCACCCTCGCGATGAACTCGGCGGACACCTTCGACGAACTCCTCGTCACGGCCGTCGAGGGCACCTCAAGGATCCTCGGCAGGCAGGCGGGCGCTCTGGCGTTGCCGCCCGACGGGCGCGTCCGCAGATACACCGCGCTGCCTCCTGGCTGCGCCGTCTCCCGGAACGTGACCGCGACGACCCTGCCCGCGCTGGACGCCATGTCGCTGGGCAACGCGGCGGGAACCCGGGTCTTCACCGTCCTGGCGAGCGACTGGCTGCGGCTGATCCCCGACGCGGACCTCAAGGGCGACGTGCGGGGGGTGCTCTGCCGTACGAAGGGGGGCAGGCCGCCGGTCTTCCTCGGCGTCGAGGCGACGCCGGAGCTGGGCCAGGACGAGTCGAACGTCCTGCGGCAGCTCGGCCAGGCGCTGGCCCTGGCGCTCGACGCGCTGCGCGCCTACGCCGAGGAGCACGCGATAGCCCTCACCCTGCAGCGCAGCCTGCTGCCCGCCAGGATTCCCGAGGTGCCCGGTCTGGAGATCAGCTGGCGTTACCAGCCCGCGGTGGACAACGTGGAGGTCGGCGGCGACTTCTACGAGGTCCTGCGGCTCGGTGAACGCGTGCTCATCGCGATCGGGGACGTCCAGGGGCACTCCCTGCTGGCCGCGACGGTCATGGCGGAGCTGCGTCACGCGCTGCGGGCCTCGCTCATCGGCACCGTCGACCTGGGCGCGTCCATGGGACTGCTCAACGACGTGCTACGGCGTTATCACCCGGGCATGACCGCGACCGTGTGCCTGACGCTGATCGACCCGGCGACCGGGTGCATGGAGGTCGCCAACGCGGGCCACATCCCCCCGTTGCTCATCGGTGACGGCCGGGCCCGCTACGACCGCCTGGGCAATCTCCTGCTCGGCGTGGCCGAGGAGACCTACCGGGTCGACCGGCTGGTCGTTCCCGAGGGCGGGGCGGTGCTGATGTTCACCGACGGCCTGGTCGAGGACCGCGACAAGCTCCTCGACGAGAGCCTGGAGATCGTACGGCAGCTGGCGGACACGGTCGAGGACGACCTCGAACTGTTCTGCGAACGGCTGATCAGGCGGTTCGGCGCCCGGGAGGACGACGTGGCGCTGGTGGTCTTCCGGCGCGGCACGGAGTGAGAGAGCCCCGCCCCGCCGGGGAACGGCGGGACGGGGCTCAGGGTCTCTCTCAGACGGTCTCGACCGGCTTGGCGGTCCGCTCCAGCTCGGCGAAGAGCGAGGGCAGGACCCTGGCGTGCAGGATCGTGCCGTCACCGGTGTGCTCGATGCCCAGCACCTCGCCCTCCTTGTGCGCCCTGGAGATCAGGTCTCCCCGCTGGTACGGCACCAGCAGTCTGACCTCCTGGTCGAAACGGGGCATCTCCCGCTCGATCAGCGCCATCAGCTCGTCGATCCCGGCGCCGGTGCGGGCCGAGACCACGACGATGGGCTTCTCCCTGGCCTCCAGCTGGGCCAGCACCACGGGGTCGGCGACGTCGGCCTTGTTGACGACGACGATCTCCGGGATGTCGCGGGCGCCCTCGATCTCGGAGACCACCTCCCGCACGGCCGCCAGCTGCGACTCCGGGTCGGGGTGCGAGCCGTCGACCACGTGCAGGATCAGGTCGGCGTCGCCGATCTCCTCAAGCGTCGAGCGGAAGGCCTCGACCAGCTGGTGCGGCAGGTGCCGGACGAACCCGACGGTGTCGGCCAGCGTGAACAGCCTGCCGTCCGGCGTGTGCGCCCTGCGGACCGTCGGGTCCAGCGTGGCGAACAGGGCGTCCTCGACCAGCACACCGGCGCTGGTGAGCCGGTTCAGCAGCGAGGACTTGCCCGCGTTGGTGTATCCGGCGATGGCCACCGCGGGCACCTCGCGCGACAGCCTCCGCGCCCGCTTGGTCTCTCTGGCGGTGGTCATCTCCGCGATCTGACGGCGCAGTTTGGCCATCCGCTCGCGGATGCGCCTGCGGTCCAGTTCGATCTTGGTCTCACCGGGGCCTCGGCCGCCGATGCCGACGCCGCCCGCGGCGCGTCCGCCGACCTGGCGGGACAGGTTGCCACCCCAGCCTCGCAGGCGCGGCAGCAGGTAGTTGAGCTGGGCCAGCTCGACCTGCGCCTTGCCCTCGCGGCTCTTGGCGTGCTGGGCGAAGATGTCGAGGATCAGCATGGTCCGGTCGATGACCTTGACCTTGACGACCTCCTCAAGCTGACGGAGCTGGCCGGGGCTCAGCTCTCCGTCGCACACCACGGTGTCGGCTCCGGTCGCCGCGACGATGTCGGCGAGTTCCTGCGCCTTGCCCGAGCCGATGTAGGTGGCGGTGTCGGGCTTCTGGCGGCGCTGGATCAGCCCTTCCAGGACCTCCGACCCGGCGGTCTCGGCCAGGAGCTTCAGCTCCAGGAGGGAGTTCTCGGCGTCGGCCGCCGTGCCCGAGGTCCAGACGCCGACCAGGACGACTCGTTCAAGTCGCAGCCGGCGGTACTCGACCTCGGTGACGTCCTCAAGCTCCGTCGAGAGCCCCGCGACCCTGCGCAGTGCCTGGCGCTCTGCCAGGTCCATCTCGCCGATCTCCGGCAGGTCGTCGAATCGGTCGATCTCCAGCGGCTCACGAATGTCTATGTTGTCGCTCCGTTCAGGTGCGTGGTTCGTATGCGTCATCTCCTGGGAGAACGCCCGAACCTCGGTGTCTCTTCCCATGATGGTGCCACGCGGACGGCCGGGTATTCATCCCGTTATCCGGTGTGGCTCACACGGGCAGCACCTTGGCGTCCCCGGCGCCGGTCCGCACCGAGACGCCGTTGGGCGAGGCCGGGTCGTTGGTGACCTTGACGACCTCCTCGCCGACCCCGGTGTCCGCCGTGACGTTGTAGCTGCCCTGCGGCAGCCGTACGGTCGCGTCGCCGGTGCCGGTCTCGACCTCCACGCGGCCGGGGGCCGTGGCGAACCTGACCCTGACCTCACCCGCCCCGGTGGTCGCGACGAGGCTCTTTCCTCCCAGATCGTTGCCCTCGATGCCGCCTGCGCCCGCGCTCGCGTTCACCTCGCCGGTCAGTGAGCGCATCGTGATGTCGCCCGCGGTCGACTCCAGGGTGACGGCGAGCCCCTTGGGGATGTCGATCCGGTAGTCGACCGAGCAGTTCGAGGAGCCCGGGCAGTCGTAGCGCAGGGTGAGCGTGCCGCCCGCGACGGGGTGCTCGGTCTTCGGGATGTTCCTGTCGTCCCCGCCCCAGTGGCGGGTCTCGGTCACCCGGACCTCCCGCTGCCCGCTCTCGGAGATCACGATGTCCCCCACCTCCGCGTACGCCTCAAGGGCGGTGACGCCGCCACCGACGGTGTAGGTGGCGACGGACTGCTTCCGGTCGCCGAAGTCGACGTTCAGCCTGCAGCCGGACAGCAGCAGGACCGCCCCGGCGAGCGCCCCCGCGGCGACCAGGTTCTTCCTCTTGGACAGCATCTCCGACCTTCCTCGTTCACCCCTGTTCGGGACATGTCCAACTCTTCCGGGAGGACGGCCCGCTCTCCATCGGGGAAGCCCCCGACAAGTCCCTCCGGGGACCCCGGTCTTTGCCCCCTGGGTGACCATCGAGTAGCGTCTATTCCACAATTCAGAAGTGTTTTTCCACTCTATGGAAAGGATGCTCATGGACGGCGTTGAGATCCACGGCCCGTCGGCGGACCGGTTCGACGAGATCCTCACGCCGGAGGCGCTGGCCTTCACGGCCACACTCCAGCGAGAGTTCGGCGCCAGGCGCCTTGAGCTGCTGGGCGCCCGCCAGGCGCGCCAGGCGGAGCTGTCCGCGGGCGGCACCCTCGGCTTCCTGCCGGAGACGCGGCACGTGCGCGAGTCCGAGTGGCGGGTCGCCCCGCCCGCACCCGGCCTTGAGGACCGCAGGGTGGAGATCACCGGCCCCGTCGACCGCAAGATGACGATCAACGCGCTGAACTCGGGGGCCAAGGTCTGGCTGGCGGACTTCGAGGACGCCAACGCCCCCACCTGGGAGAACACGGTCAACGGCCAGCTCAACCTGCGTGACGCGCTCGACAGGACCATCGACTTCTCCGCCGGCGGCAAGGACTACGCGCTCAGGCCCGACGAGGAACTCGCGACGATCGTGGTCCGCCCGCGTGGCTGGCACCTGGAGGAGAAACACCTCACCCTCGACGGTGAGCCGTTCTCCGGCTCGCTGGTCGACTTCGGCCTGTACTTCTTCCACTCGGCGCGGCGGCAGATCGACAAGGGCAGGGGCCCCTACTTCTACCTGCCGAAGATGGAGTCGCACCAGGAGGCCCGCCTCTGGAACGACGTCTTCGTCAGGGCCCAGGAGCTGCTCGGCATCCCGCGGGGCACGATCCGCGCGACCGTCCTGATCGAGACCTACCCGGCCGCCTTCGAGATGGAGGAGATCCTCTACGAGCTGCGCGAGCACTCCGCGGGGCTCAACGCGGGCCGCTGGGACTACCTGTTCAGCGTGATCAAGAAGTTCCGCACCCGGGGCAGGGAGTTCCTGCTGCCCGAGCGCAACGCGGTGACCATGACCGCCCCCTTCATGCGCGCCTACACCGAGCTGCTCGTGAGCACCTGCCACCGGCGCGGCGCCCACGCCATCGGCGGCATGGCCGCGTTCATCCCCTCCCGCCGTGACCCCGAGGTCAACAAGGTCGCGCTGGAGAAGGTCACCGCGGACAAGACCCGTGAGTCGGGCGACGGGTTCGACGGCTCGTGGGTGGCCCACCCCGACCTGGTCCCGGTCTGCCGCGAGGTCTTCGACTCCGTCCTCGGCGAGCGGCCCAACCAGCTCGACCGGCTGCGCGAGGACGTCTCGGTCTCGGCCGCCGACCTGCTCGCGGTCTCCAAGACCCCGGGTGAGATCACCGAGGCCGGGTTGCGCAACAACGTCGACGTGGCGCTGCGCTACCTCGCGGCCTGGATGGGCGGCCAGGGCGCGGTGGCCATCCACAACCTGATGGAGGACGCGGCGACCGCGGAGATCTCCCGTTCCCAGGTCTGGCAGTGGATCCACAACGACATCCGGCTCGCCGACACCGGCGCCCAGGTGACACGGGAACTCGTCGAGCGGATCATCAAGGAGGAGCTCGCCGGGATCGCCGCGCAGCCCGGCTACGACGCCGAGCGCTACGCCCAGGCGACCGCCCTGTTCAAGGAGGTCGCCCTCGACGACGACTTCGCCGAGTTCCTGACGCTGCCCGCCTACGCCCGCATGCCCTGAGGCGATCGCGACCGCGGGGCCCGGGACCGGCGGGCCCCGCAGGGGAAGGGAGGCGCGATGCCGGAGAAGACCCTCGACGAACCGGTCCGGCGGTTCCTGGAGATCCTCGGCCCCGGCTCGGTGATCACCGATCCCGTACGGCTGCGCACCTACGAGTGCGACGGCCTGACCCACCATCGCGCGAGTCCCGGCGTCGTCGTGCTGCCGGAGACCGCCGAGCAGGTCGCGGCCGTGGTGCGGGTCTGCGTCCGCCACGGCGTGCCGTTCGTGGCCAGGGGCGCGGGGACCGGCCTGTCCGGCGGGGCGTTGCCGAGGACGGACGGGGTGCTCGTCGTCACCTCCAGGATGCGGCGGATCCTGTCGGTCGACCTGCCGAACCGGCGTGCCGTCGTCGAGCCCGGGGTCACCAACCTGGCGATCACCGAGGCGGTCCGCGACCTGGGTTACTACTACGCGCCCGACCCCTCAAGCCAGCAGGTCTGCTCCATCGGCGGCAACGTCGCGGAGAACTCCGGCGGCGCCCACTGCCTGAAGTACGGCTTCACGGTCAACCACGTGCTCGCCCTGGAGGTCGTCACCCCGGACGGCGACATCGTCGAGCTGTCGAGCACCGATCCCGGCTACGACCTGCTGGGTGCCTTCGTCGGCTCGGAGGGCACGCTGGGCGTCACCACCAAGGTCACCGTCCGGCTGACACGGGCCCCGCAGGCCGTGACGACGCTGCTGGCGGCCTTCGACGACGTCGAGGGAGGCGGCCGGGCGGTCTCGGCGATCATCGGCGGCGGCATCCTGCCCGCGGCGATCGAGATGATGGACGCCCTGGCGATCGAGGCCGCGGAGGCGGCGGTCGCCTGCGCCTACCCCGAGGGCGCCGGGGCCGTGCTCATCGTCGAACTGGACGGCCCCGCCCCCGAGGTCGCGCACCAGTTCGCCGAGGTGCGGCGGATCTGTGAGGAGAACGGTGCCTTCGAGCTGCGCACGGCGGCGGACCCGGCGGAGCGGGCGGCCGTCTGGAAGGGCCGCAAGTCGGCCTTCGCGGCGGTCGGCCGGATCAGCCCGGCCTACATCGTGCAGGACGGGGTGGTGCCCAGGACCGCGCTGCCGGAGGTGCTGGCTGCCATCGACCGCATCTCCCTGGAGCACGGCATCCGGGTGGCCAACGTCTTCCACGCCGGGGACGGCAACCTGCATCCGCTGGTGCTGTTCGACGACGGTGAGCCCGGGGCGGCCGAGCGTGCCGAGCTGGTCTCCGGCAGGATTCTCGACCTCTGCGTCGAGCATGGCGGCTCGATCACCGGGGAGCACGGCGTAGGCGTCGACAAGTCCCGATATATGACGAAAATGTTCTCTGACGAGGATCTCGCGACCATGCAGCTGGTGCGTTGTGCCTTCGACCCGGCGGGCCTGTCGAACCCGGGAAAGATCTTCCCGACCCCACGGCTGTGCGGCGAGGTCCCCGGGGTGCGCAAAGGCGCGCACCCGCTGGTCGAGTCCGGCCAGGCGGAGCAGTTCTGATGACGGCCCCGTTCGAGGCGCTGCGCGGAACGGGCGTGACGGTCCGGCCCGCGGAGCCCGGGGACGCCGTCGCCGGGGTCATGCCCCGCTGGGTCGCGCTGCCGAGGACCACCGCCGAGGTCTCCGCGCTGATGCGGGTCTCGGCCGGGCACGACCTCGCCGTCGTCCCCGCCGGGGACGGCACGAAGCTGGCCTGGGGGAACCCTCCCGAGCGTTGCGACCTGCTGCTCCGCACCGGCCGTCTGACCCTCGACGGTGAGACGACCGTCGAGCACTCCCCCGGCGACCTGGTCGTCAGGGTCTGCGCCGGCCTCCCCCTCGGCGCGCTGGCCTCCTTCCCCGGCGTCGCCCAGGAACTTGCCCTGGACAACCCGCTCGGCGCGGGAACCGTCGGCGGCACGCTCGCCACCGGCGTCGCGGGCCCCCGAAGGTTCAGGTACGGCACCGCCCGCGACCTGCTGATCGGCGTCACCGTGGTCCTGGCCGACGGCACGGCCGCGACCTCCGGCGGCCGGGTCGTCAAGAACGTCGCGGGCTACGACCTCGGCAAGCTCCTGTGCGGCTCCTACGGCACGCTCGGGGTCGTCACCGAGGCCGTCTTCCGCCTCCATCCGTCCCCGCCGGAGCGCCGCTGGATCACCGTCTGGCTCGGCCGGGAGCCGGACCCGTTCACGGCCCTCGACGGGCTCGTGGCCGACCTGACCGCCTCGCAGGCCGAACCCTGCGCCGTCGAGGTCGACTGGCCGGGAGACGGGGACGGGCCGCTCGTCACGGCCCTCGTCGAGGGGACGGCGGCCGGGGAGCGGGCGACGGCCGTACGGGAACTGGCGCGCGGACGTCCTGCGTGGACCGGGAACGGCGCGCCCGGCTGGTGGAACACCCTGCCCGGTGACCCCGGCGGGGCGCTGTGCGAGCTGCGCCTGCCTCCCGCCGAGGTCGGCCGGGCGCTGCGGGCGGTCACGACGTGTGAGCCGTCCGCCCGGATCCGGGGCTCGGCCGCCTCGGGGGTCCTGTGGGCCGCCCCACCGCCGGAGGCGCTCCCGGCGTTCGTCCCGGCCGTACGCGACCGGCTCGGCGTGCTCGGCGGCCACCTGGTCGTCCTCGCCGCGCCGTACGGACGGGACGAGGGGATCGACAGGTGGGGGCCGAGCGGCGCGCTGCCGTTGATGCGGCGGGTCAAGGAGCGGTTCGACCCGGACCGGAGGATGTCCCCCGGCCGGTTCGTCGGAGGGATCTGAGATGGACCCTGAGCTGATCGGCGACTGCGTGCACTGCGGGTTCTGCCTGCCGACGTGCCCGACCTACGTGCTGTGGGGCGAGGAGATGGACTCCCCTCGTGGCCGGATCCACCTCATGGGCCAGCACGTGGAGGGCACGCCCCTGACCCCGGAGATGGCCGGGCACTTCGACGCCTGCCTCGGGTGCATGGCGTGCGTGACGGCCTGCCCGTCCGGGGTGAGGTACGACCGGCTGATCGAACAGACCAGGGCCGAGGTCGAACGGGTCCACCGCAGGCCGCTCCAGGATCGGGTGCTGCGTGCCCTGGTCTTCCGGCTGTTCCCCTATCCCCGGCGGCTGCGGGCGATGCGGCTGCCGCTGCGGCTCACCGCGGGCGTGCGCCGCAGGCTCGCCCCGAGGCTGGGGCGGATCAGTCCGGCCCTGGCCGCGATGGCCGAGCTGGCGCCCCCGGTCCCCGCCCGGGTACGGCTGCCGCACAGGGTCAGGCCGATCGGGCCGCGCAGGGCCACGGTCGGCATGCTCACCGGTTGTGTCCAGGGCGCCTTCTTCCCCCAGGTCAACGCGGCCACCGCCAGGGTGCTGGCGATGGAGGGCTGCGAGGTGGTGATCCCGCCCGCGCAGGGCTGCTGCGGGGCCCTGTCCCTGCACTCGGGACGGCCGGAACAGGCCGGACGGCTCGCGGATCGGACGATGGCGGCCTTCGAGCGCGCGGGAGTGGACACGGTCGTGGTCAACGCCGCGGGCTGCGGATCGACCATGAAGGAGTACGGCGACCTGCTCGGGCCGGAACGGGCCGGGGCCGTCAGGGTCGTGGATCTGTCGGAGTACCTCGCCGAGCTCGGCCCCGTGGCCCGGCGGCACCCGCTGCCGCTGACCGTGGCCTATCACGACGCCTGTCATCTGGCGCACGCCCAGGGAATCCGTGCCCAGCCCAGGGCGCTGCTGTCGGCCGTGCCCGGGCTCAGGCTGGTGGAGATCGCCGAATCGTCCATCTGCTGTGGTTCCGCGGGGACCTACAATCTCCTGCAGCCCGAGGCCGCGCGCGACCTCGGCGACCGCAAGGCGGAACGGGTGCTGGCCACCGGCGCCGACCTGCTGGTCTCGGCCAACCCCGGCTGCACCCTGCAGATCACCTCGGCCGTCCGCCGCCGCGGCATGGACCCGATCCCTGTCGCGCACGTCGCCCAGGTGCTTGACGCCTCCCTGCGCGGACTGGACCGGGCGTGGTGAACGCGGGAACAAGGAACAGGAACGGACCGCATGGACAAAACGGATATGAGCGACGCACGACACGGAGCCGCCGCCCCGGCCTCCCCGGGCGGCACCGTGCAGTCGGTCGACCGGGCGCTCGACGTGCTTGAGGCGCTCGCCGAACGGGGTGGGGAGGCCGGGCTCTCCGAGATCGCGGCCGGGACCGGCCTGCCGTACGGGACGATCCACCGGTTGCTGCGCACCCTGCTGGCGCGCGGTTACGTACGTCAGGAGTCCGACCGCCGCTACGCGCTCGGCGGTGCCCTGGTACGGCTCGGCGGGGTCGCCGAGCGCATGGTCGCGACGCTGGCGCAGCCGTATCTCACGAGGATGGTCGAACTGTCCGGTGAGACGGCCAACCTGGCGGTGCTCGAAGGTGACTTCGTCGTCTACGTCGCCCAGGTGCCCTCTCCCCGGAGGCTGCGGATGTTCGCCGAGGTCGGCAGGCGGGTGCTGCCGCACAGCACGGCGGTGGGGAAGGTCCTGATGGCCGACCGCGCCGACGACGAGGTGGCGGCGCTGGTCGGGCGCACCGGCATGCCCAGGCGCACCGCCAACACGGTCGTCGACCTGCCCGGCATGCTGGAGGAGCTGCGGCGGGTGCGTGAGCGGGGCTACGCCATGGACCTGGGCGAGGAGGAGCTCGGCGTGCACTGCCTGGCCGTCGGGGTGCGCGACGGCTCGCGCACGGTCGCCGCGATGTCGATCTCCGGCCCGGCCGGGCGGATCGAGGCGCTCGACCGGGAGGAGCTCGCGGAGGGCATGCGGGGGATCGCCCGCGACTTCGGCACCGCGCTGGGCGCGTGACCCCGCCGGTTACCGGGCGGGCGGGGTGATGTTGAGGTTGCTGCCCTGGGGGACCGGGACCACCGAGACCTGGCCCTTCTGGATGGCCTGCCAGAGCACGGCGCCCTGCGGCCCCAGGACCTTGACGAGGTCCTTGATGGACTCCATCTCGGTGCGGACCTTCGCGTTGCGCTGCGCCTGGGCGATGTTCTCGGTCTTGGCGGCCTGCTCGTCGGCCAGGGCGTTCACCAGCGCCTCGGGCGGCTCGGGCTTCTGGATGGTCAGGGAGATGTCACCGCACTGGCCGCTGCCGGTGTAGTTGGGGTTGCAGAAGTAGTCGGCGCCGCCCGTCTCCTCGATGAACTGCCTGGCCAGCACACCGACCCTGGCCTCCCAGGCCTGCTTCACCTTCGGGTCGTTGAACAGCCCCCGCCACTCGAACTCCTGGGAGGCGGCGTCCATCGCACGGTCGAGCGGCACCCGCATGTACAGGTTGAGCATCCGCCCCCAGCCCTCGGACTGGCCGTCCTCGTAGTAGGCGCGGAACTTCAGCCCGATCTTCTCGTGGAAGCGCTGCAGCGTCTTGCACTCGGTGTTGAGCGTGAACGTCGCGACCCCGGACACCGTCATCTCGACGTTGTCCTTGGACACGACGGACAACGGCTTGGACTCGGCGTCCTTGGCCTCGGAGAAGTCGAAGGTCCGCTGCCCGAACGGGTAGGAGTAGGGGGTGTCGCCGGGGCCGAGCAGCGTCGCGCCGCTCGATGGGTTGATACAACGCTCGAACTTGATCGGCTCGAAGAGGCCGCCGGCGTAGTGCAGGACCATCTCGTCGGGCTGGGTGCTCACCCGCGAACAGCCGCTGAGGATCACCGCGCACACCACCAGCAGGGGCACCGCGATCAGGTAGATCCGCAGCGACCTCCGTTTGCCGACCGGTCCCTTAGTGCCCATCGCCCATCCTTTACGTCCGCCTTATATCCATTTGTCAAAGGCGGATCCTATTACCGTCACATCACGAGCGAGCGACGTGACCGGATGCGACCGTGGGCGGCCGTCAGCAGGAGTTGAGGATCTTCCGCATGGCGTCCTTCTCCGCGGACGTCACCCACAGACCGTACTTGGCCTTCACCTGGATCTGGCGTGAGACATAGGCGCACCGGTAGGCGCCGCGCGGCGGGAGCCAGGTGGCCGCGTCACCGGCGCCCTTCTGACTGTTCAGCGGCCCGTCGACGGCCAGCAGGTTCAGCGGGTCGTTGGCCAGTTCCTTGCGCTTGCCCTCCGGCCACTGCTGCGCGCCCTTCTGCCAGGCGTCGGCCAGCGCGACCACATGGTCGATCTGCACCGCGGAACTGGTCTTCTGGCCGCGCTCGAACCTGATGGTCTTGCCGCTGTAGGGGTCGTCGAGGACCCCGGTCAGCACGATGCAGTCGTGAGTGCCCGACTTGAAGGTCTCGTCCTTCAGGTCGCGCTTGAGGATGTCGTTGCGGGTGTCACAGCCGTTGTGGTCGACGTCGGACCAGGCGGGGCCGAACTCCCCGCGGTCGAAACCGGTCATCGGGGCACGCCCCTTGACCTGCAGCCTGTCCAGCTCGCCGAGGGCCTCGGCGGCGGACTTCCCCTGGACGGCCGACGACCCCCCGCCCGCCTGCCCGGTGAGACCGCATCCCGCCAGAGTGAACGCGACCGCCGCGGCGACCGCTCCCCGACCAAGCGCCGACCGCAGCATGGCACCCCTTATGACGAATTACGACTTCAGCGATGACGAAGCGGCCAACTACCCGCATCCACCGTCATCAATCATAAGGTCACACGCCGTAACCCTCATTACCTGTTTCAGGACGCGATGGTAAGTAACCCCTCAGACGCGACCGTAGGAGTCCTCAAGCCGCTCGATGTCGTCCTCGTCGAAGTATCCGAAGGCGATCTCCAGGATCCGGGTCGCCTTGCCCGACGAGCTGAGCCGGTGGGTCTGCCCCGCCCTGATGAGCACCCGGTCGCCGACGGCGGGCTCGATCCGCTCACCGTCGATCTCGAACACCGCGCCGGGGTCGAGGGCGACCCAGAGCTCGTCACGGTGCTCGTGCCGCTGCAGGCTGAGCCGCTGCCCCGGCGCCACTTCGATGATCTTCACCGTGGACGTCTCGTTGAGTGTGTACCGTTCGAAAGCACCCCACGGGCGCTCGTCCCGGATCACCGCGCCGAGCCGGTCGATGTCCTGCAAGATGCCTCCATCCACTCACCTGAGTACAGGAACTGTGACATGTCCACGTAACGAGCGCGCATGTTCCATGAAACTGGATGCTTAACTCAGGTGAGACGATTACCTCACGTTACGAGAATTCACCGGGATCACCGCACTCGCCACGCGGAACCCGCCGCCACGGCCTCGCGACCCACGGGCAGGGAGCACGTACCCGCCCGGAGGAGATGGCTCCGGGCGGGCACGGATAAGGGCACGGCTACAGGCCGTACTCCTTGACGATGCGCTCGTGCCGCTCGACCTCGACGTCGACGGCCTTGGCGAGGTCGAGCCAGGCCAGCGGATGCACCCAGCGCTCGGTGGCGTCGTCGAGCACCGCGTCGAGCTCGACCGGCGTGACGTCCGGCGGGATCGCGATCCAGCCGAAGACGCCGGGCAGCCGCTCGCCGGAGGTCGGGTGCGCGACCGTGTAGCTGTCGTCGCTGTAGACCCACATCGGCCAGCCGCGCTCGGCCATGACCTCGTTGAACTCGGTCCAGTCGGCCTCGCTCGGAGCAGCGCCGTCGAAGAACCAGCTGGTGTACCCACCCGGGCGGAGCATGCTGACCGCGGCGAACGGCGGGATGAAGCCCTCCTGCTCCTCCTGGCTCTCCGGGATCGGCTCCAGCAGCTGCGGGTCGAAGACGACCAGGTCACCGGCGTTGTAGTCCATGCCGGTCGGCTGCGGGATGGCCAGCCTGGCCGTGGCGGGGCCGGTGCGCAGGCTGATGACCACGCGCTGGCTGCCGTCGGGAGCGGGCAGGACGATGCGCACCAGGCCCATCTCCTCCTCGATCGGCCCCTCCGTCGACTGCAGCGGCATGCCGAGCTTGGTGGTGCCCGCGCGGACGGTCTCCCAGTCCTCGGCGGCCGTGGCCATGGTGATCATCCGCCAGATGTCCTCCGGCTCGATCTCCTCCGAGTCGAGCGCGTCACGCAGGATCGCGGCGCCCTTGGCGTTGTCGCCGCTCTGCTGCACGGCGGCGGCCCACAGACGGCTCGCCTCGATGCCCGCGCCCGCGGCGACGGCGGCCTCGCCCTCGGCGGCGGCCTGCTCCCAGCGCTCCCGCGCGCGGTGCAGACGGCCCAGGGACAGGTGACGCTGAGCCTCGGGAAGCCGCTGCGCCATCTGTTCGAGACGCTCGTCCTGACGGGCCTCGATCAGCAGACCGGTGAGGTAGGAGACGTCCTGCTGGTCGGCGGTCTCGATGTCGCCCGACTCGACCAGCATGGTCCAGTAGATGTCGGCGCCTCTGGCCGGGTAGCCGAGGAAGCCCAGCGTGGTGGTGTGCCTGCGGGTGGCGGGCAGGTCACGGCCGGAGAGCGGGGCCAGCCAGCCGACCCAGCGCTCGGGGTCGGCGTTGAAGCCGTCGGCCGCGTCGAAGTACTCGACCAGCTCAGCCTCGGGACCCGGCGCCTCCGGCTCGACGACCGCGTCCGCGGCGGTGCGCAGCGCGGCGATCCGCTCGGCGATGCTCCCGGCGGCGTCCCCGGCGGACTTCAGCTCGCCCACCGCGGACTCGGCGATGTCGGCCAGCTGCCTGGCCTGCCAGACGCTCTGCCTGCTCACCGCCAGGTCCCCGGCGACCAGCGCCAGCTCGACCCGCGTGCGGTAGCCGCCCATCATGGCGAAGTAGTCGATCCACTGCTTGAGCACCCGGCCGAGCTGCCAGGTGTTGGTGATCTTCGCGAATCCGGCGAGCTCACGGATGGCCCGCGCCCACTCGGCCCAGACCCGCGGGTGGTCGCCGACCACGTCCAGGTCGGGCAGCGCGTCGACGGACTCCTGCGGCTTGCCGAGCACGGCGAGCACGAGCGAGCGCAGCACGCCCTCGCGGTGCTCCTTGGCCACGGGGTCGTCGGGCTTGAACCCGGTCGCCGCGTCGAGCGCGGTGAGCGCGTCCTGGGCGCGCCCCGCGGCCAGCAGGGCGCGGGCGGAGGCGGCACCGAGCTCCCAGCTCGCCTGCCTGTCGGCGGCGCCGAGCCTGCCGACCGCGGACTCGGCGTAGGTGACCGCCTCCTCGGCGCGGCCCGCGTCCAGCAGAGCCGAGACGTACTGCTCCGCGACGGAGGAGAAGGCCAGCGAGTCCGGCTCGACCCCGAGGGCGCCGAGGGCGGCCAGCCGCTCGTCGGCGTAGCCGGGACCGTCGGTGTTCGCCTGGGTGAGGGCCAGCGCCGTCACGGCCCCGGGCGCTCCGGGGCAGTCACGGATGTCCTCCCGCTGGGCGAGTTCGACCAGCGTCTCGGCGTCGGCGAGGGCGACGGCCCCCTGGGCGCGGTCGCCGACGCGGCCGATCAGGTGCCAGTAGCGGGCGTAGAACTCCAGCCAGGGCAGCCCCAGGTTCTGCGCCTGCTGTGCGATGGCCGGCGCGAGCACGTCGAGCTGCGCGTACCGGCCCTCCAGCGCCTGCGCGGGCACGTCGCCGATCGCCATGGCCAGGCCGGTGTTCCCGGCTTCGTGCAGTTGCCGCTGGGTGTCGCCCACCCAGGCCCAGATGTCCACGTCCATGGGACGTCAGTCTGCCAGGTCGGCGACCATGCCCCAAACGACTGCGCCATCCCGATTGGCCATGTGATTCACCCGGTTCGGCGGAGTTCGCCGCGCCGGGCCGTGAGAGCGCTCCCGCGAGCTCACAGGTTCAGCTCCCCCGAGGCGACCATCACGGCGGGCCCGGCCAGATAGCTGGTGTCCTCTTCGAGGGTGACGGTCACCGTGCCGCCGAGCACCTCGACCGCCCAGGTGCCCGTGCTCTCCCCTGCCAGCCGGGCCGCGGCGACGGCCGAGGCGACGGCGCCGGTCCCGCAGGAACGCGTCTCGCCGGAGCCCCGCTCGAAGACCCGCATCACCACGCGGCGCTCCCCGACCGGGTTGAGCAGCTCGATGTTCACCCCCTCGGGGAACACGGCGGGGTCGAAGCCGGGCTGACGGGACAGGTCGAGCTGGGCGACCGGGTCGCCGATGACACATGCCAGGTGGGGGTTGCCCATGTCGACGTGGAGCCCCTCGTAGCGCTTTCCCGAGACGGTCGTCGCGCTCTCGCCGAACGTCTTCGGCCGCCCCATCTCCACGGTCACGTCGCCGGTCTCGGCCAGCCGTACGCGCTTGACGCCTCCCCTGGTGGCGACCCCGAACTCGCCGGCGTCCGCCAGGCACGAGTCGACCAGGTAGCGGGCGAAGACCCGCACACCGTTGCCGCACATCTGCGCGACGCTGCCGTCGGCGTTGCGGTAGTCCATGAACCACTCGGCCCGGCCCGCCTGGTCGGCGACCTCTGGGCTGAGCTTGGTGGGCATCACGTGCAGCACTCCGTCCGCCCCGATCCCCGCGCGCCGGTCGCACACCGCGGCGACGAACGCCGCGGAGAGCTCCAGCTCGCCGTCGAGGTCGGGGATGATCACGAAGTCGTTCTCTGTGCCGTGGCCCTTGACGAATCGCATGTTCCAACTCTATCGGCGCCCTACCGGGGTATCAGCGCGAGCGCCCTGCCCAGCAGATCGGGCTCCTGCTGGGGCAGCCAGAGCACCCGCGGGTCGCGCCGGAACCACGACTCCTGACGGCGGACGAACCTGCGGGTGGCCCGGATCGTCTCCTGTTTCGCCTGCTCCTCGGTCCACTCGCCGTCCAGGAAGCGCAGAACCTGGGCGTAGCCGAGCGCGCGGCTGGCCGTACGGCCCTCGGCGAGGCCGTGCGCGGCCAGCCGTCCGACCTCCTCCACCAGCCCGGCCTCCCACATCCGCTCGACCCGTACGGCGACCCGCTCGTCGAGGACCTCCCTGGGCACCTCGACCCCCAGCTGGACGCTGTGGTAGATCGCGTCGTAGGAGGGCATGGTGGCCGAGAACGGTCTCCCGGACAGTTCGATGACCTCCAGCGCGCGGACGATCCTGCGGCCGTTTCCCGGCAGGATCGCCCCGGCGGCCTTCGGGTCGAGCTCGCGGAGCCGTTCGTACAGGGGAGCGGTTCCCACGCGTTCGAGCTCGGCCTCCAGCCTGGCGCGGATGCCGGGATCGGTGCCGGGGAACTCCAGGTCGTCGAGCGCGGCCCGCACGTAGAGTCCCGACCCCCCGGCCAGGATGGGCACGACCCCCCTGGCAAGCATGTCGTCGATCAGCGGCCTGGCCAGCGCCTGGTACTCCGCGACGCTCGCGGTCCTGGTCACCTCCCAGATGTCGAGCAGGTGGTGCGGAACCCCGCGCCGTTCCCCGAGGGTCAGCTTGGCCGTCCCGATGTCCATTCCCCGGTAGAACTGCATGGAGTCGGTGTTGATCACCTCACCTCCCAGTTCGAGGGCGAGGTCGACGGCGAGGTCGGACTTGCCCGCGGCGGTGGGACCCACGACGGCGATGACTGGTAGCTGGCGCACGGTGATAAGTGTGTCAACTCCCTGGGTATGCATGGGATGACGATGATTCGTCACATCGGATCGGGGGATTCACCCATGTCGATCTTCGACAAGGTCAAGAGCATGCTCGGCGACCACAGCGCCAAGGCCGAGGAACTCGCCAAGCAGGGCGTGGACCAGGCGGCGCGGATGGCCAAGGAGAAGACGGGCGGCAAGTACGACCGGCACATCGACACCGCGGCCGCCAAGGCGAAGGAGATGGCCGACAGAATCGACGAACCGGACGGCACACCACGGCCTCCCGGGCAGGACGCCTCCCCGGGGTACCCGGGTCAGGGCCGCTCCGACGAGGGCAGGACCGACCCGCCCGCCGTCTGACGGGTTCCAGGCTCGGTGGGCGCGGAGGTGAGAGGGCCTTTCAGTCCCAGTCGAGGGTCGGCTGCAGATAGCCCTCAAGGGTGAGCAGCCAGCGCTTGGACTCCACGCCCTCTCCCCCGCTGAACCCGCCGAGCCCGTTTCCCGCGACCACCCGGTGGCAGGGGACGATGATCGGGATGGGGTTGGCCCCCATGATCGACCCGATGGCCCTCGCCGGGACACCCGTGCCACTGCGCGTGGCCAGCTCGCCGTACGTCACGGCTCTGCCGTAGCCGACCGTCTCGTACAGCGTGCCGAGCACCCTGCGCTGGACGGGCGAGGTCAGCCGCCAGTCGACGGGGACGCGGAAGGTCCGCAGTCTGCCCGCGTAGTACTCGGCGAGCTCGCCGAGCACCGCAGCCGTCCTGTCCTGGTCGTCGGCCTCGGCCAGGCCGAGGCCCGCCAGCATGCGTGCCCTGAGGTTCCCGCTACGGTGGGTCCAGCCGACCCCGGCGACCCCGTCCTCGGTGACGGCGGCGAGCATCTCCCCCAGGGGCGTCTGGACCGTCCCGAACGCCACGGTTGCCGCCATGTGTCCCCCTTGTTAGTGCGTCCCCGATCCCCGTCGACCGCGGCAGGTAACGGCATTCTTCATGAAAGAGCGCCGCATGGAGCCGTATTCCCCACCGATGATCGCGATCAACAGGCCCTAGCATCGGCTCGTGTCCCATCGCGAACTCGTCGTCCTCGGCACCTCAAGCGCGGTTCCCACCCGGCACCGCAACCACAACGGCTACCTCCTGCGCTGGGACGGCCAGGGCTTCCTGTTCGACCCCGGGGAGGGCACCCAGCGTCAGATGCTGTACGCGGGAGTCGGCTCGCACGACGTCACCTGGATCTGCGTCACGCACTTCCACGGTGACCACTGCCTGGGGGTCCCCGGCATCGTCCAGCGCATCGCCAGGGACGGGGTCGCCCACCGGGTCTCGGCGGTCTTCCCCGCGAGCGGGGAGGTCTACTGGCGGCGCCTGCGTCACGCCACCGCCTTCGCCGACACCTCGGTCATCGCCGAACACCCCGTCTCCGGGGACGAGACGCGCCTCGACGCGGGGCCGGTGACCCTCACCGCCCGCCCGCTGTCCCATCCCGTGGACTCCTACGGCTACCGTCTCGACGAGCCGGACGGCCACCGGATGGTTCCCGAACTGCTGGCCGCGCGAGGTCTTCACGGCCCCGCGATCGGGGAGTTGCAGCGCACGGGCACGGTCGTCGCCCCCGACGGCACGACGGTCGGGCTCGCGGAGTGCTCAAGGCCACGCCCCGGTCAGAGCGCCGCCTTCGTGATGGACACCCGGCTGTGCGACGGGGTGTTCGCCCTCGCGGAGAGGGTCGACCTGCTGGTGGTCGAGTCCACGTTCCTCTCCGGGGAGGCCGCGCTCGCCTCCCGTTACGGCCATCTGACCGCGGAGCAGGCCGGCCTGGTCGCCGCCGAGTCCGGGGTGCGCCGTCTCGTCCTGACGCACCTGTCGGAACGCTACGGAGCCGGCGACGAGCCCCGCTTCCTCGACGAGGCCCGGCGTCACTTCGGCGGCGACGTCGTCCTGGCACACGACCTGGAACGGATCGCCGTGCCCCACCGCGTCGTGGGCTGACGACCCCTCAGGGGGCCGTGGAGGCCCTGGACGCGAGGGCGGCGACGAAGTAGCCGACCCCGTAGGGGGCGTCGGCGTACAGGACCCTCCCGTCGAGGCGACCGCCCGCCCCCGCCAGGACCCGTAGCGCGGCCCTGCCCTGGACCCACAGTTCCTCGGCCTGTCCCCGGTCGAGCTCCGGCACCTCGCCCCGCCCCAGCGCCTCGACGATCTCCGCGTCGTACGGCAGCGCCCGCGGGTCCAGATATCCCGGTGACTTCTCGGTCAGCCGGGCGGAGCCGTCGGCCATGACCAGCAGCGCGACCCTGTCGTGCTCCTCGGCCAGCCGCGCCCCCAGCCGTGCGCACTCCTCCTCGGAGGCGTCGAACGGCACGGCGTGGAAGGCGGTCGCGGCCATCCCCTCCCGGTCGAGCAGCCACCGGCCCGCCGTCAGGGAGAGCGGCAGCACGGGCTGCCCGGCGCCGACCAGGACGTCGGCCCCCCAGGGGGCCAGGCTTCCCGCGGCGTGCGGGCCGTACGCCCCGGCGCGGGTCGCGCCGCCGACCACCAGGACCGCCTCGGGCCCGGCCTCGCGCAGGCCGCCGACCGCGACCGCGCAGGCGTCCCTCAGCCCGTCGAGCTCGGTGGCGGCCTCACCGGCCAGCTCGGGGAACAGCAACGGAGGATGCGGGCAGACCGCCGCGGCGACAAGCACCTTGTCAGAGTAACGGAGCGCTTTGACCGTCCCGCACTCCTCCGGTCTCGGAGACAACACTGCGGTTCTCACATTTTCCCGATTTTTCACGCTGTTGCTTTGTATAGGGTGCGCAAAATGGATCGATCCATATTTGCCGTTTCGCCCGCGCCGGGTTTCCACGCCCATCGGGAAGCCTGTCCGGGGAAAGAGCCGGAAATACCTGTTCTCCAGGGAAAACACGCACAGGACCTCTGGGTGGCGCGCCAAACTGGACGGAACACGAAACGTCCCCCAGTCTCCGACGGCCCCCGAACGCTCCGGGCTCCTGCGGCCCTCAGGGTTCCCGGGCTCTTCGGCCCTCAGGAAGGAAGTGCGGCTTGTCATACTCCGGGAGGGCGCCGTACGCGTGGCCGTACGCCCTGGCGAGCGTGGTCGTGGCCGCCGGGGTGGCGGGGATCAGCGTCGCGATCGTCACCGGCTCGCCCGAGCCGCCCGTCCCCGGGCCGGACCCCGGCCTCACCCGGGTCGTCACGCGGACGCCGGTGGCCGCGCCGTACCCTCCGCCGCTTCCCCCTGGGCCCGCGGCCGTGCTCGTGCCGCCGGTGGCCCGTAAGACGGGACACCGGGCGGAGCGCCTGCCCGCGCACCTGCCCGCGCGTCCGCACCTGCGGCCGCCCGCGCATCCGCAGGGGCGCACCGTGTGGGGTCGTACGCACCCGGCTCCGCGTCAGCTCCCGCGGCACCCGAAGGTCAAGAAACCGATCAGACGGCCCGAGGCCCCCGCGAGGAAGCCCAGGCGGCAGAGCTTCTGCGACATGCTTGACGGCATCCGCCGCGCCTACTGCGACGCCGTGCTCGACGGCCTTGAGGGCCGCTGAACGGCGTTCAGGAACGGACGGAGCAGCCGGAGTCCTGGACCATGGGGGCGGCGGGACGGCCGATCGACGGCATGCCGAGCATGACGCCGGAGCCACCGGTCGCCGCAGCGCCCTGCCTGGCCTGCCAGGCGTCCCCCGCGCGGGTACGGCGCAGTTCGAGAGCGGGCCCGTCGGCCACCAGGTGGTGCGGCGCGGCGTAGGTGACCTCGACGCGGACCATGTCACCGGGCCTGGGCGTCTCGTCCCCCGGGGTGAAGTGGACCAGACGGTTGTCGGGGGCGCGGCCGGACAGGCGGTTGGTCGCCTCGTCCTTGCGGCCCTCGCCCTCGGCGACCAGCACCTCCAGCGTCCGGCCGACCTGCTTGCGGTTCTCCTCCCAGGAGATCTCGTTCTGCAGGGCCACGAGACGCTCGTAGCGCTCCTGCACGACCTCCTTGGGCACCTGCCCGTCCATGGTCGCCGCGGGCGTGCCCGGACGGATGGAGTACTGGAAGGTGAAGGCGTTGGCGAAGCGGGAACGGCGCACGACCTCCAGGGTCTCCTGGAAGTCCTCCTCGGTCTCGCCGGGGAAGCCGACGATGATGTCGGTGGAGATGGCCGCGTCGGGCATGGCGGCGCGGACCCGCTCGATGATGCCCAGGTAGCGCTCGGCCCGGTAGGAGCGGCGCATGGCCTTCAGGACCCGGTCGGAGCCGGACTGCAGGGGCATGTGGAGCTGGTGCATCACGTTGGGCGTCTCGGCCATGGCCGCGATGACGTCGTCGGTGAACGCGGCCGGGTGCGGGCTGGTGAAACGGACCCGCTCCAGGCCCTCGATGTCGCCACAGGCCCTCAGGAGCTTGCCGAAGGCCAGCTTGTCGCCGAACTCGACGCCGTAGGTGTTGACGTTCTGACCGAGCAGGGTGATCTCCAGCACCCCCTGGCCGACGAGGGTCCGCACCTCGCTGAGGACGTCGCCGGGACGGCGGTCCTTCTCCTTGCCGCGCAGCGAGGGCACGATGCAGAAGGTGCAGGTGTTGTTGCACCCGACGGAGATCGAGACCCAGGCGGCGTAGGCCGACTCGCGCTTGGTCGGCAGCGTGCTCGGGAAGGTCTCCAGCGACTCCTTGATCTCGACCTGCGCCTCCTGCTGGACGCGCGCCCGCTCAAGCAGCACCGGCAGCGAGCCGATGTTGTGCGTGCCGAAGACCACGTCGACCCAGGGCGCCCTGCGGACGATCTCCCCCTGGTCCTTCTGCGCCAGGCAGCCACCGACGGCGATCTGCATGCCGGGGTTGCCGACCTTCGAGGGGCGCAGGTGCCCGAGGTTGCCGTAGAGCCGGTTGTCGGCGTTCTCTCGCACGGCGCAGGTGTTGAACACGACCACGTCGGCGACCTGCCCCTCGGGCACGGGGACGTAGCCCGCGTCCTCAAGAAGGCCGGAAAGGCGCTCGGAGTCGTGCACGTTCATCTGGCACCCGTAGGTACGAACCTCGTACGTGCGGGCGCTCTCCACGGTGGCAGTCATCTCAAGACAAGGGTAGGCGCTCCGCCGACCCCAAGGTACGGCCCGAGCCGCCCCGCCTCCCCATGGGCACCGCGCCGGGGATCACCGGGCAGGATCCCGCCGAACCACTCGAACAGCCCTTTATGCCTGTGGATCTCATCGAGATATGACAGAAAACAACAAATCTTTACCCGGAGTAAGGGGGATGTGATCTGATCGGTACCTCAGGGTTAGCCCGAGGTGCCGATCACGGATTTACGTTGTGTTTCATGACGGAGAACGGGGAAGCGACTCCTCTGGTCGTCCTCACGAACGTGAACAAGCATTTCGGCAACCTGCACGTCCTGCGTGACATCGACCTGACGATCTCCAGGGGGGAGGTCGTCGTGGTCATCGGCCCCTCGGGAGGCGGGAAGTCGACCCTGTGCCGGACGATCAACAGGCTGGAGACCGTCGACGACGGCACGGTCACCTTCGACGGGCGCCCGCTCCCCGCGGAGGGCAGGGCGCTGGCCATGCTCAGGGCCGAGGTCGGCATGGTGTTCCAGTCCTTCAACCTGTTCGCGCACAAGACGATCCTGGAGAACGTCACCCTCGGCCCGGTCAAGGTGCGCCGCCTGGGCAAGGCCGAGGCCCGCGCGCTGGGCATGGAGCTGCTGGAGCGGGTCGGCATCGGCGCCCAGGCGGCGAAGTACCCCGCCCAGCTCTCCGGCGGCCAGCAGCAGCGCGTGGCCATCGCCCGCGCCCTGGCCATGAACCCCAAGATGATCCTGTTCGACGAGCCGACCTCGGCGCTGGACCCGGAGATGGTCCAGGAGGTCCTCGACGTCATGATCGGCCTGGCCGCCGACGGCATGACGATGATGGTCGTCACCCACGAGATGGGGTTCGCCCGCCGCGCGGCCGACCGGGTGGTGTTCATGGCCGAGGGCCGCATCGTCGAGGAGAGCACTCCCGAGGAGTTCTTCACCTCCGCCAGG
Source organism: Streptosporangium sp. NPDC049376 (assembly GCF_044466505.1). Classification (NCBI taxonomy): domain Bacteria; kingdom Bacillati; phylum Actinomycetota; class Actinomycetes; order Streptosporangiales; family Streptosporangiaceae; genus Streptosporangium; species Streptosporangium sp. NPDC049376. The sequence goes on along the minus strand of NZ_JBITMT010000001.1, from coordinate 218,125 downwards.
ACCGACCGGGCCAGGGACTTCCTCTCCAAGATCCTTACGCACTAGGGCCGCCGGTATCTCTCAAGGGAAGACGAGGTAGCAGGATGCGTGTACAGCGTGCCGGAACCGTGTTGGTCGCGGTGGCCGCCATGGTGGCCGGGCTCACCGCGTGCGGTGGCGGCAGCGGCGGCGGCAAGTTCGTCGTGGGCATCAAGTTCGACCAGCCCGGGCTCGGCCAGAAACAGCCGGACGGCTCGTTCAAGGGCTTCGACGTGGACGTGGCGAGATACGTCGCCAAGCAGCTCGGCTACCGGGACGACCAGATCGAGTTCAAGGAGGCCATCTCGGCCAACCGGGAGCCGTTCATCCAGCAGGGCCAGGTCAACATCGTCGCCGCGACCTACTCGATCGCCGACGACCGCAAGAAGAAGATCTCCTTCGCCGGGCCGTACCTCGTCACCGGGCAGGACATCCTGACCCGCGCCGACGACACGACGATCAACGGTGAGGAGGACCTGAGGAACAAGAAGGTGTGCGGCGCCCAGGGTTCCTCCTCACCCAAGCGCCTGGTCGACAAGTTCGGCGAGGCGTGGAAGAGCCAGTACCTCACCGAGCAGCAGGGCTACGGCGCCTGCCTGCCGCTGCTGGAGAACAAGCAGGTGGACGCGATCTCCACCGACGCGACGATCCTGGCCGGGTTCGCCGCCCGGTCGCCGGGCAAGTTCCGCCTCGTCGGCAAGCCCTTCTCCGAGGAGAAGTACGGCATCGGCCTGAAGCTGGAGGACAAGGACACCCGCGAGAAGATCAACAAGGCTCTGGAGAAGATGTTCGCCGACGGAAGCTGGAAGAAGGCCGTGGACGCCAACTTCGGTGAGTTCGGTAAGTTCTTCACCACGCCGCCGACCATCGAGCGCTACTGACCCGTCCCCGGGCCGGGGCGCGTCCCGGCCCGGGTTCCCTGGAGGGAACGAGTGCAGGCACTCCTCGACGAATTCCCGGCCATTCTGAGCGCCTTCTGGCTGACGATACGGCTCACGCTCGCCAGCGGGGCCGCGGCCCTGGTTCTCGGGACGATCCTGGCCGCGATGCGGGTCAGCCCGCTGCCCGTGCTGCGCGGCATCGGCACGGTCTACGTCAACACCCTGCGGAACACGCCGCTGACCCTGGTGATCGTCTTCTGCGGGCTCGGCCTGGGCCTGGTGCTGGACATCTCGTTCTCCACGAGCCTGTCCACGAACTACCTCTGGCTGTCGATCATCGGGCTGTCCGCCTACACGGCCGCGTTCGTCTGCGAGGCGATCAGGTCCGGGATCAACACCGTGCCGGTCGGCCAGGCCGAGGCGGCCCGCGCCATCGGCCTGACCTTCTCCCAGAACCTCAGGCTGATCGTGCTGCCCCAGGCGCTGCGCGCGGTGGTCGCCCCGCTGGGCAGCATCCTGATCGCGCTGACCAAGAACACCACGATCGCCGCGGCCATCGGCGTGACCGAGGCCTCGCTGACGATGAAGACACTCTTCGAGGCACACGGTGACTCGGTCGTCCCGATCTTCTTCGGGTTCGCCCTCGGCTTCCTGGTCCTGACCCTGCCGACCGGGCTGCTGTTCACCTGGCTGTCCAGGCGGCTGGCGGTGGTCCGGTGAACGCGCCCTCGGCCGACGTCCTCTACGACGCCCCCGGGCCACGCGCCCGGACGCGCAACACCGTGCTCACGGTGCTGGTCGTCGTGGCGGCGCTGCTGGCCGCCTATCTGATGGTGGCCAAGCTGGGTGAGAAGAACCAGCTCGACCCGGCCCTGTGGACGCCGTTCCTGCGGGGCGACGTGTGGCTCAACCTGATCGTGCCCGGCCTGCTGAACACCCTGAGCGCGGCACTGGTCGCCTCACTGATCGCGGTGCCGTTCGGGTTCGTCCTGGGCATCGGGCGGCTGTCCGACCACGCCGTGATCCGCGTCCCCGCGGGTGTGGTGGTGGAGTTCTTCAGGGCGATCCCGCTGCTCATCATGATCTTCGCGGTGATGTACGGCGGGAGCGCGGTCTTCGGGCTGACCGTGACCCCGTTCGCCGCCGTGGTCGTCGGCCTGGTCCTGTACAACGGGTCGGTGCTGGCGGAGATCGTGCGGGCGGGCATCCAGGCCGTGCCGCGCGGCCAGTCGGAGGCGGCCTACGCCGTCGGCCTGCGCAAGGGCCAGGTCATGCGGATGATCCTGCTGCCGCAGGCGGTCACGGCCATGATGCCGGCGATCGTCTCTCAGCTCGTGGTGCTCCTGAAGGACACCGCGCTGGGGTTCATCGTCTCCTTCGAGGACCTGTTGAACGCGGGGGCGCGTGTGCTGCCGTCCAACTTCAACAACCTCATCCCCTCCGTGATCGTCATCGCGATCGTCTACATCATCATCAACCTGGCCGTCGGCGCCGTCGCCACCTGGCTGGAGAGACGCAGCCGCCGAAGCCGCAGGACCACGGCCGCTCCGGTCGAACCCCCCGGGGCGATCGTGGTGTCCGGAACGACCCCCGGCGTCTCCGCGGTCGACTGACGGAGTCCGGGACAAGCTGATCATCACTGTTTGGGAGGCTGCATCAGGTGAGCATGGGAAACGAATTTCCGCACGCCGCGAGGGATGAGGACCATACCGGCGACACGGGACGGGTTATCGGGCAGGATGGCGCCATGTCCCCCGAGCAGGTCGTCCGGCCGTATGCCACCTGGCCCTCTCCCATCTCGACCACGGGTGTCGCCCGGTCGGGGCTGCGCCTGGGGTTCCCGACGGTGTCGGGAACCCAGATGTGGTGGACCGAGGACCGCCCCCTTGAGGGCGGCCGCACCACGATCGTGCGGCAGGAGGCCGACGGCACACGCACGCAGCTCCTGGCGGCTCCGTGGAACGCCAGGACCCGCGTCCACGAGTACGGCGGGCGGCCGTACGCCCTGGTCCCCGGCGGGGGGCTGGTGTTCGCCAACTTCGCCGACCAGCGCCTCTACCTTCTGTCCCCCGGCTCCGAGCCCGAGCCCCTCACGCCGGAACCCGAGCACGAGTGCGGCCTGCGCTACGCCGAGATGACCGTCCACGAAGGGCGGATCCTGTGCGTGCGCGAGCGGCACGACGCCGAAGGACGGGTGAGCCGCTCGATCGTCTCCGTCCCGCTGGACGGCGGGGCCGAGACGCGCGAGCTCGTCGGCGGGAGCGACTTCTACGCCTTCCCCGCCCTGTCGCCCGACGGCGAACACCTGGCCTACGTCTGCTGGGACCACCCCCGCATGCCGTGGAACGGTACCGAGATACGGGTCACCCGGCTCTCCGACGGCCTGACCAGGACGGTGGCCGGAGGCCTTGAGGAGTCGGTCCTGGCCCCCTCCTGGCGCGACGACCTGAGCCTTTACTTCATCTCCGACCGCTCCGGCTGGTGGAACCTCTACCTGAGCGGCGTCGGCGGCGCCCCCGCGCGGGCGCTCCACCCCCTCCAGGAGGAGTGCGCAGGACCGCTGTGGCAGCTCGGCGGAGCACCCTACGCTCCGCTGGCCGACGGGCGGATCGTCCTGCTGCACGGCCGGGGAGACCTGCGCCTGGGCGTGCTCGACCCCGAGGACGGCACACTGACCGACCTCGAAACCCCCTACGACGGCTGGCACCCGTCCCTGTCGTGCGACGGGCGGGCGGTGGCCGCGATCGCCTACGGCCCGGCGATTCCCCGCGCCGTCGTCCGGCTCGACCCCGCGACGGGGAGCGCCGAGGAGTTCCGGCGCGACGCCACCGAGCTGCCCGACCCCGCCTACCTGCCCGTTCCCCGGGCCGTCGAGTTCGACGGCAAAGCCGGGCGCCGGGTGCACGCGATCGTCTACCCGCCCGTCAGCCCCGAGGCCAGGGGCGAGGGGCCCGCGCCGTACGTGGTGTTCGTGCACGGCGGTCCGACCGCGCACAGCATCAGCGCGCTCGACCTGGAGAAGGCCTTCTTCACCAGCAGGGGCATCGGCGTGCTCGACCTCAACTACGGCGGCTCCACCGGGTACGGCCGCGCCTACCGCGACCTGCTGCACGAGCAGTGGGGGATCGTCGACGTCGAGGACGCGGTCTCCGCGGCCGAGTGGCTGGCGGCCGAGGGGCTCGCCGACTCACGGCGGATCGCGATCAGGGGCGGCAGCGCGGGCGGCTGGACGGTCATGGCCGCCTGCTGCGCCTCCGACGCGTTCGCGGGCGGCGTCTCCTACTACGGGGTGAGCGCGCTCGCCTCGTTCGTGACCACCACCCACGACTTCGAGTCCCGCTACATCGACTGGCTGATCGGTGCGGACCCCGCGCTGTACGGCCCCCGCGAACCGCTGGGCATGGTCTCCAAGGTGACCTGCCCGATGCTCCTGCTGCAGGGATTGTCCGACCCGGTGGTGCCTCCGGAGCAGTCTCAGGCCTTCGCCGACGCCCTGGCCGAGCGCGGTATCCCGTGCACCTACCTCACCTTCGAGGGAGAGTCACACGGCTTCCGCCGCGCCGAGACCCGAAGCACGGCCCTGGCCACCGAGCTGGCCTTCTACCAGCAGATCTTCCACTCCTGACGGCTCCGGCACACCGGGTGACCCCGCGCCTGGACGACCCCTATCGGGCGAACTCCGTGGCGCGGGACTCCCGGACCACGGTGATGCGGATCTGACCGGGGTAGGTCAGCTCCTCCTCGACCTGCTTGGCCACATCCCGGGCGATCACCTGGGCCTGGATGTCGTCGATCGCGTCGGGTTTGACCATGACCCTGATCTCTCGGCCCGCCTGCATGGCGAAGACCTTCTCGACGCCGTCGTAGGAGGTGGCGATCTCCTCCAGCCGCTCAAGGCGCTTGACGTACGCTTCGAGGGACTCCCGCCTGGCCCCCGGCCTGCCACCGCTGATCGCGTCCGCGGCCTGGGTGAGCACGGCCTCGACGGTCCTGACCTCGACCTCGTTGTGGTGGGCCTCGATCGCGTGGACCACGTCCTCGTGCTCGCCGTACCGTCTGGCGATCTCGGCGCCGATGAGCGCGTGGCTGCCCTCCACCTCGTGGGTGAGCGCCTTGCCGATGTCGTGCAGGAGTGTGCAGCGCTTGAGCAGCAGAGGGTCGAGCCGGAGTTCGGCCGCCATGATCCCGGCGATGTGGGCGGACTCGACCAGGTGGCCGAGCACGTTCTGCCCGTAGGAGGTGCGGTAGCGGAGCTGGCCGAGGAGGGTGACGAGTTCGGGGTGCATCTCGGTGATGCCGAGCTCGACCAGCGCGTCCTCACCGGCGCGCACGCACAGGTCCTGGACCTCGGCCCTGCTGCGCTCGTGGGCCTCCTCGATGCGCTGCGGATGGATGCGCCCGTCGAGGACGAGCTTCTCCAGCGTCAGCCTGGCGGTCTCTCTGCGGACCGGGTCGAAGCACGACAGCAGGACCGCCTCGGGGGTGTCGTCGATGATCAGATTGACCCCGGTGGTCGACTCGAAGGCACGGATGTTGCGGCCCTCACGACCGATGATGCGGCCCTTCATCTCGTCGCCGGGCAGGTGCAGGACGCTGACGACGGACTCGGCGGTCTGCTCGGTGGCCACCCGCTGGACCGCCAGCGTCACGATCTTGGTGGCGCGCTTCTCCCCCTCTTTGCGGGCCTGGCCCTCGATCTCTCTGACGATCAGGGCTGCCTCACGTTTGGCCTGGTTCTCGATCTCTTTGACCAGTTCGGTCTTGGCCTGCTCGCCGGTGAGCCCGGCCACCCGCTCCAGGACGGCCCTGCGTTCCTGGGCGGCCCGGTCGAGGTCCTCGCGGCGGTCGGCGAGCTCGGTCTCCGTCTCGGCCAGTTTGCGAGCCCGCTCGGCCTGGCGCCTGGCCTCCTCGTCGAGCCGCTGCTCCCGTTCGGCGAGCCGCTTCTCCCTGCGTTCGAGGTCGGAGCGGAACTCCTTGAGCTCCTGCTTCAGGAGCCTGCTCTCGGCCTCCGCCTCCTTGCGCAGCCCTGCGGCGGCCTCCACGGCGGCCTCCGACCTGCGTAGAAGGTCTCCGGCGTCGTTCTCCGCCTTGGCGCGAATCTCGGCGGCCTCCTGCCTGGCCACCTCAAGTTCGGTCTGGATCTCCTCAAGCTGCTCGGGTGAGGGACCGCTCGGCCGTCCCAGTGCTCCGCCGGTACGGCGTAGCAACACGATCAGCGCGGCTATCATCGCCACGGCGAGAACCGCGACCGCGACCGTCAAAGTGACGACCACAACCGAATTCATGCGCGCCCCGCCCTCCTCGCGTTGCCAATAGCAAGACACGAGGCGTCACACGCACGGCACGGAAAGTCCACATGGTGGTATCACCAGGACATATGTCGATCCGGGAGCGACGCCGCATCAGCCCATCCCACCGGCTCTGTCGCCTGCCCGCATCCATGAAGCTTGTTCGTCCGCAATTTACCGTTATGACAATCCGCGCTGCGCGGAGTAACTCCTCACTGCCGTCGAGGTTAAGCGTCAAAGAGGTAACGGGCAAGCAAAGGCGCACCGGGAAACACTCGAACGTGAAGCGACCCCCCTTTCCCCCGTACGGCACGGCCGCAGGACGCACCGGCTCGCCGGCCGCTCAGGTTTCGCCGACGGCGACGACACCCGTCAGGACCGGGGCGGCGGCCGTACGAAATGGGAAGGGGCGCCTGGGGCCACCGGCTCCCGGGTCAATCCTCTGAATAGTCGTGTTCGTCCATGGAAGAGGGTGAGGAGGGGAAATTGTCCGCCTCCTCGCTCTCCAAAGCCTCACGGATCACCCGGAAGGCCAGCCCGGGGCCGTAGCCCTTTCTGGCGAGCATGCCCGCCAGCCTGCGGGTCCTGACCGCGGGATCCAGACCACGGGTCGAGGACAGCCTGCGCGTGACCAGGGCGCGCGCCGTCTCGGCCTCCCGCTCGGGGTCGAGCCGTTCGACCGCGTCCTTGACGATGTCCTCGTCGACCCCTCGGTGGCGCAGCTCCGAGGCGAGCGCCTTCCTGGCCAGCCCCCGCCCCGTGTGACGGGAGCTCACCCACGCCTCGGCGAACGCCTCGTCGTCGATGAGACCGACCTCGGAGAAACGCTCCAGCACCGCCTCGGCGGCCTCCTGCGGCACCTCGCGCCGCTGGAGCGCCTCGGCGAGCTGAGCCCGGGTGCGTGGCGCCATGGTCAGCAGCCGCAGGCAGATCGCCCGCGCCACCGCCTGCGGATCGGCGTCGGGCCCCCGGGCCGCCACCGACCCCTCGGCCGGACCGTCGGGCAGGAGACCGTCCCCCTCCCCCGCGCGCCCGGCGCGCCTCCCCCGGGCACGCGTGCCCCGGGAGGAGCCCTGGCCGCGCCGGTCCCGCCGGGTGTCCTCCGAGTCGGGCCAGGCACCCCAGTCTCGCGGCCCGGCCTCACCGGCCGGACCGGAATCAGGTCCCGTCGTCATCGGTCAGCCCGGATCAGGCGTCGCCCGGCTTGGGGGTCGAGGCCTTGGAGCCACGGCCGGAGGAGGCGGCGGGGGCCGGAGCGGCGGGCGGCGGGGTGGCCGGGCTGTCCAGGCGGGGGCCGATGCCGAGCTTCTCCTTGATCTTCTTCTCGATCTCGTTGGCGATGTCGGGGTGGTTCTTCAGGAAGTTACGGGCGTTCTCCTTACCCTGGCCGAGCTGGTCGCCCTCGTAGGTGTACCAAGCACCGGACTTGCGGACGAAGCCGTGCTCGACACCCATGTCGATCAGGCCGCCCTCGCGGGAGATGCCGACGCCGTAGAGGATGTCGAAGTCGGCCACGCGGAAGGGCGGAGCCATCTTGTTCTTGACGACCTTCACCCGGGTGCGGTTGCCGACCGCCTCGGTGCCGTCCTTCAGCGTCTCGATGCGGCGGATGTCGAGACGGACCGAGGCGTAGAACTTCAGCGCCTTTCCACCGGTCGTGGTCTCGGGCGAGCCGAACATGACGCCGATCTTCTCGCGGAGCTGGTTGATGAAGATCGCGGTGGTGCCGGTGTTGTTGAGCGCGCCCGCGACCTTGCGCAGCGCCTGGGACATCAGGCGGGCCTGGAGGCCGACGTGGCTGTCGCCCATCTCGCCCTCGATCTCGGCCTTCGGCACCAGGGCCGCGACCGAGTCGATGACCAGCAGGTCGATGGCGCCGGAACGGATCAGCATGTCGGCGATCTCGAGCGCCTGCTCACCGGTGTCGGGCTGGGAGACCAGCAGCGCGTCGGTGTCGACGCCGAGCTTCTTGGCGTACTCGGGGTCGAGGGCGTGCTCGGCGTCGATGAAGGCCGCGATGCCGCCGGCCCGCTGGGCGTTGGCCACGGCGTGCAGGGCGACCGTGGTCTTACCGGAGGACTCGGGACCGTAGACCTCGATGATGCGGCCCCTCGGGAAACCGCCGATGCCGAGGGCGACGTCGAGCGCGATGGAACTGGTCGGGATCACCTCGATGGGCGCACGTGCCTCGTCACCGAGTCGCATGACGGAGCCCTTGCCGAACTGCCGCTCGATCTGGGCGAGGGCGGTCTCAAGCGCCTTCTCGCGGTCGTTAGCTGCCATGGGAGCCCCCCTGGAGGGTCGCGGGTTGGATCGGTTGCCAGAAAGCTACGGGGTGCCACCGACATTTTCCGGAGAGCACGCCGAGGAGCGTCAGCGCGTCCAATATAGCCGAACGACTGTTCGAGCGAGGCCGGACGACAGCGCATGTTCCGGGGCGTGCGGGACGACCCACCCCATCCGGAAGGCGATATTTCCGAGAATTCCCCCATGCCTGTTGTCAGGGGGCTGACCTGGGGCGATCCTGGGGGCAGCCGACTCTGAGGTGCCGACGTGACCAGCACGTTCAGCCAGCAACGCCTGACCTACCTTGGGTCCCTGTCCGCCGAGCTGTCGCGGCAGGGGCTGGCCAGCCGCATGGTCGGCGGGGACGACCCGGTGCTGTGGGTGTGGCATCCGGAGAGCCTGAGACAGACGATCGTCTTCGCCACCCCGGCCGGAGACGGATGGCTCTTCCTGTGGTCCCCCGACGGCCGGGAGAAGGCAGGGAACCCCCGCGGGACCGCGGAGTCCCTCGACCGGCTGTTGAGCGCCCCCGACCCCGGCCCCTGATCCGCGCACGGCGAAACGCCGCCGCCCGGGGGGCCGGGGAACCTACGGGTGACGCACGCCGACCGTCCCGCGCGGGCCGGACGCCCTTACCTCCGTCGCCCTCCGCCGTGGCGTACGTCGTCCGGCCCGCGCCCGCCCGGTCTGCCTGCCGGTTACGGCGGTGACGACCGCGCGCTCCGGCGGATAGGGATCGGCGGGTTTCCAGTCCCGGCCGTCACGGGTGTCCGCGCCGAAACGCGGCACAACCACGGCCAGGAACACGGCCGCGGCCAGGAAAAAGAGAAAATTGGTCATTTTCCAGTCCACTTCCATTGCCCACTGCGTCCATTCTTGGCACCCTTGGCACAAGTGGCCAGATCCAGTAGAGGGAAAAATGGACCGCATTTCCACCGAGCGTGACATCGTCGCGCTCCTCGGTGACTGGGCGTCGGGCCGAGGCCCTCTCTATCGCAAGCTCGCGGACGCGCTGGCGCAGGCCGTCGAGGACGGCCTGCTCCTCCCCGACGACCGGCTGCCCTCCGAGCGCGGGCTGGCCGACGCGCTCCAGGTGAGCAGGGCGACCGTGGTCGCGGCCTACCAGGAGCTGCGGGGCGCGGGCCTGCTGTCAAGCCGGCAGGGAAGCGGCACCAGGATCGCCTCGGACGTCAAGGTGCGCAGGCCGACCGCCGACGGGCGGGTGCCCGGTGGCACCGCGATGACCATCTTCCAGCGGCTGATCGACGGCCCCGGCGAGCTGATCTCCGTCGCGGTCGCGGCGGGCGGGGCTGCGCCCGAGCTGGCCGTCGCGCTGCGCGAGCTGGTCCGCGACGACCTGGACGACCTGCTTTCCGGGCCCGGCTACCACCCCTCCGGGCTTCCTGAACTGCGTGAGGCGATCGCGGGTTACCTGACGAGGAACGGCCTGCCGACCGCGCACGACGAGATCGTGGTGACGACGGGCGCGCACCAGGGCCTGGTCCTGGTGACCGAGCTGTACGTCAGCCAGGGGGCGACGGTGCTGGTCGAGTCGCCCAACTGGCCCGGTTGCCTGGACGTGTTCCGCTCCGCCGGGGCGCGCCTGGTGACCGTACCGCTCGACGAGGAGGGGCCTGAGATCCACACGCTCGGCGCCATGTTGCGGGAGCGCAAACCCTCGCTCCTCTATCTCATGCCGACCTACCACAACCCGACCGGGGTGCTCATGTCGGCGGCGCGCAGGCGCAGGATCGCGGAACTGGCCGCCGAGCACGAGGTGCCCGTCCTTGAGGACAACGCCTACATGACCTACCACGCGGAACCGGGGGCCGTACCCGCGCCGCTCGCGGCCTACGCGCCGCACGGCACGGAGATGCTCTCGCTCGGCTCGCTCGCCAAGGCCGTCTGGGGCGGCCTGCGCATCGGGTGGGTCCGCGGGCCCGCCGAGATCGTGCAGCGGCTCTCCCGGCGCAAGGTCCTCGCCGACATCGGCAGCCCGGTGATCGACCAGGCTCTCGCGGCCAGGCTGATGCCCCGCCTCGACCGGATCCTCGCCGAACGGGCCAAGGAGCTCGGCCTGCAGCTCGACCACATCGACGCCCTGCTGCGGGACCGGCTGCCGAGCTGGCGCTGGCGGCGCCCCGACGGCGGCGGCGCCCTGTGGGTCGAGCTGCCCGGTGTCGACGCCATGGCCTTCGCCCAGGTCGCCGTACGGCACGGCGTCGACGTGGTGCCCGGAGCCGTGATGGACCCGGACGGCGGGCACACCAACCACATCAGGCTGCCCTTCACCTTCTCCCCCGAGATCCTCGACGAACTCGTCCACCGGCTCGCCCGTGCCTGGTCGGAGATCGCCAGGCACGGGCCCGCGCCCGCCGTACAGGTCGTGGTCTGAGACGGCTAGGGGTTCGCGGCCTGGCGTCTGCGCATCAGGCCGTAGATCATGATCCGCATGACCGGCCGTTCCCGGTCGTCGAGGAACTCCCCGCGCTGCTGGAGGATCCCGCAGTCGGGCCTGGACAGGGAGGCCGCGAGCCCGACGACCGTCACCCGGCCGGTCAGGACGTCCCCCGGTCTGACCGGCCGCAGCCAGCGCAGCTCGTCCACGCCCGGGGAGACCTCCGCCTCGGCGTGCAGCAGTACCCCCTCCGTGTAGAGCCTCATGAACGTCGCCGTCACGTGCCAGCCGCTGGCGATGAGGTCCTCGTGGTCGAGGTGACGGGGCTGCGGATCGTACGCCTGGGCGAACCGTACGATCTCCTCGTGGGTGATCTTCTGGCTGCCCAGCTCGAAGACGTCCCCGACGTGGAAGTCCTCAAAGGCGCGCGGCATCGGCGGCCCCTTCCCTTCCCGCCGCGAGCCTGTCCGCCAGGCGGGGGAACAGGGCCAGGGCGTTGTCCAGGAAGGGGATGTCCCCGGCGTCCGCCAGGTGACGCAGGGTCCCGGAGACGACCGCGTCCCGCATGAACGGGAAGTCCGTGCCGAACAGGACGTTCTCCCTGCCGGTCACCTCGGCCAGGCAGGCCAGTGTCGCGGGCGAGGCCGCCTGGGCCGTCTCGTAGTACAGCCGCCGCAGTTCTCCCGCCACGTCCAGCCCGCCCGCCCCCGGCAGTACCCAGGTCGCCGCCAGTTCCAGCCGCCAGGCCAGGAACGGCACCGTGCCGCCCGCGTGGGCCAGGACGAACCGGATGTCGCGGCAGCGGCCGAGGGTGCCGCCGAAGAGCAGGTCGGCGACCGCCCGCGTGGTGTCCATGACGAAGTCGACCAGCGGCGGCGGGACCTTGGCGGCGAACCCGGGCCCGCCGGCGCAGTCGCACCGGTAGGCCGGGTTCGGGTGGACGAAGACCACGGCCCCGCGCCGGTCGAGTTCGTCGAAGACCGGGGCGAACGCCGGATCGCCCAGGTAACGGCCGTCGGCCAGGCTCGCGCTCATGACGACCCCGTCGAGGCCGAGCACGTCGAGCGCGTACTCGATCTCCGCCAGGGTCGTCTCGACGTCGGGCATGGGCAGGACGGCCAGGGCGCCGAACCTGCCGGGGAAGTCGCGCACCAGCTCGGCCGACCACTCGTTCGCCTGCCGTACCAGGGAGGCGGCGCCCTGGCCGAGCGCGGCGTCCGGCAGCAGGATCGACAGGATCGCCGCCCGGACGTCGTTGGCGTCCATCACCCTGAGGGAGTCCTCGACCGTCCACTCGGGGAGGGGGACGCCCGGTGCCATGTGCGTCACCCCTCTCCGGCGCAGCTCGGCGATCAGCGGCGGGTGGTAGCTGTGGTGGTGCACGTCGATCCAGCCGCCGCCCATCTCAGGTCGTCGCGATCTTCGGCAGCCGGCTCAGCGCCTCGTCCAGCTGGGCCTGGGGGATCGCGTAGTCCTCAAGCTGGCCCGCCAGGTAGGCGTCGAAGGCGCCCAGGTCGAAGTGGCCGTGCCCGGACAGACCGAACAGGATCGTGCGCTCGCTCCCCTCCTCCTTGGCCGCGAGCGCCTCCTGCACGGCGCCGCGCAGCGCGTGCGACGACTCGGGCGCCATGATGAACCCCTCGCTCCTGGCGAACCGCACGGCCTCGGCGAACACCTCGTTCTGCTCGTAGGCGCGGGCCTCGATGTAGCCCTGCTCGTGCAGCGCGCACAGGGTCGGGGCGTCCCCGTGGAAGCGCAGGCCGCCCGCGTGGATGGGCGCGGGCATGAAGTCGTGGCCGACGGTGCGCATGGGCAGCAGCGGCCCGAGCCCGGCCGAGTCGGGGTAGTCGTAGGTGTAGGCGCCCCGGGTGAGCGTCGGGCAGGCGGTCGGCTCGGCCGCGATGAACCTGGTGCCCGGCCGTTCCCCGGAGAGCCGGTCGGCCATGAAGGGGAAGACCAGCCCGGAGAAGTTGGAGCCCCCGCCGACGCACCCGACCACGACGTCGGGGTAGTCGCCCGCCATCTCCAGCTGGCGCTTGGCCTCAAGACCGATGACGGTCTGGTGCAGCACCACGTGGTTCATGGCCGAGCCGAGCGCGAACTTCGTGTCGTCGTGGGCCAGGGCGTCCTCGACGGCCTCGCTGATGGCGATGCCCAGGCTGCCGGGCGAGTCGGGGTCCTTGGCCAGGATGTCGCGGCCCGCCTGGGTGCGGCTGGTCGGGGAGGGGAACACCTCGGCGCCCCAGGTGTGCATGAGCGAGCGGCGGTAGGGCTTCTGCTCGTAGGAGGCGCGCACCATGTAGACCGTGACGGCGACGCCGAACAGGCTGCCCGCGAAGGACAGCGCCGAGCCCCACTGTCCCGCGCCGGTCTCCGTCGTCAGCCGCCGCACGCCCTCGTTGGCGTTGTAGTAGACCTGCGGGATCGCGGTGTTGGGCTTGTGCGATCCCGCGGGCGAGACGCCCTCGTACTTGAAGTAGATCTTCGCCGGGGTGTCCAGCGCCTTCTCCAGGCGGTCGGCCCGCACCAGGGGACTCGGCCGCCACATCCGGTAGATGTCCCGCACCTGCTCGGGGATGTCGATCCAGCGCTCCGGGGAGAACTCCTGCTCGATCACCGCCTGCGGCAGCAGCGGCGCGAGGTCCTCAGGGCGCAGCGGCTCGTGCGTGACGGGGTTGAGGTACGGCGGCAGCGGGGCGGGCAGGTCGGGCAGGATGTTGTACCACTGCTGGGGCAGGTCGTTCTCCGCCAGGATGAACTTCTTCACGGATCTCCCGGTCCTTCCGTTCGGAACTGCGGCTAGAACTGCGGCGCCGCGCTGGGGGCGCGCAGCGTGCCGAGGTGCTTGTGCCAGAGATGATCAGGATTCTCCTCGACCTGGCGGGTGATCTCTCGCATTTTGGTCAAAGCCACCGGCTCGCCGCCGTCGTAGACGTCTCCCTGGAGCATCTTCAGCACGTCGAGGCGGTATCTCGGGTCGGCGACGAAGGCCGTGAACAGGATGTTGAGCCGGTAGTAGATGGAGATGAACTCGTACCAGTTGCTCACGGCGTTGCGTAGTTTGCCCTCGTAGTTCGCGAAGGAGGGCTTGGTGAAGTCACCCCGCTCCGCCGCCGCGAGAATGTCGTAGGAGGCGATCCTGGCGCTGTTCATGGCCACGCTGACGCCGCTGGAGAAGATCGGGTCGACGAAGCGGGCCGCGTCGCCGATCATCAGCCAGCCGTCGCCGCAGATCTCCCGCATGGCGTAGCTGTAGTCGCCCTCCGGCTTGAACGGCTTGACCTGCTTGCTCGCGCGCAGCGCCTCGGCCAGCTCGGGGCGGCTCTCCACGCACCTCCAGAAGAAGGTCTCCCAGTCGGATCCGGCCTCGCTGAAGTGCTTCTTCTGCGTGACGACCCCGATGCTGGTGATCGTCTCGGTGATGGGGATCTGCCACACCCAGGTGTCGGTGATGGGCAGGAAGTGGACGAAGATGTAGTCGCTCTGCTCCTTGTCGACCGACAGCGCGCCGCGGTCGAGCCCGTCGAACCAGGTGTGGATCGCGTACTGGTTGAACACCGGGTCGGAGACCTTGAGTTTGAGCTGCCTGCCGAGGAAGGTGTTGCGCCCGCTGGCGTCGATCACCATCCTCGCCCGCACGTCCGTCTCCCTGCGGCCCATGCTGAAGACCAGCTTGGGCTCGGGCTCGGAGAAGTCGACCCGGCGCACCCGGATGCCCTCGTAGACCTTGGCGCCGAGCGACTCGGCGTGCTGCAGCAGGATCAGGTCGAACCGCCCGCGGTCCACGTGGTAGGTGTAGTCCTGGTTGACCCCGGCCTGGTCACGCTCGCTGAAGTCGATCTCGGCCGTCCCGAACCCGTGGGAGACCTCGAAGCCCAGGGTGGGGATCTTCGCGTCGATCGCCGAGGTCCAGGCGGCGCCGTACTTCCTGGGGAAGCCCGCGGCCTCGATCTTCGGCAGCGCGCCGATGTCGGACAGCACGGGGGTGGTCGCGGGGATCAGGGACTCCCCCACGTGCTCGCGCGGGAAGATCGCGCCCTCGAACACGCCGCAGGACAGCCCGGCCTGCGACAGGTAGGAGGCCATCGTGGATCCCGCGGGACCGCCTCCGATGATCGCGATGTCGAAGTCAACGTCAGACATGATTGGCCTTCCCCTCGTGGACACGTTCACGGGCACACCGGTACACGTTCACTCGCTGCCGAGCCGTACGACGAGACCGCTGATGCTCCGCAGGTCCTTGAAGTTCCCGCCGACCATCTCCTCCATGGGAATCTCGATCCCGTACTGTTCCCTGATGAATCCGACGAGCCGGGTGGTCGTGAGCGAATTGAGAATTCCCCATTCGAGCAACGGGGTCTCCGGCTCGATCTCCACGTCCGAGGTGTCAAGGATTCTCTCCTGCAGGTATTTGCGGAGTACGTCGGAGACCTCCGACTCGTTCATTCGCAGCTCCCGTCTCATGGGTGACCCATCGGGCGATCACACCGCCGTGGCCGTCGCTCCGGGCACGACCACCGGCATGAGACTACGAAGCGGTGCTCTGACTGTCCTCCTGACAAATATTGAACTTCACCTCTCCCCGGCCACCCTGAGGACAGGTGGACTCCTCATTTGGTAGGGGGGTGGAAAGGACGAGTGGGCAGACTTGTTCCCCACGTTTTCCCGTTTCCTGGGCAGAAGCTTCCGCTGGAATGATGAGGACAGCGGAAAGCGGCCGATCCTAAGCTTCCGAGCGTGGATTTCGCCTGGGATTCCGACCAGCGGGAGCGATACGAGCTGGTCCGGGAAAAGACACGTACATGGCCGGTGACCGAGAACGGGTTCCTCACCCGTGAGGACTGGGGGCGGTGCGCGGCGCTGGGCCTGACGGGCCTGTCCGTGCCCGCCGGGTACGGCGGCGGCGGACTCGGCTTCCTGGACACGGCGCTGACCGTGGAGGCGTTCGGCCGGGGCTGCCAGGACATGGGGCTGGTCTTCGCCACCATGGCGCACCTGTTCGCCTGCGCGATGCCCATCGCCGAGCACGGCGACGCGGAGCTGCGTGCGGCGACGCTCCCCGGCCTGTGCTCCGGCGAACTGGTCGGCGCCAACGCGATCACCGAGGACGAGGCGGGCTCGGACGTCACCGCGATGACGACGCGCGCGGTCCGCGACGGCGACGACTACGTCATCACCGGGGTCAAGTCCTTCGTGAGCAACGCGCCGATCGCGGACGTCTTCACGGTCTACGCCTCGACCGACCCGGCCTTCGGGCACATGGGGGTCAGCGCGTTCGCCGTGTCACGCGGCACGCCGGGACTGACCGTCGGTGAGCCGTTCCGCAAGGTGGGGCTGGAGAGCGTCCCCGCCGCGCGGGTCCGGCTCGACGGGTGCCGTGTCCCGGCGGACGCCATGCTCGGTGTGCGGGGGCAGGGGGCGGCGATCTTCCAGTCCTCGATGCGCTGGGAGCGCACCTGCCTGTTCGCCGGCTACCTGGGCCTGACCGAACGGCTGCTCGACGCGGTCGTCGAGCACTCCGGGGAGCGCAGGCAGTTCGGCCGCCGTGTCTCCGACAACCAGGCGGTCTCGCACCGTATCGCGCGGCTGCGGCTGCGCCTTGAGGCGGCACGGCTGCTGCTGTGGCGGGCCTGCTGGCGGCTCGACCGGGGCGAGCGCGCCGTACTCGACGTCGCGATGGCCAAGCTCGCGGTCAGCGAGGGCGCGGTGCAGGCCGGTCTCGACGCCGTGCAGATCTTCGGCGGGGCGGGCATCCGCGGCGAGGCGGGGGTGGAGCGCGCGCTGCGGGACGCGCTGCCCTCGACCGTCTTCTCCGGCACCACGGAGATCCAGCTCGAACAGATCGTCAAGGAGCTGGGGCTGTGAGACTGCACGAACTCGTCCGCCGGAGCGCCCGCCGCGCCCCGCAGGCGCTCGCCGTCGCCGGGCCGGACGCCGCCCTGACCTACGGCGAGCTGGACGCCGAGGCCGACCGCCTGGCGCACGCGCTGGCCGCGACCGGCGTACGGCGGGGCGACCGGGTGGCGCTCTGGCTCGACAAGTCGGCGCGGGCCGTGGTCGCGACCCAGGCGGTGCTGCGTCTGGGGGCCGCCTACGTGCCCGTCGATCCGCTCAGCCCGGTCGAGCGGGCCGTCCACCTGGTGCGGGACTGCGCGCCGCGCGCCGTGGTCACCTCCCCCGAGCGCCTGCGGACGCTGGAGCTCAACGGCGTGGACGTCCCGGCGCCCGGCCCGGGACCCGAGGGCACCCCGCCGCCGCTGCCGGAGCCGGACGGGACTGCCGACGACCTGGCCTACATCCTGTACACCTCGGGCTCGACCGGCGTGCCGAAGGGCGTCTGCCTGTCGCACCGCAACGCGCTGGCCTTCGTCGGCTGGGCCGCCGCCGAGCTCGGGGCCGTCCCCGCCGACCGCTTCGCCAACCACGCCCCCTTCCACTTCGACCTGTCGGTGCTGGACCTGTACGTCGCCTTCCACGCGGGGGCCTCGGTGCACCTGATCCCGCAGGAGACGGCCTACGCCCCGCGCCTGCTGGTCGACTTCCTGCTGGGCCGGCGGATCACCGTGTGGTACTCGGTGCCCTCGGCGCTGATCCTGATGGCCCGCGACGGCGGGCTGCTCGACGCGCGCCCCTCGGCGCTGCGCGCGCTGCTGTTCGCCGGCGAGCCGTACCCGGTGACGCATCTGCGCAGGCTCCGTGAGCACCTGCCCGGGGTGCGCATGCTCAACCTGTACGGACCGACGGAGACCAACGTGTGCACCTTCCACGAGGTCGGCGAGGTGGCCGGGGACAGGACCACGCCGGTCCCCATCGGGCGGGCCTGTTCCGGTGACCGGGTGTGGGCGGTCAGGCAGGACGGGGGCGTGGCAGGTCCCGGCGAGGAGGGTGAGCTGGTCGTCGACGGGCCGACGGTGATGCTGGGGTACTGGGGCTCCGCGCCGCAGGCCGGGCCGTACGCGACGGGTGACCTGGTGCTGCTGCAGGACGACGGCGACTACCGCTTCCTCGGCAGGCGTGACGGACAGGTCAAGATCCGGGGGTACCGGGTCGAGATCGGCGAGATCGAGGCGGTGTTGCAGGCCCATCCCGCCGTCGGCGACGCGGCGGTCGTGCTGACCGGCAGCGGCATCGACGCCAGGCTGGTCGCCTACCTGGTGCCCTCTGGGGCCGAGCGCCCGAACCTGCTGGAGATCAAGCGCCACTGCGCGGCCTCGCTGCCCCGGCACATGATCGTCGACGCCGTCCGGCACGTCGACGAGCTGCCCAGGACACCGAACGGCAAGATCCACCGCCGTCTGCTCACCTCGGAGGCACGATGACGCCGACGCCCACGGGCACGGTCGAGCTCGATCCCCGCCCGTCGGGGACCCCCGTCTCACGCCGCGGGGCGGGCGCCGCCGTCTACGCCCTGACCGCGATCCTGCCCGCGCTGGCGGCCGTGGGCCTGCTGGTGATGCTGGGGACCTCGGCGGGCACGGCGCGGCCGGTGCCCTCCGCCTCCGGTCCCGTCGAACACAGCGTCCAGCTGTTCGCCGCGATAGCCGTGGTCATCCTGGCCGCCAGGCTCTTCGGACGGCTGGCCAGGGGCGTGGGGCAGCCGCCCGTCGTCGGGGAGATCTTCGCCGGGCTCTGCCTCGGGCCCTCGGTGCTCGGCGCGCTGCTGCCCGGCGTGAGCGCCTGGCTCTTCCCCGCCGAGGTGCGTCCCGTCCTGCAGGGCCTGGCCGACCTTGGGCTGATCGCCCTGATGTTCGTGGTCGGCCAGGAGACGAGGCAGACCTCCTTCCGCGGTCAGGGCGGGGCCGCCGTGACGATCGCCCACGCGGGCATCGCGGGTCCCTTCCTCGGCGGCGCGCTCCTGGCGAGCCTGCTGTATCGCGACTGGGCCGGGCCTCAGGCCAGCCCGGTGGTCTTCGCGATGTTCCTCGGCTCCGCCCTGTCGATCACCGCCTTCCCGGTGCTCGCCCGCATCCTGGTCGAACGGGACATGTTCCGTACCCCGCTGGGCAGGCTGAGCATGTTGTGCGCGGCGATCGCCGACGTGGTCGCCTGGTGCCTGATCGCCGTGATGACCGCGGTCGCGGGCCGGGACACCCCGGTCAGGGCGGCGCTCACCGTGACGCTGGTGCTCGCCTACGGCGTCGTGATGACCTGGCTGGTCCGTCCCTGGCTGGCCAGGATTCTCACCGCGCTTGAGGACCGGCCGGAGATACGCCTGCTGGTGCTGCTGGCGGGCCTGCTCGCCTCCTCCGCGGTGACCTCGGCGATCGGGATTCACGCCATCTTCGGCGCGTTCCTGTACGGCCTGTGCTGTCCCTCCGGATCCCTGTCCCGGCTGACCGAGCGGATCAACTCCGTCTCGGGGCTTCTGCTGCTGCCGTTCTTCTTCGTGGGCACGGGGCTGCGCACGGACGTCTGGCGCAGCGGGCTCGACGCCTCACTGCTCGGCGTGACCGTGCTCGTCGTGGCGGTCTCGATGCTGGGCAAGCTGGCCGGTCCGATGCTGATGGCCCGCTCGACCGGGCTGAGCTGGCCCGACTCGGCCTCGCTCGGAGTGCTTCTCAACGCCAGGGGCCTGACGGAGCTGGTGGTGCTCAACCTCGGGCTCGCCCTGGGGATGCTCAGCGAACGGCTGTTCGTCGTGCTGGTGGTCATGGCGCTGGTGACGACCGCCGCGACGGCCCCGTTACTCTCGCTGCTCGACCGGCTGACGGCCCGCCGTCGAGATGGAGGGGCCCGTCGGCTGTAGCCCGATCAGCAGGCCCACGACGACGAGGGCGGCCCCGGCGAACTCCGGCCAGCCGGGGTGGCCCGTCCCCAGGACGACGGCGGCGACGATCGTGCCCAGCGGCAGGAAGCCGGAGAACAGGCCGGCCCGTTCCGCGCCGAGCCGGGGCAGCGCGTCGTACCAGCAGAAGAACGCGAAGGCGGTGACCACGACGGCGAGGTAGGCCAGCGCCCCCGCCTCCGAGGACGTGGGCGTCCGCAGCATCCGCGGTCCGTCGACGACGGCCCCGGCGATCAGCAGCAGCGGCACGGAGGCGGCGGCCGAGTAGGCGGCGACCCTGACGGCGCCGAGTTTCGGCAGGAGCGGGATCGCCAGCAGTGAGAAGCCGACCTCCCCGCCGAGCGCGCCGAGCGCGAGCAGCACCCCGACGAGCGTCGCGCCGCCCAGGCCGATCGTGACGGCCGCCCCCGTGGCGACCACGACCGCAGCGACCACGACGTGCGGGGTCGGCCTCCTGCCCTCCATGAGCGGTGTGGCGACCGCGAAGACGATGGGGACGGTGGCCACGATCGTGCCGACCATCGCCGGGTCGGCGTAGCGGGTCGACTCGACCACGAACACGTTGAACGCCGCCAGCCCGACCAGGGCCAGGGCGGCGACGAGAAGGATCTCGCGGCGGGTCAGCCTGACCGGTGGCAGCCGCCTGGCTTTGACGACGGCGAACAGCAGGACCGCGCCGACGGCGTAGCGCACCGCCTGCCCGCCGTACACGGGATAGCCGTGGAGCGCGGGAGAGACCCCCGTCAGTGTGCCGACGCAGAACATCGCGGTCGCCGCACCGATCATGCCGCGCCGCCTGTCGGCCTTGTCTCGTATGAACGTCACGGGGTGTCATCGTGGCAAGCGGCATGATCTCGCGAAAGTGCCAATGGGCGGGCAAGTGGACTGACCTCCCGTTACGCGTTGGCCGCCCGGCTGCGTTCCTCCTGCGGATACCTCCTGCGGGACAGGTGGACGGGGTTCTCCCCGACCTTCATCAGGCCCGTCTCGTAGGCGTAGATCACCGCGCCCGCCCTGTTGCGCAGGTGTTTCTTGTGCAGCACGTTCTGGACGTGGGACTTGACGGTGCTCTCGCTGAGTGACAGGTCCCTGGAGATCTCCGCGTTGGTGTAGCCACGGGCCAGCAGGCGCAGCACGTCCAGTTCCCTGCTGGTCATGTCGGTCACCGGCGGCGTCCTGGGCGATCCCGTCGCGGCGGTCCTGACGGTCCGCTGACACGCCTCGGGGGCCAGGAAGGAGTATCCGGCGGACAGCATCCTGATCGCGGCACGCAGTTCCTCGGCCGAGGCGTTGGTGAACAGCAGACCTCCCACCTCGGGCTCGGCCATGTCGAGGGAGCGGGCGTCCCAGGCGTCGACGAGCGCGAGGAAGCGAGGGGTCTCGCCGGGGAGCTCCGCCACGATCTTCCTGGTCGCCTCGACGGAGTCGGCGCAGTCGCTGAGCGGTCCCATCACGACGACCTCGGGGCACAGGTCGCGGATGCTGCGGATGGTGTCCGTCGAGTCGGTCGTCTCACCGGTCACCGCCATGTCTCCGGTCTCGTCGAGGATCTCCCTCAGTCCGATCCGGAGAAGTGTGCGGCTCTCGGCCAGAAGGACCGTCTTCTTCTGGGTGGCATTCTTCATCGTCACCGTATCTGGCCTGGGAAATCGCGGTTTCGGCGGCTCTCGTCCTGCGTGCCTGAGGGCACGGCCCGCGCACGGGCCGTCAGGAGATCGCGAAGGTTCCAGATCACGAGGTACGGCCGCCGCACGCGGAGGCCGCGCGCGTGTGTCGGCCGGGGCGCCCTCCCGGCGGGCCCGTCCCTGACGGGCGGACCATGGGTCATGGGGCGGGTCGGCTCGCGGTCGACAAGAGACACAGCGGACAGACCCCCACTATCCGGATACGCATACCTCGGGTATACAACAGTGCGATCGCAATGTATCTACCAATTTTTGTGACTTAACCCTCGCTATTTGCGACCGGAACGATATTCGGCCAGGTGGCGGCCTTACGAGAAAAGTCGATCAACACGAGGAACCATACGAAGTTCGGCATGGCCGGCGAGGCCCGCTCACCCGTGTGATGGGCGGGACGATCACGAAGCGCTTATTTACCCAGCTAGTTGACACGTCCCGGAAAATTTCCGGCGACCGGCCCGTCCGCCCGGGGAACACGCTTCAAGATCGGCGCAGGGAAAGGGGCGGCCATATCCGGCGGCGTTTCGCGCGAAACCCACGGCCCGGGAACGAAGGCGCCCCGGAGGCCGGGGCGGGGTCCTCAGCGCAGGCGGGGGGCGACGTCGATCACCCCGCACACCGCCCGCCAGACGTCCTTGGCCGCGAAACCGTCGGCGAGCGCCTGGTCCACCGTCCTGCCGCCCAGCTCGGCCAGGATGTAGTCGCGAGCCCACGACTCGGCGTAGGCGTCACCGAAGTGCAGTTTCATCCGGTCCCAGAAATCCGACAGGCGCATCCCCCAAGTATGACCCCGGCCACGGGTGCCGGACGCCATGGATCGAGGAGCCCCGCCGCGGCGCGCGCCCGCCCCCTGCCCCACGAGAGAAATCCGATTTCACGGAGGCGACGACCGAACATTCATCACGAGCCGTGATGAAGCCATCACCCTCCGAACGGGAAAGGGCCACCCGCCGCACGGGCGACATGGCGCCATATACAAAAACGCTTTCGGCACTCCTTTATGGATGTTCGGATCCTGATCGAATCGCGAGGACGGAGAGGCTAGCGCAGCGCTTTCTCGATCGCGGCGAGGGTCGCGTCGTCCAGCATCTCCCCGTGCCCGCCGACGAAGTAGCGCTCCACCATCTCGAACACCACCGTCTCGCTCCCGGCGACCTTCTCCGCGACGTACCCGGGCCCCGCCTTGGCGGGCGCGTCACTGCGCAGATAGGTCAGGTCCGCGAAGTACGGCGTGATCCACGGCAGCGAGTTACGGGTGAACGAGTCACCGACGAGCAGGGTCCTCGGCTCGTACAGCGGCGCCCCGGAGGAGGCGTTGGCCGTGCTGAAGGAGGTGGGCAGCTGCGTGTCGTCCTGCTTGGTCCGCCGTACCCCCTGCCTGACCAGGGACCACCTGTCGATGATCTCCTCGCGTGGCGTGCCCAGCATCGGCCCGAGGTCGCCGACCCTGGGCTCCTGCCCGACCTTGACCAGGCTCGTTCCCCGCGCCAGCCGGGGGTCGAGCGTCTGGGCCAGTGTCGTGCCGTACAGTCCGCACGAACGCTCGTTCCAGTGGCTGTCGGTCCGCCAGTAGGTCGGCGCGCCGGTCTCCACGCGCAGTCGTTGGAGCGGGCCCCGCAGGTCCATGTAACCGGGCGGGCGGGCCGCCTCAAGCGCCGCCCAGAACTCCTCCTTGCGCCTCTGCAGGCATCCCTGGCCGAGGAAGCGCTCCGGGAGCTCGTCGGGATAGGCGGTGGTCTTGTCCGGCGCGACGGTGAGCACGAACCTCCTGCCCGATCTCCGCACGATCTCGGCCAGCCTTCGCGTCCGCTCCAGGGTCTCGGCGACGCTCCAGCGCGGCCCGCACGCCTCGATCACGTCGTCCCCGAAGTAGAGCCAGCCGTTACGGCCCTCGATCGCCCGGGGATAGGTCGGTTTCCTGCCGGTGTTGTACGACGGGAGCTGGCCGAACACGCCCTCCGACAGGGCGGCGTTGCCACGGATGGCGTACTGCCGCAGCGGCAGGTGGGCCACCGCCCAGGACTCGGCCTTCGGGATGAGGTCCCAGCCCTCCGACAGTGAGGGGAACTCCGGCAGTCTCCGGTTCTCGATCTCGACGGCCCGGTCTCCCAGGGCGAAGGCCAGCGCGGGACCGAAGAAGAACAGCCCCGCCGCCAGCAGCGTCGGCAGCCGCCCCCGGAGGCGACGGGGCCGGGTCCCCGAGGTCGCCGGTTCGGTCTCGACTGCGGTCATCGACGGCCTCTCTCTCAGAACTGGTAGTACAGGAACGGGCTGAAGGTGCCCGCGGCGACCAGGACGGCGGAGTAGGGGGCGGCCACCCACGTCACCACGGCGCGCGCCGCCACCGCCGTACGGCCCCGCCCCGCCTCGACCAGGCGGCCGAGTGTGAACGAGGCCGGCAGCAGCACCACGCCCAGCGCCAGCGCGAGGGTGAGCGTCCGCTGGTGGTTGAGCGCGAAGGCCGTGAACTCGTCCAGGCCGCCGGGCCGCCAGCCGAACATCGCCTGGAGGACGTCGACCGCCCCGGTCATCGTCTCCGCCCGGAAGAACACCCAGCCGACCACGACCAGCAGGAAGGTCACGGCACGACGCAGCGCCGCGGTCGTGACGGTGCCCGGCGGGCGGTCCCAGCCCAGCAGCCGCTCGGCGACCAGCAGGCCTCCGTGGTACAGACCCCAGACGAGGAATGTCCAGTTGGCGCCGTGCCAGAAGCCGCAGAGCACGAAGATGACCAGCAGGTTGCGGTAGGTGACCAGGGTGCCCCGGCGGTTGCCGCCGAGCGGGATGTAGACGTAGTCGCGGAACCAGCGGGACAGGGACATGTGCCAGCGCCGCCAGAAGTCCGTCACCGAGTACGCCGAGTACGGCCGGTCGAAGTTCTCCGGAAGCCGGAAGCCCAGCATCATGCCCAGGCCGATGGCCATGTCGGAGTATCCGGAGAAGTCGAAGTAGATCTGGAGCGTGTAGGCCACGGCCCCCAGCCAGGCGGTCGGGGTGGTGATCTGGCCTCCGGCGTGAGCGAACGCGGCGTCCGCGACCGGGGCGATCGTGTCGGCGACGATCACCTTCTTGGCCAGCCCGAGGGCGAACCGGGGGAAGCCCGCGGCGAAGTCGGCGTACCGGTCACGCCGGGTGTCGGAGAGCTGCTCGGAGATCTCGTGGTACCGGACGATCGGCCCGGCGATGAGCTGGGGGAACATCGCGATGTAGGTGACGAACCGCACCGGGCTCCGCTGGGCTGGCCTGCTGCGCCGGTAGACGTCCACCACGTAGGACAGGTGGTGGAAGGTGAAGAACGATATGCCGATCGGCAGGGCGAGGCTCACGATCGGGCTGTGCCCCAGTCCCAGGGCGCTCGACAGGGCGTCGATCTGGCGGCTGGCGAACCCGGCGTACTTCCACACCCCCAGGATCGTGAGATCCCACACGATCGTCGTGACCAGCAGGCCCCTGCGTGTCCGCGGACGTTCCCTGAGCCGCTCCGAGTCCAGGGCGAGGCCCATGGCGTAGTTCACGGCGATCACCGACAGCAGCAACGCCGTGTACGGCCCCGCCCCCCAGGTGTAGAAGACCAGGCTGACCACCGCGACGAGGGAGTTGCGCCAGTGCGAGGGGAACACCCAGTAGGCCAGCAGCGTGACCGGCATGAAGAACCACAGGAACAAGGAGGAGGAGAACGACATCGGTGTCCCGGAGAGAAGGATGAGGGGGCCGGGCTGGGCCTTTCGGGAAACGTGCGCGGCCAGGTGCGGGACCTTGGACTCCGCGGTCGCCTGCGCGGTCAGGCGGACGGGAAACCGGAACGAGATCCGCATATGTCACGGGAATCCATGGGACGCGCTCGACCATGGTTTCCCCTTCGGCGGTTTCCGGCGCGCGAAAGGACCGGCCAAGGACCTTCGGCGGCGATTCAGTTCACCCTATCCGCGCTTTTGGTCATGACATGACCGAATGACAGAGCGCACGCCATGCTACCGAAGACCGCGTTCTTCCGAGATACGCATTCCTCCAGATCAACGCGACGGCCGTACTATCCGGGCGTTTCTCCGGACTTCACACCGGGAGCGTGGAAACGAGGACGCGTCACGCGAAAACTCCTCTCAGTGCGGCCTTTCCGAACCGAAGACGGGAGAGCAGGCGGTTTCCCGTGTTTCACGGCATTCCCAGGGCCGCGACCGTCCGGTGTCCGACGGGGGCGCCGATCCACGACCTGTCAGGGCGCGGGGGCCTTCCCACCCGGGAAGGCCCCCGTCACAGGACGTGTGAGCCGTACATCTCGCCGAGGGGGTCGGCGAGCAGTTCCAGGCGGGTGCCGTCGGGGTCCCGGAAGTAGATGGAGGCGCCGCTCTCGATCTGGTGCGGCACCCCGGCGGCCTCCAGCTTGCCGCGCAGTCGTTCCCAGGTGGCCGGATCGACGGACAGGGCGATGTGGTGCAGGCCGCCGAGCACCTCCCGGTAGGGGCCGACGTCCAGGCCGGGAAAATCGAAGAAGGCCAGCAGGTTGCCGTTTCCCACGTCGAAGAAGAAGTGGTTCGAGCCTCGGTAGTCGCGGTTCTCGACGATCTCGGTGAGGGGGAACTCCAGCAGGTCCTGGTAGAAGGCGATCGTGGTCTCGACGTCCGAACAGAGCAGCGCGACGTGGTGCAGGCCTCTGACGCTGCTCGGCGGACGGTGATCCCTGAGGTGCTCCGCCCTGATTCGTTCACGTGCCGCCTCGATGGCGGGGTGGTCGATGCTCATCGCGCACGCTCACCGGCTTGGTTGCTCACCTGGGATCTATCTCCGTCTTGATGGTGGATGAACCTTTTCTGACTCATGCCCCACTTCCGGGCTCCGACTGGCATCACAAATTTGGATAAAAGCTATTAAGGACGACTTATTGTGATCTTTCCCCCTATCAGTGGGGTGAGGGAGTGGGACGGATTCTGTCGGTGGCGCCGTGCACTATGGAGCGGTGGCCGGGCCGTCCGGCCGGGACGAGACGAGGGGGCGATCTCACGTGCGTGAGGCGGACACCGATCCCACGGACGGGGCGCTCAGTCTCTTCACCCCCGTGACCAGGCAGTGGTTCACCGGAGCCTTCTCCGCCCCGACCGCCGCGCAGGAGGGCGCGTGGGCGTCCATCGCCCGGGGCGACGACACTCTCGTGGTCGCGCCGACGGGGTCGGGCAAGACCCTGGCCGCGTTCCTGTGGTCACTCGACCGGTTGGCGGCGCGGGCGGAGGAACGGACGGAGGAGGAGCCCTCCCGGCGGTGCCGGGTGCTCTACGTGTCCCCGCTCAAGGCGCTGGCGGTCGACGTCGAGCGCAACCTCAGGGCACCGCTGGCCGGGTTGCGGCAGACCGCCCGGCGGCTCGGGCTCCCGGTGCCGGAGATCTCGGTGGCGATCCGCTCGGGCGACACCTCCGCCGAGGAGCGCAGACGTTTCGCCGCCAAACCGTCCGACATCCTCATCACCACCCCGGAGTCGCTGTTCCTGCTGCTGACCAGCAAGGCCCGTGAGGCGCTGCGCGGCGTCGAGACCGTCATCCTCGACGAGGTGCACGCGGTCGCGGCGACCAAGCGCGGCGCGCACCTGGCCCTCAGCCTCGAACGGCTCGACGCCCTGCTCGCCCGCCGCGCCCAGCGCGTCGGGCTGTCGGCGACGGTGCGCCCGGTGAGCGAGGTCGCCACCTTCCTCGGCGGCGGGAGGCCCGCCGTGGTGGTCCAGCCGCCCTCGGACAAGGTGATCGAGGTCGAGGTCGTCGTCCCCGTCGAGGACATGACCGAGCTCGACGCCCCGGTACGGCCGGCCGACCCCGCCGACGAGGAGCGGTGGCCGGCCGGTCCCGCGCCCAGACGCTCCATCTGGCCACACGTCGAGGAGCGGTTGTTCGACCTGATCGGGCGGCACCGCTCGACGATCGTGTTCGCCAACTCGCGGCGGCTGGCCGAACGGCTGTGCACCCGCCTCAACGAGCTGGCCTGGCAGCACGGGGCGGGCTCCCAGCCGGAGCCGGGGGCCGGGGAGCCCGCCCACTGGGCCGAGGGCTTCCCCACTCCCCCCGGCGCCCCCGCGCCCCCGGCCTCCCTGGCGACCCCGGCGGCGATGATGGCGCAGGCCGGGGCCTCGAAGGGGGCCCTCCCTGAGATCGTGCGGGCCCACCACGGCTCGGTCTCCAAGCAGGAGCGTTCCCAGATCGAGGAGGCTCTGAAGTCGGGGCGGCTGCCCGCGGTGGTGGCGACCTCCAGCCTGGAGCTCGGCATCGACATGGGCTCGGTCGACCTGGTCGCCTGCGTCGAGTCGCCGCCGAGCGTGGCCAGCGGCCTGCAGCGCATCGGCAGGGCCGGTCACCAGGTCGGGGCCGTCTCCCGTGGCGTGATCTTCCCCAAATACCGGGGCGACCTGGTCCAGACGGCCGTGGTCGCCGAGCGGATGCGCGACGGGCGGATCGAGGAGCTGCGCTACCCGCGTAACCCGCTCGACGTGCTGGCCCAGCAGATCGTGGCGATGACGGCGCTCGACGACTGGACGGTCGACGAGCTGGAGACGGTGGTACGGCGTGCCGCGCCGTACCACGGACTGCCCCGCAGCGCGCTTGAGGCGACGCTCGACATGCTCGCCGGGCGTTACCCCAGCGAGGAGTTCGCCGAGCTGCGGCCGCGTGTCGTGTGGGACCGGGTCACGGGCACGCTGAGCGGGCGCCCCGGCTCCCAGCGGCTGGCGGTGACCAACGGGGGCACGATCCCGGACCGGGGGCTGTTCGGCGTGTTCCTCGCCGGGGAGAAGTCCTCCCGGGTGGGCGAGCTGGACGAGGAGATGGTCTACGAGTCCCGCGCCGGGGACGTGTTCGTGCTGGGCGCGACCTCGTGGCGGATCGAGGACATCACGGCCGACCGGGTCCTGGTCTCCCCCGCCCCGGGCCGGCCGGGCAAGCTGCCCTTCTGGCACGGTGACAGCGCGGGCCGCCCTGCCGAGCTGGGCAGGGCGATCGGCGAGTTCCTGCGTGAGATGTCCGCCGCGGGCGCGGGCTCGGGCGGCGGGAAGACCACGGAGTCGTCCGCCTCCGGCGGCCCGGACCCGACCGATACGACGCCGAGGCGGCGGAGGCCGGGGCGGGGTCCGGAGGGGGACGGCGACGCGGCGCGCGAGGCCGCCCTGTCCCGCATCCGGGCGGCCGGGCTCGACGAGCTCGCCGCCGCGAACCTGCTGTCCTACCTGGCCGAGCAGCGGGAGGCGACCGGCTACGTGCCGGACGACCGGACGTTGCTGGTCGAGCGGTTCCACGACGAGCTCGGCGACTGGCGGGTCGTGGTGCACTCGCCGTACGGCGCCAGGGTGCACGCGCCGTGGGCCCTGGCGATCGGGCGACGGCTGCGGGAGCGCTACGGCACCGACGTCCAGGCGGTGCACTCCGACGACGGCATCGTGCTGCGCGTTCCCGACACGCTCTCCGGGCCTCCCTCGGACATCGCGGTCTTCGACCCCGACGAGATCGAACGGATCGTCACCGAGGAGCTCGGCGGTTCGGCGCTGTTCGCGGCGCGTTTCCGCGAGTGCGCGGGCCGGTCGCTGCTGCTGCCCAAGCGCACGCCTGGCAGGCGCACCCCGCTGTGGCAGCAGCGGCAGCGGGCCTCGCACCTGCTCGACGTCGCCGGAAGATACGCCTCCTTCCCCGTGGTGCTTGAGACGATGCGCGAGTGCCTGCAGGACGTGTTCGACGTCCCCGGGCTGGCCGGGCTCATGCGCGACGTCGCGGCCAGGCGGGTGCGGCTGGTCGAGGTCGAGACCGGGCAGGCGTCGCCGTTCGCGGCGTCGCTGATGTTCAACTACGTGGGCGCGTTCATGTACGAGGGGGACGCCCCGCTGGCGGAGCGCCGGGCCCAGGCGCTCGCCCTCGACACGAGCCTGCTGGCCGAGTTGCTCGGCCAGGCCGACCTGCGTGAGCTGCTCGACCCCGACGTGATCGCCGACACCGAGCGGGAGCTCGCACGGCTCGACCGGCCGTTGCGCGACGCCGAGGACCTGGCCGACCTGCTCCGCTCGCACGGCCCGCTGGTCGCGGCGGATGTGAGCCTGCGTGAGGGCGACCCGGCCTGGCTCGGCGCGCTTGAGACCGCCAGGCGGGCGATCAGGGTGCGGATCGCCGGGCAGGAGCAGTGGGCGGCGATCGAGGACGCCGCCCGGCTGCGTGACGCGCTCGGCGCGCCGTTGCCCGTCGGGGTGCCGCACGTGTTCCTCGAACCGGTCGAGGACCCCCTCGGCGACCTCGTCTCCAGGCACGCCCGTACGCGCGGGCCGTTCTCGGCGGACACCGCCGCCGCGAGGTTCGGTCTCGGGCCCGCCGTCGTCACCGACGCGCTGCGCCGCCTGGCCGTCCACGGCAGGGTGGTGAACGGGGAGTTCAGGCCTGGGGGCCGGGGTGAGGAGTGGTGCGACGGCGGGGTGCTTCGGACCCTGCGCCGCAGGTCGCTGGCCAGGCTCCGCAAGGAGGTCGAGCCGGTTCCCCCGGAGGCCCTGGCCGCCTTCTCCCCCGCCTGGCACGGCATCACCGGCGGTCAGCAGCGGGGCAGGCCGCCCATCGACGCACTGGCCGGGACCATCGAGCAGTTGCAGGGGGCGGCGGTGCCCGCCTCCGCGCTGGAGACGCTGATCCTGCCCTCGCGGGTGCCCGGATACGACCCCTCGATGCTCGACGAGCTGACCTCCTCCGGCGAGGTCGTCTGGGCGGGTCAGGGGTCGCTGCCCGGTGGAGACGGCTGGGTCGCGCTGTACTTCGCCGACACCGCCCCGCTGCTGATGCCCGATCCGGTGGAGATCACCATGACACCGGTGCACGAGCGGGTGCTCGACGTCCTGAACGGCGGGGGCGCGTTGTTCTTCCGCGACCTGTCCGGCCGGGTCGGCTCCCTGATGCCGGGCGCGGTCCCGGACGACGGCGCGCTCGCCGCCGCGCTGTGGGACCTGGTGTGGGCGGGGCGGATCACCGGTGACACGCTCGCGCCGCTGCGCGCCACGCTCGGCACCGGGCGTCCCGCCCACCGCAGGGCGCCTTCGCGCAGCAGGCGCGCGGTGCTTCCCAGCCGGAGCGGCCCGCCGACCGTCGGAGGGCGCTGGTGGTCGTTGCCCGTCCCGTCGCAGGACGCGACCCAGCGCGCGCACGCCCAGGCGGAGGTCCTGCTGGAACGGCACGGCGTGGTGACCCGTGGCGCGGTCGCCGCCGAGCGGCTGCCCGGTGGGTTCGCCGCGGTCTATCCCGTGCTGCGCGCCTTCGAGGAGAGCGGCCGGTGCCGCAGGGGTTACTTCGTCGAGGGGCTCGGCGGGGCGCAGTTCGCGCTGGCCGGCGCGGTCGACCGGATGCGCGCGACCTCGGCGCCGCCCGTCTCCCCATCCGCCGTCCCGCCCGCCACCCCGCTCGACGATCCGGCCGCCGAGGGGTCCTCGGACCCGTGGCGGACCGGCCCGCCGGTCATGGACCCCGGGGGTGAGAGCGAGTGGGGCGGCGGGTCCTGGGGAGCTCGGGGCGGAGGGCCGCGGGGTGCGATGTCACAGGGTGCGGTGCCGCGGGGTGAGACCTCGCGACGGGCGGTCGTGCTGGCGGCGACCGACCCGGCCAACCCGTACGGCGCCGCCCTGCCGTGGCCCGCGCACCCGGGAGAGGTGTCCCACAAACCGGGCAGGAAGGCGGGTTCCCTGGTGGTGCTGGTCGACGGGCACCTGGTTCTCTATGTGGAACGCGGCGGCAGGACCCTGCTGTCCTTCGCCGACGGCGACGTCCTGCAGCCCGCGGTCGACGCCCTCGCGCTGGCCGTACGCGACGGGGCGCTGGGCAAACTGACCGTCGAACGGGCCGACGGCACCGCCATCAACGACTCCCCGCTGGGTGCCGCCCTCGAATCCGCCGGATTCCACCCGACCCCCAGGGGGTTGCGTCTGCGCGCCTGACCCGGCGCCGTCCCGTGCGGTGGAGTGCATATGGCGCGGATCGCGTCCACCCCCGGAGGTCCGAGAGGCACTCTGAGGCGTCACGGACGAAGGTGTGGGTCATGGGCCGTCGTGGCCTTCACCGGGAACGGTTCGGGGGCGGCGTTCGGTGAGGGCGAGGCTCAACGCCAGGCAGAGCAGCGGGACGGCGGGCAGCCAGTACCTGCTGTCGTAGGCGGTGACGGCCACCGGGCCCACGATGAGGGCGAACGCCATGGACAACGGCAACACCCCGGCCGGTGCGGCTCTCCTGCCCGTCTCCGAACCCTGCACCTTCGAACCCCGGGTCTCCGAACTCCGGGTCTCCGAATCTTGAGCCTCCGGATCCCGGGTGCCCGAGCCCGGGGCGTCCGAGCTCTGGGCGAACCGGCTTTCGGCACCCTGGCTTTCGGCGCTCCGGGTTCGAACGCCCTGGGTTCGAACGCCCTGGGTTCCGACGCCTCGGATCCGGGCTCGCCAGGTTCGGGCGCTCCGGGCTCGGGTGTTCGGGATGAGACGGGCCGCGCAGGCCAAGAGGGCTCCCGCCGCGAGGGCGCCGAACAGCGGTCCGGGCAGGAAGCCGAAGGACTGGTAGGCACGCATCACCCCCGCCGCGGGCTCGACGACCCGGGTCTCCGGCCGTCCGCGCCCGTAGGCCAGCAGGTCGGCCCTGATGCCTCCACCGGGGATCCTGACCCCGTCGGGCAGCGGGCCTTCGGCGTTGGGGAGGACGTAACGGTTGTAGACGACCGGCACCGCACCCGGCACCGGTCCTCTTCGCCAGTTCAGCGTCCTGCGCAGGTCCTCACCGACCACCCGGAGATAGTCCAGCGGCTGGGCGATGACGGCGCGCCGGGCCAGGCCTCCCGCCAGGGCGTCGATCCTCGGCTGGAACAGGTCCGCGCGGGTGACGACGGGGTGGCCGGGCACCCGGCGCAGGGGCGACCAGTCCGACCAGATGAAGTACGGCGAGGCCGGGCGCGAGCCGACCGGCTGGGACGGGCACAGGACGGCCTCCTCCTGCGGCGGCCTGATCCTCCGGCAGTCGGCGAACGGCATGGTCCTGGCCCACAGCCACACGCCGTTGCCCCCGTTGAGCGCGGGGGTGCCGTGCCAGGCGCCGTACCACGCGGCGTAGCCGCCGAGCGGGACCGCGACCGCGACCAGCGCCGTGAGCAGGGCTCGGGCGCCCGCGCGGGCGACCAGGAGGTAGGCGGCGAGCAGCGGGAGCAGCACGAGCCCGATCGAGCGGGTGAGCGCCGCGACGGCCAGCAGCAGCCCGGCCGTGGCCGCGCGGCCGGGGGTGACCCCGGGCGTCCAGAGCACGACCGCGACGGCGGCGACCACCAGGAACGTGAAGGGGACGTCGCTCAGGATCGTGTGCTCGAAGAAGATCTGGTAGGCGTCGAGAAGGACGGGGGTGGCTGCGAGCACCGCCCACCCCGCCCGTGCCCCGCCCGCCCTGCGGCGGACGAGCGCGTAGATCGTCGTCCCGGTCGCCAGCCCCATCAGATGCTGGAGGATCGCGACGGCGGCGAAGCTGTGCAGCGGTCGCAGGAGCCACAGCAGCAGGGAGTAGCCGCTGGGACGGACCTCGTAGGGCTGTGGCCGTTCGGCGACGCCCACGTAGTCGAAGGAGTCCTCGAACCACACGACCGGCGAGTAGCCCATGACGGTGAGAACACGCAGCGCCGCCGCGACCAGCAGGACGGCCAGGAAGAGCCGGTGCCGCCTGGGCGAAGGGACCTGTGGGCGAACGCGGACATTCTTCCGTTCCGGACTGACAGCCTTCATGATCGCTTTTATATATTGACGTAAGGGTATTCGTGATCTTTTGTGGGGTACATGCATCCCAGAAAAGCGATCTAGGGATTTTTCCCCCGAGCCACCGCCGCCACCCCGTGGCTTTTAATACGTATTTTCGGGATATATCCCAGAAAGTCTGGTTACCCAGGAACCCCCGGGAGCCCCGAAGAACGGCTGAACGGCGTCGCTCCGTTGAGCGACGCCGTTCAGGCGGTACGGCCCCCACGCCCCCGCGGGGTCGTACCGCTCGGCCGTGTCCTGCTGACGGCTCCCTTCGGGCTCACGCCGTCAGGCGGCTGACACGGCCGCGGACGGCGGTGTTGGGCCCGCCGCATCCCTCATGGGCGAGCCGTCCGCCGCCCCCTGCGGCGCCGGTGCCGTGTTCGGGCGCGCGATGGAGCCACGCGCTCGCCGGGCCTCGGCGAC
Source organism: Streptosporangium sp. NPDC049376 (assembly GCF_044466505.1). Classification (NCBI taxonomy): domain Bacteria; kingdom Bacillati; phylum Actinomycetota; class Actinomycetes; order Streptosporangiales; family Streptosporangiaceae; genus Streptosporangium; species Streptosporangium sp. NPDC049376. The sequence goes on along the minus strand of NZ_JBITMT010000001.1, from coordinate 184,612 downwards.
CGGCGCCCCGCCCGTCCGTCCCGCCACTCGCCGCGACCTGCGCGGCCGTACCGGCATGGCTGTACCGGTACGTCGAGCGGGACGGTCACCTCCGGCACCGGACGGCGCTCACCGTCATCCCCCGGCGAGCACCCCCGGAGCTCAGGAAACCGTACGAACCCCCGTGAAACGCATGATCCCCTCCTGCCCCGCGCACGGACCGGACGGGAGGCACCCCCGTTCGAGCCGCGCAGAACAAGCATCGCGAACGGCAAAATCAACCACAATCATTAAAATGATCCTTAAAAGGTGCGCACTCCCGGGATCGGGACAAAAATATGGCTTCAGCGGGACGGGACATCCACCGCGGAAGCACCGAAAGGGGAGCACCCTATGCAGGGGTTTTCCGAACTCCGCCTCGGGCGCCTGGACGAGGTCAAGGTTTCGGTCGTGCTCCATCCCGGGGCCACGCTGCTGTCGCTGACGGCCGGGACCCTGGGGGGCCGTCCACACGGCGTCCCACGGCACTGGCAGAAGGCGGTCATGTCCGCCGCCCCGCGCAACGCGGCCGAGGTGCTGCGCCCGCTGTTCGCCCCGTCCTTCTCGGTCATCCCCGACTGCGTCAGCCCGGCGGTCTCGATGTCGGAACCCGACGCCGACACCCATCTGGAGCGGCTGGCCGACCTCTCCCCCGACACCCTGCTCGCCGAACTCGAAACGGAGTTCCAGCCTGCCGTCCCCGCCCAGTGGCGGCCCGTCGTCGAACGCCCCGGCGCGTGGATCCACGCCTACTCGCACCTCATGCGCGTGCTGTGGCAGGAGTTCAGGCCGGTCTGGCGCCGGGCGGACAGCCTGCTCAAGCGGGAGCGGGAGCGGATCGGGGCCGCCACGGTCACCGACCGCCTTGAGACGGTCATGGGCAACCTCAGCCCGCGTTTCCACTTCTCCGGCACCACGCTCGGCCTTCCCGACCAGCAGGCCAAGCGGTTCGACCTGGCCGGACGCCGGCTCGCCCTGGTGCCGATCGTGTCGGGCAACGGCGCGAGCATCTTCGCCTTCGACGATCCCGGGATGGTGTGGATCGGCTACCCGCTGCCCGCGCTGGGGGTGCTGTGGGACGACGGCGACCAGAAGGACGCCCCGCCCGACTCCCTGGCCCTCACCCTGGGGCAGGCCCGCGCCGCCATCCTGCGGGCCGCCGGGGCCTCGCTCACCATGAGCGAGGTCGCCTCCCTGCTGCGCTCGACCCCCGCCGCGGCGACCTACCACTGCGCCCAGCTTGAGGCCGCGGGACTGCTGGACCGCGAGCGACACGGCCGCCACGTGCGCGTCAGGGCGACCGCGAAGGGCGAGGCGCTGGTCGCCCTGCTCGCCTGAGCCGTACACGCCGGGCCGTACGCGCCGGGCCTTACGCGCCGGGACAGGACACGCCGGGACGAGACACACGGGGATGACTCCTCGCCGGAGGTGGGTATCCCACATGGGCCCGTACAACCTCCAGAAAGGCCGGCCCCGTGATCCAGGAACATCGTTACGTCGTGGTCGGCGCCGGGCCCGCGGGGTTGCAGATCGGCTACTTCCTGCAGGAACGGGGCGCCGACTACGTGATCGTCGAGCGGGAGCGGTCCGCGGGTGACTTCTTCGCCCGCTTTCCCCGGCACCGGCGGCTGATCTCGATCAACAGGGCCCGGGACTGGTCCGACGATCCGGAGCTCAGGCTGCGCTGGGACTGGAACTCGCTGTTGAGCGACGATCCGTCCCTGCTGTTCCCCGCCTACAGCGACGACTACTTCCCCTCCCCCGACGATCTGCGGCGCTATCTCGCCGACTTCCACGCCACCCACGACCTGCGGGTCGCCTTCGGCACCGGGATCAGCCGGGTGACCTGCAAGGAGGAGGGGTTCCGGCTCGAAACGGAGGGTGGCGGCCAGTTCCAGGCCGAGTGCCTGATCTGGGCCTGCGGATGGGGCGGGCCGTACGTTCCCGACATCCCCGGCATCGAGCACGCCGAGGGGTATGAGGACATGACGGTCGATCCCGAGTCGTTCCTCGGCAAACGGGTGCTGATCCTGGGCAAGGGCAACGCGGCCTTCGAGACGGCGCACGCGCTGCGCGACCACGCCTCGGCGATCCATCTGGCCAGCCCGAGACCGGTCAGGCTCGCCTGGAACTCCCGGCATCCGGGGGACGTGCGCGGCTGTCACGGCACGCTACTCGACAGCCACCACTTCAGCTCGCTGCACGCGCTACTCGACTGCTCGGTCGAGCGGATCTCCTTCGACGGCGCGGTCTACACCGCCGACGTCGTCCACAACCACGCGGGCGGCGGCCCGGAGAGGCTGGAGTACGACGCGGTGCTGCGCTGCACCGGCTTCCGGATGGACACCGAGGTGTTCGCCGACGAGCTGCGGACCCTCCCCGGCGGGAGGCTGCCCGCGCTCACCTCCGACTGGGAGTCTGCCGGTCTCCCCGGGCTCTACGTGGCGGGCACCATGATGCAGGCCCGGGACGCCAGGCGGGGTTCCTCGGCGTTCATCTACGGCTTCCGCTACAACCTGCGCACGCTCAGCCGCCTGCTCGCCGAGCGCTACGACGGGGTACGGCTGCCGCGCACCCCCGTCCCCCGGCCCGCGCTGACCGGGGCGGTCCTCGACCGGGTCAACCGCAGTTCGGCCCTGTGGGCGCAGGCGGGCTACCTGGTCGACGCCCTGGTGATCACCGAGCACGGCATCGAGTGCTACGAGGAGCTTCCCGAGGACTACGCCGTCGAGCGCTTCGGAGATCTGGTGACCGTCGGCCTGTGGCAGAGCAGGGAGCCCGGCCCCGACGACCTGGAGGCCGTCGCGCTGGGGGCCGAGCGGCTCCCGCTGCCCGAGGGGGTGACCCGTGGCGCCGGAGGCGGGGCCATCCATCCGGCGGTGCGGGTCTTCAGGAACGGCGTGCTGACCGGCGAGCTGCACCTGCCCGACAGCGTGGCCGCCCGGTGGCGGGACCCGGAGCGGCACGTGGCGCCGCTCGACCGCTTCTTCGACCGGCTGCTGCCCCGGTGAACGCACCCGTGTGAGCCCGTACGGCGTGCTCAGGCGGGCTGGAGCCGTCTGACGACGGCCTCGGCGACCCCTCTGGCGCTGCCGGGGTTCTGGCCGGTGATCAGCCGGTCGTCCTCGACGACGTGGGCCTCGAACGGCCTGCCGGCGACGCTGTAGTGGGCCCCGAGCCTCTTCAGCTCCTCCTGGAGGCTGTAGGGGACGGCGTCGTCGCGGCCGGCCGCCTCCTCCTCCGGCCAGGAGAAGCCGGTGACGTCCCTGTCCCTGACCAGCGGCTCCCCGTTCGAGAGCGTGACGTTCAGCAGCCCGCAGGGGCCGTGGCAGACGGCCGAGACCACGCGTCCGCTCTCGTGGAACCTGGCGACCAGCGACTCCAGGTCGTCACTGCGCGGGAAGTCGAACATGACCCCGTGCCCGCCGGTGAGATAGATCGCGTCGTAGTCCTCGACGTCGACGTCGGCCACCTTCCTGGTGTCGTCGAGGAGGTTCATGAACCTCCTGTCCCGATAGCGCCGTTCCGTGCCCAGTTCCGCCAGCACGTCGTGGGCCAGGCTCTCCGGGTCGATCGGGATCATGCCGCCGGACGGGCTCGCGATGTCCAGGGAGAACCCGGCCCGCTCGGCGTGGTCCCAGAAGTGCGTCAGCTCCCCCAGCCACAGGCCCGTCCGCATGCCCGCCTTCTCGTACTCGCCGACGTTGGTGACGACGACCAGGATTCTCTTCGTCGCTGACATGTCCGCTCCTTCGCGCGGGAACCCCTCCGTTCCGCCGGGTTACCCGCACCAAAACCCCACAAACCGCCCAGGGTCAGCGGAGGAGCAGATCGACCACGCCCGCGGTGCCCTCGTCGCCGTGGCCGTCGGCCAGGCGGCGTTCCATCAGGGTCGTGAACGGGGTGATCAGTTCGGCGCTGATCCCCTGCTCCTCGGCCGTCCGCAGCATCGTCGCGTTGCCCTCGACCATCATGGCGAGGTTGGAGGTCACGTTCCTGGTGTAGTCGCCGCTCTCCAGATGGTCGGCGATGCCGTAGGTGTAGGAGGTCATGGCGGTGAGCCAGGCCACCAGCGTGGGGGCGAACTCCTTCGGCGAGATGTCCTTCTCCCGGCGCAGCAGGGCGAAGGCGTGCGTGACCCCGGCGAACATCCCGGTCATCGCGCTCAGCAGCGCCACGTCCTGCAGCGCGGCGTACCCGGCGTCCTCCCCGGCGTGAACGGGCCGTGCCGGTACGGCCAGCGTGTCCCGGTGCTCGTCGAAGAGGTCGCGGGAACCGCTGTAGAGGATGAAGGCCCCCGACTCCGGGGCGCCGATCATCGGGGGGACCGCCATGACGCCGCCGTCCAGGAAACGGGCGCCGCGTTCGGCGGCCCAGGCGGCGCGGGCGCGTCCCTGCCCGGGGGTGCCGGTGGTGAGGTTGACCAGGTCCTTGCCCGTCAGGTCGGCGCCGTCCAGGGCCTCCCCGACCGAGGCGTCGTCGAGCAGGCAGGTCACCACGAGGCGGTTGGCGGCCACCGCCTCCGCCGCGCTCCCTGCGATCCGCGCGCCCCGCCCGGCGAGCGCCTCGGCCCTGCCCGGGGTACGGTTCCAGACGGTCAGCCGGTGACCGGCGGTCAGCCAGGCCTGGGCCAGCGCGGTGCCCATGGCGCCGAGGCCGAGCAGAGTGAGTCCGGAAGTGTTGTCGTTCATGCCTACTAGGCTGGATCCCGGTCCCCGGAACGATCAAGTACGCACTTCGAAGTGGGTGCTTACCCCGGGGTGAGTGAGCAGGCAGGAGGGCTGGAGATGGCGACCGTACCCAGGCCGGGGGCGTACGTCTGCGGGATCGACGCGGCGATGGACGTGATCGGCGGCAAGTGGAAGGTCCTGATCCTCTGGGCGCTCGACGAACGGCCGTGCCGCTTCGGCGAGTTGCGCAGGCTGGTGCCGGGGGTGACCGAGAAGGTGCTCGCCTCCCACCTGCGCGAGCTTGAGGGGGACGGCATCGTGCACCGTGAGGTGTACGCCGAGGTGCCGCCCAGGGTCGAGTACTCCTTGACCCCGCTGGGCGCCTCGCTCAACGCGGCGCTGGGCCCGCTGGGCGCCTGGGGCAGGGAGCACCTGCTCGGCGGTGCGGAGGAGAGCGCCGAGCGGGCCTCCTGACCAGGCGGCCACGCCGTACGGCCCGGCCCCCACAGGAACCGGGGCGGGCCGTACGGGAGGGAGACGTCAGGGGTTCAGGCGGTGCAGGTCACGGGGGAACAGCGTCGCGCGGCGGACGTTGTCGGCGCCGGTCAGCCTGGCGGTCCACCGTTCGAGCCCCAGGGCGAACCCGCCGTGCGGCGGCATGCCGTGCCGGAAGGCCGACAGATACCCCTCGTACGGCTCGGCGGACTCGCCCTTGGCGGCCAGGACGGCGAGATAGTCCTCGTACCGGTGCAGGCGCTGGCCTCCGGTGACCAGTTCGAGGCCCCGAAAGAGCAGGTCGAAGCTGTTGGAGTACTCCGGCCTGCCCGGCTCGGGATGGGTGTAGAACGGCCGCTTGGCCATCGGGTAGCCGGAGACGAACAGGAACTCGCTGCCGTGCTCGTTCAGCGCCCACTCCGACAGCCAGCGCTCGTGGGCCGGGGCGAGGTCCGGCTCTCCTCTGGGGTCCTCGGCTGTGTGGGCGGCGATGAGCTCCTGCGCCTCGGCGAAGTGGATCTCCGGGATGCGCTCGGGCACCTTGGGCAGCGCGACGTCCAGCAGCGCGCACTCCTCGCCCGCCTGACGCGCGACGGCCTCCGTCATGCCCGCCAGCACCTCGCGCAGCACCGCCATCACGTCCCGGTGGTCGGTGACGAACCCGAGTTCTGCGTCCAGCGAGGTGTACTGGGCCAGGTGCCGCGCGGTGTCGTGCGGCTCGGCCCGGAAGACCGGGCCGGTCTCGTAGACCCGTTCGAAGACCCCGACCATGGCCTGCTTGAAGAACTGCGGAGACTGCGCCAGGTAGGCGGGGGTGCCGAACCAGTCGATCGCGAAGACGTTGGCGCCCGACTCGGTCGCCGAGGCCACCACCTTCGGCGTGTGGATCTCGGTGAAGCCGAGACCGTCGAGCGCCGCCCTGAAGCCCGCGACCGAGGCGGCCGAGATGACGTGCGGCGCGCGCAGCGCCGGGTGGCGCAGCGTGACCGGGGCGTGGTCGAGGATGGTCGGCAGTGTCGCGGGCACCCCGGGCCGGTAGAGGTCGAACGGCGGGGCCTCGGCGGGCCCCGACAGGGCGACGACCTCCGGGGAGGTCAGCTCGACCCCTCCGGGAGCCTGCGGGTTGGCGGTCACGGTCCCGGTGACGCTCAGGACCGTCTCCTCGGGGTGGCCGTCGGCCTCGGCCATGGCCTCGGGGCCGGTGAAGACGGCCTGGGCCAGGCCTGACCGGTCCCGCAGGATGAGGAAGACCACCGATTTCAGGGTCCGTCCCCGGTGCAGCCAGCCCTGGACGGTGACCCGGTCGCCGATTCGCCGTGGAAGCTCGGCGGCCAGGGTACGAGTGGATGTGGAGATCATCACAAACCTCAACTCAGTGAGTGGTGATCCCTTGGGAGTGCGGGCGAGAAGGGAACTCGCGGTGCCACCGCACTTTCGCCGCCGTCACGACGGCCTCGACGGCCCGATCACGGGGGCCGGCCGGCGGGGCATTGGGCGCGCACGCCGTTTCTCCCCGCACTCGGGAGGGTCTTCACCCCCGGGGACAGGTCCGCCTTCGCAGCTTCCGGCGGCTCTCTCCGACCTGTCCGTGCCCGGGGACTACTCGTCTCCGTCAACGCGTTGCCGGAAGGTTACGTTCGCTCCGCCGCCCACCGCAACCGCACGCGCCGCCGGGCCCCGCTCATGGCGGGAGGACACGCCCTAGTCTGTGGGCGTGCCGGAATCACCGATCTTGACGAACCCCCTCCAACGCCAGCCGCACCCGGCCGGGATCGTCGGCGCCCGCAACTGGAGCGTCGACCTGCGAAAACAGCGGTCCGAGCGCACCGGGAGCCGTCCGACCACCCGCGCCCTCTCCTGCCTTCCCGGCGGCGTCGCACCCGGCACGACCTCAGGACCGTGGGCCTGGGCCGGCCCTTCCGGCGTGACCGAAACCGCCCCGGGCTCGTGACCGTGGAGGCGACCCTGACCGCGTGTGACGTGCGGGTGGACCTGGGCGGGCAGGCGGTGCTGCGCGGAGTCGGCCTGACGGCGGGCCCCGGGGAGATCGTGGCCGTCATCGGGGAGAACGGCGCGGGCAAGTCGACGCTGCTGCGCTGCCTGGCCGGACTGGAGATCCCGGCGGACGGCCGGGTCCTGGTGCTGGGCGAACCTCCGGCGGACACCGCGGGATTCTGGCGCGAGGTGGCGCTGGCCGGCGACGAGCCCGCCTGGTATCCGGGGCTGAGTGTCCGGGAGCACCTGGAGCTGGTGGCGACCGTACACGGTGGCGGGCGGATGGACACCGGGACGGCCCTCGCCGCGTTCGATCTTGAGGGCCGCGCCGACCTGCACCCCCTGACCCTGTCGACCGGGCAGCGCCAGCGGGTCTCACTGGCCGCGACACTGGTCAGGCCGAGCCGCCTGCTGCTGCTCGACGAGCCGGAACGCGGCCTTGACGCCGCCTTCCGCGACCGCCTGGCGGACCTCCTGCGTGAGTACGCCGCGCGGGGCGGCGCCGTCGTCATGGCCACCCACGACCTCGCCCTCGCCGAGGCCTGCGGCGCCCGCCTGGTCAGGCTGGAGGCGGCGCGATGAGACGCTGGCAGGACCGGTACACGACGTTGTTCGGCGTCGCCATGGCGCTCGCGGTCCTCGGCAGGCCGGTCGCCTCCGTGCTGGGGAACCTCGTCCACCCGGCCGATCCCCGGCAGGTGGGAGCCGGGCTGGCGCTGGTCACCGTGGCCTACGCGGGCTACCTGGCCGTCGTCAGGGCGGCCGGGCCGGTGGTGCTCGGCGCCGCCGACGCCTCCTGGCGCCTGCTCTCCCCGCTGCCGCGCCGTACCGTCCTGGGCGGGACGGCGCGGACGTTGCTCGTGATCTCGATCCTGGGCGGGCTGGTGCTGGGCACGACGCTGGTCGCCGTGCTCGGCGCCCCCGACCTGCTCCCCCTGCGGCTGGCGGCCGCGCTGGTGATCGGCCTCGGCGCCGGGCTCGGCGGCATGGCGATAGGGGTCCTCGGTCAGGCCTTCCCCACCTGGGACGCCTGGTTGCAGGCCCTGATCGCCCTCACCGTGGCGGTGGCCGTACTGATGGCCGTGTCCGGTCCGGGGCCCGGCCGGGTGGCGGCCGCTCTCCCCGCCGGGGTGGTCGGCGCGGTCGCCTGCTGTACGGCGGCGGTGGCCGCGTTCCTGGTACGGCGGGCCTGGACGGCGCTCGACCGTGTCCCCGCCCGCGCGATCCTGGCCGCCTCCGCCCGGTCGGGAAGGGTGGCCCAGGCGACCGTGACCCTGGACCCGGGCGCGCTGACCTGGTCGGTCGAGGACAACCACTGGCGGGGCCGGGCGCTGCGTTCGCGCCGCTGGCCGGTGCCGGGCGCCTGGGCGCTGGCCTGGCAGGAGGCCCGCCGCGCCGGACGCCGTCCGGTACGGCTCGCGGTGCTGGCCGGTGCCGCCGCGCTGCCCGCCCTGGCCGTGACCGCCGGGTTGTCCCAGGTGGCCGTCGCGCTGACGGCCATGGGCACGCTCGCCGCGGCGGTCTCCGTCACCTCCGGTGCCCGCCGTGACGGTGACAATCCCGCCCTGCTGCGGGCGCTCGCCGTCGGTCCCCGTACCGCGCTGGCCGTACGGGCCCTGCCGCCCGCCCTGTTCGGCGCCTGCTGGCTGGGGGCGGCCCTGGCCGGGCTGAGCGTCTCGGGTGCCCTCGGCACGGGCGCGTGGTGGCCGCTGCTCGGTCCGGCCTGCGGCCCCGTCCTGGCGATCGCGGCGCTGCGGATGGCCAGGAGGCGCCCGATCGACCACTCCATGCCGGTCATCGACACTCCGGGCGGCGCGATTCCCACGGGGCCGCTGCTGTGGGGGCTGACCGGCGTCGACCTCGCCCTGCCCGGTTGCGCGCCCGCCCTGCTGGCCCTGGCCGTACGGCCCGCCGACCCGCTGCCCTTCCTGGTGGCGCAGACACTGACCGGCCTGGCGCTTCTGGGCGGCTACGTCGCGCTGTCTGCAGGCGGTTCCCGGAGGCGGCCCACCCGGAACGGGCGCGCACCGGCGGCGGGTTCGTCCTCGCCCAACCGGAGACCCTGATGGCCGCGCCGCTCCTGGTCGAGCGCCTGTGACGCGGGACTCCGCCTTCTCCTGGCGGTTCGTGGCGCCGTTGTTCACCGGATCGACGATCAACGCGGTCAACACCTCCCTCATCGCGACCGCGCTGGTTCCGGTCGCCGCCGCCGTGCGCGTCCCGGTCGGGCGGACCGCGGTGCTGGTCTCCGCGCTCTATCTGGCGGGCGCCATCGCCCAGCCGACCGGCGGGAAGCTCGCCGAGGAGTTCGGGGCCCGCCGTGTCTTCCTGACCGGCCTGCTGATCGTCCTGGCGGGCGGCGTCGTCGGCGGGACGGGGCGGAGTCTGACCGCCCTGGTCGTGGCCAGGACCCTGATCGGTGTGGGCAGCTCGGCCGTCTACCCCTCGGCGATGCTGCTCGTCCGGCGCCGCGCGGAGGCGGCGGGCCTGACCGCGCCGCCCGGTGGCGTGCTCGGCGGCCTGATGCTCGCCGGTTCCGCCACCGCGGCCCTCGGTCTTCCCATCGGCGGCGTCCTGGCCGACGCCTGGGGCTGGCGGACCACGTTCCTGGTCAACCTGCCCGTGGCGCTCGCGGCCCTGGTCATGGCCCTGCTGTGGATTCCCGCCGACCCGCCGGTCGAGGGGCCGGTGACGCCCCGGCAGCTCGCGGCCCGCGTCGACGTGGCGGGCATCGCCGGGTTCGGCGGGGCGATGGCCGCCCTGCTGGTCTTCCTGATGGAGTTGCCGCGTCCCAACTGGACCGCCCTCTGCCTGGCCGTACTGCTCGGTGCCGGGCTCGTGTGGTGGGAACTGCGGGCGAGCCGTCCCTTCATCGACATGCGCCTGCTGCGCGCCAATCCGGCGCTCACCCGCACCTACCTGCGCTGGGCCGTGGCGTCGCTGTGCGTCTACACCGTCCTGTACGGCCTCACCCAGTGGTTGCAGGCCGAACGCGGCGTCTCCTCAAAGGAGGCGGGCCTGCTCCTGCTGCCCATGAGCGCGCTTCCCGTCCTGATCGTGCAGCCCATCTCACGGCGCAACCTCGTCCGCGCCCCGCTCCTCGTCTCGGCGTTCTGCTGCCTGGCCGCCTCGATCGGGGTCCTCTCGCTGACCAGGGACACCCCGATCCTCTGGGTCGTCGGCATCACGCTCGCCGTCGGGGTCACCCTGGCCGCGACCTCAAGCGCCAACCAGACCACCCTGTACGCCCAGGCTCCGGCCGCCCAGCTCGGCACCGCCTCGGGGCTGCTGCGCACCTCCGGATTCCTCGGTTCGATCGCCTCTACCGCGCTGATCTCCCTCGCCTTCCACACCCAGGTGAACGACGACCGCCTGCACGTCCTCGCCCTGATCATGGTCGCCGCCTCGGTGGCCGGGCTGGCCCTGGTGCTCACGGACCGCGGGCTCACGACCCGGGCCGACATGTGACCGTGACTGAAAACCCTTTGTTCCCGGTACGGCGTGCCTGGAAGCATCACGGCCCATGAGCCTTATCGACATCGACGAGATCCCGACCGGCCCGGTGCCCGTACCCGACGTCATCGCGACACTCGCCGGTGACGACGACATCACCCCGGTGTGGCGCAACGAGCTCGGCGGCCTGACGTTCCGGCTCGACGACGGGCGTGGCGGCGTCAGATACGCCAAGTGGATCGCCGTCGGCACCCCGGAGATCGACCTGGCCGCCGAGGCGGAACGCCTGACCTGGGCGCGACACTGGGTGAACGTCCCTCAGGTCCTCGAACACGGCGACGACGCCGACGGCTCCTGGCTGGTCACGGCGGCGCTCGTCGGCCGTTCCGCGGTGGATGACCGCTGGCGTGACGGCCCGGAGGCCTCCGCGGCCGCGGCGGCCGCGATCGGCCGGGGACTGCGCGTCCTCCACGACGCCCTGCCCGTCGCGGAGTGCCCGTTCGACTGGAGCGTCGAGCGGCGGCTCGCCCGCGCCGACGAGCGCGTCGCCGACGGTGAGGGGCCGCAGGCCTGGTCCCCCGAACACCGCCATCTCGGCCTCGCCGAAGCCCGGGCGATCATCGGTGACCCTCCGCCGATCGACCGGCTGGTCGTCTGCCACGGGGACGCCTGCGCCCCCAACACCCTGGTGCACGACGACGGCACGTTCGCCGCGCACGTCGACCTCGGCTCGCTCGGGGTGGCCGACCGGTGGGCCGACCTCGCGGTCGCGGCCTGGAGCACCGAGTGGAACCACGGCCCCGGCTACGACCACCTGGTGTACGAGGCCTACGGCGTCTCCCCTGACGAGGAGCGCATCGCGTACTACCGCCTGCTGTGGGACCTGGCCTGACCCCTGATGGCGACACGTGAGGGGGCCGTCACGGAAAAGGGCCTTCCTTTCATCGATCCAACGTTGGCAGTAAACCAGCGAAAAATGGCATTTTCCCGACCTATATCGCTCTCCTGCTTCTGATTTGATCGGTGATGAGGTAATCGCCCAAGGATGGAGTGCACGTGTCAGCTATCAAACGCGTCCTGGCAGCGCTGACCCTTGTCGTCGCGGCCCTCGCGGGCCTTGTCAGTCCAGCCGGGGCGGATGTCGCGAGCGTGAAGGGCGTACCGACCGCGGCGAAGGACATAATCCCCTGGCCTGTGGTCAGCCCCGCCCCGGAGGTCTGGGACACGAAGTCCGACTGGAGCCAGCAGCAGGCCACCGACTGGGTCAACAGTTGCGGGCCGGAAAGGCTCTGCACCTGGATCAGGTACAACGCCGGCAACGGCGACAGGTACGTTCTGTTCCGGTTCTACACCTGCGCGGAGTACGCACTGACGAGGTGGGGTGGCACGACGCCCTATTTCAACAACCAGAACGTCCGTGTGGAGCTCCGCGACCAGCAGCACAACCCCATCAGGTACTTCGAGCCCGGAGCCAAGTTCATCACGAACTGGGACCCGGTCTGGTTCATCAAGCTCTGCTGACCCCGGATCGTGCCCGGCCGGACCGGACCCGGTACGGATCCACCGGCGCGTGTACGGCGTGAGCCGCCCGACACAGGACCCCAAACGGAACCCCCGGCCACCGGGGGTTCCGTCATTCTCAGGAAAAAGGCCTCTTTTTCCGCCACGGCCTTTATGGGGGATCGCTCAGCTCGTTGGCCAGGGTGAAACAGCGGAAACGAAATTCTCCTCGCCTTTCGAGCGTCAAGCGCCCGTCCAGAGATTCCGCGTACGACCGGGCGTGAGACCGACTCCCGTTCAATTCCGGAGAAGCGGGAACCCACGGATTCCCGGTAGCGAGCTCCACGGAAGACATAAGAGCCCTTCGGGGCACACCGGACCGTCACTCACGGGACACGGGTGACCATTGACGACTACGGAGAGTTATCGAACGAAGAAACAGTAGCCCCAGGTTCACGGGAGGTGCCTCCTATGAGGCGACAGATCACCAAAGCCGCCGTCTCCACCGCATGCGCCGTCGCGATGCTCGCCGGCGCGGCGCTTCCGGCCTACGCCGCGACAGGTCGCTTCGTCTACCGGCTTCAGGCCGGGCGGCCCAACCTTCTGGTCAATCCACAGAGCCTCAGGTGCATCGGCCTGTCCGCGTTCGGGCAAACCGTCCTGCTCGTGTCCAACGGCACCGACGAGGTCGCGAACATGTACGTCAACCGCAACTGCACGGGAGCACCCATCCCCGTCGCCCCCGGGGAGCGGCGGGACTTCGACGAGCCCATCTCGGCGGTGATGTTCGTCCCCCGCTGACACCCGGGAAGCGGGTAGGTCATCCCGCCAGGGCCGTCAGGCGGTTGCTGAAGCGGGTGAGCATGGTGGTCTGGGAGGTCTCGGGGAACAGGCGGCCGACCGTCGGCGGGATGCGCCAGTTCGCGGGACTGCGCCTGGCAAGCCGGGAGACCAGCGAGACCTTCGGGTAGCGGGCCCGCTCGTAGGCGCGCAGCCGTACCGGAAGGTCTCCACCCTTGGCGAGTTCGCGGCCGAGCACCCACACGTCCTCAAGGGTCTGGTTGGCGCCCTGACCCAGGGTCGGCGGCATGGTGTGGGCGGCGTCGCCGATCAGGGTGACGCGGCCCTGCCCCCAGACGGTCCGGACCTTGTTCCAGTGGTGGCCGAAGAACCCGAGGTCCTCCTCCCGCGCGGCGGCCAGCACCTCGGGGACGGGTGAGGCCCAGTGCCCGAAGCGACGCCTCAACTCGGCCAGCGGTTCCGCGGGCCGTGGGTCGGAGGGCGACCAGCGCACGTCGAACCACCACTGCAGCAGCCCGTCGCCCCCGGGAATCAACCCGCACGCCCCCTCCTTCCCGGTGATCATCAGGTGGAGGTTGGTGTGGGTGAGGTCGATGTCGATCGGGCTGAGCGCCTGCCAGGTGCCGAAGGTCGCCGTACGGACGACCTCCTCGCCCCAGAGCTGCCGCCGTACCGCCGAGTGATGGCCGTCGGCCCCGATGAGCAGGTCTCCGGTGGCGGTCGTGCCGTCGTCGAAGGTCACGGTGACCTCCTCGTCGTCCTGCGTCACGCTCTGGAAGCCCGTCCCGTAGCGGACAAGTCCCTCGGGCAGCCCTTCGGCGAGACGGTCCAGCAGGATGTTCCGGGAGACCGACTTGTTCTCGAACCCGAACCGGGCGGCGGTGTGGACCAGGTCCATGGTGGTGCGCAACCGGCCACCGGAGGTGAGCGCGTCGATCCTGTCGATGCGCCCTCCCACACCGTCCAGGCTGACACCGAGATCGTTCAGTACGGCGACGCCGTTGCTGAACATGGTCAATCCCGCCCCGCCCGTCCGCCTGGCGGCGGCCCGCTCGAAAACCCGCACCCGATGACCGGCGGCCAGCAGGTGACGCGCCACGGCCAGACCGCCCACGCCGGCACCAACGACAAGGATGTCCATATTTCCTCCAAATCGGAGTATCTCCGATATGAAGATATACCAAGCTGGAGTAGGTTGGCTGAGTGGCCCACAAACATCCGGAAGAGGACATCTACCGCGAGTTCCTGATCGCGGTCGTGCAGCACAACGAGGCGGTGGCCAACCGGCTCGGCCTGCAACCGGCCGACGTCGCCGCCGTCATCCTGCTGGAGATGCGCGGCCCCCTCGCCGTCGGAGCCATCGCCGAGGAGCTCGGCCTGCCGTCGGCCTCGACGACCCGGCTGATCGACCGCCTGGAGAAGGCGGGTTACGTACGGCGGGTGCGCGGCGAACGCGACCGCCGTACGGTCACCGTGGAACTGCTCGAAGACGGCCTGGGCGACTACGAGGCCACCCGCGACTCCGCGAGACGCCACCTGGACGCCATCGGCGCGCACTACACACCGGAACAGATCCCCCTGCTGCTGGGCCTGCTGACCCACATAGGCCACGCCTACCGAACCGCTACCCGAGAACTCCGCCGGTCCTCGTCCTGACCCAAAGTGGCAATTACTTTCGGTCGTCCATGGAGACCGACTGACGGTAGGACAGCTCGTAGAGGTGTCCCGGCTTGATGATCACGCTTACCTCCACCGGTCGTTCGTCGGCGGAGTACACCGTGCGGAACTGCCGGAGAACGGGAACCCCCTGCGGGATGTCGAGGGCCTCCGCCTCCTCGGTCGTCGGCGGACGAACCGACAGGCGGTCCACGAACTCACGCTCCGGGTAACCGAGGTCGTGCAGGACCTGCGGTGCGCCTCCCCGGATTTTGCCCCGTCCCGCCAAAGGAGTCCCCGCGGCCAGGCTGACCGGGTAGTAGGACCAGGACAGCTCTACCGGCTCGTCCTGACGAAGTGTCAGCCGGCGCCGCAGCACGGCTCGTTCCTCACCGAGAACGGCGGCGACATCGGCGGGTGCCGTGACCTCGGCGACATCGAGCAGTTTGTATTTGACTCCTCGTTCCGCCGGATCGAAGTACGCGGCGGCGTTCACCGTGAACTGGTGACGATCACGCACGAACACCCCCTTGCCCGTCTCACTGACGAGGTACCCCTCCGCCTTGAGAATGCGCCAGGCGGTCTGCACGGCGGTCGTCGAGACGCCACGCTTGGCGGCCAGCGCCGGAATGGACGGAAGCTGTGCACCAGGTGGAATCTGCCCGGCCATGATCTGAGCACGAAGGTCGGCGGCGATCCGCTCGGACTGGTCTCGGGTATCGGGCTTCACAGCTTCCCTCCGTTGGGATCTCTACAGGAGCGATGAGATCGGCATCGGCGCAAGCGCCCTCGTCCGACAGATCAAGTCACGTCCCCTCATGAGGACGATGAGCTCATCCCCTCACTACGACGCGCATGCGTGCATCTGCGGCCGCCACACAGGTACTTCTCGCACCTTATCGACAAGGAGGCAATGTCTCCACTCTCGAATCTCCTTGTTGCCTTGACGTCAAGGACGTATCATCCTGGCAGGACGAAGGCATGATCCTCCCGACCAGGAAGCTCCCTATGTCCAGCTTTCATATGCCTGTCGAGATTCAGCGAGAACCAGAACTCCACCGAACAACAGCGCCCGGACGCAGCTCGCAGAAAGATCAGTCGCGAACGAACGCACCAGCCCGAGCACCCCCTTGCGGCCTCGAACAACTTGGCCACACCTGCGGGCATCGGCTCGCATCAAGAAGTCCTGTGAGGTCTCGCCTCAGGGACCGGGAAACCAGCACCCGACAACAAGGAGTACCGGCATGGAGAACGTCAACGAGGAGCACGTGCCCCGCGTGTTCGCGCTGGTTCAGGAAGGCTGGGAGGGCGAACAGGCCGAGGTGGTGGCCTACGGGCTGACGTTGCCCTGTGGGCAGGCGGCGACCATCGGGGCCGACGGCCGTGGGCACGGGTTGTGGAACAGCGCGCAGAGCGCCGCCAGGCGGCTGCACTCCGACCTCGTCTGGTTCGGTGACGAGGGCGGGTGAGACGGGCGCGGCGGGGTGGGTGTCCCGGCAAGGGGGTCCGGGGAGAGCCTCACCCCGCCGTGCCTGTCTTCGCCCCGGTGCGGACGGAGCGGGGACGAGTGCGGGTACCCCACACCGCGTCGTCCTCGCCGTCCGCCGGGGCTTCTCCCCGCCGGGCGCTCGGCGGGGAGGACCCGTCGGCCGGTTCCCAGTGGGGAGGTACTTCCGCTGGGAACCGACCGGCGGGAGTCCGGTCGACGACCCGGGTTCCCCGGCACGTGCTCAGAAGTCACGCACCGGAAGGTCGTGTACCGCAGCGGAACACGCCCGAACCCGGTCGAAAAACATCAGAAGAGCAGGAAAGGCATCAGAAGAACAGAGGGTCACACTCCGGTTGGCTGCTTCTTGGCGGTGATGGGGACGACCTCGGCGAGCGACTCCTGGCGCCGCTGGACGGTCTGGAAACCGACCAGGTCGTCGGGGAGCGCGTCCGGCACCTCCTCGTCGAACCTGGCCAGTGTCTTGATCCGCAGTCCGGCCACCGCGATGGCGGCGATGGCGAAGGCGAACAGGACGTACATCAGGCCGACGCCGCGTCCCGGGCCGGTGCCGATCACGGCGCCGAAGGTGTCGGCGAGCGCGCCGCCCGGCATCATCAGCGGGTCGAAGATCGCGCTGCCGTACGGCGCGACCAGGCCGAAGCCGATGGGCAGCGTGGACCACGCGATGAGGGTGTTCAGCGCGATGACCCGGCCGTGGAAGCGCTGCGGCACCTTGACCTGGATGATCGTGGCGTAGACGCCGTTGAGCATGGTCAGCCAGAACGACATCCCGAAGACACCGATGGAGACGATGACGAGGTCGCGCTGGAAGCCGACGACCAGGCAGAAGACCGACAGGATGAGGGTGGAGAGCATCACGCCGCGCAGCCTCTGCCGCCTGGGGCCACCCCAGATCGTCATGGCCAGGCCCGCGATGAAGACGCCCAGGCCGCCGAAGAAGGAGACCCGGCCGACGTCCTCAAGGGTGGCGAAGCCCAGCACCAGCGGGGAGATGAGCAGGAACAGCGGGGACAGGAAGACGTTGAGGAAGGCGAAGAAGAACAGCATCGCGCGGAAGCCCTTGACGCCCCAGGAGAACTTCCAGCCCTCGACCATCTCGGCGAGGAGGGTCTCCCTGCGCTTCCAGGCCATGGTCTTGGGGAAGCGGACGAACAGCAGGACCCCGATGGCGAAGACGTAGGAGGCGACGTCGAGGGCGAGGATGCCCTCCAGGCCGATCACCGCCATCAGGCCGACGGCGACCAGCGGGACGATCAGCTGGGCGGTACCGGTGATCATCTGTACGACGCCGTTGGCGTGACCGAGGAAGCGCTTGGGGACCAGCTGTGGGATCGCCGAGTTGTAGGCGAGGCGTTGGAAGGTGAGCGCGACCGACAGCACCACGAGCAGCGGATATATCTGCCAGACGTCCAGATTGCCGGTCCACAGCAGCACGCCCATGATCAGCTGGGTGCTGAAGGCCCCGATGTCACCGGCGAGCATGATCTTTCGCCGGTCGTAGCGGTCGACGAGGGTGCCCGCGAGCGGGGCGACCAGCATGCCGGGCACCAGCGCCAGCACCGAGAACAGGGCGAACCTGACGAGTGAGCCGGTGTGGATGTAGATCCACAGCGGGATGGCGAACTCGGTCAGGGAAGATCCGACGATCGAGATGAGCTGGCCCGCCGCCACCGCGGCGAAGCGCCGCATGCTCGGCTTCGGCCCGGTCCTCGGCCCGCTCTCCGGTACGGCCTGGCCGTCCGAGGCGGGAGCCGGGGCGCCCTCCGAGCGGTTGGAGACGCCTTCGAGCCACCAGGTGGAGCGTGCCGTACGGCGCAGCTCCTCGGTCTCGCCGGAGGCGATGGCCTTGTGGGTGCCGGTGAGGATGACCGACAGTTCCTCGGCGCGGTACTTGAGGAAGAAGTGGCCCGCCTCGTCGAGCACGACCGCCGCGGTCGAGTCGGTCAGCAGGTGCCACTCGCGGAAGCGTTCCTGGTAGAACTCGGTCGCCGGGTCGCGTTCGCCCGCCACGGAGATGATCGGCGCCTTGAGCGGCTCGACCCCCTCCTCGAACAGGCGGGTGAAGTAGCGTTCGGCCTCCCTGGTGCCCTTGCGCCGGTTGTCGATGACCAGCTTGAGCTCCTCGCGGCCGAGGTCCTCGACGTCGAGACCGGCGGCCTGCAGGGCGTTGGCCCAGACCTGGTCACTGCGGAGCTTGTCGGTCAGGTTCGCCATCCACGCCAGCGCCGACTGCGGCCTGGCGAAGGGGAAGACGCCACCGAGGTAGATGGCGTCGACCTGGCGGCCGGCCGCCTCAAGGCGCCTGGCGATCTCCACGGTCAGCATGACGCCGAGACCGCAGTGGCCGTAGAGCGTCAGCGGGCCCTTGATCCCCTTGAGGATCTCCTCGACACAGCCCTCGGCGACCTCGGCCACCGGGCGGGTCTCCTCGATCAGGCCCATCTCCTGGCCGGGTACCGCGACCGCGTGCAGCGCCCACTTCTTGGGCATCGCGTCGGCCAGCGGCTGGTAGATGGCCGCGCTGCCGCCGCCGTACGGCACACAGACGAGGTTGGAGGTCGTGGCCCTGGCGGGGGTGAGGCGGTGCAGCAGCAGCCGGGGGCCGCTCTCGCCCGCCTCGACGACCTCGGCCAGTTCGCGCACGGTCCGGTACTTGAACAGGTCCAGGATGCTGACCTGGCGCCCGCCTGCGGGGAGAGCCTTCCGCAGGCGGGCCACCACCTGTGCGGCGAGCAGCGAATGTCCGCCCAGGTCGAAGAAGTCGTCCAGCACGCCGACCTGGACCAGGCCGAGCACCGCGGCCCACACCGAGGCGATCGCCTCTTCGATCGGTGTCGCCGGCGGGACGAAACCCGCCTCCTGATCGGGGCGTTCCTCGTCGGGTTCGGGCAGCCTGGCCCGGTCGACCTTGCCGTGCGACTTCAGCGGCAGCTCGTCCAGCCAGACGAAGCGTGCCGGGATCATGTATTCGGGGAGCCGCTCGCCGAGTGAGGCGCGCAGTTCGCCGACGGTCGTCTTCTCTCCCACGAGGTAGGCGACGAGACGGTCCTCGCGCAGGTCCACCACGGCGTGGGCGACACCGGGCTGGTCGGTGAGGACGGACTCGATCTCCGACAGTTCGACGCGGTAGCCGCGGACCTTGACCTGCAGGTCACGGCGGCCGAGGAAGCACAGGTCCCCCGAGGGCAGCCAGCGGCCCAGGTCGCCCGTCTTGTACATGCGGGCGCCGGGCTCGCCGTACGGGTCGGGCAGGAAACGGTCGGCGGTCAGGCCGGGCTGACCGAGGTAGCCGCGGGCGAGCCGGTCGCCGCCGAGGTAGATCTCACCGGTCATGCCGGGCGGGACGAGCCGCAGGTGCTCGTCGAGCACGTAGACCCTGGCGCCGGGCAGCGGCCTGCCGATGGGCAGGTTCAGCGCGCGTTCGGCCTCGTCGGTGACGGCGTGGGTGGAGATGCCGACCGTCGCTTCGGTCGGGCCGTAGTGGTTGACGACCCTGGTGTGCTCGGTCAGCTCGCGGGCCCAGCTCCACTTGGAGGCCTCGCCGCCGAGGACGAGCAGCTTGCGCGGCAGCAGCTCGGCGGGGTTCACGTCGGGATCGGCGAGCAGCGACGCGAGGTGGGAGGGGGTCATCTTGATGTAGTCGGTACGGCCGAGCTGCTCGGCCAGGTCCTCGACCGGCGCCTGCGGGTCGACCAGGTGCAGTTCGCCACCGGTCATCAGCGACAGGTAGAAGATCGTCACACCGAAGTCGAACGACAGCGACTGCAGCAGGGTGTAGACGCCCGCGGGCTCGACGGCGAAGCGTTCCCTGACCCCGGCCAGGTAGTTCAGCACCTGCCGGTGCTGCACGCCGACGCCCTTGGGGCGCCCGGTGGTGCCGGAGGTGTAGATGACGTAGGCCAGGTTGCCCGGGATGACACCGGGGTCGTCGAACGCGGTCTCCTCAAGCGCCTCGGCGTCGAGCAGGACGAGCCGGGGGCCGGCGACCAGGTCGGCCAGGTCCGTGGTGGTGATCACCACGGCGGCCCCGGAGTCCTCAAGCATGTAGGCGAGGCGGTCGCGGGGCTGCTTGGGGTCCAGGGGCACGTAGGCGCCGCCGGACTTCAGCACGCCGAGCAGGGCGGCGGCCACGTCCGCGGACTGGTCGAGCAGCACCCCGACCCTGCTGTCCGGGCCGATGCCGTGCCGGTTGCGCAGGAGCGCGGCGATCCGGCCGGAGCGCTCGTCGAGCTGGGCGTAGGTGTAGGTGTCGTCCTCGTGGGTCACCGCAGGGGCGTCGGGGGTGAGCCCGGCCTGCGCGGTGACGATCTCGTGGAGCAGGTCGTGACCGGTCGGCACGAGGTCGGTGCTCGACCCGAAGCCCAGGACGAGTTCCCGCTCCTGCTCCGACAGCAGCGACAACTCGCCGACCCGGGTGTCCGGGGAGTCGACGATGGAGCTCAGCAGGGTGATGAAGCGGGAGCCGAGCAGTTCGACGGTCTCCGGGTCGAACAGCGCCGTGTTGTAGGTGAAGTTGCCGACCAGGCCGTCGGGGCTCTCGAAGAGGTAGAGGGCCAGGTCGTAGCGGGTGGTCCTGACGGGCATGGAGACGTAGGAGATACGCCCGTCCTCCTCGCCCGCCTTGTAGTTCTGCAGCGCGAAGGTGACCTGCACCAGGGGTGACCTGCTGACGTCGCGGACGACGTTGAGCTCGTTGACGAGCTGGTCGAACGGCAGTTCCTGGTGGGCGAAGGCGTCGAGCGCGGTCTCCTTGGTGCGGGCCAGGAAGTCGGTGAAGGCCGGGTCGTCGGCCAGGTCGGCGCGGAGCACCAGCGTGTTGACGAACATGCCGACGACGTCGTCCAGCTCGGGCAGGCCCCGCCCGGCGACCGGGGAGCCGACCGCGAAGTCCGTCTGTCCGGAGTAGCGCGCCAGCAGCACCTGGAAGGCCGCCATCAACGTCATGTACGGCGTCGCGCCGGAGGACTTGGCCAGTTCGGTCAGGCGCGCGGTGAGGTCGGCGTCGACGGCGAAGTCGAGGGAGGCGCCCTCGTAGCCCTGCTCGGCGGGGCGCGGCCGGTCGGTCGGCAGTTCGATGGCGGGCAGCCCGGCGAGCTTCTCGCGCCAGTGGTCGACCTCGCGGCGGTGGTCGCGTCCGCGCTGCCAGAGGGCGTAGTCGCCGTAGCCGACCTGGGCGGGCTTGAGGGTCTTGCCGTCGTGCAGGGCGAGCAGCTCACGGATGATGAGGTCCACGGACCAGCCGTCGACGACGGTGTGGTGGGCGGCCAGCAGCAGGACGTGGTCGTCGGGGGCGAGCCGTACCAGGAGGGTCCGCAGCAGCGGCCCGGTCTCCAGGTCGAACGGCGTCGCGACCTCGTCGTCGAGGAGTTCGACGGCGGCGTCCAGGTCGGCGGCCTCGGTGACGCGCAGTTCGGCGGGGCGGGGGCCGTCGACGACCAGTTCCGGCGTGCCGTCCTCGGTGGTGAGGAAGCGCATCCGCAGCGCCTCGTGGCGGACGACGATCTCGTCGAGGGCGCGGCGCAGCGCCTCCTCGTCGAGTTCGCCGCGCAGGCGCACCGCGACGGGAACGGTGTAGGTGGTGGTCCCCGGCCGGTACTGCTCAAGGAACCACAGGCGTTCCTGGGCGTGGGACAGGGGTGGGGTGACTGAGGGGTCCCGGGCCGTGATGGTCCGGGACTCCTCCCGGCGCCGGAGCCGCTGGGCGAGCAGTGCCCTTTTGGCGTCCGACAGCGTTGTCTCGGTCATTGCAGCTCCGTCCGGAGGGCGGCCAGGAAGTGTGCGGCGTCCCGGCCGTTGATCAGTCGGTGGTCGTAGGCGAGGCCGATGTTGGCGACGGTCCTCGTCGTCACCGCGCCGTCCTCCCCGAGGACGAGTTCCGGTTGTGGCGAGGTGATCGCGAGCGCACAGACCGTCCCCGGGAAGACAAGGGGGACCGCGAGGACGACGTCGGCGTCGGTGTGGAGGGTGACGGCGATGTTGGCGCCGGTGAGGTCCCTCTCCTTGAAGTCGCCTTCGGCCGCCGCCAGGCGGTAGCGCATCAGCGTGTCGGCGATCTCCTTGAGCGTCCCGGTCTCGCGGACCACCGGGACGTAGAGCCCCTCCCCCATGTCGAAGGTGACGCCGACGCGCGGGGCGTCGGAGAGCCTGGCGCCGTCGCCTTCCACCGCGGCGAAGAACAGCGGGAACTCGGGGTGCAGGGCGGCCACGGCCCGCACGAACAGTTCGGTGAGCCCGACCGGCCTGCGGACCTGCCTGCTGAGGTCCTTGGTGCGCTCCAGGGCGGGGCCGACGTCGAACTTCACGACGGTGTAGGCGGCCGGGATCGTGCTGTGCGAGGTGGTGACGGCCCTGGCGACGGCCCGTTGCACCCGGGAGAGGGTGTGCCGCGCGGCCTCGTCGAGCTCCTCGGGTACGGCCTGCGGGGCGGGCGGTTCCTGGGTGAGGCCGGCGAGGCGTTCCACGTCGGCGCGGCGGATGACGCCGAGGCCGAGGGAGGCGATCTGCTCCGGGGTGATGCCGAGTTCTGCGATGAGGGCGCGGGCGGGGTCGGTGATGACGGGGTCGCGCGGCGCCGGGGCGTCGACGGGAGCGCTGCTGGGGACACTGACGGGAACGGCCGTCGAGGCGGCTGCCGGAACAGCCGCCGGGGCGACCGTGACAACCGCGGGGGCCGCCACGACAGGCGCCGGGACGGCGTCGGGAACGACCTCGGCGGGCGGGGCCTGGGGTTCCTCGGTGATCCTGGCCAGCAGCGTACCGGGGGTGACCCAGGTGTTGAGCGCGGCGCCGTGGTGCAGGTAGCCGGACTCCTCGGCCTCCAGCTCGTCGGCCGCCTTCGAGGTCTCCAGGACCACGACGGGCTCGCCGGCCCTGACCGGCTTGCCGTCCTCGACGAGCCACGCCACGACGAGGTACTCGCTGTCGTTGTTGTTGAGCTTGGGGACGCGGATGTCAGCCACGCAGGGCCTCTCGTACGGCGTGGTGGATCGTGGACTCCCCGGCCAGGACCTCGCTCTCCAGGTGGGCAGCGGTGGGGATGACGCTGTCCCGCGAGTGGACGAGGCGGACGGGGCCGCGCAGGCGGTCCCACACGCGCTCGTGCAGGAGGTGCGCGACCTCGCTGCCCCAGGTGCCGCCCGCCGTGCTCTCCTCGGCGACGAGGACGACGCCGCCCACGTACGGCAGCAGCGCCTCGACGTCCAGCGGGTAGAGGCGGGAGGGGACGAGCAGGCGGCAGGAGATCTCGTCCTGGAGCAGCAGGGTCCGCATCGCGGCCAGTGCCCGGTGCGCCATGCCGCCCGGTGCGATGATCACGCAGTCGGGTCTGCCGTCGGCCTCGGCGATGGCCAGTTCGCCGTCGCGGCGTACCGGGAACATCGGGTCGGTCTGGCCCATCTGCCGGGTGTAGAGAACCTTGTCCTCGAAGAACAGGCAGGGTTCGCCGCGTCCCAGCATCGAGGCGAGGGCCTCACGGTTGTCGTGGAAGGGCGACATCTCGTACAGCGACAGGCCGGGCATGCCGATGAAGTGCTTCTGCATGCTCTGGCTGTGCGTGGGGCCGTACCCCCTGCCGCCGCCGGTGGGGCAGCGCACGATCATCCGCAGTGGCAGGCGGCTGCCGTACATGGAGACCGACTTGCTGGCGAAGTTGCAGATCTGGTCGAAGGCGAGCGCGACGAAGTCACCGAACATGATCTCCGCGACGGCCGTGTTGCCGGTGAGGGCCAGGCCCGCGGCGACGCCGGTCAGGGCGCCCTCGCTGATCGGGGTGCCGATCACCCGTCCCGGGAAGCGCATCGAGAGACCCTTGGTGATCTTGAAGGCTCCGCCGTAGGGGTCGAGGATGTCCTCACCGATCACGTAGGCGGTGGGGTCGTCGTCGAGCAGCCCGTGCAGGGCCTCGTTGAGGTTCTCCCCGACTCTCACGACGTCCCCCGAGAAGACGACGCCTCCCAGCGGGAGGGCGGACGCGCGGCGATCTCCTCCGCGATGGCCTCGACCTGGGCCCTGACCGTTCCGTCGAGCCGGTGGAACTGGTCGGGGTGGTCGTTGGCGTAGCGGACGTACCAGTCGTTGTCCTTGGCCGCCTGCACGGCGTCTGCCGGGCGGATGTCGTCGCCCTTGCTGTGCGGGCCGAGCCGGTGGGTGGCGAACTCGACGATCAGGGGCCTGCCCGCCCGCACCGCGGCGACCGGCGCCTCAAGGGAGGCCCTGATCTCGTTGACGTCGGTGGAGACGACCAGGTGGTGGGTGATGCCGAAGGCCGCCGCCCTGCTCGCCACGCTCCCGGCCATCTGCGCCGTGGTCGGGGTGGACTGGGCGATGCCGTTGTTCTCCACGACGACCATCAGCGGCAGCCGCCAGAGGGCGGCGAGGTTCAGCGCCTCGTAGACGGCGCCCTCCCCCCAGGTGCCGTCGCCGATGTAGACGCAGGCGAGCGTGCCCGGTTCGGCGCGCTTGAGGTGCAGGGCGACACCCGCGGCGACGGGCATGCTCTCGCCCTGGACGCCGGTGGACATGTAGCGGTCGCGGTGGATGTGCTGGCTGCCGCCGACTCCCCCGCAGACCGCGCCCTGCCTGCCCATGATCTCGGCGAGCAGGCCGTGCGGGTCGCGGAACCTGGCCAGGTAGTGGCCGTGGCCCCGGTGGTTGCTGAAGACGTGGTCGTGTTCGCCGAGCAGCGGGGTCAGCGAGACGGGGACGTACTCCTGCCCGAGGCAGGTGTGGGTCGTGCCGTTCAGGTCACCCTTGCCGTACAGCTCCAAGAGCTTCAGTTCGAAGTGCCTGACCAGGAGCAGCAGTTCCAGGTCGTCGTCGCCGAGGCGCGACAGCCTGAGCCGGTCGAGGGTCTCAGTCATCTCCGAGGGACTCCACGATCCCCGAGATGGTCGGGTTGTCGAAGAAGTCGTCAAGGGAGACCTCGACGTCGAGCCGCTTGCGCATCCGGGCGATGATCTGGGTGATGGTCAGCGAGTGGCCGCCCAGGTCGAAGATGTCGTCGTTTTCGTCGATCGGCGAGATGCCCAGGACTTCTTCCCAGATCTCGCGTACCTGGTCGGTCAGGGTGGTGACGGAACCCATCTCTTCTCCAGAGTGTCGTTCAGTAGCGTGTTGATCGTTTTTTCGGGGGCGGAGGTGGCGCGTTCCAGAAGAAGACGCAGGTCGTCGGCCACTTTTCGGGCGTCCGAAACCACCTCTGGGTCATAGCGAAGGCTGACCGTGAGCCCACCGGGGCCGTCGACGCACTGCAGGTGCAGCGCGCCTCTCACCGCGTGGTTGAAGACCGTCCACTCGACCGAGGCGTCGAGACCGGTGAAGACCGGGTCGGCGTCGCGGCGGGTGCGGTAGCTGACGGAGACGGGAACCAGCGCGGCGTGCGGCCGGATGCGGGGCATCGCGCGGACCAGCGGAACCTGACGGAACCGGTAGACCTCGCGCAGCCCCGCGCGTAGTGCGGTCGCGAAGGACCCGAAGTCCTCCTCGACGGAGGGTTCCGAGGAGACAGGCAGTTCGTTGACGAACAGGCCGATGTGGCCCGCCGCCTCCTTCGGCCGGGTGGACAGGTCGACGGCGGTCGTCACCCGGTCGTTGCCGTATCCCCTGAGCAGGACGTGCAGGGCGGCCAGCAACGTCTCGAAGCGGGTCAGCCCGGGGACCGCCGAGGGGGCGGCGGTGAAGCTCAGCTCCCGCCCCTCGCCGGCGCGCCGGGAGCGCAGCGTCCGCCCGAGCAGCACGGTCTCGCCCTGCTCCCGCCAGCGGGACTTCCAGAAGTCCCGCGCCTCGGGCAGCAGGGCGGCGACCCGCTCCCGCTCCAGGGCGCCGTGGTCGAGGGACGCCAGCGGAGTGAGCGGTTCCCCGTTGTACAGGGCCGCCAGGTCACCGGCCAGCACGTCCTTGGAGTGGCCGTCGAAGACCAGGTGGTGGGCGACGAAGACGAGCACGTGACGGCCCGGCCCCGTCTCCAGGAGGGTGAACCTGGCCAGCGGCCCCTTCTCCAGGTCGAAGCCGCGCAGGATCTCCTCCCGTACCGCGGCCTCCACACCCTCGGTCACCCGCAGGCGGCGCACCGGGACGTCAGCGCCGGGGACGAGCCGCAGCCCGCCCTCGGCCTCGGCGGCCACCTGGCCGAGCATGGGGTGGCGTTCGACGAGCGCGGCGCACGCCGCGAGCAGCGCGTCCGCGTCGAGGTCGCCGTCCAGGCCGATCAGCAACGGCATGTGGTAGGCGGTGCCCGCGCCGACGAGCTGCTCGGTCACCCACATCCCCTGCTGGGTGAACGTGACCTCGTGCCCGGCGTTCACGGCACCCGCTCCATGCTCGCGCGCAGGGCGCGCTTGTCGACCTTGCCGCCGTTGTTGCGCGGCAGGGCGTCGAGGGTGGTCACGTGCGCGGGCAGCTCGTGCGGGGCCAGCCTGTCCTTGAGGAAGACGCGCAGCTCCTCGGGGGCGAGCGGGACCTTGGTGGCCATCGCGACGGCGACGACGGTGCCGAGCACGGGGTGCGGCACGCCGAAGGCGGCGGCCTCGACCACGGCGGGGTGCTGGTAGACGGCCTCCTCGACGTGGATCGTGGAGACCTTGTAGGCGCCGGACTTCACGACGTCGCCCTCGCGGTCGACGAGATAGAGGTAGCCCTCGGCGTCGATACGGCCCAGGTCGCCCATCCGTACCCAGCCGTCGCGGAAGGTGGAGCTGTCCGGGTCGCCGTAGTAGGAACGCGGGGCGGCCGGGGAGCGCATCCACACCTCGCCGGTCTCGCCCGGCGGCAGCGGGTGGCCGTCGGCGGTGGCGATCCTGACCCGGCCCCCGGCGATGGCGCGGCCGACGCTGCCCGGCCGCTCGGGGTCGAACATCATGACCGTCTGCGCGGGGGCGGCCTCGGTCGAGGTGTAGTAGTTGGTGATCGTCGCGTTGGGGAAGGCGGCGGTGAGCGCCTCGGCGACGGCGGAGGGCAGCGGCGCGGCGGCCGAGCCGAGCAGCAGCACGCTGGACAGGTCGTGGCGGTCGCCGATCCCGGCGTTGAGCAGTTCGATGGCCATCGCGGGCACCAGGAAGACGGTGCCCGCCCGGTAGGACTCGATCAGCGTCGCGAAGCGGCCCGGGGTGAAGCGCGGCAGCGTCACCACGGCGGGGTGGGCGTCGAGGGCGTTGATCAGCATGGCCTGGCCGGCGTTCGTGCCGATCGGGAAGGCGTGCACCAGGTGGCGCGAGTGCGCGAAGGGGCGTCGCTTCGCGCCGCAGCCGTACGCCAGGTTGGCGTGGGTGGCCGAGACACCCTTGGGACGGCCCGTCGTGCCGGAGGTGTAGAGGATCTGCGCGAGGTCTCCGGGCGCGGGATCGGCGATCTCATAGGACGTTTCCGCACGCAGCTCGTCGGGGGTCGCGCTCCAGCCGACTCCGGGCGCGTCGAGGCCCGCGGCGTGGACGGCGCCGCTCGCCCCGCAGTGCTCCAGCATGAAGCGCAGGTCGGCGGGGGCCAGGCGGTCGGAGAGCGGCACGGCGACCGCTCCGGCCGCGAGCACGCCGCAGAAGGCGGCCGCGTAGTCCGCCCAGTCCGCGTTCCCGAAGACGAGACCGACCCTGTCGCCCCTGCTCACACCCCGGGCTACCAGGCCGTTCGCGATCACGGTCGCCCTCTGGTGCCACTGGAGATAGGTGAGCGGCGCTGAGCCGTGCACGATCAACGCGACCCCGTCCGGGTCGCCTGCGGCCCGGTCTCTGAGCAACTGGGGAACGGTCAGGTTCACCAAGTGAACCTCCCACAAAAGATCGGATGTATGAACCCGGCGCATAAAGAGCGCCCGAGGTCTCTACAGGAAAGAATCTTTACTATTGTAAAACGAGCGCCAGTCTTACATGATCGCCACGGCCACGCAAGCCCTTTGGGAAGGTTGTCAGGATAGGCCTGGATCCCCCAGAGATGGCGGGCCTTGCGAAGCTGGGGAAGAGGTGTAACACTAACGACCCAGACCTAACTGAAAGGTTTCTTTCCAGAAAGAAGCCCTTCGTCTTCTGTGCTCAACTCGGCAAATATGCGCGGAGCGGGCTTTCGCATACCCATTTACGAGGCGTGCTCATGTGCGTGCGATCCCGCGGCCGCCGAAGGAGCTCTGCGTGCTTCAGCCAGAGACCATTTCCCCCGGCCAGCCCTGGACGGAGTATCCGCTGTCGTACGGCCAGCAGCGGTTATGGTTTCTTCACCGCCTCGACTCCGGCGACTCAACCTACAACACATCCTATGTTTACAGGTTGAAAGGTCGACTTGACACCGCCGCCCTCGAAGCCTCGTTCACCGCGGTCGCGGCCCGGCACGAAAGCCTGCGCACCCGTTTCCGCGAGGTGGCCGGGGAACCGGTCGCGGTCGTCGAGCCCCCGGCTCCGATCGTCGTCGAGCGGCTGACCGCGGCGGACGAGGAACAGGCGCGCACGCTGGTCTCCACGGTCACCAACACCTCCTTCGACCTGGCCGCCGCGCCGCCGTTCCGGGTGGCGCTGATCGAGCTCGGCCCGCTCGAACACGTGCTCTGCGTCGTCCTGCACCACATCAACGGCGACGGCTGGTCGCTGAACGTGCTGTGCTCGGAGGTCGCCGCCCACTACGCGGGCGGCGGCGTCGCCGACCTGCCGGCCCTCCCCCTGCAGTACGGCGAGCACGCCCGCGCGCAGCGCGCCGCCGAGGACACCGAGCTTCGCTGGTGGGTCGAGCACCTGACCGGGGTCTCGCCCCTCGACCTGCCCGCCGACCGGCCCCGTCCCGCCCAGCGCAGCGGTGAGGGCGGAGAGGTGCACTTCCAGATCGGCGGGGAACTGGCCGCCGGGATCGCGGAACTGGCCAGGCGCTCGCGCTGCACGCCGTACATGGTGCTGCTGTCCGCCTACCAGGTGCTGCTGGCCAGGCACACGGGACAGGACGACTTCTGCGTCGGCACACCGTCCGCGGGGCGGGACAGCACCGACCTGGAGACCATGATCGGTTTCCTGTCGACCACCCTGGCGCTGCGGTGCGACCTGTCCGGCGACCCCTCCTTCGCCGACCTGCTCAAGCGCACCCGCAAGGTCGTGCTCAACGCGCTCTCCCGCCAGGACGTGCCCTTCGAACGGCTCGTCGCCGAACTGGACGTCGAACGGGACCTCAGCCGCACCCCGCTGTTCCAGACCCTGTTCGCCTTCCACACCCACGGCGAGACCGGCGACCCGTTGCCCGGTCTCGACGCCGAACCCTTCCCGCACGGCTGGACCAGGGCCAGGGTCGACCTGTCCATGGACCTCACCCCCACCCCCGACGGCCACGTGCTCGGCACCGTGCTCTACAGCACGGACCTGTTCGAACAGCGGACCGCCGAACGGATGGTCGCCAGGTTCGTCAGGCTGCTTGAGGCGGCGGTCGCCGCCCCGGAGACGCCGATCGGCTCGCTGCCCATGCTGCCCGAGGCCGAGCTGGCCCTGCTGGGCGAGTGGAACGAGACCTCGGCGGAGCTGCCCGAGGTGACCCTGGTCGACCTCGTGCTCGACCAGGCCGCCGCCTCCCCCGGCGCCGTGGCCGTCTGCACGCTGACCTACGCCGAGCTGACCGCCCGCGCCGCCGACCTGGCCGGGCGGCTGGCCGCCGCGGGCATCGGGCGGGACTCGCTCGTCGCCGTCCGGATGGAACGCGGGACGGACATGGTCGTCGCGCTGCTCGGCGTGGCGATGAGCGGTGCGGCCTACCTGCCCGTCGACCCCGAGTACCCGCAGGCCCGTGTCTCCTACGTCATCGAAGACTCCGGCGCCGCCCTGGTCCTGACGAGCCTGGACGACCTGCCGCCCGCGCAGGCGGTTGCGCCCGCACGGCCCCGTCCCCGCGACACCGCCTACGTGCTCTACACCTCGGGCTCGACCGGGCGGCCGAAGGGCGTCGTCGTGCCCCACCGGGCGCTGACCAACTTCCTGCTCGCCATGCGGACGCTGGTCGGCTCGACGTCGCGGGACGTGTGGCTCGCGCTGACCTCCCTGTCGTTCGACATCTCCGCCCTTGAGCTGTACCTCCCGCTGGTGACCGGCGGCAGGATCGTCGTCGCCGACGCCGAAACCGCCCGCGACGGCGCCGCGCTCGCCCGCCTCGTCCAGGACGAGGGCGTCACCCACGTGCAGGCGACGCCGTCCGGCTGGCGGGTGCTGCTCAGCGGGGACCTGCCGAGGGTGACCGCGCTGACCGGCGGTGAGCCGCTCGCGCCCCAGCTGGCCAGGGAACTGCGGCCCAGGGTCGAAAGGCTCGTCAACGTCTACGGCCCGACCGAGACCACGATCTGGTCCACGGCCTGGGAGGTCCCCGAGGAGCCCGGCGAGATCGTCATCGGCGGCCCGATCGCCAACACCGTCGTGCACGTGCTGGACCCGGCGGGCTCACCCGCCCCGATCGGCGTGCCCGGCGAGCTGCTCATCGGCGGCGACGGGGTGGCCACCGGCTACCTCGGCCGCCCCGCGCTGACCGCAGAGCGGTTCGTGCCCGGCCCCGGCGGCTCACGTGTCTACCGCACCGGGGACCTGGCCCGCTGGCGAGGAGACGGCACCCTTGAGTTCCTCGGCCGCACCGACAACCAGGTCAAGCTGCGCGGCCACCGCATCGAGCTCGGCGAGATCGAGGCGGTCCTCGACACCTGCCCCGGCGTCGCGCAGGCCGTCGTCGCGGTGCGCGGCGAACGGCTCGCCGCCTTCGTCGTGCCCGTCGAACCGGGCGCCCCCGGACTCCTCGACGCCGTCAGGGAGCACGCGGGCGGGCAGCTGCCCGCCTACATGGTGCCCGGCGTGCTCGTCGAGGTCGCCGCGCTCCCGCTCACCCCCAACGGGAAGATCGACCGCAAGGCGCTGCCCGACGTCGAGGCGGCTCCGCGGACGGGCGCGACCGCGCCCCGCACCCCCGCGGAACGGCTGGTCGCCCAGGTCTTCTCCGAGGTGCTCGACGTGCCCTCGGTCGGGGCGCACGACGACTTCTTCTCCCTCGGCGGCCACTCGCTGCTGGCGACCATGGTCACCTCGCGGCTGGCCGTACTGTCCGGGATCGAGGTTCCGGTCAGGGAGGTCTTCCTGCGGCCCGGCGTCGCCGCGCTGGCCGAACTGCTCACCGGCGCCGAGCCCGCGCGTGACGGGCGGGACGACGAGGGGCCCCGGCCGCGGCCGGAGGGAGCCGGTCAGCCGCTGTCCTTCGGCCAGGAACGGCTCTGGTTCCTCAACCGGCTCGACCCGGACGACGCCTCCTACAACATGTGCCTGGTCAGGCGGCTGCGGGGACCGCTCGACAGGACGGCCCTGGCCAGGGCGTTCGAAGGTGTCGCCGCCAGGCACGAGAGCCTGCGCACCCGCTTCCCCGAGGTGGACGGGGCGCCCTCGGCCGTCGTCGACCCGCCGGGCCCAGTGCCCGTCGAGGAGATCTCCGCCGCCGGGGAGGCCGAGGCGCTCGACCTCGTCGCGGGCCTGACCAACCGGCCCTTCGCCGACCTGGCCGCCCGGCCGCCGCTGCGGGCCGTCCTCATCGAGATCGGCGAGGACGACCACGTGCTGTGCGTGGTGATCCACCACATCCTCGGCGACGGCTGGTCACTCAACCTCATCTTCGAGGAGCTGGGTCACCTCTACTCGGGGGGCGCCGAACTGCCCCCGGTGCCGCTGCAGTTCGGCGACGTCGCCCACTGGCAGCGGGAGCGCGACACCTCGGCGCTGCTCGACCACTGGCGCGAACGGCTCGCCGACCCCACCCCGCTCGACCTGCCGCTGGACCGGCCGCGCACCGCCGCCGGCACCAGGGACGGCGACGTGGTCGAGGTCAGGCTGACCGCGGCGCAGGCCCGTGAGCTGGCGCTGCTCGGCAGGCGGCACGGCGCGACCATGTTCATGGTGCTGCTGGCCGCCTACCAGGTGCTGCTGGCCAGGCACACCGGCCAGGACGACGTCCTGATCGGCACCGCCACCGCGGGCAGGGACCGGGTCCAGCTCGAACCCGTCGTCGGCTACCTCAGCGACACGCTGGTGCTGCGCGGCGACCTGTCCGGCGACCCCGCCTTCACCGAACTGCTCGAACGCACCCAGATCGGCGTCCTGGACGCCTTCTCCCACCAGGGTGTCCCCTTCGAGGAACTGGTCACGGCGCTGCGGGCCGAACGCGACCTCACCCGCACCCCGCTGTTCCAGACGATGTTCATCCTGCACACCCAGGACGGCGGGCAGGACGGCGGCGCCTTCGCCGGGCTGACCGCGTCGGCGTTCGAGCACGGCATGCGCCAGGCCAAGCTCGAACTCGCCCTTGAGGCCTGGCAGGACGAGCACGAACTGCTGCTCACTCTGGTCTACGACACCGCGCTGTTCGACCGGGCGACGGTCGAGGCGCTGGGCGCGCGGCTGCGGCTGCTGCTCACCGCGCTGCCCGGCGCCGCGGACGAGCGGATCTCCGCGCTGCCGCTGCGCACCGAGGAGGACGAGGCGCTGCTGGCCCGGCTGGGTGAGGGACCCGCCCTGCCCGCGACGCCCTCCGTCCCCGAACTGGTCGCGGCGGCCGTACGGGAGCGGCCGGACGCCGTCGCGGTCGGCTGCGGGACGCGCGCGCTGACCTACGCCGAGCTTGACGCCAGGGCCGGTGAGCTGGCCGGGCTGCTGCGCTCGCGGGGCGTCACCCCCGGGGACGTGGTCGGCGTACGGCTCGGCAGGACCCCGGACACGATCGCCGCGCTGCTGGCCGTCTGGCGCGCCGGGGCCGCCTACCTGCCGCTCGACCCCGACTACCCGGCCGAACGGCTCGCCTTCCTCATCGAGGACAGCGGGGCGTCCTTCGTGCTCGACACGGTTCCCGAGTCCGTGCCGCAGGCGCTCCAGGCCGGCCCGGTGCCGGACGGCGCCGCCGCCTACGTGATCTACACCTCCGGTTCGACCGGCACCCCCAAGGGCGTGGTGGTCGGGCACGACGGGCTCGCCGCGCGGGTGGCGTGGATGCGCCAGGCGTACGGCCTGCACCCCGGTGACCGGGTGGTGCAGTTCGCCTCACTGAGTTTCGACACGCACGCCGAGGAGATCTACCCGGCTCTGGCCGCGGGGGCGCGTGTCGAACTGCTTCCCGACGGCGGCGTCACCCTGCCCGACCACCTGGCCGGGGTCACGGTCCTCGACCTGCCGACGGCCTACTGGCACGCGCTGGTCGACCAGATCGACGACGTCCCGTGGCCGGACACGTTGCGGCTGGTCATCCTGGGCGGCGAGCAGGTGCACGAGGCCGCGGTCGCCCGCTGGCGGGAGCGCTTCGGCGACCGGGTGCGGCTGGTCAACACCTACGGCCCGACCGAGGCGACGATCATCGCGACCACGGCCGAGCTGGACGGCTCCCCGGGACGCCCGCCCATCGGCACGCCCGTCGGCGGCACCCGCGTCCTGGTCCTGGACCGGAACGGTCAGCCGGTGCCGCCGGGTGTGCCCGGTGAGCTGTGCGTCACCGGGGCGGGCGTCGCCCAGGGCTATCTGGGCAGGCCCGCGCTGACCGCAGAGCGGTTCGTGCCCGGCCCCGGCGGCTCACGTGTCTACCGCACCGGCGACCGGGTGCGCTGGCGCAACGACGGGCGGCTGGAGTTCCTCGGCCGCGACGACGACCAGGTCAAGGTCAGGGGCTTCCGCGTCGAGCTCGGCGAGGTCGAGGCGCGGCTGCTGGCCTGCCCCGGAGTCGGCCAGGCGGCCGTCGCCGTGCGGGACGGGATCCTGGTCGGCTACACCGTCGGCGCCCCCGAGGGGGAGGATCTCGCCAGACTGCTCGGGGCGACGCTGCCCGCCTACATGGTGCCCTCCCTGTGGGTGCGGCTCGACGCGCTGCCGCTCAACCGCAACGGCAAGATCGACCGTGCCGCGCTGCCCGCGCCGCAGGCGGCCCCCAGGGAGCGGGTCGCCCCGCGCGGCGACGCCGAGCAGCTGGTCGCCGACGTGTTCGGCGAGGTGCTGGGGATCGAGGACGTCGGCGCCTTCGACGACTTCTTCGCCCTCGGCGGGCACTCGCTGCTCGCCACCCGCGTCATCGCCAGGATCCGCGCCCTCGTCGAGATCGACGTGCCGATCCGCGTGCTGTTCGCGCGCGGCACCGTGGCCGGGCTCGCCGCCTCGATCGAGGAGATGCTGATCGCCGAGCTGGCGGAACTGTCCGACGACGAGGCCGAGGGTCTCGTGCAGACCTCCCAAGGAAACGGGGAAGCGTGATGAGTCACCACGTCGTGGTCAACCACGAGGAGCAGTACTCGATCTGGCCCGACGGCAGACGGCTGCCGGACGGCTGGCGTCTTGAGGGCTTCTCCGGCCCCAAGGAGGAGTGCCTGGCCCACATCGACCAGGTGTGGACCGACCTGCGCCCGCTCAGCGCAAGGAAGTCCTGACATGTCCGACGAGTGGATCTGGGTCTCGCTGGACGACGTCCGTGGCCGTCATCTGAGGAGGAGCGTCAATGGTTAGGGAACGGCTGGCCGCGATGGTGGCCTCGGCGTCGGACGGCGCCGTCACCGCCGAGGAGGCGCTGAACGCCACGGTCCCGCTGTCCGCCCTGGGGGTCACCTCCCTGGCCCAGATGCGGCTGATCGACGCGGTCGAGACGGAGTTCGGCATCGAGATCGACCTGTCCGGCGACGGCCTCGACCTGCTGGACGACCTGGGGGCGCTCGAACGCCACATCGCGCAGGCCGGAGACTCCGGCCCCTGAGGCACCCCTGGCAGAGCGGTCGGGAGGCGTTTTTCGAACGGGGGAGAGAAAACATGGACATCCGGTTCTCGGGGAGCCGATCGGGTACGGCTCCGCTGACCTGGGGACAGCGGGCCATCTGGGACGCGATCAGGAAGACGGCACCGGACGACCACTACTTCAACTTCGGCCGCGTGCTCGCGGTGCCGAGACGGGCCAGGCCGCTCACCGTGGCGCGGGCCGCGGAGGTCCTGGGCGTCCTGGTCGAACGGCACGAGTCGCTGCGGACGAGGCTGAGCGCCGGGTTGAGCACAGGGCTTGAGACGTCCGTGGGGACGGGGCCAGGGGCGGCCCCCTCCCCACGGGTACCGGCGCAGACCGGCGGGCAGGACGGGGGCGCCGAACCGGCGCAGGTCCTCGGGACCGCCGGGAGCATCCCGCTGACCGTCTCCCGTGACGATCCGGAACGGCTGATGGAGGAGCTGTCCGCGACACCGTTCGACTACGCCGGCGAGTGGCCGCTCAGAGTCGGGCTGGTGGTCGCCGAGGACGAAACGGTGACCCACATCGTGCTCGTCTTCTGCCACCTGGCCGCGGACGGGCTCGGCGCCGAGGTCGCGATCACCGACCTGCGGCTGCTGCTGTTGCGCGGGGCCGTACCGGGACCGACGCCGCCCTCCCCGCTCGACCTGGCCCGCTGGCAGCGCTCCGAGCCCGGCCTGCGGGTCGCCCGCCTCGCCGCCGAGCACTGGGAGCGGGAGTACCGGCGCATCCCGCCGACCATGTTCGACCGCCGGGTCGCCGCCCCCGAGGGGCCGCCGATCTGGCGCGCGCACCTGGTCTCCAGGGCGCTCGACCTGGCCGTGCAACGGATCGCGGCCGTGTACGGCACCAGCACCTCGACCGTGCTGCTGGCCGCCTCCAGCGTGCTGGTCTGCGCGGTGACCGGGCACGAGGTGTGCGCGATGCTGCCCATCGTCGGCAACCGCTTCCGCCAGGACGCCGCGCAGGCCGTCACCACCCTCTCCCAGGAGGGCCTGTTCGTGCTCGACGTGGGCGGGCGCTCCTTCGCCGAGGTGCTCAGGGCCGCCAAGCCCGCGGCGCTGCGCGCCTACCGCTCCGCCTACCACGACCCCGGGGACAGGGACCGGCTGACCGAACGGGTCAGCCGCGAACGGGGCACCCGGGTCCACCCCTACTGCTGCTTCAACGACATGCGCTTCATCGACCGGGTCGACGCCTCCCACGACGAGCGGACCGTACGGCTGGCGATGGAGGAGACCACGCTGACCTGGCCGCTCAGCCAGGACCAGCTCAACTGCCGCTTCTGCCTGCACGTGACCGGGGAGGGCGGCGGCCTGGGTGTCTCGCTGACCGCCGACACCCGTTACCTGCCGAAGGAGGCCATGGAACGCTACCTGCGCGACCTGGAGTCGCTGCTGGTCGAGGCGGCCTTCCACGAGACGCTGGAGCCGGTCGGATGACGGTCTACGCCTACGCCGAGTCCACCTCGTGCGTCCAGGAGGGGTCGCTGCGCTTCCACCTGACCCGCACCTCACGCGCCCCGGCGCGCGGTTCGGTCACGGTCGAGGACGTCGCCGCCGACCGGCCGGTGCTCCAGGCGAGGTTCGACGGTCCCGTCTGGACGCTCGACGTCCCCGGCGACTGGCCCAGCTCGCTCTACCGCGCGGTCTTCACCTCGGAGGAGGACTCCTCCGACGGGCTCTCCGACGTCTACTTCGTCGTCAGGGCGGCCAGGCCCTCCTCCCGGGTCCTGCTGTCGATCCCGTTCCCGACCTGGCAGGCCTACAACCGGGCGGGCATCCCCGGGGAGTCGATCTACTGGACCGAGGAGCCGACCCGCGCCGCGAAGGTCTCCTTCACCCGGCC
Organism: Streptosporangium sp. NPDC049376; assembly: GCF_044466505.1. Classification (NCBI taxonomy): domain Bacteria; kingdom Bacillati; phylum Actinomycetota; class Actinomycetes; order Streptosporangiales; family Streptosporangiaceae; genus Streptosporangium; species Streptosporangium sp. NPDC049376. Next base: position 147,952 of record NZ_JBITMT010000001.1, on the reverse strand, counting down.
CGGCGGAGGGCCGCCGCCCGAGCGCTGGGAGGAGGGCATGCTCCGCTGGCTCGGCCCGGCGGGCTACGACGTCGACTACTGCTCGGGGCTCGACCTGCACGACGGCGCCGAACTGCTGGCCGGTTACCGGCTGCTGGTCGTCAACGGTCACGACGAGTACTGGACGGCCGGGATGCGCGACAACGTCGAGGCGTTCGTCGCCCGCGGCGGCAACCTCGCGGTGTTCTCCGGCAACACCTGCTGGTGGCAGTTCCGTCTTGAGGACGACGGCCGGACCATGGTCTGCTACCGCGACGCGGCCATGGACCCGATGGCCACGGTCGAACCGGGCCTGACCACGGTCGAGTGGTCGAGCGCCCCGGTGAACCGGCCGGAGAACACGCTGACCGGCGTCAGCTTCAGACGCGGCGCCGGGACGTGGGGGCCGTACATGCGGCTGATGCACGAGGAGTCCTACACGGTCAGGTTCCCCGAGCACTGGGTGTTCGAGGGGACCGGGCTCGGCGAGGGCGACAAGTTCGGCCAGGGCGCCATCGGCTACGAGACCGACGCCTGCGACTTCGTCGAGGTGGACGGTGTCCCGCTGGCGACCGGCAGGGACGGCACCCCGCCCTCCTTCGTCATCCTCGCCACCGCCGACCTGCGCCACTGGCACCGCTACGGCCAGGGCGGCATGGCGACCATGGGCGTCTTCGGCCTCGGCGCCGGGACGGTGTTCACCGCCTCGACCGTGAACTGGGGCAACGCCCTGCACGACCCCATGGTCGACCGGATCACCCGCAACGTGCTCGACCGCCTGTCGGAGCCCGTCGGCGGCTGGCAGATCGTCGGCGGCGCCGGTTCGCTGCGCGCGCTGACGGTCTTCGGCTCCCGCCTGTACGGCGTCGCCCCCGACGGCTCACTGCTCGTGCGTGACGTCTCGGCCCAGAACCTGCGCTGGCGGCACGCGGGAACCGCCCCCGGGGTCGTCGCCATGGCCACCCCCAGGGAGGCGACCACCGCGCATCCCATCGGCCTGTACGGCCTCACCGCGGACGGGCGGCTCGTCTTCGACGACCAGGAGGACGGCTGGACGACCCTCGCCGAGGCGCCGGCCGAGCCGGTCGGCCTGGGCATGGTGAACGGGGAGTTCTTCGCGGTGAACGCCGAGGGGCTGTGGAAGCTGCGCCCGGAGACCTCCGACTGGGTCCTGGCGGGCCCCTCCGGCGGCGCCGTGAGCCTCACCGCGATGAACGGCCGCCTCTACATCGCCGACGCCGAGGGCAGGATCCGCACCCGCCCGCCGGTCGTCGGCCCCGCCGGGTGGGAGGACCTGTGCGACGCGGGCGGCTGCACCGTCCTGACGGCGCACGCGGGCCTGCTGATCGGCACCGGCCCCGACCGCCCGCTGTTCTGGCGCACCCCCCTGCCCGACCGCTGACCCGCCCCTGTCACCTGGTGGAACCTCCGGCAGGGGCGAGAGCCGGGTAGTCCTTGAGCTCGACGGACCTGGCGAACCTGTCGGTCGCCTTCAGCATCACCCGGAGCAGGAGGCTCCGCTTGAACATCCAGTTGCGCATGGTGATGCGCAGCGGCGAGGGCGGGGCGAGGAAGGGGCCCGCACTGCTCTGCCCGGTCACCGTGGCGTAGCGGTGCATGATCTCCTCATACCTCGCGAACGCGGTCACGTGGTCGCCGTCCGCCTCGGCCAGTTCCCCGGCCAGCACGTGGGCGCCGACGATCGCCAGGCCGCTGCCGAAGCCGCCCAGGGTGTTGCCGTAGGCGGCGTCGCCGAGCAGCACGACCCGCCCCTTCGCATAGTGGTCCATCCTCACCTTGCTGATCGAGTCGAGGTAGACCTCCTCTGCGTCGCGCAGCCTGGCCATCAGCTCCGGGACCTTCCAGCCCATGCCCCGGTAGGCGTCGATCAGCAGGCGCTTCTGCTGTTCGGCGTCGTAGCGGTCGTAGTCGAGCCGCTCGGAGGCGAAGACGAAGAACGCGGGAGCCTTGGGGCCGCCGAGCGCGGCCATCCTGCCCGGCTCGTTGTACATCGCGGGCGGGTGGTCGAGGCCCAGGTCGGCCAGCGCGTAGTAGTGGCCGGTGAAGTTCACGTAGCCGGACTCGGGGCCGAAGGCCAGGCGCCGCACGTTGGAGTGGATGCCGTCGGCGCCGACGACCAGGTCGAAGGTGCGCGGCGCGCCGCGCTCGAAGGTGACGTGCACGCCGCCCGCCGTCTCGGTCAGCGAGGTGATGGAGTCGCCGAAGACGTACTCGCAGCTCCGCCTGGTCCGCTCGTACAGCAGGGCGGCCAGGTCGCCGCGGCGGATCTCGATGTCGCCGCCGGTGAACGCCCCGGGTATGACCGCCAGGCGCCTGCCGTCCGCGTCGACGACCTCCTGGTCGGTTCCGCCCGTCTGGCGCCGCCGTACCTCGTCGAGGACGCCCATGCGTTCGAGCACGGTGAGGTGGGTCGCCCCCTTGAAGTCGACGGCCTGGCCGCCGAGCCGGAGGGCGGGCGCCTTCTCCACGACGGTGACGGTGCAGCCCATGCGGCCGAGCCAGAGGGCGAGGGCGGGCCCGGCGACGCTCGCGCCGGAGATGAGGACCGTGGTGTTCTTCATGTGAGGAGCTTCGGCGCGGGCGCTGACAGCCCGCCGACACCGCGTTGACAGTCACCCGTCCCACGCGCCGGGCGCTGTCAGCACCTCCTGCCGGGCCTCCTCCTGGCTCATGGCGGCGCCTCGGGCGAACGCCTCGGCGAAGGCCTCGGCGCCGATGAGGTCGCGGGCGGCTCCGGCGGTCCCGGCGACATCGCGGTCTCCGGCGACGGCCATGCCGCGCAGCGCGACCGCCGTGCCGAGCAGCGCCGCCGCCTGCCGCCCCGCCCCGTCGAGCAGCACGGCCCCCGCCAGCCCCTCGGCGACGTCGGCGAGGTCGGCGGCCATCGGGGACCCGTGGACCACGGCGAGTGCCCGGCGGTGCATAAGACGGGCCTGTTCCCGGTCTCCCCCGGCCTCGGCCAGCCTGCCGAGCGCCACCAGCACGCGGGCCTGTGTCCCCTCGATGCCGAAGTCGCCGTCCTGCGAGGCGTCGAGGGCGAGACCGAGCAGGCGTTCCGCCTCGGCGAGGTCACCGTCGTGCCTGGCGATCTCCGCCAGTCCCAGGTGGACCGTGGCCGCCGCGCCCGGCCTGCCGGTGGTGCGGGCCAGTTCCCCGGCGCGCCGGTAGTCGGCGACGGCCGCGGCGGTCTCGCCCTGGCGCACCAGTCCTTCGGCCCTGCGCGTCAGCACGTCGGCGGTCTCCTCGGCGGCGCCGAGCCGTTCGAACAGCTCCAGGGCCCGGGCCCACATGTCATGGGCGCGCGCCCACTCGCCGCGCCCGGCCGCGATCAGGGCCAGCCCGTCCAGCGCCTGGGCCGTCCCCCACCGCTCCCCGATGGCGTCGAAGTGGGTCAGCGTCTCCTGAAGTCCCCGTTCCGCCGAGACCGGGTCGCCCCACAGCATCGCGAGCAACGAGACGCTCAGCCTCTCCAGGGCCCGCAGCCAGGGGTCGGACCCCGCCAGCGTGCGCAGGTCGGCCTTGGGCGGGGGCCCGGCGGCCATGCCCCACAGCGCGACGGTGAAGGGGTGGCGCAGCCGCTCAAGCCCGGCCACGGTCGCCTCCGCCCGCCGCCAGTGCTCGGGCAGCGCCCGGGGTACGGCGTGCACCACGCACATGACGTACTCCTCCTCGAACCCCTCCGCGGGCTCGGGGGCCGTTTCGAGGAGTTCGGCGGCGATCTCCCCGACCTGGCCGCGCCGCCCGCTCAGCCACCAGTAGGCCGCGAGCGCGGTGACCAGCCGCAGCGCCGTCCGCCTGCCGTCCTCGTCGCCCGTCTTCGCCGCGGCCACGGACCTGCGCAGCGCGGCCGTCAGGTTGCCGTGGTCGGCCGACAGCCTGGCCAGCCACGTCAGCTGCTCGGCCCCGCGCAGGTGCGGGTCCGCGCGCCGGGCCAGGGCGAGGAAGTGGCGGGCGTGGGCGCGGTCCATCCGCTCCCGCTCCCCGGCCTCGGCCAGCCGTTCCGCGCAGAACAGCCGGATCGTGTCGAGCATCCGGTAGCGGTCGCCGTCGGTCTCGACCAGCGACCTGTCCACCAGGTCGGCCAGCAGGCCCGCGGCGTCCTCGACGTCGCAGACCGCCTCGACCGCCTCCAGGCAGGCGCCCGCGGAGAAGACGGCCAGCCGCCTGGCCAGCACCCGCTCGCCGGGGGTGAGCAGGTCCCAGCTCCACTCGACGACCGCGCGCAGGGTCCGGTGCCGGGCGGCGGCCGTACGGTCGCCCCTGGACAGCAGCCGGAAGCGGCCGTGCTCGGCCAGCCGGACGGCGATCTCCTCGACGGTGAAGGAGCGCAGCCTCGCCGCCGCCAGTTCGACCGCGAGCGGCAGCCCGTCCAGCGCCGCGCAGATCCCGGCGACCGCCGCCACGTTGCCCTCGTCCGTCTCGAACCCGGGCCGTACGGCCGCCGCCCGGTCGGCGAACAGCCGGACGACGGGGTAGGCCGCGGCCTGCGCGGGGGTGGCGTCAGGGGGCGGGACGGCAAGCGGCGCCAGCGGCACGAGCGTCTCGCCGGTGATGCCCAGGGGTTCGCGGCCGGTGGCCAGGATCGACAGCCCGGGGCAGGCGCCGAGCAGTTCGCGGACCAGGGTCGCGGCGGCCTCGACCACGTGCTCGCAGTTGTCGAGGATCAGCAGCAGCTCCCGCCCGGTCAGGGCCGAGGCCAGGTGCGCCACCGGGTCGGGGGCGTGGAGCGAGTGCAGGCCCGTCTCACGCAGCCCGAGGGCGCCGAGCACCGTCTGGGCCACCTGGGGGGCCGTGACGGTCATTGTGACGGCCGGCGCCCGGCCGCCCTGCGGGGCCGGGTCGGCGAGCGGGGACAGGTCGACGAAGCACACCTCACCCTGGGTGCCCCGAGCGTCCCGGGTGCGCCCGGCCGCCTCGACCGCCAGCCGGGACTTGCCCGTGCCGCCGGGGCCGACGATCGTGACCAGCCGGTGCCCGCGTAGCGAGGCGAGCCGTTCCAGCTCCTTCTCCCGCCCGACGAAGCCGGTCAGCTGCACGGGCAGGCCGTTCCCCCTGGGCGGGGCCGGGCGTTCGGCGCGCAGGACGGCCAGGTGGATCGCGGCCAGTTCGGGTGAGGGGTCGGCGCCGAGTTCCCCGGCCAGCAGTCTCCGTGTCTCCTCGAAGACCTCAAGCGCCTCCGCCTGGCGTCCCGCGGCGCTCAGCGCGCGCATCAGCTGGCCCCTGGGGCGTTCCCGCAGCGGGTTGGCGGCCGTCAGCCGCCGCAGTTCGGCCACCGGGTCGGCCTCGGGGAGCACGAGTTCGGCCTCGGCGAGGTCCTCGGCCGCGGTAAGCCTCAGCTCCTCAAGACGCGCCACCTGCGCCTCGCCGAAGGGCAGGTCCTGCAGGGCGGGCCCCCGCCACAGGCCGAGCGCCTCACGCAGGACGTCCGCGGCGGCGGCGTGACGGCCGGAGGTCAGCAGCAGCCGCCCCTGGCGGGCGAGCCGTTCGAAGCGGTGGACGTCGACGTCCTCGGGGTCGGCCGCCAGCCGGTAGCCGGTCCCGTGGAACTCGACCAGTTCGGCGGGCAGGACCCGGCGGAGCCTGGACACCTGGGCCTGCACCGCGTTGGCGGCGCCCGAGGGAGGGGCGTCGCCGTACTGGCCGTCGATCAGGCGCTCGACGGTCACCACCCGGCCCGGTTCCAGCAGGAGCATCACGAGCAGGGCGCGCGGTCTCGGCCCGGGTACGGCGATCGCCTCACCGGCCGGGGAGCGCACGTCCAGAGGGCCGAGGATGCCGAACCGCATGGGGTCGATTGTCCCCGGCTCTCAGAGGGCGCGGGGACCGTAGAGGGCAGAGGGGGCTCCGGTGGTCATGGCCCAGTAGCGGTCGCCGTAGGACCAGTGCCACCACTCGGTGGGGTAGTTGACCAGGCCCGCCGCGTCGAGGGCGGCTCCCATGAGCTCGCGGTTGCGGCGCGCCTGCGGGGAGATGCCGGGGGCGGCGGTGTAGCAGGCGCCCTCGCTCTGCTCGGGGGTGGCGTTGAGCGGGCTGCCCATGTCGACCTCGACGCCGTCCTCGGTGCACAGGGTCAGGTCGACGGCCGCGCCCGCGGTGTGCGGGGCGACCTCGACCGGTGAGACGTAGCGGCTGGCCGCCGAAACGATCTCCTCGGGCGACATTTCCGGAAATGTCGCCCGGAGTTCCGCCGAGTACTCGTCGAAGATCTGCTGCTGCGTCGACGGCGGCCGGTATCCCTCGACGATCAGCAGCCGGTACCCCTCGGGGAGGTGCCGCTGCGCCTCCTCAAGCCTGGCCACCAGCCCCTGCCTGAGGTGGGCGAAGGCCCCGTCACGGTCGGCCATCCGCCCGTCGACCCGCAGCCGCCCCCGGACGTCGACCAGCCGCTCCCCGGACTCCTCGACCGGAATCGCGGCCACCCGGGGATCGGAGATCAGAACGATGTCGTGCATAGCCGCAATTGTCACACCGTCTCGGAGAAGACCTGCTCCCGGGCCTGGTTCAGGGCCGAGACCAGGGCCCCGCGTAACACGGAGTTGCCCATGACCTCCGAGACGACGACCCTGGGCTGGCTCGGGCAGACCCTGGCCACCGCCTCCTCGACCCTGGCCGCGAGCACCTTCCCGCCCGCCCTGCCGATGTCGCCGCTGAGCACGATCAGCCCGGGGTCGAGCACCACGGCCACCGCGGCGACACCGACCGCCAGACGCCCGGCCAGCTCGTCCAGGAAGCCTCCGGAGTCGTTCGTGACGGCCTGGCTGACGTGGTCGGCCAGCGACTTCCCCCGGATGCCGTGCGCGTCCGCCAGGCTGGCCAGGGCGTCGCCGCCGACCAGTCGCTGGAACGAGCCCGACTGGGGTTCGGTCACCTCGGTCGGCAGCGGCTCCCCGGGCACGGGCAGCCAGCCGATCTCACCCGCGCCGCCGGTGAAGCCGCGGTGCAGGCGCCCGCCGAGCATGACCCCGAGTCCCTGGCCGACGCCCGCCCAGACGAGCACGAAGTCCTCGACGTCCAGGGCCGCGCCGCAGAAGCGCTCGGCGAGCGCCGCCAGGTTCACGTCGTTCTCTATGGTCACCGAGACGTTGAGGTCCCGGCGCAGCTGGGCGAGCACGCCCTCGTGCCAGGAGGGCAGGTCGAAGGAGAAGCGGACGTCGCCGGTGCGGGGGTCGACGACGCCCCTGGTCCCGATCACGAAGGCGCGCAGCCGGTCCATGCCGATGCCCGCCGACTCGCACGCCTTCTGCACGGCGCCGCGCACCAGGCGTACCGGATCGTTATGACCGCTGGGGTCGACGCAGACCTCGGCGACCGTCTCGCCGGTTATGTCGGCCACTCCCGCGCTGATCCGGTCGGGCAGCACGTCGAGTCCCGCGACGTACGCGCAAGAGGGAACGACGCCGTAGAGCGCCGCGTTCGGCCCCCGCCCGCCCGCCTGCTCCCCGACCATGGCGACGAGCCTGCGTTCCTCCAGTCTGGCGAGCAACTGACCGGCGGTCACCTTGGAGAGACCGGTGAGTTCTCCCAGCTCAGCCCGGGTGAGAGGCCCACTGGACAGCAGGAGCTCCAGGGCTGCGCGGTCATTGAGCTGACGCAGCAGCCGAGGGGTTCCCGGACGTCTGGACAAGATCGGCTTCCCCCCGTCACGATCCGCTAACGATCGTTTCTTTTAAGAAAGTTTCTTGTTAGTTTAGCCCTAGTCAGCCCGCAGGCAAGAGCGACCGAGCCGCGGGTTACGACAACTCCGATCACTGATCGTGAGTAAGAGGGTCGCGGGGACCCAAGCCAAAAAGCAGCTGAGCGCCTACCCCGTCGAAAGCCGGAAAGGGAGAACTCAAGTGAAGTTCGCGAGAATCGCCACCACGACGGCAACCACCGCCGCCCTCGCCCTGGGCCTTGCCGCGTGCGGCAGCAGTAGCGAGCCCACCACCTCGAACAGCGCTGGTGCGTCCGAGGCGCCTTCCGCCGCCTCCGGCCCCAAGTTCGCCGGCCAGACCCTGACCGTCTGGCGCCTGGGCGCTCCGGACGAAGTGCAGAACAAGCTCATGGCCGACATGAACGCCAAGTTCAAGGAGGTCACCGGCGCCGACGTCAACCTCCAGTGGGTGCCGTGGCCGGACGCCCAGGCCAAGTGGACCGCCGCTCTCGCCGGCGGTGAGGGCCCCGACGTCACCGAGTTCGGCAACGACCAGGTGGCGGCGTGGGTCGCGCAGGACGCGCTGGCCGACATCACCGACCTCGCCAAGAGCAACCCCGACTTCCAGCAGATCCCGCAGAACCTGTGGGGCTACGAGACGGTCGACGGCAAGATCTACGCCGCGCCGTGGGGTGGTGGCACCCGGGCCGTCCTCTACCGCAAGGACTGGTTCAAGGAGCTGGGCATCGAGGTTCCCAAGAACTGGGACGACCTCGTCGCCGCCGCCAAGAAGATCGTGGAGAAGAAGGGCAAGGACGTCGACGGCTTCGCCTTCAACGGCGGCTCCGACGCCAACATGTCGCTCTCGCCGTTCGTGTGGTCCGCGGGCGGCGACTTCGCCGCCTTCGAGGGCGGCAAGTGGGTCGGCAAGCTGACCGAGCCCGGCTTCAAGGAGGGCTTCCAGTACTACACCGACCTGGTCGTCAAGCACGGCGCGTCGCGTAAGTCGGCCCTGAGCCAGAACTCGATCGACATCCGCACCCGCTTCGCCAACAACAAGGTCGGCATGTTCGTGACCGGTGGCTGGGACATCACCACCATCAAGGAGCAGAGCAAGAACAAGGTCGGCGACGACCAGATGGCGTTCTTCTCCCTGCCGGCCAAGGACGGCAGCGGCCCGGCGCCCGCCTTCCAGGGTGGCAACGACATCGCCATCTGGAAGGACACCAAGAACCAGGAGCTCGCCGCCGAGTACCTGAAGGTCGCCGCGGGCAAGGAGTTCGGCACCCGCTACGCCAAGGAAGGCGGCCTGCTGCCGCTGTACCCGGAGGCGCTGGCCGAGTTCGCCTCCGACCCGCTGCAGGCGCCGTTCGCGGAGACCTTCAAGGTCGCCAAGGGCTTCCCGAACGACACCAACTGGGCCGAGGCCAACGACACCAAGGCCGTTCTGCAGAACGCGGCCCGTTCGGTCATCGAGGGCAAGAAGAACATTGACACCGCCCTGGCCGACGCCAACAAGGAACTCGAAGAGATCCTGAACCAGTAATCATGGCCAACACCTCAACCATCGCCCGGGACGGGGGCTCCTCCCCCGTCCCGGCGCGGGGGCGCAGAGGCACGAAGCCCCCGCGCGGCTCCAGAGGACTGCCCGAAGGGGTGGTCCCTTACGCGCTGCTCATCCCCGGTCTGGTGGTCATCGCCGGACTGCTGCTCTACCCGCTGTACCAGATGGTCGTCATGTCCTTCCAGGACGTGGGACTGCGGCAGATCCGGGGTGTGCCCGCCAAGTCCGTCGGGTTCGACAACTATCTGAAGCTGTTCGAGTCGGAGCTGTTCTGGACCTCGCTCCGCAACACCGTCGTGTTCGCCGTCGTCACGGTCGCCTGCACGCTGGGACTGGGCACCCTGGTCGGCCTGCTGCTGAACAAGCTCGGCAGGAAGATGTCGACCTTCCTGGTCATCGGCATCATGGCCGCCTGGGCGACCCCGGCGATCGCCAGTGCCATCATCTGGCGCTGGCTCTTCGACGCCGAGTCCGGCGTCATCAACTGGGCGCTCAACGCGCTGCCCGACTGGCTGTCCAACCTCCTGTTCGGCAGGGCCGACTGGACGGGTGAGCCGTGGCTCAACGACCCGGTGACCATCTACCTGGTGCTCATCCTGGTCGTGGTCTGGGCCGGCTTCCCCTTCATCGCCGTCTCGGTGCTCGCGGGCCTGCGCAGCATCGCCGCCGAACTGTACGAGGCGGCCAAGGTCGACGGGGCCTCCGCCTGGCGCATCTTCTGGAAGATCACCTTCCCGCTGCTCAAGCCGGTCTTCTCCGTGCTGACCGTGCTGTCGGTCATCTGGGACTTCAAGGTCTTCACCCAGTTGTTCGTGCTGGCGGGCGGAACCTCCAACCGTGACGCCTTCAACCTGTCGCTGTACGCCTTCACCCAGGCGTTCAGCTCCCCGCCCAAGATGGGCCTGGGCGCGGCGATCGCGGTGGTGCTGACGCTGATCCTGCTCATCATCACCTTCTTCTACGTCCGCCAGATCGTGAAGACGGAGGACGTGCGATGACTCCCAAGACCAGGAAGCTGCTCGGCAAGATCGGCCTCAACACCGCGGCCGTCCTGGTGTTCCTGTTCGCGGTGTTCCCCGTCTACTGGATGATCTCCACCGCGTTCAAGAGCAACGAGGAGATCTTCACGACGCGGTTCATCCCCTTCCCGACGGACCCGACCATCGAGCACGTCGAGAGGGTCTTCAGCGAGGGCGTCGCCGGCCACTCGATCTGGCGCTACATGCTCAACAGCGCCATCGTCGCGATCGGCACCGTCCTCATCGGCGCCGTCTTCTCCCTGCTGTCGGCGACCGCCGTGGCCCGCTTCAGGTTCCGCGGGCGCACCTCGTTCCTGATCCTGCTGCTCATCGTGCAGATGGTCCCGGCCGAGGCCCTGCTCATCCCGCTGTTCCTGATGGTCAGGCGAGCCGGTCTCTACGACCAGCTGATCGGCCTCATCGTGGTGAACGTCGCGCTGACGCTGCCGTTCGGCATCTGGATGCTGCGCACCTTCGTCGCCGCGGTGCCCAGGTCTCTTGAGGAGGCCGCCTGGATCGACGGCGCGAGCCGCTTCACGACCTTCTGGAAGGTGCTCTTCCCCCTGGTGGCCCCCGGTCTCGTGGCCACGAGCATCTTCACGTTCATCACCGCGTGGAACGAGTTCGTGTTCGCGCTGACCCTCATCAGCGATCAGGGCAGTTACACCATGCCCGTGGCACTGCGCTACTTCGTCAGCCAGCGATCGGTCGACTGGGGCGGAATCATGGCCGCCTCGACCCTGATGACGATCCCGGTGATCATCTTCTTTCTCCTGGTGCAACGGCGAATGGTCTCCGGCCTCGTCGCCGGCGCTGTCAAGGGCTAACCCCGCGGTGCTGGTACGGCCACGCCCCCACAAGGAGCTGGCCGTACCAGCCCTGTCCTCGTTTGTCCCCTACTCACCTCAGGTAAGGAGCATCTACCGCCATGTCTGAGCTCATCGCGGCTCCCAGCGATCAGGTACTGCGACGTCTCGCAGCCGGAACGCTGCTCGTCGCGTTCCAGGGCACCACCGCCCCCGACTGGGTTCTCCACGACCTGGAGAACGGTCTCGGCGGGGTCACCCTGTTCGGCTTCAACGTCGCCGACCCCGCCCAGCTCTCGGCGCTCACCTCCCGCCTGCGCGATGCCGGTGACCCCGTCATCTCACTCGACGAGGAGGGGGGCGACGTCACCCGGCTCGCCTACCACGTGGGCAGCCCCTACCCGGGCAACGCCGCCCTCGGCGCCGTCGACGACGTCGAACTGACCCGGCGTGTCTACCGCTCCATCGGCGACGACCTCGCCCGCTGCGGTATCAACCTGGACATGGCCCCGTCCGCCGACGTCAACACCGCCGACGACAACCCCGTCATCGGCACCCGATCCTTCGGGTCGGACACCGCCCTGGTCTCCCGGCACACCGTCGCGGCCGTGCACGGTCTGCAGTCGGCCCGCGTGGCCGCCTGCGTCAAGCACTTCCCCGGCCACGGCGCGACCAGGCAGGACTCCCACCTGGAGATCCCGCTCGTCGACGCCTCGGCCGAGTTGCTGCGCGAGCGCGAGCTCGTGCCCTTCCGCGCCGCGATCGAGGCCGGGACCATGTCCATCATGACCGCGCACGTCCGGGTGCCCTCGGTGACCGGCACCGAGCCCGCCACCCTGTCGGCCGCCGCCCTGGGCGGTCTGCTGCGCGGTGAGCTCGGTTACGACGGCGTGATCGTCACCGACGCCCTCGACATGCACGCCATCACCGAGAGCGTCGGCCTGGCCGGCGGCGCGGTGCTCTCCCTCGCCGCGGGGGCGGACCTGCTCTGCCTCGGCCCGCTGCCCACCCAGCAGGACGTCCGCGCGATCGTCGACGAGATCGTCGCCGCCGTGCTCGACGGACGGCTGCCCGCCGAGCGGCTGGAGGCCTCCGCCGCGCGCGTGGCCAAGCTGCGTTCCTGGTTCGGCTCGTCCCAGCCGGAGCGCGCCGAGGAGAGCATGATCGGCCTCACCGCCGCCCGCCGCGCCGTGACCCTCACCGGCTCCACCTCCCCGCTGGTCGACCCGCTGGTGGTCGAGATGGAGACCCCCCCGACCATCGCCGTCGGCGACGTGCCGTGGGGTTTCGCCCCGCTGATGCCGCAGGCCGAGGTCGTCCGGGTCAAGCCGGAGGAGGCGGACGTGCCGAACATCCTGGAGCGTGCCAGCGGCCGTTCCCTGGTCGTCGTGGTCAAGGACGCCCACCGCTACGAGATCAGCCAGTCGGTTGTCTCCGCGGTGCTGGCCGCCCGTCCCGACACGACGGTCGTTGAGATGGGGCTGCCGATCTGGCGTCCCAAGGGGGCTACCTACCTCGCCACGTACGGCGCCGCCCGCGCCAACGCCCAGGCCGCCGCCGAGCTGCTGAGCATCTGAGCCTCGCGGCCCCTCACCCGGGTCTGCGCCCGCCCCCCGGTACGTCACGCTTCGGGACGGACCCCTCGTCCCGAAGCGTCACGAACTCCGCGTTACGGCACCCTGACGGTGAACCCGTGCAGGCTGGCCGCCTCCTCCACCTCCGCGCGCAGCGCCGCGGGCGGCCGGTCGCCGAAGCGCTCCAGATAGGCCGCGAGCTGTTCCCGGTCCTCACGCAGGAACGCGAAGTCCGTCGCCACCATGTGCCTGATCACCAGCATCGGGACCGGGCTGCCCAACGGCAGGAAGTCCGGGTTCCACAGCCCCGCCTTCGGCGGCGGCCCCGGGTAGAACTCCCCGACCATCAGCCCCTCCCTGACGTAGCGCGGCTTGAGCAGCCGCTGCGCGGCGTCGATCGTCCGCGCCGCCTCCGCCTCCGGCAGGTCGGGGAAGAGCACCAGGATCGTGCGGTACTGCGGGGAGGTCCCCGGCGGGGAGACCAGCGCGCGGAACCAGTCGCGGTAGCCGTCCAAAGCCTCGGCCACCGCGTCGCCGTCCGGCGTCCCCGGCTGCACCGCCAGGTAGAAGACCCCCCGGTCGAGCGAGGTCTGGGCGTAGGGGCAGACGGGTCCCTTCCTGCCCAGGTCGGGGTGGGGCCGGCACAGGTACTCCCTGGCCCACACGACGGTCTCCTTGAGCGGCACGCCGTACCCGCGGACCAGTTCGTGCTCGCCGTCCAGGTCGGAGAGCTCGATGAGCGCGCGCGTGGGGTCTGCCGGATCGGTCAGCATCGCCGTCCGCCCCTCCCCCGTCGCACGGCGAACGCGAGCGTGGCCGCCAGCACCGCCCCGAGCGCGGCACTCCCGGCCTTCAGCGACGCGTCCTGGCGCCTGGCGCGGGCCAGCGCGTCGGCGTAGGGGATCGTGGTGTGCGAGACCATCGTGTACAGCGGCACCCATCTGCCGGGCAGCAGCCTGGCCAGCAGCAGGTCGGCCTTCTTGCGGGCCAGGTGGAGCGGGGAGCGGAGCCGGTCGCGCAGCTCGACGAAGTTCTGCTTTGACAGCTCGTCCAGCACGTCGGTGTGCGGTTTGCGCAACCGCTGGTAGGCGGCGAAGGCCGCGCCCAGGTCGTCCGGATGGTCGCCGAGACACCGGTCCAGGACCGTGCAGTCCTCAAGCGCCGAGTTCATGCCCTGGCCGTAGAAGGGGTAGACCGCGTGGCAGGCGTCGCCGATCAGCGCCACCTTGTCCCTGTGGTGCCAGTGCGAGGTGCGGACCGAGACCAGGTGCCCGACCGGATGCTCGGCGTACTCCTTGGCGAGGTACGGCATGAGCTCCCGGGTGTCCGGGAAGCGCGCGGCCAGGAACGTCTCGGGGTCGGTGATCTCGCCGAACCGCTCGAAGGGCAGGAAGAGGGTCCCGGTCAGCGAGTTGTCGCGGTTGGGGTGGGCGACGATGAGGGCGTCCTCCCCCGGCCAGACGTGCAGCGCCTCAAGCCTGGTCCTGGCCGAGCCGTCGTCGGCCGCGGGGATGGTCAGCTCCTTGTAGCCCCATTCCAGGAACTCCAGGTGGAGGTCGGCCCGCAGCCCGTGCTGCATCCGGGCCCGCACCCGGGAGAACGCGCCGTCGGCGCCGATCACCGCGTCCGCGGCCGCGCCGACCTCCTCCCCCTCGGGCCCGACGAGCCGTACGGCCGCCGCCTCGCGGTCGAGGTCGACCAGCCGGTGCCCGAAGTGGAAGCGCACCCCCGGCTGGGCCTCGGCGTGGTCGACCAGGGTGGTGATGAGGTCGCGGCGCAGCACCGAGTGGAGGATCTCGCCCTCGTGCGCGCCGTACGGCTGGAAGGGGAGCGCGCCGCCGGGCAGGTGGATGGCCCTGCCGCGCATCGGCACGATGAGCGGCCGCAGCCTCTCCATCAGGCCGATGTCGTCGAGCGCCTTGATGCCCCTGGCCGACAGGCCGAGGTTGATCGACCTGCTCTCGTCCTCGTCGAGGAGCCGGGGGTCGGGACGCCGTTCGTAGACGTCGACCTGGAAACCCCGCCGTACGAGGTAGCAGGCCAGGAGCGTGCCCGCGGGCCCCGCTCCGATGATGAGGATCCGGCGTTTCATCGTCCCTCCCCTGTCGTCCGTACGGCGCCGGCCAGACGGGCGACGAGCAGTTCGTCGGGGCCGTCGAGGCCGCGACGTTCCAGGTGTTCGAACCCCGCCTCGGCCAGCCATCCGGCCACGTCCGCGAAGGAGTGGAGGCGGCCGCCCTGGGTGACGGCGAGGTTGAGGCTGAAGGAGCGCAGGAAGGCCTCGGCGACCGGGGAGGTCCCCTCCGGCAGGTCGGCGAAGGTCTCCAGGACGAGCAGCGTGCCGCCGGGCCGCAGCGCGGCGGCGACCCTGCCGAGCAGCGCGCGGTTGGCCGCCGCGTCGAAGCCGTGGCAGACGTTGAACAGCAGCGCGGTGTCGTAGCCGGTGCCGAGGTCGGCCGTGGTCACGTCGCCGGGGACGAGGGTGACACGGTCGCCGAGTCCCGCCTCCTCGACCCGGGTCCTGCCGCCCTCGATCGCGCCGGGCAGGTCCACGACCGTCGCGGTCAGGCGCGGGTGGACCTGGCAGAGGGCGACGCTGTGGCGGGCGTGGCCGCCGCCGACGTCGAGCAGCCGCTCCCCCGGGTCGGGCGCGGTCTCGGCGATGAGGGGGGCCATGCCCGCGGCCATCCCGTCCAGCATGGTCTGGAAGTCGCGCAACGTGCGCGGGCGGCCCTCAAGCCAGGTGTAGAAGTCGGCCTGTGGCCTGCCGGTCCTGACGGTCTCCTCAAGGCCGTCCCACAGCTCGCCCAGCAGGTCGTGCCAGAAGGCCAGCGCCGGGGCGTAGCTCCACGGGTCGCGCCGGTCGAGGGAGTTCGCCGTCATCGGGCTGTTGGCGTAGGTTCCCCGCGCCCCCCTGTCGAGGTAGCCGAAGCCGACGAGACCGTCCAGCAGGACGGGCAGTGTGCCGGGGTCCGTACCCGTCCTGGCCGCCAGTTCGGCGGCGGACGACGGCCCGGCCGTGAGCGCCTCGAAGATCCCTAATCGCTGGGCGGCCCCGGCGGCGCGGAAGGCCATCGCCCCGATCAGGTCGAGGTGTGGTCCCGGTGCCTGGTAGCGGAGTTCCTCGGGGTCGAGGTAGAGCGGCATCGCTATCTCCTTGCGCGACTTACATGATTTGCATGATTTGCACGGTTCACGTGGCTTCCTTGCTCTTCTCCGCGCATGACTTCTCCGCGCGTGGCTCCTCGCTGAGCACACGACGCCTGTCGGATCACACGGTCTGGGCGGCCCGCGTGGGGTCGGGCTCCGGACGCGCGTCCGGAAGCTCGGCCTCGACCCCGCGCAGGCGGGGCTGAAGGTAGAGCAGCGGGGCCAGGACCAGCAGGCCCAGGCCGGAGATGAGGAAGACGGCCGCCACCCCCCGGCCGGGGCCGGTGCCGATCACGCCGCCGAGGACTCCCGCCAGCGCCCCTCCGGGAGCCATCGCGGGTTCCAGGACGCGGTCGGCGAGGGGGCCCGCGGCCAGGTAGGCGAGCACCGTCGCCGTCTGGGTGAGGGTCCGCACGGTGCTGAGCACCCGGCCGAGCGCGGCGGGTTCCGTCTTGGCCTGCACCACGGTCATCGCCGTGCCCTGCACGAACGGCAGCGTGAACAGGAAGGCGGGCGCCACGACCGCGATCAGCCACGGCGAGGGCGCGAGGCTGTGCAGGGCCAGCAGCACCCCGCCGAGCGCCGTGAACAGCACGACGCCCCGCACCCTGCGCCGGGGCCCGCCCCAGGCGCTCAGCACCAGTCCCCCGGCGAAGACGCCCGCGCCTCCGGCGAACATCAGCGCGCCCAGCACGGCCGGGGAGCCGAACGACAGGATGAGCGGCTGGACCAGCACTCCCGCGGCGCCGAAGAGCAGGTTGTGCGCGGCCAGCAACGCGACCAGCAGGAGCAGTCCCGGCCTGGCCCGCAGGTGACGCCAGCCGAAGGCCAGGTCACCGCGGAGCGGCTCCGGGGCGGTGACCGCGCCGGGCCGGGTCACCTCGGGCGGCAGCCGTACGGCGAACATGACGGCCATGGTGACCAGGAAGGTCGCCAGGTCGGCCACCACGACGCCGGTGATCCCCACCGTCACCAGCAGCGTGCCCGCCAGCAGCGGGGCCGCGATGTTGACCGCGTCGGCGACCTGCATCAGGCCGTTGGCGCGGCCCAGGTGCCTGCTCGGCATGATCAGCGGCATCATCGAGTGGTAGGCGGCCATGTGGAAGGTGCCGAAGACGGCCCCCGCCGCGGTGACCACGTAGACGTGCCAGACCTGCAGCGAGCCGGTGGCCAGCAGCACGGCCGGCGCCACGGTCACCACGGCCGCCCCGGCGTCCGCCGCCATCAGCAGCCGCCTGCGGTCGAGCCGGTCGGCCGCCGTGCCCGCGAGCTGCGAGAGCAGCACCTCGGGCAGCACCGCGCAGAGCATGATCAGCGTGAACTGGGTCGCCGATCCGGTGCGCTGGTACACCCAGACCCCGAGCACGAACCCGGTCAGGCTCGAACCGATGATCGACAGCAGCTGCGCGGCCCAGATGACGGCGAACCTGCGCACGCCGTCGTCCACACCGGCGTCCACACCGTCAGTCACGGCGGCCCCCCACGAGCACTCCTGAGGCCACGTAGTGGTCCAGGTAACGGCCGAGCAGCGCCGCGTCGGCGGGCGGGCAGACCAGCCCGGCGGGCGCGAGCATCTCCTCGGTCGCCGAGCAGTCGAAGGAGGGACCGGCCTGCCCGCCGTACTCGGCGATGAAGGCCGGATAGAGGGCGATGGGCAGGTCGTCGCCGACCGCGACGCGGTCACGGGCGAGCCTGCGCCACTCCTCGCTCGGCATGAGCCGTACGGGGAAGCCGCGCTCGGCCAGTCCCTCCGCCAGCACGGCGGGGCGCAGCAGGCCGGGGTTGTGGTGGTGGAAGTCGCCGACGGCCCCGCTCAGCGCCAGGTGGACGATCGCCGCCGCGACGTGGTCGACCGGCGCCATGTCCAGCCGTTCCCCTTCGGGCACCGAGCCGAGGCGCGCGCAGGTCTCGAAGAACCGGCCGAGGAAGTCGTCCGGCGCGGCCGTGCCCGTCCCGCTGTCGGCGGAGATCCTGGCGGGCCGGTGGACGGAGACCGGCAGCCCGGCGTGGCGCGCCAGCCCGGCGATCCGGTCGGCGACCCACTTGCTCCGGTCGTAGCCGAGGGTGAGCGGCTCCGGGTCGGGCAGCGGGTCCTTCTCCCTGACCGTGCGCTCGCCGGGGGTCAGGTGGACGCCGAGGGTCGAGACCAGGTGGACCGGGACGGTCCTGCCGCCGCTCGTGGCCAGGCGCAGCACCTCGACGAGGCCGTCCACGTTGGCCGCCCGCAGTCTCCGGTACGGCCAGGCGAAGTTGACCACGGCCCCGTTGTGCACGATGAGGTCGGCCGTCCCGGCCAGTTCCGCGAAGCGCCCGCCGGGCAGGCCGAGGCCGGGGACGCCGAGGTCACCGGGCTCGGCGACGATCCGCCCGGCCAGGTCCTCCTCCCACAACCCGTAGCGTTCCAGGCCCGCGCGCAGCCGTTCCTCCGGCTCGCTCCCCCTGACCAGGCAGTGCACGGTCGCCTCGGTACGGCGCAGCAGTTCGGCCAGCAGGTGGGCGCCGAGGAAGCCGGTCGCGCCGGTGAGCAGCACCCGCCGGGGCGGCCCCGTGACGACCGGCCCGCCGGGGACGACATCCGGCGGCAGGACCGCCTCCGCCCGCAGGTCCACGGTCTCGGCGGGCCCGCCGTCCACGATTCCGGCCAGGTCGGCCAGGTCGGAGGCGGTGAACACCTCGCTCATCGGCACCGTGGCCCCGAGCCTGGCCGAGATCCCGGAGACGACCCGGGGCACGAGCAGCGAGGTGCCGCCCAGGTCGAAGAAGTTGTCCCCGCGTCCCGGCTCTCCGCCGAGCAGCCCCGCCCAGATCGCGGCGAGCTCCCGTTCCGTGCCCTCCCTCGGCGCCTCGTACGGCGGCGCGGAGCGCGTGTCCGGTTCCGGAAGCGCCCGGTGGTCGATCTTGCCGTGCGGGGTGAGCGGCAGCGCGGGCAGCATGACGACGACCCCGGGCAGCATGGAGCCGGGCAGCCTGGAGGCCAGGAAGGCCCGCAGCCGCGCCAGGCCGACCGGTTCCCCGACGAGGTAGGCGACCAGCCGCCCCTCTCTCGCGACGACGACGGCCTCGCGGACCCCTGGGTGGGCCAGGCAGGCGGCCTCGACCTCACCGGGCTCGATCCTGACGCCGTTGACCTTGACCTGCCGGTCGGTCCTGCCGAGGAACTCCAGGTCGCCGCCGGGCAGCCATCTGGCCAGGTCCCCGGTGGCGTACATCCTGGCCCCCGCCCGGGGCGAGAACGGGTCGGGCAGGAAACGCTCGGCGGTCAGGCCGGGGCGGCCGAGGTAGCCGTGGGCCAGGCACTCCCCGCCGATGTGCACCTCGCCGGGCACACCCGTCGGGGCCGGGTTGCCGTGCCGGTCGAGCACGTAGACGCGGGTGTGCGCCAGCGCCGTGCCGATCGGCAGGTGAGGGGCGTTCACCTCGGCGCCGTCCGTCGTGCGGTAGGAGGTGGCGCAGACGGTCGCCTCGGTCGGCCCGTAGTGGTTGTGGAAGGCGACCCGCCCCCCGGTCAGCCCCGCCCAGGTCCGCAGCCGTGCGACCGGGACGCTCTCGCCGCCGACCATCATCGTGGTGAGCGGCCCGCGCAGCCGCAGGCCCGCCCGGTCCAGCTCCTCGACCCACTGCTGCCACAGGGCGCAGGCGGTGTCGACCATGGTGACCGAGAGGTCGTCGCACAGTTCGGCGAGGCCGGGCCCGGTCAGCGAGGCGGGGTCGGGGTGCAGCACCAGGGCGGCGCCGCTGATCAGCGCGGGGAAGACGTCCCCGGCCGAGGCGTCGAAGCTGAGCGGCGGGACCACGAGCACCCGTTCCCCCGGCCCGAATCCGTGCAGGTCGCGGAAGGACCTGGCCAGGTGGGACAGGGTCCGGTGCCCGACGACCACCCCCTTGGGGCTCCCGGTCGAACCGGAGGTGTAGATCACGTAGGCGGCCTGGTCCGGGTGCCTGGGCACGGGCCTGCCCCTGACCGGCTCCCTGGTCGGCTCCTTGGCCGGCTCTCTGGCCGGCGCGACCCGGGAGGTCCAGGCGGCGAGGTCGGCGCGGGTGACGACCGGCCCCCCGGTGAGCCCGGTGAACCCGGCGAACCCGGCCTCGTCCGCGATCACCGCGGCCACGCCCGCGTCCCGCAGCAGCGCGGTCAGCCGTTCCACGGGCTGGGCCGGGTCCAGCGGCACGTACGCGGCCCCCGCCTTGAGGACGCCGAGCAGCGCGACGATCGCCTCGGGGCTCGCGGTCAGGGCGAGCCCGACCCTCGGTTCGACCGGCCCCGAATCCAGCAGGGGACGCAACCCGGCGGCGACGGCGTCGGCGGCCCGGTCGAGGTCGCCGTAGGTGAGCGTCGCTTCCGCGGTGACGACGGCGGGCGCCTCCGGGGTGCGGGCGGCCTGCCTGGCGACCAGGTGGTCCAGCAGGAGGGCGCCCTCCTCCCAGGCCAGTTCCTCGGGAGGCTCGCCGAGCAGGGCCGCACGTTCGGCCTCCGGCAGGATCTCCAGCTCGGACAACCGGCCGCCCGGGGTCGCGGTGACGGAGCCGAGCAGCGTCTCCAGGTGCACGGCCATCCGTTCGACGCTCGCCCGGTCGTACAGGGCCGTGCTGTAGTCGAACATGAGCTGCAGGTGCTCGGGGTAGACGACCACGTTCAGCGACAGGTCGAACTTGGCCGAGACCAGCCCGGACAGCACCGGCTCGACGCGCAGCCCGTCGAGTTCGAGGGAGCCGGCCTCGGGGTTGCCGAGTGTCAGCAACGTCTGGACCAGCGGGGTCCTGGCCGGGTCCCCGCCCAGCCGCAGCTCGGCGACCAGCCGCTCGAACGGCACCGCGGCGTGGCCGTACATGGTGAAGGCGCGGCGCCGTACGCGTTTGAGGAGGTCGCGGAAGGCCGGGTCGCCCCCGAGGTCGGCGCGCAGGGCCAGGGTGTTGACGAAGAGCCCGAAGACCTCCTCGTCCTCCTCCCGGTCACGCCCGGCGACGGGGGTGCCGACGCAGAAGTCCTCCTGGCCGCTGTAGCGGGACAGCAGGACCTGGTATGCGGCCAGCAGCACCATGAACGGGGTGCACCGCTCGGTCCTGGCCAGCTCGGTGACGCGCCGCCACAGCCCGATCGGGACCCGGTGGATCACCAGGTCCCCCTCGGTCGTCCGTACGGCGGGGCGGGGCCTGTCGGTCGGCAGTTCGAGCGCCGGGACGCCGTCGAGCTCCCTCGCCGGGCTCGTGACGTCGGCCGGGCGTTCGCGCCGCTCCCGCACGTGGTCGGAGTAGCCTCGCCGTGGCGGTGCCAGCGGTGACGGCCGTCCCGAGGCGAAGGCCGAGTAGAGAGCGGCCAGTTCGGGATAGAGGATCTGCTCGATCGACCAGGCGTCCCCGGCGATGTGGTGCACGACCAGGTGGAGGATGTGCTCCTCGGGGCCGACCCGGGCCAGGGCCGCGCGCAGCAGCGGCCCCGAGGCCAGGTCGAAGGGCCGGTTGCTGAGTTCGGCGAGGGTCTCCGGGGACGGCTCGCCCACCGGGGTGAGGTGTTCGACGACCACGGGTTCCGGGTCGAGCACCCTGGCCTCCGGGACGCCCTCCCGGTCGGGGAAGACGGTGCGCAGCGCCTCGTGCCTGGCGACGATCTCACTCAGCGCCCGTTCCAGGGCCCCGGTGTCGAGCGGCCCGGTCAGCCTCTCGCAGACGACCATGTTGTTGGCCCCGTCGCCGGGGGAGAGCCGGTCGAGGAACCACATGCGTTCCTGCGCGGGAGACAGCCCCGGCGCGGGGAAGAGCTCTCGTGCGGAGGGAAGCGCGTTCACGCCTGCTCTCCCCGCAGCCGGGTGACCTCCTCGGCCATGCCGGCGACGGTGGGATTGTCGAAGAAGACGTCCAGGGAGACCTCGACGCCGAGTCTGCGACGGGTCCTGGCGATGATCTGGGTGATGGTCAGCGAGTGGCCGCCGAGATCGTAGAGGTCCTCGTCGGGACCGATGTCGTCGACACGGAGCACCTCCTGCCAGATCTCGCGTATCTGGGCGGTCACCGGGTCCTCCAGGCCTAAGGGATCGGTTTCCTTGGCCGGGGAGAACAGGTCGGTCACGGGGACTCCTCATCTGGTTCGGTTTTGACCGGCTCTTGTGGCCCGGATCCCGCGAGGACGGGCACGTTCCGTGGCTCGTCCTGGGACGCGGCCCGAGGACATGACGGCGGTGGGAGGCGACGGTGCGGAGGGACCGGCGCGATTAGCCGGGTGTGCGGCATCCGGTCCGTCTCCCTCATGGGTGACTTGTCTTCGGGCGGGCGACACGGGCATGGGACCGCCAGGAAACCTTTAATTAGTAAAGTTTCCTGTCTATTAACGCAATCCGAATGCTACACATGTGGTACGTCTGAAACAAGCAAAAGACGATGTTGAAAAAACGGAGGCGTTATGAGCGTTCGCGGGGGCCTGAGTGGCGCGAGTCCCGAGCTGGCCAGGCTTGCGGACACCGTGCTGCAGCCGGGCTTCGTGGGGACCGAGGTGCCCGACTGGCTGCGCAGACGGCTCGCCGACGGGCTCGGCGGGGTCGCGCTCTACTCCAGGAACCTCGTGGACGGCCCCCAGATCAGAGCCCTGACGGCCGCCCTGCGCGCGGAGAACCCGGACGTGGTGATCGCCACCGACGAGGAGGGCGGGGACGTCACCCGGCTTGAGGCCCTCACCGGCAGTTCCCGTCCCGGCAACCTCGCCCTCGGCGCGGTGGACGACCCCGAGCTGACCGAGCGGGTTGCCCGCGAGATCGGCGCCGACCTGGCGCGGGCGGGTGTCACCCTCAACTACGCCCCCGTGATCGACGTCAACTCCGACCTGGACAACCCCGTCGTCGGCACCCGCGCCTTCGGCTCCGACCCGTGGCTGGTCGCCAGGCACGCCGCGGCGTGGGTCACCGGCCTGCAGGCCGCCGGGGTCGCCGCCTGCGCCAAGCACTTCCCCGGGCACGGCGCGACCGCCGTCGACTCCCACAACGACCTGCCGACGGTCTCCTACTCGGTCGAGGAACTCGCCGCGACCACGCTTCCGCCGTACCGGACCGCCATCGAGGCGGGAGTGCGGGCCGTGATGACCGGTCACCTGCTGGTGCCCGCCTACGACGCCGAACTCCCGGCGACGCTGAGCCACCGGCTGCTGGTCGGGCTCCTGCGGGAGGAACTCGGCTTCGACGGCCTGATCGTGACCGACGCCGTCGAGATGCCCTCGGTCGCCGAGCGCTACGGCGTGACCGGCGCCGCGGTGCGCGCCCTGGCCGCGGGTGCCGACGCCATCTGTGTCGGCGGCGAACGCAAGGGCGCGGGCGTCGTCGGTTTCATGCGCAACGCCATCATGGCCGCGGTGATCGACGGCACGCTTCCCGAGGAGCGCCTGGCCGAGGCCGCGGAGCGGGTGCGCCGCCTGGCCGCGTGGTCGGCCGAACAGCGCCGGGCGACCTGGGTCACCGGAGGCACCGAAGCCGACCCCTCCGGCCTCGCCGCGGCCAGGCGCGCCCTGCGGGTCCGCGGTGAGGGGTTCCCTCTCGTCACGGCCCCGCAGGTGGTCGAGTTCGTCTCCGAGACCAACATCGCCATCGACCGGGTCACCCCGTGGGGCGTGGCCGCGCCGCTGGCCGCGCTGCTCCCCGGCACCGACGGCGTACGGCTCGGCCCCGAGGACCCGCTCCCGGTGCCCGCCGAGGGACGCCCCCTGGTGGTCGTGGTACGCGACGCGCACCGTCACACCTGGGTCTCGGCCGGCCTCGACACCCTGCTGGCCGGACGGCCCGACGCGATCGTGGTCGAGATGGGCCTGCCCGGCCCGCTGACGCCGGGGGGCACGCACATCACCACCCACGGCGCGACGACCGCCTCGGGCCAGGCCGTGGCCGAGCTGCTCACGGGCAGGACCGCCGTGACGGACCTGACCCCGGCCTGAGCGCGCGGGCCGTACGGAACCCTGTGAGCCCGCCGCGAGTCCGGCGTGAGTTCACCGCGAACATCACGCCGGACTCGCGGCGGACTCGCTTTCGAGGGCCCACAGAAGTTCGTGCTGCAGCGGCCCCGGCATCGCGACGAACTCCCCGTACTCGCAGGCCAGGGGCGCGATCTGCGAGGCGTAGGACAGGACGGCGCGCCGTTTGAGCGCCCACTCCCGCTCGTCGAGCCGTACCGGCGGCTCGGGACGCAGCCGGTGCCGCCCGGCCAGCGTCAGCACCGGCTGCCGCTCCGCCAGGGCCCGCGCGGCCTCCGGAGTGCCCCACTCGCGGACCGCCGAGGCGTAAGGCAGGTCCGCGTAGGCCAGGACCTCCCCCGCCCCGAGCCCGCTCAGCGCGTCGAGCGCCCGGTCACGGACGGTCTCGTGGTCGGCGTTGCCGATGCCCATCGGGACCAGCACCCGGGTGTCCGGTGTGACGCCGGCGGTCAGGAAGTCCGCCAGCCCGTCCAGTCTCAGCGCCTGCGCGGGCACGTCGGGATAGTCGAGCGCCACCTGCTCGGCGCCGAGGACCTCACACGCCCTGGCGTCCTCCGCCAGCCGTTCACGGGCCGTCTCCTCCGCGGAGGCGAACCCGCACAGCCGGTCCCAGGACGACTCCCGCTCCGCCGCGGCGCCGCCGAGCACCGTGACGATCACCGAGGGCCCCTCGCTCCTGGCGAGGACTCCCGCGACCGACATGGCCGCGTCGTCGAAGTGCGGGGAGACCACGATCGTCCGCCAGCTCATCACACCTGTCCGTTCCTGGTCAGCACGAGTCCCCGGCTGCCCCGCTTACGCAGGTAGGCCAGGTCGTCGCAGACGAACTCAAGGGTCGGCGGGGCCAGTTCGACCCGTTCGGCCACCCGCCAGACCGACTGTTCCCTGAGCCAGGGCCAGACCACGTCGTTGAGCCGTTCGGTCTCCAGCGCCAGCAGGATTCGGTCGGTCGGCAGGGCGTCCAGCAGCGTCAGGTCCTGGTCGTAGTAGAGCATCTCGATCAGCAGGTAGGCCGCCGCGGGCCGGGAGCGCCCGGCGGCCAGCTCCTCCAGGCTCTCCGCGGAGAGCTCGGCCCCCAGGTCCCGTTCCCCCAGCCTGGCCAGGAAGGAGGCGTTCGGCTCGGTCGCCTGGACGGCGTACCCCTTGCCGACCAGCCTGCGGGTCAGCTCACCCTGGCAGGCCCCCACCTCGACCAGCGGCCCGTCGTCCGGCGAGCACCACCGGCCGATCCAGGCCGCCGTGGCGTCCAGCCGGTCCGCCTCGTACGGCGAGCGCCCGAACTCCCACGGGTCGTCGGCGACGGCCGCGTCCTCCCCCAGGCTGGAGATGAGGGCGTAGAGCCGGTTCGCCCGCTCGGTGTCGACGGTGAAGAAGCGTTCGACCACCGGCACCCGGTCGGTGGTGACGAGCCGGTCGGGCACACGGCTGCGCAGCAGCTCCCCCGCGTGCCGGTTGATGAAGTCGATCTTCGCGGCGGCCTCGGCTCCGGTGAGCCCCGCCACCTGGCCGGGAACCGTCTGCAGGAACAGGTTGTCCCCCACCGAGTACGTCACGGCCCGGCCCGCCAGCGCCCTGGAGACGATCCAGCCGAACCTGGCCCTGCGGATGCGGTGGTCGGCCGGGGAGTGGGTCCAGACCTCCCCCGTCGCCTCACCCAGCAGGCCCGCGACCTCCTCGGGTCCCGGCAGGGCCGCGGTGTTGCCCCCCGGCTCGACGAACGGCGCGAGCAGTTCCAGGCGTTCCCGCAGCGACAGGCCACCGGGGAGGGTCACCCGGGTGCCGGGGCGCCCGATGACGACCCCGATGTCGTCCTCCGCGTGCCGTCTCAGGACGGACAGGAACTCAAGTGCCACGTCCTCGGCATGCAGCACGGCGATGACGGCTGTCATAGTGCTTCGCTCCCCGATCACGGAAGAATGTCAGTTTTATGACATTTCCGCGCCAGCATAGACGATCTTCCTCACACCGCAACGGGCGATCAAGAAGAAACCGGCAAGTCGGGAAAATGGCACGTTCCATTACGCGCGGGGGGTGCTCCGGCATCCCGGAACACCCCCCGCGCGCGGCTCAGGAGGCGAAGATCTCCTCGCGTGCCTGGTCGAGTGCGGCCAGGACGGCCCCGCGCAGAACCGGGTTCCCGATCACCTGACTGGGCACGACCTGCGGGCGGACCGGGCAGATCCTGGCGACCGCCTCCTCGATCCTGGAGGTGAGCACGGCTCCGCCCGCCTGGCTGATCTCCCCGGCGAGCACCACGAGCCCGGGGTCGAGCACCACGCACACCGAGGCCACGCCCAGCGCCAGACGCCCGGCGATCTCGTCGAGCAGGGGTTCCCCCCGCTCTCCCGCCCCGACCGCGGCGGCCACGCACTCGGTCGCGCTCTCGCCGCTGAAGCCGTAGGTCGCGGCGAGTTCCATCACCGCCTCCGCGCTGACCAGCGACTGCAGACCACCCGCCAGCGAGGGCAGCCGTCCGGGCACCGCCCGGATGTCCTCGGCCAGCGGCACGCCGGGTACCGGCAGGTAGCCGATCTCACCCGCGCTGCCGGACAGGCCCCGGTGCAGCCTGCCGCCGAGCACGACGCCGAGACCGATGCCGCGGCCGACCCACAGCAGCACGAAGTCGTCGGCCCCGTGCGCCGCACCACGGGCGCGCTCGGCGACCGCGACGAGGTTGACGTCGTTCTCGATCCTGACGTCGCGCCGCAGGTCACGGGCGAGCGCCTCGTGGATTCCCTCGTGCCAGCCGGGCAGGTCGAAGGAGAAACGCACGTCCCCGGTCCTGGGGTCGACGACGCCCGGGGTGCCGATCACGACCGCCCTCAGCTTGGACAGGGCGACCTTCGCCGACCGGCACGCCTTGACGACCGCGCTGTGCACCAGCGCCACCGGGTCGTCGTGCCCGTTCGGCGCGACCGTCACCTCGGCCACGATGTCCCCGTGGATATCCGCGATGGCGGTGGTCACGAATTCCGGGCCCACATCCAGACCCGCCACATAAGCGGAGGAGGGAATGATGCCGTAAAGCGCGGCATTTGGCCCTCTTCCTCCCGCCTGCTCCCCTGCCACCTCGACCAGACCGCGCTCCTCAAGGCGCGCGAGCGTCTGGGACGCCGTCACCTTGGAAAGGCCGGTGAGCTCTCCGATCTGGCCCCGCGTCAGCGGTCCCGAATCCAGCAACAGCTCCAGGGCGGCCCGGTCGTTGATCTCCCTCAGCAGCCTGGGCACGCCAGGACGTCGCTCCATACGCATGCTCTCTTGTTCGCCGTTTCCCCGTCGCAATTACATTCAGGTAAGAATAGCGGTTCTATTCATTAATAAAGCTTCCTGATAGTTTAGCCCCGAAGGGGGGTGCGGGGAGGCCAGGAGGGCCTCTTCCGGCATGTCCTTCCCCCTCCTTCCCCGGACTTACCCGCCTCCACCGCCCCCTCACAGCACGGGATCGCCGTGAAATCAGGGCTTGCGACGCCCGCCCGTCGCGTGGAACACTCCGGGAAACGGGAAATGGTAAAGATTCTTTTCAGTAAGACTCTTGCGGCGTGTGGCGAGGCAGGTCTCGACATGGAAACCGTCATCAGGATCTCGGCCTGCTACGCGGGACGACCGACCCGGCACGGCCCCGTCACGATGGGCCAGGCGAACATGGCCCGCTGCGTGCTGCGTGACCCCCCTCTGCACATGAACTTCCGTGAGACCACGCCCCTTCCCCACAGGACGACCCTGGCCTCCGTCGTCGAGGCGATCGGGCTGCTGCTGGCCAGGCACGAGAGTCTGCGGGCCACGATCCGCGGGGACACCCAGCTGGTCTCCGGGTCCGGCACCCTGCCCGTCGAGGTCCACGTCGTCGAGGACGAGGCGGAGCCGGACGCCGTCGACCGGCTGGCCGAGGAGGTCGGCCTGCGCCTGCAGGGCGCCCGGTTCGACGTGGAGAACGAGCTGCCGATCCGGGTCGCGGTGATCACCGAGGGGGACGTCCCCCTCAGGATGGTCTTCGTGCTGACGCACACCTCGGTCGACGAGGTCGGCCTGGCCACCGTGATGCGCGACTGGGAACGGCTGATCAGAGGCGAGGCCGTGCCCGAGCCGTGCCCGACCCAGCCGCTCGACCTGGCCCTGGAGGAGAAGGCCCCGCCCACCCGGCTGCGCACCGCCGCCGCCCTGCGGCACTGGGGCACCCAGCTCGGCCGGGTGCCCCAGTCGATGTTCGCCGTCGACGAGACCGCCGACCCCGAGGCGCTCCGGCCCCGGCTGCGGGTCCGCTCCACCGTCGCGGCCGAGGCGCTCGGCGCCGTGGCGCGCCGTACGGGAGCCAGCAGGTCCGTGGTCACCCTCGCCGCGCTCGGGACGCTGATCGGGGCGCGGACCGTCCAGCGGACCTGCGTGATCGCCTCGCTGACCAGCAACAGGATCCGCCCCGAGGTGCGTGACTACGTCGGCCCGATCGCCCAGGACGCGCTGATCACCGCCGATCTGGAGGTCCCCACCTTCGACGAGGCCGTCCGCCGCTTCCGCACCGCCTCCCTCACCGGCTACCAGCACACCAGGTTCGACTCGATCGCGCTCTGGAACCTGATCGGGGCCGTCAACACCGAGCGGGGGATCGACTTCGCCCGTGACTGCGTCTTCAGCGACATGAGCGGGGTCGCCCTGGCCGAGCGGGAGCCTCCCCCGGCGGAGGACATCGAGTGCCGGTGGCTGCCCGAGGCCTCCTTCCCCGCGCACCTGGCGCTGTGGACCAACCGCCTTGAGGACGAGGTCGACCTGACGTTCTGGATCGACCCCCGCGTCATGTCCCGCGCCGAGGCGGAGAGCTTCGGCACCGGCCTGGTCAGACTGCTGATCGAGGCGGCGGGGCGGGTGGTCCCGCTGCCGGAGGTGGCGGACCTGTGCGGGGTCCCGCCCGTCGAGTACGGCCCGGGCTGGGTCCACACCGACTCGTGCTGGGTGAACCTGGAGGCCGTGGAACGGCTGGTCGACGCGGCCCTCGGAGATCGCCCACACCTGGTGACCCACGACGCGGACGGACGTCTGACCTGCCATGTCTCCGGAGGAACCCCCCAGGAGGCCCACGCCGCGTGCATGGCCCTGCTCCCGGGACGCACCTCCGCGATCGCCCCTCACCACTACGTGATCCACCAGCCCGCGCCGGCGGAGGCGTGGCTGCGAGCCCCTGTCGTCACCGAAGGCTGCGGACGTGAGTTCGTTTTTTCCGCCACCTCGCGCGTAAGCAGTCAATAGCAGGCGGGATAATCGATTACATGCGTCTATCCGCTCGTGTCGACTATGCCCTACGTGCCGCCGCCGAACTCGCCGCTGCGGGTGACGGACCTACCACCGTGGGTGAGCTGGCCAAGGAGCAGGACATGCCGCCCAAATACCTAGAGAACATCCTCCTGCAGATGCGGCGAGCCGGTCTGGTCCGGGGTCAGAGAGGGCCCGAGGGCGGCTACGTGCTGGCTCGCGCCGCCTCTGAGATCACCCTGGCGGACGTGATCCGCGCCGTTGACGGGCCGCTGGCCAACGTGCGGGGCGAGCGCCCCGAGCACGTCGGCTACCGGGGCCCCGCCGAGGCGCTGCAGCAGGTCTGGATCGCGCTGCGGGCCAGTGAACGGGCCATCCTGGAGGAGGTCACGCTCGACAGCGTGGCCACCGGTGTGCTCCCCGAACGGGTCCGCCAGCTCGCCGCCGACCCCTCGGCGTGGGACTGAGTCGCCGGCACCGGCCGGGGCACCATCCGGGAGACCGCCGTGCCCGAGGGTGACGTCGTCCACCTCACCGCGAAACGGCTCGGCCTCGCGCTCGACGGACGGGTGCTCACCCGCTCCGACTTCCGCGTGCCCGCCCACGCGACCGCGGATCTGACCGGCCGGGCCGTCCTGGAGACCCGGTCCCGGGGCAAGCACCTGCTCACCCGGGTCGAGGGCGGTCTGACCGTGCACACCCATCTGCGGATGGAGGGAAGCTGGCGGATCTCCAGACCGGGACGGGGCACGCCCCCGGGAGACGTCGTGCGCCTGCTGCTGGCCAACGAGGAGTGGCAGGCCACAGGCGTACGGCTGGGCATGGTCGATCTGCTGCCCACCGGGCACGAGGCGAGAGTCGTCGGGCATCTCGGCCCCGACCTGCTCGGGGCGGACTGGGATCCGGGCGAGGCCGTACGGCGGCTGTCCGCCGTCCCGGAGACGACGATCGGAGAGGCGCTGCTGGATCAGCGCAACCTTGCGGGAATCGGGACCATCTACCGGGCCGAGACGCTGTTCCTGGCCGGTCTGTGGCCGTGGCGGCCCGTCGGCGCGGTCGAGGACCTGGACAAGGTGGTGAGAATCGCGCAGCGGCTACTGCACGCGAACAGGGAGCGTCCCAACAGGGTGACGACAGGAGACGCACGCCCCGGCCGGGACACCTGGGTCTACGGCAGGGCCGGACGGGCCTGCCTGCGCTGTGGGGACCGGATCAGTCGCGGTGAGATGGGGAGAGGGCCGCAGGAACGGCTGATCGTCTGGTGTCGTCACTGCCAGCCGGAACGAGTGACCGGTTAGGCAGCGACCATGTCGTTGACTTCGGGAAAGACGGAATCCGGAAGAGCGCCGGAGACCACGGTCTCGGCGATCGGCAGGCGTTCACGCTCGGGCACGTCACCGGCGAGCACCGGGGCGTGCTGAAGCTCGGCCAGCGCGAACTGGTCTGAGACCTCACGCAGCACCTGTGAGAGCGGCACACCGAGGGCACCGCAGATCGACGCGAGCAATTCGGAGGAGGCCTCCTTCTGGCCACGCTCCACCTCGGACAGATATCCGAGAGAAACACGAGCCAGTGTGGACACCTCACGCAAGGTGCGACTCTGCCGCACCCGCAGCCGCCGCAGCACGTCACCGAGCAGCTGACGCAGCAGGACCATCTGTCGCTCCCTCCCCGGCGCGGGCGCCTTCACGACACTCCGCGCGATCGGTTCGTGCCGCCCGTTCTTCGAACGCGACCCTTCGTACATACTCCTCGCCGTCATCATCGCTTGACCTTTACCTCACTCACAGCTCCACCGTACCTGTATCCACCAACCCTGCGGCAGACCGTGGTGAGCATGTTCGCTGGGGACGTAACGCGGTAATCACCCGGAATGTTCCCCCAAGTTCGACTCCAGCACACCTAAAAGCAGGTCTACGGCCTCCTTGACTGTCGATTGGCGAATTTCCTCACGGGCGCCTGCGAGGTGGAGATCCCGGTGCCATACCCGCCCATCAGGACCACTAACAGCCAGGTGCACGGTGCCGACCGGTTTGCCGTCCTGCGGCTCGGGACCGGCGACACCGGTCACGGCCAGGCCGTACGAGGCGCCGGTGAGTTCACGGACGCCCTCGGCCATCGCGGCCGCGACGTCCGGATGGACCGCCCCCTCCCGGTCGAGCAGGTCGGCGGGAACGCCGAGCAACCGGTGCTTGAGCTCGGTCGCGTAGGACAGCACACCCCCGACGAAGGCCGTCGAGGCCCCCGGAGGGGCGGTGAGGACCGCGCCGATCAGCCCCGCGGTCATCGACTCGGCGACCGCGACCGTCTCCCCTCTGCGGATGAGAAGGGACAGCACGCTGGTCGCGGCGAGCAGACGGTGACTCATTCGCCCCGCGCCTTCCTGGCCACCTGCCGCAGCCTGACCGCGCGGATCACGTAGTCGAGGCCGGTGCCCACCGTCACGACGACGGCCGCGCCCATGACGACCAGACGGACCGGCTCGGGGACCCCGGGCCACATGTAGGAGACGATCGCGGCGATCTGCAGGACGGTCTTGACCTTGCCCCCGTAGCTGGCGGGGATCACACCGTGCCTGATGACCGCGAATCGCATCAGGGTGATGCCGAGCTCCCTGCCGAGGATCACGATCGTGACCCACCAGGGCAGCTCGTCGAGCAGCGAGAGACTGATGAGCGCCGCGCCGATCAGCGCCTTGTCCGCGATCGGGTCGGCGATCTTGCCGAAGTCGGTGATCAGGCCGTAACGCCGGGCCAGCTCGCCGTCGAGCAGGTCCGTCAGCGAGGCGACCAGGAAGACCACCAGCGCGGTGACCCGCCAGCCCGCGCCGGGCAGGAACAGGCAGGCCGCGAAGAAGGGGACCATCGCCAGACGTATCACCGTCACGACATTGGCGATGTTCCACGCGCTCACCTTCGGGCGCGTGGTCGCCGGCGTCGTGCCGGTACCGGTCTCTGGCGAATTGGTCATACGGTCCCCCGGCCCGGTGGCGCGCTCACGGCGCGGCCTTGATGCGGGCGATCAGGTCCACTCCCTCTGAGTCGACCACGACGGCCCTGACGATCTGCCCGGGCACCAGGCCGATGCCCTGGACCGTGACGGACCCGTCCACCTCGGGGCCCTGGTGCGCCGCGCGTCCCTCGTAGCCGCCGTCGCCGAGATCCTCCTCGATGAGGATGTCGACCTCGGTGCCGATGCGCTCCTCGGCCCGCTGGGCCATGAGCTCGTCGGCCAGCTCGGTCAGTGTGGCCACCCGTGCGTCGATGACCTCCTGCTCCAGCTTGCCCGGCAGCGAGGCCGCCTCGGTGCCCTCCTCGTCGGAGTAGCCGAAGACGCCGATCACGTCGAGCCTGGCCAGCTCAAGAAAGGAGACGAGCTCGCCGAACTCCTCCTCGGTCTCGCCGGGGAAGCCCACGATGAAGTTGGAGCGGACTCCGGCCTCGGGAGCCTTGGCCCTGATCATCTCCAGCAGGTCGAGGAAGCGCCTCGGGTCACCGAAACGGCGCATCCGCCGCAGCACGGAGCCGCTGGCGTGCTGGAAGGACAGGTCGAAGTAGGGGGCGATGCCCTCGGTCGAGGAGATCACCTCCAGCAGGCCGGGACGTAGCTCGGCGGGCTGCAGGTAGCTGACCCGCACCCGCTCGACGCCCTCGACGGCCGCCAGGGAGGGCAGCAGCTTCTCCAGCGCCCGCAGGTCGCCCAGGTCCTTGCCGTAGGAGGTGGAGTTCTCGCTGACCAGCACGAGCTCCTTGACGCCCTCACCCGCCAGCCACGCGGCCTCACCGATGAGCTCGGCGGGATCACGTGAGACGTAGGCGCCGCGGAAGGCGGGGATGGCGCAGAACGTGCAGCGCCTGTCGCACCCGGAGGCCAGCTTCAGCGAGGCGACGGGGCCGTCCCCCAGGCGCTTGCGCAGCGGCCTGGGGCCGCTGGCCGGGGCCAGCCCCTCGGGCAGCTCTCCATGGCCGGGGATGTTGGTCTTGGGGGCCGAGGCGCGCTCGACCGGGGAGATCGGCAGCAGGGTCCTGCGGTCACGCGGACTGTGCGGGACGAGCGACTTGCCGGCGAGCACGTCGTCGAGACGTGCGCCGATCTGGGTGTAGTCGTCGAAGGAGATGACGGCCGCGGCCTCGGGCAGGGCGTCGGCGAGCTGGTCACCGTACCTTTCGGCCATGCAGCCCGCGGCGACCACCTTGGCCCCGGAGTCGGCCGCGGCGAGCAGGGTGTCGATGGAGTCCTTTTTCGCTGAGTCGATGAAGCCGCAGGTGTTGACGACGATGACCTCGGGGTCGTCGTCGCCCACCTGCCAACCGGCAGCCTCAAGACGCGCGGCGAGCTCTTCTGAGTCGACCTCGTTGCGCGCGCAGCCCAGCGTGATCAGCGATGCGGTTCGGCGGGATGACATGGTGGACACTACGGTATCGGGAGTTGACGGCCACCGATGCACCTCCCCCGTTCCCAGATGGCCCCGGGTCAGCTCGGTGTGGAGTCCCGCAGGCCGTAGGAGCGGTTGACGACCTGCCCACGGCGCCCGGGAGCGCCGAGGTTCTTGCCGTTGAGCTGCAACGAGACAGCCCCGCCGTCGCTGAAAGTGACCTTCATCCCTTTCTCCGCCCGCCAGACGGAGGTTTTACCCGCCTCCAGCGTGCCGGAGAAGAGTTTTTTGCCACTGACGTCCTTCACGTCGAGCCACGAGGAGCGCTTCGCGCTGATCTTGAGGACCACGGGCCCGCTCACCGTGCCCGCGGCCAGCGAGTTGGGCCTGCGTGTCGGCCCGGGCGTGTCGAACGCCCTGCCCGCCTCGGAGTGCGCGGGCACGGCGGGCCGCACCTCGGCCGTCGGCGTCTCCCCCCGCCCGCCCATGGTCTTGACCACGCCGAAGACCACCACGATGGCCAGCGCGACACCCATGGCCATGGTCCAGTTGGGCGAGCGGCTCTCACGGATCTTGATGGGCGTGTCGGCCTGGAACACGCTGGCGGCCCTGACCGGCAGCGGCACGCCCCCGTGCAGCTCGTCGTACTCGTGCACCACGGCCTCCGGATCGAGCCCGAGGGCCTTGGCCATGTTCCGGACGTGGCCCCGCGCGTAGAAGTCCCCTCCGCACTGGGAGAAGTCGTCACGCTCGATCGCGTGGATCAACGCCTCACGAATGCGCGTGTGCGCGCTCAGCTCCGCCACGGTCAGCCCCGCCGACCGGCGCGCCTGCGCCAAACCACTACCAATGCTCATAGCCGCACGCCCCCAAAGCACCCGACGCTGCGTAGTGAGTCCTATTCAACCAGTAATCGGGCTGCTCCCGTACGTCGGGGGCGTCATTGACCCCGCAGGTCGGCCAGGAGCCCGGGCAGTTCGTCGGGCTTGACCATGACCTCGCGTGCCTTGGAGCCCTCGCTCGGCCCCACGACGTTCCTGCTCTCCAGCAGGTCCATCAGACGGCCCGCCTTGGCGAAGCCGACCCGCAGCTTGCGCTGGAGCATCGAGGTCGAGCCGAACTGGGTGGTCACGATCAGCTCCGCGGCCTGGACCAGCAGGTCGAGGTCGTCGCCGATGTCCTCGTCGATCTCCTTCTTGGCGGTCGCCGAGGCGGCCACGTCGTCGCGGTACTCGACCTGCATCTGCTCCTTGCAGTGCGCGACGACGTCGCCGATCTCCTTCTCCGAGATGAAGGCGTTCTGCAGCCGCATCGGCTTGCTCGCGCCCATCGGCAGGAACAGCGCGTCGCCCTGCCCGACCAGCTTCTCGGCGCCCGGCTGGTCCAGGATGACGCGCGAGTCGGCCAGCGAGGAGGTGGCGAAGGCCAGTCTGGAGGGCACGTTGGCCTTGATCAGGCCGGTTACCACGTCCACGCTCGGCCGCTGGGTCGCGATGACCAGGTGGATGCCCGCGGCGCGGGCGAGCTGGGTGATGCGGACGATGGAGTCCTCGACGTCGCGCGGGGCGACCATCATCAGGTCGGCCAGCTCGTCCACGATCACCAGGAGGTACGGGTAGGGCTGGTAGACACGCTCGCTGCCCGGCGGCGGCACGAGCTTGCCCGTGCGCACCGCCTTGTTGAAGTCGTCGACGTGCCGGAAACCACTGGCGGCCAGGTCGTCGTAGCGGCGGTCCATCTCACCCACCACCCACTCCAGGGCCTCGGCCGCCTTCTTGGGGTTGGTGATGATCGGCGTGATCAGGTGCGGGATGCCCTCGTAGACACTCAGCTCGACCCGTTTGGGGTCGACCAGCACCATCCGCACCTCGTCGGGCGTGGCGCGCATCAGGATCGAGGAGATCAGGCCGTTGACGCAGACCGACTTGCCCGCGCCGGTCGCGCCCGCGATGAGCAGGTGCGGCATCTTGGCGAGGTTGGCCACGATGGTGCGGCCCTCGACGTCCTTGCCCAGGCCGACGATCATCGGGTGGTGGTCGGCCTGGGCCACCTGCGAGCGCAGGATGTCGCCGAGGGAGACCAGGTCCTTGTCGGTGTTGGGGATCTCCACGCCGATCGCCGACTTGCCGGGGATGGGCGACAGGATGCGTACGTCGGCGGACTTGACGGCGTAGGCGATGTTCCTGGTGAGGGCGGTCACCTTCTCGACCTTGACCGCGGGGCCCAGCTCGATCTCGTAGCGCGTCACCGTCGGCCCCCGGGTGAACCCGATCACCTGGGCGTCGATGGAGAACTGCTCCATCACGCTGGTCAGCGCGTTGACCACGACGGTGTTGGCCTTGGTCTGCGGTTTGGGAGCGCTGCCCGGGCGCAGGAGCTGGATGTCCGGCAGCGTGTAGGGGCCCGCCTGCGGCGACAGGACGAGCTGCTCGACCTTGCGCGGCGCCGGGGTCGGGGCAGGCGGCTCCGGCCTGGTGGCGGCGACGGCCTCCTCCTCCGGCTGCTCCTCGGTGAGCCCGGGGACGATCTCCGGGGAGTGGTCCTGCCCGGTCCCCGCCCGCGTCTCGGTGACGACCGGCGTGTCGTACGGCTTGACGGTCTCGCCGCCCTCACGCTCCTCGGCGGGACGCTTGCGCGCGGGCTTCCTGGCGGGCCTGGCCTTGGGGGGCGCCTCCCGGTCGAAGAGCATGTGCCTGATCTCGGCCAGCCGCTCGGGGACCCGGTGGACCGGTGTCGCGGTGATCACCAGGACGCCGAACCCGGACAGGATCAGCAGCAGCGGGATCGTCACGAAGGCAGGCAGGATGCTCGCGGGCGGCGCAGAGACGATGAAGCCGACCATGCCTCCGGCGTCCGAGACCTTGTCCATCCCGTCGGTTGGTCCTCCCGACGGATACGGCGTGTCGTGCACCACGTGCACGACGCCGAGCAGGCCGATCATGAGGGCCGACCACCCGATGCCCATCCGGCCCGTGTCGGCGTTCTGGTCGGGGTGGCGCAGCAGCCGCCAGGCCAGCAGCGCGAGCAGGATGGGGATCAGCCAGGCCAGAGACCCGAAGGTCCCGCGCATCACCCCGTTGACCACCTGGGAGACCGTGCCCGTCGTGTCCCGCCAGAGGATGGCGGCCAGCGCGACGGCCCCGGAGAACACCGCCAGGCCGAGCCCGTCACGGCGGTGCACCGGGTCGAGCTCCCTGGCGTTCTGCCCGAGGGCGCGCGCCGCGGTGCCGATGCCGCCCGCCAGCAGCATCCAGACCCCCATGAACAGCTTGCCGATCATGGTGAACACCCAGCCGAGCGGGTCGTGCTGGGGGCCCGGGGGTCTTCTGGAACGCGGGGCGGGCTTCGCCCGGGTGGTGGCGGCCCGCCTGACGGGAGCCGTGCGGGGCGCGGAGGACCCGGACCGGCCCGACCCCTTGGCGGGAGTCTTGCCTGAGGCGCCTTTAGACGTACCGGTGGCCATGCTAGCGAGGCTATCGAGCGACACCGTCGATCACGCGCAGGCTCGCCGGTACCAGCCTCACCATACGGAACAAAAGCCCCATGGATCCGCCCCCACCGACATGCCGTACGGCCCGCCTGAGCTGGCCGTACGGCGGAGACGGGTCAGACCTCGATCACCACGGGGACGATCATCGGGCGGCGGCGGTAGGTGTCGCTCACCCAGCGCCCGACGGTCCTGCGGACCACCCTGCGGACCTGCTGGATGTCCACGACGCCGTCGGCGGCGTTCTCCTCGATCGCCCTCTCGATCTGCGGGAGGACCTCCGTGAGCCGGTCGGGGTCGATGCCCGACCCCCGGGCGTGGATCTCCGGCCCTCCGGTCAGCTTGCCCGTGCCGGTGTCGACCACCACGACGATGGAGATGAAGCCCTCCTCGCCCAGGATGCGACGGTCCTTGAGGGCGAAGTCGGTGACGTCGCCGACCGAGGTGCCGTCCACGTAGACGTAGCCCGCGGGGACCGCTCCCACGATCCGCGCGCGGCCGTCGAGCAGATCGACCACGACGCCGTCCTCGGCGATCACGATGTGGTCGTCGGGAACCCCGGTCAGCGCGGCGAGCTTGGCGTGCGCCCGCAGGTGACGCCATTCTCCGTGCACCGGCATGAAGTTCGACGGCCTGGTCAGGTTGAGCACGTAGAGCAGTTCGCCCGCGGCGGCGTGCCCGGAGACGTGCACCTTGGCGTTGCCCTTGTGCACCACGCGGGCGCCCCAGCGGCTCAGCCCGTTGATCACCTTGTTGACGGCGGTCTCGTTGCCCGGGACCAGGGAGGAGGCCAGCAGGACGGTGTCGCCCTCGGCCACCCTGATCGGGTGGTCGCGGTTGGCCATGCGCGACAGCGCCGCCATCGGCTCGCCCTGGGATCCGGTACAGATCAGCACGACGTCCTCTGGAGGCCGGCCCTCGATCTCCTTGGCGTCGACGATGACGTCGGACGACACCCTCAGGTAGCCCAGGTCCCTGGCGACGCCCATGTTGCGGACCATGGAGCGGCCGACCAGCGCGACCTTGCGGCCGTGCTTCTCCGCGGAGTCGATGACCTGCTGGACGCGGTGGATGTGGGAGGCGAAGCTCGCCACGATCACCCGCTTCTCCGCGGTGCGGATCACCTCGTCGATGACCGGGCCGATCTCCCGCTCGCTGGTGACGAAGCCCGGGACCTCCGCGTTCGTCGAGTCCGACATCAGCAGGTCGACGCCCTCGGCGCCGAGCCTGGCGAACCCGCCGAGGTCGGTCAGCCGCCCGTCGCTGGGCAGCTGGTCCATCCGGAAGTCACCGGTGTGCAGCACGATGCCCGCGGGCGTCCTGATCGCCACGGCCAGCGCGTCCGGGATCGAGTGGTTGACCGCGAAGAACTCGGTCTCGAACGGCCCGAACACGCGCCGCTCGCCCTCGACGACCTCGACCTTGACCGGCTGGATGCGGTGCTCGGTGAGCTTGGCCTCGATCAGCGCCAGCGTCAGCTTCGAGCCGACGATCGGGATGTCACGCCGCTCCCGCAGCAGGTACGGCACGGCACCGATGTGGTCCTCGTGCGCGTGCGTCAGCACCAGCGCCTCGACGTCGTCGAGGCGGTCCCTGATGTACTCGAAGTCGGGCAGGATCAGGTCGACGCCGGGCTGGTCGGGCTCGGGGAACAGCACCCCGCAGTCGACGATCAGCAGACGGCCGTCGTACTCGAAGACCGCCATGTTGCGGCCGATCTCGCCCAGGCCGCCCAGCGCGACGATGCGCAGCGCGCCTTCGGGAAGCTCGGGAGGCGGCCCGAGCTCCGGGTGGGGATGACTCATCCGGCCACGCCTCTCTGGTAGGTGGAGGCGGCCCTCTCCGCCGGCGGGACTGCTCCCTCGCCGAGCACTCCGGTCACCGGCCGGCCACTGTGTCCTCTGTCACTCAAACTTCCGTTTCTCCCCTCTGCGGCCGTCACCGGCCGCCGCGTTCCTTCTCATGACACATCTCCGTCGGGCAGCTTCACGCCACCCGCGATCAAGTCTTCTCTCAGCCGCGCGACCTGCTCCGCCGTGGCGTCGGCCAACGGTGCCCGCACCGGTCCCGCGGAGCGCCCCATCAGGGTCAGCGCCGCCTTCGTCATGATCGCACCGCCCGCCCGCGTCATGACGCCCTCGACCACCGGCAGGATCGCACGGTGTACGGCGAGCGCTCCCGCGACGTCGCCGGAGCGGTACAGGCTCATCATCGTGGCGATCTCGGCGCCCACGACGTGCCCGATGACACTGACGCATCCCGCGGCTCCGACCGAGATCCACGGCAGGTTGAGCGTGTCGTCGCCGGAGTAGAAGGCGAGGTCGGTCGCCGCCATCACCTGGGACCCGGCGAACAGGTCGGCCTTGGCGTCCTTGACCGCGACGATCCGCTCGTGCGCGGCCAGCCGCAGCAGGGTGGCGGTCTCGATGGGCACGCCGCTGCGGCCCGGGATGTCATAGAGCATGACCGGCAGGCCGGTGGCGTCGGCCACGGCGGTGAAGTGCCGGTAGAGCCCCTCCTGCGGGGGCTTGCTGTAGTAGGGCGTCACCACCAGGAGACCGTGGGCCCCGGCGCGCTCGGCGGCCGTGGCCAGCTCGACGCTGTGGCGGGTGTCGTTGGTGCCCGCCCCCGCCACGACCGTGGCGCGGTCGCCGACCTCCTCGACGACGGCGCGCAGGATGCGCTCCTTCTCCTCGTCCGTGGTCGTCGGGGACTCACCCGTGGTGCCGCTCACGATGATGCCGTCGTTGCGCTGTTCGTCCACCAGGTAGGCGGCAAGGCGCCGCACTCCCTCGTAGTCGACCGAGCCGTCCGCGGTGAACGGTGTGACCATCGCGGTCAGCATGCGGCCGAAGGGGGCGTCAGAGGTTCCAGTTGGCGCTGCCATAGACCGAACGCTACCCGGAACCACGCAAACGGTAGACCCCGCCACCCCGCCTAAGCCCTCTTCCCCCTTCCCTGCCTCGTCAACCCCCGCATGGCCCCGCTTCCTTCTCCCGGAAACCCCCCGTTGAAGCCCCCACCGCCCCCGAACTCCAAACAAACCACCAAACAAGACAAACCGCCCAAAAGCCCCCTCCGCCAGCCGGAAACGCCCCGAACATCACCACCCCAGAAGGCAGAAATTCTCTCCAAGCCCTCCCCCGGCGCCCCACCCGAGGGCCTCCCTGCCCAAGCCCCCCGGCGCTCCACGTGAGGAGTGCCGACCTGGGCCGTCGATGCTTGGACCAAGGAGCGCAGTGACGCAGAGACGAGGGAGGACACCGGCCCGAAGCGCCCAAGCCCGCGACGCCGCCGGGCGGAACAAGGGGGCGCAGCCCGTGCTTTACCGGTGCCGTGTGTGAGGAGTGTCGGCTTGGGCGCGTCGGCGCTTGGACTGAGGAACGCAGGAGCGCAGCGACGGAGTGACGAGGGAAAGCGCCGACTCGGGGCGCCCAAGCCCGCGACGCCGCCAGGCGGAGCAAAGGGACACAACCCGCGACGCCGAAGGCGGAGCAAAGAGACACAGAGGCCGCCGATATGTGCTCGGGGGTACACACATCGACGGCCTCTGTAGGTGAATCGAGGCTCCTTACGCGGGCGTTACACAGTCTCTGAGAGATTTTCACGCGCTCTCCGGGAGGCCGCAAAGTTGGAACTCCAAATCGCCGCCATTACCGTGAGTTGTCCACCGAATACGTCAGGATGGGGCGACGCTGTCGAACCCAGGGATGAACACGTGGCAAGCTCCGATCCGGTCTACCTGCGCGTCGTCGCCGATATCCGCCGCCAGATCGTCGACGGCTCCCTTCCCCCCGGCGCGCCGATCCCCTCCCGCGCCCAGCTGACCAGAAAGTACGGCGTGGGCGAGACTGCCGCCCGTCACGCGCTGCGGGTGCTCGCCGCCGAGGGGCTGATCATCGGCCGGGTCGGCTCCGGCCACTACGTGAGGGCCAGGCCGGTGCTGCTGCCGCTGCACCGCTGGCGCTTCCACGATCACCACGCCCCCTTCGGCGCGGACATCCAGTCGCAGGGCACCCGCGCCACCTGGGAGTGGCGGGCCGAGCACACCGAGGCCCCGCCCGGCATCGCCCAGCGACTGCGCCTGGACGAGTCGGCCCCCGTGACCCGTGTCCGCTACGTCTTCCGCGGCGACGGCAGGCCGGTTCAGCTGGCCACCTCCTATGAGCCGACCGGGTTCGGCGAGCCCGCGGCCGAGGAGAACCCCCGGGGTCTGATATCGAGGCTCTCCTCCTTCGGCGTCAAGGTCACCGAGATCGTCGAACAGGTCTACACGCGTGTGCCCCAGCCCGCCGAGAGCGACGTCCTCGCCCTGCCCGCGGGGGTCCACGTCCTGCATGTGGAGCGCACCCACTGGGCGGGCGACCGTCCGGTGGAGACCAGCGACATCGTCATCCCCGGCGACCGTTTCCGCCTGATCTACAACCACCCCCTGTGATGAGCCGCGTCCGCCGGGTCCGGCGCGGGCCCGGCGGATGCTCAGGAGGCCGTTCCCACGACCTTCGTCTCCGCTTCGGCGCTCCCGCCCGCGCCCGTGACGGCGGGTGCTCCGAACCAGGTGGACAGGGCCGCCCCGAGCGGGACCGGGCTCGGGTGCCCCTCGTCAGCCGCCCAGGCGACGAATCCGTCGGGCCTGACGAGCAGTCCGGCGAGCTGCGGCCTTTCCACGATCGCGCTCCCGACGACCTCGACACGGTCGCGGTAGCCGTACGCCGAGGCGGCGAGTTCCCCTGACGGGTCGAGCAGCAGCGCGCGGCCGGTGTGCATGTGGTCGGCGAGCCTGGAACCGTCGGCCAGCTCCAGGTCGGGGGCGCTCCTGCCGAGCAGCGGGTGGTCACCGGGGATGTCGTAGCGCTGCCAGACCCCGGAGAGCTGCTTGACGAGGTAGGTGGTTCCGTCCACGGTCTCCGCGAGGTTGGTGACCACCGCGCGCAACGCCCTGGCGTGGCGGTCGGGACGCATCAC
This sequence comes from Streptosporangium sp. NPDC049376, assembly GCF_044466505.1. Taxonomy (NCBI): domain Bacteria; kingdom Bacillati; phylum Actinomycetota; class Actinomycetes; order Streptosporangiales; family Streptosporangiaceae; genus Streptosporangium; species Streptosporangium sp. NPDC049376. Next base: position 106,154 of record NZ_JBITMT010000001.1, on the reverse strand, counting down.
CGCGATCTGGGCGCGGGTCCATTCGAGCACCCAGGCGCCGATCGAGTGACGTTCCGCGGTGTAGGTGTCGAGCAGGTCCTGGGGGGCGTCACCGCGCACGGTCGCGGCGAGTTTCCAGCCGAGGTTCATCGCGTCGCCGAGACCGAGGTTGAGCCCCTGGCCGCCGAAGGGTGAGTGGACGTGGGCGGCGTCCCCGGCGAGCAGCACCCGCCCTTTCCGGTAGGTGCTCGCCTGCCTGGCGTTGTCGGTGAACCGGGTCGCGGTCTTGATGCCGGTCACGACGACGGGCGCCCCGGTGACCCGCCTGATCGAGTCCTGCAGTTCCTCGGTGGTGACGGGGGCGTCCCGGTCCTTGGGCACGCCGCCGAACTCCACGGTCAGGATCCGGCCGGGCATGGGACCGTAGGCGTAGACGCCGGTCGGAGTCGCGTTCCAGCCCAGCCGCAGTTCCTCCGTGCCCTCCATCGCGGCCATGGCCTGGTGGGCGGTGATCTCGGGGTCGGTGCCGGGGAAGTCGAAACCCGCGAGCTTGCGCACCAGGCTCCTTCCCCCGTCGCAGCCGACCAGCCAGCCGCCGCGGATCGTGCCCTCGGTGGTGGTGACGGTCACCCCGTCCTCGTCGGCCTCGAAGCCGGTCAGCTCGACTCCCTTGCGTACCTCGATCCCGAGTTCGGCGGCGCGTTCGGCCAGAATCCACTCAAGCTGCTGCTGGCCGACCAGCTTGACGTTGTCGCCGGGGCCGTTCCCGCCCAGGTCGGGGTCGGTGGGGTCGAGCAGGTCCCCCCTGAGCACGATCCCCGCGAAGTGCCCCGCGAACTTCGGCCCGCCCTGGGGCCTGCCCTTGGGGGCGTTCCCCCTCATGAAGGCGGCGAGGTTCTCCTCCTCCGCCGCGCGGAGCGCGGGAAGCAGGCCGCGCCGGTGGAGCGCCTCGACACCGGGCGTGTTGAGCGAACCCGCCTTGACGGTCTGGTCGATCTCGGTCAGCCGTTCGATCACCACGACCGAGACGCCTCCGACCGCCAGCTCACAGGCCAGCATCAGCCCGACAGGGCCGCCTCCGGCCACCACGACGTCGTACGACACACCACACCTCCACGAAAATTCTTACCGCCACTAGAAAGTTACTACGACTAAAAACTTTTATCAACTATAGTCAGCGCATGAGCAGCGAGCCAGGACTCCGCGAGCGGAAGAAGCAGCGGACACGCCAGACGATCTCGGACATCGCCTCCGGGCTCTTCCTCAGGCGCGGGTTCGACAACGTCACGGTCGCCGAGGTGGCCGAGGCGGCGGGCGTCTCGGCGAAGACGGTCTTCAACTACTTCCCGCGCAAGGAGGACCTCTTCCTCGACCGGTTCCCCGAGGCCGCCGAGCTGATCACCAGGGCCATCAGGGAACGTCCCGAGGGTGAGGAGCCGCTGACCGCGCTACGGCGCCTGCAGCGGGAGCTCCTGCGGGACAATCACCCCTTCGGCGCGTTCACCGACGGCTACCGGTTCTTCTGGCAGGTCGTGATCGACTCCCCGTCGCTACAGGCGCGGGCCAGGGAACGGGCGGCCGAGTTCGAGGAGTTGCTCGGCTCACTGCTGGCCGAGGCCGCGGGGGCGCCTTCCGACGACCCATGGTCACGGGTCTCCGCGGCGATGATCGTCTCGGCCTACCGCACGGTCTACGTCACCACCGTGGACAAGGTCTTCGCCGGCGAGCCCATCCAGAAGGTGGTCGAGGAACACGCCGCCCTGCTCGATCGCGTCTTCGACTGCCTCGAACGAGCCCTGGCCCCCTCCTGACGACCGCTACCGCTCGCCGACGTGCTCCAGCGGCTCCGAGGGCGGGTCGTCCAGCTCCCGCACGACGTAGGTGACCTCGGCTCCGATGGCCAGGGCGTAACGCCTGATCGTGGACAGGTGAGGGTCACCGCCGAGGCGCTCGAAGTCGGAGACCGCGGGCTGGGTGCGGCGCATGCGCTCGGCGACCTGAGCCTGGGTGAGGCCCCGCGCCCTGCGCAACCTGACGAGTTCCTCGATGAGCCGCACGTCGCGCTCGGCGGCCCGCAGTTCGCGCCGCGTCTCAGGAGCCTCGGGATCGATCCCGAGCAGCTCGGCGATGTGCGGGTCGATCACGATCAGGCCTCCTTGTATCGGCTACACCTTATGTCCTGGCGTACCCGAAAGGCCCGCGCCTCCCATGATGCATCGCGCTCCCCCATCCCGTGCGCCCCGTTTTCGGCACGGCCGTACGGCATGTGCGCCTGACCTTTTCCCGGACGGGGACCGAAACCGGCCTCGGAGGAATCCGCCGCCGCGGGACGACGCATACTGCTGACCGATAACGAAAAATCCCGCCTTTTCTCCGACCCGCGGGAATTCCACGTATTCACTTTCTTGACACCTCGCTTCCTCACCTAAGATGCTGACGGGGAAGCCCACAGCCGACAGCCATGGTTCGGTGATGAATAATAATTCTGCGGTGGAATGTCCCGCTTGGTGCGACGGTAACCACGGCAACCGCGACGCTCTCACAACGACCCATCGCACGACTGTCTGGAAGGGCCTGCACCTCACGATCACGGCCAGCCAGACCGTGCGCCCCCACTCACCCGGCGAGCAGGACGGCCCCTCGATCCTGCTGACGATCCCCTACGCCGGCACCAAGCCCGCCGTACGGCTCTCGCCCGGCGCGGCCAGGGCGCTGGCCGCGATCATCGAGAAGTCCGACGGACGGGGCGGCACCGAGTATCTCGTGGCGGAGTTACGGCACGCGGCGGATCTCCTGGCTCCCATGGAAACCCACTGAGAGTCACCGGCCGGGCAGCTTGGCCGCCAGGATGTTCAGTTTGTTGACCGCGGGAGGCTTGGCGAACAGGCGCGAGGCCTGGTCCTCAAGCGCCTTGGCGATCTGGCCCGACAGATGGGCCTCCCTGCCCGCCTCGTCGGCGAAGGCGTCGAACACGGCGAAGGTCGTCGGTCCCAGGCGGATGGAGAACCACACCGGTGTCCCCTCCTCCATCTCGGCGAGCGCGATCGCCTCCTTGAGGAAGCTCTCGACCTCGTCCTCTTTGCCGGGCTTGGCGTCGATCAGCACGAACAGCCCCAGGGTGACCATTTATCCTCCCGCCGGTCCAGCGAAGGTTTCGCCGTCTCCCCCCAGCGTCTCCACCCCATGACCACGGCTACACCGTGTGATCACCCGGGACCTCTAAAATCACGCCCGGCCGGTCCCGTCACTCCTGCGCGCGGGCCCGCAGAACCTCAAGCGCCCGGTCGGCGTGGGACAGCATGCTGGTCTCGCTGTGGATCACTTCGAGCAGGCGACGGTCGACGTCGATGACGAAGGTCATCCTGCGGGTGAGAAACGGCCCGACCGCGAAGTTACGGCGTGCGCCGAGCTTGCGGGCCACGGTCCCGTCGGGGTCGGACAGCAGGGGAAAGCCCAGGTCGTAGGTGTCGGCGAACTTCTTCTGCCGGGTGACGGCGTCGCGGCTGATGCCGACCGGGTTCGCGCCGACCTCCTCGAACTCCTCCGCCAGGTCGCGGAAGTGGCAGCTCTCCGCGGTGCACCCCGTGGTCATGGCCGCGGGGTAGAAGAACAGCACCACCGGCCCCTTGGCCACCAGATCAACGAGCCGCCGTGCCGTACCGGTCTCGTCGAGGAGCTCGAAGTCCTCGACCACGTCCCCGACCTTGGGGCTTCCAGCCATGACCGTCCTCCATCTGTCGCCGAAGGGCCTGCGTCGCCCGCCCGCCCGTGACCGTGGGGGAACCACCCCCTGCCCGCGGGCACCGGTCTCGCTGACCGTATAACCGCTCCTCCCGTGCCGGGAAGAGACGGTGGGAACAATGTTGCCCTCCGGAACAGTGAACGGCCCCCACGAACGACGCCGGGGGAAACGGATCACTTTCCGATCGGCAGGCGTCAGGCGTTTTCCCCCGTCCTTTCAGCATGCACGGCACCCGTCCGGAACATCGCAATCCGAGAATGGCCACATTCCCCAACAAAGCACCACGATAATTCGGGGAATTCCTCAGGAGCGCGCCCGCTGGCTCACCGCGACGCACACGAGCACGGCCAGTGCCGCGGCGACCGTCACCGGGTCGAACGGCTCGCCGAGCAGGAGCCAGGCCCACAGCAGGGTGAGCAGCGGCTGGGCGAGCTGGGTCTGCCCGGCCCTGGCGATGCCGCCCTTGGCCAGGCCCGCGTACCAGGGGATGAAACCGAGGAACATCGAGATCAGCCCGACGTAGGCGAACCCGGCCAGCGAGACCGCGCTCGGCCGCACCTGCGTGGTCAGCGCCAGCGCGACCGTCAGGGGGACCGTGAGCGGGGCCGCGACGACGAGGGCGTAGGAGATCACCCGCCAGCCGGGGGTCCGCCTGGCCAGGCGCCCTCCCTCGGTGTAGCCGACGGCGGCCGACAGCAGCGCCCCGACCAGCAGCAGGTCGGCGCCGGTGACGTGGCCGCCGCCTCTGCCGACGGTGAAGACCGTGATCGACAGGGCGCCGAGCGCGCAGGCGGCCCAGAACAGCGGCCTCGGCCGTTCCCCGCCCCGCACGACGGCGCAGACGGCGGTCGCGGCGGGCAGCAGGCCGACCACGACGGCGGCGTGGGAGGTGTCGGCTCCGGCGTCCAGGGCCAGCCCGCTGAGAATCGGGAAGCCGAAGACCACCCCGGCGGCGATGACCAGGTACGACCACAGGTGCTCTCTGGGCGGCAGTAAGGGCGCCCTGGCCACCAGCAGGAACACGACCGCCGCGACGACGGCGACCACGGCGCGCCCGATCGCGACGAGGTAGGGGTCGAACCCCTCCATCGCGAAAACCGTGCCGGGGAATGAGCCGGAGAAGGTCAGCACCCCCAGCCCCGCGAGCAGGGTCCCGCGCCACGAGGCGCCTCCCTCCGCCGGCGCCGGGGCCTCCCGGCCGACCGCTATCGGGCTGGCGAGCGTAGCGCTACTCTTGTCTCTCATGAATGACGATAGCAGTATCGTCCGATTGGCCGCCATCCTCAGGGAGGAGGCCGGGCGGTTGCGGCCGGGCGACAGGCTGCCGTCGAGCCGCGAACTGATGCGGGTCCACGGTGTGAGTCCGGTGACCGTCTCCAGGGCGCTCAGCAGGCTCGCCACCGAGGGCCGGGTGATCGTCAGGCCGGGCAGCGGGACCTACGTGGCCCCCGCGCAGGCGCGGGTGGAGAACGCCCCCGACCTGTCCTGGCAGACGGTCGCGCTCGGCGACCGGGTGGTCGACGACACCGACGTGGTCGAGTTGCTCACCCCGCCACCCGAGGGCGTCGTCCCGCTCACCGGGGGCTACCTCAACCCGTCGATCCGCCCCGCGCGGGCCCTGTCGGCGGCCGGGGCACGGGCGATGCGACGTCCCGGCGTCTGGGAGGTGCCGCCGCTGGGCGGCCTGCCCGAGCTGCGCGGGTGGTTCGCCTGCGAACTGGGCGGCGACGTGACCGCCGCCGACGTCCTCGTGGTCAGCGGCGGGCAGGCCGCCCTCACCCACGCGCTGCGCGCTCTGGCCGCCCCCGGCACACCCCTGCTGGTCGAGACACCCACCTACCCGGGGGCGCTCGCCGCGGCGCGGGCCGCCGGGCTGCGGGCGACGGCCGTACCGATGGACGGGGACGGGGTGCGGCCCGACCTGCTGGCCGAGGCGTTCGCCGTCACGGGCGCGCGGGTCTTCCTGTGTCAGCCGACGCTGCACAACCCGACCGGCGCGACGCTCCCCCTCGACCGGCGCAGGCAGGTGCTCGCGGTCGCGCGGGCCGCCGGGGCGTTCGTCGTCGAGGACGACTACGCCAGATACTTCGCGACCTCCCCGGTCCCGCCGCCGCTGGCCGCGCTCGACGAGCACGGGACCGTGGTGCACATCAACTCGCTCACCAAGGTCCTGTCCCCCAACATGCGCGTGGCGGGCCTCGTCGCCAGGGGACCCGCGGCACGGCGGCTGCGGGCGAGCCAGATCGTCGAGTCGTTCTTCGTCGCCAGGCCGCTGCAGGAGACCGCTCTGGAGTTCGTCGGCTCACCGGCCTGGCGCCGCCACCTGGACACGCTGGAGAGCGAGCTGACGGCCCGCAGGAACGCCCTGGCGGGCGCGCTCGCCGCCTTCGCCCCGGCCGCGGAGATCCACCTCCTCCCCCGTGGCGGCCTGCACCTGTGGGTACGGCTCCCGCGTCATCTGGACGAGGAGGCCGTCGTCGAGCGGGCCAGGCGGGCGGGCGTCCTGGTGAGCCCGGGACGCATCTACTACCCGGCCGAGCCACCCGGCCCCCGGATCAGGGTCAGCCACTCGGCGGCGGCGCACACGACGGAGCTGACCGAGGGGGTCAGGCGGCTGGCGACGGCGGTCGAGGAGGTCTGAGCGCCCCCGCCCGTGCCCGCCGAGACGAGAGCCGACACCATTGAAATCATTATGCAGGCGTCGAGGAGAGAAAAACCTCCTATTGACATACAGTGGTTTCAACAGCGGTTCGAAGAGGTGACTGACCATGGGCAACGCCGCCGACCTGGTGTGCGACTTCGTGAACACCTACGACGTCGAGAGCGCGACCGACTCGATCCCGTCCCCCGCCGCGCTGACCGCCTGGCTCGGCAGGCGCGAGTTGATCGGGCCCGCCGACACGGCGGACGAGACCGACGTGAGCGCCGCCGTGGACCTGCGCGAGTCCCTGCGCTCCGCGCTGCGGCACAACCACGACCGCGACCAGGAGGCGGCCCCGCCCAGATCGTTCCCCGATCTCGCGCTGCGGGTCGTTCTGACCGAGGCGGGGCCGGTCCTCGAACCGGCCGCCTCCGGCGTCCCCGGCGGGCTCGCCAGGATCGCGGCGGCCGTGATGGAGGCTCACGCCGAGGGCATGTGGCCCAGGTTGAAGGTCTGCACGGAGAGCACCTGTCAGTGGGCCTTCGTCGACTCCTCAAAGAACCGCTCGCGCTCGTGGTGTTCCATGAAGGTGTGCGGCAACCGCACCAAGACTCGGGCATATCGGGCACGGCGCCAGACCGAGACGCAGCCGCGTCATCTCTGAGTCTGATTCCCCGATACGGTGTAGGGGCTGCCTCACGGTTCCACCCGCCTGATGCCCGCTCGCGTGGCACGAGACCCGCGAGGCGGCGTGTCATGGGCGACGGCAGACGGCAGAGAGGGAGCGGGCCGAATGGCAGACGTAGGCGTGCGGGCGGCTCGGCACGATGATGTCGCCGCGGTGGCGAGCACCCAGATTCGCGCCTGGAGATACGGCTACCGGGACTTCCTTCCCGAGGGGCCGCTTGAGCAGATGACCGGCACGGCGGCCGAGGACCTCTGGCGACGGCAGTGGGACGAGGCGATCGTCTCCCCGCCCAGCAGACGGCACCGGGTGCTCGTGGCGGTCGAGAAGGTCGTCCTGGACACCGACGCGTTCCCCGCGCTCGGTCCCGGCGGCATCGCGGCCGCGGCGGCGGCCCTGGGTCCCGAGCGTGTCGTCGGGCTGGCCTCGCACGCCCCGGCGGAGGACCCCGACCTCGATCCGACCACGACCGGGGAGCTGCTGACCTTCCTGGTCGACCCCGACCACATACGGCGCGGCCACGGCAGCCGCCTGCTGAACGCCACGGTCGACCACTTCAGGGAGGACGGCTACCGCACCATCGTGACGTGGGCGTTCGCCGACAACCACGCGGTGCTCGGCTTCCTTGAGTCGGCCGGCTGGGGCGAGGACGGCGCCGAACGGGTGCTGCACATCGGTCGCTCCGTGCGGATGGTCCGCCTGGCCACCGACATCAGCTGACCTTCGAGAGGACGTTCGCAGCCATGGCCACCCCGAGCCAGTGGATCGCCGGAGCCCGCCCGCGCACCCTGCCCGCCGCCGTCGTCCCGGTCGCCGTCGGCACCGGCGTCGCCTTCGGCTACGACGGCGCGGTGTGGTGGCGGGCCCTGCTCGCCCTGTTCGTCGGGCTCGCCCTGCAGATCGGCGTGAACTACGCCAACGACTACAGCGACGGTGTGCGCGGCACCGACGACGGCAGGGTCGGCCCAATGCGGCTGGTCGGCTCGGGAGCGGCCACCCCTCGCGAGGTGCTCTTCGCGGCCTTCGGCTGCTTCCTGGCCGCCTCGGTCGCCGGGCTGGCCCTGGTCGTGGTGACCCGCGCGTGGTGGCTTGTCCTGATCGGCGCGCTGTCGATCGCGGCGGCCTGGTTCTACACCGGGGGCTCGCGGCCGTACGGCTACCGCGCGATGGGCGAGATCTCGGTGTTCGTGTTCTTCGGCCTGTTCGCGGTCTCGGGCACCACGTTCGTCCAGACCGAGTCACTGCCGTGGACCGCGGTCGCCGCCGCGGTCCCCGTCGGCCTGCTGGCCTGCGCGCTGCTGGTGGTCAACAACCTGCGCGACATCGCGACCGACGGCCCCGCGGGCAAGCGCACCCTGGCCGTCGTGCTCGGCGACGGCCGTACCCGCACGCTCTACTCCGTGTGCCTGGTGCTGCCGCTGGTCCTCGCGCTGGCGCTGGTCCCCTGGCAGCCGTTCGCCGCGCTCACCCTGCTCGCCGCCCCGTTGGCCGTCGCCCCCGTCAGGGCGGTCGCCCAGGGTGCCACCGGCCGGGCGCTGATCGCGACGCTGCAGCAGACCGGCCGTTTCCAGCTCGTCTTCGGCCTGCTGTTCACCGCGGGCCTGGCCCTGCACGCCCTGTAGGACTCCCCTCCCGCCCGGCGATCACCTTGGAGACCGGTACAGTCCGGACCCCCTGACCTCGTGTTCTCCGACAACGGGAGCACGCCGCGTGCCCTGGTTCACTGAAGGTGAATGTCCAAGGCACCAGGTGGAGGCGTAGTGGCCGTCGAGCAACGCGGGATCGAGCTGGTCTCGCCGTCCGAGAGGTACGGCAGGCCACGTGACCTGCTGTTCCTGTGGACCGGGACCACCATGGGAGTCTTCACCCTGGTCTACGGGACCGTCGTCGTCTCCCTCGGGCTCAGCTTTCCGCAGGCCGTGCTGGCCATCGTGATCGGCAACCTGCTGTCCTTCCCGCTGGTCGGCCTGACCAGTCTCCAGGGACCGGCCGTCGGGACCTCGACGATGGCGGTCTCCCGCGCCGCGTTCGGCCCCAAGGGCGCCCGGGTGCTCAGCTTCTTCGGCTGGATCAACATGGTCGGCTTCGAGGCGGGCGGCATGGTGCTGATCACCTTCGCCTCGCTGGCCCTGCTCGACCAGGCCGGGATCGCCTCCCAGAGCGCGGCCCTGAAGGTCGGCGTGATCGTCGTCGCGGCGCTGATCCAGCTCGTCCTGCCGCTCGTCGGGCACGCCGCCGTCATGAAGGCCCAGAAGTACTTCACCTGGGTGTTCGTCGCGATGTTCGCCGTCATGGCCGTTCTCGTCGGCCCGAAGGTGCAGGCCACCGCCGGGGGCGGGGCCGACTTCGCCACGTTCACCGTCGCGGTCGCACTGGTCATGTCGTGCGGCGGCCTGTCCTGGGCCCCGCTGGGCAGCGACTACTCGCGCTACCTGCCCGCCTCCTCCAGCAGGAAGGCCGTCTTCGGTTACGCCGCGCTCGGCGGGCTGGTGCCGTACGTGCTGCTGATGACGCTCGGCGCGGCCGTCGCCACCGTGGTCAAGGACGCGGGCGACCCCGTCTCCGGGCTGCCCGGCGCGCTGCCCTCCTGGTTCGTCGTGCCCTACCTGCTGCTGGCGATCGTCACGCTGTTCGCGGTGAACACCACCGACCTCTACTCCTCCGGCCTGAACCTGCAGGCCTCGGGGATCAGGCTGAACCGTTCGGCCGCGGTCGTGCTCGACCTGGTGATCTGCGTGGCCATCACCTGTGTGGCGGTGTTCTCCGACTCCTTCAACACGATGCTCAACACCTTCCTCGGGCTGCTGATCCTCTGGCTGGCCCCGTGGGCCGGCGTCTATCTGACCGACTGGCTGCGGCGCAGGGGTTCCTACGACGCCGAGGGCCTGTTCGCCGAGGCCGGGCCGTACCACGGGCGTGGGGGCGTCCGCTGGAACGGGATCATCGCGCAGGCCGCGGGCATGGTCGCGGCGGCGCTGTGGATCAACTCGGCGGCCTTCACCGGACCGCTCTCCCAGGCGACCGGCGGCTCCGACCTGAGCATCTTCGCGGGCGTGGCCGTGGCCGGTCTGGTCTACGCCGTGCTGGAACGCCGCCCCGCCCCCGTCCCCGTCCCCGCCTGACCCGCAGAAAGGCCGCAGCGAAATGCCCGACCGCGCCCTGCTCGACGTCGCGTACGGACGACGTCCCGCCGACACGATCATCACCAACGGTGTCCTGGTCAACGTGCTGACCGGCGAGACCTATCCCGCGGAGATCGGGATCAGCGGCTCCCGGATCGCCCTGGTCGGTCCCGACCTGCCCCGTGGCCCCGAGACGAAGATCATCGATGCCCGGGGCGGCCATCTCGTCCCCGGCCTGATCGACGGCCACCTGCACATCGAGTGCAGCAAGCTCTCCGTGACCGGTTTCGCCGACCTGGTGGTCCCCTACGGCACGACCAGCGTCGTCTCCGGCCTGGACCAGATCCTGGTGGCCGAGGGCCTGCCCGGGGTCCGGAGCTGCCTGGACGAGGCCGCGGCCACCGGCATGCGCGTGTGGTGGGGGGCACCCGCCAAGGCCCCCTACACCGTTCCCGAGTCGACCGTCGGGCACACCTTCGGCCCCGCCGAGCACCGGCTGGCCCACGAGTGGCCCGAGTGCGTCGGCATCTGGGAGACCGTGCAGGAGTTCGTCGAGCACGGCGACGAGGCCGTCATGGAGGCCCTCGACCTGGCCGAACGGCACCGGCTCCCGGTCTTCGGCTGCGCCCCGATGTCCGACACACGCCGGATCAGCGGCCTGGCCGCGGCCGGAATCCGCCTGGACCACGAGTCGTACTCGGCGCAGGAGACACTGGAGAAGCTCCGCCTGGGTATCTACGCCATCGTGCGTGAGTCCAGCGTCGCCCACTTCCTGCAGGAGAACATCCAGGTGGTCTCCCAGGTCGGCGCGCGCCGGGTGGCCTTCTGCACCGACGACGTGCACGCCGCCGACGTGCTCGCCGCCGGGCACATGGACAAGCTGGTCCGGATGGCCGTCAAGGCGGGCGTCGACCCGGTGACGGCGATCCAGATGGCCACGATCAACTGCGCGGAGATGTACCGGATCGACCACCTGGTCGGCAGCATCGCCCCGGGACGCTTCGCCGACGTGCTGATCGTGGACGACCTGGCCGACTTCCAGGTGCGTGAGGTCGTGACCGGTGGCAGGCTCGTGGCCAGGGACAACGCCATGATCACGCCCACGGCGCCGCCCGCCCGCCCGCCGGTGCGGCCCTTCCCCGTCGCCGAGCTGACCGCGGACGACATCGTGCTGCGCGCCCCCGAAGGGGCCGCCTCGGTCACCGCGCTGGCCATGCGGATGAGCCCCGAGCAGGTCTTCGTCCGCAAGCGGCACGACGTCACGCTCCCCGTGACCGGCGGCGTCGTCGAACCGTCCGTCGAGCACGACGCGCTCTACATCACGGTCGTCGAGCGGTACGGCAAGACCGCCAACCGGCCGGTCGCCCTGGTCAACGGCTTCGGCATCACCAGGGGCGCCATCGCCACCAGCGCCGCCCCCGACGACAACAACATCATCTGCGTCGGCGCCTCCCGCTCCGACATGGCCCTGGCGGTCAACGAGGTCGTCCGGGCGGGCGGCGGCCAGGCCGTCGTCGTGGACGGCGAGGTCCTGCGGCTGCTGCCGCTGCCGGTCGGCGGCATCGTCTCCGACCTGCCCGCGCGGGAGATGGCCGAGGCGGAGAGCGAGCTGGACGATCTGGCCCGCGAACTGGGCTGCGCGCTGCCCTCACCGATGATGTATCTCTTCTTCCTGTCGATCACCGCGATCCCCGACTACGCCATCACCGATCTCGGCCTGGTGGACTGCGTCGAACTCAAGGTCGTCGACCCGATCCTCTCCTGGAGCTAGAGCATGACCGACTTCATCGCGGGGCTGCCCAAGTGCGAGCTCCACCTGCACATCGAGGGCACCCTCGAACCCGAGCTCAAGTTCGCGCTCGCCGAGCGCAACGGCATCGAGTTGCCCTACTCCTCGGTCGAGGACATCAGGGCCGCCTACTCCTTCGACGACCTTCCCTCCTTCCTCAAGATCTACTACGAGGGCATGGAGGTGCTGCGCACCGAGCCCGACTTCTACGACCTGGCCATGGCCTACCTGCGCAAGGCCGCCTCGCAGAACGTCCGCTACGCGGAGATCTTCTTCGACCCGCAGGCCCACACCTCGCGCGGTGTGCCCTTCGACCTCGTGATCCGCGGCCTGCGCCGCGCGCTGATCGACGCCGAGCGGCAGCTCGGGATCAGGGCGCAGCTCATCATGTGCTTCCTGCGCGACTTCCAGGCCGAGTACGCCATGGCGACGCTGCTGGAGTCGCTGCCCTACCGGGAGTGGATCGTGGGTGTCGGCCTCGACTCCGACGAGAAGGGCAACCCCCCGGTCAAGTTCAAGGCCGTCTACGAGCGGGCCAGGCAGGAGGGCTACCTGCTGACCATGCACTGCGACGTCGACCAGGAGAACTCGGTCGAGCACATCCGCCAGGCCGTCGAGGAGATCGGCGTGGACCGCGTCGACCACGGCGTCAACGTCCTTGAGGACCCGGCGCTGGTCGAGACGCTCCGCGAGCGGGGGCTCGGGCTGACCGTGTGCCCGATCTCCAACGGCTACGTGACGGACTCGACGAAGGCCGACGCCATCCGCAGGATGCTCGACCTCGGCCTGCGCGTCACGGTCAACTCCGACGACCCGGCCTACTTCGCCGGTTACGTCCAGGAGAACCTGGCCGTCCTGGCCGAGGAGCTCTCGCTGACCGAGGAGGACCTCGTCCAGCTCGAACGCAATGCCTTCGAGATCACCTGGCTGCCCCGCCATCTGAAGGACGCCTACCTCGCCGAGCTGGACGCCTACGCCGCCCGCTGAACCAACCCGCTGGAGGCCGCCGCCCGAGTCCGGGCGGCGGCCTCCAGTCGTCTCACGGGGTCACCGGGACGTTCGTCAGGCCGTTGCCGCCCGTCACCGTGTTGCTCGCGTGGACCGTCGTCTCACAGCCGGGGGCATGGTTGGTGACGTTGATCGCCAGCCGCCGGTCACCGGTCGCGCCCGTCAGGTCCGAGACGTTGTCGCGGAAGACGGTGCCGCAGCCCCATCCGGGCCGCTGGGTGTGGGTCTCGTACCCGTTGTTGGTGGTGTTCCTGCCCACGTTGCCCTGGACGAGGACGTCGTTGCCCTTCACGTCGACCCAGGAGTCGTCGTAGTTGGCGCCGGTGAGCCCGCCGCCGTCGAAGGTGTTGCCGACGATCCTGGCGCCCGTCGTGCCCTCCTTGATGTCGACGTTCTCACCGCCGACGTCCGGACCGATCGTGTTGCCGGCGATCTCGATGCGGTCGCTGTTGTCGGACAGGGTGTTGGCCGTGCCCACGTACACGCCCTCCCCCATGCCCCGGCCGTCGTTACCGGTGTCGTAGATGGTGGAGTTCCTGATGACGCCGTCGGTGCTGGAGTTGCGGAAGTGCACTCCCTCCATGTCGAGGTCGTGCACGGTGACGCCGTCGATGACGACGCCCTTCGCCGCGTCGATCATGATCCCTTTCTGGCCGCCGGTTATGGTGACGCCGGTGACGGTCCAGTAGGAGGCTCCGTTGAGGTGCAGGCCGTAGCCGCCGCCCGCGGTGAGGACCGCCCCGGAGGAGCCGGTGACCGTGATGCGGGCGTCGGGCCTGGCGGCCACGGTGGCCTTGAAGTTGCCCGTGTATCTCCCGTCGGCGAGCCGGATCGTGTCACCGGGCAGGGCCGTGCTCAGCGCCGTCTTGAGCCCCGAGGCCGTTGACACCGCGACAACCCGGCCGCCCCCGGGAGACGGCGTGGGCGACCCTGTGGGGGACGCTGTGGGGGACGCTGTGGGGGACGCTGTAGGGGACACAGTGGGGGACGCTGTGGGGGACGGGGAGGCCGTGGGCGACGGCGAGGGAGTGGCCGTGGCGGCGGTTATCTCGACGGCGGAGACCGTGGCGTGGTTGGCTCCGCCGTTCGCGCTGAACTGCAGGTTCAACCGGCCGTCGGTGACCGCGACGGTGAAGGAGCGGTCGCACGCCGTGAGCCTGCCGCAGTTCGCGTAGACGTCGAAGGCGCCGAGTGCGGTCACCCCCTCGGCCCTGACGTCGAAGCGGCGCTGCCCCGCCGCCGTGGCCCAGTCCTCCACCATCTTCAGGGTGACCCGGTAGGTGCCGTTGGGCAGGTCGAGGGCGTAGCCAGCTCCGCCGCCGAAGGCGTTGTAGGTCTGGTACAGCGCGTCGTCGACGGTGCCCTCGATGGGAGAGGGGATCCGGCCGCCGCCGTAACGGATGTCGTATCCCCGGTCGGCCTCCCAGAGGTTTCCCGAGGAGTCGGTGAGGCCGGGCCCGTTGGCGTCGATCCGGATCGGGAGGACGACCGTGGCGTCCGCCTGGACGGCGGCTCCCAGCGGGATCAGCAGGGTTCCCACGACGGCCAGAGCCCCGATGAGTCGGTGTCTCATGTGGTCTTTCACGTCCTTCAGGCTGAAAGGGGGGTGGATGAGGACGCATTGCGATGCGGACACAGGGTAACCCCGGTGAGGTCCGTGGGATCAGCGCATCCGCAGGGCCAGCAGGAAGTCCACCCGCTCGTCCAGGGAGGTCAGCGACCTGCCGGTGAGCTCCTCGATGCGCTTGAGCCGGTAGCGCAGCGTGTTGACGTGGACGTGGAGCCGGTCGGCGGTCGCCGCCCACGCGCCCGACTCCTCAAGGAAGGTCTCCAGCGTCTCCAGCAGGTCCGTCTGGTGGGCCGCGTCGTACTCCTCAAGCGGGCCGAGCAGCCGGGTCCTGAACGAGCGCCGCAGCTCCCCGGGGATGGCGGCGATCAGGGAGCGGTGGGAGCTGACGTCGGCCCCGGTGATCGCCGAGACCCGGCCCTCACCCAGCTCGGCCAGCGTGCGGGCGTGCCTGGCCTCCTCGATCAGGCCGCTCAGCGTGGCCGGGCCGTTGGTCACGCTGCTGACGCCGATCGTGATCCTGGCATCGCCGAGCCCGGCCTCAAGCGTGGCCGCCCCGGCCAGCAGGTGCGCGGTCAGCTCGTCCGCGGTATTGCCCGCCAGCGGCACCAGCGCCACGGCGTGCCGGTCCGCGGCGGTCGCCACGCCGGGCGCCAGCGGGCGCAGCAGCTCGTCGAGCACCGCGACCCCCACCTCGTCCGCCCGGTCGATCCCCTCCACTGCCAGCGCGACGGCCAGCAGGCCGTGCTCGGTCTCGATGTGCAGGGTGTGCAGCCGGGAGACCACCCCGGGCAGGTTCGCGTCGCCGGAGGCCAGCAGGTCCAGCAGCTGGTCGAGGACCCGGCGCTCGATGCGGTGGGCCGCCTCAAGGCGGGAGCGTTCGAGCGCCACCAGCGCGGCCAGCTCGACGACCAGGTCCTCGTGCTCACCGCCCGCCCGCACCTGCTCACCCGCGTAGGCCAGGAACCAGTTGGCGATCCGGTGCGGGGCCCCCTTGCTGACCGGGAAGACCGACAGCACGGTGCCGTCCGGCTGCGGTGCCGTACCGGGCAGGAAACGGGCGGACAGGAACGCCTGCGCCAGCCGCCCACCGGCCCCCTCGGGCAGCGGCTGCGAGCCGACGACCACCCGGCCCGTCGCCGAGAGCACCCAGCAGGGCACATCCAACTCCCCGGCGACCGTGGTGACGACCTTGCTCAGGCTGCCGCCGTCGACGAGCGTGCTGGCCAGCCTCCTGCGCGGGCCGTACGGCCTGCTGGGGGCGGCGGCGCCGTACTCCTCGATCAGGGCACGCAGCACGTACTCGGTGAGCGCGCCGAAGGAGACCTCGACGCCGAGGGCCAGCAGCGGCAGCCCCGCCTCGGCGCAGGCGTCGACGAGGTCGGCGGGAGGCACCTTGAGGGCGGTGCCCGAGCAGAGCGCGGCGACCCTGGCCTCGACCAGGGCGGCCACGAACCGCCTGACGGAGCCGGGCCCGTCATGCCAGGTCAGCTCGGTGAGGACCAGTTCCGCGGGCTTGAGGAAGCGGCCCGGATCGATGAGGTCGGTGGTCGTGACGCCACGGACCCTGCGGTCGAGCAGGTCGTGACCGGTGAGGACCTTCAGCCCCAGGTGATCGACCTGGCACAGGTCCCGCAGGCGCATACCTGTAGGTTAACCGCCGCTCAGATCGGCCACGACTCCCGCCGCCACGCGGCGTCCCAGAACAGCCACTCGTAGCGCGCGGTGGTCAGCGCGTGCTCGCACAGTCGCGCCCGGTCGGCCTCGGGCAGCGTCGCGGCGACCTCGTCGAGCAGGTCGAGCACCCCGGCGACGGTCTCCTGGTAGTGCTCGCCGCCGTAGGTCTCGATCCACCAGGCGTAGAGCGGATCCGGCGAAGACTGCTTCAACAGCGCCTCACCGACCCTGGCGTAGATCCAGTAGCAGGGCACGATCGCGCCCAGCGCCTCGGGGAAGGTCCCGAGGTGACAGACGCGCAGCAGGTAGGAGGCGTAGCCGACGGTCGTCGGGGCGGCCCCCGCCCGGCGCGCCTCGTCCCGGTCGAGACCGAAGGCGGTCAGCAGTTCGACGTGCAGGCTGTGCTCGACCTCGACCGTACGCGCGCAGTCGGCGGCGAAACGCTGCACCGCCGCCGGATCGGCCGCCTTGACCCCGCACGCCGCCAGCGCCCGCGCGTAGTCGGGCAGGAAGTGGGTCTCCTGCACCACGAAGTGCCGGAAGACCTCGCGCGGGAGTGTCCCGTCGGTCAGCCCGGTGAGGAAGGGATGAGCCAGGATGCGTCCGTAGACACCGTCGACCACCCGCCACAGCTCATCGCGAAACCGGCTCACACCAGCGATGCTATCCGCCCGGCCCGGCGAGGGCGTGCCACCGTCACAGAGGTCCGCCCGGCACGGCGCGCCCTCACAGGAGCCTGCGCATCACGACCCGGGGCGCCAGCTCGATGCCCAGTTCCCGTTCGTGGGCCACCAGGGCTGCCAGCTCCGGCCCCCACTCCTCCTGTCCCAGTACGGCGAAGCCCCGCCGGGCGTACCACGGCGCGTTCCACGGCACGTCCCTGAAGGTCGTCAGCGTCACCGCGGCCGCCCCCTCGGCGAGCGCGTGCTCGCAGACGGCTTCGAGAAGGCTCCCGCCGGCGCCCCGCCGCCCGTGGGCCGGATGGACCGCCAGCTGGTCCAGGTGGACCTGGCCGTCCACCCAGCCGATCATCGCGAACCCGAACGGCGGGTCTCCGGCGACCAGCACCCGTGCCGGGTCACCGGCCTCCTCGACCATCGTGGTCCCCGGCGGGAAGGTGATGCCGACCTGGGCGAACACCCCGTCGGCCGCGATCTCGACCTCGGCCAGGCCCGGCAGTTCGGCGGCGCTCGCCCATCGGACGTCCGTCATCCGGCTAGAGGTCCAGAAGGTGTTCGAGGCCGACGGTGAGGCCCGGCGTCTCACCGACCCGGCGCACGCCGAGCAGCACACCCGGGGTGAAGGAGGCGCGGTTCATCGTGTCGTGGCGGATGGTGAGGATCTCGCCGTCACCGCCGAGGATCACCTCCTGGTGGGCGATCAGCCCGGCCAGCCGTACCGCGTGGACGTGGACGCCGTCCACGTCGGCTCCGCGGGCGCCGTCGAGCTCCGCGCTGGTGGCGTCGGGCATCGACCCCATCCCGGCCTTGCGACGCGCCTCGGCGATCAGCTCCGCCGTACGGCGGGCCGTGCCCGAGGGGGCGTCCGCCTTGTTGGGGTGGTGCAGCTCGACGATCTCGGCGGAGTCGAAGTAGCGGGCCGCCTGCTGGGCGAAGCGCATCATCAGGACGGCCGCGATGCCGAAGTTGGGGGCGATCAGCACGTTCACGCCGGGGTTGTCGTCGAGCAGGCCGCGCACCCGGGCCAGACGCTCGGCGTCGAACCCGGTGGTGCCGACCACGGCGTGGATGCCGTGGGAGACGCACCAGGCCAGATTGTCCATGACGACGGCCGGGTGGGTGAAGTCGACCACCACCTGGGCGCCCTCAAGCTCCTCGATGGGGTCGTCCTTGTCGACGGCCGCGACGAGTTCCAGATCGTCGGCCGCCTCGACGGCCTTGCACACTTCGATGCCCACGCGCCCTCTGGCGCCGAGAACTCCTACCCTGATCACCCGGTCAGCCTATCTCCACCGGTGTGACCGGCCGTCGCGCAGGGCGGCCGGTCACACCGGTGGAAGCTCAGACCAGGAGCGAGGAGAAGTCCCTGCCTGCGTAGGGCCCGACGACCGCCAGGGTCATCGGACGCCGCAGGATCTCCTGGGCCACGGCCTGGATGTCGTCGAGGGTGACGGCCTCGATGCGGCCGAGCACCTCGTCGACGGACATCAGGCGGTCGTGCACCAGCTCGCTCTTGCCCAGCCTGGACATTCGCGACCCGGTGTCCTCAAGGCCGAGCACGAGGCCGCCGCGCATCTGCCCCTTGCCGAGGACGAGTTCCTCCTCGGTGATGCCGTGCGCGACCACCTGCGCCACCTCGGCCTGCGCCACCTTGAGGACCTCGTCGATCTTGGGCGGCAGGCAGCCGACGTAGACACCGAACTGACCGGTGTCGGCGTAGGCGGAGGTGTAGCTGTAGGCGGAGTAGGCCAGGCCCCGCTTCTCCCTGATCTCCTGGAACAGCCGCGACGACATGCCGCCGCCGAGCACGGCGTTGAGCACGCCCAGAGCGAAGCGGCGCTCGTCGTTGCGGGCCAGGGCCGCGGTGCCCAGCACGAGGTTCGCCTGCTCCGTCGTCCGGTCAAGGACCGTGACGCCGGAACGGTAGGGGACCTCCGCGCCGCCCACGCGGGGCGGGGCGTGCCACTCCTCACCGCCGAGCGCGCCCGCCCGCTCGTAGGCGGCCGCGACCAGTTCGACGACGTACTCGTGGCTGACGTTGCCCGCGACCGCGACGACCGTGTGCGAGGGCAGGTAGTAGCGGTGGTAGTACTCCGCGATCCGGTCACGCGACAGCGCCTTGATCGACTCGACCGTCCCGAGGATCGGGCGGCCGACGGGCGTGTCGCCGTACAGGGCGGCGGAGAACTGCTCGTGCACCACGTCCGAGGGATCGTCGTCGTGCATGGCGATCTCCTCCAGGATCACACCACGCTCGGCCTCGACGTCCTCCGGGGTGATGAGCGAGGAGGTGATCACGTCGGCGAGGACGTCCACCGCCAGCGGCAGGTCCTCGTCGAGGACCCGCGCGTAGTAGCAGGTGTACTCCTTGGCGGTGAAGGCGTTGATCTCACCGCCGATGCCCTCGATCGCCGCGGAGATCTCCAGGGCGTCCCGCGTTGGGGTTCCCTTGAACAGCAGGTGCTCAAGGAAGTGGGAGGCCCCCGTGTGCTCGGGGGCCTCGTCCCTCGATCCGATGCCGACCCACATGCCGACCGCGACGGAACGCACGGTCGGCATGGACTCGGTCACCACCCGGAGCCCACCGGGGAGGACGGTGCGCCGCACGACCCCGGCACCGTCTTTGCCGGGGTGCAGAGTGGTGGTCGTCACGAGTTGCGGTCTTCCCCTCCACGGCTCGCACCGCTGCTGCGGGTGCGGGTACGGCGGCGCGGGGCGGCGTCCTCGCGGGGCCTGTCCTCGGCGGGCGCCGGGGACTCGTCCCCGTCGGCTCCGGACTCGGCCTTGGCCGCGGCCTCCTTCTCGATGACCTCGACCGGGACCAGGGAGAGCTTGCCGCGCGAGTCGATCTCGGCGATCTCCACCTGGATCTTCTCCCCGACGTTCATGACGTCCTCGACGTTCTCGATGCGCTTGCCGCCGTGCAGCTTGCGGATCTGGGAGACGTGCAGAAGACCGTCCTTGCCCGGCATGAGGGAGATGAAGGCGCCGAAGGCGGCGATCTTGACGACCGTGCCCAGGTAGCGCTCGCCGACCTCCGGCATGTGCGGGTTGGCGATGGCGTTGATCGCCGACCTGGCCGCCTCGGCGGACGGGCCGTCGGTGGCGCCGATGTAGATGGTTCCGTCGTCCTCGATCGTGATCTCGGCGCCGGTGTCGTCCTGGATCTGGTTGATCATCTTGCCCTTCGGGCCGATGACCTCGCCGATCTTGTCGACCGGGACCTTGATCGTGATGATGCGCGGAGCGGTGGCGTTCATCTCCGCCGGGGAGTCGATCGCCTCCTGCATCACGTCGATGATGGCCAGACGGGCGCCCTTGGCCTGCTTCAGCGCCGCGCCCAGGACCGAGGCGGGGATGCCGTCGAGCTTGGTGTCGAGCTGCAGGGCCGTGATGACGTCCTTGGTGCCGGCGACCTTGAAGTCCATGTCGCCCATGGCGTCCTCGGCACCGAGGATGTCGGTCAGCGTGACGTACTGGTCGCCCTCGTTGATCAGGCCCATCGCGATGCCCGCGACGATGCCCTTGAGCGGGACACCCGCGTCGAGCAGCGACATGGTCGAGGCGCAGACCGAACCCATGGAGGTCGAACCGTTGGAGCCGAGCGCCTCGGAGACCTGACGGATCGCGTAGGGGAACTCCTCGCGGGTCGGCAGGACCGGCAGCAGCGCCCGCTCGGCGAGCGCGCCGTGGCCGATCTCGCGGCGCTTGGGAGAACCGACGCGGCCCGTCTCACCCGTGGAGTAGGGCGGGAAGTTGTAGTTGTGCATGTAGCGCTTGGTGCGCTCCGGGTTGAGCGTGTCGATCATCTGCTCCATGCGGAGCATGTTGAGGGTGGTGATGCCCAGGATCTGGGTCTCACCGCGCTCGAACAGGGCCGAACCGTGCACCCGGGGCACGACGTGGACCTCGGCGCTGAGCTGCCGGATGTCCTTGACGCCGCGGCCGTCGATGCGGACGCCCTCGGCGATGACCCGCTCGCGCATGAGCTTCTTGGTCAGCGACCGGAACGCCGGGCCGATCTCCTTCTCGCGGCCCTCGAAGTCGGGGGCGACCTTCTCCAGGGCCAGCGCCTTGACCCGGTCGAGCTCGACCTCGCGCTCCTGCTTGCCCGCGATGGTCAGCGCGGCGGCCAGCTCGCTCCTGACCGCGTTGGTCACGGCCTCCAGGACGTCGTCCTGGTAGTCGAGGAAGACGGGGTACTCGCTGACCTCCTTGGCCGCCACCTTGGCGATCTTGGCCTGGGCCTCGCAGAGCACCTTGATGAACGGCTTGGAGGCGTCGAGGCCCTGCGCCACGGTCTCCTCGGTCGGCGCGACGGCGCCCTCCGCGACGAGCTTGAGCGTGTCACGGGTGGACTCGGCCTCGACCATCATGATGGCGACGTCGCCGTCGTCGAGGACCCGGCCCGCGACGACCATGTCGAAGGTGGCGTTCTCCAGCTCGGAGTGGGTGGGGAAGGCCACCCACTGGCCCTCGATCAGCGCCACCCGCACGCCGCCGATCGGCCCGGAGAAGGGCAGCCCGGCGAGCTGGGTGGACAGGGACGCGGCGTTGATCGCGACCACGTCGTAGAGGTGGTTGGGGTCGAGCGCCATGACGGTGGCGACCACCTGGACCTCGTTGCGCAGACCCTTGACGAACGACGGGCGCAGCGGCCGGTCGATCAGACGGCAGGTGAGGATGGCGTCCTCGGAGGGACGGCCCTCACGCCGGAAGAACGAGCCGGGGATGCGGCCCGCGGCGTACATCCGCTCCTCGACGTCGACCGTGAGCGGGAAGAAGTCGAAGTTCTCCTTGGGCGACTTGGACGCCGTGGTCGCGGACAGGACCATCGTCTCCTCGTCGAGGTAGACGACGGCGGAGCCTGCCGCCTGGCGCGCGAGCCTGCCGGTCTCGAACCGGATGGTACGCGTGCCGAAGGAGCCGTTGTCGATTACGGCTTCACTGCTGTGGACACCCTCCACGGGGACCTCCTTTGATCGGTCGCCCGCGTCCCCCAGGCACGCGTCTCGCGCCTGGGTCGTCTTTTCCTGCCGGCTCCCCGTAGGTGCAGCGCCGGTCTTCGATTGAAGCGCCCGGTTCCGTACGGCTGATGCCATGATGACCGGGGGCCACTACCGAGGACCGGCCCTCCGACGCCGTGGGGCGCGCTTGCTGTGCGGACGCGGGGCACTGTCTCGGCTATTCAGTTTGCTCACACCGGGGGTGTCTTTACGGCGCGACGCGCCGACACCCCCCATATGAGATGAAGGGAGCGGCGCGAGCGCCGCTCCCCGGTGAACCTATCGGCGCAGGCCGAGCCGCTCGATGAGCGAGCGGTAACGCTCGATGTCCTTGTTCTGCAGGTACTTCAGCAGCCGACGGCGACGGCCGACGAGCAGCAGCAGGCCGCGGCGGCTGTGGTGGTCGTGCTTGTGCAGCTTCAGGTGCTCGGTGAGCTCGCTGATGCGCTTGCTCAGCAGCGCGATCTGCACCTCGGGGGAGCCGGTGTCGGCCTCACCCTTGGCGTACTCTCCGATGATCTGCTTCTTGGCGGCGGTGTCGAGCGACACGTCTCTCCTCGGACTCTGCGGGCACGCGGGTATACAGGTGCCCGAACGACCGTGCGTGCCTACAGTCGCCGTGGCGGGCCAGCGCCGGGGTGCGATACCACCGGTTACAGAGCTGACACGCCAGATTACCACCGGGCCGGACGGACGCGCACATCCCACGCGCCCGGCGGGACACCGGAGCCTTTACGGCGTTTCGCGGGTGATGCGGCGGGCCTCGTCCACGTCGGCGCGCATCTGCTCGATGAGCGCCTCGACCGAGTCGAACCTGAGGTTGGCGCGCAGCCGCCGCCCGAAGTCGACGGCCACGTGGGCGCCGTAGAGATCGAGGTCGTCACGGTCGAGCGCGTAGGCCTCGACCGTGCGCGGCACCCCCTCGAAGGTGGGGTTGGTGCCCACGGAGATCGCGGCGGGCCAGCGCTCCCCGCCGTAGACGGCGGGCAGGTTGCCGTTGGAGACCCCCTGCAACCAGCCCGCGTAGACGCCGTCGGCGGGGATCGCGGTGTGCTCGGGCGACTCGACGTTCGCCGTCGGGAAGCCGAGCTGCCTGCCTCGCTGGTAGCCGCGCACGACCACTCCCTCGACCCGGTGCGGACGGCCGAGCGCGACGGCCACGGCCTCCATGTCGCCCGCGGCGAGCCGTTCGCGGATGAGGGTGGAGGAGATCGCCTCCCCGTTGCTCACCAGCGGGACCGCCTCCGCGACGAAGTCGTACTTCTCACCGAGGGTCTGCAGCGTCTCGACGTCGCCCGAGGCCTTGTGACCGAAACGGAAGTTCTCCCCGACCACGACACCCGCCGCGTGCAGCCGGTCGACCAGCACGGTCTGCACGAACTCGTCCGGGCTCATGTGGGAGAAGTCGAGTGTGAACGGCAGCACGCAGACCGCGTCGACACCGAGACCGGCGAGCAGCTCGGTGCGGTGCCTGCCCGTCGTCAGCCTCGGGGGATGCGTGCCGGGGCGCACGACCTCCTCGGGATGCGGGTCGAAGGTCACCACCACCGAGGGAAGGCCGAGCCTCCCCGCCAGCGCCACGGCGCGGGCGACCATCTGCTGGTGCCCCAGGTGAACCCCGTCGAAGACGCCGATCGTGACGACGGACCTGCCCCAGTCTTCGGGCACGTCGTCCAATCCGTGCCAGGCTCGCACCGTGACCTCTTCCCGTTGTAGCGGATCGATCCCTAAAGCCTGCCATGCCGCCCCGGCTTCGCTCCAATCGGGGAGCCCGGTGGAGCGAACAGAAGATCCTTTTACCGGCCGCCGGGTCGTGTGATGCGGGAACAGGCCCTGGACCCGGCGTGTGCCCGGCCGCGGAGCGTGACTCCTGGGGTGTGGACCATGATCTCCTCGAAGCCCGGGCCGGTCGCGGTCGCGTCCGGGTGAGCCCGCGGGGATCAGGGCACGAAGACCGCCAACGACCTGGTCAGCCTCCCCCGCTCCTCGACCAGGGCCAGCAGCGTGCCGTCCGGCCCGAAGACCCCGATCGGCCCGTCGCCCAGCCCCGCCGCGGGCAGCCTGCCGCCGTGCGCGACGAGACCGGCCTCCTGCTCGGTCACGTCACGACGTGGGAAGGCCGCCGCGACCGCCTCCGCCATCGGCAGGATGACGCAGTCGGCCGCGAGCCGTTCGATCGTGCGGGCCGCCGACAGGTCGTACGGCCCGACCCGGGTGCGCCGCAGGGCGGTCAGGTGACCGCCGACGCCGAGCGCGGTCCCCAGGTCGCGGGCGAGTGCCCTGATGTAGGTGCCGCTGGAACAGGTCACGGAGACGTCCACGTCGAGCAGGTCCCCCTCACGCCGGATATCGAGGATCTCGAAGGCGGAGACGGTGACCGGCCGGGCCTCCAGTTCGACCTCCTCGCCCGCCCGCGCCCGCTTGTAGGCCCGTTCGCCGTTCACCTTGATGGCGCTGACCTGCGGTGGGACCTGCATGATGCGCCCGGTGAGGGCCGCGACGCCCTTGCCGACCTCCTCGGCGGCGATCCCGGCGGCCGAGGCCGAGGCGACGATCTCCCCCTCGGCGTCGTCGGTGTTGGTCGACTGACCGAGCCTGATCGTGCCGTCGTAGCCCTTCTCGGTCAGCGCCAGGTGCCCGAGCAGCCTGGTCGCCTTCTCCACCCCGATCACCAGCACCCCGGTCGCCATCGGATCGAGGGTGCCCGCGTGCCCGACCTTCCTGGTGCCCGCGACGCCGCGCATCTTGCCGACCACGTCGTGCGAGGTCCACCCGGCGGGCTTGTCCACGATGATCAGTCCGCTCGGCGGCGGGGTGCGCTTGACGCGAGCCGTGCTCATGGGAGTCCTCATCAGGAGAAGAGCTGTGTGCGAAGAGGCCGCGCCGGCGGCACGGCCCGGGAACTACAGGAGGGCGCGCAGGCTCTCCATGGTCTGCTCGACCGGCAGGTGGGAGGTGAACCCGGCCGCCCGCGCGTGCCCGCCCCCGCCGAGCGCGGCGCAGACCCGCGCGACGTCGACGGCCCCCTTCGAACGGGTCGAGACCTGCCAGGCCCCGTCGTCGTCCTCCTTGAGGATCACGGCCACGTCGGCCTCGTCGGTCCGCCTGACCACGTCGATGATCCCCTCGACCTCGTCGTAGGGCAGGTCCTGGACGGCCCGGTCCTGCCTGGTGACGAACGTCCAGACCAGCCCCGGCCCCGTCGAGGGTTCGAGCACCGCCCGGTCGAGCGCGGCGCCGAGCACCCGGAGATAGCCGAACGGCGAGCGGTCCCACAGCTCCCTGGCGATCTTCTCGGGGTTCAGGCCGGTGGCCAGCAGCCTGGCGGCCATGGCGTGCGCCCGCGGCGTGGTCGAGGAGTGCCTGAACGATCCGGTGTCGGTGACCAGCCCGGCGTACAGACAGGTCGCCACCTGCCTGCCGATCGGCAGGCCAAGCCGTACGAGCAGCTCCTCGGCGAGCACGGCGGTCGCCGCCGCCTCGGGATCGACCAGGTTGAGCGTGCCGAACCCGGTGTTGGAGGCGTGGTGGTCGACCACGACCAGTTCCCTGGCCTTGCCCGCGTTGGCGGCCAGCGTGCCGAGCCGGTCGGCGACGGGGACGTCGAACGTCATCATCAGCTCGGGCACCGCCGGGTAGGCCGCCGGCTCGACCAGCAACTCCTGGCCGGGCAGGAAGCGCAGCAGCCGGGGAACCCGGAACCTGCGCTCCCCGAAGGAGGCCGTGACCCGCTTGCCCTCCGCGCGCAGCGCCATGCCGACGGCGAGCATCGAACCGAGCGCGTCCGCGTCGGGCGAGATGTGGCAGGCCAGCGCCACCTCTCCCGCGGCCGAGACAAGCTCGACGGCCCGGTCCCAGTCGCGCTCCGGCACCGGGTCGCTCTCACGCGGATCGGAGGTCACGTCGCGGGGCGTCCCGCCTGCTCGGCCGGCTCGTCCTCGTCCTCCTCGGAAAGGTCGCTCTCCTCGGCGGGCTTGCGGTACGGATCCGCCTCCCCCGCGTGCCGTGCTCCGGCGGCCTGCTTGGCGATCTCGGCGTCCCTGACCTTCGCCTCGGCGAACAGCCCGTCCAGGTGGCGGGCGCTGTCAGGGAGCGGGTCGTGGGTGAACGTCAGCGTCGGCGTGTGACGCAGACCGGTCTGACGCCCGACCTCGGACCGGATGAGCCCCTTGGCGCTCTCCAGGGCGGCCGCCGAGTCAGCCCGCTCCGCCTCGGAGCCGAACACGGTGTAGAACACCGTGGCCTCGCTCAGGTCGTTGGTGATCCGAGCGTCGGTGACGGTCACGAAGCCCAGCCTCGGGTCCTTGATCCGACGCTCCAGCATCTCCGCGACCACCTGCTGGATGCGGTCGGCGATCTTACGTGCGCGTGCGGCGTCCATATTCGCTCCCCCCTTCTCACAGTAACGACCGGGCACGACAACTCCGCGACCGGTCGCTCCGTGCTAGTCCTCGTCCTCGTTGTAGAGCCGTTGTCTCGCCGACAACAGCTCGATCTCCGGGTGGAAGGCGATCAGTCGCTCGCAGTCGTCCAGCACCGCACCGCAGTTGGACGCGGTCGCGGAAACGACGGCGATCCCGATCTCGGTACGGCGGTGCAGATCCAGATGTCCGGTCTCCGCGACGGCCACACCCGGGAACCGTCGCTGCACCTCGGCGATGATGGGACGCACCACGGAGCGCTTCTGCTTCAGCGAACGGACGTCGCCGAGCAGGATGTCCAGTGTCAGGGCACCTACATACATTGGTCAGTCACCAGCCGCGGCTCTGACGCACGCCGTCCGGCCCGGGGCCGCCGCGGCTCCGGGAGCCGCCCACACTGTGGGCGGCTCCCTCGGCCGTTACGGTGCCCGTGCCGGACCGGTGGCGTCAGACGCGCGGCTTCTCCCGCATCTCGAACGTCTCGATGACGTCGTCGATCTTGATGTCGTTGTAGCCGACACCGATACCGCACTCGTAGCCCTCACGGACCTCGGTCGCGTCGTCCTTGAACCGGCGCAGCGAGCTGACCGTGAGGTTGTCGGAGATGACGACACCGCCACGGATGATCCGCGCCTTGCTGTTCCGGACGATCGTGCCCGAACGGACCAGCGCACCGGCGATGTTGCCGATCTTCGGCACCTTGAAGACCTCGCGGACTTCGGCGGTGCCCATCTGGACCTCTTCGTACTCGGGCTTGAGCATGCCCTTCAGGGCCGCCTCGATCTCCTCGATCGCCTGGTAGATGACCGAGTAGTAGCGGATGTCGACGCCCTCGCGCTCGGCCAGGTCGCGTGCCCGGACCTCCGGGCGCACGTTGAAACCGATGATGACGGCGTTGTCGTCCGCGACCGCCAGGTTGACGTCGTACTCGGTGATCGCACCGACGGCGCGGTGGAGCACCCGCAGGCGGACCTCGTCGCCGACGTCGATCTTGAGCAGCGCGTCCTCAAGGGCCTCGACCGAACCGGAGACGTCACCCTTGATGATGAGCTTGAGCTCGTCGACCTGGCCCTTCTCCATCTCGCTGAAGAGCTCTTCGAGCGTACGGCGGCGGCCGGACCTGGCCATGTCCGCGATGCGCTTGCGAGCCGCCCGCTGCTGGGCGATCTGCCGGGCCATCCGGTCGTCGGTGACGACGATGAAGTTGTCACCGGCCCCCGGCACCGCGGTCAGACCGAGCACCTGGACCGGACGAGACGGGTCGGCCTCGTCGATCAGCTTGCCGTTGTCGGCGACCATCGCCCGGACGCGGCCGAAGGCCTCGCCACAGACGATCGAGTCACCGACGCGGAGCGTGCCGCGCTGGACCAGCACGGTCGCGACCGGGCCGCGGCCCTTGTCGAGGTGCGCCTCGATGGCGACGCCCTGGGCGTCCATCGTCGGGTTGGCCCGCAGGTCGAGCTCGGCGTCCGCGGTGAGCAGGATGGCCTCAAGCAGCTCGTCGATGCCGGTCCCGTTCTTGGCGGAGATGTTGACGAACATCGTGGTGCCGCCGTACTCCTCGGCGACCAGGCCGTACTCGGTGAGCTGGGCCCTGACCTTGTTGGGGTCGGCGCCCTCCTTGTCCACCTTGTTGACCGCGACCACGATCGGCACGTCGGCCGCCTGGGCGTGGTTCAGAGCCTCGATCGTCTGCGGCTTCACACCGTCGTCCGCCGCGACGACCAGGACGGCGATGTCGGTCACCTTGGCACCACGGGCACGCATGGCGGTGAACGCCTCGTGACCCGGGGTGTCGATGAAGGTGATCCTCCGGTCCTCGCCCTCGTGCTCGGTGGAGATCTGGTAGGCACCGATGTGCTGGGTGATGCCACCGGCCTCCCGCGCGACCTCGTTGGTGTGCCGGATCGCGTCGAGCAGCTTGGTCTTACCGTGGTCGACGTGACCCATGACGGTCACCACCGGCGGACGCGCGACCAGGTCGCCCTCGTCGCCCTCGTCCTCGCCGAACTCGATGTCGAAGGACTCAAGAAGCTCGCGGTCCTCCTCCTCCGGGCTGACGACGAGCAGGTTGTAGTCCAGCTCGGCGGCCAGCAGCTGCAGCGTCTCCTCGTTGACCGACTGCGTGGCGGTCACCATCTCGCCGAGGTGCAGCATGATCTGCACCAGGGACGCCGGGTTCGCGCCGATCTTGTCGGCGAAGTCCGCCAGGGAGGCGCCACGCGACAGACGGATCGTCTGACCGCCACCACGGGGAGCCTGCACGCCGCCGATCGCCGGGGCCTGCATGTTGTCGAACTCCTGGCGCCTCTGGCGCTTGGACTTGCGACCACGGGTCGGACGTCCGCCGGGACGGCCGAAGGCGCCCGCCGTACCGCCGCCACGGCCACGGCCACCGCCGCCACCGGGACGACCGGCGAAGCCGCCGCCACCGCCACCACCGGGACCACCGGTTCCGGTGCCGGGACGACCCGCGCCACCGCCGCCACCGGGACGACCGGCGAAGCCGCCGCCACCGGGACGACCACCGCCGCCACCGGGACGACCGGCACCGCCGGGACGGCCGCCGCCGGGAGCACCGGGACGCCCGCCGCCGGCGGGAGCCGGACGGCCCTGGGGCATCATCATCGGGCTGGGCCGGGGACCGCCGGGACGCGGACCACCCGCGCCCGCGCCGCCACCGGGACGGGGGCCACCCGAGGGAGGCCCGGGACGCGGACCGCCGGGACCGGCCTGACCCGCGCGCGGAGCGCCGGGACGAGGCCCGCCGTCACGCTGACCCTGCTGCTCGCGGGGCCCGCGGTCCTCACGCGGACCGCCGGGACGCGGACCCCTTTCGGGGCCGCCGCCCTCACGACCGGGACGCGGCGGACGGGCCTGGCCCATGCCGCTGGCGTTCGAGGAGAACGGGTTGTTGCCGGGGCGCGGCCCCGGACGCGGGCCGGGACGCGGGCCCGGCTTGGGGCCGCCCGCAGCGGGGGCACCCTGACCGGGACGAGCGCCCTGGCCGCCACCGGGACCGCCGGAAGGACGGCCCTCGGTACGGGGGGCGGGTCCCGGACGCGGACCCGGACGCGGACCCGGCTTGGGGCCGGGGGCGGCGGGACGGGGTGCCTCGAACCTCGGCGGCTGGACCGGCGAGGGCGGCTGCTGAGGCTGCGCCTGCTGCTGAGGCTGTGCCTGCTGGGGCTGGGGAACCGGCGGGGCCTGAGGCGCGGGGGCCGCGGGACGTGCCGCGGCGGGACCCGGCCTGGGGCCCGGCTTGGGAACCGGTCCCGGCTTGGGAATCGATGCCGGCGACGGAGCGCCGTTTCCGGCCTGGCCTCCGGCCGGCCGGGGTGCCGCCTGCGGCGGCCTGGGCGACCTGTTGCCGCCCCTGTCGGACGAACCCTTGGGGGGACCGCCCAAAGCTTCCGTGAGCCTGCGGACTACCGGTGCTTCGATAGTCGAGGACGCCGAACGCACGAACTCGCCCATCTCCTGGAGCTTGGCCATGACGACCTTGCT
Source organism: Streptosporangium sp. NPDC049376 (assembly GCF_044466505.1). Lineage (NCBI taxonomy): Bacteria > Bacillati > Actinomycetota > Actinomycetes > Streptosporangiales > Streptosporangiaceae > Streptosporangium > Streptosporangium sp. NPDC049376. Next base: position 76,330 of record NZ_JBITMT010000001.1, on the reverse strand, counting down.
CTCCACACCGAACTCCTTGGCGAGCTCGTATACCCGGACCTTCGCCACTGCACTCCCTTACTCGGCCCGGGAGGCTGTGCCGCCGGACCGTCGTTACGTAGACGTACTCATCGCCGCATGCTCATCAGGCGCTCATAGCTATCTGACCAGCCCATCAACTCGGCGTCCTACATGACAGTTGGCAACCATTTCACCCGTTCCTTTCGGAGTGGAGCCCTTCCAGGTGTTCTCGCACTCGCGAGACGTCAAGCGGGGCCGCGGCACGAAACGCGCGCGGAAACGCTCGGCGACGCTCGGCGAGATCGAGACAGCTCAGGGAGGGATGCAGTGAAGCACCACGCCCTTGGAGCCGTCGTCGCAGATCAGGGACGATGACGCCCTCGACCACCACCAGGCGGAGCAGCTCGGAGGAAACCGTGCGAACCCGACAGCCCACACAGGTTCTCAGTGGGGCCGCCCGGTCACCATATTCCAGCTTACCGTGTGGACGCATCTGCGGAACCGGCCGCATCCCCCGCTTGTGTATCGGGACGGATGTCGATGCGCCATCCGGTCAGGCGATTGGCCAGCCGGGCGTTCTGCCCCTCCTTGCCGATGGCGAGGGAGAGCTGGTAGTCGGGAACGATCACACGGGCCGCGCGCCCCTCGGGGTCGATCACCTCGACGTGGGAGACACGGGCAGGCGAGAGGGCGTTGCCCACGAACTCCGCCGGGTCCTCCGACCAGTCGATGATGTCGATCTTCTCGCCGTGCAGCTCGGCCATGACGTTGCGCACGCGCGAACCCATCGGGCCGATGCAGGCGCCCTTGGCGTTGACGCCGGGGCGCCGGGAACGGACCGCGATCTTGGTGCGGTGACCCGCCTCGCGGGCGATCGCCGCGATCTCGACCGTACCGTCGGCGATCTCCGGAACCTCCAGGGCGAAAAGCTTCTTCACCAGCCCGGGGTGGGTCCGCGACAGCGTCACCGACGGCCCCTTGTGGCCCTTCTTGACCTGGACCACGTAGCAGCGGATGCGCTCGCCGTGGACGTACTCCTCGCCGGGCACCTGCTCGTTGTGCGGCAGCACCGCCTCGATCTTGCCGAGGTCGACCAGGACGACCCTGGGGTCCTTGCCCTGCTGGATGACGCCCGCGACGAGCTCACCCTCACGGCTGGCGAACTCGCCGAAGTTGATCTCGTCCTCGGCGTCCCTCAGCTGCTGGAGGATGACCTGCTTGGCGGTGGTCGCGGCGATGCGGCTGAAGTTGCCCGGGGTGTCGTCGAACTCCCTGAGCACCTCCCCACTCTCGTCGTCGAGCTCCGCGGCGAAGATGGTCACGTGCCCTGACTGCCTGTCGAGCTCGGCACGGGCCTTGGCCGCGGCCCCCTCGCTCCGGAAGTACGCGATCAGCAGTGCGTCCTCGATCGCCTTGACGACCAGGTCGAAGGAGATGTCCTTCTCCCGCTCCAGGCTGCGCAGGACGCTCATGTCGATGTCCACGAGGCTCCCCCTTAGCCTTCGTCGCCGTCTTCGCCGTCGTCTTCGGCGTCGTCAAACCGGCGGAATTCCACCTGCACCCGTCCTCGGGCCAGGTCCTGATAGTCGATGCGGCGGGTCACGCCGTCGACGTCGATCTCTACGCCGGTGTCGTCCGTGGCGACGATCCGGCCCTCAACCAGCGTGCCGTCCCGCAGGTCGGCCTTGACCAGCCTGCGCACCGCGCGGCGCCAGTGACGCGGCTCGGTGAGCGGCCGGTCGACCCCGGGAGAGGAGACCTCAAGCACGTACGGCGTCGCGCCCATCGCGTCACCGTCGTCCAGCGCCGTGGAGACGGCGAGGCTGACCTCGGCGACGTCGTCCAGGCTCACGCCGCCGTCACGGTCGACGATGACACGCAGCAGACGCCGCTTGCCCGCCGGTGTGACCGTGACGTCCTCCAGGTCGAGCCCGAAGGAGCAGGCGACAGGTTCCAGCAGCTTCATCAGGCGGTCGCGGGATGTGGCGCTGCCCATGCCGACCTCCCATTGTCACGATCTAAGCGGGCGGACCTCGCCCTTGCGGTTCACCAGCCTATCCACACCGGGGCGTGGAAAGAGCGCCACTCGGTGTGGCGAAGCCGTCCGAGAAGCGCGGTGATTGTGATTCCAAGCCCGTACGATGCTAGATGCGTCAGCAGCCACATCCATAACCGGAGGTCGTCCGTGCGTTCCGTCTCCCGGCGCTCCCTGCTGCGGGGCGGCGCTCTCGGAGTGGCCGCCGTGACCGTGGCCGGATGCGCCACCGGCAGGCCCGTGTCCTCACCCTCGCCCACCGCCGAGCAGCCGGACCCGGAGATCATGCTGATCAGGCAGCTCATCGCGGGCAAGGAGCGGACGATCGCGCTCTACTCCTCGGCCGCCTCCGACAGGCTGACGCCCTTCAGACGACGGCACGAGGCCCACCTCGCCGAGCTCCGCCGCCGGCTGCCCCGCGAGAGCGCGCCGGTCTCTCCCTCCTCCTCGGGGGCCCCGGCGACTCCGGCCGCCTCGGCGTCCCCGGGAGCCTCGGAAACCGCCGGGCCGGGCTCCAGGAAGGCGGTCTCCGTCAGGAGCCTGCGTGACATGGAGCGTGAGTCGGCGGCCCTGCGGCCACGTCAGCTCGACGGGGTCTCCCCCGCGCTGGCCCAGTTGATCGCCTCCATGGGCGCCTGTGAGGCCGCGCACGCCCTGGCCCTTTCGAGGCCGCTGTGAGAGGCCAGGACCTTGAGACGGCCCTGGCCGCCGAGCACGCGGCCGTCTACGCCTACGGGGTCATCGGCGCCAGGACCACCGGCTCCCTGCGCGCGACCGCGACCGCCGCCTTCAACGCGCACCGCGCCCGCAGGGACCAGCTGCGCGCTTTGATCACGGCGTCCGGTGGCGTCCCGGTCGAGCCCGACCCCGCCTACCGGCTTCCGGTCACCCCCTCGACGCCCGCCCAGGCCGTCGAGCTCGCCACGCTGGTCGAGCGGGGCGTCACGGCCGCCTACCTGGAGCTCACCGCCTCCTCCGACACCGCCGTCCGGCGGATGGCCGCGCTGGCCATGCAGGAGTGCGTCACCCGCTCCTACGGACTGCGCCCGGAGATCGAGACCTTCCCCGGCATGCCCGCCGCCCCGGCCCCGGCCCCGACCGTCTCGGGCACCCCCGGCGCGCCGTCCTCCTCCGTCCCGCCGTCCTAGACACCCGCCCCCGTACGGCACGGCCTCGCGGGCACGCCGAAGAGGCGGGCCACCCCACGGGTGACCCGCCTCGTCCAAGCCTTCCGGTCAGGCGCCGCAGACCGCCAGAACACGTTCGACGGCCTCGTCGACGGGGATCTCCTCCTTGACGCCTCCGGCGCGGTCACGCAGCTCGGCGACCCCCTGGGAGAGCCCGCGGCCGATGATCAGGATCGTCGGCATGCCGAGCAGTTCGGCGTCCTTGAACTTGACGCCGGGGGAGACGGAGGGGCGGTCGTCGAGCAGCACGCGCAGGCCCCGGGCGTCGAGTTCCTCGGCGATCCTGGTGGCGACCTCGATCTGGTCCTCCTTGCCGGTGCCCACGATGTGGACGTCGGCGGGGGCGACCTCGCGGGGCCAGACCAGGCCCAGCTCGTCGTGCCGCTGCTCGACCAGTACGGCCACGGCCCTGGAGACGCCGATTCCGTAGGAACCCATGGTGACGCGGATCGGCTTGCCGTCGGGGCCGAGGGCGTCGAGCTTGGCGGCGTCCGCGTACTTGCGGCCGAGCTGGAAGATGTGGCCGATCTCGATGCCCCGGTCGATGGACAGGCCTGCCCCGCAGACGGGACAGGAGTCGCCCTCACGGACCTCGGCGGCCTCGATGGTGCCGTCGGGAACGAAGTCACGCCCGGCGACCACGTCGACCGCGTGCTTGCCCGGCTCGTTCGCACCGGTCACCCAGGATGTGCCCTCGACCACGCGGGGGTCGACGAGGTAGCGGATGCCGAGGTCCTTGAGCACCTGGGGGCCGATGTAGCCGCGGACCAGGCCGGGGTGCTTGGCGAAGTCCTCGCCCTCGAAGATGGCGGGCTCGCCGGGGGCCAGGGCGGCCTCAAGACGCTTGAAGTCGACCTCGCGGTCCCCGGGGACGCCGACGACCAGCGTCTCCACCTTGTCCGAACCGGGCGTGACGACCTTGACCACGATGTTCTTGAGCGTCTGCGCGGCGGTGACGCCCAGACCGTGGTGCTCGTTGACGTAGGCGACCAGCGACTCGATGGTCGGCGTGTCCGGGGTGTCCAGCACCCGCTGCGCGGGCCGTTCCCCGGAGATCGCGGCGGGTGCGGGCGTGGTGACGGCCTCGGCGTTCGCGGCGTAGCCGCAGTGGTGGCAGGCCACGAAGGTGTCCTCACCGGTCTCGGCCGGGGCGAGGAACTCCTCCGAGGCCGAGCCGCCCATGGCGCCCGAGGTGGCGAAACAGATCTTGTAGGTGATGCCGAGCCGGTCGAAGGTCCTGATGTAGGTCTCACGGTGCTGCTCGTAGGAGCGCTTGAGACCGTCGTCGTCCAGGTCGAAGGAGTAGGAGTCCTTCATGACGAACTCCCTGCCGCGCAGGATGCCTGCCCGGGGACGGGCCTCGTCGCGGTACTTCGTCTGGATCTGGTACAGCGTCACCGGATAGTCCTTGTAGGAGGAGTACTCCCCCTTCACCATGTCGGTGAACATCTCCTCATGGGTGGGGCCGAGCAGGTAGTCGGCGCCCTTGCGGTCCTTGAGACGGAAGAGCGTGTCGCCGTACTCCGTCCAGCGGCCGGTGGCCTCGTAGTACTCCCGGGGCAGCAGGGCGGGGAAGAGGACCTCCTGGCCGCCCATCCGGTCCATCTCCTCGCGCACGATGCGCGTGACGTTCTCCAGGACTCTCTTGCCGAGCGGCAGCCAGGAGTAGACGCCGGGTGCGACACGACGAACATAACCGGCGCGGACGAGCAGTTTGTGGCTCGGGACCTCCGCGTCTGCCGGGTCGTCCCTCAGGGTTCGAAGAAACAACGACGACATGCGCAGCAGCACGGCTACTCCTAGCTAGCAGGGATCGATGAACCACAGGCTATCTATTCGTGTCCCCTTGCGCCGCCTGCTGTGTCTCCTTGCGCCGCCTTCGGCGTCGCGGGCTTGGGCGCCCCGAGTCGATGCTTTCCCTCGTCGCTGTGTCTCCTTGCGCCGCCTTCGGCGTCGCGGGCTTGGGCGCCCCGAGTCGGCGCTTTCCCTCGTCACTCCGTCGCTGCGCTCCCGCGTTCCTCAGTCCAAGCGCCGACGCGCCCAAGCCGAAACCCCTCCCACACGGCGCCGGTAAAGCACAAGGTCAAACCCTCACTCTGGGCGTCGGAGAGCTCGATCGACTCAATCGGCCCCAAGCGTGAGGAGTTTCGGCTTGGGCCTTACCGGTGCCGTGCGTGAGGGGTTTCGGCTTGGGCGCGTCGGTGTCTGGACTGAGGAGTGAGGGAGCGCAGCGGACGAACGACGAGGGAAGACACCGACTCAGGGCGCCCAAGCCCGCGCCGCCGCAGGCGGCGCAAAAAGGCAGGGCACAACTACATACCGATCGCGAACACGAACGCCGCTGAGAGGACGGTCAGGGCCACCACGGCGCAGCGGCCCAGGGAGCGGCCCCTGCGTAGTGCCAGGAGCAGTCCGATCACGAACACGGCCACGAGGAGGGTGTCCCAGGGCCAGAATCCCCGGATGTACTCGGGGCCGCCCCGGAGGGTTTTGTCGAGCCCGTCGATCGCGACGATTCCAACGAGCGCGCCGCAGGCCAGGTCGCCCCACACGTCACGTCGTCCGCTGAAGTAGGCGAGCACTCCGAAGGTCGCGAGGGTGGCGACGGTGAGGTTCACCGTCGGGCCGTTGCTGCCGAGGACCATTCCCGGCCCTCTGGCGGTGAAGTTGAGCAGGTTCGCGCCCGACTCGAAGATCGTGGCGGCCAGCAGTGCGATGAGGGGGCCGAAGCTCGCCAGCGCGCTGGTCAGGGCGGCCCAGCCGAATCCCGCGGCGGTGCGCCCCACGATCACGACGAACAGGACGTACGCATACGGCTCGTAGAGCGAGTGGATCAGTTGTGGCCCGTAGGAGAGCAGCGCTCCGGCCGCGCCGAGGATCATGCCGACCAGGAGGGAGAGCACCATGTGCAGAAGGATTGCCCGCTCCTGCCGGTCTCCGGCGAGGTAGTCGTATTCGAGCGTATGGTCCGATCCCGCCAAGGTCAGTGATCCCCCGATCGCATTGCCCCCATAACCATGCAAAGCATATCTGACCTGCAAGAATGACCCAAATACCCCAAGAGATGGTCAAGAGGAGCGCCGGGAACCCGGCCCGCGCAACGGCCGCGTCACCCTGGCCGCCCGGCGCCGTGGTGGGACAGAATCACCCTCAGGGGCGGTCACCGCTTGGGAGGCGACATGGCACCGGAGAACAGGCCGTTGAGGGTCGCGGTCGTCGGCTCGGGACCGGCCGGTCTCTACACGGCGGAGGCCCTGACGAGGCAGGCCCCCGGAGCCGTCGAGGTGGACGTGCTCGAACGGCTGCCGACGCCGTACGGACTGGTGCGCTACGGCGTCGCCCCGGACCACACCTCGATCAAGTCGATCGCCGACTACCTGCGACGGGTCCTCGAACTGCCGAACGTCCGCTTCCTCGGCGGTGTGGAACTCGGCCGGGACGTCTCGGTCGCCGACCTGCTGGCCTGCTACGACGCCGTGGTCTACTGCACCGGTGCGCCGGTTGACCGGCGGATGGGCGTGCCGGGCGAGGACCTGCCGGGAAGCGCGGCGGCCACGGACTTCGTGAACTGGTACTGCGGCCATCCCGAGGTGCCGGCCGACCGGTTCACCCTCGACAGTCCCGAGGTCGCGGTGGTCGGCGTCGGCAACGTCGCGGTGGACGTGGTGCGTGTCCTGGCCAAGTCCGCGCGGGAGCTGCGCGCCACGGACGTGCCCGAGGAGGTGCTCGCCCGCCTGGCGGCCAGCCGGGTGCGGGTCATCCACATGATCGGCCGCCGGGGGCCGGAGCACGCCAAGTTCACCCTGAAGGAGCTGCGGGAGCTCGGCGAGCTGACGAACGCGGACGTGCACGTGCGTCCGGACGAGTCGGCGGCCGACCTGTCCCGGGCTTCGCGCCAGGTCAGGGGGAACGTCGAGGTGCTGCGCGGCTGGGCGGCCCGCACCCCCGCCGGTCGTCCCCGGCGGCTTGAGGTCCGCTTCTGGATGCGGCCCGTGGAGATCGTCGGCCGGGACCGGGTCGAGGGGCTCAGGCTCGAACGGACCAGGCGGACCGAGGACGGGATCGTCGGGACGGGTGAGTTCGAGACCCTTCCCGTCGGGATGGTGCTGCGCTCGGTCGGCTACCGCAGCCTCCCGCTGCCCGGCGTGCCCTTCTCCGAGCGGACCTCGACCGTGCCGAACGAGGCCGGCCGGGTCCGTGACCGCGAGTACGTCGCGGGCTGGCTCAAGCGCGGCCCGACCGGTGTGATCGGCACCAACAAGTCCGACGCCGCGGAGACCGTCCGCACGCTCCTGGCCGATCTCGCCGGCCGTGCGCCCGTGCCGCGCGGCGGCCTGGACGCCCTGCTCGCCTCACGGGGCGTCTCCCCCGTCACCTACGACCGCTGGCTGGCCATCGAGGCCGCGGAGATCGCCCTGGCCAGGACGCTGGGCCGGGGCGAACGCGTCAAACTCCTGGGCCTGGACGCCATGCTCGACGCCGGCGGCCGGTGACCTCACCCGGCTCGGCGGGCCCTCCCCGGCGCGTGGGCCGCGACGAGGAGGGCGGCGTCAGTCGATCAGGGCCCGCCACTCACGGACCCTGCGCGCCTCGACCGGGTGCGCCCACGAGGCCCGTACGGCACCTCCGACGTGGAAGGCGCGCACGCCGTATTCGAGCAACGCCGGGACGTGTGTGGGCTTGAGCCCGCCACCGGCCATGATCAGTGGCCCGTCCCCCGCCTCGCAGCGGGTCTTGAGCACCCGCAGGCCGTCCCCGACGCCGCTGGGCGCGCCCGAGGTGAGCACGGTCGCGAGGTTGGGCAGCAGCCGTACGGCCCGCCACCCCGCCTGGACGTCGGCCGCGTGGTCGACGGCCCGGTGGAAGGTCCAGGGCAGCGGGGCGACGGCGTGGATGAGCGCCTCGGTCGCGGCGAGGTCGACCGTCCCCGCCTGGTCGAGGAAGCCGAAGACGAACCCGGCCGCGCCCGCCTCCGCGAGGGCCTTGGCGTCACGCCGCAGGCTCTCCAGAGTCTCGGGCCCGGCCAGGAAGGAGGCCTCGCCGCGCAGCATCACCATCTGCGGCAGCGCGCACTCCTTGGAGATCGCCGCGACCGTCTCCACCGCCGGGGTGAGCCCGTCGGACGCGATGTCGGCGACGACCTCAAGACGGTCGGCACCGCCCTCCTCAGCCGCGACGGCGTCGCGGACGTCGAGCGCGATCACCTCAAGCAAGGAACCGGTCATGGGGTGAGGCTATCGGATGACTTTGTCCTGGGATCGCCGTGGTTCAGACATGTTCGGCGAGGGAGGAGTCGTGGCTGCTCACAAGCGGTCCACGGCGTCCGCCGAGCCCGCGCCGGTCGGTGAACGGCAGCGCCGTACCGAGGCCGCCGCGTACGCCTCCGGGCCGCTGGAACAGCGCTCCCGAGGCGCGGTGCGGGAGGTCCACGGTGCGCAGGTGGGTGAAGCGCTGACCCCGGTAGTAGTCCTGAAGCCTCATGTTGTCCTTGGAGCAGTCGAGCCTGAGCCAGCGCCCTCCGGCGGCCACCACCCGCAGGCCCGCCCAGTCGAGCAGGGCCCGCCCCAGACCGAGACCGGAGCAGGAGCGGGCGACCGACAGCTTGTGGACGTACAACGCGGCGCCGGGGAGGTCCTCCGCCCGCCAGAACTCGGGGTCGGCGTTGCCGTCGAGGGCGATGGTGGCCACCACGCCCCGCTCGCCCTCCACCAGATACATGTCACCCGTCTCGATCAGCGGGGCTATGCGCGCGGCGGGGAAGCCTCCGGCGGGCCACTGCCGTACGCCTCTGCCGTTCAGCCAGTCGGCGGTCTCCGCCAGGAGGGTGAGGACCTCCCCGAGGTCGGCGGCGGTCGCGGTGCGCAGCGCGAGCGGACGCGCGGTGACGGTACCGACGGTGTTGGAGTGCATGATTGATCCCTTCGTTGCACAGGGTGCGTGAAGAGGCACGGAGAGTAACCGTTCGATGACGCACGGTGTCCATGCCGGCCCAGGCGAATGCCTAGGGGTCCAGGGAGGGCGGGGGCAGCGGCCCGCGCCCTGCCGCCTTGGGCGGGCGGCCCGGCAGGCGCCCGCGGCGCGGGCGTGCTGGGAGCCGGCCCGGCCGGGCGGTCACGGAGATGTCAGCGGCTTTCCAGCTCGTACCTGATCAGGTGCTTGTCCGCGGGGAGCACGGAGACGGCGACCCGGACGGGGGTGTCGCCCTCGTCGTAGCCGACCCTGATGTAGACGACGACCGGCGTGCCCGACTGGAGCTGCAGGCGGTGGGTCTCCGAGGTGTTCGGCATCCTGGCCCAGATGTCGTCGACCATGCGGACCTGACGGTGGCCCAGCTCGGTCAGCACCCTGTTGGCGCCGCGCGTGATGTCGCCGGGACGGGCGATCTCGGAGTCGGCGACCAGGGACAGCGGGAAGTAGGAGTCGTTGGTGTTGTACGGCTGGCCGTCGACGAAACGCAGCCTGCGGCGGACCACGGCGAACTCGTCGTCGGCCAGTTCCAGCCTGCTGGCGATCTCCTCGGCGGGCTGCACGATCGCGACCTCGATGTGCTGGCTCGGCACGCGCCCCTCCTGGGAGACCGCCCAGGCGAAGGCCTCCTTGGTCTCCTCCGGCTGCGGCTGGAGCTCCCGCTGGGGGTGGATGAGCAGCGGCCTGCGCTCCCTGACGACGGTTCCCCTGCGGGGGGTGCGGGTGATCAGGCCCTCGTTGACCAGCTCTCCGAGGGCGAGCCGTACGGTGTTGCGGCTCACCTGGTGGATGCCCATGAGCTCGACCTCGGTCGGCAGCTGATCGCCCGGCCGGAGCGCACCGGAGTAGATGGCCCTCCGGAGTTCGGAGGCCACCAGCTGATACAGCGTTGACCGCGGCATTAAGTCCCCTTTGTGCCAACAAAACTAGACGATTTGGTTTTACCGGGGAACAGCCTCTTGACCCAACCTCTCGTTACCCGCATCATCCAATCGTTGGTACAAATCCATCGAAAGGTCGGCAAGGGGGTGAACGCCGGTGCCATCGGTCCGCGTGGGCGCGCCACGCCCGTCCCGGCGCGACCTCGGCGGTCCGACGCGCCTACTGCGCTGCGCGTCGCCCCGCCACGGATTCCCCCACACCTACCAGAGCGATGGGGACGGCACACGAGCGCTTTCGGTACCGACAGATCTGACCCTTTGGTGGAGAAATAGGTTTTTTGTCCGAAATGAGAAAGGCGGCATCCGCCCTCTCTTCCGGCGCCACCAGGGTCCGGTCTTCGGCGACACCCCCTCCGGGGAGGCGCGGGTTCCTCAGGTCCGCGTCTCCCCTGTCACCGGCCCCCGGCGCGGGTAACCGGTTCGAGGACCCCAACCCTCGCCGGGGTCCTCGCATCGCCGCGCCGGGCAGGAGCGCGTCCTGGCGGGTCCCCCACGCCCGCCAGGACGCGTCTCCGCTCTCCCGCCCGTCCGGCGGCTCCGGCGACTAAGATCACCCCATGCGGTCGGGGCGGAAAGTCGGGCTGCTCCTGGGGCGTCCCCAGATCTTCGACGTGACGCTGGTCGTGCTCCTCTTCCTGCCCTCGCTGATCGTCCTGCCCTTCACCCTGCTGGACGACGATCCGGACACGGCCATGAGGGCGGGGCTGTTCCTGCTCGCCGTCCCGCCCCTTCTGGCGCGGCGCCGCCACCCGGTCCCGGTCGCCGTCGTGATCGCGGCGCTCGACATCGCGGGGCGCCTGACGATCACTCCTCCCGGTGACGGCCGCCTACGCCGTCACGTCCTCCGCGTCCCTCACGGCGGGCCCCCAGTCCTCCGGCGCGTTCGCCTTCGGTGCTCTCTCTTCCCGCTGGTCCTCACCGGCGCCGGTCTGCTGGCGCGATCGAGGGCGGAGACACGACCGCTCAAGGAGAGCATCCGGACCGAGGAGGCGGTGCAGGCCGAACGCCGCCGCATCGCCCGTGAGCTGCACGACGTCGTCGCCCACCACATCACCGTGGTCAGCGCGCTGGTCGGCGGAGCCAGGGTGACCCTGCCCACGGAGCCGCCCGAGGCCACGCAGGCGCTGCTGGCCGCCGAGCAGAACGCCAGGCAGGCCCTCACCGAGATGCGGCACCTGCTGAAAGTGCTACGGGCCGACGGCTCCGGAGGCGACGACGGGCCCGTGACCGTCCCGCCCTCCCCCGGCGGCTTCGGCCTGGTGGGGATGGCCGAGCGGGTCGCGCTGTGCGGGAGAAGCCTGGACGCCGGACCGGGACCGGCGGGCGGCTTCCGGGTCCACGCGAGGCTGCCGCTGTGATCACCGTGCTGCTGGCCGACGACCACACCCTGGTCAGGACCGGATACCGGCTCATGCTGAACGCCCAGCCGGGCATCACCGTGGTCGGCGAGGCCGCCGACGGCCTGGAGGCCGTGGCGCCGCGTCTGCTCCTCGGCCTCATCCGCACCCACGTCAGAGGCGCCCCGTCCCAGGCACCCGCCCGGATCCGGGGCCGGACCCCTCTCGACGGGCTCACCGCGAGGGAGCTGGAGGTGCTGACGCTCATCGGCGGGGGCCGCTCGAACGCCGAGATCGCCGACGCGCTCGCGATCTCACCGAACACCGTGAAGAACCACGTGACGGCGTTGTTCGCCAAGATCGGCGCACGGGACCAGGCGCAGGCCGTGATCGTCGCCTACGAACGGGGCCTGGTCAGACCAGGAGAGTAGGACCCGGCTCCCGGTCCGGGCCGCCGCGGACGGTCCCGTGGCAGGAGGAAACGCCCGCCCCCTCCGGAGAGCCTTGGGGCATGACAGCGATACGGGCCATCGGCCTCACCAAGGAGTGCGGCGGAACCACGGCCGTCGCGGGCCTGTCCTTCGACGTCAGACCCGGTCTGGTGACCGGTTTCCTGGGGGGCCGAACGGAGCGGGCAAGTCAACCACGATGCGCATGACCCTCGGCCTCGACCGGCCGACCTCGGGGACGGTGACGGTCGGCGGGGTGCCGTACGGCGAGCTCAGGCACCCGCTGCGCAAGGTCGGCGCGCTGCTGGACGCCAAGGCCGTGCACGGCGGGCGCAGCGCCCGCGACCACCTGCTGGCCATCGCGCGGAGCAACGCGATCCCCGCCTCCCGGGTCGGGGAGGTGCTGGAGACGGTCGGGCTCGGCGCGGTGGCCGGGCGGCGGATCGGAGGGTTCTCGCTGGGCATGTCGCAGCGGCTCGGGATCGCCGCGGCGCTGCTGGGAGACCCGGAGATCCTGCTGTTCGACGAGCCGGTCAACGGGCTCGACCCCGACGGGATCCTGTGGATCCGCACGCTGATGCGTGACCTGGCCGCCGAGGGGCGCACCGTCTTCGTCTCCAGCCACCTCATGAGCGAGATGGCCCAGACCGCCGACCGTCTCGTCGTCATCGGCAGGGGGAGGCTGATCGCCGACGCCGGGATGGAGGAGTTCATCGGGCGCAGCTCGCAGGGGTACGTCCGGGTGCGCTCGCCGTACCTGGCGGAGGTGGCCGGGTTGCTGCCCGGTGCCGAGACGCACGGGGACCACCTGCGCGTCACCGGGCGCTCTCCCCTTGAGGTCGGGACCGTCGTCGCCGCGCGGGGGCTGGCGGTCGAGGAACTGACCCTCGTCAGGCCGACCCTGGAGGCCGCCTACATGGAACTGACCAAGGACAGTCTGGAGTACTCCTCATGATCGACGTGATGCGGTCCGAGTGGACCAAGGTGCGCTCGGTGCGCTCGACCGTGTGGACCCTGGGCGCCGTGACGGCGCTGATGGTCGCGCTCGGCGCGGCCGGGGCGCTGGTCGCCGTGAGCGCCGGGGGCGGCGGGCGCCTGTCCGACCCCGGTCTCCGTCAGCCTGATGGGCATCATGCTCGCGGCGCCGGTGACGGCGACGCTGGGGGTGATCGTCGTCTGCGGCGAGTACCGCACGGGCTCGATCCGCGCCTCCCTGGTCGCGGTGCCGGACAGGCTGAGGTTCCTGGCCGCCAAGACCGCCGTGCGCACCGGGGTCACGTTCGTCGTGGGCGTCGTCGCCTCCTTCGCCGCCTTCCTCGCCGGTCAGGCCGTGTTCGCCGGGCGGGCGGCGGCGGTCTCCCTGGCCGATCCCGGCGTGTTGCGGGCCATCGTCGGCGCCGGGCTCTACCTGGCCGCGGGCGGGCTGCTCGGGCTGGCGCTCGGCACGTTGATCAGGCACACCCCGGGCGCGATCGTGACGGCCTGCGCACTGCTCATGGTGCTGCCGACGCTGGTCGCGTTCGTGCCCGGCGAGCTGGGCAGGAGGCTGGTGGAGCTCACCCCCTCGAACGCGGGCAGCCGGATCGCCCTGGTCAGTCCCGTCGGGATGGGGCCCTGGACCGGCTTCGCCGTCTACCTGGCCTGGATCGCGCTCCCGCTCGTCGTCGCCGTTCCCCTGTTCAGGCACCGTGACGCCTGAACAGGCCGGCACGCGAAACGGGCTGTCCTCGCGGCGTCGCAGGTCGCGGGGACAGCCCGTTCTGATGGGGATTACCCCCGATCGATTACTTCAGGCCCGCGTCCACGGCGTTGGTCAGGGTGCCGGGGTCACCGGACATCTCCCAGATCATCACGCCGAGCAGGTTCTTGCTGCGGAGCCATGCGGTCTTCTTCGCGATCGTCCACGTGTCGTCGAAGGTCCACCACTGGCCGCCGTTGCCGGTGTAGCAGTAGGTCGCGACCGACTGCTCGTCGTGCTTGATGGTGCACCCGGGGACGCTGGCCAGCAGGTTGCTGTATCCACGGGTACCGGCCTCGTCCTGGAACTGGCCGGGCGCGGCGCCGGTCGCCGACTGCCACTCACCGGACTTGCCGCCGTCGGCGACCCCCTGCCAGCCACGCCCGTAGTAGGCGAGACCGATGGCGATCTTGCGGGGGTTCACCCCGGCCTGCAGGTAGGCGTTGACGGCGTTCTCCACGCTGAAGTGGAAGTTGTACGGGTCGTCGTTGTCGGCGTACAGGTTGGCCTGGTGGCCGGCGACGTTGGGCTCCCACGAGTTGTCGCTGCCCGATCCGTGGAAGTCGTAGCCCTGGACGTTGAAGATGTCCAGCGACTTGGCGACCTCGGCGAGCTCCCAGCCGGCCTCGATCTTGGCGGGGTCGGCGGGGGTGAAGGCGGTCAGCTGGTAGCGCTTACCGGTCTCGACGGTCAGGGCGTCGAGCTGCTTGCGGAACTCGGCGATCAGCAGGGTGTTGTTCTGCTTGTCGTTGGCGCCGATGTGGTTGCCCGGGTGGCCCTCCGCGCCCGGCCACTCCCAGTCGAGGTCGATGCCGTCGAAGATCCCGGCAGCGCTGCCCGGGCCGCCGGCGGCGTTGTAGGTGGGCAGGTTGCCCTTGATGTAGGTGTCGATGCAGGAGGAGACGAACTTCTTCCTGGCGGCGTCGGTGGCGGCCACGTCCGAGAAGTACTTGGAGTAGGTCCAGCCGCCGAGCGAGATCAGGATCTTCAGGTTCGGGTACTTCGCCTTGAGCTTCTTGAGCTGGTTGAAGTTGCCGCGCAGCTTCTCCCAGCCGGTGTCGCCGACACCGTCGACCGACTGACCGGCGCTCATCGGCCTGGCGTAGTCGGCGTCCGCGTCGCCGGAGCCGTCACCCTGGTTCGGGTCCTGCGGGTTGCCGCTGGTGCCCTTGGTCACACCCTGCAGACAGGTCAGGTTGACCGGGTCGATGTTGCCGAAGGCGTAGTTGAGGTGGGTCAGCTTCGCCGCGACGCCGGTGGTGTCGAGGTTGCGGACGAAGTACTGACGGCCGTAGATGCCCCACTGCACGAAGTAGCCGACCCGGGCGTAGCCACTGCCGATGATGTCGTCGGTGGTGACCTTCACCGCGTTGCTGGCGTCGGAGACGTTGTCGTAGGTGTCGCGGGCCTTGACCGTGAAGGTGTACTCGGTGGACGGCGAGAGGCCGGTCACCGTGGTCGAGGTCGAGGTCGAGGTGGTCAGCAGGGTCGAGCCGCTGTAGATCTCGTAGTTCGCGACCTCCTTGTTGTCCGTGGAGGCACCCCAGGTGAGGTTCACGGTCGAGGAGGACTTGCCGGTGCTGCGCAGGTTGGTGGGCGCGGTGGGCGGCTGGGTGTCGTCACCGGCGTTGTTGGTCGTGACCTTCAGCGGAGGAGTGGCCGCGGAGAGCGTGCCCTTCCTGTCCTTGGTCTTGACGGTGAAGGTGTACTCGGTGTTCGGGGTCAGGCCCGAGACGGTCGCGGTCGTCCCGGTGACCGTGGCCGCCACGTCGCTGCCCTTGTAGACCTGGTAGCCGACGATGGGCAGGCTGCCCTGGGTGGCCGCGTCCCAGGCCAGGGTCACGGTCTTGGTGGTCTTGACCGGCGAGCGCAGGTTGCCGGGGACGCCGGGCGGGGTGTCGGCGGCGCCGTCACACCTGACGTCGTTGATCCGGCAGTTGTCCGGCTCGGCGGAGGCGCTGCTGAGCGTGAAGGTCGGGCTGTAGGGCTCGGTCGAGCCGTGGGCCGCGACGTTGGTGTTGTAGTGGGCCGGGCTCAGCGTGACCGAACGGCCGCTCTGGCTGATCGAGCCGTTGTCGGCGGAGCTGGCGGTGACACCGGCGGGCAGGTCGAAGGTGATCGTCCAGCCGTTGAGCGCGGCGTCGGTGTTGTTGTTGACCACGAACTTGCCACGCGACCCGCTGGCCGAGTAGGTCGCGGTGACGGGCGCGTCCGGCGGGGGCGGGTCGCCGCTGCCGTCACAGTTGGCGTTGTTGATGGTGCACTTGGTCGGCTGGACGGCCGAGCTGAGCGTGAAGGTCGGGCTGTAGGGCTCGGTGTTGCCGTTCGCCTTCACGGTGTTGATGTAGAAGGCGGGGGTCAGCTTCACCTTGGTGCCAGTCTGCGAGATGGTCGCATTCTGGGCACCGCTCGCCGTCACCCCGGAGGGGAGTTCGAAAGTGATCGACCAACCGGTCACAGCGGTGCTGTTGGGGTTGCTCACCACGAACTTGCCCTGGTTGCCGGTGAGGGTGAAGGCGGCTGTCAGGCGAGCGGCTGCGTGGGCGGGGATCGACAATGCGGCCATCGCGGCCGCCATGGCGAACACCACCAGCACAGAAGCTAATCGGCGCATGTTGATGCTCTTTCCTTTAGGAAAGTTTCCTAATAATTATGCGGATCGTAACCCTGACCCCCGGGCTCTACAAGACCCAAAATGGTTGTAAAAACGGCGGGAGGCCGCCCCGGCCCTGGGCGGCCTCCCTTATGAAAACCGTTCTCGGAAAATGGAACGCTCCCGTACGACTCAGCGGTCCGCGCGGGTCCGCCCACCGTCCTCCCCGCCCTCGGAAACGGTTTCCGGCTCGGCCTTGGAAAGGGTTTCGGACAACGGCCGTCCCCTTCTCGGCATCACCAGCACGGCCGGCACGCCGAGCACCACGACGACCGTCATCGCCAGGAAGACGTGGTGCACGGCGAAGGCCAGGGCCGAACGGGCGGCCTGCGCCCCTGGACCGTCCAGCGCGGCGGCGACGTCGTCGACCGAGCCGACGGAACCGGACGACAGCAGGGACAGGCTCGCGACCGCCGCGAAGACCGCCGTGCCCACCGCGCTTCCCGCGCTGCGGAAGAACACCACCCCGCCCGTGACGACGCCACGCCGTTCCCAGCCGACCACGGACTGCGCGCCGACGAGGCAGGAGACCGAGACCAGGCCGAGCCCGGCGCCGTTGACGAACGCGCACAGGCCCGCGTAGACGAGCGGCGAGGCCGGGCCCAGCAGCGTGAACATCACCGCCGAGACGACGACGAGCACCATCCCGGCCAGGGCCGTGGCGCGGAAGCCGTACCTCAGGTAGAGGCGGTCGGCCAGTCCTGCGGCCAGCGGCCAGCCGATGGACTGCGTGGCGAGTGCGAACCCGGCGGCGACCGCGCCGACCCCGAGCACTCCCTGGGCGTAGGTGGGCAGGTAGAGGGCGGGGGCGATCAGCACCACGCCGACGAGCGCGCTGCCGAGGAACGAGCCGAGCAGCATCCGGTCACGCCAGACCCACGGCGGCACGACCGGCTCGGCCGCGTGCCGCTCCCAGCGCAGGAAGGCCGCGAGCAACGCCAGACCGGGCGCGATCAGCCACCAGACGGTCTCCTGGAGCCCGATCATCACGGTGACGACGCCCGCCGCGAGCAGGGCGGTGCCGAACAGGTCGAGGCGGTGCGGACGGCGTTCGACCGACTCGCGCAGGAACACGGTGACCATGGCCAGCGCGGCCACCCCGATCGGGAGGTTCAGCAGGAAGACCCAGCGCCACAGCCCGAACTCCGACAGCAGGCCGCCCAGTGCCGGGCCGAGCAGCGCGGAGCCTCCCCACACCGTGGACATCAGCGCCGAGATGCGTCCCCGCTGGGCCAGTGGGTAGAGGTCGCCCGCGATCGTCTGGGTGATCGGCAGGATCGCTCCCGCCCCGACCCCCTGCACCGCCCGCGCCACGATGAGGACGGGCATGCTCCAGGCCACACCCGCCAGCAGCGACCCGGCCAGGAAGGTCGCCGCGCCCACGAGCAGCATGGGTTTGCGGCCGTAGACGTCGGCGAGCCCGCCGTAGATCGGGGTGCACACCGCCTGGGCCAGCATGTAGACCGCGATGACCCAGGGGAAGAGGGAGAAGGCCCCCAGGTCACGCACGATCGCCGGGACCGCGGTGGCCACGATCGTGGCGTCCATCGCGGCCAGGGCCGTGCTGAGCATGAGCCCGGCCACCACCGGTCCCCGTCGTGTCACAGCCGCGTCACCGTCTCTCCCCGCGAGGACACCGTGGTCGGAGTCCTCTCTCCCCAACAGACGCGGGCGAACGCCTCATTCCATGGCATGTCCCCTTGTTTCCCCGGACATCCCTTCCGCCGGGAAGCCGCCGCTGTGACGGCCCTGTGACGTCTTCGCCTGGCGGAGCCGGGCGGTGGGCCCTAACGTGCGCACCATGACCACAGATGGGCGCTCGGCGCACATTCTCGATGTCCTGATCACCGAGTTCGGCGAGTCGATCAGGCGTGACCCCCCGGCCTTCCGGCGCAAGTTCAGGAAGATGGCCGCCTCCCCGTTCGCCTTCTACCGCGGCAGCGCCTGCCTGTTCTACGCGGACATGGCCGGTTCCTTCGCCGACACGGCCTTCCTCGACGACCAGACGAGCCGGGTGTGGATACACGGCGACCTGCACGCGGAGAACTTCGGCACCTACATGAACGCCTCCGGCGTCCTGGTCTTCAACGTCAACGACTTCGACGAGGCCTACGTCGGCCCCTACATCTGGGACCTCAAGCGGTTCGTGGCCAGCGTCGCGCTCATCGGCTACGCCAAGGCGCTGTCGGACGAGGTGATCACCGACCTGGTCTCGGGGTTCGCCAAGGCCTACCTCACCGAGCTGACCGGCATCTCCGAGGGCGGGGACGAGGCGATCGGCTCACTGACGCTGGAGACGACCACCGGTGTGCTGCACCGGGTGCTCCAGGTCGCCCGGCTCAACACCCGGGTCGCGCTGCTCGACGTCGAGACCACGATCGACAACTTCGAGCGCAGGTTCGCCATCATGGACGGCCGTTATCCGGTCGACGAGGAGACCAGGCACGCCGTCGAGGCCGCCTTCGCGGAGTACCTCACCACGCTCCCCTCGTCGGTCCCCGCGGTCGAGCACAGGATCAAGGACTTCGCGCTCCGCATGGGCGTCGGCATCGGCTCGGCGGGCCTGCCGTCCTACAACATGCTCCTTGAGGGCCACACCCAGGCCCTGGAGAACGACGTCATCCTCTACATGAAGCAGGCCCAGGTCCCGGCCGTCGCCCGGTACATCACCGACGAGAAGGTACGCGGCTACTTCAGGCACCAGGGGCACCGTACGGCGGAGTCACAGCGGGCCCTGCAGGCCTACGCCGACCCCTGGCTCGGCCACACGACGCTGAACGGCGTCGGCCAGCTCGTCGCCGAGGTCTCCCCCTACTCGGCCGACCTCGACTGGGGCGACGTCAACGAGCCGGAGGAACTCGCCTCGGTGATCGGCGACCTCGGCAGGGCCGTGGCCCGCATGCACTCCGTCGCCGACGACGAGTCCAGCCACGACCTGGTCGACTTCTCGACCGAGGACGCGATCGTGAACGTGATCGGTGCCGACGCCGCCGGGTTCACCCGTGTGCTCGTCGACTTCGCCCACGCCTACGGCGCGCGGGCCAGGGCCGACCACCAGCTGTTCGTCGACCTGTTCCGCAACGGCCGCCTGCCCGGCCTGTGAGCGTGTTCCGCCGTTCCCGCGGCCCGGGGGCGGCGGAACACGCTGGATCAGGCGTCCCCCGCCAGCACCTCGGCCGCGGCCTGGCCGCACACCTTGGAGGAGCCGTGGGTGGCGATGTGGACGGCGCCGAGGTCGGAGCGTCCCGGCAGGCCCATCTCGACCACGACGGCGTCGGAGCGCGCTGCCAGCAGGTGCTGCAGGGCGTCCATCTGCCAGGGGTGACGGTGGGCGTCGCGGACGACGGCGACCAGCGGCCGGTCGGTGGCGGCGGCCAGCACCCCCTCTACCGCGCTCCCGGTCGCCCCGGAGGCGTCCAGGCGCGTCACCGTGGTGCCGGGCAGCAGCTTGCCGAGCGGCTCACCGACACCCCAGGGCGTGTCCTTCTCGATGGCCAGGTTCATCTCGGGGGCCAGTTCGAGCACGTGGGGCGGGGCGGCCAGGGGAAGGGAGGCGCTCGCCGAGCGGCGGGTGATCCGCAGCGCCCGCCTGGCCGCCTCAAGGCCGATGGAGACGTCTCCCGGACGCGAGGGCGCGGGGTCCTGCCGCCTGGGGGCCGAGGCCGCCCACAGGGCCAGTTCGCACACCCGCCGTGCGGCGTCGGCCAGCCTCTCCTCGGGAAGCCTGCCCTCGATCACCGCGTCCACGATGGCGTCGCGGACGTCGATGGCGGTCTGCTCGTCGGAGTTCTGGCCGCCGATGCAGATCGCGTCCGCGCCTCCGGCGATGGCCAGCGCCGAGGCGCCGCCGATGCCGTACGGGCCCGAGACGGCGGTCATCTCGATGCCGTCGGTGATGATGACGCCCTCGAAGCCGAGTTCGACACGGAGCAGGTCGTGCAGCACCTTGCCGCTGAGCGTCGCGGGCACGCCCGGGTCGAGAGCGGAGACCAGCAGGTGGGCCGTCATGACCGTGCGCACGCCCTCGGCGATCGCCGCGCGGAAGGGCCGCAGCGCGACCTCGCGCAGTTCCTCGGCGGTCGCCGTGACCAGCGGGACGCTGTGGTGGGAGTCGACCGAGGTGTCCCCGTGCCCGGGGAAGTGCTTGGCGCAGGCGGCGACGCCCGCCGACTGCAGGCCCCGGATCCAGGCCGCGGTGTGCCGGGAGACCAGGTCGGGGTCCGCGCCGAAGGAGCGCAGGCCGATGACCGGGTTGTCGGGGTTGGAGTTGACGTCGGCCGAGGGTGCGAAGTTGAGGTTGACGCCGGTCAGCGCCAGATCGCGGCCGAGGTCGGCGGCGAGTTCCTCGGTGAGCGCGACGTCGTCGACGACTCCGAGGGCGAAGCTGCCGGGGCGCGTGCTCCCTGCCGCCGCCTCAAGCCGGGTCACCTCTCCCGACTCCTCGTCGATGCCCACGAGAACCTGCGGGTTCTCCGCGCGCAGCGCCGCGGTGAGGTCGGCGACCTGGGAGGGGGTGGCGATGTTCCTGGAGAAGAGCACCACCCCGGTCAGGCCCTCGCTCAGGCGTCTGCGGACCCAGTCGGGCGGTGACTTGCCCTCGAATCCCGGGAGAACAACCGTGTCCGCCAGACGAAGCAGCTCTTGGCCGCGCTTCATGCACCCTCCTCGCCTCATGGCCGGCCGGCATCTCATGCCGAGGACACGCGGACACCATGTTGTGTTCACAGGCGTGGGAGGAAGCGCTCCCATCGGCCTTGCGCGCAAATCTAATAGGAAACTTTCTTTATCGCTAGGGGGCTGACCATGGGCCTTCCGTCAAGATCCTGCGATCCGGAGTGACACCTGGTACCCGGGAACGCTCCAGGGGCGGCAGGGGGAACGGTCACCGGAAGCCACGGGACGTGCCGGGTGCGTCACCATGGGCGATCTTTGAGCGAAACCATCCGTGTGGCGCGCGCCAGCGAAGCCGGATCCGTCACGAGCCCCCTCCGGAGACCGGACGCGCTCCAAGAAAGAGGAGGCATGTCCAGAGAAGTGACGTTTATGAGTTTTGTCGGTAAGGGAAGGCTTTCCCCTCCCCTTACGGAAAACCGAAACCCACCCCGCGCCCACCCGGGCACGAGCCGTACGGCTCGGCGCCGGAGAGCGGCCCCGCCACACCGTTCCGGACAGGCGCCCGGCACGGGGCGAATGCCGCGATGAGCTGGTTCGTTCGCGCGAACAAGCGATTACGCAAAGACTCATAATGGAGGACGTGAACACGAGAAAGAACTCCGGCGCCACGACCACCTCCGTCAGACGCCAGGGTGCGACCAGGCGCGCGGCCTCATCCGGCTCCGCCTCGGAGCGCCGCGAACACCTCGTGAAACTCGCCGCCGACCTCTTCGCCCGCAAGGGATTCCAGGCGACAACCGTCCGCGAGATCGCGGAGGAGGCCGGCATCCTGTCCGGCAGCCTCTACCACCACTTCGACTCCAAGGAGACGATCGTCGACGAGGTGCTGACCACCTTCCTCGACGA
This sequence comes from Streptosporangium sp. NPDC049376, assembly GCF_044466505.1. NCBI lineage: Bacteria > Bacillati > Actinomycetota > Actinomycetes > Streptosporangiales > Streptosporangiaceae > Streptosporangium > Streptosporangium sp. NPDC049376. Next base: position 54,503 of record NZ_JBITMT010000001.1, on the reverse strand, counting down.
CCTCGTCGGCCGCTACCGCACAGTGCTCGACCGGCGGGAGGACCCCCGCACGACCCTGTCGGAGATGGTCCGCGTCGCCTTCGGCACGCTCGAACCGCACCGCGCGGCGATCACCGTCATGCAGAACGACTGGAACTACCTGCGCTCCCTGCCCGGCGACCGCTTCGACTACCTGGTCAGGACCGAGGAGGAGGTCGAGCGCATGTGGGTCGAGCAGATCAGGCGCGGCCAGGCCGCCGGGCAGCTCCGCGGGGACATCGACCCCAAGCTCACCTACCGCATGGTCCGCGACAGCATCTGGGTCACGGTCCGCTGGTTCAGGCCGGGGGGACGCCTGAACACCGCGGGACTCGCCGACCACTACATCACGGTCCTCCTCGACGGCCTGACGACCGGCGAGCGGGCCTGAGCCGGACGGCTACTTCTTGATCCGGTAGGAGTCGCCGTAGACCTTCCACGACAACGGCGTGTTCAGGTCGAGGTTGCCCTTCCTGAGGAAGACCCGCTGCGCGGTGTCCACCCTGCTGGTGTCCTCGTGGGCCGACTCGGCCTTCATGGCGACCTTGCGGGCGTCGAGGAAGGCGTTGAGGTAGGCGGTCTCGTCACCGCCCTGCGACGGCGGCTTGGCCTTCTTCAGCGCGTTCCTGCGGATCGCCCCGAAGCTGAGCGAGTCGTCGCCGCCGCCGTGCATGACGATGGCGTCGTAATAGACGAACTGGCCGAGGGCGCGCAGGCCGTCCTTCTTGGCCTGCCGTACGGCGGGGCGGAAGTAGAGCCGGTCGCGTTCGTGGTTCTGCGCCTTCCTGAAGGCCCTGTCCTTCGCCGCGCGGGCCCAGGCCTTGGTGAAGCCGGGGTCGAGGCCCTTGTGCGAGTCGGTGCCGTTGACCCGTCGCAGGGCGGGGAGGTACTTGGCCAGCGGGTTGTGCGGTTTGTACCGGGTGTAGAGCTTGACCAGGTCCAGCATGTCCCCGGTGCCCGAGCAGAAGCCGACGATGCCCGCCGTGTAGCCGCGGTCGTCGTCGATGTCCTCGATGTACTTGTACTGTGCCCGCCAGTTGAGGGAGGAGTTCTCCGCGCTGGAGACCAGCTTCATCGCGATCTCCTTCTTGGCCGGGTCGTCGAGCCCCGGTGCCGAAGCCGAGGCCGAGACTCCGGAGGTCACCGTGGAACGTGCCGGGGCGGCGTGCGCGGCCTGGCCCGGGGCGAGCGGGACGGCGGCCCCGGCAGCCACCACGGGCGCCAGGAACAGCCCGAGAAGACGTCGACGCCCGCCGAGGCGGGCGGAGGAGGTCACAGACAGGGTGTCGGTTGCCCGATATGTCGTCAGTGTCACTCCAACAGTTAACCCAATCTCCGCGAACGGCAAAATCCGATCTACTTGAACGCCCCCGCGGTCAGCCCCCTGCGGATCTGTCCCTGAAGGAGCGCGTGGACGACGATCATCGGGATGATCGCCATACCGAGCGCGGCGAACAGCGCGCCCCAGTCGGCGTCGTAGCCCGCCGTGGTCGAGATGTCGGCGATGCCCTGCGTGAGCAGCCAGCTGTCCCGGTCGGAGGGCAGCAGCACGAGGGGAAGCTGGTACTGGTTCCACTGGCCGAGCACGTTGAAGACCGTCACGCTGACGACACCGGGCCTGGCCATCGGAAGCATGATCTGGAAGAACACCCGCGTGTGCGAGGCGCCGTCCACGAAGGCGGCCTCCGCGACCGTCTCCGGCAGGGTCCCGAAGAAGGCGGTCAGGAAGAACACCGTGAACGGCAGGGAGAAGGCGATGTAGACGAGGATCAGCCCGCCGTGGGTGTTCAGGCCGATGAACGGGCCGACCAGCGGCAGCGCCCCGGTGTTCCTGACGACGAAGAACAGCGGGGTCAGCACCAGGTAAACCGGCAGGGCCAGTCCCGCGACGAACAGCGCGTGCACGATCCGGCTGCCGCGGAAGCGGTAGCGGGCCAGCACGTAGGCCGCCATCGCGCCGAACAGCATGGTGCCCGCCGTACCGCACGCCACGACGACGACGCTGTTGAGCATGTAGCGGCCCACGTGCGCCTGCTGCCAGGCGCGCGCCCAGTTGTCGAGGCGGATCGTGGCCGGCGGCGACCAGGCGTCGCCGAAGATCTCCCGCTCGCTCTTCACCGAGGCCAGAAAGGTCCACGCGATCGGCACCGTGACCAGGAGCGTCCACCAGAGCAGGACGGCGTGCGAGAGGAGCGCCGTGAGGCGGGCGCGGGCCGCGCTCACCGGAACTCGATCCGCTCGCGCCGGGTCAGCCGCAGGACCAGCACCGCGAACCCGGTGGTGAGCGCGAACAGCACCACACCCATCGCACAGGCGTAACCGAACCTGGAGTAGTGGAAGGCGTTGCGGTAGACCTCCGCCGCCATCACCGTCGTGGAGTGGTCGGGACCGCCCTGCTCGGCCGTCATCACCCACACGACGGCGAAGACGTCGAGCGCGGCGACGCCGAGATAGACCCAGCCCGCCTGGACCGTGTCCCGCAGCAGGGGAAGGGTGATCCGCAGGAACAGCCGTCCGCCCCTGGCGCCGTCGATGGCCGCGGCCTCGAACAGCTCGCGCGGGATGGAGACGATGGCCGCGGAGAAGAGCACGACGTAGAACCCGACCGCCTGCCAGACCAGCACGAACAGCACGGCCCACAGCGCCAGGCGGGTCTCCGCCAGCGGCCCGACCGGCTCGAACCCCAGGGCGGTCAGCGGGCCGTTGAGCATCCCACTCCTGTCCGGCCTGAGGATCTGCCGGAACAGGACGGCGACCAGGACGACGGCCAGCACCTGCGGGAAGAAGAAGACCACCCGGTAGAACCCCGCTCCCCTGACCGCTCCCCCGCCCGTGCGCCCGGCCGCCCCGTCACCGGTCAGCAGCCAGGCGAACAGCAGGGCGAGCCCGATCGTCAGCGGCGGCACCAGCGCCAGCAGCAGCAGGTTGTGGCCGGCGGCCCGCAGGAAGACCTCGTCGCCGAGGAGCCTGCGGAAGTTGTCCGCCCCCACGAAGCGCGGGACGGCGTTGACCCCGCGCCAGTCGGTGAGCGCGATGACGAGGGCCTGCGCGCAGGGGGAGAGCACGTAGACCGTGTACAGCGTGACCGGGACGGCGAGGAACCCGGCGACGAACCGTCTCCTGTGCTGGTTCATCGGCGGCTACCTCGTGAACTTCCGCACCGAGGGGTCGGCTCTGAGCACGTCGGCCTTGCGCTGGGCCCGCTCGGCCCACCGGTCGGCGCTGATCGCCCCGCTCATCAGCTGCCCCGAGGCCGCGGCGACCTCGTCGTGCAGTTCGGAGTACCACCTGCGGAACATGAAGGTGACGACGTTGCCGCCGGCGGCGGCGAGGGCGGCGCGGGCGCTCTCCAGGCCGGGTTTGAGCCTGAGACCGTCGGCCGCCCCCCTGACGACGGTGAGCGTCGAGACGGCCTCGGTGAACCTCCCCGCCGCCCGCCGGGAGAGCATGGCCCGCAGGTATTCGAGCCCGGCCCCGGGGTTGGCCGAGCGCGCGGGCACGATGTACTCCTCACCCGGCTGGGCGTGCAGCGTGCCGTACGGCATGGCGTCCGAGGGGCCGAAGTCGGGCAGCGGGAACATCGCGTAGCCGAAGCCGTCCGGGGCTGAGCCGCGTTGCTCGTTCTCCAGCCAGGAACCGCAGGGCAGCATGGCGACCAGCCCGCGGTTCTGCGCGATCTGGGTCTGGACGTGGTCGAGGCCCGCGGTGCCCTCAAGGAGGTGCCTGGCCCCGATCTCCGCGAACGCCGCGGCGGCCCGCCGTACGGGCTCGGCCTGCCAGGCGCCCTCGGCGAGGTTGTCGATGTCGGTCAGCACCCGCCTGCCGCCGATCTTCGCCGCGAGGGTGAGGATGGGCTCGTAGATGTACTGGGGGTGGGTGCCCGCGTAGGTGAACGGCGCCATCCCCGAACGCCTGATCTCCTCGCAGAGGTCGAGGAAACGCGCCCACGTCCTGGGCGGTCGCCACCCCCTGGCCTCGAAGAGCGGCCGCGAGTACCAGATGCCCCAGACGGTGTTGGTGTAGTTCATGACGTACGGCCTGCCGCCGTAGCCGCCCAGCTCGATCGCCATGGGATCGACGGTCTCGCGCACCGTGACGGAGGGGTCGTCCCAGCTGGGCGCGTCGTACAACGGTGTCAGGTCGGTGAGCTGGCCGTCCTGGACCAGGGCACCCAGGTCCATGGCCCCGGCCCCGGAGTCGTCCACGACCTCGGGCGGGTCCCCTCCGACGAAACGCGGCTGGAGGGTCCTGGAGATCTCCTTGGTCGCGTTGTGGCTGATCCTGAGGCGGGGGAAGCGGGCGGCGACCAGCGGTTCGTGAATGGTCCTGGCGTAGTCGTCGCCGAGCCCCCCGTCGAAGATCCAGATCTCCAGGGGACCGTCCTCGACGAGACGGGGCGCGCCCGCGGTGGACGTCGGAGGCGCGCCGCCGACGGGGAAGGCGCAGGAGGACAGGGCCAGCGGGCCGAGCCCGGCCAGGGCGCCGCGCAGCAGCTCGCGCCGGGACACGCCCCGCCACCCGGTTCGCCGCCCGGCTCGCCACCCGGAAGGGAGAGAGGGGGAGTTCACGATCACCCTTTCATGACGTACGGTGACCGTCACGCTACCCTCCGCCCCCGACGGGAACAACGACGCACCTATTGGGTAGTTGTACTATCCGGCTATGCGGATTTCCCAGCTCAGCGCCGAGACGGGCGTGCCCATCCCCACGATCAAGTACTACCTGCGGGAAGGTCTGCTCCCCTCCGGCGAGCAGACCTCGGCGACCAGGGCCGAGTACGGCGAGGCCCACGTGCGCAGGCTGCGGCTGATCCGCGCGCTGCTTGAGGTCGGGCGGCTGCCGATCGCCTCCATCGCCAAGGTGCTGGCCGCGGTCGACGACGAGGAACTGAGCATGCACCGTGTGCTGGGCACCGCCCACTACGCCATCGCCCCCGCGCCCGCGCCCCGGCCCGACGGTGAGGAGTGGCGCCGCGCCCGCGCCGAGGCCGACCGGCTGATCTCCGGCCTCGGCTGGCGGACGGAGCCCTGGGCCCCGGCGCTCGACGAGCTGGCCCAGGCCCTGTACGCCCTGGCCCGGCTCGGCATGCCGATGGACGAGGAGGCCCTGCGTCCCTACGCGCGGGCCGCGGAGACGCTGGTCGAGCACGAGTTCGGCGTCCTCCCCCTGGACGGGCCCCGTGAGACGGCGGTCGAGACCCTGGTCATCGGCACCGTCATGCACGGCCGGGTCCTCGACGTGCTGCGCCGCCTGGCCCACGAGTCCGCCTCGGCCCGTTTCTTCGGGATAGAGCCCGGCGACGACGGTGACAAGGCTCACACGACCCCGTGACGATCTCCGTTTCCGCAGCTCAGACCCTGTTTTCACGGGAATGTGAACACCGTGCCGGGCGAACCGGACCTGAGTAACATCCCGTTCACATAAGGGCAACAGATGCGAAATCGCGACTTGCGAGTCTTTGGGGCAGCAGACCCCTCCCCTAGCAAGGACTCCGGCGATGACCTTCAAGGCTGAGTACATCTGGATCGACGGCACCGAGCCGACCGCCAAGCTCCGTTCGAAGACAAGGATCCTCGCCGACGGCGCCGAGCTGCCGCTGTGGGGCTTCGACGGGTCCAGCACCAACCAGGCCGACGGCGGCGCCTCCGACCTCGTGCTCAAGCCGGTGTTCACCTGCCCCGACCCGATCCGCGGCGGCGACAACGTGCTGGTCCTGTGCGAGGTCCTCACCATCGACATGAACCCGCACGCCAGCAACACCCGCGCCGCCCTCGTCGAGGTGGCCGAGCGGTTCGCCGAGCAGGAGTCCTGGTTCGGCATCGAGCAGGAGTACACCTTCTTCAAGGAGGGCCGTCCGCTCGGCTTCCCGATCGGCGGCTTCCCCGCCCCGCAGGGCGGCTACTACTGCGGCGTCGGCGCCGACGAGGTCTTCGGCCGCGACGTCGTGGAGAAGCACCTCGACCTGTGCCTTGAGGCCGGTCTGGCGATCTCCGGCATCAACGCCGAGGTCATGCCCGGCCAGTGGGAGTTCCAGGTCGGCCCGGCGGGCCCGATCGAGGTCGCCGACCAGCTCTGGATCGCCCGGTGGCTGCTCTACCGCGTCGCCGAGGACTTCAACATCGCCGCCACGCTCGACGCCAAGCCGGTGAAGGGCGACTGGAACGGCGCGGGCGCGCACACCAACTTCTCGACCAAGGCGATGCGGGAGGGCTACGACCCGATCATCACCGCCTGCGACGCCCTCGCGGCGAACGCCCTGGAGCACGTCAAGCACTACGGCGCGGGCATCGAGGAGCGCCTCACCGGCCACCACGAGACCGCCCCCTGGAACGAGTTCAGCTACGGCGTCTCCGACCGCGGCGCCTCCGTGCGCATCCCGTGGCAGGTCGAGGTGGAGAAGAAGGGCTACATCGAGGACCGTCGCCCCAACGCCAACGTCGACCCGTATCTGGTGACCCGTCTCATCGTCAGCACCTGCTGCTCCGCCCTTGAGAAGGCCGGCCAGGTCTGACAGGCACGTCCGCGCGGGGCCGCGTCCACCCGGAAGGGGCGGGCGCGGCCCTTCCGCGTTCCCAGGACATGGCCCGCCGTGTTCCAGCGTGCGGAACGTTTTCTGAATCCCGATGAAGCTGGTCGCCGGTCCGGCCTTCACCGGCACGATTGGAAAAAGCGCTGGTCAGCGGCAACTTTTTCCGCACTCCATTGGAAAACACTCCAAAACGATTAATTTCGTACTAAATAATGTTCGTTACGACAACGCCCAACAGGCATGGCGAGCCGTACCATAACTCCGATGCGGGACGTCGTGGAGCAGTTGCAGCGCCTGGGCATGTCCGGTTACGAGGCCAAGGCCTATGTGACGTTGGTCGTCGCCGGGCAACCCCTCAACGGTTACGAGGTGGCCAAGCGCTCCGGCGTGCCACGAAGCACCGTCTACGAGACGCTGGGCAAGCTGGTGTCCAAGGGCGCGGCCTACGAGCTGCGCGGCCCCGAGGAGGCGGTCGGCTACCTGCCGCTGCCGCCCAGGTCCCTGCTCGAACGCATGCGCAGAGAGTTCGACGACTCGATCGAGTCGCTCCAGTCCTCACTGCCCACGATCGTCGCGCCTCCCGGGGCGCACATCATCCACAACCTCAAGGGCACCGAGGCCGTCCTCGCGCGGGCGGAGGACGTGGTCGCCGCCGCGCGCACCGACCTGTTCCTGTCGATCTGGCCGGAGGAGATGAAGCAGCTCTCCCCGCTGGTCGGACGGGCGGCCGAGCGCGGGGTCGAGGTGTCGGTCGTGCACTTCGGCCCGGCCGAGACCCAGGTCGGCTACCTGTACGAGCACCGCTTCCCGGTGCCCGACTCGGTGGCCGACAACCTGGGCTGCGGCCTGCTGGTGGTCGTCGGCGACGGCCGCGAGGTCCTGATCGGCGGGTTCGTGAACGGCTCGGCCTGGGGCGTCTACACCGAGGACCCGGCCGTCGTCCTGATGGCGGTCGAGTACATCAAGCACGACATCGCCCTGCAGATCATCGCCGACCGGATCGGGCACGGCACGCTGACCGACTTCTGGAGCAGCGATCCGGAGCTGATGCGGCTGCGTGCCGCCCACGGCCACCCCGCGGCCCTGCTGCGCGCCGTGGGCATGCCCGACCACTGAGACCGCGATGGCCGGGCACCACAGAGGGATATGACATTCTTCGGAGGAAGATGTCACGCTTCGGGGGAAGGCTGGTCATGGACAAACCGGTCATCGTAACTGTCGATGACGATCCGGGCGTCTCGCGGGCCGTCGCACGCGACCTCAGACGCCGGTACGGCCAGTCCTACCGGGTCGTCAGGGCCGACAGCGCCACACAGGGCATGGACAGCGTGCGCGAGATGCGGCTGCGCGGCGACGACGTCGCGGCCATCCTCGCCGACTACCGGATGCCCCAGATGAACGGCGTCGAGTTCCTCGAACAGGCCATGGACCTGTACCCGTACGCCCGCCGGGTGCTGCTCACCGCGTACGCCGACACCGACGCCGCGATCCAGGCGATCAACGTGGTCGACCTCGACCACTACCTGCTCAAGCCGTGGGACCCGCCCGAGGAGAAGTTCTACCCGGTGCTCGACTCGCTGCTCGACGCCTGGCAGCGCGCCGAGCGGCGCGACTCCGACGAGCTGCGGGTGGTCGGGGCCCGCTGGTCGGCCAGGTCCTACGAGGTCCGCGACTTCCTGGCCCGCAACCAGGTCCCCTACCGCTGGCTGCTGGCCGACTCCCCCGAGGGTGTCCAGCTCCTGACCGCGGCGGGCGAGCGGACCGGGGAGGAGGACGCGGCCCACGAGGTCAGCCCGGCCAGGCTGCCGCTGGTCGTCACCGGCGAGGGCGCCAAGCTCGTCGCCCCGGACACCTCGACGCTGGCCTCCGCCGTCGGCCTGTCCACCGCCCCCGCGACCGACTTCTACGACCTGATCGTCATCGGCGGCGGTCCCGGCGGCCTCGGCGCCGCGGTCTACGGGGCCTCGGAGGGGCTGCGCACGGTGATGGTCGAGCAGCACGCCTCCGGCGGGCAGGCGGGCCAGAGCTCCCGCATCGAGAACTACCTCGGCTTCCCCGACGGCGTCTCCGGCGCCCAGCTCGCCGACCGCGCCCGCCGCCAGGCCCTGAAGTTCGGCGCCGAACTGCTCACCGCCCGTACGGTCACCAGCCTGGAGGTCCGGGGACAGGCCAAGGTCGTCGGGTTCGCCGACGGCGGCAGCATCGCGGCGCACACCGTGATCCTGGCCACCGGCGTCTCCTACCGCAGGCTGAGCGCCCCCGGTCTCGACGACTTCGTCGGCAGGGGCGTCTACTACGGTGCCGCGGTGACCGAGGCCCCCGAGTGCCGCGACCGCGAGGTCTACGTCGTCGGCGCCGCCAACTCCGCCGGGCAGGGCGCGGTCTACCTGTCCGGATACGCCTGCAAGGTCCACCTGGTCGTCAGGGGCGAGGGGCTGGAGAAGTCCATGTCGCACTACCTGATCGAGCAGATCTCCCAGATCCCGAACATCGAGGTGCACACCGAGACCGAGGTCGTCGGCGCCGGGGGCGACGACCACCTGGAACGGCTCACGCTCAAGGGCCCCGAGGGCGAGCGCACGGCCGAGGCCGAGTGGCTGTTCGTCTTCATCGGCGCCGAGCCGTTCACCGACTGGCTGGGCGACACGGTCGAACGCGACCGCAGGGGCTTCGTCCTCACCGGCCCCGACCTGACCGCCGCGGAGAACCGGCCGCGCAACTGGCCGCTGCGGCGGGAGCCGTACCACCTGGAGACCAACGTGCCCGGGGTGTTCGCCGCCGGGGACGTCAGGGCGGACTCGATCAAGCGGGTCGCCTCCGCGGTCGGCGAGGGGGCCATGGCCGTCGCGCTGGTGCACCGCTACCTGGAGAAGACGTGACGGAGGCCGCATGATCGACATCGACGTGCTCCGCGGGCTGTTCCTGTTCGAGAAGCTCGACGAGGAGAAGCTGCGGTGGCTGGCCTCGCACGGCGAGGAGCGTGAGTTCGGCGCGGGCGGGACGATCATCCGGCAGGGCGAGCCCGCCGAGCACTTCGTCGTCCTCATCGACGGCGAGATCGTCATGTCCACCGAGACCCCGGCCGGTGTGGTGACCATGACCCCCACCTCCCAGGTCGGGGTCTACGCCGGGGCGACCTCGGCCTACCTGGGCGAGCGCGCCCCGGAGACCTACGCCCACTCGCTGCGCGCCACCAAGCCCTCCCGGCTGTTCGTCCTGCCCGCCAGGAAGTACGGGAAGATGGTCGCCGAGTGGTTCCCGATGGCCGTCCACCTGCTCGACGGGGTGCGTCTGGGCGGTCTGGCCCAGCGCGAGCTCATCGACAGACGGCAGCGGCTGACCGCGCTCGGCACCATCACCGCCGGGCTCACCCACGAGCTCAACAATCCGGCCGCCGCGGCCGTGCGCGCGGTCGGCGAGCTGCGGGAGAAGATCAAGTCGGCGCGGCGGGAACTGGCCGACCTCACCGAGGCGGGCATCCCGCCCGAGCGGCTGCGCGCGCTGGTCGACCTGCAGGAGGGCTGCGCGGAGAGCGTCGGGAACGTGCCCGCCCTCACCCCGCTTGAGACCTCCGACGCCGAGGACGAACTCGGCGACGCCCTGGAGGCCGCCGGGGTCGAGGACGCCTGGGAGATCGCGGCGCCACTGGTGAGCGCCGGGTTCGGCCAGGAGGGTCTGGAGAAGGTCAGGGCCAAGATAGGGGAGGAGCACCTGGCTGGCGCGGTGCGCTGGCTGGCGGAGGCCGTCGAGATCTCCCAGATGCTCGACGAGGTGACCGACGCGACCGAGCGGATCTCGACGCTGCTCGCCTCCGCCAAGCAGTACTCCCAGATGGACCGCGCGCCGTACCAGCGGGTCGACCTGCGGGAACTGCTGGACAGCACGCTCACCATGTTCCGCGGCAAGATCCCGCCGGGAATCACCGTGGCCACCGACTACGACCCGGAGCTGCCACCGCTGCCAGGCTACGCCGGAGAGCTCAACCAGGTGTGGACCAACCTGGTCCACAACGCGCTCGACGCCATGGCGGGCGAGGGGACCCTCACCGTCCGCACCCGCCTCGAACACGGCACGACCGCCCTCATCGAGATCTGCGACACCGGGCCCGGCGTGCCCGAACACCTGCGCGACCGGATCTTCGAGCCGTTCTTCACCACCAAGGCCGTCGGGGAGGGCACCGGACTCGGCCTGGACATCTCCTACCGCATCGTCGCCGGACGCCACGGCGGCGACCTGCGCGTGGAGTCGGTGCCCGGCGACACCCGCTTCCAGGTACGGCTGCCGCTGACCGAGGTCCTCTCCCCCTGAGCACCAGGAGAGGGGTGCCCCGGTCTCAGCCGTACACGCCCGTCATCGTGTCCATCAGGCGGGCGAGCACGCGTTCGCCCGAGACCCGCACGCCGTCGTGCTCCCACTCGCTGGTAACCCAGGTCCGCACCTCACCGACCTCGGCGGCCGTCCGCATGGACAGGCCCTCGTCGACGTACATGTCGTTGTAGTAGACGGCCGCGGCGACCGGGACCCGGTTGGCGGCCAGCCGTACGGGGTCGTACAGGTGGGGCCAGGAGTCGTCGGCGGCGAGGATCTCCACCGCGCCCCTGAAGGGACGCAGGGCCGCGATCTCCTCGAACATCCAGGGGTAGATCATCTCCCCGGTCGGCAGCAGGGGCCGGGCGTCCTCGGCGAACTCGGCGGGCAGCAGCCGGTGCGCGGCCCACGCGGTCGCCGCCCCCTGGGCGTAGATCGACTCGTGCATGACCGCGTAGAGGGGGTTGCCGACGAACCCGGTGGCCATCATGACCTCGTAGCGGAACAGGTCGGACAGCTCCCGCCCGGTCCACGCCTCGTCCAGGAGCCAGTGCAGGTACTCGGCGCCGTCGCTCATCCCCAGGCACATGCCCAGGCTCTGCAGACGGCGCACGGTCAGCACGTCCCCGTCGGGAAGCCTGACCTCCTCCTCGCGCAGCCGGTCGGCGACGGCGTCCAGCCTGGCCGAGTCCCCGGGATAGCGGGCGAAGAAGCGTTCGACCTTGGCGCGGACCCGGGGGTAGGTGAGGGAGTAGACCTCCGCCGCGTCCGCCGCGAGCCCCGGCAGCCCACCGCACACGTAACACGCCGCCAGCCCCTCGGGCGCCCTGGAGAGGTAGGTCAGCGTGATGAACCCGCCGTAACTCTGCCCAAGGGTCTCCCACGGCCGGTCACCGGCCAGCTCCCGCCGGATCAGCTCGGCGTCGGCGACGATCGCGTCGGCGCGGAAGTGCCGCAGCCTGGCGGCCACCTCGGCGTCGGTCCCGGTCAGCGTCGCGGCGGTCATCGGGGTGCTGCGGCCCGTCCCCCGCTGGTCGAGCAGGAGGACCCGGTGGGTGCGCAGCGCGCGTGCCAGCCAGCCGTCCGCCGCGTGCGGCCGGGGTGACTTGCCGCCGGGACCGCCCTGGAGGAAGACCAGCCACGGCAGGTCGTCCCCCCGCCTGGCCGGGTCGACCGCCTCGCGGGCGAAGACCTCGATCGTCTCCCCGCCGGGATCGGCGTGGTCGAGAGGCACGGTGAACACATGGTCGGTGAGCGCCACCCCGGGCAGGCGGACTGTGCCTCTTTGCGGCGCCTCAGGCACCGCGGGCTTGGGCGCTCTCAAGTCGGTGTCTGCGCCTCTTAGCGGCGCCTCCGGCACCGCGGGCTTGGGCGCCTCGGGTCGGTGTCTTCCCTCGTCGCTCATCCGCTGCGCTCCTTCGCTCCTCAGTCCAGACACCGACGCGCCCAAGCCGAAACCCTTCACACACGGCGCCGAAGCGTCAGACCGTGTTTCTTCCCGACGCCTGACGGTGGCACGGACTTGGCAGCCCTGAACCGACGGCTTCCCTGCACGATGCCTTCGACATCGGCGCGTCCGAACCATACCTCCTCGCGTTGTCTCTGACAGCACGCCGAAGGGCAGACGAATACTGGACGAAAGCTGCCATACTCCACCGCGTGGACTTTCTCGTGCTGGGGAACCTGACGATCACGCACCAGGGGCAGTCCACCGCCCCCACCGCCGCCAAGGATCGTGCCTTCCTCGGTGAACTGCTCGCCCACCCCGGCGAGACCGTCTCGACCGAGCACCTCGCCAACGCGCTGTGGCCCGACCGGCTGCCCGCCGACCCGGCCAACGCGGTCCAGGTCCGGGCCTCCCGGCTACGTGCCCTGCTTCGCTCCCTCACCGGACCCGTGGAGACGGAACCCGTCCTGTACAGCAGGGCGGGCGGCTACGGGCTCAACCTCGGCGAGACCGGCACCGACCTGGCGCGGATGCAGCGGGCGCTGTCCCTGGCCGGTGAAGAGCGCGACCCGGAGGCGGCGGCGAAGACCCTGCGGGAGGGGCTCGACCTGTGGCGCGGGGAGCCGTTCAGCGACGTCCCGCAGACACCGTGCGTCCTGGAACGAGCGGCGCACGCGCAGGAACTGCGGCTGTCCGCCATGGAGCTCTACGCCGAGCTGACGTTCTCCGGGGAGGCCGCCCTGGGGACCCTGGTCGCCGAACTGGCCGAACTGACGAGCCGTAACCCGCTGCGCGAGACGCTGCACCACCGGCTGATGCGCGCCCTGCACGCGACCGGGCGGTCGGCCGAGGCGCTCACGCTCTACGAACGGCTGCGCAGGACCCTCCGCGACGAGCTCGGCACCGACCCCGGCCCCGAGTTGCGCGACCTGCACCGGGAGATCCTGGCCTCCGGCTCCGACGGCACGGAGACCGTGGAACCCCGTCCTGAGCCTGCCGAGACCGGGTCCGCGACCGACCCGGCGCCGCCCGCGAAGCCTGTGGAGGCCGTGGACCCCGCGCCCCCGGCGGGGTCCACGATCCCGGCGGTCCTGGCGGACGGGTCCTGGGGGTGGTCCTTCAAGGAGACGGTTCCCTGGGGGGTGCTTCTCAGGAGACGGTTCTCCGGAAAACGGGCGCGGCTGACGGCCGTCGTGGCCGTGGTCGTCTGCCTGCTCCTCGGAGCGGCCCTGTGGCTGTGGCTGCCGCGCCCCGAGGAACTGCCCCCCGAGACCCATCTGGTCCGGCCCATCCCCGGCGACCGGTCACGGCTCGCCAAGGACGTGACCTACCCCGACGGCAGCACGGTCCGGGTCGGTGAGACGTTCGTCAAGACCTGGCAGATCGACAACATCGGCACGGTCCCGTGGCGGGACCGCTACCTGTACCGGCAGTGGCCGTGGGACGGCGAGGACCTGTGCCAGACCGAGCACAGGAGTGTGCGCATCCCCGACACGGAGCCCGGCGAGTCCGCGCTGGTGAGCGTCGAGGTGCGGGCCCCCAAGGAACCGGCCCGGTGCAAGGTCTACTGGAAGATGGTCGACGTGGACGGCAACCAGTACATGCCCCACCTCAGCGGCATCTTCTTCGACGTCACGGTGGTGCCCTGACCTGGGCCTTCACTCGGCCCGTGCCCGCCGTACAGGAAACGTGCAGGGCCGCCCGGCAGGCTGACCGCGGTGGTGTCGCCCTCGGCTGAAGGGGGGCGCGTCCGCCGTATCTCTTCTCCGGCCACGAGAGGGCGCGGGGGCCCACGGGGGCGTGGCCGGGAGAAGAGGTACGGCGGGCGTACCGGTGCGCGGCGCGACACGAGATGCTGGCGATCATGCCTGAGTTCTACGACGTGATCTTCGAACGACGGGACGTGCGCGGTGAGTTCACCGGCAAGGACGTGCCCGAGGAGGTCCTGCTACGGATCCTGGGGGCCGCTCACGCCGCGCCCAGCGTCGGCCTCTCCCAGCCCTGGGACTTCATCGTGGTCCGCGACCGGGGGATCCGCGAGGCCTTCGCCGGCCATGTCCAGCGGGAGCGCGCCGTCTTCGCGGCCACCCTCGACGCCGAGCGGGCCGCGACGTTCGCCACGATCAAGGTGGACGGGGTGCGCGAGTCGACGCTCTCCGTCGTCGTCACCTACGACCCGGCGCGCGGGGCCCCGGCCGTCCTCGGCCGCCACTCGATCGCGGACGCCGGGCTCTACTCGGTGTGCCTGGCGATCCAGAACCTCTGGCTCGCGGCCACCGCGGAGGACCTGGGGGTCGGCTGGGTGTCCTTCTACCGGGAGGAGTTCGTCAGCGACCTGCTCGGCATCCCGGAGGGGGTCCGCCCGGTGGCCTGGCTCTGCCTGGGACCGGTGACGCACCGGGAGCGCGTGCCCGACCTCGAACGCAAGGGGTGGCGCGGACGCGTCCCCCTGGCCGACCTCCTCCATCGGGACGGCTGGCGGGGACGCTGAGCCGTACAAAACGTCTGTCAACCGTCGTCCCTGTTACGGCACACCTGGGACACGAAGCCCTACGGCGGGCATCCAGGACATATGGCCGCGACCATCGAGCCCGGTGACCCGGGCGACTCCGTCCCCGCCCACCTGCGGCTCGCGGGCATCCTCCGTGCGCGGATAACGAGCGGTGAGCTCCAGCTCGACCGCCCGCTCCCCTCGGAGGAGAGCCTCCAGCGGAGCTACGGCCTCGATCCGGGCAGCGTACGGCGCGCGATCCAGGTCCTGTCCGACGAGGGCCTCGTCTACACCGTGGAGGGCGGGGGCGCCTACGTGTCCTCCCGCGCGGAGGAGACCGGCGGGGGCTGAGGGTCCCGGGTCGCTCCCGGGCGTTGTTAGGCTCAACGCCCGGCGGGTTTTCCGCGCTCACATGCGTTTTCACAGGAGTGGACGATGGCGGTTCACGGATGGTGCCATCCTCGGTTCTCGCGGGTGCGCGAGGTGTTCCGCCAGAATTTCGCCGGTGACGGGGAGCTCGGCGCGGCCTTCTCCGTCTTCCTTGACGACAGGCCTGTCGTGGACCTGTGGGGTGGTGTGGCCGACCGCCGTGACGGGCGTCCCTGGGAGCGTGGCACCCCCACGCTGGTCTACTCGTGCACCAAGGCGGTGACCGCGACGGCGGTGCTGCTGCTGGCCGAGCGCGGTCTGCTGGACGTCACGGCACCGGTCGCCGAGGTGTGGCCCGAGTTCGCCCGCGCGGGCAAGGAGCGTGTCACCGTCGAGCACCTGCTCACCCACCAGGCGGGGCTGCCGGTGATCGAGGAGCCGGTGCCGGTCGAGGAGTTCGAGGACCAGGAGGCCATCGCCGACCGGCTGGCCGGGCAGGCGCCGTTGTGGGAGCCGGGGACCGGGCACGGCTACCACGCGCTGACCTACGGTTTCCTGCTGGGCGAGGTGATCCGCCGGGTCTCCGGAAAACGGGCGGGTGAGTTCGTGGCCGCCGAGATCGCCGACCCGCTGGGGCTCGAACTCTGGCTCGGCGCGCCGGACGACGTGGCGGCGCGGGCGGCCCGGCTGTCCGGCGGGCTGCGTCTCGGGGCCTCGGCACCGGCGACTTCGGAAAAGCCTGCGACACCCGGGAAACCTGCGACACCCGGGGAACCGGCGGCTTCGGGAACCCCGGCGGCGCCCGGGAACGTGACAAACCCCGGCGCCGACGCCGGGGAGGCGCTCGGCAGGGCCATGCGGGACGGCGAGAGCCTGACCGGCCGCGCCATGGGCAACCCGCAGGTCACCAAGCTGCGCGGCGGCGCCAACCACCCGGTCGTCCTGCGCGCGGGCTGGCCCGCGATCGGGGTCGTCGCCACCGCCCTCGGCCTGGCCGGGTTCTACCGTCATCTGGTCGCCGGGCGGATCCTGCGCCCGGAGACCCTGCGGGACGCCGTCAGGCCCCGGGTCTCCGGCCCCGACCGGGTGCTGCTCCTCGACAGCTCCTTCGGCCTCGGCTACATGCGGCCCGCACAGGCCTTCCAGGTCCCCGAGCAGGGGATGCGGACCGCCTTCGGCCACACCGGCATGGGCGGTTTCCTCAGCCTCGGCGACGTGGAGCACGGCCTGGGCATGGCGTACACGATGAACAGGATGACCGACGCCGTCGCCGACAGCCCTCGTGCCCACCGGCTCGCCGAGGCCGTCTACGCGTCTCTTTAGACCGGTCTCCCACATAGCGATTTCCTTACGAAATTCGCGAACCGTGACAACCGACGGCAGGGGTGAGACCGTCGAACAAGCGACGGCGCTCGGAGGGGGACTCCATTGGTTCCGGGATACCACGAGGTTCGAGACCTCGGCGCGGGAGGCGGCGGCCGGGTGGTGCTGGCCACCTACACCGCGACCGGCGCCTACGTGGCGATCAAGTATCTGAACACGGCCCTGCGGGGCGACCACAGGTTCCTGGCGCGCTTCCGCGAGGAGGCGCGCGTCATGGTCGAGCTGTACGACCCGAACGTGGTCCAGTTCTACGAGTACTACGAGGACACCCGCGACGCCGCGATCGTCATGGAGCTGGTCGACGGCGTCTCCCTCAGGAGGATCCTGGCCGAGCACGGCACCACCAGCCCCGAGGCGGCGCTCGTCGTGCTCAAGGGCTCGCTGCTCGGACTGGCGTTCGCGCACTCCTCCGGGATCGTGCACCGCGACTACAAGCCCGAGAACGTGCTGATCCAGGCGGACGGCGCCAGCAAGCTGACGGACTTCGGCATCGCCGCCCGCACCGGGGCCTCCGACGCGCCCCAGGGCACCCCGCCGTACATGGCCCCCGAGCAGTGGGCCGGGCATCCGGCCACCCCGGCGAGCGACGTCTACGCGGCCACCTGCGTGCTCTTCGAGTGCCTCACGGGGCATCGGCCCTACCGTGCGGAGAACGGGGCCGCGCTGATGCACCAGCACCAGCGGGCGCCGATCCCGATCGAGGCCGTGCCGAGTTCGGTGCGGGGCCTGGTCGCGCGGGGCATGGCGAAGAATCCGGCGGACCGGCCCGCGACGGCGGAGGCGTTCGTCCTCGAACTCGAAGCCGCCGCGACCGCCGCGTACGGACCGGAGTGGGAGCAGCGGGGGCGGCGGCACCTGGCAGAGCTGGCCACCCTGCTGGCGCTGTCGTTCCCGCTGGCCAGGCCGGCCCAGCGGGCGAGCACCTCGCTGGCGAGCACCGTGCTCGGCAGGGGCGGCGGCAGGCGCCGTCCCCGTCTCGGCCCCAGGCTGCTCGCCGGGGTCGTCGTGATCACCGTCGCGGTCACCGTCGGGCTGGTCGCCTCGGGGCGGTCGGCCGACAGGCTCTCGGCGAACTCGATCTTCACTCCGCCCGCGCATGTGCCCGGGGCCGGGAAGACCCCGCCGGACGGCGCGGGCGGCTCTCCCCCGCCGGAACCGGCCCGGCCTCCCGTCAAACGGCCGCACACCGGAACGGAACGGACCTCGGCCAGGTCGGAGAGCACGCCCCCGAAGGCCCACCCGACGCCGCGCAGGACCCCGACGTCGTCCCCGAGCGCGCGGCCGACCCCGATCACCGACCCGTCGCGGACGCCGTCCCCCACCCCGACCTCCAGCCCAGGGGTCGACGACCTCGCGATCACCCGGTTCGACGCGGGCGGGGCGACGCTCAGCCTGCGCTCCTCGACCCCGGCCTCCGTCGTGCTGACCGTCTCCTTCGCCCAGGGTGAGGAACGTGACGACCTGACGAAGGTGGCCACACGGAGTTTCACCCTCAGGGGCAACGGCGTCCACTCCCAGCCCGTTCCCTACGCCTTCACCGCCCCCGCCTGCGAGCAGACCCTCTACCGCAGGGTCACGGCCTCGACCTCGCCCCGGTTCTCCGGCGGGGAGCTGAGCCGTACGGTCGAGGTCAGGGGCGGCCCGTGCCCGGCCCCCGAGGTGCGCAACGCGGAGATCACCTCCTGGGACGGCGAGACGGCCGTCGTCAAGGTCCGTGCGGGCGGTCCGGGCAGGGTACGGCTCACCGCGTCCTTCACCCGCAAGGACGACGAGGGCGGCGTCAGCACGCTGGACACCGTGACCAGGACCCTGTCCGGGGAGACCGGCTACTCCGTCGAACTTCCCGCTCCCCCGGCCGAGGTGCCGTGCGGCGGGCGGGCCGTGCTCGGGGTCACGGTCACCACGGACCGTCCCGCGGGCAACGGCGCCCAGTACGCCCAGACGGTGGTCGAGGGTGAGGAGTGCGCGCCTCCCGCCGTCACGATCACCTCCTTCGACGGCACCTCCGTCAGTTTCCGGGTGCGCGCCTCCGGCACCTCCCCGGTGACCGTACGGCTGGCCTTCACCCAGCAGGTCCCCGGCGCCGACGGCGGGACGACCGGCAGCGCCAAGACGATCGAGTTGTCCGGCCGCACCGACTACACGCGCACGGTGGCCGGCGAGTTCGCCACGCTGCCCGAGTGCGGGCAGTACGCCCGGCGGACCGTGACGATCACCACGGTGCCCGCGGGTGAGAGCCGTTCGAGCCAGGCCCGGGTCGACCTGCCGCCCTGCGAGCAGGAGCCCGGCCCCTCCGACCCCTCGGAGGCGCCGCAGGACGTCCCCTCCGTTCCCGGGGAGCCGGGATGACCTCTCCCCTGGAGGCCGGTGTGAGCAGGCTCGGCAACGTGCTGGTCCCCGTCGAGGACATGGACGGGGCGATCGCCTTCTACTCGGGTGCGCTCGGTCTCGCGGTGCGTTTCCGTGACGGCGACCGGTTCGCCGCTCTCGACGGGGGCGGCGTCACGGTCGCGCTGGTCGGGGCGGCCGAGCGGGTCGCGGGCGACGTCACCGCGCCCTCCTACCGGGTGGCGGACGTGGCGCTGGCCGTACGGGAGCTGACCGGGGCGGGCGCCGAGGTCGTCCAGGAGCCCGAGAGGGGGCCGCACGAGGTCAGGGCGGTGCTCCGCGACCCCTCCGGCAACGTCCTGGTGCTCTACGCCCCGCTCTGACCCGCCCGCCACGGTTCGACGTCCAGTACGGCCTTGCCCGCGACCTGGCGTCCGAGCAGGGCCTCGGCGGCCTCCGCGAGGCGCTCCCAGGTGTCTCGCAGGCCGATCTCGGCGGAGAGCCTGCCCTCGGCGGCCAGGCCGAGCAGGGTGGCCAGGTCGGGACCGAAGGCCGTGGCGTCGCCGAACGTGCTGATCGTCCTCGACCGGCCGAGGAAGAACAGTGAGCCCGGCGCGAACACGGCGGGTTCTCCCGAGGCCCAGCCGATGCTCTGGAGGTCGCCTCCGGGGGCCAGCAACGGCCAGGCGGCGACCAGTTGCGCCCCGCCGACGTTGTCCAGGATCAGGTCGAAGGAGCCGTCGATCCCGTCGAGGCCGACGACCACCTCGCGGGCGCCCAGTCCGGCCAGCCCCTCCCCGCGTGCCGCGGAGCCGACGGAGGCCACGACGTGTGCCCCGCCCAGCGCGGCCAGTTGCACCGCGAACCGGCCGATCCCTCCCGCCGCCCCGGTGACCAGGACCCTGCGGCCCAGGATCGGGCGGGTCCGCAGTGCCCGCAGCGCGGTGACCCCCGCCATCGGCAGCGCCGCGGCGTGGGCCAGGTCGACGACGTCGGGGACCTCGGCGACCGCGTCGGTGTCCACCGCGACGCGCTGCGCCCAGGCGCCAGGCCCGAAGGCGACGACGCGGGTGCCCTCCGCGGGCCCGCTGCCGTCCGCGGAGGCGCGTGCCACGACGCCCGAGGCGTCGTAGCCGGACACCGTTCCCGGGGGAAGACTCCCGGCGAAGGCCACCTCGCCCCGGTTGAGTGAGATGTGCCGCACGTCGATCAGGACCTGGCCGGGACGTGGTTCGGGGTCGGCGACCTCGGCGATCCGCAGCGCGGCCCGTGCCCGGGGGTCGGTGACGACGGCGCGAACGGTCATGGGACTTCCCTCCGTGGGGATCACTGCAGCGGACCGTCGGTCCGCTTACCTGGACGCTAGAATATTCGGACCATCGGTCCGCTTGTCAACGGGAGAGCCCATGGCCGAGCAGCGTCAGGAGCGCGCCGACGCCGCACGCAACCGGAGAGCCGTCCTGCGGGCGGCCGAACGGCTGGTGGCCGAGCACGGCGGCGACCACGTCTCCCTCGACCGGGTCGCGGCCGAGGCGGGGGTCGGCAAGGGGACCGTCTTCCGCAGGTTCGGCAGCCGAACCGGCCTGCTGCGCGCCCTCCTTGAGGAGCGCTCGCTCGCGCTGCGTGAGGCGATCGTGGACGGCCCCCCGCCCCTGGGGCCGGGCGCGCCCGCGCGGGAGCGCCTGACGGCCTTCCTCGACGGGCTCTGCGGGATCGCCGAGGCCAACGCCGCCCTGCTGACCGCGCACGAGCAGGCGTGCGCCGACGCCAAGTACACCGAGCCGAGCTACCTGTTCTGGCACGGCCACATCGCGACCCTGGTGGCCGAGGCGCGCCCCGGCCTCGACGCGGACTTCGCGGGTTTCCTCGCCCACGCCCTGCTCGCCGTGTTCGACGGTGAACTGGTCCGGCGGACGGCGTCGCCCGAGGAGCCCCGGCGCTTCACCCGGTCCGTCACCGAACTGGCCCTCGCCCTGCTCGACGCCCCCGCCCCACCGCGGATTTCGTGATTCGCCAGATCTTTTTTGGCTGGGCGTTTACAGTGGAAAAATCATGAAAATGCCTTTGACGTCGGCTTTTGCCGTCCGGTGCACCATAGCTCGTTCCGGAGCGGGTCCCGGACCGTCTTGACCTTCCCTTTAAGGGAGGTAACCTCCCTCGTCACGGAAGACAACTGGCCAATGGTGCCGCCACACGTGTCTCGGCCGCCTCGCCGGTCGGTCCCGTGACGCACCATCGCTCGACCCCCGTCTTCCGGCGGCCAGGTCGCGAGGGCGGCGCGACCATGCTTCGACGGCCGTCGGAGGATGACCGGAAACTTCCAGATGACACCTGAGACGTACAAGTTCATCGAACTGCTGGAGAGCCAGCTCGGGTACTCCGAGCGGGGCAGCGGCTACACCAAGTTCGGCGATTGGTACAACACCGTCGAGTTCGACGCCGACTACAGCACGGCCCCCTGGTGCGACATGTACCTGTCCTGGGCGGCCAAGAAGCTCGGCTACGAAGACTGGGTGGGGCAGTTCGCCTACACCGTCCACCACGCCAAGTGGTTCCGCCAGCAGGACGCCTGGGGCACCGTCCCCAAGCCCGGCGCCCTCGTCTTCTTCGACTGGAGCGGCGGCAAGAAGCTCGACGGCATCGACCACGTCGGGATCGTCACCCGGGTCGAGGGCAAGAAGATCCACACCATCGAGGGCAACATCGACGGCGGCGTCGCCAAACGCAAGGTGCGCGACACCGACAAGGTCGTCGGATACGGATACCCCGAGAAGATCAAGGCCCGTCTGGACGAGGAGGCCGCCCAGCAGCAGGAGATCGTCACGGCGTCCCCCCGCCCGGACAACTCCGTCGCCCTCACCCGTAACCCCGACCTGCTGTCGCAGGCCCCGCCCGCCACGGTGCGGGAGAACCTGCCGCCCTCCCCACCGGTCAGGACCGGCCCCAAGCACGCCAAGCCGGAGACCGGGGCCCACGCGAAGGACCCCTCAGCGGCACAGGCGAAACCCCAGCCTCCCGCCAAGCAGACCGCGAAGACCGCGCCGCCCGCCACCACGCAGGCCGCGGGCCGTACCGGAAAGCACGCCAAGCCCGCGACCGCGGACACCAACGCGATCGCCGCCGCCCCCGCCGCCACGAGCCTGCGCCTGCCCTCGGAGGCCCCCCAGCTCGGCACCCCCGCGATCCTCGCGCCGGTCCTGCTGACCGCCGTCGCACTCATCGCCCACGCCAAGACCAGGCAGCTGAAGACACGCCCAGCGCTCGCCATGGCCGGTGCCGGGAGTACGGCCGGCACCGGCCGGGCGCCCGGCCGCCGTCGCGCCCCGGGACGCCGCCGCGTCACCCGCGCCGTGCCCGTCACGGCCCTCGCCACAGCACCTGCCGCGGTACCCACCGTGGCGCCCACTGTGGCACCCACTGCGGCACCCGCCGTGATGGCCACCACGGCGCCTGTCACGGCGGCCGTTCCCGTGCCTGCCCCTGTGTCGGCCACGGTTCCCGCCGGGCTGTCCGCCACGGCGCCCGCCGTCGCGGAGACCACGTTCAGGTCCGCCCAGACGACGGGGTTCCCCTCGGTCACCGCTCCGCCCGCGCGTGTCGAGGAGCCGGAGGTCCCCGACCTCCCCGGCGGCGGACGGCACACGCGGCCCCACACCGATCCGCTCCGCGCCGCGGAGCCGGGCACGGTCCGCCGCTACGACGGCCCCCGCCTGCCCTACCAGGGGAGGCGCCGCCTGCGCGAGCACCCGGTCACCGAGTCCTCCACCCTGTCGCCCGGTTTCGCGCAGGACGCCCCGCTGCGGGGCAGGCGGCACCGCAGGCCCGAGACCCCGGTCAGCACGACCATGCGGTCCACACGGCCGACCCGGCCCGTGCACGCCCGTCCCGCGACCACCCCGGCCGCCGTCCAGGACGGGCCGGTTCCCGTACTGACGGCGCCGCTCCCCGCTGACGACCCGGCCCTGCGCCGTCCCTACCAGGGGCGGCGCAGGGCCAGGGTCACCGTCTGAGGGAGGCGTCAGCGTCGCTCGGGCGGGCGCCGCTGCCCCATGCTGCGGCGCAGTTCCTCAAGTTCCGCCTCAAGCCCGGCGATGCGGGTGTTCGCCCCCGGCCCCTGCCCCTGTGCCCGAGGAGCCTGAGCCTGAGGGGCCTGGGGACCCTGAGCCTGGGGGCCCTGGATCTGGGGCGGCGCGCCGTACTGCTGGGCATGGGGGCGGACCGAGCGGGTCTCCTCAGAGCCGGGCGGCAACGGGTAGGGCGGCCGCTGCTGGTAGGCCTGCGCCCCCGCGGAAGGCCCTCCGAGCGCTCCCCCGGGTGCCCCGCCGTACGGCTGGCCGTACCCCGGTCCCTGCGGCGAGTGACCGGGCTGGGCACCGTAGGACACGGGCGGGAACGAGGTGGGCGGCGTCTTCACCCGGCGCCTGCCCTTACCGGCCATGGCCACCAGGGCGCCGACCACCAGCAGGGCGACCGCCCCGCCGCCGCCCCACAGCACCCACGGCAGGATCGGTGAGGAGCTCTCGTCCTTGCCCGCGGTGATGGCCTGCTGGGAGTCGGTGATGTACTTGGCCACGTAGGGGTGGTTCGGCTGCAGCGCCTGGACCTCACGGAACTTCGGCAGCGCCTCGGAGTAGTGGTTGGCGAAGAACAGGTCGAGCGCCTCGTTGTAGGCCTTCGTCGTGGCCGACTCTGCGGGCTTGATGTTCTTCTCGTTGAGCTTCTCCTTGACGATGCTGACCGGCAGCACGAAGCTCTCGCCCTCGGTCGAGCCGCCGTCCTGCTGGATGAGACCGCCGACCAGGATGCCGATGACCTTGCCGTCCCTGCTGAACACCGGCCCGCCCGAGTTTCCCGGGTAGGACGGGGCCTGCGTCTGGATGTACGGCACGCCCTCCGGGGTCTGCCTGCTGGCGTTGTAGGGGCCCTCGGTGAAGGCCGGGTCGAGCTTGGACTCGACGTTGAAGATCGAGGTCTGCGTCACCGTGCCGGGGAACCCGCTGATGTAGAGCGTGTCACCGACCCGGACGTCGGAGTCCTGACCGAGCGGAACGGTCGGCAGGTTGTTCTGCCCGTTGGCCTTGAGGATCGCCACGTCCTTGCCCGGGTAGACCGTGCCCTTGGCGACCAGTTCGATGGGGACCGACTTGGCCGTCTTGTCCACCCCGCCGCCGGGCAGGCTCTGCAACAACGAGAGCGAGCTCTGGACGTTGCGGATCTTGATGTTGTCCGCGTTCCAGACCTGGAAGATCTTGGAGGCGGTCCTGACGATCTCGTCGTCCGAGGCGACGTCGCCGAGATCGGCGATCAGGTCGGCGGCGTCCTTCTTGTTGACCTCGGTGAGCGCCTGCTCCGCGAAGGTCTGCGCCAGCTCGGTCTCCTCCTGGCCGACGCAGTGCGCCGCGGTCACCATGTAACCGTCGGGGGTCACCCACCAGCCGGTGCACAGGCCGCCCGCGCTCGCCTCGACGACGCGCTCCGGCGTGCCCGGCGAGAAGTAACGCCCCGGCTCCTTGGCCATCTGCTGGACGACCCACCGGTAGATGCTGTTCTCGTCCGCCGAGATCTTGCCCGACTGGACGGCGGAGATGCCCTGCTGGGTCAGCTGCTTGATCGCGTCCAGGTTGGCGACCGGCGTCGGCACGGCCACCTCCGCGGTGTAGGACACCGAGGTCAGCTGCACGGCGGGATGTGTCCTCGCCGCGAGCCACGTTCCCACGGGAACGTCCAGTTCCTTCGGCTTGGCCATGGCGGCGCCCGGCAGGGCCAGCACCCCGGCCATGGCCAGTCCGGCGACGGCGCTGAGTCTTCGCCACATTTTCTTACTCTCCCCAAACTCGCTTCCCAGGCGAGAGCATGGCCCGCCGCACTTGGGGGGCACTTGGAAGCGACTGGGACATTCGTTAACAGCTGCCCATATGTCGTGACACGAGTGGCGATAGAGGACCGTGACCATCCGCTAGCCTGGCGGAGTGCTGGAACAGATCACGGCCACCCGATACGTGACTCCGCTGCGCGAGGGCGGGTCGCTTCCCGGCGTGGTCGAGGCGGACGATCTCGGGACCTACGTCGTGAAGTTCCGGGGCGCGGGGCAGGGCCGCAGGGTGCTCGTCGCGGAGATCATCGCCGCCGGGCTGGCCCGCCGCCTCGGCTTCCGCACCCCCGACCTGAAGGTGATCGACGTCGATCCGCAGCTCGGCGTGCGGGAGCCCGACGAGGAGATCCAGGACCTGCTGCGGGCCAGCGCCGGGCTCAACCTGGCGGTCGACTTCCTGCCCGCGGCCCTCGGCTTCGAGCCGCTCACCTGGCCGCCCGACCCCGGCTTCGCCTCCCGGCTGCTCTGGTTCGACGCCCTGATCCACAACGTGGACCGCAGCTGGCGCAACCCGAACCTCCTCGTCTGGCACGGCGACACCTGGTTGATCGACCACGGCGCCGCCCTGTGGTTCCACCACAACTGGCCGGCCGCCGACCCGGAGCGCCCCTTCGACGGCTCCGACCACGTGCTCGCCCCCCACGCGACCCTCCTCCCTGAGGTCGACGCCGAGCTGAGCGAGACGATCACCAGGGACCTCCTCGACGGAGTCGTCGACGAGGTCCCCGACGAGTGGCTTGAGGACGAACCCGGCTTCGACGGGGCCGAGGCCGTACGGCAGGCCTATGTGGAGCATCTGCTGGCCAGGGCGCAGGCCCCCAGGCGGTGGCTCCCCCAGGAGCTTCCCCAGGGGGCTCCCGGGGCACGGCAGGGCGGCAAGACCGGCTCGGTGGGCGCGTTCTGGAAGGACAACCGGTGAGAGACGTCTACGAGTACGCCGTGATCCGGGTCGTCCCCCGCGTCGAACGCGGCGAACTGATCAACGCCGGGGTGCTGCTGTACTGCCAGCCGCGCGACTACCTGTGCGCCGGGATCGAGCTTGACGAGGCCAGGCTGCGGGCCCTCGACGCGAACGCCGACGTCGAGGGCGTACGACACGCTCTGGGCGCCTACCGGCGTTCCTGCCTCGGCGAGGAGGGTCCGCTGACGGGCGAGTCGCTCGGCAGCCGGTTCCGCTGGCTGACCGCCCCGCGAAGCACGATCGTGCAGACGGGCCCGGTGCACGCGGGTCTCACCGCCGACCCCGGCGCCGAACTGGAACACCTGCTGACCAGGCTCGTCCGGGCCCTGTGAACCCGCTCCTCAGAAGAGGACGGACATGAAGGTGCCGACCTCGCGGAACCCCGCCCTGCGGTAGGCCGCCCTCGCAGGGGCGTTGTAGTCGTTGACGTACAGCGAGACCACCGGCGCGAAGCATTCGAGGGAGTGCTTGAGCACCGAGGCCATCCCGGCGACCGCGTGGCCCCTGCCCCTCAACTCGGGGTGGACCCAGACCCCCTGGATCTGGCACGCCTGGGGGGTCACGGCGCCGATCTCGGCCTTGAAGACGACCCGGCCGTCGTCGATCCTGGCGTAGGACCTGCCGATCCGGATCAGCTCGGCGACCCGTGACCGGTAGAGCGCGCCCCCGTCGCCCACCTCGGGCGAGATGCCGACCTCCTCGGTGAACATCGCGACGCAGGCGGGCAGCAGGATCTCGAACTCCTCCGGCCTGACCCGCCTGACCAGGGGGTCGGCCGGGACCGGGGACGGCTCGGTCGCCTCCATCACCGGCTGGGTCCACCGGATCGCGCGGGCCGCCCCCCAGTACGGTTCGAGCCGCTCCCAGAGCGGCTCGACCGCGTCGGACGGGCCGACGATCGAGGAGCAGCGGCGCCCCTGCTTGCGGGCACGCTCGGCGAAGGCGTGCACGGCCTCGGCGCCGGCGTTGACCGGGACCAGGTTGGCTCCCGCGTAACAGAGCGAGGTGAGGCCGCCGCGCGGGCCGAACCCCCACATCTGGCCGCCGAGCCTGGCCGGGCTGAGACCGACGGCACGAACCCTGGAGGCGACGAAAACGTTGGAGACGGGGTCGGCGTCCAGGATCGCCAGCACCTCGTCACGATCGTTGTCGTCGAGCACGCGCGACGCCATTGTGCGCAGCATCACGCGCCCAGCCTACGCGACCCCCACGATTTTGGCAGGAACCAACACAGAGCCTGTCATCTACCCTGGGTGGCCTGTGTTGTCACCCGGCCGCGGCCGGTGCCTGCGAGGTCGCGGCGCATCGGGCGTCCGGTCCTCGCGCCGCCCGCCTGGCCGGGCCGAAGAGCGTCCCGTCCCTGAGGTAGGCCGCCAGCCTGCGGTCCACACACTGGTTGCCGCTGAAGGTGGCCCCGTGGTTTCCCCCGGCCACGGCCAGCATCCTGGAGCGCCCGAACACCGCCCGCATGCGCAGCGCCCCCCGGTACGGCGTCGCGGCGTCGCGCTCCGCCTGAACGATCATGATGGGCGGCAGCCCGGCGTTGTCCTTGAGCGTCACCGGGGTGCCCCCGCGCTCGGGCCAGAACACGCACGGCGCGTTGTACCAGGCGTTCGACCAGGTCAGGAAGGGGGCCTTGGCGTGCGTCCTGGACATGTCGGCGCGCCACTTGCTCCACTGGCCGGGCCAGGCGGCGTCATGGCACTGCACCCCCAGGTAGACGGCGTAGCCGTTCTCGTCCTCGGCGTCGTTCTCGGCGTACCTGTGGTAGGCGGCGAGCAGCGGGGCGTCGTCCCCCTTCTTGACGTAGGTGGAGAAGGCCTTGGCCAGCTGAGGCCAGACGAGGTCGGAGTAGCCGCCGAGGGTGTAGATGTCGTCGAGTTCACTCGGTCCGACCACCCCGCCCGCCGGGCGGACACGCAGCCGGTTGCGCATGGCGTACCAGGCGAAGGAGACCATCCTGGTCGTCCGGCCGAGCCGGTAGACGTCGTTGTGACGGGCCGTCCAGCGCAGGAAGTCCCGGTGGCGCCGGTTGAAGGCGACGTCCTGGGCGAGGTTGGAGCCGTACCAGATGCCCTTCGGGTCGACCACGCTGTCCATGACCATCCGGCTCACCCTGCCGGGGAAGAGGGTGGCGTAGACCGCGCCGAGATAGGTGCCGTACGAGTAGCCCAGATAGCTGATCTTCTCCTCGCCCAGCGCCTTCCTGATCTCGTCCATGTCCCTGGCGCTGTTCTCCGTGCTCAGGTGCGGCAGCATCCAGTCCCACCGGCTCTGGCAGGCCTCGGCGTACCGGCGGGCCCTGCCGAGCAGCACCGCCTCCTGTTCGGCGTTGCCGGGAACGTTGTCCGGACGGGGCGGGGCGTAGTACTCGGCGGGATCGACGCACCGTAGCGCGGGTTCGCTGTGGCCGACCCCCCGCGGGTCGAACCCGATCACGTCGAACCGTCCGGCGAGGTCCGGGGGAAGCTGGGCGGCGACCCGCCTGGCCAGGCTGAGGCCGGAGGCCCCCGGCCCTCCCGGGTTGACCAGCAACGCCCCCAGATGGTTCCGCGAGTCCCCGCCCCTGACCCGGTTCAGCGCCAGGCTGATGGTCCGGTCAGGATCGGCGTAGTCGAGCGGGACCCTCAGGGAGGCGCACTCGACCGCCACACCCGCCTGTTCACCGGTCCCTGAGGAGGCGTCCGCGTCCGACGAGGCCTTGCCCGGTGTTTCGCAGGGCCCCCAGACCAGATCGTCCCGTTCCTGCGCCGCCGCCTCCTGCGGTAGCCCGGCCATGGCGGCGAACACCGCGAAGCCCACGGCGACCCCGACAACCCTTTTCACGAATTCCCCCTACTCGTACGGCAGAGGCGATGGTCTCCCAGCCGGTGACCCGGCCACGGGCGGTACGACGAGATCCTTGCCATCCCGTGACCGTCACGTTGCCGTCCGGGAGCCCTGGCTAGCATCCATCACATGACGGAGCGATATGCGATCTTGAGCGGTTCCACCTTCGAGGAGGAGATCGGTTACGCGCGCGCGGTGGTCGACGGCGACCGGGTCCACGTGTCCGGGACGACCGGGTTCGACTACGCGACGATGACGATCTCGGATGACGTGGTCGAGCAGGCCGAGCAGTGCCTGCGCAACATCGAGAGCGCGCTGACCCAGGCGGGCTGTTCGTTCGCCGACGTCGTGCGCGTGCGCTACATGCTGCCCGACCGCGCGGACTTCGAGCTGTGCTGGCCCGCCCTGCGCCGCCGTTTCGGCGAGGTACGGCCCGCGGCGACGATGATCGTCTGCGGCCTGTCCGATCCGCGGATGAGGATAGAGATCGAGGTGGACGCGCGACGCCCCTGAACACCTGGCCGGTCCGGGAGACGCCGTGGGGCGGCCCCGCGCGCCCGCGCGGAACCGCCCCACGAGACAACCCGCCCGCGAACCTACTCCTCCCGGTGGACCTGGCCCTGCAGGCGCCCGAGACCCGGGGCCCTCAGGGCGAGGTTGGCCTCGCCCACGCCGTCCCGTTCACAGGTGGGACGGTCGAGCAGGACCGAGAAGCCGAAGGTGGTCCAGGTGATGCCGGGCCGGTCCGGGTTGAACCGGTGGCGCCGCGACCCGGAGGAGCGCCCGTCGAGGACGACCTCGACCCGGTCGTCCTGGAAGGAGACGATCGCCTCGACCGTCTCGTCACTGAGCTCGGCACGGAGGTTTCCCCGGTAGACGGCGTGGCCGCCGTCGATCCACTCGCCTAGCTCGCGACCGCAGTCGTCGGCCCCCGCCACGGTGGTGTGGACGGGGGTACTCGACACGGCGGCCGAGGCGGAGGAGGCGGGCACGAGACCGGCCAGACCCGTCAGAGCCGCCAGGGCCAGGGTCGCCGCGCGGGCAGAGGTGCGGAACATGCGCTTCCTTTCAACGGAGGACGACGCCTTGCCTCCCCGTCGCGGAACGTGACGACGAGTGAGGACCGCAACCAAATCAAGCCCAGCGACCAAGGGTAGTCAATGGCGACTCTGAGTTATGGCCCCAGGTTGTTCGCCCGACACATTCGCCCCGTTCGCCCCAGAGATCAGGAGATCTCACCTTTTCCACCGGCCGTCCGGTCACCCTCCGGAGCCACCCAGGGGCTTGGCCATGACGATCTCCCTGCTCCTGCCGTCGTCGAGCAGGTCGCCGAGTTCCCCGGTGTCCTTGAAGCCGTGGCCCCGGTAGAGCGCGATGGCCGCGTCGTTGTCCGGCATCACACACAGGCGCAGGGTCGCGGTGCTCCGCAGCGCCGCCCACCGCTCGATCTCCTGGATCAGGTGGCCCGCGACCCCCCGGCCCCGGGCCTGGGGGCTGACCCACATCGAGATCAGCTCGACCGTGTCCGCGCCGCCGGCGGGGACACCGCTGGCCATTCCGGCGAGCACTCCGTCGAGGACCGCGACCACGTTGTGCGAACCGGGTATCTCAAGGCGGCCCCGCCAGCGGTCCTCGCGGTCGCCGTCCCCCTGCCAGTCGGCCAGTCTCGCCCCGAAGGCGGCCGGCGCCTCGGCGAGGGCCGCCAGCCTCAGCTCCCGCCACAGCGGCCAGTCGTCCGAGTTCAGGACACGTACTTCGATCATGACGTGAACCCTGCCCTGTCCGGGCAGGGACGGCAACGGATTAACGGACGACGACCTCGGGGCCGGGGGCGTCCTCGTCGTCGAAGTCGATCTCCACACCCATCTCCTCGGCAAGCCGCAGGGCCTCCTCGATGAGGGTCTCCACGATCTGCGACTCGGGGACGGTCTTGATGACCTTGCCCTTGACGAAGATCTGGCCCTTGCCGTTGCCCGAGGCGACCCCCAGGTCGGCCTCCCGCGCCTCGCCGGGACCGTTGACCACGCAGCCCATCACCGCGACCCGCAGCGGGACCTTCAGGCCGGTCAGGCCCGCCTGGACCTGCTCGGCCAGGGTGTAGACGTCGACCTGGGCGCGTCCGCACGAGGGGCAGGAGACGATCTCCAGACCGCGCTCGCGGAGGTTCAGCGACTCCAGGATCGCGGCGCCGACCTTGACCTCCTCGACCGGAGGGGCCGACAGCGAGACCCGGATCGTGTCGCCGATGCCCTCGGCCAGCAGGGCGCCGAAGGCCACGGCCGACTTGATCGTGCCCTGGAAGGCGGGCCCCGCCTCGGTGACGCCCAGGTGGAGGGGGTAGTCGCAGCGCTGCGCGAGGAGCCGGTACGCCTGCACCATCACGACCGGGTCGTTGTGCTTGACCGAGATCTTGATGTCCTGGAAACCGTGCTCCTCGAACAGCGAGCACTCCCACAGCGCCGACTCGACCAGCGCCTCCGGGGTGGCCTTGCCGTACTTCTGCAGCAGCCTGGGGTCCAGGGAGCCGGCGTTGACGCCGATCCTGATCGGCACGCCGTGGTCGGCGGCGGCCCTGGCGATCTCACCGACCTTGTCGTCAAACTTCTTGATGTTGCCCGGGTTGACCCGGACCGCCGCGCAGCCCGCCTCGATCGCGGCGAAGACGTACTTCGGCTGGAAGTGGATGTCGGCGATGACCGGGATCTGGGATTTCCTGGCGATGATCGGCAGCGCGTCGGCGTCGTCCTGGGACGGCACGGCGACCCTGACGATCTGGCAGCCGGACGCGGTCAGCTCGGCGATCTGCTGGAGCGTCGCGTTGACGTCCGCGGTGAGCGTGGTGGTCATCGACTGCACGCTGACCGGCGCGTCACCGCCGACAGGAACGGAACCAACCATGATCTGACGGGATTTGCGTCGCTCGGCGATCGGCCTGGTCCTCACGGACGGGATCCCGAGAGCAACAGAAGTCATTTTCAGCCCTTGGTGAGTCGGGGACATCTCCAGTCTAGGCAGTAGCCGTGAGCTCCCGTGCCCGAATCCGTGCCCATTCGT
This sequence comes from Streptosporangium sp. NPDC049376, assembly GCF_044466505.1. Lineage (NCBI taxonomy): Bacteria > Bacillati > Actinomycetota > Actinomycetes > Streptosporangiales > Streptosporangiaceae > Streptosporangium > Streptosporangium sp. NPDC049376. The sequence goes on along the minus strand of NZ_JBITMT010000001.1, from coordinate 22,914 downwards.
CAGCGTCCAGCACCTCTGCGACCGTCTCCGCCGAGGTCACGGCGTGTTCGGAGACGACCGCGGCCACGGTGTCCACGATGCCGGTGAACGGCAGCCGCCCGGTGAGGAAGGCCTCGACGCAGACCTCGTTGGCGGCGTTGTAGACGGCCGGGGCCGTACCCCCCGCGGAGCCGACGTGACGGGCCAGCGCGACGGCGGGGAACGCCTCGTCGTCGAGGGGCTCGAAGGTCCAGGTGTGGGCCCTGGTCCAGTCGACCGGAGGAGCCGCGGCCTGGACCCGTTCCGGCCAGCCGAGGGCCAGCGCGATCGGCAGCCGCATGTCGGGCGGGCTGGCCTGGGCGACGACCGAGCCGTCGACGAACTCGACCATCGAGTGCACGACCGACTGCGGGTGGACCACCACCTCGATCCGGTCGAAGCCGATGTCGAAGAGCAGATGGGCCTCGATGACCTCAAGGCCCTTGTTGACGAGTGTGGCGGAGTTCACCGTGACGACGGGCCCCATCGACCAGGTCGGATGCGCCAGGGCCTGCTCCGGGGTCACCCCGGTGAGCTGCTCCCTCGGCCTGCCGCGGAAGGGGCCGCCGCTGGCGGTGACGACCAGCCGCCGTACGGCGGAGGCGTCCGGCCCCTGCGGACCCGCGGCCCACAGGCACTGGGCCAGGGCGGAGTGCTCGGAGTCGACCGGCAGCAGTCTCCCGGGTTTGGCCAGCTTCTTGACCAGGGGACCGCCGATGATCAGCGACTCCTTGTTGGCCAGGGCGAGCACCCGGCCCGCCTCAAGCGCGGCCAGCGTCGAGGTCAGTCCGAGCGCCCCGGTGACGCCGTTGAGGACCACGTCGGACGGCCAGGCCGCCGCCTCGGCGACCCCCTCTGGCCCGGCCAGGACCGTGGGGCTCACCCCGTGCCCGGCCAGTGCCCGCCGCAGCTCGGGCAGGGCGGCCGGATCGGCGACGGCCACCACGTCGGGCCCGAACTCGGCCGCCTGGCGGGCCAGCAGGTCGACCCTGCCACCCCCCGCGGCCAGGGCCACGACCCGGAACCGGGCGGGATTGCGGGCGATGACGTCGAGGGCCTGGGTCCCGATCGAGCCGGTAGAGCCGAGCAGGGCGACCGAACGCGTGGTGTCTGGCTGCACGGGCCCATTCTCCCGGATGGCCCCTCCCGGTCGGACCGCCGCCGAGGGTACGCAGAGCGCCGACAACCCTCGACTTTCACCGAAAGTAGCAACAAGAACACATCTGGTAGTGCAAACTCGGCCCATGACTTCGAGCCTCCCCCTGCTCCTGGGTGCCGTGCTCGTCGCCGGGCTGCTCGGCGCCCCCGCGACCGGCACGACGGCCCCCGAACACCGGCAGACCTCGCACGGACTGGCCGAACACCTCGCACAGCCGGCGACCCCGGGTGGAGACGACACCGGCGTCGCCGGGCACACGGGCGCGGGAAACTCCGCCGAGCAGCGCCGTGTGCTCGCCTACTGGACGCCCCGCCGGATGGCCGCCGCCGCCCCCATCGGCCTGCTCGGGCCGGTGACCGGCGTGCTCGGCGCGGTCACCGGCCTGCTCGGGCTGAAGGCCTCCTTCGAGACACCCGGCACGAGACCCTCCGTCGTGAGACTCGCCGCGAGACCCGGCGGAAGGTCCGCCGTGCAGTCCGTCAAGGCCCCGCCGGGCGCGACCCGCACCCGGTACGGCGCGCGGGTCGGCGGTGCCCGCTGGGGCGCGGGCGGGCAGGTCGCCCGTACGACGGGGCGCGTGTTCATGACCCTCGGCGGGACCGACTTCGTGTGCTCGGCGAGTTCGGTCAGGAGCGCCAACGCGGACCTGGTCGTCACCGCGGGCCACTGCGTCAAGAACGGCACGGGCGCGTGGGCGGACAACTGGGTCTTCGTGCCCGGCTACGACCGGGGGCGACGGCCGTACGGGCAGTTCACGGCCCGGCGCATGTTCGTGACGGGCGCGTGGGCGCGGGGTGGTGACGACAGCCACGACATCGGCATGGTCGCGGTCAACCCGCGGGGCGGCCGGCACCTGGCCGAGGTCGTCGGCGTCCAGGACATCGCCTTCGACACCGCCAGGGGCCGTCAGACCCACGGTTTCGGCTTCCCCGCCGACCTGCCCTACGACGGCGAGAACCTGGTCTTCTGCGCGGGGACGGTCCGTGACGACCCGCACGGCCAGACCAGCGACCAGGGCCTGCGCTGCGACATGACCGCCGGGTCGAGCGGCGGCCCCTGGCTGAGCGGCTTCGACCCCGTGACCGGGCACGGCACGGTCACCTCGGTGAGCAGCTTCAAGTACAGCGACGACCGCGGCACGATGTACGGCCCCTACTTCGGTGAGACCGCCAGACGGCTCTACGCCGTCGCCCAGAGATCATGAGGGTACGGCCCGCGCCCCAGGGTGCGGGCCGTACCTCTCTGGGGCCTACAGGGAGAGCCCGGTCAGGACCATGACCTTCTCGTAGGTGAAGTCGGCGATGGCGGAGCGGATGCCCTCGCGGCCGACGCCGGACTCCTTGATGCCGCCGTAGGGCATCTGGTCGGCGCGGTAGGACGGAACGTCCCCGATGACCACGCCGCCCACCTCAAGCTCGCGGTTGGCGCGGAAGGCGACGTCCAGGTTGCGGGTGAACACCCCGGCCTGCAGACCGTACTTGGAGTCGTTGACCGTGGCGAACGCCTCGTCCACGCCGGAGACCGACTGGACGATCATCACCGGGCCGAAGACCTCCTCGCAGGAGACCTTGGCGTCGTGCGGGACGTCGGCGAGCACGGTCGGGGCGACGGTCGCGCCCTCGCGGGTGCCGCCCGCCAGCAGCCGGGCACCGGCCGCGACGGCCTCCTTGACCCACTGCTCGACGCGCTCCGCGGCCTCGACCGAGACCAGCGGCCCGACCTGGGTCCGGTCGTCGGCGGGGTCGCCGACGACCAGGGCCTCGACCGCGGGCACCAGCCTGGCCAGGAAGTCCTCACGCACGGACTCCTCGACGATCACACGCTGGACGGCGATGCAGCTCTGCCCGGCCTGGTAGTTGGAGAACAGCGCGACCCTCGAAGCCGCCCAGTCGAGGTCGGCGTCGGCGAGCACGACCGCGGCGGCGTTGCCGCCGAGTTCCAGGGTGACGTGCTTGCGCGGCACCTGGTCCATGATCGCGTAACCGACGGGGCCGGAGCCGGTGAAGGAGACCACCGGCAGGCGCGGGTCCTCGACCAGCGCGCCCGCGCGGTCGTTGGGCACCGGCAGCACGGAGAACATGCCCTCGGGCAGGTCGGTCTCGGCCAGGATCTCGCCGAGTACCAGGGCGGAGAGCGGGGTCGCGGGGGCGGGCTTGACGATGACCGGCGCGCCGACCGCGATGGCGGGGGCGACCTTGTGGGCCACCAGGTTGAGCGGGAAGTTGAACGGCGTGATCGCCAGGACCGGGCCGTGCGGGACGCGCGATATGTAGGCGAGACGGCCCGCGGAGCCGGCCTCGGTGTCCAGGCGCATGACCTCGCCGCTGAGCCTGCGGGTCTCCTCGGCCGCGAACCTGAAGGTGGAGATCGCGCGGTTGACCTCGCCACGGGCCCAGAAGATCGGCTTGCCGTTCTCCTCCATGATCAGCCGGGCGAGCTCCTCGGCGCGCTCGGCCAGGCGGCGCGAGACGTGGGCGAGGGCGTCGGCCCGCACATGGATGGGGAGCGCGGCGGCCTGCCCGCGCACGGCCACCGCCGCTGCGACGGCCTCCTCGACCTGGTCGGCCGTCGGCACTGAGCAGAGGCCGACGACACGGCCGTCGTGTGAGTTGGTCACGGTGAGCTCGGCGTCCCCGGTGGCGGGACGGCCGGCGAGCCAGAAGGGGCGCACGTCCATGCTCAGACGGTATGCCAACCGCCACGACGGGGCGTTACTCCAGGGCGTACAAGACGGTCAGCGCGATGCGCCGTTCCGTATGTCCTCTTCTCTCTTGGGGGCTGTAACGAAACCGGCCCGCTTTATGGATATTCCTATATGACGACGGTTTGAACGATCTTCGCTCTGGCTAAGTCACGGTTGCAACTCCCTCACAGCGGAAGGGCGTGGCCGCATGACCTCTCCGGCGCCGCGCGGGCTGCAGGGTGCCTATCACCTCGGCGAACGAGCGGGCCAGGACGAGCTTCGCGGACGGCTCCTCGACGTGGCCAGTCAGCTTCTCGTCACCGTCGGCCCGGAAAGCCTGTCGATGCGCCGCATCGCCACCGAGGCCGGGTGCTCGACGACGGTCGTCTACACCATGTTCGGCAGCAAGGAAGGGCTGGCCGAGGCGCTCTACCTTGAGGGGTTCGAGCGGTTCAGACGGCGCCTTGAGGCCGTGCCTCCGCGCAGGAACGCCCTTGAGCACCTCACCGCGCTCGGTCCCGCCTACCGGGAGGCCGCCCTGGCCGAGCCCGGTTACTACGCCCTGATGTTCGAGCGGGCCATCCCCGGTTTCGTGCCGAGTGAGCGGGCCAGGACCCTGGCCAGGGCCGCGCTCAACATCCTCGACCGGGTGATCGCGGACTGCATCTCCGCCGGATACATCATCCCGACCCAGCCCAGGAGGATCGCCGACGCCCTGTGGGCCGCCGCGCAGGGCGCCATCAGCCTGGAGCGGTCGGGTCACCTGCGGGACGGCGAGACCTACAACGCGGTCACCTACGCCACCATCTCCCGTTATCTGACCGAGAAGCCGTGACCTGCGGAGGACGTGGTCATCCCGCCGTGGTCAGCGCGACCCAGAGCTCCGCGCGGGCGCCGGGGTCGTCGAGGTCGCGGCCGAGAAGCTCGGCGACACGGCGCATACGGTAACGCAGGGTGTGCCGGTGCACGCCGAGCCGTTGCGCGGCGGCGTCCCAGTGGCCGTTGCAGGCCAGGTAGGCGCGCAGGGACTCCAGCAGGTCGGCGCGCGAGCCGTACTCGCGCAGGGGGGCGAGCAGCGCGGCGGAGAACGCCTCGGCCGCCTCGGCGTCCAGCAGGGACAGCAGACCCTGGCCCGCCAGGTCGGCGAAGCGCGTCACACGCTCGGTGCCGCGACCGGCCGCGGCCAGTGCCCGGTCCGCCTGGCCGAGTCCGGCGCGCAGGTCGTCGAGACCGACCGGGGCGCCGAGACCGACCTCGCCGTACTCGGCGAGTGCCTGGGCCACCTCGTCCGCGAGGCCCTCGGGGGCGAGGACGACCACCCGCTCCGCGTCCGGCGCGGCGAAGACTCCGGTGGGTGCCCCGGCGAAGCCCGCCGCGACGGCGTCGAGCACCGCCTCCCGGTCGCCGCGGACGGCCAGCACGACCAGCCGGTCCACGGGCAACGTCTCCCCCAGCAGGCCCAGGACCTCCCGCCCTGCCTCGGTCTGCCCGGCCAGCAGCAACCTCAGCACGGCCGCGCGGATCCTGCGCTCGGCGGCCAGATGTTCCCTGCCGTGCTCGATGGCCAGCGTCAGCAGCGACCCGGCGGCGTTGACCACGGTGTGCGCGACCGGTGTGAACGGCCGCTCCGCGCCGACCGCGAAGAACCCCCTGACCCGGCGGGCGCCGAGTGGTTGCACGACGATGTGCTCGGCCGGGGTGGACAGCGCCAGGCTCGCCGGGGCGCCGCGTCCCGCGGGTTTCCTGAGCCGCTCCAGTTCGGGCAGCAGCCTGGTGACGTGGGAGGCGTCCCTGCCCGTCGCGTGCCGTACGGCCCCCGCCTCGTCGAGCAGCGCGGCCCAGCCGCCCAGTTCGTGGGCCAGGCGGTCGATCACCGCGGCGGCCCCCTCCGGGCGGAGCGCGGCGCGGGTCAGGCGTCCCTGGGCGGCGAAGGCGCGGCTGATCTCCTCGTACTGCTCGGCGGCGATCAGGTCGCTGACCAGCTTGCTGATGGCCACGAACGGGGTGTCGCGGGGCACCTCGATCAGCGGCAGGCCCGCCAGCGCCGCGGCCTCGACCAGCCCGGCGGGGATCTCCTCGTGCCCGAGGCCGACGCCGAAGCCGAGACCGGTGACGTTCCTGGCCACGAGCCTGCCGACGTAGGGGGCCGCGTCCGCCTCGTGCAGGCGCATACCGGTGGTCAGCACCAGTTCGCCGCCCTCAAGGAAGGGGGTGGGGTCCTCAAGCTCGCTGACCGCGACCCAGCGGACCTGACTGTCGAGCGCGTCGTGCCCGGCCAGCACGGCGAGTTTGAGCGGCAGACGCCGCACGACGGTGCGGAGCGTCGGTGCCACGATCACCCCCGGATTTGTACGTTACGGCAAGAGTGCCGTCGGTAATTTTGCCATAGTGCATCATCCGCATCCCGGTACGCGCGACATACCGTCACAGCATGAGCACCGTCACCCAGGGCGGCCCCTCGCTTCCTCAGGAGCGCCGGGTCGTCACCGAGATTCCCGGCCCCAAATCCCGCGAGCTGTTCGCGCGCAAGCAGGCCGCCGTTCCTCCGGGCATCGGCACCACGCTGCCCGTCTTCGTGACGCAGGCCGGGGGCGGTGTGGTCGTCGACGCCGACGGCAACTCACTGATCGACTTCGGCTCCGGCATCGCGGTGACCAGCGTGGGCAACTCCGCCCCGCGCGTGGTCGAGCGGGTGACCAGGCAGGTCGCGGACTTCACGCACACCTGTTTCATGGTCACTCCCTACGAGTCCTACGTCCGGGTCTGCGAGAGGCTCAACGAGCTGACCCCGGGTGACCACGAGAAGCGCACCTTCCTGCTCAACAGCGGCGCCGAGGCCGTGGAGAACGCGGTCAAGGTGGCGCGGCACGCCACGGGGCGCCAGGCGGTCGTCGTCTTCGACCACGGCTACCACGGCCGCACGCTGCTGACGATGACGCTGACGGCCAAGAGCATGCCGTACAAGCACGGGTTCGGGCCGTTCGCCCCTGAGGTCTACCGGATGCCGCTGGCCTACCCCTTCCGCTGGCCGACCGGCCCGGAGAACTGCGCCGAGGAGGCCGCGGCCCAGGCGATCGACCAGATCGGCAAGCAGATCGGCGCGCAGAACGTGGCCGCCGTGGTGATCGAGCCGATCGCGGGCGAGGGCGGCTTCATCGAGCCGGCCAAGGGCTTCCTGCCCAGGATCGCGGAGTTCTGCCGGGAGAACGGCATCGTCTTCATCGCCGACGAGGTCCAGACCGGTTTCGCGCGCACCGGCCACCTGTTCGCCTGTGAGGACGAGGGCGTCGTCCCCGACATCATCGTCACCGCCAAGGGCATCGCGGGCGGCCTGCCCCTGTCGGCCGTCACCGGCAGGGCCGAGCTGCTCGACAAGGTCCACGTCGGCGGTCTCGGCGGCACCTACGGCGGCAACCCGCTGGCCTGTGAGGCGGCGCTGGGTGTGATCGAGACCATCGAGGCCGAGGACCTGACCGGCAGGGCCCGTCACATCGGCGAGGTCATGCTCCCCCGGCTGCGGGCCGTGGCGGAGCGCAACCCGGTGATCGGTGACGTGCGCGGCCGGGGCGCCATGATCGCGATCGAGCTGGTCGTCCCCGGCACCAAGGAGCCGCACCCGACGGCGGCCGGCGAGATCGCCGCCAGGTGCCACGCGGAGGGGCTGCTCGTGCTGACCGCCGGCACCTACGGCAACGTTCTGAGATTCCTTCCGCCGCTGGTCATGCCCGACCACCTGCTCGAAGAGGGGCTGACGATCCTGGAGAAGATCATCAGCGAGATCTAACGGTTTGGATCACCGCAAAAGGGGCACCCGGCTTAAGACTGGGTGCCCCTTTTATTGCGTTATGGAAGGCGCACAGGGAGTGATTTAACCACCGCTTGACACTTACCACACTGATCACGGACGGAAACGGCGTTATAACGGTTCCGGTATAAGACTTCGCGATCAAGACGGGAGACGTGATGGACTGGCGGCATACCAGGGCGGCACGGATCACGGCGACGTTCGACCCGGAGGGCCTCACCCGGGCTCAGTGCGAGGGCGACGCCTGTGTTACCTGCCACAAGAGATGGCCCCGGCCAAGGATCAGGATCGGCAGGCTGCCCAACGACTCCCCGCTGTTCGCCTGTGACGAGTGCGCCGAGGCACTGGTCCAGGAGACCGAGGAGAACATCTACCACCTGCCCCGCCGCGCGGCCTTCTTCTGAGGCTCGCCTCCGCGCCGTCTCAGGCGGACAGCAGCGCCCCGTGCGTCTGCTCCCGCATCCTCCACGGCGAGCCGTAGTCATCGAGCAGGTCCAGGAACGGCACCGCGTCGAACGCCTCGGGCCCCAGCACCCCCGAGCCCGCCCAGACCCCGCTCGCCAGCAGTTCGAGCGCGACCACCGGGTGCAGCGCCGTCTGCCACACCACGGCCTGGCAGCCGTACTCCCGCATCGACCACGCGTTGTCCACCACGTGGTACAGGTAGACCTCCCTGGGCGCGCCGTCCTTGCCGACGCCCTTCACCCAGGTGCCCGCGCACGTCTTGCCGCGCATCCGCTCGCCGAGCGTCGCCGGATCGGGCAGGGCCGCGGCGACCACGTCCCTCGGTGAGGCCTCGACACCGCCGACCCGGATCTTGCCCGCGTTGTCCAGGCCGAGCTTGCGCAGGGTCTTCAGGACGCCGATGAACTCCTCGCCGAGACCGTACTTGAACGTCACCCGCCCGGCGTCGATCCAGCGCGGCACGAGCAGGACCTCCTCGTGCTCGACGTTGACGCACTCGACGGGGCCGATCCCCTCGGGGAAGTCGAACACCTCGGGTTCGCTGAACGGCTCGGTGGTGTGCCAGGCGCCGTCCTCCCAGACCACCGGGGGGTTCAGGCACTCCTCGATGGTCGTCCAGATGGAGAAGGTCGGCGCGAAGTCGTAGCCCTCGACCACCAGGTTCGACCCGTCGCGGACACCGATCTCCTCGATGCTCTCGAAGAGGTGCTCGGCCGCGTAGCGCGCGAACACGTCGGCCAGCCCCGGTTCGACCCCCATGCCGACCAGCGCGAGGCGACCTCTGTCCCGCCACCGCCCGGTCAGAGCGAACTGCTCGTCACCGAGCTTCACCCCCGGCAGCTCGTACGGTCTGCCCGGGTGGGGGCGGGACAGCGACATCGCCATGTCCAGGTAGTCCGCCCCCGCGTTGAGCGCGGCCCTGAACAGCGGCATGGTGAAACGCGGATCGACGGCGTTGAGGAGCACGTCGCAGCGGTGCCCGGCCAGGGCGGCCTCGACCGCCTCCTGGTCGGAGGCGTCCAGCGTGATCGCGCTGAACCGCGGGTCACCGGCTCTGGCCACCGCGGCGGTGGCCCGGCTCTGTTGAGAGTCGGCCACCACGATGTGTTCGAAGAAATCTCGGCGCGCCGCGATGGGGACGACGGCCGAGCCGACCCCGCCCGCTCCCACAAGAAGGATTCTCATGGCGGGATCCTATCCACTGACTGGTCAACCAGTCGATATTCGGGACGTGATTTCACCACCGGATTCGTCGCGGGTGACGGACGCCCCCACGGAAACCGTGGCCGCCTCACACATGGACGGAGGGGGCGTCCCGTTCAGCCGCGGGCGGTGGCCACCCCGCTCACTTCACCAGGTCCTTCCACCTTTTTTCCCATTCGGTGTAGTCAGTGCATTCCCCACCCGAACCACCGCAGTCCTTCGTCGGACGCGTGGCGAAGAGGACATGCCCGAGCTCGCGGTCGTCACGCGCGTGGTAGGCGTCGCACAGCCTCCGGACCTCGCCGTCGCAGGCCTTGACGTTGGCGGGCGCCAGCCCCGTCCAGGCGGCGGCCGAGTGCTGCGTGTCCGCGGAGCCGACCCAGTTGAGCCACTTGTAGGCGCAGTTGGGGCTGGTGGCGCCGGTCCCGACCATCCAGGCGTCGGCCCACCCGGTCACCGGCCCCTTCTCCCGCTCGACCGTCCTGCCCGCGCGCTCGAAGAGATCCAGGTGGTACGGCAGCGCCTGGGCCACGTGTGCCTCCCCCGTCGAGAAGGCCTGGATCACCTCCAGGGTGCTTGTCCAGTACACCCGGCGGGGCCCGTCGTGCTCGGCCAGCAGCCCGACGGCGGCGTCGAGCTGGGCGGGGGTGAGCTGGTAGGGGTCCTTGACCCCCAGCTCCGGCCTGGTCCGCCTGAGTGCCAGGGCGGCGTCGGCGATGCTCAGCGGGGTGTCCCTGACGGCCGACTGCTCCGTCCGGTAGACCGCGTCCGGCCCGTCGGGGGCGCCGGGCTCGCGTATGACCTGGTTGGTCCCCCACAGATAGGGGACTCCGTAGACCTTGCCGCTCGCGTCCCGGGTGGCGGGCAGTTCACGCAGCCGCCGGGGGATGTCCTTGTAGGACCGCAGGAGCGTGGTGTCCAGCGGCCTGACCGCGCCGTCCGCGATCAGCCTGCCGGCCAGGTCGGGGGAGGCCGAGATCACGTCGTAGGAGGCCGAACGGACCTTCTCCGCCATCTCCTCGCCGGAGTGGACCCGGTCGAGCCTGCTGACCCTGCAGCCGGTGAGCTTCTCGAAGGGCGAGAGCCAGTCGGCGCTCGCGGTCGCGCCGCCGTACTCGACGTGGCCCTGGTAGGTGAGCACCTGCAGGGTGCCCTCCCCCTTGCCGATCGACGCCGAAGGCTTCGGGCTCGGTGTCGGTGTCGGGGACCGCGTGTCCTGAACGGCCGCCCGCCGGGCGAGCGCGCCGGGGGCCGTCGCGACCGGGAGACAGACCGTCAGGGCCACAACACCGGCCAGTGCGCCGAGACGTGTACGCCGGAACCTGTCCCCGCTCACGCAGCTCCCCCTACGACTCGATCTGTCCGGAGCCTATCGGCCGCCCGCGGAGCCCCGTCCACATACGGAGCGGCCCCACGGGAGATCTTCCCGCGGGGCCGTCCCGTCACCGCCCGCGCGGCTACCGGTTGGTCGGGAATCCGAGGTTGACCCCACCGTGGCTCGGGTCGAGCCAGCGGGAGGTGACGACCTTGCCCCGGGTGTAGAAGTGCACGCCCTCCGTGCCGTGGACGTGGCTGTCGCCGAACAGTGACGCCTTCCAGCCGCCGAAGCTGTAGAAGGCCATCGGCACCGGGATCGGCACGTTGATGCCGACCATGCCGACCTCGACCTCGTTCTGGAAGCGCCTGGCCGCGCCGCCGTCGTTGGTGAAGACGGCGGTGCCGTTGCCGTACTCACCGCTGTTGATCAGGCCGAGCCCCTCCTCGTAGGAGGAGACGCGCACGATCGACAGCACCGGCCCGAAGATCTCCTCGCGATGGACGCGGGAGTCGGCCGGGACGTGGTCCAGGACCGTCGGGCCGAGCCAGAAACCGGGGGTCTCCTCGGCCGTCGTGCCACCGCGCACCGGGGTCAGGCGGCCGTCCACGACGAGCTTGGCCCCCTCTGACACCCCCAGGTCGAGGTAGGAGACCACCTTGTCGCGGTGTGCCCCGGTGACCAGCGGTCCCATCTCGGAGGCCGGGTCGTCGCCGGGGCCGACGGTCAGCGCCGAGACTCGGGAGACGATCTTGTCGACCAGCTCGTCCCCGATCGGGTCGACGGCGAGCACGACGGAGATCGCCATGCACCGCTCCCCCGCGGAGCCGAAGCCCGCCGAGACCGCCGCGTCGGCGACGAGGTCGAGGTCGGCATCGGGCAGCACGAGCATGTGGTTCTTCGCGCCACCGAGCGCCTGTACCCGCTTGCCCGCCGCGCTGCCGGTCTCGTAGACGTAACGGGCGACCGGGGTCGAGCCGACGAACGAGACGGCCCGCACGTCGGGGTGCTCAAGCAGCCGGTCGACCGCGACCTTGTCACCCTGGAGCACGGTGAAGACACCGTCGGGCAGCCCCGCCTCCTTCCAGAGCCCGGCCAGCAGCAGGGAGGCGGACGGGTCCCGCTCCGAGGGCTTCAGGATGAAGGCGTTGCCCGCCGCGATCGCGATCGGGAACATCCACATCGGCACCATGGCCGGGAAGTTGAACGGGGTGATGCCCGCGACGACGCCCAGCGGCTGACGGATCGAGTAGGAGTCGACCCGGGTCGAGACGCCCTCGGAGAAGCCGCCCTTGAGCAGGTGCGGGATGCCGCAGGCGAACTCGACGACCTCGATGCCCCTGGCGACCTCGCCCAGCGCGTCGGAGTGGACCTTGCCGTGCTCGGCCGAGATGAGCCGGGCCAGCTCGTCACGGTTGGCGTTCAGGAGCTCACGGAAGCGGAAGAGCACCTGTGAGCGCTTGACCAGCGAGGAGTCCCTCCATGCGGGGTAGGCGGCCACGGCCGAGGCGACGGCCGCGTCCACCTCCTCCGTCGAGGCCAGGTGGACGTGCCCGGCCACCCGGCCGGTCGCCGGGTCGAAGATCTCCGACGTACGGCCCGCCTCGGGAACCTCGGTGAGGGCGCCGTCGATCCAGTGGGTGATGTTCTTCACGACGTGACCTCGGCGTTGACGGTTTCGAGCGCGTTGACGATGATCCCGAGGCCCTCGGCGGCCTCGTCCTGGGTCAGGGTGAGCGGCGGGGCCATCCGCAGCACGTTGCCGTACAGGCCGCCCTTGCCCGCCAGCAGGCCCGCCTTCTTCGTCTCCTCCATGAACTTGGCCGCGATCGCGGGAGAGGGTGCCCCGGTCGCCGGGTCGACCAGTTCGACGGCGAACATCAGGCCCTTGCCCCGCACGTCACCGACGATCGGCAGACGCGGCGCGGCCTGCCTGAGCCCGTCGATGATCAGAGCGCCGGTCCTGGCGGCGTTGGCCTGCAGGTCGTGGTCGAGCACGTAGTCGAGGGTGGCGTTGGCGGCGGCCATGGAGATCGGGTTGCCGCCGAAGGTGGCGAGGCCGGCCGCGTGCGGGCCGTCCATCAGGTCACCCCGCGCCACGACGCCGCCGACCGCGAAGCCGTTGCCGAGCCCCTTGGCGAAGGTCATCATGTCCGGCGTGACGCCGTGGTTCTGGATGCCGAAGAACGCCGAACCGGTACGGCCCCAGCCGGTCTGCACCTCGTCGGAGATGAACAGGACGCCCTCGGCGTCGAGGACCTCCTTGTAGGCGGCGAACAGCCCGTCGGGCGCCATGCTGAAGCCGCCGACCCCCTGGATCGGCTCGGCGATCAGCGCGGCCACGTCGCCTCCGACGGAGGTGGCGAGCACGTGGCGCAGATCGTCCACGCAGGCGGCGATGTAGTCGGCGTCGGACAGGCCGCGGAACTGGGTCAGGTGCCGGTCGGCGCCGTGCAGGAAGTGCACGTTCAGCGGCGACAGGGAGTTGTTCTTCCAGGAGCGGTTGCTCGTCACGCTGATCGCCCCGAAGGAGCGGCCGTGGTAGCTCTGCCGCATGGCCAGGACCTGGTCGGACCGGCGGGCGTAGGTCGCCAACAGCAGCGCGGTCTCGTTGGCCTCGGTGCCCGAGTTGGTGAAGAAGACCTTGGCGTTCTCGATGCCGGAGAGCCGGGCGATCTTCTCGGCGAGCTCGACCTGGCCGCGGAGCAGATAGACCGTGGAGGTGTGCACCACGCCGGTCGCGAGCTGACGTTCCACGGCCTCGCGCACCTCGGGCACGTCGTAGCCGATCATGTTGGTCAGGATGCCCGCGAAGAAGTCCAGATAGCTCTTACCGGAGGCGTCGACGACCCGGTTGCCCTTGCCGCCGACGATCTCGATGGGCTCGTTGTAGTAGAGGGCCAACCAGTGGGGCATTACCGCGCGGTGGCGTGCAAAAAGGTCCGACATACAACGAGTATGTCGGGTTACCCCACCTGCTCAAACCACCAGACTGTCGGGATATGACCGGCAAAGCCATCATGTTGTTAGAACGCCATTCCAGTCCTACCTCCGAGTTCCTGTACGGCTTGCGCCCTGCGACGGTTGGCGCAAGCCGTACAGGATGCCGGGCGGAGCACCCCCCAGGTTCCCCGCCCGGGCTTCTCGGAGGAGGCGGCCCCGGCCAGACCGGGACGCCGTGAGTCGCCTGAGCCACGAAGGCCCCGAACGCCACGGGCCCTCGCACCGGCACGCCCGGACGTTCGCCAGACGCGGGCTGTGCCGGCCATGTCCACCTCCACGGGCTCGGGCGACTCATGAACCATCGTCGCCCATATTTCCCACTTAAGCAATCTGAAATACATGAATTTTTGGCACCCTTCCGTGACATCCCCCTCACCCTCGGATGCCCGCCCTCGGCGCTCGCACATTGTGCGATAAATCGAACACCGTATTATCAGCCGTATGCTTAGGGATGTGGAACAGCCCCTGTCCTCGGTGTGGACCCGTGAGAAGCGTCCTTCGAAGAGCCCGACGCTGAGCCGGGCGCAGATCGTGCGCGCGGCCATGGAGATCCTCGACGCCGAGGGGATGGAGGCGCTGAGCATGCGCCGCCTGGGCACCAAACTCGGGGCGGGGGCCACGAGCATCTACTGGCACGTGGCCAACAAGGACGACCTTCTCGAACTCGTCCTCGACGAGGTCTTCAGCGAGGTCCCGCCGTTCGACCCGGAGACGAGCGGCTGGCGCGACGCGGCCTCGGCCTTCGCCTACGGTGTGCGCCAGGCGCTCTTCGCCCACCCCTGGTCCGCGGTGCTCATCGGAACCATGCCCAGCATCGGCCCCAACGCCATGCGCCTGTCCGACGGGCTGATGCGCACCTTCGCCAAGGCGGGGTTCACCGGCATGGGCCTGGACCACGCCGCCTCGACGATGATGGCCTACGTGCTGGGCACGACCCTGCCGGAGATCGCCTGGCGGTCCGCCACCAGGCGATCCGGGCTGAACGAGCAGGACCTGGTCAAGGCGATGACGGACATCGTGACCCGTGCCGCGAACGACTATCCCGAACTGGCCGCCCGCTACTCCGAGTACGCCGACCTCGACCAGCAGGCCCTCCGCGCCGTCAACTTCGACTTCGGGCTCACCTGCTTCCTCGACGGCCTCGAAGCGCGCCTCAAGCAGCGATGAGGGGGCTCACGGCGACATCCACTGCTGGATGCGGGTGAGCAGCTCCTGCGCGTCGACGGGTTTGGTGACGTAGTCGCTCGCCCCCGCCGACAGTGTCTTCTCCCGGTCGCCCTGCATGGCCTTGGCTGTGACCGCGATGATCGGCAGGTCCGCGAAGCGCGGCATCTTGCGGATGGCCGCGGTGGCCGCGTAACCATCCATCTCCGGCATCATGATGTCCATCAGGACCAGGTCGACGTCCTCGTTGCACGACAGCATCTCGATGCCCTTGCGGCCGTTCTCCGCGTACAGCACCCGCATGCCGTGCAGTTCCAGGATGTTGGTCAGCGCGAAGACGTTGCGCACGTCGTCATCGACCACCAGCACCTTCTTGTCGGCCAGTACGGCGTCCGCCTCCCGGAGCGCGTGGGGCCGCTCGTCCAGGTCAGGCCGTACCAGTGGCAGAACCGCGCCGCGCGCCTGGGCCGACAGGTGCAACGTGATGCGCTCGCGCAGTTCGTCGAGACTCGGCAGGAGCTCCAGAGGCTGGGGATTCGAACGACCCTTGAGAAGGTCCTCCTGCGGCCGGGTGAGCGTGCGGGTGTGGTGGGCGAGCACGGGCAGCTCACGCAGCACCGGGTCCTCCTCAAGCCCGCGCAGGAACTCCGCCGCCCCGTCCTGCCACATCCCGAGGTCGAGCACGATGCAGTGATGGTCGTCCCGCCTCAGGGCCTCGACCGCGGTGACGGGGTCGTTGGCCGTGGCCACCCTGACCGGCCCGTGCGTCTCGTCCAGGTCGGCCGCGACGCTCTCGGCGAGCTGGGACAGCAGCCCGCCCCGGCGTGACTCGACGACGAGCAGGCGGCGCCCCTCCCCACCGGCCTGTTCCTCCCCCGGCAGGACGACCGCCCTCGCCACGGGCCCGGCGGCCGGAACGTCACGGCCGCGGGGGGCGACGTCCGCGACCGGCAGCCGGAGGCTGAAGGTGCTGCCCTGCCCCAGGACGCTGACCGCCCTGATCTCGCCCTTGAACAGGGCCGCGATCTCACGGCTGATGGACAGTCCCAGACCGGTGCCGCCGTATCTGCGACTGGTGGTCCCGTCGGCCTGCTGGAAGGCGTCGAAGATCTGGGAGAGGTTCTCCTCGGCGATGCCGATCCCGGTGTCCACGACGTGGAAGGCGAGCACCTCCTGGCCCGGGACCCCCAGCAGGTCGGTCTCCTCGATCAGCTCGATGCGCAGCCCGACCGAACCCCTCTCGGTGAACTTCACCGCGTTCGACAGCAGGTTGCGCACCACCTGGCGCAGCCGCTGCTCGTCCATGAGCAGCTCTCCGGGCACGTCCGGGGCGATGGTGACGTCGAACCTGAGACCCTTCTCCGTGGTCAGCGGTCTGAAGGTGGCCTCGACGTAGTCGAGCAGGCGCCGTAGCGGCAGCGGCTCGACGCTGACGTTCATCTTGCCGGCCTCGATCTTGGACAGGTCGAGGATGTCGTTGATCAGCTGCAGCAGGTCGGTGCCTGCCGAGTGGATGACGTTGGCGTACTCCACCTGCTTGGCGGTGAGGTTGCGGGCCGGGTTCTGGGCCAGCAGCTGGGCCAGGATCAGCAGCGAGTTGAGCGGGGTGCGCAGTTCGTGGCTCATGTTCGCCAGGAACTCGCTCTTGTACTTGGAGGCCAGGGCGAGCTGCTTGGCGCGTTCCTCAAGCTCCTGGCGGGCCTGCTCGATCTCCCTGTTCTTCGTCTCGATGTCGCGGTTCTGCCGGGCGAGCAGCTCGGCCTTCTCCTCAAGCTCGGCGTTGGAACGCTGGAG
The DNA here is from genome assembly GCF_044466505.1 of Streptosporangium sp. NPDC049376. Lineage (NCBI taxonomy): Bacteria > Bacillati > Actinomycetota > Actinomycetes > Streptosporangiales > Streptosporangiaceae > Streptosporangium > Streptosporangium sp. NPDC049376. The sequence continues at coordinate 6,305 of NZ_JBITMT010000001.1, read as the reverse complement.
TTCCTCCTGCCCCATCTGCAGTTCCGTGGCCAGGCGCTGTGACTCGGCGAGCAGGGAGTCGGTCCGGGCGTTGGCGACGATGGTGTTGACGTTGACGCCGATGGTGCCGACCAGCTGTTCGAGGAAGGCCCGGTGCACCGGGGTGAACCTGTTCAGGCTGGCCAGCTCGATCACCCCGAGCACCTGATCCTCGACGATGATCGGCAGGATGATGAGGTTGACCGGCCCTGCCGCCCCCAGGCTTGAGGAGATCGTGAGATAGCCGTCGGCGATGTCCTCGACCAGGATGGGGCGTTTGGCCAGGGCCGCCTGCCCCACCAGCGACTCCCCGAAGCCGTAGCGGCGGCTGGTGTCCCGATGACCGTAGCCGCCGACGACCCGCAGCTCCGAGCGGCCACCCGCCTCCTCGGCGAGCAGGAACGTGCCATGCTGCGCGCGGACCAGCGGGGCCAGCTCGTTCATCACCAGTTCGGCCACGACGGCGAGATCACGATGACCCTGCATGAGACCGGAGATGTGGGCCAGGTTGGACTTGAGCCAGTCCTGCTCCTGGTTGGCCAGGGTGGTCTCCCGCAGGGACTTCACCATGGAGTTGATGTTGTCCTTGAGCTCGGCCACCTCCCCCGAGGCGTCCACGGTGATGGAACGGGTCAGATCGCCCGAGGTCACGGCGCTGGTCACCTCGGCGATCGCACGGACCTGACGGGTGAGGTTGCCCGCGAGCTCGTTGACGTTCTCGGTCAGCCGCTTCCAGGTGCCCGAGACACCCTCGACCTCCGCCTGGCCGCCGAGCCGTCCCTCGCTGCCGACCTCACGGGCCACCCGCGTGACCTCCGCGGCGAACGACGACAGCTGGTCCACCATCGTGTTGATGGTGTCCTTCAGCTCCAGGATCTCCCCTCTGGCGTCGACCCGGATCTTCTGCGACAGGTTGCCCTTGGCGACCGCGGTGGTGACCTCGGCGATGCTGCGCACCTGCGCGGTGAGGTTGTCGGCCATGACGTTGACCGACTCGGTGAGCGCCTTCCAGGTGCCGGAGACTCCCTTGACGTCCGCCTGGCCGCCGAGCCGCCCCTCCGTGCCGACCTCACGGGCCACCCGCGTCACCTCGTCGGCGAACGACGACAGCTGGTCCACCATCGTGTTGATGGTGTCCTTCAGCTCCAGGATCTCCCCCCGCGCGGAGACCGTGATCTTCTGCGACAGGTCACCCCTGGCCACCGCGGTCGCCACCTGGGAGATGTTCCGTACCTGGTCGGTGAGGTTGCCCGCCATGTAGTTCACCGAGTCGGTCAGGTCGCGCCAGGTGCCGGAGACGCCCTTGACGTCCGCCTGGCCGCCGAGCCGCCCCTCGGTACCCACCTCACGGGCCACCCGCGTCACCTCGTCGGCGAAGGAGGACAGCTGGTCCACCATCGTGTTGATGGTGTTCTTCAGCTCCAGGATCTCCCCCCGCGCGGAGACCGTGATCTTCTGCGACAGATCACCCCTGGCCACCGCCGTGGTGACCTGCGCGATGCTGCGCACCTGGTCGGTGAGGTTGCCCGCCATGAAGTTCACCGAGTCGGTCAGGTCACGCCAGGTCCCCGCGACGCCGGTCACCTCCGCCTGCCCGCCGAGCCGCCCCTCCGTGCCGACCTCACGGGCCACCCTCGTCACCTCGTCGGCGAACGACGACAGCTGGTCCACCATCGTGTTCAGGGTGTTCTTCAGCTCCAGGATCTCGCCTCGGACGTCCACCGTGATCTTCTGCGAGAGGTCACCGGTGGCCACGGCGGTGGCGACCTGGGCGATGTCACGGACCTGGTCGGTCAGGTTGCCCGCCATGGCGTTGACCGAGTCGGTGAGGTCCTTCCAGGTGCCGGAGACGCCGGGCACCTCGGCCTGCCCGCCCAGCTGGCCCTCCGTGCCGACCTCACGGGCCACCCGCGTCACCTCGGAGGTGAACAGGGAGAGCTGGTCCACCATCCCGTTGAAGACGGTGGCGATCTCCTTGAGCAGACCGTCGCCCTCGTCGGGCAACCGGGTGCCGAAGTCACCGTCCCGTACGGCGGTGAGCCCCGCCAGAAGCTGACGCAGATCGAGCTCCTCCACACCGGCGGCCTGTGTGGAACCACGTCTCGTTCCGTCCGTAGTCTCAACCATGTTCACCACCGCGTTCGTTCGGCCGAGAAAAGGTCAAGTCATCCTAAGGCCAGTGGACGGGGAGGCCGGGCGGTTGATGATTAGGCGGGAAATCCGCCTGAACGCAGAGAAAGGTCCACTCAAAGAGGGAGTTGACCTTTCAGGCTGTAAAGCAGGCGGCATTCTAACTTACAGGCTGATCGGATACTCTCAACGAGTGCTCCCAACCATCGCCGACGTTCTCGCCCTGGACACCGTCCGCCGGGGCAACCCACGGGTGGTCGCGGGAGCCGACCGGCTCGGCACCCGGGTCCGCTGGGTCCACGTCGGCGAGGTCACCGACATCGCCCACCTGCTGCGCGGCGGAGAACTCGTTCTCACCACCGGCATCGCGCTGCCCGACGACCAGGAGGGCCTGACGGCCTACGTCGCCGAGCTGGCCGCCGTCGGCGCGTCCGGCCTGATCGTCGAACTGGGCCGCAAGTTCATCAGGGAGCTGCCCCGATCGGTGATCAACGCCGCGGAGAAGCACGGCCTGCCCCTGGTCACTCTCGCCCGTGAGACCCCCTTCGTGCAGATCACCGAGTCGGTGCACGCCAGGATCATCGACATCCAGCTTGAGGAGCTGCGCGCCTCAGAGCAGCTCCACGAGGTGTTCACCGAGCTGTCGGTCGAGGGCGCCTCCCCGGCGGAGGTCCTCAGCCAGGTCGCACGCCTCTCCGGGCGCCCCGTGCTGCTGGAGAACCTCGCCCACCAGGTGCTCGCCTGTGAGACGGCGGGCCGCGACACCGGGACGCTGCTGGCCAGCTGGGAGACCCGCTCACGGGCGGTCGCCCCCGAGGGCAGGACCGCCTACGACTCCTCCTCCGGCTGGCTGGTCACCACGGTCGGCGCGCGCGGCCAGGACTGGGGCCGCCTGATCCTGCTCTGCGAGGGCATCCCAGGACCGCGTGACGTCGTGCTCGCCGAGCGCGCCGCGACCACCCTCGCCCTGGGTCGCCTGCTGGAACGCCATCAGGAGTCCCTTGAGCGCCAGGCCCACGGCACGATCATCACCGGCATCCTGACCCACTCCTACGCCGACCCGGAGGAGGCCGCCGCCCGCGCCAGGGCGGTCGGCGTGCCGCTCACCGGACGCAAGCTGATCAGCGTGGTGCTACGCCTGTGTGATCCACAGGACGACTCCCTCGAAGGGCAGGAGCGGCTCGTGAGGCTCGACGAGCTGGCCGAGGCCGCCGCCTCCGCCTGCCGCGACGCCCGCCTCCCCGCCCTTGTCGGCGCCCTGGACCAGGACCGCGTCGGTGTCCTGCTCCCCCTGCCCCCGCGGACCCTCGCCGAGCCCTCGCTGACCGCACTCGCCGACCGCCTGCGAATGACCTTCGCCACACCCTTCGTCCTGGCCGCCGGATCCGTGGTCGACTCGCTCCGCGACGTACGGCGCAGCTTCCTCGAAGCCGAGCAGGTCGCGGACGTGGCCGTCAGACAACCCGACGGACGCCCCTTCTACCGGCTGCCGGACCTGCGGCTACGTGGCCTTCTGCACCTGCTCCGGGACGACGCCCGCCTGCAGACCTTCGCCGAACGCGAGCTCGGCTCCCTGCTGGCCCACGACGCCCAGCGCGGCGGCGACCTGACCGGAATCCTGCGCGTCTACCTGGCCGCGGGCCGCAACAAGGCCGTCGCCGCGCAGAAGGCCCACCTGTCGAGGCCCGCCTTCTACGACCGGCTCCGTAGGCTGGAACGTGTTCTCGACATCGACCTGGACGATGTCGAGTCCTGTCTCTCCCTCCACGTGGCGCTTCTGGCGCTGGAGTCGTTCCGGAGAGACAACCCCCGCACCTGAAAGGCCCCCATGCCCGAGATCCTCGTCCCCGAGGCCGCCGACCTTGCCCGCATGGTCGGCGCCGCAGGCGTCTTCGCCGTCCCCGCCGGAGACGTACGGCTGTCGCCCGACGAGCTGGACCCCGCCCAGATCCTCGCGGGCTCGCCCCAGGTCTCCTCCGTGGAGCTCTGGTCGTCGCCCGACGGCTCGCAGAGCCGGGGAATCTGGGAGATAACCCCCGGAACCGTGACCGACGTGGAGAACGACGAGATCTTCGTGGTCCTGGCCGGCCGCGCGACCCTCGAAGTCGAGAACGGCACCAGCATCGAACTCACCCCGGGCTCGGTCTGCCTGCTCTCCGCAGGGACCAAAACGACCTGGATCGTCCACGAGACCCTTCGCAAGGTGTATCACTCCGTGTCCTGAGTCCCAGCTACGGGCCGTATGGAAAGTGGATTTCCATACGGCCCATTCGCTTGGCGCAGGTCCCTCGCGTAACAGAGGGTCTGAGAGGCTTCGCCCGCAAAGACACCGTGTGGGAAAGAACACTTTCTCAATACGTTTAGCGTGTTTCGCCCACCCCGGTAGGTAGATCTTCGGCACGATGGTACGCCGCAGTCTGATCACCAACGGGGAGAGATATTCATGTCACGACGTCTCGTCGTCGGGCTTTCCGCCATCACACTCGTAGCGACAGCGATGCCCGCCCAGGCGGGACAGGCGACCCTGCCCTTCCCCTCCTCGGCGTTCCCGCTCGGCGAACGAGTGGCCCCGGTGACGAAGCAACGCAACGTGGCTCCCGGAGTCGACCTTTTCACCGTAAGGCACGGCACATCCACCCAGGGCTGGACCGTGGCCGTGCTGATGCCCAACGGGCACGAGGACGGCAGTCTGGCCACCGCCCAGGCGAAGGCCTCCGAGGTCGAGTCCGCCGGATTCACCCCGGAGGTCCAGAAGGTCGTCCAACCCGCCGCCGCTGACGCCCCCTCCGTGGAACGCTATCTGGTCCGCGTCGGGCAGTGGCCGTTCAAGAAGCGCGCCGAGGCGGACAAGGTGGTCAAGGAACTCAAGGGATTCGACATCAAGGCCAAGGCCGACTACCTCGGTGACGACGGCCTGGAGACGACCGGCCCCTGGAACCTGCGTGTGCTGACGATCGACCCCAGAACCTTCCGGGGATCGTTCAAAACGAGCATCGGCAAGTCCATCGCCAAGCGCGAGACCACCAGTTCGATGGGCAAGCTCGTCGGTGCCATCGCCGGCGTCAACGGCGGCTTCTTCAACATCCACACGGTCAAGGAGATCAAGGGAGATCCGATGGGGATCTCCGTGGTCGGCGGCAAACTCCTCAGCGAGGCCGTGGAAGGCCGGACCGGACTGATCCTGAACGGCAGGAAGGTCAAGATCACCGAGTTGAGGTCGGCTGTCACAGCCACTTCATCCGACGGGGAGAAGACCGCGATCCAGGGAGTCAACCGGGCGCCGGCCGCCGACGAACTCGTCCTCTACACCGAGGAGTTCGGCACCAAGACCGCGGCCGACGGCGGCACCGAGGCCGTGATCGACCCCCAGGGAAGGGTCGTCTCGGCCCGTCAGGCGGGTGGCGTCGTCCCGCGCGGTTTCTCCGTACTGCACGGCACCGGCCTCATGTCCGACTGGCTGCTCGAACACGCCGCGGAGACCGCGACGGTGAAGGTGGACACCAAGGTCATCGATCTGCGGACCCGGCGGGCCGTTCCCCTCACCCCCGAGACATACGTCATGGCGGGCGGCGTAGGCCTGGTCAAGAACGGCCGAATCCACATCACCGCTCTCGCCGACGGGCAGGCCTCCCTCAACATGATGCTCCGCCGTCACCCTCGGACGATGGCGGGCGTCACCAAGAACGGCGGACTGATCCTGGCCACCATCGACGGCCGCATCCCGGGCGTCACCGTGGGAGCGTCGATGGTCGAGGCCGCTCAGTTGATGCGCTGGCTGGGCGCCAAGCAGGCCATCAACCTCGACGGAGGCGGATCGAGCGCGATGGTGGTCCGTGGGAAGGTCGTCAACCAGCCCTCGGACGGTGCCGAACGTCCGGTCGGCGACGGCCTGTTCGTCACCCCCTGAACCTGTTTGACTTCAACGCCCTGGTCGCTCCGACCAGGGCGTTTTCGTTTCCGCTACGGGAAGCACTCCTCCAAGTACCGGAGCACACCCCGTACGGCGCCGCCCAACCCTCCCACCGCCCACCCTCGAAACCCAGAAAGGGGCGGTCCCCGGCGCCCCTCAAACACCCCCGCACTCCCAGGCCAGGCACAAACTCCCGGGCCGGGCACAAACAAAAAAAGGGGCAGCCGCCGGCCACCCCGCACCCCAG